>NZ_JBQEPR010000007.1:184839-318572 GCF_052045895.1 Ralstonia sp. 22111 | reverse complement strand
GGTGGGTGGCTCCTCACTCAACCAGAGGCAAGACAATGGATCAACCGACCCAAGCCGTACCCATCCCACGCGGGCATCGCCCTGCAAATTGCTGTTCCACCTGCATCGCGCAACGTCCTCCGTCCGGAGGTGCCCGATGAGCCTTGAGACCAACATCCTGTATGCACAAGGCGCCCTGAGCGCGCGGGATTATCTGCGGCGCACGCAGATGCACATGAAGATGCACCGCCAGTTCGAGCCGCATACGCTGCGCTTTGAGCTTCAGTTCCACGTCAAGGACAAGGCCCTCGATTACCAGGCCGGGTTCATGGACGCGATTGGGGCCTACATGCTGACCACGCTCGATGGTGTGACAGTTGACCTGTACCGGTGGGAAGTGCTGCAAGTGCTGGACCGCGTGAACCGCAAGAAGAAATAACTAAAACAGCAGTAAAAGCGAACCCGCGACGGGCGGGGGCGCTAGCGTCGGGCGCAACGCCCAATCCTTTACGTGCCGAGCCCAGCAGGCCGAGCACGACACTCAAAGGCCCGACCGCCACGGTCCGAGGCCCATACGCCGAGCGCCAACACCCAAGCGCCGCTCTCAGACATTCAAAATTTCGAGCTCAAACACTCGCGTGCCGAGGTTAGAGGGTCGACTGCCGAGCTAAAACTGTCGAATGCCGCCCTCAGAGGGCGGAGCGCCGCTGTCCGAGGTCCGATACATCGGAGCTTTGAGAGCCGAGCGCCGAGCTCGGAGCTCGGAAGATGGAGTTCAGAGCTCGACGCGCCGAGCTCGGAGCTCGGAACGTGGGGTTCAGAACTCGACACGCCGAGCTCGGAGCTCGGAAGATGGAGTTCAGAACTCGACGCGCCGAGCTCGGAGCTCGGAAGATGGGGTTCAGAGCTCGACACGCCGAGCTCGGAGCTCGGAAGATGGAGTTCAGAGCTCGACACGCCGAGCTCGGAGCTCGGAACGTGGAGTTCAGAACTCGACACGCCGAGCTCGGAGCTCGGAAGATGGAGTTCAGAACTCGACACGCCGAGCTCGGAGCTCGGAAGGTGGAGTTCAGAACCCGGTGCGCCGTTAGATGCCCCGCTTAGCTCACCTGTTGGCTGCGTTGATAAATCGTCGCCAGCTCCGTGCGGTTTCGCGCACCCAGCCGCGCGAGCAGTTGGCGCATGTGGGTTTTGACGGTTTCGACGCTGATATGCAGTCGTTCCGCAATCTCAGAGTTCGAGCGGCCGCAAACCACCTCTTGAAGAATGTCGTGTTGGCGGCGCGTAAGGGGCCTGGGCTCCGCATGGGCGAGCAATGTGTCAGCACCCACGCCGCCGGCCGGCACGGGCGGTTGCAATGCGCCGTTCAGCATCTGCTGCACATCTTCCAGCGCCATCGGCTGCAACGTGGTCTGCGATGGCAGCCAGGTGGAGTCGTTCAGTAGCGAGCTGTCCAGAAATATGACGGCCAGCGGTGCGGGCGCCGCGTCCCAACGCGCAACCATGGCGGTTGATGGAAGGCTGGTGCGGTATAAGTCCGGCAGGCTGGTCGACGATAGTAGTGGCGCTGGCATGCGGGTTCCCCCCAGAAAAGCACGATGCAACTTCGGTTAAGGCCGCGGGGTGCCGGTTCAAAGCCAACAGACAGTCCTCCGCAGGCGCAATATCGCAAAATCGGGCGGCCGGCAACCATCGCTATGGATAGCGATGGTCAGTGCGGGGCGGGTGCGTTACGCGGGGTGGGCCAAATCCTGCTTTGACCAGAAATCAGCAGCGCTCGGCACCACTAAGGTGCACCGGCTATAGCCCAGCGCCGTTATGCCGATAGTCTTATTTGTATTGGTGCTGACACGCGTGACCAGATCACCACACCGAATTCCCAGACTCAGCACCCGGTAGTAGGCCGGCCAAGCCATTGATGGATCTTTCCACTGCAGAATTGCGTGCGCTGCTCGATATCACGGGGCGTCTTCATGAGCCCTCGAGCGGCAGCCTTGTCGAACGCCCCGAGCTGATCCAAAAGCTCGGGTCGCTGCTGCATGTCGATCTCATGGCGCAGTTGTTCTGGTGGCCGGGCGGTGCCCACCACCCACATTCCAGCGCCTTGTGGGGCCGGGACCAGGGCATGCGCGCCGAGTATCGACACTATTTCCATGCACTCGATCCGATCGCGGAGCTGCTCCAAGACAGCTTTGAACCCGTGGTGATCGAGCGGAAGATTTCCCGTGCGGAATGGGGCCGCTCGGAGTACTTCACCGACTATCTCTGTCGGCATCAGGCGTATCCGGGCGTCAGCCTGCGCCTGCCCTACGCCAACGGGATGCTGCTGGACTATCGATTCAGCACCAGTGACCCAAAAAAGCGTTTCGGCGAGCGAGAGATCTTGCTGCTCAGCCTCCTGAAGCCGCATCTGCTGAATGCCCAGCAGCTTCGCGTGATTCAGGAGTCGGAGGAAGTCGGCGCCGATACCGAGATGCACACGCCCACGTTTGAGCTGAACGGCACGTCGCCACCCCAGCCTAACGCAAAGGCCCGCGCCATCCTCGCCGGCGTCAGCAGTGAGGAGCGTGATGCGCTCTATGTCGAATTGGCTGCAGTCGCCAACGGATCGCGCGACGCGCAGTGGAACGGCTTCGAGTTTTGCGTGGAGCGGCCGGGTGAGGACAGCTGCGTCGCGCCGGTGTATCGGGTTCACCTGATCGCGCGGGTGGTGGGGTCGTCTGCGTGGTTCCAGCAGCGGTTTGGCGTGACCGCGCGCGAAGGCGAGGTCTGCCACCTGATGCTCAAGGGCATGTCAGACAAGCAGATCGCCCTGGCCCTGAACATCAGTTACTGGACGGTCCGCACCCACGTCGGGCACATCATGAGAAAGGTGGGCGTGGATTCACGCAGTGCCATCGGCCTTGCCGCCATCACAGTCGGCGGACTACCGAAATAATGTATGTGCGCGTGCACATGTGTGCTGTGCGGGCAACGGTTTGGTTGCTGGAAATTCAAACATCCTCAAATCGGTTTCTTAAAAAGACGTTGGTCTGGTGACGCTGCGCCGCAGCAGAGCAGCAGAGCATGAAAGCCTCAGACAATCGGCAACCGCTTGGTCGACTTCACCTGACGAAGCGAGATGTTCGAGCGGATGCCAAACACACCGGGCAGCTTTCTCAAGACCTTTTCAACGAAGCGGCTGTAGTCGTCCAGATCGGTGGCGACCACCTGGAGCAGGTAGTCGGCTTCGCCCGTGGTGTTGTCGCAGGCCAGGATGTTGGGGCTGGCCAGGATGAGCCGTTCAAACTCCGCCGTCACCTCTTCGGTGTGTTGGGTGCACATGATCTGCACGTAGGCCATCACGCCCATCCCAAGCTTGCGACGGTCGAGCGCCGCGTGATAGCCCTCGATCAGGCCCGCATCATCCAGGCGCTTGAGCCGCCGCCAGCATGACGCTTCACTCAACGAAAAGCGCTCCGCCAGCTTGGCATTGGAGACGCGTCCGTCCTGCTGGAGCTGATCCAAAAGGCCCAGATCGATGGTGTCGAGTGCTTCCATGAAATCTCCTTTCCACGGCGTGTCGGAATTGGAAAGGGCGCTTCGAAAGACTCCAGAAACGCCCTCAAATTAGAAAGGTACTTTCGGCTGCTGGGGCTTATATTGCAACGCTTATCCGCCAAGCGTTGCAATCATGAAAGCCATTGTCTACGAAGCCTTCGGCGCCGTGCCGAAGCACATGAACGTTCCCGACCCGACTCCGGCATCGGATGGCGTGGTCGTGCAGGTCATGGCCAGCGGCGTCTGCCGCAGCGACTGGCACGGCTGGATGGGCCACGACACGGATATCGAGCTGCCGCACGTGCCGGGTCACGAGCTGGCCGGCGTGGTTGCGGCGGTGGGCGCGGATGTAACGCGCTGGAAGGTCGGTGACCGTGTAACGGTGCCGTTCGTGGCCGGCTGTGGTCACTGCCCCGAATGCCATGCGGGGCATCAACAGGTGTGCGAACAACAGTTTCAGCCCGGCTTTACGCACTGGGGCTCGTTTGCTGAATACGTCGGCATTGGCTATGCCGACCTGAACCTCGTGCGCTTGCCTGATGACCTGGACTTCACCACGGCGGCCAGCCTCGGTTGCCGCTTCGTGACGGCGTTTCGTGCGGTTGTCGACCAGGGCAAGACCTCGGCCGGCCAATGGGTTGCGGTGCACGGGTGCGGCGGCGTGGGCCTGTCGGCCATCATGATCGCCAACGCCATCGGCGCGAATGTCGTGGCCATCGACATTTCTGACAGCGCGTTGGAGTTGGCGCGTGCGCTCGGTGCCGTCGCAACGGTCAATGCATCGCGCGAGTCTGACGTGGTTGAGGCCGTGCGGGGCATCACGCAAGGCGGCGCGCATGTGTCGCTCGACGCGCTGGGCAACCCCGCCACCTGCTTCAACTCCATCAGCAATCTGCGCCGGCGTGGCAAGCATGTGCAGGTTGGCCTGATGCTGGGCGATCACACGACACCCGCAGTGCCCATGAGCAAGGTCATCGCGCATGAGCTGGAGATTCTGGGCAGCCACGGCATGCAGGCCCATCGCTATGGCCCCATGCTCGACATGATCCGCACGGGCAAGCTGCAGCCTGGGCGAATGGTGCGCAGGGAGATCAGCCTCAGCGCATCGATCGAGGCATTGACCAACATGAACAGGTTTGAAGCCGCCGGGGTGACGGTGATCACGGATTTCTCATCCTGATCCTTTGACCCTTGGCGCCTGTCACGGCTGCCGCTGGGTGGTGCTGAGCGGATCACATGGGCTGCCGCTCAATGGTCGAGGGTCGGCCGCCATCGCCGCCGCATCGCTAGTCATAGGGATGGATGAACACACTGTGATCGCTATCCTGTGGCGAAACACAACAGCGGGGTAGACGTGTTGATCAGCCCCGCACCGTCGGGGCTTGCCATGAAATTTGCCGTACTCACCACCAACCCATCCAGTTTCACCTACATAGCAGCATGCCTGTCTTCGCAGGGCGTAACCTGCGTGCGGTTCGACGACGCATTGACCCTGATGCGCATCGGGCATACCGAGGCGTTCCAGGTGGTGATGATTGATGCGCAGCAGTTCGGCTCTGCCGCCCGGCTGTTGCTCTCCGGGCGCGAGCGCAACGCCAATCTGTGCCGGCCCACATTGGTGTTTGGCGACTTTGCCAGCCGCCACGAAATCCTCGGCGCTTTCGATGCCGGCATCGACGACATCATTTCCGGCCACTTCACTGCCGAAGAGTTATGCGCGCGCGTGCAGCGCATCCTGCGCGGGGCCGGCAAGTCGACGCAGGTCGCCATCGATACACAGCTTGTGGCCGGGCCCTACCGTCTATGTCGCCTGACCCGCACCGCCACATTGCACGGCGTACCGATCCGCCTGACCGCACGCGAATTTGCCACGGCGTGGCTGTTGTTCTCTTCGTCCGGGTCGTTTCTGTCACGCCAGCAGATCGCCTCTGCCGTATGGGGCACAGACGCCAGCATTGCAGAGCGCTCGATCGAACAGCACATCTACAAGCTGCGCAAGAAGCTAGGCTTCGGCCAGGCAACTGGCGTCGAGCTCAAGACGGTGTATTCGCGCGGCTATCAGCTGGCCGTGCAGCCGGCAGCCGAGCAGTCGGAGGGCATCGACCCGAACGCGAAGCTGGCAGCTTGATGTGTGCGTGCCGGTTCTTACGGGGCCCTCTGATGGTCTTCGGCTGTGCCCGTTACCCCAGCACAGCAATGGCGTTGAAGCGAGCTGACTGGGTGGCGTTGACCCAGTTAGCGGGCAAGCCGTTGGCCACGACCGGCTAGCTCGTACTCTATTGCGGCGTTATGTGTCGGAAACCAGGTGACGTCGTCATGCCGGTCACGATGCAGATCGCTTTACTGGTGATGGAGGTTGCGCAAATCCTGTTGGAGCACACGTTCAGGCGTGTGGAGGCCGGTCTCGAGCTCTATGTGAGGCGTCCCGACCGATAGGCGATCGCTTGCCTAACCCAAGCTCAGCAGCGGCCAACGGCCCTATTGCTTCGACAGTTCCTGGCTGGCACGCGACACAAGGTGCGCCATCTGTGCCACGGCTTGTGGTGGTGCCGTATCCAGATAAGCCATCGTGCGCTGGATCATGGAGACGCGCTTGTGCTCAATCGACGTGCTCAATCGCGCTGTCTTTGTCGGCGCCGAGGGCACGGTCGCATTCGGGTCCGCGCGAGCCAAGATGACGCGTTCTTTGAGGTGTCGGTTCGTTCTGTCTTGTAGTGTCTCGTCGCGCTTGTTCACGGGTGTGGTCGACTGATCCGGATGGCTTGCCAAGTAGCGTTTGACCGAACTGCCGGCATGGCTGTGCTTCATCATGCGGGCGTCGATCAGCGGTGCCCCGTCCAACACGAGCAACGCACCCAGCTCTTCTGTGGTCTTAGCGCGCGACACCAACGGTACCGGGTCTGTGCCGTCTCGTAACGCGTCATGCAGCGCCGAAAAATCGCCTTCTCGCGCGTGCATCTTCAATGCAAGCGACATTGAGAAGATTCGGCAGTCAAAAGCGGATTTCTGCAAGTCCACAGGGATGAACGCACACTTTGCGTGCTCACCGGCTTCCGTGCTGATGTTGTCAGCGTACTGGTCGTACTCGGTTTCGTCCTTTTCCTTGCGTAAGGGATCGACCACGATCACGGTCGTTCCTTGCGCATCCTTTCGGATATCAGCCGCCCTGGTGTGCGGGCCGTCGTTGACGATGGCCCTGTATCGCCCGTGTGGCGCAGATTCGATAAACGCGCCGAAGTTGTGTGAATTCGTTAGCGGCGGCAGGTCGTCTTCGTGGTCGTCATCGACCCCGATTTCAGCTGTTTCCATATGTAGGGCAACCAGGTTCAGCCCCGGATTGCGCGCGTTCTCTGCCGCCATCAGCAGCGGTGCCAGTGCCCATTCCACCTTCTTGATCGGGAACTTGGTGACTTCCAGATCGAGATTTCTGTCCAGCGCCTGCTGCAGCATGGTCAGTGGCCTTTGCAGGGTGCTGCGGATCTTCGCCCTAGCGTGCTCAAGGGCAGCCTGTTGATGCGGCGTCAGGTTGGGGCCGCTTGCGGTCTGAAGCGTTTGTCCCATGCCGTGCCGGTCGACGGCGGGCTGCTTGCCGGCCGCGCGAACCTCGCCTGCGGTCTCGCCGTACCAAGAGTGCCTCAGCAAGGGATGCTCGATTCCCATTCTTTCGAGGGTCGGACGATTGTCGAGCAGGGGCGCGTTGGGCTCGGTTGAAGTCGAAGCGCCCGCGTCACGGGGGCCCGGTGCCGCAACGCTGCCGAGTTGAACGTGCCGAAATACCGGCCTGCCAGAGGCTTCTGCGGTATTGAGCCGTTGCCTGCGCGGCGGTGGCATATCGGGGGCATCAGCAGGCGCTCTCCGCACACGATCCGGTGAACCGGTCGTGGGTGCTCCAGAGGTGCTGGGCGCACTGCTGGTTGGCACCGTCGTACTGCGGGAGGAGGTGGCGTTATTGACGTTCATGCTGGCTGAGGCGTTGTGGGGTTGACCGCACCGCAAAAGATTGACGTGAGAGGCAACGCGAGGAATGTCGCTGCCGCTTCAGCATAGGGCTGCGCAGCAACGCCGTGCACGCGCGCCCGAACGCGTGGTGCTTGAGCCGAAAGAACGCAGACAGTGACGCACGTCACCACTTTGAACACGACCATAGGAAGACGAGACCGGCGCTGATCCCGCTGCACCCGCCGCACCCGCTGCAGTTCGAGTTCCAACCACTTCGCATGCCGCACCATGTTTTCGGCCGGGCAGCCGCTGCTGACCTTTTCCACTCTTACGCTGGCTTCACAGGCCTCCGCTTGCAATGCGGGGCGCCAATTCGTGCTCGCTCGGCCAGCGTTGGTGTGCTGAGTCGGCGGGCTGTTGAAGGGAAACGCGATCCATACGAGGCATGACGGCATGCGTGATCCGTACTTGATCGCGAAATACCGGCTTTGCCACAGGTCGCAACGACACGTTCAAGTGTTCAAGTGGGAGCAGGTATGTCCGTTCATATGTCTTCATCCAACACTGCCAGCCGCGAGGCGAAGCACGCAAGCCGGAGCGATATGGCCGACGCGGCCGTGGATACCGCAACGACCATCGCGGGCATGGGCGGTTTGCCGGGCCAGCAAGGCCCATCCGACCAGACGCAGTTGAGCCTTTACCAAGGCATCAGCGCTAAGTTGACTGCGTCGCTCGCTTCTGAAAACAACGATGACGATGACGGCGATGACGACGACGTCACGCAGAACAGCGGCAACCGGCATGCGGTGACGCAGCCCAATGCGGCGCCCCAGCAGGGCAATGCAGCGTCTTCACAGCAAGCGGGGTCGCCGCAGTCCACCGTGACGTGGAACGGCGGCACGCTTAGCCAATCGGAAGTGCAGATCGTGTCGGTGCTGGATCGGCACAAAGACCAATGCCCGATCAGCTGGGATGGCCTGCAGGACAAGATCAACGACCCCGCGACGCCGCCCGACCTGAAAGCGGCGCTGCAGGGCTTGGCACAAGACCAGCGCCTGTTCACCGCCATCGGCTCGCAAGGTGATGGCCGTTGCGGCGGCAAGATCAAGGCCAAGGACCTGGATGCCTTCACGGCGGAACACGCACAGGTGAGCGCGTTCAACGAGCAACAGGCCAAGAGCTTCGAGCAGAACTACATCCCGTCGGATGGCAATGCGAATGGTCAGCCTTCCGTCATGTCGGAAAGCGATGCGCTGCGCGAGCTTTACAAGTATTCCGACAACCTCACGAAGAATCTGGGCAAAGACGAGTTCCAGCAGATCGTTGATGGCGACGCCAAGACCGGCAAGACGCCGCCGCAGGTCATTGCAGCGGCGCAGTACTTCCTCGACCATCAGGACGCCTGGAACCGGCTGACGGGCGGGGGCGAGGTCAAGAAGGCAGACTTCCTGCAAGCTGCGTCCTCATCCATGAGCCTGACGCAAGCCGAGCTGAACACGCTCAAGACGATGAACGGCAACCAGGCAGCGTTCTTTGGCGATGGCGATCTCACGCGAGACAAGCTGTCGAGCATGGCGAACGACAAGCAGCTCGACCCGAATGTCCGGCAGGCAGCGAAGAATCTGCTGCAAGACCCGGTGCTGTTCAGCCTGATGAACAACGCCATCACGGGTTACAAGACGCACCACGGCTTCTTCGATTTCGGCGGCGGCCATACGGTGGATTCCGGCAATATTGCCGGCCGCGATTTCCAGAAGTTCTACGGCAACCTGTCGCAGGCCAACCAGACCGTGCAGAAGCCGCAGACCCACACGCCCAAGACCGACGCAGACAAGAACGCCGTGGCCTGCATGTTGATGGGCACGGCCGACCAGCCCGAGATCAAGTCGCCCAAGCACAACGGCGGTTTCCTGATGCACGCCATCGATACCGCGCTCAAGGTGGAAGGCAAGCTGCTGGACTGGGCATCCATGGCGGTGGGCGCGCTGAGCTTCATTCCCGGCATTGGCGAGCTTGCGGACGCTGCATCCACGGCGCTGGAAGCCGAGTCCCAAGGCTGCAACGTCCTGCATGCAATGGTCAGCGGCGGCAACGTGAAGAAGGCGCTGGAAGAGGCGGGCCTCAACCTGGCGGCCGCCGCCATCGGCAACATCGGCGGCCCGGAAGTTCGGCTGGCAATGAAGGAAGGCATCACCAAGATCGTTGCCGAGAAGGCCATCAACGCGGGCATCAATATGGGCGTTTCAGAAGCGCAGGACCACGCCGAGAATTATCTGGCCGGCCTGAAGGCGCGCCTGGAAGATCCGTCGCAGTCGCCGGCTGGGCAGGATGATTCGCAAGAGGTTGGCGAGGACGGCGCGACGGTGGATGCGTCCGCTTCACAGCCGCCCATGCAGCCGCCAGTGCAACCCAAGCAGCCCGAAGACGAGGCCGAAGAAGACAGCGTCGTGTAAGGCCTGCGTGCAGCGGTGGGCCGCCGCGGTTTGTTGGCGGCCCCCGTGTGTGCTGCTACTTCAGCAGATCGACTGCGTCGAACGCGTAACCGGGGCTGAGAAAGCCCTCTCCAGCATTCCCACTGACGACGTTGATCTTGAGTTCATTCAGGCCCGCCACAAAGGCCGACGCTGGAATGTCGAACGCAAAGGTGGCGTTGTTGCCGCGATAGGACCCGGCCGTGAGGCTGCGCGTGGCCGGCTCCACTGCGGGTTGCGGCGCGGGCGCGCTCCACTGGTTGACCGTGATGCTGGGGCGGGCGTGGGCAAAGGCCGTGGTGATGCCGATCCGCAGCCGGTGATCGGCAATGTCGCGCTGGCTGAGGTTGAAGCGCACAACCAGCGTGCCGTTGACGGCTTTCCACTGGTAGGCGGGGAAATCGTTGGCGGGGGTGGAGCGGCCGACGATGTATTCGGGGCCGGTCCACGGCTGCATCCGCACGTCGGAGGGATGCATCACCGTGACCTTGTCGCCGTTGCGGAACTCGCGCGGGGTGCCGTCCCAGGTACCGATGCGCCACAGCGCTGCATCGTGTTGCGGGTCATGGTCGACACCGCCGCATGCACAAGGCGTCGTGCGGGCGGACTGCACATCGACGTTGAAGCGTTTCACCTCCAGCTCATTGCGGAACAGCGTCGCCTGATACTGGCCTGGCAGCATGCCGCGCACATGGAAGTGGCCGTCTTTTGCCGCGACATCGCCCCAATACTGCGCATGCGCGTTGCTGAGCGCCAGGGTGTACGGCGCGTCTTCAGTCAATCCGGTAAAGCGGCCTTCGAGTGCGCCGCGCTCGTTCTCGGGCACGTAGCCGGGCAGGCCCATGTCTTTGAACCAGTGGGTGTCGACTTCACTGGGCGGTTCGCCATCGGTAAAGGCCAGAACGTAGCTGTTGAGAACGCCCATGCGGTAGGGCTCGGTCTGGTTCTCACCGTAGTTGACGATATAGGTCAGCTCCTGGTCTTCAGCACCCTGGTCGAGGAGGCTGCGGTAGAACGGCCCGCCCGACCCGCCCTCGTTGTTGTCGCGCACCATCCACATGCCCACGCCCGGGCCCGTCGCGCCAAAGTACTGCCAGTCTTTCAGCCGCATGTTGGAGTAATGCTTGGAGCGCGTTTGGCCGTCGGCCAACCCAAAGACGTCATGGGCTTCCACACCGCGCACGGCGGTGGTGATGTCTGCGCATGGCGGCCCATCGGGCAGGCGCGCGTGCGGCACCCGAACGACAAAGCGCACGAGATTGGGCTTGGGCTCGGCGGTGAAATACGTCGCCATGTAGATGTTGGGCTGCCCACGGCGCGCCATGTAGACGTGGGTCAATGCCCCTGCGCTGACGGTGATCTTGATGGCGTCATTGCCCAAGCGTGCGGCGTCTACATTGACGCGCTCATCCCCGTCATACAGGCCAGAAAAACCGGAGTTCACCTGGCTGCCCTTGCGCGGGTCTTGATACTGCACGCCATGCCAGAGCATCGAGACGATGTCGCCCTTGCCCCGGTCACCGCCGTTGGCGCCTCGCGTTCGGATCTTGAATACCAGTCCGGCGCCAGTGTCGACGGTGTAGGCGTTGGCATCGGCGCTGACGCCGAATTGGCCGGCCGGCACGGGGTGCCAGCCAGTGCGGGTACCGTGATCCGCGTCGATGGCTGCGTCATTGCCGACCCGGCAGGGGGCCGCGCGATTGTGCAGAGGCTCGGCGCCGGCAATCTGCAGACAGACCAGCGGCAGCGCAAGGGCGAGCGCGCGGACCTGTTTCAGGCCACGGCGTTTGGCCCAGTGGGTATCGAGCACAGATCGTGTTGTGGGCATGGGTATATCGGGCAGCTACGGCCTTTGCGCAACGACGGCGTTCCGGCACAGGCGGAGCGGCGGGAAGAGAGGAGGGATATTGACTCCCTGAAAAGAAAAAAGCCCCGAGGTGGTCAATCCCCGGGGCTTCCCGACCACTTTCGTCACATAGGCTCGTGAACTATGGCTACGGGCAAGTCTACTCACGTGGCCCTGGACCAGCACGCGTTGCTGAGAATTATTGAGGAAGGGGTGCACTGCCGCCGGTGGCAGTGAATGCGACTCCGACATCGGCCAGTGATAGCCCATGGGCATGATCGTTGCGCCGCCGCAGAAGGGCGTGGATGGCAAATGCCACGCCGGTATCGCGCCCATTTCCTTTCTCCAACCCAACCCACAGCGAGGACATGCAATGCATTGGATCGATCCTGAGAGTCTTCCGGAAGTCCGCGGCACGGTACGCAACTTCCTTCTGAACCCGGAAGGGGACGTCGATGGCTTTGTGCTGGGTGGTCGTACACCTCGGCAAGTTCACGTGCCGCCCCATCTGTCGCGACACCTTGCCCGGTATGTTGCGCTGGGCGACAAGATCCGCATACGCGGGGTGAAGCCCAGAGGCGCCGACATGATCGCGGCGATCTCGCTCACCACTGAGAGCGGCAAGGTCATCCTCGATGAAGGTCCGCCCGCCAAGGGGGACAAGCCGCCCAAACGCGCCAGTGCGCATCGGCCGATGGAAGCCGCGGGCGAGGTCAAGCTCTCTCTGTTCGGGCCGAAGGGTGAGCTGCGCGGCGCGTTGCTCGATGACGGCACCTCGTTGCGTATGCCGCCCCATGCTGCGACGGAACTGGCTTCATACCTCACACCCGGCGCGCATGTTCATGCGTGGGGGCACGGCTTGAAGAACAAGTTCGGCAAGACGCTCGAAGTCGACGAAATTGCAGAACTCGTGGATTGAACCGCATGCCAGCGTCCACCTGCTTTCGATGGGTGGGCCTCGATGGCTTCATGGCGCTGGAGGGCGCGTCGTGCGATGGCGGCCCGCTAAAAGCGCGAAGGATTGCGCCCGAACACTCAAAAATCCTCATCGTTTTGGAGATTGCGTTGACGCGCATTCGCACGCTGACCTACGGTTGCGCCACTACAAAAAACAGTCGGGTCAATCAATATGTCCAAAAAGTCGGTGGAGTACGCAAACGTTAACGAGTTACCCAATCCTGTACGTCGCGCGTTGACACTGGGGCTGGGGTTGTTCCCCATGCTGCCGCTGCTGCCGGGGTGCGGCGGCGGTGTCGATGACGCCTCTGCGCAGGGGCTGGGTCCGACGCAGGAAAAGACCGGAGGAGGCCAGGCCACGACCGCTCCGGCACCTGCGACGCCCGCCCCGGCGCCTGAGGCTGTGCCGGCTTCAGAGAGTGGTGTCTTCCGCCACCCGGGGCTGCTGGTCACCGAAGACGATGCCACTCGCATCCGCGCGCTCATCAAGGCTGGCCAGGAGCCGTGGACGGGCTGGTGGAACAAGCTGTGCGCCGAGCCCAACGCCTCCTTGACCGCCAAGCCGAATCCGCAGCCCGCGGTCTACCGGGCCGACAGTACCAAGTACGCTTTGTACGGCGACATCTGGCACGCCTGGACCCTGGTACTGCGCTGGAAGCTGTCCGACCCGCAGGACAACCGCTATGCCGACAAGGCCGTGGAGTTCCTGGATGCCTGGGCGAACACGCTTAAGGAGGTTGGAACGGTGCCGCCCGGCTCGACCGCCCATGATGACCACACCTTCATCATCCTGGCGGGCATCCAAGGCCACCAGTTGGCGCAGATCGGCGAGATCCTGCGCACCTACTCCGGCTGGGCGCCCGCGAGCCTGAAGCGCTTTCAGGACATGCTGCTCAACGTATTCGCGGGCATCTCGCAAAACCGTCTCAACAATGCTGCGCTGGGGTCTCACGCCAACTGGGACATGGCATCGCTGTGCGGTGCGCTGTCGATCGGCGTGTTCTGCGATCGGCCCGACCTCTATCGCCTGGCCGTTGACTACTACGCCGGCAACAACCGCGGCACGCTGAAGATGTTTGGCAATGGCTCCATCGTGCATAGCGTGTATTTCATGCACCCCGGCCATTTCGGGCAGTGGGAGGAGAGCGGCCGCGACCAGGGGCACTCGACGCTGGGCATGTCGCTGGGCGGCGACCTGCTGGAGATGGCGTGGAACCAGGGCGACGATCTCTACGGGATGCACAACAACCGCTTCCTCGCCGCCGCCGAATACGTGGCGCGCTCCAACCTGCTGGACGAGAACGGCAAGACCTATCCCATGCCCTATGCGCGTGAACAGGACCCGTCGCAACCGCACACGAACCTGTGGACGCAGGTGAACCAGTCGTTCCAGCACGGCCGCAACGCCTGGGAGCCGATCTACAACCACTACGTGAACCGCATGGGGCTGGCGGCGCCCAACGTCTCGCGCATCGTGAAGTTGGTCGAGCCGAAGTACGGCGGCAGCAGCGACGACGTCATGTGGCCGACGCTGATCCATCGTCGCGTGGACTATGCGGGCCCTATGAAGCCGCCGTCTGGCCTCACGGCCAACCTGCGCGGCAACCGCGTCGTGCTGTCATGGTGGGGCAGCGTCGGGGCGACCGCGTATGCGGTCAAGCGCGCAAGCCAGGCCAGCGGCCCCTTCAACCTGCTGGGCACCGTTTCGGCCAGCGAGCTGCTGACCTACACCGATATCCCGCCCAACGGCGTCTGGTTCTACCAGATCACCGCCCAGGGCGCCGGTGCCTCGGGCGCCGGTTCCAACGTGGCCCGCATCGCCGTTCCTGGCGAGCTCCGCCTGTCGCTGCCGCTGAACGATCCGAACGGCACCGGCACGGTTGGCGCGCTACTCACCCCCGCTGGCACCACGACCTTGGTGCAGGGCACGCTGCTGGACGGCGCGACCTGGGGTGACGGGCGTGTCAGCGACAAGGCCATCGCGTTCGATGGCCAGAAGGCCGGCCTGCAATTGCCGTCCGGGGTGTTCAGTGACCTCGACGACTTCAGCCTGTCTTTCTGGGCCTACGCGAACGGGTTGCACTGGGACACCTGCATGTTTTTCTCAGGGCAGGATGGATTCAGCTCCATGTTCATCGCCCCACAGTCTGGCAGTAGCGGCGTGCTGCGCTTCGGGATCTTCGGCGCAGGAGCCAACGACGCGCAGGTTGTGGCAGCGCCGTGGGCCATGCCGATTCGGCGCTGGGTCCATGTGGCCGTCACGCTGCAGGGCAACACCTGCCGCCTCTACGTTGATGGCACCGAGGTGGGCAAGACCGACGACATGCTGCTGTCGCCGCGGCAGGTGGGCGATCAGGTCACCTTTCTGGGCCGCAACTGGGCGCACCCATCGTTCAACGGGCGCATTCAGGGCTTGCGCGTGCAGGCGGGCGCATTGAGTGCCGCGGAGGTTGCGGCGCTGGCCAAGTGAGGTGACGCGACATTGCTCGACGCCGGTGGCGAACACCGCCGAGGTAAGTCGCAGGGGGAGCGCCTAGGCGGGCGCCCCCGCTTCACCCGATATTCCACTGCGGCGCAATCGCCAGCAGTTGCCGTCGGAGGTTCTCGATCTCGTTGGCAAAGCCTTCGGCCAGCGCGCTTTCCACAGTGGGCGTGCCGGGTGCGGGGCTTACCTCGGCGCGGTCGGCCGCGCGTGGCCGAGCCAGGCGCGCCACCGTGCCGAACCGCAGTGCCCGCGACATGCCGATCAGCGTGTCGCGGATGCGCCGCGCACCCACGCCGGGCAGTGCGCCGCCGCTGGGTTGGCCCATCGTCCCGTGGGTTGCATTGAGCAGTTCGAGCGTGCTGATGCAGATGCGCAGGCTGCGCTGGATGTTCTCCAGGCGCTCGACGGGCACGTCAATCTCTTTGGACACCGACGGCATGAGCGAGCGCAGTTGCACCAGCAGCGTGTTGAGCTTGCCGAGCTGCTTGCTGCGCTCGCCCGGGGCTTCACTGGTGTGGCCGAGGTTGGCATACGCCCTGGCGCATTCGCGTAGCGCATCGGCCAGCCGGTAGCGCCACGAATACGTGGCATACAGCGGCAGCGCAAACGAGAACAGCAGCGCAATCGCAATCCCCACCAGCACGTTGAGCGTGCGCCAGGCGCCGTCGAGCAGGTTGTTGTCGCCATGGCCCACCACGATGACGAGCGTGATGGCGGCGAGCAGCGCGATATAGCCGCCCTTGCCGATGGCGTGATACGCGCAGACGCCGCACGCGATGGCCGTGAGCGCGTAGGTGAGCGGCAGGTGCCCGAGCCACGTCTGCTGAACGATGATCAACAGGCCCGCCACGGCGCCGATGAGGGTGCCCCACGCACGCTCTGCCGCGCGCTTGCGGATGTTGCCGTGGTGCTGCAGGCCGGCAATGACGATCAGCAGCGAGATGGTGGCCCACTCGCCATGCGGCCATCCAAAGCCCGACGTGACAGCAATGGAGAGCAGCACGCCCAGGCCGACGCGCGTTGCGTGGATGTACCGGGCATGCCGATAGCGCCGGTGCGGGTCGCGCACAAGGCGGAGCAGGGAAAGCAAGGGGGCAGGGAGTTTCACGGTGCGGGGCGCACGAAGGGAAATCGACATAAGCAAGATCGTTGCAGATTCTGGGGCGCGCCGTACATAGGGCGGGCGCCATGTTGGTGCCGATGCCTTGATGTGGTGCGCGCCTGGTGCAAGTGGCGCGTCAGGGCTTCGGGTTTCCCCTAGGTATTGCACAAAGCTTGCCATGGGCAGGTGAGCATTTTTGCGTATTGCGTAAGGAGTTTCGCTTCAGCGCACGCCGCTTCGTGTCGATTACGATGCATAGCCCGATAGGCAACGCTCCGGGCGACCGGGGATGTTGCCGACTCACCTCGAACAAAATCCAGTCCTATGACGACGCAGGCGCTATCGCCCTGGCTGAGGTTGTTGAGCGCTGCCGAGCGCTTCGACCGTGGGCCGTATTTCATTGCCATTCGGCGCGGGCTGGCGCTCTCTTTGCCGCTCATCATGGTGGGCGCGCTGGCGCTGCTGTTGCGCAATCCGCCCACCGCCGGCATGCGGCAGGTGTTGATGGAGGCCTTTGGCGCACGGCTGGATGCGTTTTGCGACAGCGTGCTGGCGGGCACGGTCGGCATCGGTTCGTTGGTTGCGTTGTTCGGGTTTGCCGATGTGTTGGCGCAGTTGTACAACCAGCGCGGTGGGCATCGCGTGGTCAACCCGACGGTGGCGGCCGTGGTGGTGGTGTCGTGCTTCTTTACGCTCATCGCGCCGGATGCGGATGCGTCTTTGATGGCATCGCTCTCGCTGGGGCAGGGGCTGTTTGGCGCATTGCTGGTTGCGTCGCTGGGCGGCAGCCTGTTTCTGAAGCTGTGCGGCATCCGCCGTTTGCGCATTCCGTCCCATCACTTGAGTAACGATCTGCTGGTGGGCGATGTGCTGTCGGTCATGCCGGCCGGCATGCTGACGATCCTGACGTTTGCCTTGCTCAAAGCCGTCATGGCCTGGGCGGGCTGGCCGCAGCTCACGGCGGCATTTGGCGCGCTGCTTGCGGCGCCGTATTCGGAAGTGGCTAACAGCCTGCTGTTTGGCTTGGGCTACGAAACCGTGGCGCAGGTCCTCTGGCTGTTCGGCATCCACGGGCCGAACGCGCTGTACGCGGTGCACCAGCACATCCTGGAGCCCGCCACGCAGGCCAATGCGGCGGCGGCTGCCAGTGGAGGCCAGCCGCAGTTCATCTTTACCTATCACTTCTTCGCGGTGTTCGCGCGCATGGGAGGCTCGGGCGGCACGCTCAGCCTGATCCTGGCGCTGCTGATGTCCAGGCGCACGCTGCGCGGCCGCAAGATGGCGCTGGTTGTCATGCTGCCGGCGCTGTTCAACGTGAACGAGCCCTTGCTGTTCGGGTTGCCGCTGGTGCTCAACCCGGTCTATGCGATTCCGTTTCTGCTCACGCCGCTGGTGCAGATCCTGATTGCCTATGCGGCCACCATTGCGGACCTGATGCCCAAGACCGGCTACCCCGTGGCGTGGACCACCCCGGCGCTGTTCAGCGGCTACGCGGCTACCGGCTCGGTGTGGGGCGCGGTGGTGCAGCTCATCGGCCTGGCGGTGGGCGCGGTCATTTACCTGCCGTTTGTGCGCATGGCGGATGTGCTGTCCGCACGGCGCAGTCAGGATGTGCTTGCGTCTTTGCTGCGGATTGTCGAGTCGCCCGAAGTGAGCCTGAAGTGCCGGCGCTGTCTGGACCTGCCCGGCGACGAAGGCCGCATGGCGGTGGCGCTGGCCAGCGACCTGGAAGCCGCCATCAAGAAGGAAGGCCAGATCTTTCTGGAGTTTCAGCCGCAGGTGGATTGCACCACCGGGCGCGTGTTTGGGGCCGAGGCGCTGCTGCGGTGGCAGCATCCGGTGCTGGGGCGCGTGGCCCCGCCGATCGTCGTGGCGCTGGCCGATGACATCGGCCAGATCGACCAACTCGGCCTACGCATCCTGTCGCTCGCATGCCGCCAGCGCGCTGCCTGGCGCGATATCTTGCCGGACGATTTCGTGGTCGCCGTGAATCTGTCGCCACGGCAGTTGCTGAACTGCAGGTTGTACCGGAACGTGCTCGACATCCTGCAGCGCGAAGGGTTGTCGGCCACGCAGCTTGAACTGGAGATCACTGAATCGACGATGCTGCTGCCGGACATCAACGCCATCGGCAACCTGAAGCAGCTGCGCGAGGCCGGTGTGAAAGTCGCGCTGGATGATTTCGGGATGGGCCATACGTCGCTGCACTACCTGCGCGAACTGCCGCTGGACACCGTGAAGATCGACCGCTCTCTGGCCGACGTGAGCGCGGGCAGCGTCAACGAGCACATCGTGCGCAGCATTGCCAGCCTGAGCCGTACGCTGAACCTGTCGACGGTGGTGGAAGGGGTGGAGACTGAACAGCAGCTCAAGCGCCTGTCAGCCCTTGGGTGCGATCGGTTTCAGGGGTACTTCTTCAGCCGACCGCTGGCGCCGAGCGTGTGTCAGCAGTTTGTGCTGGATGCCAATCTGCGGGCGTTGGCGCCTGTGCTTTGAGGGCGTGTGTGTGGCTTAGCGGTACTTGCCTACAAAGTTTTCGCAGCGACGGACGCGGTCAACCCTCGCGGCCCATCGGTACAAGCCTTCCACCAGGCTCTTGCCGACCGTGACCGGCTGACCATTGATCTGCCCGAGCACTTCCGATTGGTTCTGGTAGGGCTTCTCAAACAGCAGCTTCATCTCGCTGCCGCCGCCGAGTGCCAGGTAGACGGCTTCGCGAGGCTCGAACTGCAGTGCGAACGAGTTACTGCGCACGCTGTTGCGCTCGATGGAATCAACAAAGTTGGCGATGAGCGCGGCGTCTTCGGTGATGTATTCGCAGCCGGTGTCTTTCAGTTGCGCTTCGTCCACGGCCTTGAGCGATGCCATTGCCGGGTCCAGCAGATACAGCGTGATCGCACGCGCCTTGCGCATTCGCGCGCTGAGGCCTTCCGCTTCCCAATAGCTTTGTTCGACCTTGGCGATGGGCTCGGCTTTTGGGGTGGGCTCCGGGGCGGGCGCTTCGGCTTGCGGGGCTTCCGGCATGGGCGCTTCCGCTTGAGGTGTGCCCGCTTGAATGACTTCAGCCTGGAGCGCTTCGCTTTGCGGCGCGTCCGTCAGGGGCGCTGCCATTGAGATTTGTCCGAAGGCCGCCTGGCTCATGCTGCAAGCGCAGGCCAAGACCAGCGAGAGGATCTTTTTCGACAACTCCTACCCCTTTTGAAACGTACGTTGTTGTTGTATCGCGTGGTGAATGCTAAGCCGATCTGCGCGTGCGCTTTCGCCCCGCAAATCACACGTCATGCCATTGGTGGAAGGTGGCAGCTTGCCCGTGGTACACACCGTCGCTGTCGACGAGATTCCACACGGTGCCGCCCTCGATCCAGAACCGCCTGCCGGAGCGCGAGATGCGCACGCCGCGATACCCCGTGGCGAACCCACGGGTGCGGACCGCTTCGAGCAACTGCGCGCGTTCTTCGCGGTTCGGCTGCTCGGCCGAAAAACGCGAGCGCAACGCTGTGATGCCGTTCCAATCGTATTCAAAGCAGCGCTGCGCGGCGCGGTTTGCATAGATGAAGCGCGGGTCGGCATCGGTGTTGTGTGCCAGCACGCAGAACGGCGCGTCTTCGTAAAGCCACCGGGCCGCATCAGCGCGCGCGATGGTGCTGTCGAACAGCGGCGCGCCAACCAGCCGTTGGTGGCTGTCGGCAAGGAGGTGGAAGAACTGCGGGTCCAGGCTTAGGGATGCCGTCATCGCGTTGTATCGGTCGTCTTCAAGAGGGGCGGCCAAATTCTATCAATCGGCCACGCTGGTGTTTCAACTCACTTCCGCCCGCATGGTGCTTTCGCTATTCGCTCGATGTTTGCGCTACCGGGCACCATGTCATGCGGCAAGTCGGATGCAATGAAGCCGAATACAGAATTCCAAGTGGAGCCCAGCGTGTCACGCGCCATCACATCCAGCGCCCCATCCAACCTGCCTTCGAGTGCGAGAGGCGGCGAGGCCCTGCCGCAAACTGCCGAAGCGCACAAGAAGCCAGCCGCCCGCAGCGCCGGGGCATTGCTCAGTGGCCTGAAGCGGCGGGTGATGGGGCACCCGCGCACCGCCGCAGCTGCGGCCAGGGACGTATCGCTCGCGGCGCCAGAGGCGAGGCTGGCGGCTGTCCGGGGCCCTGGTCTTGCCAGGCTGCGGCAAAGCCTCCCTCAGGACGCCGGCGTAGAACTGCGGTTCCGGCGCGGCGAGGGACCAGGGGCGTCAGCCGAAGTGTTGCGCGTGCCGTTGCACGACGTGGGCTTTGGCGCGGGCCTGATCGCCCATGCACCGCAACCGGAGCACGGCGATGTGGAGTCGCCTGCCAGACAGGCAGCGGTGCACCAAGCGGAGCAGGTGAAGGCCCATTTTCAGGCGCTTCAGCAGGGCAATTGGTCACCGGGTCCGACGGATGGCAAGTATGAAATCGCGATGCTGCCCGCCATTGTTGCGGCAGAAAACGCACGTACGCCCAACCTGAACCTGACGCTGCTATCGCCCAACGAGGACTTCGCCAGTTGGCTCAAGGCGAAGCGTCCTGCAAACGCGCGGGTGATCTTTCCCATGCCGGGAAATGAGGCCCACTATGTGGCCGCCGACGTGCGCCGCGTTGGCGGAAAGACATCGGTCATCGTGATCGAGCCTCTCAGCTTGAAAGACGCCACACAGAACCTGCAAGACTCGACGCGCCAGAAATACGAGCGGCAAAGTCTTCCCCTGCTGAAGAAAGCCCTGAAGTCGGATGTCACGCTGTCGGTCCTTGCGGTAGATACGCAGAAGTCGACGAACGATTGCGGCATTTTTGCCCTGTCGGCGGCTTCCAAACTGGCTGACAGTGCGCCAATGCTCGATGCGCTGCATGAGCAGAATCTGGGCAAAAAGCCAATCAAGACGGCGCTCGGACAAGACGCTGAACTGCTTGCCGGCAAGGGCAAGGTGCGCGTGTTGGATGGAAAAGGCGTTCTTCCACCAGCGTTCGTCAAGCACTCGCAGTCCAGAACGACGTTGAAGGATTGGCTGAAAGCCAACCCGGCGGCGCACTGTCATGCCAGCGTCAATAAAGCGGAGCAGTCCTTGATGGAGCGGTTCGACAGCCATGTCACCACGCGCTACGACAAGCCCGTGCACACCCGCTTCATGCAAGACAACCTTCCCGAAATGGAGGTACAGATCAAGAACCTGACGTTCAGTGCCTCGATCGAGCACAAGCGTCTTGTCTACCTGGATCGCGCAATTGCGTATCTCAAGCAGGCACCCGACGCAGAGTGCGACCGGCTGCTGGCGGGCATGGGCCGCTTCGACGCAGACGCGCCTGGCGCGGACAACCTGCATTTGGATGACCGTGACTGGGGTCCACACCCCGACTCGCTGTAGAAGCTGCCATTCAGGTGGATTGGCGTGCGGGCTGAGCCGCGGGCTACAGCGCCCGACCCCGGAACAGCGTGCCCGGCATCGGGTTGAACGTGACCGGCGGTGCCAGCAGCCAGACGGGCGCGTCTTCATAAAGCCACCGGGCCGCATCGGCGGGTGCGATACCGTTGTCAATCAGCGGCGTGCCGACGAGCCGTTGGTGGCTCTCGGCCAGCAGGTGGAAGAACTGCGGGTCCAGGCTCAGGGATACCGTCATCGCGTTGTATCGGTGAGCTTCAAGAAAGAGGAGGTGACTTTATCAGCCCGCCCCCACCAGCTTGAACACCGACACGACGTCTTTCAGCTTGCCCGCCTGTTCCTCCAGCGATTGCGCAGCCGCAGCAGCCTCTTCCACCAGCGCGGCGTTCTGCTGCGTCACCTCGTCCATCTGATGAATCGCGGTGTGGACTTGCTCGATGCCGCGCGTCTGCTCGTCCGACGCGGCGGTGATCTCGCCCACGATGTCGGACACGCGTTTGATCGCGTCTTTCACCTGCCCGATGGTGGAGCCGACGGCCAGGGCTTGCGTTGCGCCGTCCTGAATCATCGAGACCGATGCGCCAATCAATGTCTTGATCTCCTTGGCGGCGGACGCAGAGCGCTGCGCAAGGCTGCGCACCTCGCTGGCCACCACGGCAAAGCCGCGGCCTTGCTCGCCGGCACGTGCGGCTTCCACCGCGGCATTGAGCGCGAGGATGTTGGTCTGGAACGCGATGCCCTCGATTACGCCCGTGATCTCCGAGATCTTGGTCGAGCTGCCGCTGATCTTTTCAATGGTGCTGACCATGCCTTGCATGGCGTCGTTGCCGGCGTCTGCCTTTTCGGTGGCGAGTGCGGCGAGTGTATTGGCCTGGCGCGCGTTGTCTGCGTTCTGCTTCACGGTTTGCGTCAACTGCGTCATGCTCGATGCGGTTTGCTCAAGCGAGGCGGCCTGCTGCTCCGTGCGCGAGGACAGATCAACGTTGCCGCTGGCAATCTCGCGCGATGCCACAGACACCGATTCCGTGCTCGTGCGAATTGACCCGACCACCGCTGCAAGGCTGCCCTGCATTTGCACGATCGCATGCAGGATGCTCTGCCGGTCGGCCGCACGCGTGTCCACACGTGTTTGCAAGTCGCCACCGGCAATTTGCGCAACCACACGCGCAACCTGCGCAGGCTCGCCCCCGATCTGCCGCACGATCGATCGGGCAACGGCCAGACCCAGCGCAAGCGCGATACCCACGCCTACCGCCGCGCAACCCACAATCCAGCGCGTGACCCCGGCAACGAGTGCGACGCCCGCTTCGGCGCGTGTTTTGGCCGAGGCATCGCGCAGGTTGGAGAATTCGATCAGGATCTTGCGGATCTTCACGTGCAGGCCATCCGTGTTGGCTTGCATCTCGGCAAGCGCAGCGGGCTGGTCGCCTTGGCGCGCCAGGTTTTCCACCTTCTGCACGGAAGCAAGATAGATCGGCCAGGTGGCATCAAAATCCGCCAGCAATTGCTTTTGCCGATCGTCAAACGGGTGCGCACGTTCGTAGTCGAACGCGGCGATGATGGCGGCCTCGCCGCCCTTGTTGAATGCCAGTGTGTCTTCGCGGCCCTTCGGGTCGGTCTTCACGACGTAGTCGTACAGCCGCCGATAGTGCGCTGCCGCTTGCCACGCGGCGGTGCCAATCTGCCGGATGGGCACGACTTCGCTCTCGTACATCGTCGTTTGCATGGTGGCGAGCTCACGCACCTTGACGGTACCGACCACCCCAACAACCACCGTGGTGGCTGCGCAGAGCAGCAACAAGCCCATGAGCTTGTGACCTAACTTGAGACTGGCGAACCATTGCATGGCGGGACTTCCTCTTGTGTTGTATCCGTTCTGATATATCAATCCCGCTGCGCGCCGGCCTGCCGAGATTGTCTCCACTGTCAGGTAACGGCGGTGGCGCGCCGGTTCTTTAGCGCGCGTTGTTGGAAGTGTGGGAGTAACTCTTCTGAGGGAGGCAATCGGCCTACAACGCCCGTCACCTAAAACAACGTGCCCGCCGCCGGATTGAACGTCCTTGGCGGCGGGTGGGCGTCAAGCCCTTTAACTCACAAGCCGCGCATGATTCAGCCGACCAGGTGGCCGTTACTTCCGATCATGGTTACGTCCACGTAATCCAGCCCGGCGTGGTTGTTGCGGTCGTAATGGACGCGCACGCCGCCAAAGTCGCGTGTGCCGAAGCCTTCCAGCGCCTGGATGAAGGCTTCGCGCGTGGGGTTGCTGCCGCAGGCGCGCAGGCCCTCCACGATGACGCGGGCGGTGAGAAAGCCCTCCACTGCTTCGTAGGTCTGGTTGTTGTGGTCGCCAAACTTGTCATTGGCCTCGCGAAACGCGCGCACCAGCGGCTGGGTCCGCACGTTGGGGCCCGGCATGACCTGCGTGACAGCCACGCCATGGGCCAGCGTGCCGGCCTTCTCGAACACGGTCTTGGGCGTGGTAACAGACAGGATCCACGGCTGCGGCAATGGCACGGGGCCGTGCTTGGCCTGATAGCGCATCAGCATGTCGGCCACGGAGGCGGGCGACGTAAACAGCAGCGTGGTCTGCGGGTTGGCGGCGGCAATCTTGTCGACCACCATGTCGATGTCGTCGCCCTTGGCGTTGTGCGGAATGAGCGCAACGATCTGCGCACCGAACTTGCTGGCGGCGGCTTTGGCAGCGTCGGCATTGCCGGAGCCGAAGGGGTTGTCCTGGTAGACCACGGCCACGCGCTTGAGCCCGATGGTGGTGGCGTGCTGCACCATCTTCGTGACTTCGTCGGCGTAGCTGGCGCGCGTGTGGAACAGCGGTGCGCTGGCTTTGCGCGCGGCGGTGGCGCCTGTCATGGCGCCCACCATCGGCAGGCGGTATTGCTCCAGCAGCGGCAATGCGGCGATGGTGTTGCCGGTGCCGCCCATGCACACCAGCCCGAACACGCCTTCCTGCATGAGCGTCTTGACGTTGGCCACGGCCTTGTCGGGCAGGTAGTTGTCTTCGAGCCGCTTGACGACCAGCTTGCGGCCGGCTACGCCGCCCTGGGCGTTGACTTGCTCGAAGCCGGCCAGCAGCCCATTGGTGTAGTTCTTGTACAGCCCGCCCCACACGCTGTCGAACCCGACCGTCTGCCCAAAGACGATCTTGTCTGCAAACACGCCGGCCTCCGCCGCGCGCGCCATGGGCGACAGCATCATTGCGCCGCCCAGTGCTACTGAACTCCGTACGAATTGCCTCCGGTCCATACCTGTCTCCGCCCCTTGTTTTATTGGTGGTGTGGCAGGAGTGTCGAAAAGGTGAGGGCCGGCCGAAATGGCGGATAACCCTGAGGCGAGAATTGTTGAGATATCGGGACGAGCCTCTAAACGCAGTGGTGCCGTGCGTTAATGGGCCGCGACGGGGGCACAGCCGCACGGCAGCACAAACGCTGTGCCGTCGCGCCCGGCCAACTCGAAGTACACGCTGCCAGGCGGCAGCAGGTCGATGATGCGGAACGCGCCCCCGACGTTGAAGACGATGGTGTGCGACACCAGCGACACCGTCACCGATCCATCTGCATGGCGCGCATTGGCGGGGTCGGTGAGGGCGGGCAATGTCCAGCCGCCCAAGCCCGCGCGTGCCATGGCCGCGAGGATGTCGGCATGGGCGTCTTGGGCGCAGCCGGGTGGTGGGTCGATCTTGCCGAGTTCTTTGCGCAAGCGGTGCAGGCGCTGCCGCGTTTCGAGTGTCCGCAAGGCTTTGACGCGGGTTGGCGCGGCGGGTTGGCGTGCAGCGGTGGGTTTGGGCAGTTGCGTGAGGCCAGGGCCCGGCGCCCGGGGGATGCAGGCGGGCGAAGGTGCAACGCGCGTCGGGCGCCCTGCGTGCGGCCCGTCATGCGGGCTGTCATGCCGCGGCGGGATACCGTTCGCGCTGCTGATCTTCGACATCGGGAGTGGGTTGCACTGAGTAGTGGCCAGAGGTTGACGGCCATGCACGTAGTGTTGCGCATGACCGTCGGACCCGGCATGGCCGCTTGTAGCAACCCGTCGGGAGCGCAGCATCTTAGGTAACTGGCGCCGTGGCGTCACCCTTCAGCCGGGCGATACGGCGGTGAGCTTTCGTATTTGTGAACAGGTCTTCGGCGGCAAAACGCCAATCGAGCCGGGTTCCGGTTGAATCCTCAATTTTCCTCACTGATATACCAATGAATATGCATTGATATATCGTGAATCGAGGGTGCGGTTTGCCCAGGTGGCACCGACACGCTGCCCTTCCGGTGCCGAACACCAAGACAGGAGTGAGACATCGATGAACATGCAAACCAAGGTCGGGTTGATCCTGGCCGCATCCTTGTTGGCTGCCGGCGCTGCGGGCTCCGCCGGTGCGCAGACGTTGGCCACGGGAGACAGCCGCACTGTCACGCAGCCGACGTATCCGGGTATCTGCACGACGATCAACGCGCGGTATTCAAGCGCGCAGCGCGCGTCGCCGCCATCGTCTTCGGCTGACGACACCAGCGTCATTCAGCAGGCACTGACCAACTGCAAAGGCACCGGCAAGAGCGTGGTGCTGGCCGCTTCCGGATCGAATGACGCGTTTTATACGGGCAGCCTGTCTATCAGCGGAGCGGGGCTCGTCATCAATTCCGGCGTGACGCTGTTCGGCAACGACAGCTACAGCGGCAACGCCAACTTGCTGTCGTTTACGGGCACCAATGCATCGCTCATGGGTCCGGGCACGGTGGATGGCCGTGGCGACATCATCACCGGCACGCCGCGCCTCGTGCAGGCGAGCAACATCACGAACTTCACCGTCTACAACGTCACGCTGGCACAGGCTGCGCACCCGAACCTGTATGTGGAAGGCGGCAACGGCTTTACCGCGTGGGGTGTGTCCATCCGCACGCCGGCCACGCGCAAGAACGCAGACGGCATCGACATCGACAGCCTGACCAACGCCACCGTCACGCGATCCGATATCGAGGCCGGAGACGATGGCATTGCCGTCAAGACCAACTCGGGCGACATTTCCAACGTGACGGTGTCGAACACGCGGCTGCACGGCACGCATGGCCTGTCGGTGGGCAGCATCGACCAGAACACCGTGTCGAACATCCTGTTCACGAACAACTACGTGTACGGCAATGACCTGAGCGGCACGCAGTCCACCAACAACAACGGCATCAACGTGAAGACGGGGCCGTGCTCCCTCACGGTCAAGCAGGTGAGCTATGTCAACACCTGCATGACCGGCGTGAAGCATCTGATTGTGATGGACACGAACTACAACGCGTGCACGACCGGCGGCAGCCCGTCGCTGTCGAACATCGTGGTCAACGGTGCGTACTCCACGCAATCGGTGTCGGGTGCGTACACGAAGATCGACGGCCGCAACGTGAGCTTCCCGGTCAACGCGTACCTGGCCAACGTCAGCCTGGATGCCACGGCGCAAAGCGGTGACCAGTACGCCAATGTCGGCCTGTACAAGTCGAACGATGTGCCGTCGGGCACCGGCGTGACTACGTCGAGCTTCACGATGTCGGGCAGTGTGCCGAGCTGTTCGTTCTGATCGGCCGCACGTACCTTGCCATGCAGTGGCGTCTTACGGTCCTGCATGGCGCGGGCGCCTTCAATGCGAATCCAGACTGAACCCCTGCGCGACCGGCGCACCTGGCATCTGAGCGCCGTTGCGGTCGGTGCGGCCGTCGTCGGCTTGTCGATTGGCGTAATGACGACGCGGCTGCCTGAATCGGAAAACCCTGCAGCGGTTGAGCCGCACGCATCTGGCGCCGATCTCATATCGCCCGCACCCAACCGCATGCCGATCACAACGTCAGCCGGAGGGGGCGATGCTCCTGCGCTCACCATCACAGCGCAGCAGACACTGGTCGTGGACACCGCTTTGCTGAACGTGTTCAACACGTTCCTTCTCAAGCACGACGATGATCGCGCTGAACAGTTGAAGGCTTATCTCAGCAGCAAACTCCCACCCACTGCGTCGGCGGAGGCCGTCCGGTTGGCCGAACGCTATCAGGCGTACATGCACGCGCATGACGAGCTGCTGACAGCCCAGCACCTGAGCAGCGACATGCAGGCCGCCACTGTAGATATCGAACGCATCGCCGTCTGGCGCGAACAGCGCGACCGCCTGCGGCAACGCCTGCTGGGCGATCGGGTGGTGCAGGCCTGGTATCAGAACGACGACGCGCAACTCGACCAGGTGCTGCAGGAGTGGCGTCAGCGGATGGCCGATGCGCAGCGCGTCAACTTGCAGGGTGAGCGGTACCCGGTGCCGCATTGGAGCGATCCTACGCAGGAGGCGAGGCACCAGGAGTACATGGTGGGGGTGTTGCGTGGGATGGTGACGCGTTATGCGATGCGGTGGGGCGGCCAGGAAGCAAAGAGGACGTTGCAGAAGTAAGCACCTCCGCTGGTCACTCGCACTTCGCTCCACGCCAACTCGGTCCGGCGCGGCTGTCAGCCTTGCCGATCCCCCATATTGCTCGCCGCCAGCCGCCTGAGTTCTGCCCGTGCCGCTGCCAATCGGGAGTGCAGCACCGTGTTCTCGATCAGCAACAGCAACAGCACAAAGCTCGCGCCCAATAGCCCGAACACGCGGCCGGCATAGAAGCCGAGGTCATAGCGCCCGCCGTTGAATACGGCGCTGAGCGCGACATCGCAGATCCACACGCACAGCACCACCATCAGCCAGATATCGAGCGTCAGGTGCGGGCGGCTGCGCCAGAGCACGACCAGCGCGACCACGCAAAAGCACCATGTGCCGCCGGCCACGATCCACATGGTCGGCGTGTAGCGGTTGGCGGCCATGATGGTGGGCAGCAGGTGTTCGCCGGCGGTGGCCAGCGCCACGCAGGCGGCCGCTGCGCCCAGCACGGCCGCCATCGTGCCCAACGCCGTCTGTCGCGTGAGCGTATGAGCCGGGAAGCGGTCGGGCTCCTGCTCTTCGCGCGCCTTCAGCACGGCGTAAGCGATGACAAACAATGGAAAGCCCGCGTGCCAGAACATGTAGATCCACGCGGTGCTCTGCGGCCCCGCGCCGAGCAGGCCGCCGGACGCGAACAGCCCCGGAAACGATAGCAAGAGCCCCACCGCAGTGGCCGCTGTGAACAGGTAGCCACTGGCGAGGGCCAGCATGGCGCGCGACCGCGTGATGGCGAACTGCCCAAAGAGCAGCGCGGCGGTAATCAGGTCATTGAGGATGAGGGCCGATTCGTAAAGCGGCACGAACGAGGGAAGATGCGCCAGTTGCACCTTGGCGAACGGCACGGCCGACACCAAAACCACCAGCGACAGCAACGCCACCGCCTGCGCCATCCAGTACGTCCGGCGTCCTGGAGAGAGGCTCAGCAACAAGCCCCGCTGCATGTCCAGCGTTTCCGACATCACGTTGGCCCCCTTTTGCGCTGACTGTGTCACTCGTTCGCTTGTGGTGTGACTTGCGGTGCGAGTGCGATGTGATTGTTGCCAGGCGGCCGTCTTCAATGGTGCGCCCCCGCGCATTTTTGGGGGGCGGCGCCGCCCGACCTCTTATAGACGCGTGATAGTCAGCCGCCCGCCCAATGTCAAAGCGGCGAAGGGGTAGGCCTTTCAGGTCTGGCGTCGCCGGCGGCCAGCCGGCACCTACTGGCAAAGCCTGAGTGCGGTGCCTGCCCGGCGAAGATAGACTGGTGCCCACCCCAGAGCACTCACCTGCAAAGGAGCGCGCATGCAACCCCACCCCACCACCAACGCCGCCACCGACGCACCCGTCCTGCGTGATGACCGCGACGGTGTCGTCACCCTGCGGCTGAATCGGCCTTTGCAGTTCAATGCGTTATCCGAAGCCATGCTGGATGCGCTGCAGCGCGTGCTGGACGACATTGCGCAAGACGCGACGGTGCGCTGCGTGGTGCTCGGCGCCGAGGGCAAGGCCTTCTGTGCCGGACACGACTTGCGGGAAATGCGCGGCACGCCTGAACTTGCGTATTACCAGGCGCTGTTTGCGCGATGCAGCGTGGTGATGCAGGCGATCCAGGCGCTGCCGGTGCCGGTCATCGCCCGCGTGCACGGCGTGGCGACCGCTGCGGGTTGCCAGTTGGTTGGCAGTTGTGACCTGGCCATTGCCTCTGATGCGGCGCGGTTTGCGGTGTCGGGCATCAACGTCGGCCTGTTCTGCTCGACGCCTGCGGTGGCGTTGTCGCGCAACGTGCTTGCGAAGCGCGCATTCGACATGCTGGTGACGGGCCGCTTTATCGATGCCGCCACGGCCGCCGACTGGGGCCTCATCAACGAGGCCGTGCCGGCTGAGGAGCTGGATGCTGCCGTGGCTCGCAAGGTGGCGGACATCGTTTCGAAGAGCCCCACCGCTATCCGCTACGGCAAGGCGATGTTCTATCGACAGCGACAGATGCCGCTTGCCGACGCCTACGCTTACGCAGGCGATGTCATGGCCCGCAACATGATGGAAGAAGACGCCGGCGAGGGCATTGACGCCTTCCTGGAAAAGCGCCCCGCCCGTTGGCGCTCGTAAGCGCCGTGCGGGCGGGTTGTCTCACGCCGCGCCATCACGCGGGCTTCTGCGGTTTTTGATTTGCCAGCAGCTTCTGGATGGCGGCTTCCGTCTCGGCATAGCGGCCTTCGCCAAAGTGCTGGTAGACGATGCGACCGTCGGCATCGATCAGGTACAGCGCGGGCCAGAACTGGTTGTGGAAGGCCGACCACGTTGCGTAGCTGTTGTCCTGCGCGACGGGGTAGTGCACGTCCAGGCGCTTGAGCGCTTCCTGCACGTTGGCGGTCGATTTTTCGAACGCGTATTCCGGTGTGTGCACGCCCACCACGACCAGGCCCTGATCCTTGTATTTGTCGTACCACTGCTTCACGTGCGGCAGCGTGTTGAGGCAGTTGATGCAGGAGTACGTCCAGAAATCCACCAGCACGACCTTGCCGCGCAGGTCTTTCATGGACAGCGGCGGCGAGTTCAGCCACTGGTTGATGCCCGTGAATTCTGGCGCTGCGGCGCCGGTGGCCGCAGTCTGGCTGAACGCGGGCGCGCCAGTCCCGACAAAGTAGACGGCGCCGATGGCGAGTGCCGCGAGGGCGGCGCGGAAGGTCGTGCGCATGATGTGGAATCCGTGAAAGGTTGAGAGCGAAGGCCCGCGGCCATTGGTGGCATGCGGCGTGCGGCGGGCCATGCGGTGCGTCAGACCAGGTTCAGCTCGACGTGGATGTTGCCGCGCGTGGCCTTCGAATACGGGCACAGCTGGTGGGCCGCTTCCACCACGGCTTGGGCGACTTCGCGGTCCAGGCCCGGCAGGCTTACGTTCAGCCGTGCCTGCAGGAAGAAGGCGTCGTCGGTGGTGCCCAGGTCGACTTCGGTGTTCAAGGCCAGATCGGCCGGCAGCTTGATCTTCATCTGGCTGGCCGCACGGCCCATCGCGCCGATAAAGCAGGCCGACCAGCCCGCGGCAAACAGTTGCTCGGGATTCGTGCCGCGGCCGTTGCTGCCCGGGGGCGAGAGCTTCAGGTTCAGGCGGTCGTCATCGCTGTGCGCCTGGCCGTCGCGGCCGCCGGTGACGTTGACCTTGGCGGTGTACAGAACGTTTTCGATGCGGGTCATGGAGATCTCCTTTTGATGAAAGGGAAAGACTGGGGTTGGATTTGCGTCCCGGCTTGGGCGGCTTGGTGTTCGCTGGTTGCCGGGGCCACGAGACGTATTAAAGAAGGCCGACGTATCCCTGACGTAGCGCGGAAGGGCCGTTTTGTCTGGGTACGTATCTGCGTCGCGGCTGGATACAAACGCGTACAAAACGGTGGCGCGCGGTCAGCCGAAGGTGAAGGCGTAGGCATGCGCCCCGGCATCGAGAAAGCGGATCTCGAACGTGTGCTCGCCCACCGTGCCGGCTTGCCGGATGAGCTGGTAGAGGCGCGTTTGCGTGATGGCGCCGTTGCCGTTTGCATCGGTATCGGCACCGTGACTGGCGCCGGGGGCCTTGCCGTCGATCGTGACGGTGAAGCGCACGGCACGGCCGTCGGCGGCGGGCCCGAGCACGAGGTGCAGATCCCGCGCGTGGAATCGGTAGACGATGCTGCCGCCAGCGCGGTCCAGCGTGGCCTGCTCGGCGTCGATGGTCCATTGCCACGACAAGCCCCAATCGTTCAGGCCGAGCTTGCCGACGCGGTATGCGTGCGACGTGCCGATCTGCGCGCCGCCGGGCGATGCAAAACGCGCGGCTTGCGCGTAGCCGACATACGTTTCCGGTGAGCGGATGTTGTCCAGGTCTGGTGCGGCTTGCGCGCCGGGCGCATCGGGCTCGACAACGCCGCCCGCCACCTGCTGGTTGCCTGCCTCGGCCAGCAGCGCCTGGATGACGCGCTCAGAGGCGGCGTAATCACCCTCGCCAAACTGGTGGTGCCGGATGTTGCCCTGGGCATCGACAAAGTACGCGGCGGGCCAGTAGCTGTTGTGGAAGGCATTCCAGATGCGGTAGTTGCTGTCGATGGCGACCGGAAAATTGACGCGGAAGCCGCTGACGGCGCGGGCGACGTTCTCGGGCGACTTCTCGAACGCGAACTCCGGCGCGTGCACGCCGACCACGGTCAGGCCCTGGTCCTTGTACTTGTCGGCCCACGCGCGCAGGTATGGCAGCGTGCGGATGCAGTTGATGCACGAGTACGTCCAGAAATAGACCAGCGTGACCTTGCCGCGCAGTTGGTCGGCCGTGAGCGGCGCGGAGTTGAGCCACTGCACCGCGCCGTCGAACGAGGCCAGGCGGCCTTCCACGGGCAAGCCGCTGGGTTTCGCCACTGGCGCGGCGTTGGCTTTGGACACCACGTTGAGGCTGGCCTGCGGTGTCGGCCGAGTCACGCCCAACCCGTTGACCAGTGCCTGTTCAAGTTGCGTGGTGCCGCCGGAAGACAGGCGCGCCAGCAGGCGCGTATCGGCGCCCAGCCCGATGAGGGCCACGCCGCCCAGCACGCCTGCGCCCATGATGCGACGCGCCCACTCGCCCAGGCCCATGGAGCGCTTCATGGCCGTGAACACGCGGCCGCCCAGCCCCAATGCTGCTGCCAACGACGTGGCCGCACCCGCGGCATAGGCCGCCAGCGCCAGCGCGCTGGACACGCTCGCGCCATTGAGCGCCACGCCGGTCAACACCAAACCGAGGATCGGGCCGGCGCACGGCGCCCACAGCATCCCCGTGGCGACGCCCAGCAGCAGCGAGCCCGCCACCGAAGGTTCTGCTGATGCCCCGCCCGTGGATGCTTGCCCCGCCAGCCGGTTGCCCAGCGCCACAACCGGCCGGGCCATCAGATCGCCCAGCCTGGGCCACAGCAGCGAGAGCCCGAACACGGCCAGCAGCGCAAGCGCCACAAACCGGCCGACTTCATTGGTGCGCACCGCCCACGCGCCGCCGGCCGAGAGCAGCGTCGCAAAGCCGGCAAAGGTGAGGGCCATGCCGGCGAGCATCGGCAGTTTGCCGCGCACAAAAGGCTGGTTGGTACGGCTCAGCACAAACGGCAGAACGGGCAGGATGCACGGGCTCAGGATGGTCAGCGCGCCGCCCAGGTAGGCGAGTATCAGCAGGCTCATGGTCGACATTCCTTGGCAAGGGATCGGGATGGCCTCCATCAGACACCGCGCGCGTAGCTGGCATGTATCACCATGGGGGCGACTTTGTATCGAACTGTACAAACGCATCCGCCAGATGCATTGCGATACAACACGGGCTCGCGACGTCACACGGACAGGCGCAAAATGGCGCCTTCCTTCCACCTTCCATCGTGCCGAGGTCACCACCCATGGACGCCCACGTCGACCACATCCTGATCGTCGATGATGACCGCGAGATCCGCGAACTCGTTTCGACCTATCTCACCAAGAACGGGCTGCGGGTGACCGCCTCGCCCGACGGGCGCCACATGCGTGCGTTCCTGGAAGCCAACACCGTCGACCTGATCGTGCTCGACCTGATGCTGCCCGGCGACGACGGCCTGGTGCTGTGCCGCGAACTGCGCGCCGGCAAGCACAAGGCCACGCCCGTGCTGATGCTGACCGCGCGCGACGACGAGACCGATCGCATCATCGGCCTGGAAATGGGCGCCGACGATTACCTGGCCAAGCCGTTTGCCGCGCGCGAGTTGCTCGCCCGCATCAAGGCCGTGCTGCGCCGCACGCGCATGCTGCCGCCCAACCTGCAGATCTCCGAAGCTGGGCAGATGCTGGCCTTTGGCGATTGGCACCTCGATACGACCGCGCGCCACCTGATCGACGCCGAGGGCACCATCGTTGCGCTGAGCGGTGCGGAATACCGGCTGCTGCGCGTGTTTGTCGACCACCCGATGCGCGTGTTCAACCGCGATCAACTGCTCAACCTCACGCAGGGCCGCGAGGCCGAGATGTTCGAGCGATCCGTCGACCTGCTGGTCAGCCGCCTGCGCCAGCGCCTGAACGACGACGCGCGCGATCCGGCGTACATCAAGACCGTGCGCAGCGAGGGCTATGTCTTTGCCAAGCCGGTGGAGATCAAGGAGGCCCGCCAATGACCGCAACCATGAGCACGCGTGCCTGGGCATGGCCGCGCACGCTGGGCTCGCGCCTCTTTGTGATCCTGCTGGCGGGTTTGGTGGTGGCGTATGCGCTGTCGTTTGCCGTGCTGTTTTCCGAGCGCTACATGAGCGCGCGCGAGGTGATGCTCGGCACGCTGGAAACCGATGTGTCCACCGCTATCGCCATCCTTGACCGCTTGCCTGCCGAGGAGCGCCCGCAGTGGCTGCCGCGTCTGAACCGCGGCAACTATCAGTACATCCTCGGCCCCGGCCTGCCCGGTGTTCCTGAGATGACGCAGCGTGGCAAGGACATCGCCGCCCGCATCAGCGAGGCGAGCGGCGGCCGCTTTCCCGTGACAGTCGAGTCGATCCCCGGCGACGGCAAGCAACTGCAGGCACACCTCACGCTCAGCGACGGCAGCACGCTCACCATTGACGTGCATCCACGCATGACGCCCATTGCGCAGTGGCTGCCGTATGTGCTGGTGGTGCAATTGCTCTTGCTGATCGTGTGCTGCTGGTTTGCGGTGCGATTGTCGATCCGCCCGCTGGTGGCATTGGCCGACGCCGCCGATGCGCTCAACCCCAACGCGCAGACGCCCCCGCTGGACGAGAACGGCCCGACCGAACTGGCCCGCGCCGCGCACGCGTTCAACGCCATGCGCCAGCGCATTGCCCGCTTTGTCGAAGAGCGCGTGCAGATTCTGGCCGCCATTTCGCACGACTTGCAGACGCCCATCACGCGCATGAAGCTGCGCGCAGAACTGGCGGAAGACTCCGAAGAAAAGCGCAAGCTGTTGAACGATCTGGCCGAGATTGAAACGCTCGTGCGCGAGGGCCTGGCCTATGCGCGCAGCGCGCATGGCGATGGTGAAAAGCCCTCGCGCATCGACGTCGGATCGTTTGTCGAAAGCCTGGTGTACGACTACCAGGACACCGGCAAGCCCGTCACGCTGGAGCAGCACGCTACCGGTGCGATCGTCACGCGCCCGCACGCATTGCGCCGCGTGTTGACCAACCTGACCGACAACGCGATCAAGTTTGGTGGCGCGGCTGAAGTGAGTGTGCGCCGCGACGGCGATGCCGTGGTGATCGAAGTGCGCGACCGCGGGCCCGGTATTCCGGAAGACAAGCTCGATGCGGTGCTGCAGCCGTTTGTGCGGCTGGAGAATTCGCGCAGCCGCGAGACGGGCGGCACGGGGCTGGGCCTGGCGATCGCGCAGCAGTTGGCTGTGGCTGCAGGCGGCGGGCTCACGTTGCGCAATCGCGAAGGCGGTGGGCTGGTGGCGGAAGTCAGGCTCGGCCAGGCGGCCGCGCCAGGGCAGCGCGAGCAAGCGTAGCCTGCGCTTGGGCGCCGGCTTCGCGTTCGCTGTGTTCTGTGCATGTATGCGGCGTGGTAGCTGGCGGATGCTACGCCCTCACGTTTGCGCGAGAAACGTCGCGATGCGATCGGCAATCGCACCGGGCGCATCTTCAAAGCTGTAATGCCCAACGCCGGGCAACCGATGCACCGGCGCGTCCGGAAACAGCTCACTGAACAGCGGCAGGAAATGCACTGCATGCAACGTGCGGTCTGCCATGCCCCAAATCGCCATGGCGGGTTTGGTGGCGATGGCACGGCGCGCTGCAGCGTCCGGCACTTCAAAGCGATGGGCGCCGGTCGCAAAGCCTTTGGCCCAACCGATGGCGCCAGCGCAGTCCGCCGGCGTTGCAAAGCGCGCGCCGTACGCCTGCAACCACGCATCGTTGATGAGCCCGTGGTCTTCAAAGCCGTTGAGCTTTAAGGTGCTGAGGATGTTGAAGCCGAGTTCACCCAGTACGGCTTCAAGACGCCCCTCCGATTCGGCCCGCATGATCCACTGAAACCATGGCGACACTGCCGCGTTGGCGGCCAGGCGTTCACCCAACGTCGCCTGCCCGAACGGCGTTGGCCCGTTGACGCTGACGATGCGCCGAATGCGATCCGGATGCCGTGACGCGAGCCCCATCCCGACTGGCCCGCCAAAGTCGTGCATGACGAGCGTGATGCCGCGCAGGTCCAGCGCGAGCACGAAGCGCTCAAGGTTGTCGATGTGGTCTTGCAACCAGTAGCTGCGAGATGGCGGTGTTTCGCTCCTGCCAAAGCCCATGTGGTCGAGCGCCACCACGCGGTGGGCGCCGCGCAGTGCCGCGATCAGGTGCCGGAAGAGGAAACCCCATGTGGGCTCGCCATGCAGACACAGCACGACTTCGCCATCGGCGGGGCCCTCGTCCACGAAATGCATCGAGAAGCCCGGTGCATCGGTAAAGCGGGGGGTATAGGGGTACATCCCATCGAACGTATCAACGCGCATGTCGTGCTTCCTCCTTGCCTTAAGTGGTTGCAATATGAAACCGTTGCGTTATAGCAGTCGAGGTTTTATATTGCAACCACATTGAATATGAGGACGCGCACAGCAAGCGCGATACAGATGGTCAAACGTACGAGCCACGCGGAGTCTCTTTGCGGCGTCGCCAGGCCGCTGGATGCCATTGGCGACTGGTGGTCGCTGCTGATCGTTCGGGATGCGTTCGATGGCCTGCGCCGTTTTGGCGAGTTTCAGCGCAGTCTGGGCCTGTCGAAAAACATCCTGGCGGTGCGCCTGCGCAACCTCGTGGCGCACGACATTCTCGAGACGGTGCCGGCGTCAGACGGCAGCGCGTATCAGGACTATGTGCTGACTGAGAAAGGACGCGCGCTGTTTCCATTGCTCGTGGCGCTGCGGCAATGGGGTGAAGCGTTCTGCTTTGCGCCGGATGAGGCGCACGTTGTCCTCGTGGACAAGGCAACGGGGAAGCCGGTGCCCCGCCTTGAACTCCGTGCGCAAGACGGGCGCCCCCTGGCACCGGAGGATACGGCGGTCGTCCACCCCGCAGCCGTCAAGCAGGCGAAGCGCCAGCGGGTGAAGACGGGCTGAGCGCTAGCGCTCAGAGGCGAGCCGCCATCTCATTCGGCACGCAGCCGTTCGAGCAAGCGTCGCGCATCGGACGGCGCTTCGACTTTTTTATCGTTATCGAAGTAGCAATAGACGTCGCGGCCGCTGCGCCGAAGTTTGGCGGGCGCGCCAACGCGGTGTGCGTCGGCCGGCTCGCTCCCCGCAGCCCATTGGCGGATGCGGTCGGCCCAGCGGTCCAACGCGGCATCGGCATAGGCGCCGCTGTAGAGCGCATCGGCGCCGTGCAGGCGGAGGTAGACGAAATCGCTCGTCACGTCTTCAAGGTACGGCCAGTCCGCAATCGCATGCGAGACCACCAGCGCAGCGTGATGCCGGCGCAGGAGCGAGGCAAACTCCGGTGTGCAGAAGCTGTCGTGGCGCACTTCCACTGCATGGCGCAGGCTGTGCTGTTCGCGGGTTGCAAACCACGGCGCCTTGACGCGTCCATCGTGCTGTCGGGCCAGCGCACGGGCGGCTGCCGTGTCGCGCGGCAACAGTGACAGGAAACGCTCGAACCGCCCTGCATCGAACCGGTAGCTGGGCGGAAACTGCCACAGGAACGGTCCGAGCTTGCGCCGCAGCGCCAGCACCCCGGAAGCGAAGAAGTTAGCCAGCGCCGGCACCGCCGTCTCGTCACGGAAGCGCAGCATGTGGGTCAGGTAGCGCGGCCCCTTGACGGCAAAAACAAAGCTGTCGGGCGCGGTGTCGTGCCAGGCCTGCCAGCTTGTGATCGATTGCAGCGAGTAGTGCGAGCCGTTGATCTCGATGGTGTCGAACTGGCGCGATGCATATTCCAGCTCGCGGCGCTGTGCCAGGTCTTCCGGGTAGAACACGCCGCGCCAGCCTGCGTAGCGCCACCCTGAAATGCCGATGTGCACGGTCATTGCTGTGCCCCGCGCGGGCGATGTCTTTCACCAGCCGCGGCGGTCATTCGGTCAGGGAGGTGCGGCGGCCTTTGCGCGCTATGCGCGTCACTGATGCGGCGCATTCACCTGCGCTTGCACGTACACGAGACCGGTCTGCGGCGCCCGCAGGCCCAGCGGCTCGTCGGTCAGATCGCGGGCAAGCGAATAGGCTGTGATCACGGCCAGCGTAACGCCCACGATGGCCAGCATTTCCCGAGTGTTCATACGCGTCTCCTCCTTCGCTCGTTGCGTTCCCGGTGTCCGTTTTGCTCGCCCTTTCTTGTCGAGGTTGGGCGGCGCCGGAGCTCGGACGCAAAGTTTGGGCCTGAGGAAGGCGAATGGCGCAGCGGTGCGGGTTTAAGTGAAGTTAGCGTGCGCGCAATGAAGACGGAGGTACACCCAACAGGCGCTGGAAACTGCGCCGCATGCGCTCGGTATCGCCAAAACCGCATTCGGTGGCCACGCGCTGCATGGAGACGGCACCGCTTTCCAGCGCGGCGCGTGCAGCCTCCACGCGCAATTTTTCCACGGCCTTTGCAGGCGTGAGACCGGTTTCAACCTGAAACGCGCGTGCGAAATGGCGCGGGCTCATGCAGGCGTGCTCGGCCAGATCGCCCACGCGATGCGGTGCGCCCAGGTTGCGCCGCACGTGGTCGAGCAGCGGCTTGAAGCGGCCGCGTGCCGAATCCATCTCATTCAGCGCTGAAAACTGCGACTGCCCGCCGGGCCGGCGGTAGTACACGACCAACTGCCGCGCCACCGCGCGTGCCAGGCGCTCGCCCAGGTCTTCGGCGATGAGGGCAAGCGCCAGGTCGATGCCCGCGCTGATGCCGGCGCTGGTCCAGATCGGGCCGTCGTTCACGTAGATGTGGTCGGGTTCGAGCTGCACCTGCGGAAACGTGCGCGCGAACTGCTCGCTGCGGCTCCAGTGGGTCGTGGCGCGACGGCCGTTCAGCAAGCCCGTGGCGGCCAGTAACAGGCTGCCCGAACACACGCTGGCGACGCGCGCGCCGCGGGCTGCGCAGCGCTGCACAAAGCGGCGCGTGCGCGCATCGGCCATGGCTGCATCCACGCCGTCGCCGCCGGCAATGAGCAGCGTGTCGACCTGCCTGGCCGGGGGCAGGGCGTCGGCATCCCAGCGGGCACCGGACGAACTACGAACAAGGCCGGCCTGCGCGGCAATCGTGCGCAGCGCGTAGTGGTCGTCACGATACCGGCCGGCGACTTCAAATGCCGCCACCGGCCCGGCGGCGTCGAGCAGTTGGAAGTCCGGAAAGATCAGCACAGCGATGCGGTGGGCCATGGCAGAAAAAGTGGGAGACTGGTCATTGCTGCCAACACGATAGAGCGCGATCCTGTGAAGCGTCAACCACCACCGCATCACGCTCAGGAGAGCCGAACCATGACGAATTCCCCGTTCATCGTTGTCTTTGCGCTGTACAACCGCGTCACGCAGCTGGATTTCACCGGCCCGCATGAAGTGTTCTGGCGGCTGCCGGGCGCGCAATGCGTGGTGGCTTCCGCAGCCGGTGGCGAGATCCATGCCGATGGCGGTCTCACGATCTCGAACGTGCAGCGGCTGGCGGATATCCCGCATGCCGACTTGATCTGCGTGCCCGGCGGTTTTGGCGTGATCGAAGCCATGGAAGATGCCGAGTTCGTGCGTCAGGTGCGGCGACTGGCCGACGGCGCGCGCTATGTCACCTCCGTCTGCACTGGCTCGCTGGTGCTGGGTGCGGCAGGGTTGCTGCAGGGCAAGCGCGCGGCCTGCCACTGGGCCTGGCGCAACCTGCTGCCGGCGTTTGGCGCCACCGTAGATGAAGCCCGTGTGGTGCGTGACGGCAATCTCATCACCGGCGGCGGCGTGACGGCCGGCATCGACATGGCGCTCACGGTCATGGCGGACATTGCCGGTGCCGAACATGCGCAGGCCGTGCAGCTCGGTATCGAATACGCCCCCGCGCCGCCATTCGATTGCGGCCGCCCCGAGCGCGCGGCACCGGAGATTCTCGAAGCGGTGACCTCGCGGCTCGATCGTTTGCGGGCCGATCGCCACGACGCCGTGCAGCGGGCGGCGCAGCGCCTCTGAGTAACGGCGCCGGCGGGCGGCCGGATTACGGCGACAATGGCGTCTTTCGACGTATCCACGCCCCAAGCGGGCGCCGCCTCCTGCATGAACATTCCGTCTTCCCAGCCCAACGCCCGTGGCCCGATAGGCATCGTTGCTGCCTTGCATGAAGAGATTAACGAGCTGCTGACGTGGCTGACAGATGCACAGTGCGTCCACATCGGCAGCCGCGATTTCTGGACGGGCTGGCTCGACGGCCACGCGGTGGTTGTGGTGCTGTCGCGCGTCGGCAAGGTCGCGGCGGCGTCCACCACGGCGGTGCTGATCACGCAGTTCAACGTACGCGCGGTGGTGTTTGCCGGCGTGGCCGGCGCATTGGCGCCGGGCGTGGCCGTGGGCGACGTCGTGGTGTCAGAAGAACTGCTGCAGCACGATGTCGACGCCTCACCGCTGTTCCCGCGCTGGGAGATTCCGCTGACCGGCATGGCACGTTTCCCCGCTGACACGTCGCTCGCTAACGGGTTGCGGGAAAGCGCCGGCGCGGTGTTGGCGGATCCGCATGCGTTGCTCGGCCCGGATGTCATGCGCGCGTTCGGGATTGCGGCGCCGCAGGTGCATCGCGGCCTGATCGTCAGCGGAGACCGCTTTGTCTGCACCTCGGCAGAAAGCGCGGTGCTGCGTACGGCATTGCCGGATGCCCTGGCCGTCGAGATGGAAGGTGCCGCCGTGGCGCAGGTGTGCCACGAGTGGGCCGTGCCGTTTGCCGCGATCCGGACGATTTCAGACCGCGCCGATGACGCCGCCAGCGTCGACTTCGCGCAGTTCATCGCACAGGTGGATTCACGCTACAGCGTGGCCATCCTGCGTAAATGGCTGTCGACCACCGCCGCGGCCTGAACGGTTTATTGCCCCTTCGCAGCCAGATATTTGTCGAGCGCGTTGGCGCGCTCGCTCAGGCGGAAGACTTCGTTCTCGAGACGCTGCAGATCGTCGCGCTTGTCCTTGCCGTAGATGGCGGTTTCAAGGGCGGCCGTTTTGGTGTGAAAGTCCTGCCACGCCTGCTCTGAACTTACCAGTGCCTCTTTTGGCTTGCCATTCAATCGGCTCAAGAGCGTTTTGTACGAGCGGTCCAGACGCTCGTCTTGCGCGGTCTTTTCTGTGGAGAGACATGCGTCGATAGCGTCGGCATTGTCCGGCGCCTTGTCGACGCACGCATACAACTTGGTGGAAATGCCTTGCGGCGCACGGCGCTTGATGCCGTTGGCCAGGCTTTCGGCTGCAAACGCGCCAGCGCTGTGGGCCAGCAGCGCAACGGTAACGGGAATGGCCAGCGTCTTCAGTGTCGTCAGCGTGTTCAAGAAGTGACTCCTGATCGCGTGTCTGCGATGCGTGAAGGGCCGTCCAGTCTATCGACACGCCCGCGCCACCGCGATCAGCCAGGCAGGTGAGGCCGCAGGTTGCGCAGGGCGTTTTCCACGTAGGCCGCTTTCTCGCCGACGGGCGCCACGTAGTGCAACGCCTCTGCTGCGGCCTCCACGCCTTCCGTGCGTGCAATCACCCACGCCGCCAGGTACGGCGAAGCAAAGCAGCCGCCTGCCGTCGCCACATTGCCGTTGGCGTAGAACGGCTGGTTCAGCACTTGCACGCCGGCCTCCTGCACCCAGGGCTTGGTGGTCAAGTCCGTGCAGGCCGGCACGCTGCCGAGCAGCCCCAGCTTGGCCAGCACCAACGTGCCCGAGCACTGTGCGCCGATCAACTGGCGTGACGGATCGAGCGCCAGCCGCGCCATCAAAGCCGGATCGGCTACCACGTCGCGCGTGCGGATGCCGCTGCCGACGAGCACGGCATCTGCGGTGCGTGCGTCTTCCAGCATCGATTGCGCATGCATCGTCACGCCGTTCATCGAAGTGACTTCGGTATGCGGGCAACACAGGCTCACGCGCCAGTCCGGTTTCTTGATGCGGTGAAGCACGCCAAAAGCGATAAGCGAATCCAGTTCGTTGAACCCATCGAAGGTGAGGATGGCGATGTGCATGATCGTGTGCTGTCGCGTTGGGAAAGATCGCATGCTAGGGGCACAGGGCAATACAATCAAAAAATTGTCCTTAGTACACCCAGACATGACCCAAGCCCGCTACCAACCGCTCGTTGACGAACTGGTCGCGCAGATCCGCAGCGGCCGTCTGCCGCCCGGCACACGCCTGCCCACGCACCGGCAACTGGCCCAGCGCCACGGCGTTGCGCTGGTCACGGCCACGCGCGTGTATGCCGAGCTTGAAGCGATGGGTTTGGTGAGCGGCGAAGTGGGGCGCGGCACCTTCGTGCGCGAGAACACGCTGCCGCGCGGCCTCGGTATCGACCAGCAAGCCGTGGCTGCCGGCGTGGTGGATTTGAACTTCAACTATCCGTCGCTGCCCGGACAGGCCCGGCTGCTGAGCCGTGCGCTGCGCAAGCTGGCCGGCGGCGGCGATCTGGATGCGCTGTTGCGCTACGCGCCGCACGGAGGCCGCGCGCATGAACGCGCTTGCGTGGCGCGCCACCTGGCACAGCGTGGCTTGCCCGTCGCGCCGGACAACGTACTCGTGGTCGACGGTGCGCAGCACGGTCTGGCCGTGACTGCGATGGCGCTGCTCAAGCCCGGCGATGTGGTTGCGGTGGACGCGCTGACGTATCCCGGGTTCAAGGTCATCGCCGAGATGCTGCATCTGGAACTGGCCCCGCTGCCCGCCGCCGGGCAAGGGTTGGACCTGGATGCACTGGAGCGACTCTGCGCACGCCGCCGGGTGCGCGCCATCTATGTCATGCCGACGCTGCACAACCCGCTCGGCTGGGTGGGCGGCATCGGCTGGCGGCGCCAACTGGCAGCCATCGTGCGCCGCCACGGCCTGCTCGCCGTGGAGGACGCGGCCTATGCCTTTCTGGAAGACAACCCGCCGGTGCCGCTGGCTGCGCTGGCGCCGGAATCAACCATCTACATCTCGGGTCTATCGAAGAGCGTTGCCACCGGCCTGCGTTTCGGCTTCGTTGCCGCGCCGGCGGTGTGGGTGCCGCAACTGGAACGTGCCATCCGCGCCACGACGTGGAACACCCCGGCCATTGTCACCAGCCTCGCATGCGCATGGCTGGACGACGGCACGGTCGAGCGCCTGGAGGCCGAGAAACGGTGCGATGCCGCAGCGCGTCAGGCGATTGCCCGCAAGGCGCTGGCCGGGCTGACGCTGGTCACACATCCGGTGTCGTACTTTGTCTGGCTTGCACTGCCGCCTGAGGTGCGCGCCGACCGCGTCGCCGTGGCGCTACAGCAGGACGGCATCTCCGTGTCGACCGCAGAGCCGTTTGCGACATCGAAGCAGGTACCGCATGCGCTGCGTCTGGCGCTGGGCTCCGTCGCGCTCGACCGGCTCGACGCCGCGTTGCAGACCGTGAGGCGGCGCGTGGAAGCGGAGATGGATCGATAACGAAAACCGTGCCAAACCTCGTGCGCTTGCCTACACTCTCGTCGCAACGAAACAGCCCGATTTGCCCACAGGAGACCTCATGAAGAACTGGCTTGCGACGATCGCAGGATGGACGCTCTGCGCATGCGTGGCGTTCAGCAGCACCGCCCATGCAGCCGATGCCCCTGCTGATGGCGCGACGCTGACCGTCAACATCGGCACGGAGCACCGCACGCTGTCGCGCGATGCATTGCTGCACGATCCGCACCTGACCAGCGTGACCGTGGAAGACCAGAACCTGAAGGCCCGTCTGACCTTCAAGGCGATCCCGGTGACGGCGCTGTTCCGCGGGCAGACGGTCAGCCCGGATGCCAGCGCCACTACCGCTGCCAGCGACGGCTACGTTTCGCACCTGCCGATGCGCCTGCTGCTGGGCGATCGCGCCGACGGGCCCCGCGCCTGGCTGGCTGTCGAAGACCCTGCCGCACCGTGGCCGACGCTCAAGGGCCAGGACATCGGCCCGTTCCGGCTGATCTGGACGGCGCCCGCGGCCAAGGCGTCGGTCGTGAACGAAAGCCTGTGGACTTACAGCATCGTGCGCATCGATGTGGCGGCGCTGCCGGGCGAGCGCTTCGCGGCCATCCGGCCCGCCGCGGGGCTGCCCGCAGATGGCCCGGTCATGCGCGGTTTCGCCACGTTCCAGCGCGTCTGCTTTTCGTGCCACACGCTCAATCGTGCCGGCGACGCCAACCTTGGCCCCGACCTGAACGTGCCGTACAGCCCCGTGGAATACCTCGGCGACGAGAAGCTGCGCCACCTGATCCGCGATCCGCAATCGCTGCGCTGGTGGCCCAACGCACGCATGTCCGCCATCGACGAGAAGACGCTGTCCGATGCGCAGCTCAACGATCTGCTGGCGTACTTTCACCACATGACCAAGCGCAAAGCGGCAGCGCAATGACGGGCGCTTAGCGCCGCTATTCGGTCGCCCAGTCGACCAGCGTGGCGATGGTGTTCATGTTGCGCGCCGTCCCCGTCTTGGCGGCGGGGATCTTCAGTTTGGAATCGGCCATGCCGTCGCCGTAGTGCACGTAGATTTCGCGGGTGCCCAGGGCCATCTCTTCCGCCCTGTGGCCCGTGGCAGCGGCGAGCGCATCGGCGGGTGGCGGCATGTCCAGGAAGATCGCGACCGTTCGGTTGGGCGCCGCCGTCTTGAACGGATTGCCTTCCAGCACCGCCGCCAGCTCGGCACCTGTGCGCACGAGCACGCCCACGGGTTTGCCGGCGTAATCCTCCAGGCAGCGTTCCAGCTTCGCCTTGATGGTCGCCTCTGCCAGCCGGCTCTGAAAGACCACGTTGCCGCTCGCAATGTAGGTGCGTACGCCGCTCAGGCCGATCGATTCGCACATCGCGCGCAGTTCGGCCATGGGTAGTTTGCCGGTGCCGCCTACGTTCACGGCGCGCAGGAAGGCGATATAGCTGGGCATGGGTTCTCCTGTGTTCTTGTTCCTCTGTCTTATCAACGGCTTACGGGCGCCCTCGAACTGGCAACATTCTGTTACGAGATTGACGAATGTGTTTAACCCGCCCCGTTGCGTGACTTGTATTCTGCGCCCCGAACACATCGAGCCCGGATCGGCCCCCTCAGTACTGGTTTGAGTGCCGCATCCTGCATTTGCGCATAAGGAGAACACCATGTTGAAGAAGATTGCACCTGCCCTGATTGTGGCAACGCTCGCCGGCCTGACGGCCTTGCCCGCAGCGGCGGATGACCTGCGCAATGCCCTGGGCGGCGCGCTGGGTGGCGCTGGCGGCGCGGCCGTTGGCGGCGCGCTCGGCGGGCAGACCGGCTCGGTCATCGGCGGGGCGATCGGCGGCGGCGCGGGCGGCGCTTTGACGGCCAACGGCCGCGAGCGCAAGGGCGCCATCGTGGGTGGCGCAGTGGGCGGCGGCGTGGGTGCGGCTGCAGGCAATGCTATGGGGGGCCGCACGGGCGGCATCGTTGGAGCGGGCCTGGGTGGCGGCGCCGGTGCGGCACTGGGCGGCAACGTGCAGCGCAATTCGTATTCCGACCGCGACGACCGCGGCCGCGGCTACCGTCGCCACGGCAAGCACCATCACCACCATTGATCTGATGCGCCGGGGCGCTCGCCACTGAGCGCACCGGCCGCTTTCTTGCTTTCCTTCCGGCGACCGCGCTGTCCGCGTGCGTTGCCAGGCGCCGGCAAAACCTGTCGCCGCGACTCGCCGTTGCCACGCGCGCCGCCTACCATACCGAGACGGCCGCGATCGGCAACCACACGGAGGAGAGCGCCATGACGCAACGCTTCGACGCCATCATCATCGGCACCGGCCAGGCGGGCCCGCCGCTGGCTGCGCGCCTGTCTGGCGCCGGCATGAAGGTCGCCATCGTCGAGCGCGGCCGCTTTGGCGGCACGTGCGTCAACACCGGCTGCATTCCCACGAAAGCCATGGTGGCCAGCGCCTATGCGGCGCGCATGGCGCAGCGTGCGGCTGAATACGGCGTGGTGATCAACGGCGGTGTCACCGTCGACATGCAACGCGTCAAGGCCCGCAAGGATGAAATTTCCGGCCGCTCCAGCCATGGCGTGGAGCAATGGGTGCGCGGCCTGGAGCATTGCACCGTCTTCCAGGGCCATGCCCGCTTCGAAAGCGCGCGCACGGTGCGCGTTGGCGACGAGCTGCTCGAAGCCGAGCGCATCTTCATCAACGTCGGCGGCCGGGCGTTGGTGCCGCCCATGCCCGGGCTCGATCAAGTGCCGTTTCTCACCAACTCCACCATGATGGACGTGGATTTTCTGCCCGAGCACCTTGTCGTGATTGGGGGAAGTTACGTCGGGCTGGAGTTCGGCCAGATGTTTCGCCGCTTTGGATCGCGCGTGACGATTGTCGAGAAGGGCCCGCGCCTGATCGCCCGCGAAGACGAAGACGTATCGCAGGCGGTGCGCGAGATTCTCGAGGCCGAGGGCGTCGACGTGCAGGTCAACGCCGATTGCCTGCGCGTGCGACGCGAGGGCCGCAATGTCGTGGTCGGCCTGGAGTGCGGCAGCGGTGCGCGTGAGGTGTCGGGCTCGCATCTGCTGATGGCCGTGGGGCGCGTGCCCAATACCGACGATCTCGGCCTCGACAAGGCCGGCGTGCAAACCGACAAGCGCGGCAATATCGTCGTTGACGATCAGTTGCGCACCAACGTGCCCGGTATCTGGGCCCTGGGCGATTGCAACGGACGGGGCGCGTTCACGCACACGGCCTACAACGATTACGAGATCGTCGCGGCCAATCTGCTCGACGACGACCCGCGCAAGGTGTCAGACCGCATCCAGGCGTACGCCATGTACATCGACCCGCCGCTTGCGCGCGTCGGCATGTCGCTCACGGAGGCGAAGCAATCCGGCCGCAAGTTGCTGGTCGGCAACCGGCCGATGACGCGCGTCGGCCGCGCGGTGGAGAAGGGCGAGAGCCAGGGGTTCATGCGCGTGGTGGTCGATGCGCAGACGCACGAAATCCTGGGCGCGTCGATCCTCGGTGTGGTCGGCGACGAGGCCGTGCATTCGATCCTCGACGTGATGTATGCCAAGGCGCCTTACTCGACCATCAGCCGCGCCATGCACATTCACCCGACGGTGTCGGAGCTGATTCCCACGTTGCTGCAAAGCATGGAGCCGGTGTAATAACGCCGGGCATGGCGCCAGAAAAACGAAGGGCGCCCTGCGGCGCCCCCGATATCAACCCGCTGCCGTGCGTGCCGCTCAGGGCACGATCGAAAGAAACAGGTACGCCGCAAAGATCGCCAGGTGCACGACCCCTTGCAGGATGGTCGTGCGGCCCTTGCCGAGCGTGAGCGTCGACACGATCAGCGTCAGGAACAGCAGGACCATTTCCTTCGGGCCCAGGCCCAGTTCGAGCGGGCGGCCGATCCAGATGAACACGGCAGCCACGGTCGGGATGGTCAGGCCGATGCTCGCCAGTGCCGAGCCCAGCGCGAGGTTCAGGCTCGTCTGGATGCGGTCTGCATTGGCGGCGCGCAGGGCGGCCAGGCATTCCGGCAACAGCACCAGCGCGGCGATGACGATGCCGACCGTCGCGGGCGGCGCGCCGGCATTCAGGATGGCGGCTTCCACCGAAGGAGAGAGCACCTTTGCCAGCCCGACGACGGCCACCAGCGACACCATCAGCAAGACCCCGCTGAGCGCCGCCACGCGCGCGGGCGGCGGCGGCGCATGCACGTCTTCGTTGGCACTGTCGACGAGGAAGTAATCGCGGTGGCGGATGGTCTGCACGATGACGAAGCAGCCGTACAGCACCAGCGATGTCACGCCGGCAAAGGCCAGTTGCGATGACGTCATGACAGGCCCCGGCGTGGAGCTGGTGTAGTTGGGCAGCACCATGGTCAGCGTGACCAGCGCTGCCAGCACGGCCAGCGCGGCGGTGGCGCCTGGCGCCTGAAACGCCTGCTCGCGGTGACGCAGGCCCCCCACGAAGAGGCAAGCGCCCACGATTCCGTTGCAGATAAGCATGACCGCCGCAAACACGGTGTCGCGGGCCAATCCCGCTTTCTCTGGACCGGAAGAGAGCATCACCGAGACGATCAGCGCGACTTCGATCACGGTCACGGCAATCGCCAGCACGAGCGTGCCGAAGGGCTCGCCAACCTTGTGTGCGACGACTTCTGCATGGTGGACGGCGGCAAAGACGGCGCCGGCCAGCGCAAGTGCCATCAGCGCGATCAGCCAGCTTGGGGGCGTCATGAGCACGCCACCAACCAACACCGCCCACGCCAGCAGCGGAGCAGCGATTGTCCACGGGGGCAGCTTGTTGGAAGACAGGGCCACGGAGTTCTCCTTGTTGTTGCCTCAACGCCGGCGGGCGGCGAAGGGTAGGGATGCGGTGTGGCCCGAATATAAAGCATGTGCGGAGCATCAGCCCGCACATGCGGCGTACGTCACGCCAATGCCGTTACGGGGCAACCGCGACGGCAGAGACCTCCTGGCTCCAATAAGTCGGCAGCGCGCCGTACGGATTCGGCAGCGTCTTGTTGGTGATGAACACGGCGGCAGCGCGCTTGCTCGATGCGTTGCGAACGAAGGTTTGCATCTGCGTGGCCGACGCGGCGTAGACGATGTGCGCAAACCGCGAAGTCGGGTAGTTGGCCTGCCACGCCAGCGGGGCATAGTTGGCGTAGTGCTTGGCGTTGTCTTCAAATACGACGAGCTGGTCCGCCACCGGCAGGCTGGCATAGATCTCCGGCACATTGGTGCCCGGGTTGCCCGTGACCGTGTAGTTCGGCGACAGCCCCTTGATGTAGTTGTAGACCGATTGGTAGAACTGGATGTGCGCGGTTGTGCTGTCGGCGGTCATCTCGTCGATGAAGAAGCCGTCGACCTGATACAGCGCTTGGTAGGTATTGATGTCTTGCACCACCGCCGACAACGACCGATTTGTGTACGAGCTGGACACATACCCGATCACCTTGCCGCCAGCGGCATGCACCTTGGCGACGGCGGCAACGTAGTTGGGGTCCTGCGTCGTGCCTGGGCCGCTGTTCGGGTTCAGGATGACCGTGGTCGGTACCGACGTCGCGGTTGTCGCCAACGTATTCCATTGCGTTGCGCCGGTGCCTGACGGATAGATGTAGGACGGCACCAGCAGCCCTTCAGCGCTGGCATGCGGTGCGCCCATCAGCGCGCCCGACACCAGTGCGAATGCCGCACATGCAGCGCGCGCGAACCTGCGCTTTGCGTTGCCCAGTTGCGATGCCACGGCCAGCGTGGCGGATGCGGGCGAACGCCCCCCCGTTTGAATCGTTTTCATTATGTGCCCCCGACCGCGCAGTTCGTTGCGTGTGTCATCAGGCCCGCCCCGTTTGCGGGTTGGCGGGCAACTGGCTGACTTCATTTAGAGAAGTCCCTGTAGCTTTGCGTCGCCGGATCACTCCGGTTTTGCCCAGACCTCTGGGTGTGAACCCATTGGGGAAAGACTCTACCGGGGCCGCGCCAGCCCGGCAAACTGAGATTGCGCAAACGGCGCGGCTGCCGCGTGAAGCGTTGTCTGGACCCCACGTTGCGCGCTGCCATGGCAATCAACCATGGGCGCCAATGAAGCATGGACGGCCTGGTCGCCATTCCTCCCCTGCCGCGTTTCCCCTGACTCGCGCCAGAACCTCTGGTGCATTCCGCAGCCGCAGAACCCGCCCGTATCGTCGGTCCACGCAGCGCCAATGGTTGCCGCCGCGTTTTTTGTCCACGTATCTGACTGAGGAGAACCTGCAATGAACATCCGCTCGAATGTGCCTGTCATCCGCATCGTGCTGTTGGCGGTGGTGTCCCTGATTGCGTCATTGGCGGCCACGGCCGCGTTGGCCGCGCCGCCCGCGACCGTCGCAACATGCGACGGCATCAAGGATGCGTACCCGATTCTCGGCACGCAGTGTGCCAACCACTACGCCAAGATCAACCATGCGCCGGCCACTACGGCCGAACGGCGCGAGACGTACTTTGCGCGGATCGCGGTTTTGGAGATTTTCCACAAGGCGCTCCTGTGCAACGGCATGTACGGCGCATCGAAATCGGCGCAGCAGCGCTTTTCAAGCGGCGAGGCTGGCCATCTCCAGGCGCTGGCGAACCTGAATGTGGCAATGATGGTTGCTGGCGACCCGAACGTGCCGCCGGTTTACACCGCCGCCGACTTGAATGACGTGTCGATCAACAAGCAGCAGTGCAAGTAGGGGCAGGGCGGGTGGCGGCAGAGGTGCCGCCGCTGCCTTGCCACCCAGGCCGACGCTGGCCCCGTCGGCGTGGCAGAATCGCGGTCTGCATCCGTGAACGTCTGCGCCCACAAAAGGAGACTCCCGATGACTGCATCTGCCGCCGTATTTGCCATTCTCGTTGCGCTGTTGCTGGGCGCCATGATTCCCGGGCCGAGTTTTGTTCTGGTGGCGCGCAATGCCATCGGGTTGTCGCGCCGCGACGGCCTGGCCACCGCACTTGGCATGGGCGCGGGCGCCCTGTTCTTCGGTGGCCTGGCCCTGGCGGGGCTGTATACGTTGCTGCAAGCCGTCGAGTGGCTCTACATCGGCCTCAAGATTGCTGGTGGCGCGTATCTGACCTACATGGCGTGGAAGATCTGGCGCGGCGCCAAGCTGCCCATGGTGATGGACGATCGCCTGACACAGCAAGCCGGCAGCGCACGCAAGTCGTTCTGGACCGGCATCACCACGCAGATGAGCAATCCCAAGACGGCCATCTGGTACGGCAGTATCTTTGCCGCGCTGCTGCCGCAACATCCGCCGGTGTGGTGCTACTTCGTGCTGCCGCCGCTGGTGTTCCTGGTCGAGTTCGGGTGGTACACCATCGTCGCGCTGTGCTTCTCTAGCCGGGTGCCGCGTGAGATGTACCTGCGTGCCAAGACCTGGGTCGATCGCGTCGCCGCCGTGGCGATCGGTGCGCTCGGGCTGCGCCTGATCTTTACGGCGCCCAAGGTCGGGCTTTGATGCCTGTGGGGCGGTTTTTCAGACTGCGCCTGCAATGACGTCCCGCAACCACCGATGCCCGGGGTCTCGGTGCACGCGCTCATGCCACAGCATCGACATCTCATAGCCTGGCACCTCCACTGGCGGTTCAACCACCTGTAGTGCGCTGGCCCCGCGCACCAGCCGCTCGGGCAGCATGGCGACCATGTCAGTGCTGGCGACCGCCGTCATCACAAAGAGGAAGTGCGGCACTGACAGCACGACGCGTCGCGTGGCACCGGCGGCCTTCAGAGCTTCGTCTGTCACGCCGAAGAAGCCACCGCCATCGGGCGATACGATCACATGATCCAGCGTGCAGAACTGCGCCAGCGTCGGCTTGCGTTTCAGTCGCGGGTGTCCAGCGCGGCCGATCAGCACATAGCGCTCAGTGAATAGCGCGCGGCGGCGCAGGCCGGGTGGTGCGCCGTCGGTGGTGTGGAACGCGAGATCAATCTCTCCTTGCTCGGCTTGCTTTTCGATACGCGTGGGCACCAGCTCCAGCATGGCGAGCCGCGTGCCCGGCGCGCTTGTGCGCAGGGTGTTCAGCGCCGGCAATGCGATGGTGGATTCGCCGTAATCCGTGGCGGCCACGCGCCAGGTGTTGGTGGCTTGGGCCGGGTCGAACGGGCTGGCGGGCGCGACGGCCTGCTCCAGCGCTTCGAGCGCCAGCCGCAGCGGTTCGCGCAAGCTTTCAGCGCGGGCGGTTGGGCGCATGCCGCGCGGGCCCGGCAGCAGCAGCGGATCACCAAAGATGTCGCGCAACTTGGCCAGATGCACGCTCACGGAAGGTTGCGAGAAGTTCAGCCGCTGCGCCGCACGCGTGACGTTGTGCTCGGTCAGCAGCACATCGAGCGTCACCAGCAGGTTCAGGTCCAACCGCCTGAGATTATTCATGGCTATGCCTGGAATATTGATAATTCATTTCCAATATACCTGGGCACGCCGCATTCTGGAGCCATTCCTAATTTGGAGGTGCCACCATGAATGTCCTGATCGTCTACGCCCATCCCGAACCCAAATCGCTCAACGGCGCCCTCAAGGACTTTGCCGTCCGGCGCCTGGAGGCGGCCGGCCACACCGTGCAGGTATCGGACTTGTACGCCATGCAGTGGAAGGCCGCGCTCGATGCGAGCGACAGTACCGTCGCGCCGGTCGGTCCGCATTTCCACCCGTCGTTGGATTCCAGGCACGCATTCGAGAACGGCCTGCAAGCCGCCGACATTGCTGCCGAACAAGCCAAGCTGCAATGGGCCGACGCCGTGATCTTGCAGTTTCCGCTGTGGTGGTTTTCGATGCCGGCCATCCTCAAGGGCTGGGTCGAGCGTGTCTATGCGTATGGCTTCGCCTATGGCGTTGGCGAGCACTCCGACACCCACTGGGGTGACCGCTACGGCGAAGGTACGCTCGCAGGAAGACGCGCCATGCTCATCGTCACGACGGGCGGGTGGGAGTCGCACTACAGCCCGCGCGGCATCAACGGCCCGATCGACGACATCTTGTTCCCGATCCAGCACGGCATCCTGTACTACCCCGGTTTTGATGTGGTGCCGCCATTCGTGAGCTACCGCACCGGCCGCATGGACGAGGCACGCTTTGCGCAGACCACCCAGGCACTGGGCGAGCGGCTCGACACCTTGTTCACCGCAGCGCCGATCCCGTTCCGCCAGCAGAATGCCGGTGAATACGAGATCCCGGCGCTCACGCTGCGGGCCGAGATTGCACCCGAAAAAACAGGCTTTGCCGCGCACCTTGCCTAGGCCCGGCCGGGGCGGCGAGCGCTACAATTCCAGCCTCACTTCCGGCGGCGCGCTGTAGCAAATACAGTGCGCCGCCGCGTTTGTTTTTCCTCCCTCCCTTCTTGTCGGCATGGCGTCTCACGCGGTTTTCACGGGTCTGGTCAATTTGCTGCTCGGCATGGGCCTTGGCGTGGCAGGCGGTTTGCTCGGCATTGGCGGCGGGCTGATTGCCATTCCTGTGCTCGGCTACCTGTACGGAATGGACCAGCACCTGGCGCAAGGCACGGCGCTGGTGATGATTGCCCCCAATGTGCTGATCGGCTTCTGGCGGTATCACCAGCGGCATCCGGTGCATCTGCGCTCCGTTGCGATGATCTGCGTGTTCTCGATGGCGGCGACCTACGTTGCTGCGCGCTTTGCTGCCGGGCTGGACGCTCATCTGCTTCATACGGCGTTTGCCGTGTTCCTGATCGTGCTGGCGGTGTACTTTGCCTCGCAGCTCAAAGAGAAGCCGAATGCCGCTGATGCCGTGCACGCTGCCCCACATGCCATGCCGGCCGCCGCTCTGCCGTTGATGGGCGTCGCCAGTGGGGCAATGTCGGGCATCTTCACGGTCGGCGGCGGGCTGGTGGTGGTGCCGGCGCTGGTGACGTTCTTCGGTTTGCCGCAGACACGCGCCCAGGGCATGGCGCTCGCGCTGGTGGTGCCCGGCTCGCTCATCGCACTCGCAACGTATGCACATGCCGGCCATGTGGATTGGGGAACGGGCATTCCGCTGGCGGCCGGTGGTGTGGTGAGTGTGTCGTGGGGTGTGGGCCTGGCCTATCGGTTTTCAGCGCGGCATTTGCGGCTGGCGTTCTGCGCCGTGCTGCTGGGTACGGCGCTGATGATGTTGGTGGTCAAGCCAGCCTGATCGACATGATTTTTTCAGAACGGAGGAGGGTATCGTGTCGGAACAAGAATTCCCCCATGTGTTTCTGTTGGGCGGCGCCAAGTTGGCCTACCGTGATGCCGAACGCCAGCCCCTCACGCCGCTTGGCTCTGCTAACTGATACCTGATCGACATGGACGCCTTCGACGACGATCTGACATGCTTTGCCGCCCACGGTACTGGACCGCTGCCGGCCGCCGTTGCGCAAGGTCATGTCGAGCACGACGGCGCCCGCATCTGGTATGCGACCTTCGGCGTCGGCAGGCCTGTGATCCTGCTGCATGGCGGGCTCGGCCATAGCGGCAATTGGGGGTATCAGATTCCGGCACTCATGACTGCGGGCTACCGGCCCATCGTCATTGATAGCCGTGGGCACGGCAGAAGCACACGCGACGCACAGCCTTACGCCTACACGCGCATGGCTTCTGATGTGCGGGCCGTCATGGATGTGCTGCGCATCGACCGTGCGCCGTTCGTCGGCTGGAGCGACGGTGCTTGTGTTGCGCTCACCCTGGCCATGCAGACGCCGGAACGCGCGGCGGGTGTGTTCTTCTTTGGCTGCAACATGGACCCAAGCGGCGCCAAGCCCTTTGAGCCCACGCCCGTCATCGATCGCTGTCTTTCGCGCCACCGAAAGGATTACACCACGCTGTCATCCACACCCCACGACTTTGATGCATTCGTCGCGGCTGTCACCGAAATGATGCAGACGCAGCCGAATGCAACAGCCGAAGAGCTTGCCGCCACCCGTGTGCCTGTGACCATCGTGCAGAGCGAGCACGACGAATTCATCCGGCCCGAGCACGCGCAGTATCTCGCGCGGACCATTCCTGACGCGCAGTTTGTGTTGCTGCGGGGCGTGAGCCATTTCGCGCCATTGCAGCGACCGGCATTGTTCAACGACGCCGTGCTGGCGTTTCTGCACGGGCTTCCTCCGCCCTAGGTAGCGTGAAGGCCGAGTGCGTTTGCGCAACACTGGCGCCGCGCGTTATCCACAGAAACAGTGGGTAAGCCTGTGGATAACGATGCCCGACCGCGATACCACGCGCTCTGCAGTGCTTTGCTGACTGCGTAGGCAGACAGCTCAGTTTGCTGGAGCTGCCGTGCTGTAGGTCGCCTTGATCGCCTTGTGCCGAGCTTCCATTTCCTGACGTAGCGCGCGGCGCTGTTGGGCGGCTTCGAAGCGTTCCTTTTCTTCGGTGTTGGCAGGTGCCAGCGGCGGCACGTCGGCCGGTTTGCCTTCGTCGTCCACGGCCACCATCGTGAAATAGCAGCTGTTGGTATGGCGCACGACCTGATTGCGGATGTTCTCGGTCACGACCTTGATACCGATTTCCATCGACGTGCGGCCGGTGTAGTTGACCGACGCGAGGAACGTCACCAGTTCACCCACGTGAATCGGCTGGCGGAACACCACCTGGTCCACCGACAGCGTCACGACATAGCGGCCGGCGTAGCGGCTCGCGCACGCATACGCGACCTGATCGAGCAGCTTGAGGATATGGCCGCCGTGCACGTTGCCGGAAAAATTGGCCATGTCGGGCGTCATCAGCACGGTCATGCTGAGCTGGTGGGATTGCGTATTCATGGGGGGGCGTTGAAGCTGGAACAATGGGAAAGCCGTGCGCGCAGAAATGGGTACGCAGCAGGCCTTCATTGTGCCGCGCTCGACTCATCTTGTGCTGCATTGCGTGAAATTTGATGGCATCGCGCTACACTAGCGGCTTCACTGGCAAACGATTTTCAGCCCGTCCTGTTTTCCATGCACCGATTGCTGACCCGCCTCCTGCTCTGGTTGGTTGTCCTGGCACTGCCCCTGCAAGGGTTTGCCGCGACGGCCATGATGGCGCACGGCGGTGCAATGGACGATTCAATGGTTGCCATGGCAATGCCGGATGACGGCGCCGTCATGTCCGACGCGTGCCATGAGCATGAAGACGCCATGGCTGCCGACGGCGAGCCCAAAGCGCCGGCGCAGTCGCACTGCAAGACTTGTCCGATCTGCGCGGCCTGTTCGCTCGGTTCGGTCGTTCCCCTGGCCGCCAGCCTTGGCGTGCCGCTGATCAAGCTGCCGGCCGCTGCGCCGCGTGGCCTTGCTGTTTCCTTCCGCAGCTTCATTCCCGAAGCGCTGCAACGTCCACCCTCGATTCGCGTTTGACGCCACCAGTCCGTCCATAGAACGGGCTGGCCTCTGGTTTGACGGCTCCGTGCACCGCATGCGGCCGTACGTCATCACGCTTGATCGAGGTTTCTCATGCTTTTCTCACGATGGTTCGTGGCCGCCGCGCTACTGGCGCTGGCGCCGCCATGGGTGTTGGCGCAAGGCGCTGCGTCTGCGCCGGCGGCCTCTGCGCCTGACCCGTTGAATGCGGACGCGGCTGTGCCGGCTGTGGCCGCGCCACGTACGTTCGACAGCTACCACGCGTATCGCGATACCGGCCCCGCTCCCTGGCGCGAGACCAACGCGGCCGTGAGCCCCAAGCCGGGCGCCACTGAGCAGGGTGGCCACGCGGGGCACGCCATGCCTGCGAGCGCGCCCGCCGCCTCCCCCAACAAGCCTGCCGGCGAGTCCATGCCCGGCATGCACCACCACTAGGAGGCGCCGTGCTCACACCATCCACACGCCGGCTCGCCGTGTGCGCGCTGGTCGCTACGCTGCTGCTGGGCGGCTGCGCCACCATCACGCAAGACAGCGGCTTCAAGACCGTTGCCGACGTGGCGCGCGATCGACTCGGCAAGGACGCGACGTGGCAGCGCTCACCGGAAGCACGCGACAGCGCCGCGCAGCGCACGCGCGAGCTGCTCGCCCAGCCGCTGACGATGGACAGCGCCGTGCAGATCGCGCTGCTGAACAATCGTGGCCTGCAGGCTTCGTATGCGGAGCTGGGCTTGTCTGAAGCCGCGCTCGTGCAGGCCAGCCGCTTGCCGAATCCCGGCTTCAGTTTCAAACGCACACGCAGCGGTGATGACCTGTCGATCGAGCGCACGTTCTCGCTCTCGTTCCTGAACCTGCTGACGCTGCCGATGGCCACTCGCATCGAAAGCCGATACTTCGAGCAGACCAAGCTGCTGGTCGCCAACCAGATGCTGCAGGTGGCAGCCGATACGCGCCGCGCATACGTGAATGCCGTGGCGGCGGAGCAATCGGCGCGCTATGCGGAGCAGGTCCAGCAGGCCGCCGAAGCCGGTGCCGAGTTCGCCAAGCGCCTGGCTTCGGCCGGCAACTTCAGCAAGCTGGATCGTGCTCGCGAACAGGCCTTCTATGCGGAGGCCACTGCCACCCTGGCGCGCATGCGTCAGCAGGCGCAGGCGGATCGGGAGGCGTTGACCCGCATGCTTGGTGTGTGGGGCGCAGATACCGGTTTCAAGTTGCCGGAGCGGCTGCCCGACCTGCCGAAGGATCGCCCCGAGCTGCAGCAGATTGAAGCCTACGCGCTACGCAACCGGCTCGATATCCAGGCGGGCAAGTTGCAGCTCGAGGGCTTGGCATCGTCGCTGGGGCTTACACAGGCAACGCGCTTCATCAACGTGCTCGACCTCGGCTACGTGCGCAACAGCAAATCGAACGAGCCACGCGAAACGGGCTACGAGATCGGCATCGAGATCCCGCTGTTCGACTGGGGCGGTGCCCGCGTAGCGCGTGCGCAGTCGATCTACATGCAGGCCGCCGATCAGCTTGCCGACACGGCGGTGCGTGCGCGTTCCGAAGTGCGCGAATCGTACATGCGCTATCAGACCGCATATGACCTCAGCCGCCACTACCGCGACGAGGTGGTGCCGCTGCGCAAGACCATCTCCGACGAGATGCTGCTGCGCTACAACGGCATGCTCGTGAGCGTGTTCGAGTTGCTGGCCGATGCGCGCGAGCAGGTGAATGCGGTCAATGGCTACATCGACGCGCTGCGCGGCTACTGGATTGCGCAGACCGATCTGCAGATGGCGCTGGGCGGCAAGTTGCCGCCGGTCGAAGCGAATGCTGCAGCCCCTGCGCCGAACCCTCCTCAAGGACATTGAACATGGTTTCCCGACGTCAATTTCTCGGCGGCACGGGCGCGGCCATGCTGGGCGCGGCGATGGTCTCGCGTGCCGGCGCCGCCTCGCTGCCCGAAGCACCGCTGCAAACGAAGCCGGCCACACAGCCGCCGCTCGTGCCACCCAACGGCCGGCCCTACAACCCTGTCGTGACGCTCAACGGCTGGACGCTGCCGTGGCGCATGCGTGGTGGCTGGAAGGAATTCCACCTCGTGGCCGAACCGGTCGAGCGCGAATTCGCGCCAGGCATGACGGGACACCTCTGGGGCTACAACGGCCAGAGCCCGGGCCCGACAATCGAATGCGTGGAAGGCGATCGAGTGCGCATCTTCGTCACCAACAAGCTGCCCGAGCACACCACGGTGCACTGGCACGGCATGATCCTGCCGGCCGGCATGGACGGTGTGGGCGGCCTGTCGCAGCCCCACATTCCGCCCGGCAAAACGTTCGTCTACGAGTTCGAGATGAAGAAGTCCGGCACCTTCATGTATCACCCGCACTCCGACGAGATGGTGCAGATGGCGATGGGCATGATGGGCTTCATCGTCGTGCATCCGAAAGATCCGGCGCAGCACCGTGTGGACCGCGACTTTGTCTTCCTGCTCGCCGCATACGACATTGACCCCGGTTCCTACACGCCGCGCGTGGCACAGATGACCGACTTCAACATGTGGACGTGGAACAGCCGCGTATTCCCAGGCATCGACCCGTTGCCCGTGCGCCTTGGCGATCGAGTGCGCATCCGCATGGGCAACCTCACGATGACGAACCACCCGATGCACTTGCATGGCCACACCTTCGAAGTGGCCGGCACCGACGGCGGCTGGGTCCAGCCCAGCGCGCGCTGGCCGGAGGTGACGACGGACATAGCTGTGGGCCAGATGCGCGCCATCGAGTTTATCGCGGACAACCCGGGCGACTGGGCTTTCCACTGCCACAAGTCCCACCACACGATGAACGCCATGGGGCACAACGTGCCGACCATGATCGGCGTGCAGCAGAAAGATCTTGCCAAGAAGATGAACGCGCTGGTGCCCGACTACATGGGCATGGGCCAGGCAGGCATGGCCGACATGGGCGAGATGGAAATGCCGCTGCCCGACAACACGCTGCCGATGATGACGGGGCAGGGCCCATTCGGTGCCATTGAAATGGGCGGCATGTTCACGGTGATGAAGGTGCGTCGCGATCTGCCGCGCAACAGCTACGCAGACCCCGGCTGGTACAAGCACCCCAAGGGCACCGTCGCCTACGAGTACACCGGCACCGGCATCGACGACTGATCGATGCCCGAATCCACATCCCATACGAAACCGAGACCGAATATGCAACGCAATCTGATCCGTTCCACCTTCCTGGCCGCGCTGATGTCGATGGCCGCCATCGCCCACGCATCCGGCAACCACGCCGGCGGGCATGACCATGGCGATGCCGCCATCGGCGAACCCGGCGACGCCGCCCGCATCACACGCACCGTGCGCGTCGACATGGCCGACACCATGCGCTTTACGCCCGCGCAGATCACCGTGCAGCGTGGCGAGACGATCCGCTTCGAGGTCGTCAACAGCGGCCACGTGCGGCACGAGATGACGCTGGGCACACCAGCCGACCTCGCGGCCCACGCTGAGCAGATGCGCAAGCACCCCGAGATGGAGCACGCCGACGGCAATGCCGTGACCGTTGACCCAGGCCAGCATGGCGAGATCGTCTGGCACTTCACGCGCACCGGCTCGGTGGAATTTGCCTGTCTGCAGCCCGGACATTTCGAAGCCGGCATGCGCGGCGCCGTGCAAGTGCGCGGCAACAGATCCTGATTTCTCCCCAACCCCGTCTTTGAACAAGGAGTCCAACATGTTTCGCTACGCCCTGATGCTGACCGTGCTGCTGGCCGGTGCACCGTTTGTCCACGCGGCTGAGGATGCCGCTTCCGCCCCTGCGGCTACCGCTGCCGCTGCCGCCCCGATGTCAGAAGGTGAGATCAAGAAGATCGATACCGCTGCCGGCAAACTGACCATCAAGCACGGCCCGCTTGAGAACCTCGGTATGGAACCCATGACGATGGTGTTCCGAGTCCAGGATCCGGCCATGCTCACCAAAGTGCACGTTGGCAGCAAAGTGCGCTTTGTCGCCGAGAAGGTGAACGGCGCATTGACCGTGACGGCGTTGGACGTGCAGTAACGCGAGGGCCGGGGGCTTCTGTTTTCCCGTGCCGTCAATGCAGTGGACGAGGCTGACATGATTCGTCGGCCTCGGACGACGGCAAAGTGTTACGTCATGACAACAGCCAAGCTGCGGCAAACGGGACGACCACCGAAGCGGCGGGCGCGACGCCAAGAAACGCAATGAGCGGCAAGATACTTACGGTAAAGTGAGGGCCGCCGCGAATGCGAGAGGCAGACGGGGTCGATGCGCTGTCCTGAAGTGATCGGAGATGCGCGATCGGCCGCAACGTGTGTCAGCGGCGAGCAGAAGTGGATCGTATGCCACTTGAATCTGCGTGTAGGGGGCTGGACATTTCGCTCGAGAGGCGACACCCCGGGTTTAAATTTCCGCGGCATCTTTTGGTTCATGCGTCAATTCAAATACCGCTTGAGCAGAGTCTCTGCAAAAAAATTCTGGTATTACTTTTCAAATGCCTCGAGCCATTTTCTGGCGGGCGCCACAAAGAATGGAAGAGCCGAGGCTCTTCTGAAAAGAAAAGGCGCCCACAGTGGCATGCAGGACGTCATCGATCGACTGAGTTATTACAACTCGGTGTCGGAGTCATTTGACCCGAGCCGCAATGCCGTCGAGTATTCACGGTTCTTTCTGAAGTCTTCAACCAGCACCATCGTGAACAAGGGGCGTGAAATAGGCAGCACCTATTTCTATGATCTCGTTGATCTGATGGACTATTTTGGCCCCGGCTACAGCTTCGACTACGACTGCGGCGACGTCACTGCCGAGCCGGCCCATCCGGCATTCGTGAAAAGCCGTCCCATCAAGAGCAGCTCACATAATGGGATTTTGTTGAAGCTGGACGCCATCCGGCATTTTTCGCTGGCACGCGACAAGATCGATTTCCACGACAAGAAGCCCATGGCGGTTTTTCGGGGGCCGTGCCATCAGGAACATCGGAAAGCGTTTGTCGATCGCTGTCACGACTTGGCAAACGTTGACATTGGCGATACTCGAAAATCGGAAATTGGGAAGGCGACTTACAAGTCACCGATGACGATTGCAGAGCAATTGCAATATAAATTCATCGTGAGCGTCGAGGGAAACGACGTTGCCACCAATCTCAAATGGATCATGTCCTCCAACTCGCTTTGCTTCATGCGGCGGCCTCGATATGAGACATGGTTCATGGAGGGCAGGTTGATTCCGGATGTGCATTATGTCTTGCTGAAGGACGATTATTCGGACCTCCAGGAGAAAATGGAGCATTACCGGAAGCACCCTGGCGATGCACTGGCGATCGTGCGCAACGCTAATCGTTGGGTAGCGCAATTCATGAACCGAGATCAGGAACGGCTGCTCGGCTTGATGGTGATCGCGAAATACTTTCGGTTGTCAGGCCAACAGGCGTTTTGGTAAAGCCCGATCAGGACGACGCGCACTGCGTTTGATCCTGGGCAGGTCAGCCGGGGAGCGGGTCTGCAATGCACACGGCGGCGCGTTACACTCGTTGTCTTTCGCCGTCTCCGTACGCTCTTTCCACCATGTCCGCGTCTGCCCCCATTGCCACCCACGCACACCCGCTTTCCGACGAGCAGCAAGCTTTCTTCAAGGAGCATGGCTACGTTGTGTTGCGAGGCTTCGTGAGCCAGCAGGTAAGTGCCGCGTTGCTTGCAGCCGCACAGGACGGGCTGGCCAGGGCTGTGGCGCCGGTGGAGCTGGAAACCGACGTCGGCTATGCCGGGGCACCGCTCTCGCGCGAAGCCGAGGGCGGCCAGACGGTGCGCCGCCTGCTCGACGCCGATTCACGCGGCACACCTTATACGGAATGGGCGCGCGACCCACGCGTGGCCGGCGCGATTGCGCAACTGATTGGCAGCCCTGTGCATCTCTCTCTCGCGCACCACAACTGCGTGATGACCAAGCACCCCGCGTTTGGCACCGCCACGCATTGGCACCGCGACAGCCGCTACTGGTCGTTCGCTCGCAACGAGCTGGTGTCGTCGTGGCTGGCCCTGGTGGAGGAGACCGTAGACAACGGCTGCCTGTGGGTGATCCCCGGCAGCCACACGCTTGACCTGCCCGCCGACCGGTTCGACGCCAAGCTGTTCCTGCGCCAGGAGCTGCCAGAAAACCGCGCATTGATCGACACCGCGCGCCCTGTGCCGCTGCTGCCCGGCGACGTGCTGCTCTTCCATTGCAACACCTTCCACGCAGCCCGCGCCAACCAGACCGGCGCCGTCAAGTTCTCGGCGGTCTTTACGTACTACGGCCCCGGTAATCATCCGCTGCCGGGCACGCGCTCCTCTGCGCGGCCCGATCCGCTGGTCGGTTGAGGTGCGCCCTCCCCCATTTGTAGGTGAGCGGCGGACAGATTTGTGTCACGGGCCTTTGTTAAGGTGAATTCCCAACGATCACGAACGGGGGAACCACAATGGCGATTCAGGAAGTGACGCACGGCTCGCATGTCATCTTCGTTGACCCGCTGCAACGCGACGATCATCGGTGGACGGCCCGTTTCCAGATTTGCCGTGCCGGCCATATCGTGTGTGACTGGGAAGACGTTGAGATGCCGGAAGGCTTTATCTCCGCCCAGCTTGCCCTGAGCGCGAGTGTGTTGCTGGCCGACCACCGCTTGTCGAGCTTGCCGCATTAGCGCCAACATCACAAAGCGCCCGCCGATCCGCGGGCGTTTTAGTGAAGCCTCCTGGCGTGGTCTCCTCAAGCTGCTGTGATTCGCTCATCGCCCGCAAGCGACCGTTTGCGCCCCGGCGCTCGCACTTCGTCGCATTGCCGCTGACTGCTGCGAAATGTCTGCCTACATTGCCTCCTGACCGCTGGCCTGCCAACGCATCGCCGGCCACTCAGGAGACGTTCATGACTGCCATGTTTTCTCTGCCGCGCCTTGCGCTGGCCCTGACGCTGACAGCACTTGCCGCAAGTGCCTCCGCCGCCACGCTGACTGTGGTGGTGGAGGGCGCGCAAGGGCGCCAGGGGGCGGTGCGTGCCGCGATGTTCCGCGACGCCGCTGGTTGGCTCAAGCCCGATGCGGCCATCCGGGCTGACATTGCAGCGGTCGATAGCGTGTCAGGCGCAAGCGTCACCTTCGTGTATCCGGATTTGCCGGCGGGGCGCTACGCGTTGTCGGTCTTCCATGACGCCAACAACGATGCCAAGCTCGGTACCAACCCGGCCGGCATTCCCATCGAGCCATACGGTTTTAGCCGCGATGCACGCGGCCGCTTCGGACCACCCGCATTTGACGATGCTGCCATCGACGTGCAGGGCGACCAGCGCGTGACGATTCACTTGCACTGATGCTGAGCGAGGTCCCGTCATGCAACGCCGATCCTTCATTGCGGCCTTGGGCGCCGCACCGTTTGGTTTGACCCTGACCGATGTAATGGCCGCCACCCCGGACGCTTGGGCTGCCGGGTTTGCAGCGGCGTGCGCGCAGTATCCGTGGCTGGCGGGATACCAGGGCGTCAGCGCCGACATGCCGACTCGCGCGCTGAAGGTGGAAGGCAGGTTCCCGCCCGCGTTGCACGGCGCGTTCTATCGAAACGGCCCGGCGCGGCATGAGATCGGCGGCGTGCGCTACCACCACCTGTTTGATGGCGACGGCATGATCCAGCGTTACGACATCAGCGAGCAGGGCGTGATGCACCGCGGCGTGTTCGTGCGCACGGACAAGTTCATCGCCGACACCGCCGCCGGCCGGCCGTTGCGCGCGACATTCGGCACCGCCAACCCCGACATGGAGCCGGTCGCTTCGCCCGACAGCATCAATGTGGCCAACACCAGCCTGGTGATGCACGGCGACGAGATGCTTGCGCTGTGGGAAGGCGGCTCGGCCACGCGCGTCGATCCGGATTCACTGCGCACGCTGGGCGTGCAGACCTGGCGCGACGACTACAAGGGCATGCCGTTTTCCGCCCACCCCAAGGTCGAACCCGACGGCACGCTGTGGAACTTTGGTGTGAGCAGCGCGGCCGGTCTGCTGACCGTCTACTGTGTGGGCCCGGACGGTGCGCTCAAGCGTGTGGAAACGCTCAAGGTGCCGGACGTGGCGATGGTGCACGACTTTGCCGTGGCGCAGCGCCACCTGGTGTTTCTGCTGCCGCCGTTCGTGTACGACGTGGAACGTTCGCGCGCGGGCATGTCGTTTCTGGATTCACATGTCTGGCGGCCGGAGCTGGGCATGCGTGTGCTCGTGCTCGACAAGGACGACGTCACGCGCATGCGTTGGCTGCAGTTGCCGGCGGGCTTTGTCTTCCATCTGGGCAACGCGTGGTCGTCGCCGGATGGGCAGGAGGTCCATCTCGATTACATCCGCTCGGACGATGCCACGGTCGTCACCACGTCGCTGCGTGAACTGATGCGCGGTCAGATCCGTCCGTCGCCGGGCGCACGCTTCACGCAAGTGCAGTTGAACCTGCGCACCGGCCGTGCCAAGCAGTTCAGCACCGGGCATGTGGCCGAATTCCCGAAGATCGACCCACGCCGCACCGCGCAGCGTCATCACGCGTTGTTCATGGTGGCCCACACGGCGCCGTCGTCCAGCGGCACTCCGCAGTCGCTCAACGGGTTCGATACCGTCATGCGCGTGGATACGGATTCCGGGCAGGTAGAGCAGTACCGCTTTGGGCACCACACGCTGGTGGAGGAACACGTGTTCGTGCCGGCCTCGGCCAGCGCCCGTGAAGGCGAGGGCTGGCTGATCGGCACGGTGTTCGATGTGGATGCCGGTTGCACGAGGCTGACGGCCTTCGATGCACAACAGGTCGCCGCGGGCCCTGTGGCCATGGCAAGCCTGAACGGTGTGGCGCCGCTCGGCCTGCATGGGCTGTTTCGCCCGGCCTAGGCGCAGATCCCCGTCACAGCGGGTGCGTCAGCAGGCCGTAGATCGTGCGCACGCCGCTCACGTAGTTGCCCATCCGGAGGTTCTCGTTGGCAGCGTGCTGGTTGTTGTCGGCATTGACCAGAGGAATGATCGCGAAGGGCACCTGCAACACGCCCACGATTTCTGCGGTGGGCACGGTCCCGCCCATCATGCGGATGCGAACCGGCGCCGGATTGGCGCCGAAGGTGTCGGTCAGCGATGTGTAGGCCCATGTGCCCACGGCCGAGTCGATCGGTGAGCCGGCAGCGTCTGCACCTTCGCTTTGATAGGTGAAGGTGGCCAGTTTGTCGTAGCGGCTGCGCTCTTCATCCGTCGGGGCGTTCTTGACGAGGTGGTAGCCCTGGCGCTCGATGTGCTGCTCGATCAGCTTGCCGAGGTAGGCTGCGCTGGAGTCTGGCGTGGTTCGCAGGTCGAGTTCGGCGACTGCCTTGTCTGGCACGATGTTCGCCACCTTGTCGCCCACGGCCGCAGAGGCCATGCCGCGCACGTTCAATGACGGGTACTGCATCGCCTCCTGATAATTGGCACCGACCTTGTCGGCATGCGCAATGCCCAGGCGTTTGTTGAGCGCTGCCTGGTCGTCGGGCACGGCCGCTATGATCTTGCGGTCGGCCTCGCTGATCTTCACGTGGTCGTAGTAGCCCGGCACCGTCACCCGGCCCTCGTCGTTCTTCATCGATGCCAGCAGGTTGGCCAACTGCTGTGCCGGGTTGCGGGCGTAGTTTCCGTAGTGTCCGCTGTGCAATGGCACCTTGCCGCCATAGACGGTGAGGCGGGCTTCGGCCGCCCCGCGGTTGCCAAAGACGAGAGTCGGCAGATTGCTCGCGTGCATGGGGCCGTCGTGGATGACGATGGCGTCGCAGCGCAACAGGTCGCGGTTTGCCTGCATCACCTTGCTGATCGACGGCGAGCCTTTCTCTTCTTCGCTGTCGAGAATGATCTTGATGTTGACGGCAGGCTGGGCGCCGCTGGCCTTCAGTGCGTCGATGGCGGCCAGCATCATCATGATCGGGCCCTTGTCGTCGGCGGACGAACGGCCGAATACCCGCCATTCCGGATCGAGCGGGCCGCTGAAGAGCTGCGCCGAGTCGATCTCTTCCCAGTTGCCTTGTGCGGTCTTGTGCTTGAGCACGGGTGTCCACGGGCTTTTCTGTGCCCACTGTGCGGGAATCACCGGCTGGCCGTCGAGGTGCATGTAGAACAGCACGGTTTTGCGGGCAGCATCCGGGTTTGGCATTCCAGCATAGAGCATCGGCTTGCCGTTGTTTGCCAACTGCCTTGTCGTGAAGCCACGCTTACGGAATGCCTGCTCCAGCCAGTCGACATTCTTGCGGACATCTTCCGGCGCGATGGCGTCATTGGGCAGGGAGAGCAGTTGAAAGTATTCGCGGTACGTTGCCTGCGCATGGCGTTCGGCGTCTGCCGCAGAGAGTTCGGTGGCGCCGGCCAAGCCAGCGGCACCCAGCATGAGGGCCGCCACCAACGCCCGAAGGCGATGGGATGCGCGGGGCGAGGCAGTTTGACGGGCTGCGGGCTGAAGGGGCATCTGGGCACTCCGCTGATCGAACAGTTCCGGATGAGTCTGCGTATGCCACACCTTTTTGACCATTAGAATTTTCTTGGGATATCTTTGCGTTTTATGTAAAGCAAAAGGGCTCCGGCGCCTACGTCGCTCATGTCATCCCATCGCCTGCAGGAGACGTCCCTCCGCTATTTTCTGGAGGTTGTGCGCAGCGGTTCGTTGACGGAGGCGGCTGCGCGCCTGCACGTCAGCGCATCGGCCATCAGCCGGCAAGTTGCGATGCTTGAAGAGCTGCTGGGCGTGCCGCTGTTCGAGCGTCAGCCGCGCGGTATGCGGCCCAGCGCCGCCGGCGAACTGCTTGCCGCGCATGCCCTGCGCGGGGCGCTGGAGGCGGAGCGCGTGGTCTCGGATATTCAGGGCCTGCAAGGGCTGCAGCGCGGCCGCGTGCGCATTGCGTGCTCCGATGGCTTTGCGATCGAGTTTGTGCCACGCGCCATCGTGGCGTTTCGGGAGCGGCATCCTGGCATCCAGTTCGACCTGCGCGCCGAAGAGCCCATGCGCGTGACCGAGGCCGTCTTGCGTGGCGATGTGGACATCGGCCTGACGTACAGCCGCGCCGCCGTGCAGGGCATTCGCGTGGCGTATCAACAGCGCGGCTCGGTGTTCGCCATCATGCGGCCCGACCACCCGCTGGCGAAGTTCAACAGCGTGACGCTCGCGCAGATGCACCCATTTCCGATAGCGCTTTCCGGGCCGGACAACACGGTGCGCCAGTTGTTCGACATGGGCTGCAGCCAACGCGGGCTCGTGTTCGAGCCGGTGCTGGTCAGCAACCGCTTCGATGGGCTCTTGAGTTTCGTGCTGCAAGGCGGCGGCCTGGGCATTGCCGGGGAGATCACCGTGCGCGAGCGCGTGCAGCGCGGTGAGCTGCATGCCGCGGAGATCCGCGAGCGCGGCATGCGTGGGCGGACGGTGGAACTGCAGACCCTGGCGGGCCGCACCTTGCCCGAAGTGGTGCGGGTGTTTCTGGACTTCCTGCGCGAGGCGCTGCCGGAGCAGCCCCCGCGCTAACCCGCGCTACCGGAACGCGGGTTCGTCAAAGCTGCGCAGCTTGCGCGAGTGCAGCGCTTCAACGCCGCTTTCGCGCAACAGGCGCACGGCTTCCATGCCGATGTCCAAGTGCTGGCTCACACGTTGGCGATAGAACAGGTTGGCCATGCCGCGCAGCTTCAGCTCGCCATGCAGCGGCTTGTCCGATACGCACAGCAGGGTGCCGTAGGGCACCCGCAGGCGGAAGCCGTTGGCAGCAATGGTCGCGCTTTCCATGTCGATGGCAATCGCGCGCGACTGGTTGAAGCGGCTGTACAGCGCCTGGTACTTCAGCTCCCAGTTGCGGTCATCGGTGGAGACCACCGTGCCCGTACGCATGCGCGACTTCATGTCGGCGCCCGAGAGCCCCGTGATGCGCGCCACAGCCTCCTGCAGCGCCACCTGGATCTCGGCGATGGGCGGCACGGGCACCCAGGGCGGCAGGTCCTGGTCGAGCACGTGGTCGTCGCGCACATAGGCGTGCGCGAGCACGTAATCGCCCAGCTGCTGCGAACGGCGCAAGCCGCCGCAGTGGCCGATCATCATCCAGCAATGCGGACGCAGCACGGCCAGATGGTCGGTGATGGTCTTCGCGTTGGAAGGGCCCACGCCGATGTTCACCAGCGTCACGCCCAGGCGGTCTTCGCGCACCAAGTGGTAAGCGGGCATCTGCGGGAGGCCCTTGATGCGGTGGGAGTCGTCTGGGGCGGGCGTGCCGAGTTCGTGTTCGGTGTCGCCGGGCTCGACAAAGCGGATGTAGCCTTCGTCGTTGCCGTCTTCCATGAGCTTGCGCCCGAGGGCAGCGAACTCATCGACGTAGCGTTGGTAGTTGGTGAACAGGACGAAGCGCTGGAAGTGCTTCGGATGCGTGGCTGTGTAGTGGTACAGGCGCTGCAGGGCGAGGTCGACCCGCTCGGCCGTGAACATCGACAGCGGCTGCGGTTCGTCGCCGATCGGGCGGTATGTGCCGTTGGCGATGGAGTCGTCGATCTGCGCGAGGTCGGGCAGCGTAAACGCACCGCCGAGCGCGCGCGCCTGTTCCGGCGTGATGTCCACGGTGGACGCTTCCACCACGAACGGCAGCGGAATCGGCCGGTTGCTCACGCCCACCACGACGGGGCTGTTGTGATAGTGCAGCAGCCGTTCGATCTGCACGCGGTAGTAATCACGGAAGAGATCCGGCCGCGTGAGCGTCGTGCCGTACACGCCCGGATACGCCACCGTGCCCCACGCCGGCCGCGCGTCGCTCACCAGCGTTTTCGGGTCGACGGTGATGCCGAGGTAGGGGTAGCAGGCGGACAGGTCCTCGCTGCAATCTTCGCCACGCGCAAACGCGTGGAAACGATCGCGGATGGCCTGCGCGGAGCGCTCGTAGATGGCGGTGATGCGCTCGACAGCGGTGTTGGCGTCAGTGCAGATCGCCAGGTCGTGCGCAGGATAGAGATGGGCTGTGGCGCGGGTATCGGTCATGTGTTCGATGATACCGACGTTTTGTGAAGCCAAGATAGCGATGGGACTTAAGTCACAGCACCGAAAACGGGACATTTGCGCGGCGCGGGAAATGTTACCTAGTCGCGTGCTGCGCGGGCGTTTCGCCCACAGGCTGGCGGCGGCGCACTCGTCGCGCCGCTCCTCTCCAGGTGCTTTGCATTAAGCCGGACATGAGTGATCCTTGCGCCGCGCAAACGATTCGTCGCGGCGTTCGATATGCGTCGGCGGGCACGGGCCGGTTCCGCCATGCGCCGCAAAGCCGCACGGGCCTTCAGTTTTTACATTTCATGCCGATAGCGCTGGAAGGTGATCAAGTGCGCACCACGCAGTCAATCACCCGGCAACAGTGGTCGATACACTGCAAGAAACAACGAACGAACGGGGAATATACGTGGACCAACCCGCTGGCGTCGTCATTCGCCGGCATCGCCATGCGCACTGGGCGTGCCGATCATGCTGATCGCTGCACTGGCCTGCGCTGCACTCGTTTCGATCGCGCTGATTGGCCTCTCATGGCCGCGTCGCGATGACACGGAAGTCTCCGCCTTCATGCTGCTGGCGCTCGGTACCGCGCTCTGGAGTGGCGCGCGCCTCATGGAAGTCGTGAGCTTCGAGATGCCCGTGCGCGTGGGCTGGGCCAAAGTCGCCTATCTCGGGATCATGATGGTGCCGGCCGCGTGGCTGCGCATGGTCGTTGGCCTCATACGGCCAGAACTTAATGCATTGCTGCTGGTGCGCGTGGGTTGGGTGTTGACGCTGCTCGTGGGCGCCGGATTCGTCGGGCTGGTCGCTACCAATGAACTGCATCACCTGGTATGGCTTGATGCGCGTTTCGTCGTCATCGACGGCATACGGGGCGCGGTGTTCGAGCACGGGCGCATGTTCTGGGTGGCCACCGCCTACAACTACGTGCTGCTGGCCATCAGCCTAGTGCTGTTGGTGTTGCCCATCGACGAAGTTGCCTCCGGGCTCTATGTGTCGTCGCGCACGCAGGTGCGGTTGGCGCTCGTCATCGGGCAACTGCTGCCGCTGGTGGCGCATCTTGCCTATCTGCAGCGTTGGACGACGGCTCTCGGCGGCGATCTCACACCCGCCACATTTGCCGTCAGTACAGCATTGCTCGGCTGGATCGTCTTGCGGCCGCGCCTGCGCGATACCGCCGCTTATGCTCGCGGCAAGATCATCGAATCCATGCGTGATGGTTGCATCGTGCTCGCCCGCGATGGCTCCATCGCCAGCATCAACGCCGCCGCGCGCCACCTGCTGCCGACTGCCAAGGTGCATGCAATGCCGCCAGGCGTGCTGAACGTGGCCGGCATCCTGCGCGAGTTTGAGCGTACGCGCCTGCCCAACCGCCATCAGGTCTGGTTGCCCGACACGGGTCGCACGCTGGAAGTCACGCTCGAAGGCTTGAGCGACGCGCGCGGCCGGCATGCCGGCGTATTCCTGCTGCTGCGCGACGTGACGGTCGAGCAGTTGCAGCGTGCCGGCATGGCTAGCGCCCAGGATGCACTGCGCGGCGAGTTGCAGCGCACGCAGGCCAAGCTCAGCGTGCTGGAGAACGACGTCAACCGCGACGCACTTACGCACCTGTTCAACCGGCGCTTTTTTGAGACACAGGCCCCGCGCCTGTTCGACCACGCCCGCCGTGACAAGCGCCCTGTCACGCTGGCGCTGTTCGACATCGACTGCTTCAAGCAATACAACGACACCTACGGCCACCTGCGTGGCGACGATTGCCTGCGCATGGTGGCCGACACGCTGGGCACGGCGTGCCGCCACCCCGATGACTTCATCGCGCGTGTGGGCGGAGAAGAATTCGTCGCCATGCTGTTTGACCTGGATCGCGACGAGGCCCGGCTGGCCGTGGCGCGTGCGGTGGCCATGGTGGCAGAACGGGCCGAACCGCACGCGGCGTCCGTTGCCGCGCCGTACGTCACGCTGTCGGCGGGCGCTGTCACCCTCACGCCCGCCGACGAACACCTGGACGTATTGTTGGAATGGGCCGATGCGGCGCTCTACGATGCCAAGCGCAGCGGGCGCAATACGTTCCGCTTTCATCAGAGTCCGCCAGGGCTGCGGAGTGTTGCTGGCGGGGAGTAGGCCGCCCGTTCGTAGGGCTACGGCATTGGCTTGTTACGCAACGGCAAGTGCCTCGGAAGAATGGACACATGCGCGGGATCACCGCGCATGCGCGGCTGCCGCCAGCAGCCAATTCCATTCTTGGAGTATGCGATGCCGACAGGCCAATCCATTGCCACAGTCGTCGACCACTATCTGCGCAAAGCCGAGCTGCCCGAAGCCATTTCTGCGCAGCAGACGTTCCAGCACGCCTTCGATGTCTATCTGAAGGATTCCAACGCCTACGCCAACACGTATTTCGCCCGGTATTTCGAGTGGCAGGGCGTGGTGCGCGAGCGGTGGTTTCACGAATGCATCGACGCGGACCTGCTCATGAGCGGGCGCGTGATCTTCGTGACCAAGCTGGCGCATCAGGAATTCGTTGAAGAGACATTCCCATTTCAGCGCGTGGAATGCCACCTGAACACCTTCCGGGTGCAGCCGTGCTCGTTCTACATGGTGTTCCGGTTTGTTTCAGGCGGGCGGCTGGTGTCGCTAGGGTATCAGCAGGTGGTGTGCGCCAACGCCGAGCGCGTGATTCAGCGCTTGCCCGACCACGTGCGCACGCGTGTGAAGTCGTATGAGCTGGACACGCTGCCGGAGCTGGCGCACGTGTCCTGACGTTCTGAAGGTGTGAACGTCAGATAGCAGGAGGTTGGGGAAACCGCATGGAGAACAGCGTGTATTCCCCAACCACAGATTCGCACTGGATGCGCCCGCCAAATGCCTGCATGACGCGGCGGCAGAACGTCAGGCCCACGCCCGAGCCCTTGCCGACATGCTTGGTGGAGAAGAACGGGTCGAACATGCGGCGCTGCACGCTGGGCGGAATGCCGGTGGCGCTGTCGCGCACCACGAGCACATAGGCGTCTCCATCCTGGCGGGCGGAGATTTCGATGTGCCCCTTGCGCGCGATCTGGATGGCATGCAGCGCATTCTTCAGCAGGTTGAAGAGCACATACACCAGCAGCGTGTCGGAGCCCACGAAACGCCAGTCGGCGTTGAACGCCTGCACCTGCACGCGTTCGCGCTCACCAGCCTGGAACGGGTACTGCGCCACGGCCGTCTGGACGCATTCGTGCAGCGAATGGGCGGCGAAGGTGCGACGGTCCAGGCGCTCCAGCGTGACGGAGGCCAGGGCCATCTCGATCACGCTGTGTGCGGACGCGACTTCCGACGTGATGGCTCCCGCCAGTTTGGACAGGCGGTCCAGCATGGCCGGATGCTGCGGCGGTTGGCAAAGGCCGTTGTCGATGGCGAGCTGATAGCCGCGATAGACGTCTGGCCAGGCGCGGGCGATTTCTGCCGCCTGCAAGCGGATGGTCGTCAGCGGCGTGCGCACCTCGTGTGCCACGGTGGCAGCCAGTGCGTAAGGGCGCATCAAGTCGAACTTGACCACGCCCACGGCGATGATCCCGAGCGCAATGGCCAGGGGTAGCACCCCCGGCGGGTAGAACGCCATGCCGTAGTTGACTGCGTAGTCGGCTGCCGCCAACGAAATCAGTCCCACGCCGACGAGGCACGTCAGCAGTCGTTTGCGCTTCTCGGCCGTGGCATGCTGCTGCTCGCGGTAGAGCACCCACATGCCGCGCGTGACCAGCGCGGCTGTCTGGACGATATGCACGGCCTCCAGCACGCCTGCCTTCGGATAGAACCCGAAGTGGAACTGATACACACCGTCGATGACGAGATTGGTGGTCAGCAGCAGCGCGATCAGCATAGCGTCCAGCGCATAGGCAGCCACGAGCCAGCGCCGCTCACCCGGTGCCTCGGCCACCTCCACGGCAAAGTGATAGAGCATGGTCGGCATGACGAGGATGGCGATCCAGCCGAGCTTGGCCAGCACCTGGGCCGTGCCCACGTCTTGCGTCTGGAAGAGAAACGCCCAGATGCCTTGCCACAGGCACGTGAGCGTCGTCATGCCGAGAAACGCCAGGCTTGCGCGCGTGCGGCCGCGCGTGGTCACGACGTAGACGCCGTAGAACAGGAAGAGCGACGAGACGAAGGCGGGGAACAGGGCGTACATGGAAATCGGAAGTCGGCGCAGTGGCCGCGCGCCAATGCCGACCAGGATCGACGGTAACCCGGAAGGCTACCGGCAACCCCGCGTTCGTACACGTGTTCCGATATCACATTTTTTTCATTCTGGATTAAGCGAAACCCTGAAAACGGCGCCGTATCGCGGCACCCCTCCAACGGGTGTGACAAAAAGGATGAGAAGGATGACGGCGCCCGAGCCGCTCACATGGCTCAGGTGGCCTCGATCAGCATCGCGTCGATGGCAAATGAATGGTCGGGCGCCACGGCAAAGTACGTGCGTGCTTCATCGGCCGCGCGGTCGAACAGGTCGCGGATGGCATCTGCGCGCACCTGCGGGGTGCGGATGCGGGCGATCCAGCTGTCGAAGGCCATCGTCAGCTTCCACGTGCGCGGGGTGCCGGGCTGGAAACCGGCCTCGGCCAGCATGGCCTGCCATTCGGACACACGGTAGTCGCGCACGTGCGACGCGTCGCGCAGCACCTCGGCGGTTTGCAGCAGCGTGTCGAGCAGCGGTGCTTCCGGCGCGACGATATCCACGATGACGAGCTTGCCGCCGGGTTTGAGCACGCGGCGCGCTTCAGCCAGGCCCTTGCGCACGTCGTACCAGTGGTGAGCGGAAAAACGGGTGGCAACGATATCGAACGCGGCATCGTCAAAGGGCAGGCTCTCTGCGCGGCCGGCTTGCGTGTGCAATTGCGCAAGGCCGCGGCGCGCTGCTTCGGCGGCCACCACGCTGAGCATGTCTTCTGACAGGTCATACGCCACCATGGCCGCCACGTGCGGCGCCATCGCAAAGCTCACGTGCCCGCCGCCGCAGCCAAGATCAAGCACCTTGGCATGCGGCACCGATTGCGCCAGCGCCGCCAGCGCGTCCAGATCGGCGCCCTGCGCATGCACTGCGCTGGTCAGGTAGGCCTGGGCGACCTGGCCGAATTGCTGGTCGACGAGTCGATGCTGCTGCATGGCTGCTCCTTGTGGCTTGTTGGGATCAGGAGCGGCCAGTGTAGGAGCGCGGCCCGCGCGGCGAAATTCGTGATTCGCGAAATGGGGTATCGCGCGGGCGGCAGCAGCAGTTGCGCGTTCAGACGAAGCGGAACAACTGCGCGGGCGTGTCGATCAGCACCTGCTTGCGGTCTGCTGCGTTGGGCAGCAGCACACCGGCGAAGGCCCACATCTTGTCGTAGTTGATTTGCGATTCGAACTGCGTGTGCGGCCAGTCGCTGCCCCAGACGAGGCGGTCCAGGCCGAGTGCATCCTTCAGGCGCGGCATGGCGGCCTGGGCGATGGCATCGCCGCGGCCGTTGGCGCCGTTCCGGTAAGCGCCGGAAATCTTCACCCACACGCGGCGCGAGCGGCCAGCGGCGAGCAATGCGGCAAAGCCGGGGTCATCCACGCCGAGCGCCGGATCGGGGCGGCCGAAGTGATCAACCACCACGTTCACCTGCGCATCCAGCAGCGGCTGCAGCAGCGCGGGCAGGCGGCGTGCCTCGACATGCAATTCCACATGCCAGCCGAGCGCATGCAGGCGTGCCAGCGCGGCTTGCCACACGGGCGATTTCAATTGCGGGTCTGCCGCACCGATCAGGTTCAGGCGAATGCCGACGATGCCCTCGGCGTTCATCTGCGTGAGCAAGGTCTCGGGCGCGGCCGGGTCGATCACGGCCACACCGCGCAGGCGCTGCGGCGCTTGCTTGAGCGCGGCCAGCAGGTAGCTGTTGTCGACGCCCAGAAAGCTCGGCTGGATCAGCACGCCGTGCGACACGCCATGCGCGTCGAGCTGCGCGAGGTAGGCCGACAGCGGCGCGTCATAGGTGGGCGCATAGCGGCGCGCACCGGCCAGCGGCAAGCCGCGCTCGAATACATGCGCGTGCGTGTCGATGGCGGTGATGCGAACGGGGCCTCCGCGCGAGATGTTGCTGGTGGTGGCGCAGCCGGCAAGGGCGGTGGAACCTAGCATGGCAAGCAACCCAGTGTTGAAGGCGCGGCGAGTGGGCATGGGGTCTCCTGGCGGCGACGGATCGAGTGCGTCGTCATGGTTTTGTGATGGGTGTTCAGACGGTGACGGCGGCGAGGTCGCGGCCCTTCGTCTCGGGCAGCATCAGCACCGCCACCGCGACGATCGAATAGGCGATGGCCGCGTCGATGCCGATGGCCGTGCCCAGCGACATCGATGCACTCATCTTGCCGACCAGCACCGGGAAGGCGGCAGACACCACGCGGCCGAAGTTGTAGCAAAAGCCCACACCCGTGCCGCGCACGCCCTGCGGATACAGCTCGTTGAACAGCGCGCCCATGCTGGCCGGAATGCCCGCCGCAAAGAAGCCCAGCGGAAAGCCCAGCACCAGCATCGCGCCATCCGACAGCGGCACCAGCAGATACACCAGCACCGTTACCACACAGCAGCACGAGAACAGCAGGATGTTGCCGCGGCGGCCGAGCACATCCAGCAGCCACGCGCTGGCCACGCAGCCGCACCAGAAGGCGAAGATGATCACGGCCAGGTAGCCGCCCGTGCCCAGCACCGACAGGTGGCGCTCCGTCTTGAGATACGTCGGCAGCCACGTCATCAGCGCGTAGTAGCCGCCGTGTGCGCCCACGCCCAGCAGGCCGCCGATCAGCGTCATGCGCAGCACCTGCGGGCGGAAGATGTCGAGCAGCGGAAAGCGCGAGATCGGCATCGCATTGGCGTTCGCATCCGGCTTGGCGGCCGGCACGGGTTCCTTCACGCCACGGCGGATATAGATGATGAGCAGCGCCGGCAGCAACCCGGCGGCAAACATGACGCGCCAGGCGAGGTCCGGCTCGATGAAGGAATAGGTGAGCGCATACAGAAGCACCGCCGCGCCCCAGCCCACGGCCCACGCGCTCTGCACGGTGCCCATGGCTTTGCCGCGGTGGCTAGCGCGAATGCTCTCGGCCATCAGCACGGCGCCCGCCGCCCATTCGCCGCCAAAGCCAAAGCCTTGAATGGCCTTCAGCACCAGAAACTGCTCGAAATTCTGCGCAAACGCCGAGGCGAATGTGGCTAGCGAAAACCACAGCACCGTGATCTGCAGCGTGCGCACACGGCCGAAGCGGTCGGTCAACGCCCCGGCAATCCAGCCGCCCAGGGCCGACGCCACCAGCGTGACGCCCGACACCAGCCCGGCCTCAGTCTTGCCGATGTGCCAGGCCGCGATGATGGTCGGGATGACGAGGCTGAACATCTGCACGTCCAGCGCGTCGAGCGCCCAGCCGCCAAAGCAGGCCCAGAACGTGCGCTTCTCCCCTTTCGAAATCTCTTTGAACCAGCCGAACATGCGGTCTCCTCCGGGTGACGTGAGCGTCGCGTTCATCACGCATTACTCTAGTCATCTATATGAATAGAGGAATTCTAGGGCGCAGCAGGAGACGGTGCAGTCGGTGTTAACCCGAGCGGAGGTGAAACGGCGGTCAGGTGTGCAGCAGGGCGACCGGCAGGTGGGCGAGCACCTGGCCCAACGCAAGGCGGGGGCTGTGCAGGGTCTGGCCGTCAAAAGCGCTATGCAGCGGCGTGTGCGAAAGCGCGGCCGGCAGGCAGACTGTGGTGTCCCGCCACGCGCCGTCCGCAAAGGTTGGTGCGGCGGTATGGCCCAGCAAGGCGGAGGCATGCAGCGGCACGATCGCGACGACCGCCTGGGCGCCATGCACACGCGCAAACGCCAGCACGTGGTGTGCGCCGCTGCCGGTTACGGCCAGCGGTTGGTAGTCGCCGGATTCGAACACCGCTGGCAGCGCGGCACGCAGGGCAAGAGCACGTGCCAGCACGGCTTGCTTGATGCGGCCATCGGTCCAATGCGTGAGCAGCGATGCGAGGCTGTGTCCGGCATGCACGTGCAATGCCCGCAATGCGCGATGCCGCGCGGCGTAGTCGACGGGCCGGCGGTTGTCGGGATCAACAAGGCTGGTGTCCCAGAAATCAGCGCCCTGATACAGGTCGGGCACGCCGGGCAACGTGGTGCGCAGCAAGGTCTGGGCGAGGCTGTTGATGGCCGCGGCCGGGGCCACGCTTTGCACGAAGGCCGAGAGGGAAGGCAGGAAGGTCGGGGCGGCCTCGCCCGTCAGCAGCGTCAAGACGAAATCGCGGCTGGCGGTTTCGTAGTCCGCATCGGGCGCGAACCAGTCGGTGCGCAGCTTGGCTTCGCGCTGTGCCTTTTCCTGCCACTGCGCGACACGCTCGGCCAGCTCGCGCACGGCATCGGCGTCATGCCAGTCCAGATCCGCAGGCCAGATCCCCACCAGTGTCTGATACAGCATCCACTGAGCGGCGGGTGAGGGGGCTGGGCCGGTCGGCAGTTGGCGCACCCATGCAGCGTGCTCTGTGCGCCATTGGTGTGCGGCGGCCAGCCACTGCGTGGGACGTTCCGACAGCACGGCCAACCGGGCGCGCACGTCTTCGCCGCGCTTGTGGTCGTGCGTGGCGGTGGCGAGCATCGCGTGCGGCCAGGTGTGGGCGCGCGCTTGCATGGCGTGATGGAACGCGTTGGCGCTCATCGAGAACTCGCCCGGATCCGCGCCGACCTCGTTGCGCGACAGCAGGCGCCCGTAGCGGTAGCACGCCGTGTCTTCCACCGCCTTGGCCGCCACCGGCGACGACAACTGCTGGCACCGCCGCAATGCGAGTTGGCGCAGCTTGTCCTGCCCGGCAGGTTGCCCGCCCAGCCAGGCATCAAGCCAGCCGAGCACCGGTTGATCAACGTGCCGCAGGCAGGTTGCCGCCCCCGACATGGCGGTTTGCACGATGGCCGAATCCTGCGCATCGCGCTGTTGCGCATTCGCATAGGTGCGATACACGGGAAAGTGGACGATCACCTCAGCAAGCGCACGACGGATGGCGTGCCACGTCATGTCGTGGCTGCTGCGGTTCTGCTGTGCCACCGCGTGCAGTGCTGACGTGGCTGCATCGAGTTCTGCCGCAAAGTGCGCATGCAGGATCTGGCGACGTGCGGGTACAGCCGTGGCCGAGAACGACGCTTCAGCCACCGGTGCGCCAATCCACTCAAGCCAGCCCTGGGTGAGAGGGGGCTCGCCGTGCGCGTCGTGCAACAGCGCGCTCACCTGGTTCATGAAGTCGTAGCCACTGGTGCCGTCGACGCCCCAGTCGGTGCGCATGGCTTCATCGGGGGCGAGGATCTTTTCAACAACGATCCACGGGCGACTCGTGAGCCGGTCAGCAGGGCGTGCCGCATGTTCGGCTTGCAGGCGGCGGCGTAGCTGGCGGCAGTACGCGGCTGGGTCGGCCAAGCCATCGACGTGGTCGATGCGCACGCCGTCAATCCAGCCCAGGCGATAAAGCCGGAACAGCAGCGCGTGCGTCGCTTCAAACACCTCGGTGCGCTCCATGCGCAGGCCGGCCAGCGAGCCGATGTCGAAGAAGCGGCGCCAGTTGATCTCGTCGTTGGCGGTGCACCAGTGAGCCAGGCGCCAATACTGGCGCGCCATCAGCGCATCGAGTTGATCGGGCTGCGCGTTGAGCGTGCGCACGGCTTCGGCGATGTGTGCGGCGCCGGCTTCGGTGGTGGCCAGGTTGCGCAGCGCGTCGCGTGCTTCATCGGCACGCTCGCGGCGCGTGCGCAGTGAGCGGATCGTGCCGAGCGCGGCAAAGCGGTCTGCCACCGCGTGTGTGGCGGTGTCGGCGTTGCCGGCACGAAGCAGCGTGGCGTAGTCGGCCAGCGCAATCGGGAACCGGTGGTCGTAGTACGCGATGGCCAGCCGGGCGGCTGTGTCGTCGTAGGCGAGTTGCAGTCGGCCGCCGGCCAGTGCGTCGGCGTAGTTCTCGCCCAGGAAAGGCGCGAGCACCTTGTTGCGCAGTGCGGGGTTGGGCGGCTGCCAGTCGATATCGAAGAAGTTGGCGTAAGCGCTGTCGGGCCCGGATTCGAGCACGTCCAGCCACCACGCGTTGTGTGCGCCGCCCACGCCCATGTGGTTCGGCACGATATCGACGATGAGGCCCATGCCACGCGCATGCAGCGCATCCACCAACTGTTCTAGCGCGCGTTCGCCCCCCAGCTCGGGGTTCACGTGTGTGGGGTCGACTACGTCATAGCCATGTGCGGAGCCTGGCTGCGCCGTGGTGATGGGCGACGTGTAGAGATGCGAGATGCCGAGCGCGGCGAAGTCATCCACTAACGCGCGCGCATGGTCGAACGTGAAGTCGCGGTGCAATTGCAGCCGCACCGTAGCGCGGGGCACACGTTGGAGGGTGACGGGGGCGAGGAGGGTGGTCTGTTCGCTCATGACGTGCTGTTGCGAGCGTTGGCCAGCGCGGACAGGCGCGCTTGCACCGTGGGCGTGTCAAGCAGCGTGCCGGACGGCCCAGGCAGGCGACGCCGCCAGTTCGGGTGGGTGTCGATCGTGCTTGGCAGGTTCGGCTGTTCGACAAGGCCCAGCAGGTCTTCCAGCGGCACCAGCGCAAGCGGCGTGTTGGCAGCGCCCGTGAAAACGGTGGCCGCCGTGGCAAAGTCCTGCGCGCTGGCTTGCAGGATGACTTCGGCTTGTGCTGCAGTGGCCGCGCGCGCCTGTTCCAACGCAGCCTGCAGCGGCGCCACGCCGATCATCGGCACACCGCCATCGGCCAGCACCAGGCGGTTGTGCTCTGCAAAGGCCGCCACCAGCGCGGCGCGATCGTCCATGCGGCGTGCGTGCGCTTCGCCCTCGGTCATGCCGGCGGGCAGCAGGCCGAGCTGGGCTTGCCAGCGCAGATCGTTGCCGATCCACCAGCCGACGAGCGTGGGTAGATCGTGCGTGCTCGTCATCGCCACCGATGCCGGCGCCCATGTACGCGGCGCCTTGAAGGGGGCATCGTCGCGCGTGTATTCGCGCTCGAACCAGAGGATGCGCATGCCGAGCAGGCCCTCGTCGGCAAGCTTGTCGCGCAGGCCAGGCGGTACGGTGCCGAGGTCTTCCCCAATGACGATGCAGCGATTGCGCCACGATTCCAGCGCCACCAGCCGCAGCAGATCCTGCATCGGGTAGCGCAGGTACACGCCGTCGAGCGGACGTGCGCCATCGGGAATCACCCACAGCCGCATCAGCCCGAGCACGTGGTCGATGCGCACGCCGCCGGGCACGGCCATCACTGCGCGCAGCATCTCGATAAACGCCGAGAAGCCTTGCGTGCGCATGGCGCGCGGGCTGAATGTCGTCAGCCCCCAGCCTTGGCCCTGCGCATTGAACACATCGGGCGGCGCACCCACTGTCACGCCGATCAGCAAGTCGCGCTGCCGGGCCCATGCATGGCTGCCCGCGCTGTCGGTGCCCACAGCGAGGTCGGCGATGAGGCCGATGGTCATGCCGGCGTTCTGCGCGGTGCGCTGCGCAAGGGCCCACTGGCGCGCCGCCGCCCATTGCAGGAAGAGGTGGAAATTCACTGCATCTTCATGCTCGCGTGCGAAGGCCTGCACGCCAAGATAGCTCGGATGTTGATACTGCTCGGGCCACTGCTTCCAATGCGCGGGCCCAAGGTGCGCATTCAGTGCCTCAAAGTGCGCGTGATCGCGCAGGCTCGTGCCGCCATCAATGCAGTACGCGCGAAAATCGTCCAGCAGCATCTGGGCGACGGTGTCTCCAAGCGGCGCCTGCAGCAAGCGGCGATGCAGCGCGCGCAGCACCGTCATGCGGGCGTTGCCGCTGGCCGGCCAGTCGATGAGCTGTGCGGCTTCCAGGCGAGCGTAGTCCGCGACAAGATCGCAGTCGACGACGGCCTGCCGCACGGCTTCGTCCCCAAAGAGCGCGGCCGGGTCGATCATCCACGCGTTCAGGAACAGGCGGCTCGATGGCGAGTACGGTGAATAGCGACGCGCGTCAGCCGTGAACATGGCATGCACGGGGCTGAGCGCCAATGCATCCGCACCGCGCTGCGCGAGATGCCGCGCCAGCGTGGCCGCAGCGGTGTAGTCGCCAAGGCCCGCGCTGCTGGCGGCGCGTGCGGGATCGCATCGCAAGCCGTAGAGCTGTGCGGAGGCGCCCCACAGGCGGGTGTCGGCCGGGCGATCGTGCTGGCGCAGCGCGTCGGCCACGCCATAGCAACGCGCAGGCGCAATGGCGAGCGTGGCTTCGATCACGGTGCCCGGCCCCGCGTCGATGGTCAGGCGGTGGTAGCCCGCGGCCTGCACCGGCGCCAGGCGCAGCGTTGCATGGTGCTCGCTTGCGCTGACGCTGATCTTGCCCTCCGTGCTGCCGTCGGATTCAAAGTCGACACGATAGATTTGGCCGCCCAGCAACGCGGCTTGCGGCGCCGAGGTCTGCAGCACGATCGGCTGTCCGACCACGCCGGTTACAAGCGGCGGTATGGCCACCGCTTCGGCTTCTGCGCGCAGGCGGGCCTGGCTTTCCAATACCTGGGTCGGCGTGCCGGCCGGCAGCCCCAGCGTAACGAGCACCGCGCGCAGCACTTCATCGGCTACGCGCATGGGGCGGCTGGCAGCGTCTTCCCAGTCGACCAGTAGCCCGGCATCCGTGGCCAGTTGCTGGAGCGGCGTGCGCTGCGTGCCTGAGGAGGGGGTCGTGCGGTCCATGATGCGTTGGCCCGTTGGTGTTGTCAGACGTCAGGTGGGCGATGGGGTGTGCAGCAATGCCACGCACGCACGCTCCGGCAGGCGATGCGCGATGAGCGCGGCAGCGGCGCCCTCGCGCGATTCGTGCAGCAGATCGGCGGGGCTGCCCGCCAGCACCGTGGGCACCGCCACGGGTTGATCCGACAGATTCACCATCAGCGTGAGCACGCTGCCGTCGCCCATGCGCCAGCGGGCAAGGGCGCCGGCATGGCCCAGTGCCACCGCGTCGAGCGCGCGCGCACGGGGCAGGCGCGGGATGATTTCCGCATGGCGCAGTGCCAGCAGCCGGTGCGTGCGGTTCAGTGTGTTGAGCTGTCCCGGGTCGGCGAGGTTCGCCTCGCCGGGGCAGGAGGTGAGGTAGGTGCGCTCGTCGTTCGGGTCGGGAATGCGCTCGCGCTGGCGCGGATCGGCAAATGCCTCGAACTTGGCAAACTCGCGGCGCCGGCCTTCCCGCACGGCTTCGGCCAGCATGCCGTGGTGGCTGGTGAAGTACAGGAAGGGGCATGTGCTGCCCCATTCCTCGCCCATGAACAGCATCGGAATCTGTGGGCTCAGCAGCAACAGCACCTGCGCCGCGTGCAATGCATCGGGGTGGGCGAGCTGCGTCAGCCGTTCGCCAAAGGCGCGGTTGCCGATCTGGTCGTGGTTCTGCAGGAACAGCACGAACGCGGTGGGCGGCAGATGTGCGCTCGGTTCGCCACGTGGTGCGTTTTCATGGATGGGTGATGGCTCACCCTGGTAGCAGAAGCCGTCTTGCAGCACGCGCGCCAGGCGTTGCGCGGGCGCCTCGGCATAGGCGGCGTAGTAGGCCTCGCGCTCGCCGGTCAGCAGCACGTGAAGCACGTTGTGGCCGTCGTCGTTCCACTGCGCATCGAAGTCGCCATGGGTATCGCCATCGCGCAGCAGCGACGCGGCGTTGTGCTCGTTCTCCAGCACCAGATGCACATGCCGGCCGGGCTCCACCGACAGCCTCACGCGCGCCGCGAGTTCACCCAGCCAGTCGCGCTCGGTGATGGCGTGCACGGCGTCGAGCCGCAGGCCGTCAAAGCGATATTCCATCAGCCACATCAACGCGTTCTGGATGAAGAACTCGCGCACCTGCGGCATGCGGAAATCGATCGCAGCGCCCCAGGGCGTATGCACATCGTCGCGGAAGAAGCTGCGCGCGTAGTGGTGCAGGTAGTTGCCGTCGGGCCCGAAGTGGTTGTAGACCACATCGAGAAACACCATCATGCCCAGCCCGTGCGCGGTGTCGATCAAGGCCTTGAGGTCGTCCGGCGTGCCGTAGCTGGCGTCGGGCGCAAAGGGCAGTACGCCGTCATAGCCCCAGTTGCGCGCGCCCGGAAACTCCGCCACCGGCATCAGCTCGATGGCCGTGATGCCCAGCCGCGCCAGTTCGGGCAGCCGCCCGCGCACGCCCTTGAAGCCGCCCAGCGTGCCGACGTGCAGTTCGTACAGCACGGTCTCGTGCCAGGGCCGGCCCTGCCAGCCAGCGTGCTGCCAGCGGTAGCGCTGCGGATCGACGACGAGGCTTGGGCCGGGAATGTCCTGCCACTGTGCGCGAGCGGCCGGGTCGGGCACGGACAGCGTCACGCCGTCCCGATTGGTGATGCGGTACCGATAGCACGTGCCGGCACTCACGGGGGTGACCGCTGCGTAGCAACCCTCGGGCTCGGCATCCATGCGGATGGCCACGTCGCCCCGCGCGTCATCGATCTCGACCCACGCGGCGGTCGCGTCCGGCGCCCACAGGCGGAAGCGGGTGTTGCCATCCGCCAGGACAGTGGCGCCGAATGGCATGTCGTGCGCAAACCGGGGGGCAGGTGCGGTCATTGCGTGGCGTCTCCAGTGTCATCGTTGGCGGCTTGGCCCGCGGTCGGGGCGGTGCGCTCGTCGTCGGTGGCGGGTTGCCCGGCCGTGTCGTCCTGCAGTGCGTGGTGCGTTTCGGGAACCGGGCCCAGGGTTTCACCGCTGACGTCCGCATCGGGCTGCCCGGCAATGTGGGCGATCGTGGCGAGTTGCGTGGCGAGCAGCAGCACGACGCTGCGCCCCCCAACCTTGAGCGTGCCGCTGCCGTGCGGACGGGTGTCCTGCTCCGGTGCTGCGCTGTCGATGGCGATTTGCCAATCCATGGCAGGCTCGGGCAGCGTGAACGTGAGGTCCGTCGCCGCGCCGTTGATGAGCAGCAGCGCCACATGCGGGCGCGCTTCTCCGTCGATGGTCTCGACACATGCGCGACGCAGTGCCAACGCGCGCGCCTCGCTGTCGTTCCACGCCTCGGGCGAGAGCACCTGGCCGCGCTCATCAAACCAGGCGATGTCCTGCACGCCAGGCAGGATCTCGGCGTTGCCGTGCACGTAATGCGGCCAGCGCAGCGCGGGGCTTTCCTTGCGCAACGCGATGAGCCGCGCCGTATAGCGCGCAAGTGCCTGCCCAGGGTCTTTCTCCAGCATTGACCAGTCGAGCCAGGACAGCGCGTTGTCCTGGCAGTAGGCGTTGTTGTTGCCGTCTTGCGTGCGGCCGAACTCGTCACCCGCCAGCAGCATCGGCGTGCCGTTGGAGAAGAACACCGTGGCCAGCAGCGCGCGTGTCACGCGTTCACGCAGGGCCTGGATGGCGGTGTCGTCGGTCGGGCCTTCCATGCCCCAGTTGGCGCTGCAGTTGTCGTTGTGGCCGTCGCGGTTGTCTTCGCCGTTGGCATCGTTGTGCTTGTCGGCGTAACTGACCAGGTCGTGCAGCGTGAAGCCGTCGTGCGACGCCACGTAGTTGATCGACGCCCACGGCCGGCGGTGCCGGCGGTCGAACAGGTCGCCACTGCCCGTCAGGCGAGCGGCAAGGTCCGGCCGCTGGCCCGAATCGCCACGCCAGAAGCGGCGGATGCCATCGCGAAAGCGGTCGTTCCACTCGGCAAAGCCCGGCGGGTGGTTGCCCACTTGGTAGCCGTCGGGGCCTACGTCCCAAGGCTCGGCGATGAGCTTGACGGTGGAGAGCACCGGGTCCTGGCGTATGGCATCGAAGAAGCCGGAGCCCGGATCAAAGCCGTTGCCCTCGCGCCCGAGCGTGACGCCCAGGTCAAAGCGGAAGCCATCCACATGGAACGCGTTGACCCAGTAGCGCAGCGAATCCATCACCATCTGCAGCACGCGCGGGTGCGACAGGTTGAGCGTGTTGCCGCAGCCCGTGTCGTTGATGTAGTAACGCTCCTGGCCCGGCACGAGGCGGTAGTAGCTCGCGTTGTCGAGCCCCCGGAACGACAGCGTCGGCCCCAGCTCGCTGCCTTCGCAGGTGTGGTTGTAGACCACATCGAGCAGCACCTCGATGCCCGCCGCATGCAGCCGCCGGATCGCCACCTTCAGCTCATGCAGCGATGGCGCAGACAGGTACGACGGCTCCGGCGCAAAGAAGCACAGCGTGTTGTAACCCCAGTAGTTGCGCAGGCCGCGCTCCACCAGGAACTGGTCCTGCAGGAAGGCGTGAATGGGCAGCAGTTCGATGGCGGTGATGCCCAGCCGCTGCAGGCGCTCGATGAAGACGCTGTCGCCGAGCGCGCTGAAGGTGCCGCGTTCGGGCGGCAACAAATCTTCGCGCAGCATCGAGAACCCGCGAACGTGCCCTTCGTAGATCACCGTCCGCGACCACGGCGTGTTCGGGCGGATATCGTTGCCCCAGTTGAATGACTCGTCGGTAACGACAGCCTTGGGCATAGCCGGTGCACTGTCGCGCCGGTCGAACGAAAGATCGCCGCGGTTGGAGTTCAGCCGGTAGCCGAACAGCGCATCAGACCAGCGCAGCGCGCCCACCAGCCGGCGGGCGTAGGGGTCGAGCAGCAGCTTGTGCGGGTTGAAACGGTGGCCGTGCTGCGGCTCCCACGGGCCATAGGCGCGGTAGCCGTAGACGAGGCCGGCTTCCACGCCGGGCAGGTAGCCGTGCCAGACCTCATCGGTGCATTCGGGCAGGGCGAAGCGGGTCAGTTCCTTGCGGCCGGTGGGGTCGAAGATGCAGAGTTCGATCTTGCTGGCGTTGGCCGAGAAGACGGCGAAATTGATGCCCAGGCCGTCCCATTGGGCACCTAGGGGGAAGGGTTTGCCGGGGGCGAGGGTTTTGGGGAAGCGGAGCATTAGCGGTTGGTTTCAGTATTGTCTTTGCCTTGGTGGTTTGCCTCGCTTTCGTCCCCTGCCGGGGCCGACTCACTTTCTTTGTCTTGCCAAAGAAAGTAAGCAAAGAAAGGCGCGCCCGAGATGGCGACCCCCTCCTTGAATTTTCGTAACCGGGCGGAGAACGGGAAAACTCGCTTCGCTCAGACAGTTCCCGTTCTTTTTTCCGCCCGCTTACGAAAATTCAAGGCGCCATCTAGGGCGGGTACGGCCAAACCGGCTGGGCACCGCCCGGGGCGCTGTTTGCCTCCTTCTGTCGAGGCTCAAAACCCGGGGATTGGGGTTCGGAACGTCAACGTTGGCGTTCGAGCACTTCAACGTTGCCGTTCGGAACCTCAAAGCTGGCGTTCAGAACCTTGATGTCGAAGTCTCCCAACCGCAAAGCTCAGGTTCAGAACGCCAAAGTCCGAGTTCAGAACGTCAAAGTCCGAGTTCAGAACCCCAAAGCTCAAGTTCGGAACCCCGAAGTCGGAGTTCAGAACCGCAAAGCTGAAGTTCAGAACCTCAACGTCCAAGTTCAGAACTTCAAAGTCGAAGTCTCTGAACTCCAAAGCACCCGTTCAGAACCTCGATGTACGCGTTCTGAACTTCGAAGTTGAAGCGCGGACCCCCAAGTCGCAGCACGAGCACGGCGCACGAACCGGTGTGCTCACACATCAACGCCAGTACCACGACGGTGTGGCCGTACCCTGCCCTAGATGGCGCCTTGAATTTCTGTTGCAGAGAGGAAAAAGAGGGGAGGCTGTTTGAGCGAAGCGAGTTTGCCTCCCCTCCCTCTCTGCGACATAAATTCAAGGAATCCTTCGCCATCTCGGGCGCGCCTTTCTTTGCTTACTTTCTTTGGCAAGACAAAGAAAGTGAGTCAGCCCCGGCAGGGGATGAAACGAAGGCAGACCACCAACACCAAAATCAAAATCAAACCTTCAAAACCACAACCCCCAACGGCGGCAGCCTCAACACCAACGACTGCCCCTGCCCATGCGCCGCCACGTGGTCTACATCCACCGCCCCACCATTCCCCAGATCGCTGCCGCCATACACGGCAGCATCCGTGTTCAGCACCTCACGCCACTGCGTGGCCCCGTCCGCCGGCGGCACGCCAATGCGATACCTCTCCCGCGGCACCGGTGTCATATTCGCGACCACCAGCATCGGCCGCCCTTCGCCATCCAGCCGCAGGAACGCAAACACGCTGTTGGTGCGGTCATCGCCAATCACCCAGTTGAACCCTTCGGGCGCCGTGTCCCGCGCATGCAATGACGGCTCATTCCGGTATAGCGCGTTGAGGTCGTGCACCAGCCGCTGCACGCCACGGTGCCGTGGATCATCCAGTAGGTGCCATTCGGGCGAGGCATCGTGGTTCCATTCGCCCACTTGCCCAAACTCGCAGCCCATGAACAGCAGCTTCTTGCCCGGATGCGTCCACATGAACGCCAGATAGGCGCGCAGGTTCGCCAGTCGTTGCCATTCATCGCCCGGCATCTTGCCCAGCAGCGAACCCTTGCCGTGCACCACTTCGTCGTGCGAGATCGGCAGGATGAAATGCTCGGAGAACGCGTACACCAGCCCGAACGTCATGCCGTCGTGATGGTGCTGCCGGTACACCGGGTCGCGCTGCATGTAGTGCAGCGTGTCGTGCATCCAGCCCATGTTCCACTTGTAGTCGAAGCCCAGGCCGTTGAACTCGACCGGCGCGGTCACACCCGGCCACGCCGTCGATTCTTCGGCGATGGTGATGGCGCCGGGGCAGCGTTCGTGCACCACCGTGTTCATCTGCTGGATGAACGCCACGGCTTCGAGGTTTTCGCGGCCGCCGTAGCGGTTGGGCACCCATTCGCCGGCGCGGCGCGAGTAGTCGCGGTAGAGCATCGAGGCCACGGCATCCACGCGCAGGCCGTCGATGTGAAAGCGCTCCAGCCATTCCAGCCCGCTGGCGATCAGGAAGCCGCGCACTTCGTTGCGGCCGAAGTTGTAGATGAGCGTGTTCCAGTCCTGATGAAAGCCTTCGCGCGGGTCCTGGTGTTCGTACAGCGCGGTGCCGTCAAACTGCGCCAGCCCGTGGGCGTCGGTCGGGAAGTGCGCGGGCACCCAATCGACGATGACGCCCAGGCCAGCCTGATGGCAGCGGTCAACAAAGCGCGCAAACGCCTCGGGCGCCCCAAAGCGCGCAGACGGCGCGAACAGCCCCAGCGGTTGATAACCCCAACTGCCGCCAAACGGATGTTCTGCCACCGGCAGCAGTTCAATGTGCGTAAAGCCGAGCGCCGTGACGTAGGGGATCAGCCGGTCAGCCAGTTCATCCCATTGCAGGTTGCGGCCGCCGTCTTCCAGGTCGCGCAACCACGAGCCGGCATGCACTTCATAGATGCTGATGGGGGCGTCGGGCTTCTGGCGTTCGGCGCGCGTTTGCATCCAGTCGTCATCGTTCCAGCGCAGCGGGGCCGGGTCGGCCACCACCGAGGCGGTGGCGGGCGGCGGTTCGGTCTGGCGCGCGGCGGGGTCGGCCTTGACCATCAGCCGGCCGTCGGCGCCGATGAGTTCGAACTTGTAGCGTGCGCCGGGGCCGACGCCCAGGCCGCTGGGCAGGAACAATTCCCACACACCGGCCTGGTGGCGCAGGCGCATGGGGTGGCGACGGCCGTCCCACTGGTTGAACTCGCCCACCACCGACACGCGCTGCGCGTTCGGTGCCCACACCGCAAAGCGCACGCCGCTGATGCCGTCGATGCGCATCGCCTGCGCGCCCAGGCAGCTTGCCAGCGCCCAATGCGTGCCCTCGTTGAGCAGGTGCAGGTCCAGATCGCCGAGCAGCAGCCCGAAGGCGTATGGGTCTTCGGTTTCCTGCACGGCCTCATGGCCGGTGCCCGCAGGCCAGATGATGCGCAGGCGATAAAGCTCCGGGTGGCCATACACGTCCTGCGCATCGGCACGCAGCGGGCCGTGGAACAGTCCTGTGCGGCCGACCGGCGTCATCTCCGTGATGATCTGGCCGCGCGAGTCGATGGCCTGGACACGGCGCGCTCCGGGGTAGAAAGCGCGCACCACCCATCGCGTGCCGTCTTCGGTGTCCATGCGATGCGGCCCCAGCACGGCGAATGGATCGCCCAGGCGGCCGTGCGTGAGCGCATCGACGCGCATCTGGTCGACGCCCGCCGGCAGCACGATCGGCGCTTCGGGTTCGGCAGCGGTTTTGGTTGGAGAGGCAAAGTCGAGTGCGGTCACGGTGGGCCTCCCGTCGAGTCTTCTGCAGCGGGTGATGGTGGCTCTGCATGCAGCAGGCGGCGTGCCACGCGTGTGAAGCCTTCCAGCGGAATCGGCAGCCAGGTCGGGCGGTTGGACGCTTCGTAGTTGACCTCGTACGCGGCCTTCTCCAGCAGGAAAAGATCCAGCAGGTGAAAGTCGACCACGGGCTGATCCAGCGCGTTCAGATCGGGCCCGCGGATAGCAGCGGCATACGCCTCCAGGAAGCGTTCGGTGGACGCAGCGCGGAACCGCTCCAGCAGGACATTGCGACGCTCCTGCGCGGGCCCGGCCACGTGCTCAGGGCCCTGACGCATGGCGCCGACCACGTAGTCGAGCGAGCGCATCAGCCCGGCGACGTCGCGCAGCGGGCTGGTCTTGCGCCGGCGCTCTTCCACAGGGCGCGAGGGCTCGCCTTCAAAGTCGATCAGGAAGGCATCGCCCTGCGCCACCAGCACCTGGCCGAGGTGGAAATCACCATGGATGCGCGAGAGCGTGGTGCCCAGGCCGTCTTCGGCATGCGCGCGCGCAGCGTCGAGCAGCGCCTGGTGTTGCGACAGCAGCCACTGCACGTCGGCTTGCCGCGGGCTGTCGGGGTTTTGCCGTTGCCATGTCGACAGGTTGTCATGCGCGCGGGTGAGCTGTTCGCTCACGCGGGCTATCCAGTAGGCGGCATCGTCGGTATCGGCAATGCGCGCGCCGAAGTTCGGGTCTTCGGTGGGCGCCGCCAGTGCGGCATGCAATTCGCCCAGCCGCGTGCCGATCACGCCGATGAAGTTGACGTAGCCGGCCAATGCCTCGTCGGTATCCACGCGCGCTTCCGAGACGGCCACTGGGGACGATTCACCATCGCCAGAAGTCACGCCTTCCATCTGTACGGCCAGTTCGTCGATGGTGCGCCGCAGGTAGTCCAGCGCCCACGTCCACGCATCGCCCTGGTTGGGCACAAAGCTCTGCATGACGGCCAGCGTCGAGCGTTCGCCGTCGGCAGCGTGGTGAGAGACCTCGCCGATCAGCGCCGCCGTGTTGGCATAGCCCACGCGCGTGAGGTGGCGCGTCATCTCCACCTCGGGGTGGATACCCGTGGCGATACGGCGGATGAGCTTGACGATGACGGACTCGCCAATCACCAGCGAACTGTTCGACTGTTCGGCCGCCAGCCACTGGATGGGCGTGTCGGGCGCCAGCGGCAGCGGTGCGGGCCGTGTGCTGCCGGCATCCGATGTCTCGGCAGGTTCAGCCAGCTCTGCAATGTTCGGTTCGGGCTCGAACCGAACGGTGCCGTCATTGGCCTCCAGTGTGGTGCCGCGCACAAGGTTGGTGAGCAACGCACGCGCGAAGGTCTCGGTGGTGAAGGCGTCGGTCAGGTAGCCGACATGACGGCCGCGCCGCACGCGCGCCAGCGCAAGTTGAATGGGCAGCGCCGGCAGCGTGGCCGATTCCCAAGCGATGGAAAGCGGCAGCAGGTAGCGCTCGACGCGCTCGCTGCCGTCGGGGCTGCCCAGCGTGACAGCCACTTCGTTGAGGAACACCTCGGGCCGCGTTGCGCCAGCCAGCGGGCGGTTGGTGGATGCGGCATCCACCGGCACGGTCGCGCCCCAGGCAAACTTTGCGCTACGCAGCACGCTGTCCTTGGCGGCAAACCAGCGGCGCTTGGGCAGATACGTCGGCAGGATTTCGCGTTCGATCAACTGGCGGTGTGCCTCGCGCTGCCGCGTGTCGGCCAGGGCATCGAGCCCCGCGCGCAGCACCAGCGTCGTGAACTCGGGCAACTGCTCGGCGGCCGGTTGCGCCCAGGTCGGGCCGGGCTCGTTCTCGCGCAGCTCCAGCCAATAGAAGGCGTAGGGCGGCAGCGTGAGCAGATACGACAACTGGCCGATGGGCGGAAACGCCGTCCCGCCGATCAGCTCCACCGGCACGCGCTGCGCAAAGGCGGACAAGTCCAGTTCGACGGCCTGCGAGGCGCGGGAGAGATTGGCCACGCAGAGGATCGGCGCCTCGCCTTCCAGCGCGCGGATATACGCCAGCACCTTGCGGTTGGACGGCTGCAGGAACTGGATGGAACCACGGCCGAACACGCGATGCCGCTTGCGCGTGGCAAGCAGCCGGCGTGTCCAGTTCAGCAGCGAATGCGCGTCGCGGCTCTGCGCTTCCACGTTCACCGATTCATAGCCGTACAGCGAGCCCATGATGGCCGGCAGCACGAGCTGTTCCGGGTCGGCGCGCGAGAACCCGCCGTTGCGGTCGGGTGACCACTGCATCGGCGTGCGCACGCCGTCGCGGTCCCCCAGGTGGATGTTGTCGCCCATGCCGATTTCGTCGCCGTAGTACATGACAGGCGTGCCGGGCATGGAGAACAGCAGGCTGTTCATCAGCTCGACGCGGCGGCGGTCGCGTTCGAGCAGCGGTGCGAGCCGGCGGCGGATGCCGAGGTTCAGGCGCGCACGGCGGTCGCTGGCGTAGACCTCCCAGAGGTAGTCGCGCTCGGCGTCGGTCACCATTTCGAGCGTCAACTCGTCGTGATTGCGCAGGAAGATGGCCCATTGGCAGCCGGGCGGCACCTCGGGCGTCTGGCGCATGATGTCGGTGATCGGAAAACGGTCTTCACGCGCGATCGCCATGTACATGCGCGGCATCAGCGGGAAGTGGAACGCCATGTGGCATTCGTCACCGGCACCGAAGTATTCCTGCGTGTCTTCCGGCCACTGGTTGGCTTCTGCCAGCAGCAGGCGGTTCTTGAATTCCCCGTCCATGGCCGCGCGGATCTTGCGCAGCACGTCATGCGTCTCGGGCAGGTTCTCGTTCGACGTGCCTTCGCGTTCCACGAGGTAGGGCACGGCATCGAGCCGCAGGCCGTCCACGCCCAGGTTCAGCCAGTACTTCATCACGCCGATCACGGCCTTCAGCACGCGCGGGTTGTCGAAGTTGAGATCGGGCTGGTGCGAATAGAAGCGGTGCCAGTAGTACGCGTTGGCCACCGGGTCCCATGTCCAGTTGGACGGCTCGGTGTCGATGAAGATGATGCGCGTGCCGGCGTACTTCTTGTCGTTGTCGGACCACACGTAGAAGTCGCGCAGCGCAGAACCCGGCTTGGCGCGCCGCGCCCGCTGGAACCACGGGTGCTGATCCGACGTGTGGTTGATGACCAGTTCGGTGATCACGCGCAGGCCCCGCGCATGCGCTTCGGCAATGAAGCGGCGCACGTCGGCCATGCTGCCGTAATCGGGGTGGACGCCGCGGTATTCGGCGATGTCGTAGCCGTCGTCGCGGCGCGGCGATGGGTAGAACGGCAGCAGCCAGATGACGTCCACCCCCAGCTCGGCGATGTAGTCGAGCTTGGAGATCAAACCGGGGAAGTCTCCGACGCCGTCGTTGTCGGAATCGCAGAACGATTTGACATGCAGCTGATAGATGACGGCGTCCTTGTACCAGAGCGCGTCGTCCACCAGCAGCGCGGTCGGATTGCGCGTCATGACGGGTTTTCCTCCGAAGGCAGGGCCGGGCGCACGCGCCAGATGGCAAACGGCTGCTCGGGTTCAAGGCGGATGTGCTGCCACTTGCCGCGCCACACCGTGCGCTGGCCGTTGACGAGGTTCTCGGCCATCAGTGCGCCGTGATCGGGTAGGCCCCATTGCCACAGTGGCAGTTCGATGTCGGACTCGTGCGCGTGGTGCGGGTCGAGGTTGATGGCCACGAACACCGTGTTGTCGCCAAAGCGGTCTGGCGGCAGGGCGTTGGCCAGTTCGGCCGGGGTGGCCCCCAACTGCGCCGGTAGCACGGGCGGCGTCGATTTGCTGAAGAACAGGATCTGCTCGCCCGATGCCGGCTGGAACGTCACGCCCAGATGCGAGTGCAGCGCCGGATTGGCCCGGCGGATGCGGTTGAGCAGCGCAATTTCCTTGACGATGTTGCCGGGGCGGTTGTGGTCCCACGCGCGCAGTTGGTACTTTTCGGAGTCGAGGTACTCCTCTTTGCCGGGTACCGCAGCGCCTTCGCACAGCTCGAACCCGTTATAGACGCCCCACAGGCCGGACAGCGTGGCCGCCAGCGCGGCACGAATCAAAAAGCCCGGCCGGCCCGACGACTGCAGGAACACCGGGTTGATGTCCGGCGTGTTGACGAAGAAGTGCGGGCGAAAATATTCACGCACCGGCGTGCGCGTCAGCTCGGTCAGGTAATCGATGAATTCCTGCTTGGTGTGCCGCCACGTGAAGTACGTGTACGACTGCGAAAACCCGACCTTTGCCAGCCGGTACATCACCTTGGGCCGCGTAAAGGCTTCCGACAGGAACACCGTATCCGGATAGCGCGCACGCACCTCGCCGATCATCCATTCCCAGAACGGCAGCGGCTTGGTGTGCGGATTGTCGACGCGGAACAGGCGCACGCCTTCGTCCGCCCAGAACATCACCACGTCGCGCAGTGCGGTCCACAGGCCGGGCTTGGCATCGTCGGCATAGAAGTCGACGTTGACGATGTCTTCGTACTTCTTGGGCGGGTTCTCGGCGTATTTGATGCTGCCGTCGGGGCGCCATGCAAACCAGCCGGGGTGCTCGCGCAGCCAGGGGTGATCGGGCGAGCATTGAATGGCGAAGTCGAGCGCCAGTTCCAAGCCTTTTTCACGCGCGGCGCGCACCAGGCGGCGGAAATCTTCCAGCGTGCCGAGCTGCGGGTGGATGGCGTCGTGCCCGCCTTCGGCAGCGCCAATGGCGTACGGGCTGCCGGGGTCGTCGGGCTCCGCGCGCAGGCTGTTGTTGCGGCCCTTGCGGTTGGTGCGGCCGATCGGGTGGATGGGCGGGAAATACAGCACGTCGAAGCCCATGCCACGGATAGCGCCCAGCCGGCGGATCACGTCATCAAAGGTGCCGTGCCGCTGTTCGTCATCCGATGCCGAGCGAGGGAACAGCTCGTACCAGCTCGCGAACGCCGCGCCATCGCGTTCCACGTCCAGCGGATACGCCACGCTTTCCACGTAGAACGGCCGGTAGTGCGAAGCCTGCGCCATCACGTGGGCGGTCACGGGGTCCAACAGCAGCGTGAGACGGTGCGCGTGGTCCGCCTCGGCCAACAGGTGGGCCAGCTTGTGCAAGGCGTCGACCGGTGCGTCCTTCGGCGCATGTTCTGCTGCCTGTGCGACGAGCTGCGCGCCTTCTTCCAGCTCCAGCGTTACGTCCACGCCGGCGGTGTGCTTCTTCTCCAGTTCAGACCGATAGGTGCCGAACGCATCGCGCCACGCGGCCACGGCATAGGCGTGCCGCCCCAGCCGTTCGGGCCGGAACGCGCCACGCCAGCGGTCGTTGCCGAGCGGCATCATCGGTACGTGCTGCCACGTGTCTTCATCTTGCGCGCGCCACAGCAGGTGCACGGCCAACTTGTCGTGCCCGTCCATCAGCACATCGGCCTCGACGATGATGTCATCGCCCACCAGGCGCTTCACGGCAAAGCGGCCGTCTTCAACGGAGGGCTGCACCTGTTCGATGCCGATGCGCGGCGACGCAATGGCCGCGTTGACAGGGTCTTTCGCTTCGCCGGCCTTGGTGCGCGGGCTCTTGGCGGCTTTGGCTGTCGCGGGATAGTGCACCGGAGCATTGCGGAACACGCGCCAGACCTGCACGTCGCCGGGCAGCAAATCGATCTCGGCCAAGGGCCGTGCATTGGCACGCAGCGTGTCGTCGCAACTGCCCACCGGTTCGGTCAGCAGGTCGAGCGCTACGCCGCGCGTAAAGCCGCCAGCCACGCCGGGCAGAAAGTGGTCGGCATGCACCGACACGCCCATGTGCAGATCAGGGTTGATGACGGTCAGCGTGGCGGCATCGCCTGCACGCAGGTCGGGGCCGTCGGCGCGTAGCAGGGCGGTGGCGGGCGCGTCGGGGCCGGTCAGCATGCGCAGTTCGGCGTGCGGTGCGACGGTGTTCTTCTCGCGTGCGGCGCGGATGGTGGCGTTCACATCGCGCACGGCATCGCTCAGGTCAAACGCAGCATGGGCGTCGATCCATTGCTGGTCGGATGGGTCACCGCGCTCGGCCAGCATCGGCAGCAGGGCGCCGCGTTCGAAGCCCAGCGGCATCAGCCAGCCGGCATCGAGCGTGTCGGCCACGTGCAGGAGGCGGCGGTATGCGCGTTCACGGACCATTGCGTCGCCAAACGCCTGGCCGTAGCGCGTGCCGAACGGTGCTTCCACGGTGGCGATGGGCGGGGCCACGGCAGCCAGGCGCGCGTGCTCTTCCACCATCCAGCCCGCGCGGAAATCCCACCAGCGCAACGATGAAAACGTCGCGTCAAAGCCGGCGCCTGCCAGTGCGTCGATTGCCGCGCCGTCCATGCCGGGCGTCCACGCCAGGAAGCGGACGGCGCCGGCGTCTTTGCGCACGTCGGCAATCAACGTGCGCCAACGTTCGGCTGGCAGGCGGGCAGGCGCTTCGCAGCGGAACCCGCCGATGCCCAATGCGGCCCAGTTGCGCAGTTGCTGAGCCCACCACGTGAGGATGGCATCTGCGTTGCGCGGGTCGTCGTGGCGGAACGAGGCCACCTCAAGGTGCGAAGGCGGCAGGCGTGGGTCCAGCGCGTCGCCGTCTTCGGCGTGGCTGGCGAACCAGTCGGGGTGGTCGGCACGCAGTGGCGCATCCACCGCCACGCGGTCGATTACCAGGTCGAGCAGCAACGTAAGCCCACGCGAGCGGCTGCCTTCAGCCAGCTTGGCGAGGGCTGCGTCGGCCGGCCCGCCGCCCAGCGCCGCATGCAGTTGCGCATGGTCGCGGGTGACGAAGACGTTGCCGGCCGCACTCACCGCAAACGGCGGCGCCATCAATACATGATCGAAACCCAATGAGGCGATGCGATCGAGCACGCCGTCCCAGCGGTCGAGCCTGCCCAGTTGGAGCGGGTGCACGTAGCAGATGGCTGGGGCGTATGGAGGCTCTGCCGCGGTGGGCGCGACTGGGCTCGGCATTGCTGCCGGCCTGGTCACCGATTTGGCTTTGCTGCCGGGTGGCTTGGCCGCGTTGAGTGCGGCCGTGTTTTTACGTGGAGTGGCGGGCTTGGGCGACTTGGTCTCGGGCATGCGTGAAAGCGGGGCAGAGCGTCAGGCGCGGTCAGGCACGGATCTTCTCGGCACTGGCGGCGCGCGCCACCGCGTGCGCTCGGATCTCGTCGGACAGCGCCGTCGAGCGTCGCCGCGCCGGCGTACGCACAGGTTGATCGGGGCGGGCCGTGTGCAGCGCGTCGGGTGCGACGGGCGTCTGCGCAAGCGCCACGGCGGGCATGGGTGTGGCGGCCGGCACGAGGTTGCGGTACAGCGCGATGTATTCGCGGGCCGGCTGCGACCAGCCGAAGTCGGTCGTCATGCCGTTGTATTGCAGGATGCGCCACGCCTGCGGCTGGGCGAAGACGCGCAGGGCGCGTTCCACCGCGGCCACCATGGCGTCGGCGGTGTCGCCGTCGAACAGGAAGCCCGTGGCGCCGTGCACTGCCGCTTCGGGCGAGCCGTGGTCGGTGATGGTGTCCAGCAGCCCGCCCACGCGCGACGCAACAGGCACCGTGCCGTAGCGCATCGAATAGAGCGGCGTCAGGCCGCACGGCTCGAAGCGGCTACCGTGCAGGAGGATGTCGGCGCCGGCATGCAGCAGGTGGGCATAGGCCTCGGTGTAGCCGATCTTCGCGGCCACTTGGCGGGGATAGCGCGCCGCCAGCTCAGCCATGCCGGTCTCATAGGCGTGTTCACCGCAGCCGAGCACGGCCACCTGCAATTGCGGGTTGGATTCCAGCAGTTGGGGCAGCGCCTGCAACGCCACGTCGGCCATCTTCTGATGCGTCAGGCGGCTGCCGACGGCCAGCAACGGCGCCTTCGGGTCTTCCGGCAGGCCGAAGCGTTGCTGCAGGACGCGCTTGGCGGTTTGCTTGCCGCTCAGGTTGGAAGCAACAAACGGCTGCGGCAGCAGCGGGTCTTTCGACGGGTTCCACACGTCGTTGTCGATGCCGTTGAGGATGGCGACGAGGTCTTGCTGGCGTGCGCGCAGCAGATCCTGCATGCCGCAGCCTGCTGTCTCGGTCAGGATTTCGCGCGCATACGCGTGGCTCACCGTGGTGATGCGATCGGCCCAAAGCAGGCCGGCCTTCAGGAAGCTGAACTGGCCCCAGAACTCGGCTTCGTGCGCCGCATCGGGCGGCACGCCAATGTCCGGCACCACGTGCATCGGGAAATTGCCCTGGAACGCGAGGTTATGGATCGTGAAGACAGTCTTCACCGGCGCCTGCGCACGCTTGACGAACAGCGGCACCAGCCCTGCATGCCAGTCATGCGCCTGCACGATGTCAAAGCGATGCACCCCGGGCACGCCGCCGGCAACGCGCGCAGCGGCCTGGCTGAACGCTGCAAAGCGCAGCGCGTTGTCGTCATATGGCTGGCCGTGGTCGTCGAGGTAAGGATTGCCGGGCCGCGCGAACAGCGCCGGGGCGTCGAACAGCAGCACCGGGATGCCCTGTGCGCCCATGCGGCCGTTCAGCAGGCGGGCGCGGCCGCCCGGCAGGTCGGTCCATTCGCACACGGTGCGCGTGTGCTGCAACTGCGTGATGGCGTCGGGATAGCCCGGCAGCATCACCGTCACTTTCATGCCGGCGCGCCGCAATGCGTTCGCGCAGGCCCCGACCATATCTCCAAGCCCGCCGGTCTTGGCCAGCGGCACAGCTTCAGAAGCGACAAAGAGAACGTTCAGCAACAAGGTCATGCTCCCGGAGGAATTTGCCTGCCGGGCCGTCAGCCAACTGCATGAGCAGTGGACGGCGCCGATGCGCGGCGGAGGTTTGCGATCGACCTCTTCGCGCAAGACCTATGCCAGTCAGACAGACGCTGACAAGGCTGTAGTCTTGGCGCGCGCCGCCTTGGCTCTACGTGATGTGCGCACTGCGAGAACACGTGCGGGGTGTGCAACCTGCGGGTGTGCCATGTAATTTCGTCTATGCACGCAGGCGCACCTTTTGGATATGTGGCGCTTCAGTCGGTAAGCGCTCGGTTGCTCAGGCAATAGAAAAAAACAATCGACAAAATCATATCAATCAACTTGTGCAATGCACTGATCGACGATACGATCCACTCCGTTGTCAACCAAGCAACCCAACCGAAAACCACTATGTCGCTGATCAATACTCAAGTCCAACCGTTCAAGGCCCAAGCGTTCCACAACGGCAAGTTCATCGAAGTCACGGATGAGTCGCTCAAGGGCAAGTGGTCCGTGCTGATCTTCATGCCGGCCGCATTCACCTTCAACTGCCCGACCGAAGTGGAAGACGCAGCGGACAACTACGCAGAATTCCAGAAGGCTGGCGCCGAGGTCTACATCGTCACGACCGACACGCACTTCTCGCACAAGGTGTGGCACGAAACGTCGCCGGCCGTGGGCAAGGCACAGTTCCCGCTGGTGGGTGACCCGACGCACCAACTGACCAACGCATTCGGCGTGCACATTCCGGAAGAAGGCCTGGCACTGCGCGGCACGTTCGTGATCGACCCGCAAGGCGTGATCAAGACGATGGAAGTGCACGACAACGCTATCGCCCGTGACGTGAAGGAAACCCTGCGCAAGCTCAAGGCTGCCCAGTTCGTCGCCAACAACCCGGGCAACGTGTGCCCGGCCAAGTGGAACGAAGGCGCCAAGACGATCAAGCCGTCGCTGGACCTGGTCGGCAAGATCTAAGTTGTAAAGGCTGTTGCTGCAGACATGCAGCGTGAAAAACGGCCGGCTCTGCCGGCCGTTTGCTTAAGGGCGCAGGCATGTGCCGCGCCCTGTCACTGAATCAAAACGAATAAAGGAAGTCGTCATGCTGGATGCTGATGTCAAGGCCCAACTGAAGGCCTACCTCGAACGCCTCGTGCAGCCTATTGAGCTGGTCGCCAACGTCGATGACAGCGAGGGCTCCCGCGACATGATGGACCTGCTGCGCGACGTGGCCGAGCAGTCCAGCATGATCGTGCTGACCGAACAACGCGATGCCGCCGAGCGCGCACCGTCGTTCCTGATCCGCCGCACCGGCACCGATGTGAGCGTGCGTTTTGCCGCCATCCCGACCGGTCACGAGTTCACCTCGCTCGTGCTGGCGCTGCTGCAAGTGGGCGGCTATGCACCCAAGCTCGAATCCGACGTCATCGAACAGATTCGCAATATCGAAGGGGATTTCCGCTTCGAGACCTACATGTCGCTCACGTGCCAGAACTGCCCGGACGTGGTCCAGGCGCTGAACGTGATGTCCGTGATCAACCCGCGCATCCAGCACGTCGCCATCGACGGCGCGCTGTATCAGGGCGAAATCGAGGCGCGCCAGATCATGGCCGTGCCGACCGTGTTCCTGAACGGCGAGACGTTCGGCACGGGCCGCATGGGCGTGGAAGAGATCGTCGCCAAGATCGACACTGGCGCCGCTGCGCGTGATGCTGAAAAGCTCGCCGCCAAGGAAGCGTTTGACGTGCTGATCGTCGGTGGTGGCCCGGCTGGTGCCGCTGCTGCCGTGTACGCGGCACGCAAGGGCGTGCGTACCGGCGTGGTGGCCGAGCGTTTTGGCGGCCAGGTGCTCGACACGCTGGGCATCGAAAACTTCATCTCCGTGCAGGAGACCGAAGGGCCGAAGTTTGCCGCCGCGCTTGAGCAGCACGTGCGCCAGTACGACGTCGACATCATGAACACGCAGCGCGCGGTCAAGCTCACGCCGGCAGACAAGCCGGGTGGCTTTGCCGAGGTGACGCTGGCCAACGGCGCGGTGCTCAAGGGCCGCTCGGTCATCCTGTCGACGGGTGCCCGCTGGCGCAACGTCAACGTGCCAGGCGAGCAGGAATACAAGAACAAGGGCGTGGCGTACTGCCCGCACTGCGATGGCCCGCTGTTCAAGGGCAAGCGCGTGGCGGTCATCGGCGGCGGCAACTCGGGTGTGGAAGCCGCCATCGACCTGGCCGGCCTCGTGAGCCACGTCACGCTGCTGGAATTCGCCAGTGAGCTGAAGGCCGATGCCGTGCTGGTGCGCAAGCTGCAAAGCCTGCCGAATGCGACCATCGTGACCAACGCGCAGACCACCGAGATCACCGGTGACGGCCAGAAGGTCAATGGCCTGCGTTACAAGAGCCGCGTGGATGGCGTCGAGCACACGGTCGCGCTCGAAGGCGTGTTCGTGCAGATCGGCCTGGTGCCCAACACCGAATGGCTGGATGGTGCGCTTGAGCGCAACCGCTTTGGCGAGATCGTTGTCGATGCACGCGGCCAGACCAGCGCGGAAGGCGTGTTCGCCGCAGGCGATGCGACCACGACGCCGTACAAGCAGATCATCATTGCCACCGGCGATGGTGCGAAGGCCGCGCTGTCGGCGTTCGATCATCTGATCCGCGTGCCGCTGGCCGAAGCTGCCTGAAGCTGAACGAAGCCGTACTCGTACCGAGCCGGACTCCGCAATCTGCGGGTCCGGCTTTTTCTTTGATGCCTCGGTGCTCAGCCAGCGGCGGACTGCAGCGCCTGCGCACGCGCGGAGCACATGTCGACAAGGCGATCGCGCAACGCGCGCCCCGCGCTGTCGAGGTCGGGTCGCGCAAACAGCGCCAGCTCCAGCCCGCCGATCTCCGGAAAACCATCGGCAGCGCCAACCACGCGATGTCCGGCCTGCACGGTGCTGGCGGGCAGCAGGCTCACGCCCAGCCCCGCGCTGACAGCCGCACACAGGCTCGCCAGGCTCGGGCTTGAATACGTGATGCGCCACGGCTGGCCGATCGATTCCAGCGCGTGCAGCATCTCCTGCCGATACAGCGCGCCCACCGGAAACACCACCAGCGGCAACGCAGGTTGCGATGGCCCAAGCGGCAGCGTGTGCGGCCTCTCGGCGCTGTCGATCCAGCAAACCGGTTCAGCCCAGCGCGCATGGCAATCGCTATCAGTGCCCCATTGCTTGACGAGCAGCATGTCGAGATCGCCATTGCGATACAGACGCAGGAGGTGGTGTGAGAGACCGCTTTCCACTTCCAGCCGCAGCCGCGGGCGCTCGCGCGCAAAGCTCGCGATGAGCGGCATCAGCGCACCGCTGCCGAGGTCTTCCGGCACGCCCAGGCGCAGCACGCCGCCGGTGTGTTCGGGGCTGAGCGCCTCGCTCGCTTCGTTGGCCAAGCGTAGCAGGCGGCGGGCGTAGCCGAGCAGGCGGTCGCCCTCTTCCGTCGGCAACACCTGGCGCTGGCTGCGGTCGAGCAGGCGGCAGTCCAACTGCTGCTCGAGCCGCAGGATCTGCTGGCTGACGGTCGATTGTGTCAGGTGCAAATGCTCGGCCGCGCGTGTGAAGTTGCCCGTATCGACCACCGTGACAAAGCTGCGCAGCAACACAAGATCAATCATTGGAAAACCCACTGAATCTCATTTCATTATTTAATTTCAACATGTTTAGGGGCGCAACCATAATCGACCCGCAATTTCGTCTCCGGAGAACCCGATGTCCGACGAGCAGTACATGCGTGAGGCGGTGGCGCTTGCGCGCGGTAACGTCAACGGCGGCGGCTTGCCGTTTGGGGCGGTGCTTGTGCGCGACGGGAAGATCGTTGCGCGTGCGGTGAACGAGGTGCTTGGCACCAATGACCCCACAGCCCATGCCGAAATGCAGGCCATCCGCCAGGCAAGCCAGACGCTGGACACGGCCGACTTGCGCGGTGCAGTGATGTACGCCAGCGGCCATCCGTGCCCGATGTGCTTTGCGGCCATGTACCGCTGCGGCATTCGCACGGCGTACTTTGCCTATTCGAACGAAGATGGCGAGCCTTTCGGTATGTCGACCGCTGCAATGTATGCGGAGATGCGTCGCGCGCCGGAGGGCGGTGAGCTGCAACTGCATCCGTTCAGGCCAACGGGCGAGCAGGGCCTTTACGAAGATTGGGAGGCGCGTCGCGCTGGAGTTGAACCTGCGCCGCGAGATTCAACGACCTAGCCGCCGTTGTTCCAGAGGCGAGCGATTCCCCGATCAGTCAAGGGAAGCTTGGCGAAGCGGGCTCACGCATTTAGCTCGGCCACAATTCGCTCGGCCAGGAAATCGCAGGGTTGACGGTTGGAAGTGACACTACGCGCCAAGACGATCTCCAACGTACCGATCTCCGGCAGGCCGTGCGCGGATCCGAGCAACGTAAAGTCGGAGGGCACGGCACATCGCGCCAATGGCGTGATGGCGAGGCCCGCTCGGGCCATCGTCAGCAAGCCCAGCAGGCTCGGGCTTTCATACGAAGTCCGGTAGGCGATCTTTGCGCGCTCGAGACTGCGGATCGCCTTCTCGCGCGCGACGCTGCCCGGCAGAAACACCGCAATGGGCAATGGCCGTTCACGCCAGATTTCCGTGGTCCCCGGGCCCGCCGCCCACACCATCGGTTCGTGCCGCAAAAATTCGCCGGTCAGCCCTTTGACGCGCGTGGCGCAGACGAGGTCCACCGTGCCATCACGCAACATCGGCGCCAACGCCACGCTGGGCAAGCCGATGACCTGGATTTCGACCTTCGGATAGCTGGCCGAGAATTTCTTGAGAATCGGCGGGAACAGCGACGACGCATAGTCGTCGGGCACCCCGATCACCACGCGGCCCGTCACGTCCGGCCGCACGACCGCTGCCCAGGCTTCATCACGCAGCGCAATGATCCGGCGCGCATACGCCAGCAGCACCTCGCCGTCTTGTGTTGGTATCACGCTACGCGGCTTGCGCACGAACAGCGCCTTTCCTAGTGCCGATTCCAGCGTCTTGATCTGCATGCTCACAGCCGATTGCGAGCGGTGCACGAGATCTGCCGCCCGGCTGATCGTGCCTGTGTCGGCAACGGCGACGATCATGGTGAGAACGTCGACGTCCAGGGCTTTCATCTCGGTACTCATGTGCACTCGCTTGCGAGGATGTATCAGAAAAACTGAAAGATTCCATCAATATTATGCGATTTCCTTTTCAATCGCAGTGCAGCAAAGTCTCGGGAAAACGGAGTTTCAACAATGAATGCGCGAACGCCCCTGACGACGCTGGCTCTTGCCGGCGTATGGCCACAACCCGCTTTTGCTGCCACCGCCTCGGGCACCTCGGTGCCCTACGTAGAAGCCGGAAGCGGCGAGCCGATGGTCTTTGTTCACGGGTCGTTGTGCGATTACCGCTATTGGGATCCGCAACTCGCCGCGCTGTCGAAAAAGTTCCGCTGCTTCGCGCCGAGCCTGGGCCACTATTGGCCGGAAACCCACGCATTCGGGCACGGCGATTTCAGCTGGGAAGCGCACGTCGTTGAGATGGCAGAGTTCATCGAGGCGCTCGGGCTGGGCCCGGTGCACCTGGTTGGCCATTCGCGCGGCGGTTGCGTTGCGTTCCATCTGGCGCGGCAGTACCCGCACCTGGTAAAGACGCTCACGCTGGCCGATCCGGGCGGCCCGTTGCAGGCAGCGCCGCAAGCCGCCGCCGGCGCCTTGCCGCCCGCGGTCCAGGCATTGAGAGCACAGGCTGCCGACCTGATCGAACAGGGTGAATTTGACGCAGGCCTGAATCTATTTGTGGACTCGGTCACCATGCCCGGCTTCTGGGTCAAGAGCACGCAGAGCTTCCGCAGGATGGCGCTCGACAACGCGCTCACGCTGCCAAAGCAGCTGCGTGATCCGCTCCCGGCCTATACGCTTGAGGCGGCCGGCGAAATCCAGTGCCGCACGTTGCTGATCGACGGGCAGAAGAGCCCGCGCATGTTCCGGAACACCGTCGACAAACTCCATGCGTGGATTCCGCAGGCTGAGCGTCATACCATCGCGGGCGCGTCGCATGGCATGAACATCGCCAACCCGGGCGCGTTCAACCGGGCGCTTAGTCAATTGGCTGCCTTGTCGCCCCATACGTAGCCATCAGCAGTTCGAAGCCGAAGCACTCACCGACGACGTCCACGCAGCCCCTTTGCTCGCAACCGACATGATCAGCAGCAAGCCAATCTGCTGACTCGTCGCCAGATCGATGCGTACGCCGGCAGTGAAAGGACTGTAGCGGACGCTTGATACACCGTCCGATCGTCAGCCTTGAGGGTGGGTCCGGCTACGCCCGCGCTACCGCACTGGGGTGATGCCCCTTGCGGCGTCGAGAAAGCCGCGCTCAGATCGGGGTCTTCAATAGATCGCAAAGAAAACTCTTGTAATGCGAATCATTCGCATTTATAGTGTGTCCATCGACGGCGCTGCAGCCGATGGATCCGCCCCCTAGGGCACATCCCTCAAACGCACGCCGCATCGAACCGAATTTCGCTGCGTGCGCTCGCTATTCCATGGGCAGCGCCCGGCACCCGATCTTTTGTGGGGACCGCTCTGACACACAGAGCGTTTGGCAGTAGCAAGCCGCCCGACAGTCGGGAAAGCACTCAGACCCCGCTTTCCCGACTGCGACTTTTCCGGGCTGCCAGCCATGCCGTTTTTTTTTTAGGACTTGTCGACCCGGCCTGCATGCTTGCGGCCTTGTCGTTTCCGGTCCTCGCCCGCTGCAATACCCCGCCTGCCGTACCCAAATCTCGCCCAACGAACGCCATGCCAAACTCGACCGACCTGCGCCGGGCGGGGCTCAAAGCCACCTCGCCGCGCGTCAAGATCCTGGAAATCCTCACCGCCGGTACGGAACACGGCCGCCACCTGAGCGCAGAAGATGTGTACCGCCAATTGCTCACGTCGGAACTCGACATCGGCATCTCAACGGTCTACCGCGTGCTCAATCAGTTGGTCGATGCCGGCGTGCTGTTGCGTCATGCGTTCGAGGCCGGCCATGCGGTGTATGAGCTGAACGAGGGCGCGCACCACGATCACCTGATCTGCCTGACGTGCGGTCGCGTGGAAGAGTTTCACGACAGCGCCATCGAGTCGCGGCAGGAGCGTGTGGCCAACGAGCGCGGCTTTGTGCTGCGCGATCACGCGCTGGCGCTTTACGGCGTATGCCCGGCGTGTCAGGCGGGCGCCGGTATGTCGGGCGCGATTGGGTTGAACGCGTGACGTGATCCGGTAACTTGCTGAAACAGTATCGGCGCAATCATGGCGAAACTCACTGCGCGCTCGGTGTTCCAACTCCCTGTTATTCAGGAGATGCCGATGCAACGCCGTCTGAAGTCCGAAGATGAACTCAAGACATTGCTGGCCCGCTGCGTCCAGCAACACCCGGAATGCGCACAGTGCGAACTGCGCGCGATGTGCATTCACCGCCCCGATCACACCGGCTGCAACTGGAGCGCCGAATTTGATTTTCCGGCCGACGACGATGCCGCCGCCATTCGCGGCCTGTCCGTCGCCAAGCGTTTGCTGACGCGCGCCCGCACGCAGTACAACGTAGTGCCGGCCCGGTAACCGCGCCGCCTATCCCTTCGCCTGGCGGGAGATCCGCTCCAGCAGCGCGCGTGCGCTTTCACCGTGCCCCTGCTGTGCCAGCAGGCGCGCATTCAGCACGAGGTTTTCGAGGACCAGCTTGGCGATGCTCGCCGTGAGCGAGACGATCACCTCATCCTGGCTGAAATGGGCATTTTCCATTTGCGTCAGCTGGCGCGACACCAGCTTGCAGACCAGGTCGCGCAACATCTGCTCGTCAAAGGGCAGGTTGGCGAAATCCACCGGGTCTTCCTTCTCGACTTCCGCAATCAACTGGACCAGCAGCTCTTCGGTCATGACGCGTCCCCCGTTCAGGTTTGGACCAGTCTACGCCCGCGCTGCGCAAAAACAAAACGGGCCCGCGTGATGCGAGCCCGTTGGTGTTGTGACGTTGCGTCGGCCGTTATTTGCGCCGCACGAAGTGGATCGGCTGTTCAACCGCCGAGGATGACGACGATTCACCCGATGCACAGCCACTGCAGCCGCTGCCGCAGGCGCTGCCCGAAAGCGGATCGGAGTGGCACGAGGGCGACTCGCCCGGCGTGAGCAGGCGCTGGCCGAAGGCGCGCATCCAGCCCGGCCGCGACGGTCGATCACACCAGCCTGCCACGCGCGCCGCCGTGCGGGCGCGCATCGCTGGCGCATAGCGGCCGGTCAGCGACAACGCGCTCAGCGCCACGACCGTGGCGACAACGCCGGTTTCGACAACGTGATACACGCTCATGTCAGCACCCGTGCGATCTGGTAGGTAGCGAAAGCGGCCAGGTAGGCCAGCGCGAAGAGGTAGCCGGCGGTGCCCGCCATGACCTTCCACGAGTTGGTCTCGCGGCGGATGGTGGCCAGCGTCGAGATGCACTGCGGCGCGTAGACGTACCAAGCCAGGAAGGCCAATGCCGTGGCCAGCGACCATTGCTGCGAGATGATCGGCGCCAGCTGCGCAGCCGCATCTTCATGCGTGGCCGACAGCGAGTACACCGTTGCCAACGCGCCCACGGCGACTTCACGTGCAGCCATGCCGGGAATCAGGGCAATACACATCTGCCATGTGAAGCCGATCGGCGCGAACACGACCTCAAGCGCACGGCCGATCATCCCGGCAAAGCTGTAATCGATGGCCGGCAGCGTGGCGTTGGCCGGCGGCGCCGGGAATGTCGAGAGGAACCACAGCAGCACCATCATCTTGAGGATGACCGTGCCGATGCGGCGCAGGAAAATGCGTGCACGTTCGATCAGGCCGACGATCAGGTTGCGCACGCTGGGCAGTCGGTACGACGGCAACTCGAGAATGAGCGGGTGCTCGTTGCGATCGCGCTTCAGGTACTTGAGTACGTAAGCGACGACAAGAGCCGACACGATACCCGCCATGTACAGCCCGAACAGCACCAGCCCCTGCAGATTGAACAGGCCCCACACCTGCCGCACCGGGATGAACGCGCCGATCAGCAGCGCATACACGGGCAGCCGCGCCGAGCAGGTCATCAGCGGTGCAACCAGAATCGTCACCAGCCGGTCGCGCGGGTCCTGGATCGTGCGCGTGGCCATCACGCCGGGAATCGCGCACGCAAAACTGGACAGCAGCGGAATGAACGAGCGCCCTGACAGCCCCGCGCCCGCCATCAACCGGTCGAGCAGGAAGGCTGCGCGTGGCAGATAGCCTGACTCTTCCAGCGACAGGATGAAGAGGAACAGGATCAGGATCTGGGGCAGGAACACCAGCACGCTGCCCGTGCCGGCGATGATGCCGTTCACCAACAGGCTTTTGAGCATGCCGTCGGGCATGACGTTGCCGACCCACACGCCCACGGCTTCCACGGCGCCCTGGATGCCGTCCATGAGCGGCTGCGCCCACGAGAACACCGCCTGGAACATCAAGAACATCAGCACGGCCAGCAGCATCAGGCCCAGTACCGGGTGCAGCACGATGCGGTCGAGCCGGTCGTCCAGCTCGGCCGTGCTGCGCGGCATGGTCACGGCGGCATCGAGCAGGCGCTTCACTTCCACGTGCGGATCGGCGTCGGCCGGCAGCCCAACCGGCACGGCCGGCAGCTTTTCGTGATCGATATGGGCGACAAGGTCGGCCGCGCCGTTGCGTTTGATGGCCACGGTTTGCACCACCGGCACGCCCAGGGCGGCCTCCAGCTTGGCACGGTCGATGCGGATGCCGCGTCGCTCGGCCGCGTCGACCATGTTCAGCGCCAGCACCATCGGCAAGCCCAGGCGTTCCAGCTCCAGCACGAAGCGCAGGTGCAGCCGCAGGTTGGTGGCGTCGACCACGCAGATCAGCAAATCGGGGCGCGACTCACCACGGAACGTGCCAAGGCAGATATCGCGCGTGATCGCTTCGTCGGGGCTGGTGGCGATCAGGCTGTAGGCACCCGGCAGGTCGAGAATCTGCACATGCCGGCCCGACGGCGCGGTAAAGCGGCCCTCCTTGCGCTCGACCGTCACGCCCGCATAGTTGGCAACCTTCTGGCGGCTGCCTGTTAACAGGTTGAACAGCGCGGTCTTGCCGCAGTTGGGGTTGCCGACTAGGGCAACGCGCAATGCGGGGGTGGAAGCGGAGGAGGAAGAAGCGTGCATCTGCATGAAGCCGGATAAGCGGAGCCGGAAGGCGGCGGCAATGGGAGGCTGGCTATGCCGCCTCGCGTACCTTGGCGGGCGGGGCCGTCTCGGGAGCGGCGATGACGGCAGCGGGTTGCGTTGCCGATTGGGCGCGCAGGCGCACGCGGGCAGCCTCCTGGCGACGCAGTGCAAAGCGGGTGAAGCCCACCTGCACGACCAGCGGATCGCCGCCAAACGGGCCGACAGCCACTACGCGCACCTCTTCGCCCGTCACGAACCCGAGTTCGCGCAGGCGTTGGCTGATGGGATCGGCGGGTTCACGGTCTTCAACGTGATCCACCACCGCCGTCGCCCGGCGGGAAAGCTCGGAAAGCCGCATCGTGCGTGATCGTTAACGTAGGGTGGTACAAGCAGGGAGGCTAAATGCGAATCGTTTTCATTATAACGCAACATCCCGTGTGACGGGCTGCGGCACCCGGTCGCTGGGATGGATATTTCGGAGGACGGGTTGTTACGGAGTCAGGCGTTGTGCAGAAAGCACACGCGAAAGGCGCAGGGTGGTGAAACCCGCTGCCATGCAGGGTTTTTCCCAAATTACCCTATCCTGGGTATTGGCGTGATCGGGGGGCTTGCCTATCCTTCAACTGCGCTGAACTTCCCCGTTCAAAGCGTATTCTTGAAGCCACCGGATACCGCTATTCGGTGGCTTTTTCTATGGGCGCTTGCCGCGCACAGACGTCCCGCGCCAGACGCTGCCGGCACCGTGACCACGAGCTCGCCTTGCTGTTGAGCAGCGTCGCGGCAACGGGTGTTGGGGCACCGCTTTGCCAACACCGCTACCACCTGTCATGCCGCCTGCCATGCCGATTTGCGGCACGGTTACCTACAGACTATCCACAAGTTGCGTGCGATAGGAATTGCAAGCAAAATGCTTGCGCACTGCGTCAGCCGTCCGCCGGCACGATGCCGCAACTGCATCGTGCGCCGAGGGGATGGTCCTTGAGCCGCGCATCGTGCAACCGCAGAGTGCATTCGCTCTCCTCATAAGGCTCTACCGGTCATTCAAGTGCCGAAGCACGCTTTCTTTCCCACCACGCTGCGCGGCCGCTTGCTTGCCCTGGCTGCGGTGGCCGCCTTGCCGGCCATCGTTGTGGCGATTGCCGGTGTGGCGCTTTACCGTGACCGGCTCAACGATCACCTTGCTCAGCACCTGACCCACGAAACCGAGGCCGCCGCCGCGCGCGTCGGCATGGTGCTCTCCAACGCCAATACGCTTCTCTCGGTGCTGCTTGCCGACGATTCGGCACTGCGCATGGAGCAGCAAGAGTGCAGCAGCTTCGTCAACCGCGTCTTCCATAACCAGAGCGAACTCGCGAACCTCGGCATCATCGACGCGCACCGCAAGCTGGTATGTACGCCCGACACGGCGAAGCTTGGCGTCGATCTGTCGGACCGGCCGTACCTCAACGAGATCTTGGCGACGGGCCGGCCTTCCTTGTCGACGTTCGTGACGGGGCGCGCCTCCAGCCAGGCCGTGTTGATTTCAGCGCGGCCGATGACAGGCAGCGACGGCGCGATCCGCGGCGTGGCATATGCAGCCGTGCGACAGAGCGCGTTGATTGCGGCAGCCGTGGACGGCATGCCGCAAGCGCCGGTCTATCTGGTGGATGCCGACGGCAACGTGCTGTCGACGCAGGGCACGTTGCGTGCAGCGCAAGTGCCGGCGGTGGTTCGGGGGCCGCTGCTGGCTGCAGCAGGGGAGCAGCCGGGCGAGCCGCTGCTGGTGGACGACACCGACGGCGTGCGCCGTGCCTACGCCGCCATGGTGGTGCCGCATGCGGCCGGCGGGCATTTGCGCATTGTGCGCGGTGTGGATGCCACCGATATCGTTCGCCAGCAGCGCAACGTGACGCTGGCTGGCGGCGGCGCCATCCTGCTGATGGTCGTGATGCTGCTGGCGCTGATCCAGATGGCCCTGCGACGGATGGTGATGCCCCGCATCGATGCGCTCGTGGATGCGGCACGCCACTACGCAACGGGCGATTTTTCTGCCCGCGTGCCTGAGCACGGCACCTCGCGCGATGAACTCTCGCTGCTGGAACGTACCTTCAACGAAATGCGCGCCGCCATCCAGCGCCACGACGCCACCGTTCACCGCCTGACCGAACGCTTTCAGCGCGTGGCGCGTGCCACTAACGACTGGATCTTCGACTGGGATATCGCCACCGGCGAGTCCTGGGCCAACGCCAGCCTGCATCGGCTGCTTGGCAGTGATGCGCTGCTGAGCCCTGGCGACGACGACGGCGCAGGCGGGGGTACCTCGCGCACGCTCACCTTCCACCAATTCGTCCACCCGGACGACGTCGATGCCTTCGCCAAGGAACTGCGCGCCGTACTGAATTCGGACGGCGACAGCTGGCAGCACGTCTGCCGCGTGATCGATGCCAACCGTGCCACGCGCACGGTGGAAATTCGCGCGAGCCTGTATCGAGATCAGAACGGCCGCGCCGTGCGCGTGGTCGGTGGGGTGACCGACATTTCGCAGCGCTCCGCGATTGAACAAGAGCTGCGCAGCAGCGAAGCGAACTTGAGGGTAGCCGAGCAGATTGCGCTCCTGGGCAGTTGGCGCTGGGACGTGCTGCGCGACTCGACAACGTGGTCATCGGGCATGTATGTGTTGACGGGCATGCCGCTGGGCGCGCCTCCGGCCTTTGCGCAGCAGGCGCAGTTCTTTACCGCCGACAGCTATAACCGCCTGCGTGAGGCCGCCAGCCGCGCCGTGACCGAAGGTGAACCGTACGCGCTGGACCTGGAGATGATCCGCCGTGACGGCGAACACCGCTGGGTGCTTTCGCGCGGCAACATCGAGCGCAATGATCGCGACGAGGTTGTCGCCCTGTTCGGCACCATGCAGGACATCACGGAGCGGCGCGATTCCGACGAGCAACTGCGGTTGCTGCGTCGCGTGGTCGAGTCAGTGCCGTCCGGCATTACCGTGGCCGACGCGCAGCAACCCGACCTTCCGATCGTGTATGTGAACCCCGGCTTCGAGCGCATGACGGGCTATCGCGCAGAAGAAGTGCTGGGCCGCAATGCGCGCTTCCTGCACTCGTCCGAGCCGGGGCAGCCCCCGCTCAATGAAGTGCGTGCCGCCCTGCGCGACGAAAGCGAGATCCGCGTGCTGCTGCGCAACTTCCGCAAGGACGGCCACGCATTCCTGAACAACTTCCTGCTCTCGCCGGTGCGCGATGCCAAAGGCGCGGTCACGCATTACGTCGGCATTCAGGACGACGTGACCGAGCAGGAGATGACGCGCACGCGCCTGGCGCAGCACGCCACCATCGATTCGCTCACGGGCCTGCCCAACCGCACGCTGCTGGCCGACCGTGTGCAGCAGTCGGTGGAGATGGCCGCACGCCAGCGCAGCCGCTTCTATGTGGCGCTCGTCAATATTGATCGTTTCAAGGTCGTCAACGATAGCCTTGGCCACCTGCTGGGCGACGAGGTGCTGCGCCGTGTGGCCGAGCGCCTGCGCGATGCGGCCGATACGGTGGACACTGTGGCGCGCTTTGGCGGTGACGTATTTGCACTGGTGATCTCGCACGCGGGTTCGCGCGGTGTCGATTTCGGCTTCGACCTGTTTGCCGAGCCGGTGCGCGTGGAAGGGCACGAGGTGTTCGTGACGGCAAGCATTGGCGTGGCCGAATACCCGGCGCACGGTACAGACGCCGATAGCCTGATCCGCCATGCAGAGATGGCGATGTACTACGCCAAGCAGAACGGCCGTAATCGCCTGGAATTCTTCGCGCCCGAGATGGATATCGGCGTGTCGTACCGGCTGAACCTGGAACACCAGATTCGGGCAGCGCTGGAACAAGGCCAGTTCCGCCTGCTGTATCAGCCCCAGATCGACACCAAGACGGGCCGCGTGTGCGGGCTCGAAGCGCTGATCCGCTGGGTTCATCCGACGCGCGGGTTGCTGCCGCCGGCCGCGTTCATTCCGGTGGCCGAAGAGAGCGGGCTGATTGTCGAGATCGGCAACTGGGTCCTGACCGAGGCCGCGCAGCAGCACGCTGAGTGGCACAAGCGCGGCCTGGCCGATGACCTGACGCTGGCGGTGAACGTATCGCCGTTGCAGTTCAAACGCGGCACCGTGTTGCCGACGTTGCTCAAGCTCCAGCGCCAATACGGCCTCGGCTCGGGCTTCCTTGAACTGGAAGTGACCGAGTCGATGCTGATGGAGGGCACCGAGCGCACCATCGAAGACCTCACTGCCATTCGGCAGCTTGGCGTGCGCATTGCCATCGACGACTTCGGCACAGGCTATTCGAGCCTGGCCTATCTGAAGCGCTTGCCAATCGACCTCATCAAGATCGATCGCGCGTTCGTCAAGGACATCGACCGCGATTCCAACGATGCCGCCATCTGCACGACCGTCGTGGTGCTTGCCCACAACCTGGGCGTGAAAGTGTGCGCAGAAGGCGTGGAAGATGCCGCGCAGTCTGCCTTCCTGACGTCGCACCAATGCGACGTGCTGCAGGGCTATTACTTTAGCGAGCCACTGTTGCCCGAGGCGGTGACGGCACTGCTGGAAAGCGACACGCGCTTCACGCTGTAAGGCGCTGCTGCTGCTGCGGCGCTAGGCGCGGAACACCGCGACGGCGTGCTTCAGATCTTCCGATTGGCGCGCCAGCACCGAGGTGGCCGCCGCTGCCTCTTCCACCAGCGTGGCGTTCTGCTGCGTGACCCCATCGAGCTGCGACACCGACGCGTTGATCTGCGCAATACCGCTGCTCTGCTCGCGCGAGCTGGCCGAGATTTCCGACATGAGCTGCGTGACGGTCTGCACCGACTGCACGATCTGCGTCATGGTGGCGCCGGCCTTGTGGACGAGGTCAACGCCGTCGCGCACGGATTGGTCGGAGGCGCGGATGATCTCCTTGCTCTGTGCTGCGGCCTGCGCGCTGCGTTGCGCGAGGCTGCGTACCTCGCCGGCGACGACCGCAAAGCCGCGGCCTTCTTCACCTGCGCGGGCGGCTTCCACAGCCGCGTTGAGCGCAAGGATGTTGGTCTGGAACGCGATGCTCTCGATGGTGGCGATGATCTCCGTCACGCGCTGGCTGTCTGCGCGGATGGCGTCCATGGTGTGCACGACGCGCTGCACGACCTGGCCGCCGTCGGCCGCGATCGTGGAGGCCTCCTCGGCAAGCGCGCTGGCGGCGCGGGCGTGGTCCGCATTCTGCGCAACCATCGATGTCAGTTCTTCCATGCTTGATGCGGTTTCTTCCAGTGCGGCAGCCTGCTGTTCGGTGCGGGCAGAGAGGTCATGGTTGCCGGCAGAAATCTGCAGCGTGCTGTGTGCGACGTTGGCGGCGCCGTCCTGGATATCGCGCACGATGGACGACAGACTCGCGCGCATGGTGGCCATGGCGCGCATGACTTCGCCCAGTTCGTCGCTGGAGCGGGCTTCAACCACGGTGGTCAGATCGCCGGCTGCCAGGCGCGTGGCCAGCATGGCGGCTTCTTCCAGCGGGCGGATGAGCGTTCGCGCAAGCAACACGCCCGACATCGTCGCCAGCCCCGCGCAACCGACGCCGGTGAGCCACAGCCAGTCGCGGCTGAACACGAGCCACGCTGCGCCATGCAGATCGGCGGCTTCCAGCGCGATGTGCGCCCACAGCGTACCGATCAGGATGGCCGACGCAATCAGTGTTTGCAGGCCGATCACCTTGAAGCGCAGGCTGTCGCGCTGGAACAGATTCGCGGCGCGCCGCCAGCCTGTGCGAAGAATGCGGCCGGCGCGCACCGTGTACGACGTATCGCCCTCGTTGATGGCGGTGTAGGCGCGTTGCGCGCGCGCGATCTGCGCAGGCGTGGCCATCGAACGCACGGACGTATAACCGACCACCGCATTGTTCTGAAACACCGGCGTCACGTTGGCCAGCACCCAATAGAAACCGCCATCCTTGCGGCGGTTCTTGACGAACCCGCGCCACGGCTTGCCGGCTTGCAGCGTGGCCCACAAGTCGGCGAACGCGGCTTCGGGCATGTCCGGGTGGCGCACGAGGTTGTGCGGCGCACCGACCAGTTCCTCCTGCGAATAGCCGCTGACGCGCACGAACGCCGGATTGGCGAAGACGATGCGGCCTTTGAGGTCGGTCCGGGAGATGAGGTAGTCCGTCGGGTTGAGGGCGGTTTCGGCTTGGGTGACCGGCAGATTCTTGCGCATGGTTGTGCCGCGCTTCGTGGGCGCAGATGGACGGAAGGAGGGGCGCGCGAGAAACGCGCTTTCCTCCTTTGCATCGGCACGCCCGCGACGGGCTAAAGGTGATGCGGGCGCCGGCAGTTGATCTCGATCAAATCACAAGGCGGTGCCCAGATGGGCATGGCCGTTGCTACCTTGCTGGCAATGCGCCGTTCAGGCGCTGCAGATGGAGGAACAAGGTGCACAAGATCTGTGGAGACGTTGAAATCGTCCCGCGTGTGGTTCCCGCCGGTGGGCGGGGCTGGGAGGCGCGTGTCGAGGTGGTGTTCCGCGGCGCGGAAGGGCAATCGTTGTCGGGCTCGCAAGCGGTGCGGCCCGGATGTACGTTTGGCTCGCCGCGCGAAGCGATGGACGCGGCGCTGCTTTACGGACAGCGCCTGCTGCGCGATTGGGTGCGGGGTGGCGCGCCCAGTGCCGAAGTCGCCACTTGAAGCGACTCGAAGATCAACGCGCCTCGGCCGCCTTGCGTTCTTCGCGCGAGAGCCCTGCCGTCCAGTAGCCCTTGGCGTCGATGGCGTCGCGCGGCACGGCCCAGGCGCCTTCGAGCAGCGTGCGGACCTGTTTGAGCAAGGACGCCTCGCCGGCCAGGAACACCTGCGGCGTGCCGGTCGGCATGGACTGGGCGCTGAGTGCGCCGACCATCATTGCGCCGGCGTGCGCCGTATCGCTCTCTACCCAATGGATGTTGCGGCTGCGCGGGTGGCTTGCCAAGGCGCCTTCCAGGGGCAGTCTGGCGCGAGCGTCCCCGATGGCGATATAGGTCAGCACCTGCGCGTGCTCGGGCAATGTTTCCAGAATTGCGAAGATCGCGGGCAACGCCGTTTCATCGCCGATGAGCAGGGTCCACGGTGCAGCGGGGTCGGCGCGGAAGCCGCGCTTAGGGCCCGCAAATTCCACTTCATCGCCCGGGGCGGCGTGTTCGAGCCAGCGTGCCGCCGGGCCATGCTGCGTGGCGGGCGTTTCGTCGTGCACGACAAAATCGATTTCCAGTTCGCCGCGGGCAGGGTGATAGCGGCGGATGGTGTAAGCGCGCCCAAGCGTGCGACCGCTGCCTGCGGCATCGTGCGGAAACATCAGCTTGATGGCCGCGCCGGGCGCAGCGCTGGCCAGATCGGCGAGATCCGTAGCGGCTACGCCGGTAAACACCACGCGGCGCATGCGCGGCGACAGGGTATGGATAGCGCGCACACGCATGCGGCGTGTGGCGGGTTTGACAGAACTGAGCAGCTGCGACATGAGACCTTGTGTGCGATTGAAAGCAAACATAGATGGCTGCGAAATGAACCGACTGGACCGACGCGGTGCCCGGGCGACGAAACATCCCCCGGGGCGGCTGAACAGATGCTGCTGCTTGCCGCTTACCGCTCGCCGGTGATTTCCTTGAGGGCGCGTAGCAGGATGTCTGCCACGCGTTGCTGTTCTTCGCGCGAGGCGAAGCGTTTTTCCATGAGCGCGAACTTCAGACGCCAGCGCGCGGTGCGCAGCGGGTCATGCCCCGTGTCCGTCCACTCGGCGGCGTTGTCGGTTTCGCGGTCGAAGGCCATGGCCTCGTTCATGCGCTTCACACGCTCGCCCATGGCGCGCAGTTGCGCGAGGATGGCATCGGCACTGTGCTGGCGCTCGGCCAGCCACGTTTCGCCTTCGGGCGTGATGCCGTAGCGCTTCTTGTTGCCCTCGGCGGTAACGGAAGCAAAGCCGTGGTCTTCCAGGTACGACAGCGCCGGATACACCATGCCCGGGCTTGGCGTGTAGAAGCCGAGCGAATGCTCTTCCACTGCCTTGATCAATTCATAGCCGTGGCGGGGCGTGCCCTTGAGCAGCGCCAGCAACACGAGCTGCAAGTCGGCCGAACTGAGCCGGCGGCCGCGCCACGGGCTACCACCGTCGTCATCGCCTTCACCGTAGCCGCCGGGGCCGCCAAAACCGCCCATGCCACGCCCGAAGCCGTGTCCGCCGTGACCGTGGCGGCCCATCATGAAGTGTTTTGCAATCCACATTTTGTGGTGATGTCCGAACCAACCGCGCATTGTCATTCTCCTGAAGAACATCATCAGATATATCGTAAGATACATCGGATGATAGTGGCAGCCGTCCAGAAGTCAAGGACAGCGGAGAAAAATGACGTGCGAATCAGGGGGCGGGTTTGTCGCTGCCGAGTGTTGCGACGTGTACAAGCCAACGCCGCACGATCTCTTCTTCCTTGGCCGAGAACCCTTCCAGCAAGTCCTGCTCGATGCCGCCGGAGCGTTCTCGGCACGCTGCAAGCAGGGCAGAGCCCTCCGTTGTGACATCGATGTGCTGGATTCGGCCGTGCACGGCGTGGGGCCGGCGGGTGATGGCGCCGCTGCGCTCCAGGTTGGTGACGATCACGCTCACCGTCTGGGGTGTGAGCATGGTCAACCGGGCGAGGTCGGCATTCGAGATGCCCGGGTAGGCCCGGAGCATCGTGAGCACCAGGAATTGCGGCAGCGTGACACCCACGTCGGCCATGGCCCGCTCCATGCGGAGCCGGTGCGCGGCGCTGGCCTGGCGCAGCAGATAGCCAAGATAGCCTTCTTCGCCGCGCTTGCCCTGTCCGGGCTCGGGGATGGAGGGCGAGGTGCGGGGCGGGTCGCTTTCCTTGCCGGCGGTAGGGGTGCGCTTGCTCATGATGTCAGAGTTCGAATATGATGTTCGAGCACTGATATTACCATTCCTCCAACCCGGGCCTTTAACAGGAGCCAGACATGGAAGATCTCTCCCCTCGCATGGATTACTCGGAATTTGTCGACACCGCCGTCGGCGTGGCCCCGGCGTTGCAGGCGCTTGGCAAGGCAGTCGATGCCTCAGGGCTGGAAAAGCCGCTGACCGAGCTCGTCAAGCTGCGTGCGTCGCAAATCAACGGATGCGCGTTCTGCGTGCAGTTCCACCTGAACCTGGCGCGCAAGCTGCGCGTGGCGCCGGCCAAGCTCGATCTGGTGGCGGTCTGGCGCGACACGCCGGCGGTTTTCACGCCGCGCGAGCGTGCCGCGCTGGCCTGGACGGAAGCGCTGACCACCCTGGCCCGCGCCGCCGACCACGGCGTGGAAGATCACGAATACGACGCCGTGCTCCAGCATTTCTCCAGGACGGAAGTCGCGTTCCTCACGGCCGCCGTCGCCAACATCCAGGCGTGGAACCGTATTGCCGTCGCGATGCGCTTTGCGCCGCACGTGCCGGCCGCCGTGGCCGCAGAGGAAGCATGACCATGGACACCATCCGCCCCATCGAAGACGAAGCCGCGTTGCGTGCGTGCTTTCCCGTCATGCATCAACTGCGGCCGCATCTTGCCGACGCCGACGAGCTGGCCGCGCGCTGGCGCCGGCAGGTGGAAGACGGCTATCGCCTCATCGCCGTCTGGCGCGATGGCGTGCCGGTTGCGCTGGCGGGGTATCGGCAGCAGGAGAACCTCGTCTACGGTCCGTTCATGTATGTCGACGATCTGGTGACCGATGCCAACCTGCGCAGCAGCGGCCTCGGCAACGTGCTGATGGACCACCTCAAGGCCGAAGCCGAGCGCCTGGGCTGTGCACGGCTCGTGCTCGACACGCCGCTGTCCAACGTGCTCGGCCATCGCTTCTACTATCGCAATGGGCTGCTCGCAGGTGCTTTGCGCTTTGGCATAAACATGCAACCCGGAGCTGCACGATGACAACGTTGCTGCACGTGACCGTGAGCCCGCGCGACGATCGCTCGCACAGCCGGCGTGGCGCGCAATTGGTGATTGCACAATTGGCTGAAGCCGTCGGTAGCCTGCGCATCATCGAGCGCGACCTGGCGGCGACACCGCTGCCGCATCCCGATGCCGGCTTTGTCGAGGCCAGCCTCATGCCCGATGCCGACCGCACTGCAGCGCACCGCGCCGCGCTGGCGTTGTCGGAAACGTTGATCGGCGAGCTGGAAGCGGCGGATGCCGTGCTGATCTCCACGCCGGTGCACAACTACACGGTGCCTTCGGCGTTGAAGGCGTGGATCGATCTGGTAGTGCGGCCCGAGCGCACGTTCCGCCGCACGCCCACGGGCAAGGTGGGCATGCTGACCGATCGCTCGGTGCTGGTGGTGTCTGCTTCCGGCGGCAACTTCGATGGCGCCCACGCGCAGACCGATTTCCTGATGCCGTATCTGCGGTATGTGTTTGCCACGGTGGGCATCCGTCAGGTCGAAGGCATCCGCTTGCAGAACACGGCACGCGGTGCCGATTCCGCCATGCGGGCCTTGGAAGGCTTCCGACAGGAGCTGGCTGCGCGGATGTTGCTGATGCCGCTGGTGGCCTGATTGTTGTCGCGCAAGAGAAGAAGCCTGGCTGGCCTATCGCGTCGGTTCGGTTACGTGACATTGCGTGTGTCAGTGCATCGCAGCTGCGCCTACTTTGCCGATCCGTTTAACGTGCAGCCTAAGGCGCCGCTTCCGCCATCTGCGTCAGCTGCTTCAGCGCCTGGACGAAGTACGCCCGATCGTGCGGCGCCAAGTCCTGCATGGCTTGCGAGAGGCGCTCCATCGTTGTGCGGGCGATGACGTGATCGCCGTCTGCGTGTGAAAACCACGCCAGCTCCAGCAGCAGGCCGCTCACCTGCACATGGCCGTAGCGATGACGGCCGCTGTCGTGTTCGCGCAGGCGCAGTGCGGCCACATCGGTCCAGCGCTGCGGCCAGTAGCGCGAGTCAAATGCTTCTGCAAACGGCCCCGCCTGCGTGCGGAGGTCGGCCAACGTGAGCGCTGCGCGACTTGTGTCGGCCCGTGCAATGCGCATCAGCGCGATGGCGTTCCACGCCGATTGCAGCGGCCCACCGTTGCGCAGCGCTTGCCATTCGCTCATGGCCAGCCAGCGGACGGCATCGACCGTGCCGTCGGCATGCGCTGAGTTGCCAAGCTCATCGCGCAGCAGCCAGCACGTCATGCCGAGGTTGGCGGCAACTTGCTGCACCGCGTCGGACGCCTGGCTTTCCAGTGCGGCAGCCAGCGCGGTTTCGAATTGCGCGACGATGCGCTGTGCGGCCTGGGCGCGTACGTCCAATGCAAGGCCATCGGCATCGGCGTAGAGCAGGCGCGCGCGTTCGATGAGGGCGCTGAGGTTGTTCCACTCGAAGCGGATCTGTGGGTGATAGCGCAGCAGGCTGCGGCCGGGCTCGGCATCGGCCAGACGGGCGAGCAGGCCGGCGGCGAGGTCGAGGTCGCGGCGGTCATACGCACACCATGCGGTGACGATGCGCTCCATGGCGGCGAGGAAATCGTTACCGAGTACATGGCGCTGCCGGCGGTGCGCGCGCAGTTGCGAGAGCAGGGCGCTGGCGCGTGTGGAGTCGCCCAGGCGGCGCGCGGCCATTGCCTCGCCCAGGGTGACGAGGGCGCGTTGGAAGTCGTTGTCGGCGGCGTCACTGGCGTGGCGCAGCGCAAGCAGGGCGCCGCCCCGCTCGGTGTCGGACGCGCCGGTGCTGGCGCCCAGCGCATGCAGCAGACGGCCTTCGCGCATGGCGTGGCGCGCGGTCAGAAAGGCGTGCCAGAACGCGGGGTTGGGCGTGCCAGGCGCCGGGCCGGACAGCGCGCTGGCATTGGCTTCGGTGGTGTTGTCCGTGCTGCCATCCGGCGCGGCAATCCCGAGGAAGGCACGCACATCGGCATCATCGGCAATGCGCCCTTCAACCACGCAGACCACGCGCTCTGCGTCTTCGGGGGTGAGCCAGAAGGGCCCTTGGCTGCGCTTGTCTGCGTTGAGAAAGCGCGGCTCGCGATCGCGCGCCTCGCCCCAGCCGGCCTGCACGCCCCAGTTCTGCCAGTCGCGAAAGGCGCGGCTGATCATCATGCGCTGCGTGCTGGCGTCCGATACGGCGCCGCGCAGGTCGGCCAGGCGCACCAGCGGTTGTTCCGGCGACAGACGGTGCGCGTAGGCAAGCCGCACCAGCAGCCACAGGCTCTGGAACGGCGCACGCCGGCCGTCGACGGTTTGCGGTGTGGTCAGCTCGACATGGAGGGCGGGCAGGGGGGGCGGCGTCATGCTAACAATCTGGCGAAGCGAAACGTGGCGCCATTGTGCGCCAAGCCCCTTGTTACAGGAGTTACGCGCGTGACGTGCGGCGAGGTGGGTGCGCTGGCGGTGGCACGGCGCGCTCCCTACGATGCGCAGCGCCGGCTCATCCGCGTGTCGAGGGTTGCCGGCAGCCAATCACTCAATTCAAGGAGCTTTCCATGTTCTCTCGCTGGTCGAAGACCTTCGCGTTTGCCCTCACGGCGTGCGCCGTTGCTATGAGCACCGCCACGGCCCACGCCGAGCTGGTCGTGCGCAATGACCTCAAGCGCGTGTTCGACGATGCCGGCGTCTCCGGCACCTTCGTGCTGATGGATATCAGCGCCGACCGCACGTATGTCGTCGATCCGGCGCGCGCCGCGCGGCGCATCCATCCGGCATCGACGTTCAAGATTCCGAACAGCCTGATCGCCTTCGACACCGGCGCTGTGCGCGACGATCACGAAGTGCTGCCCTACGGCGGCAAGCCGCAGGCCTACAAGCAGTGGGAGCACGACATGGCGTTGCCCGAGGCGATTCGCCTGTCGGCCGTGCCGATCTACCAGGAGGTGGCGCGCCGCGTCGGCTTTGAACGCATGCAGGCCTACGTTGATGCGTTCGACTACGGCAACCGCCAGCTCGGCAGCGTGATCGATCAATTCTGGCTACGCGGCCCGCTGGAAATTTCCGCGTTTGAAGAAGCGCGCTTCACCAGCCGCATGGCGCTCAAGCAATTGCCGGTGAAGCCGCGCACGTGGGACATGGTCCACCGCATGTTGTTGATCGAGCAGCAGGGCGATGCCGCGCTGTACGCCAAGACGGGCGTTGCCACGGAATACCAGCCGCAGATCGGCTGGTGGGTCGGCTGGGTGGAGCGTGCAGGCCACGTGTATGCGTTCGCACTGAACATCGATATGCCACGCGAGGGCGACATGGCCAAGCGTATTCCGCTGGGCAAGCAGTTGATGCAGGCGCTGGAGGTGTGGCCGGCGCCGTGAGAGGGCATCTGCGGGCTTCGCCGTCTGACCCGCAATCAGGGATGCCCGCAATCCACAATGAGATTGATCCTGAGGACGATGAAAATCGTAAAAAACTATTGCGCCGGTCTGCCTAAAGGCGGCGGATGCGCACATCGAGGGTCCTCATGTTCAAGGTTGACAAGGCAACGGCGGTCGCCATGGCGGCCGCCCTCGGCGCGAGTAGCGCGCTTGCGGCCGGTAGCCAAGACGGCGTGATTCACTTTACGGGCGCCATCGTCGAGGCAGGTTTTCGCCTGCAGTCGGTACAGCGGTCAACCGGCGCGGAAAATGCAGTGCAGGCGCGTGCGTCCGCAGCTGGCGATCAGGTGGTACTGGAGTTTCATTCGCCGGCGATGCGCGTCGTACCGGTTGATGTATCGGTGGAGGCGTGCGCGGCATCGTCGCTCAAGCCCTTGCGTGTGGGCGATGCACGCGGCAAGGCGGACGTCCTGGCCAAATACGGCGGCTTCAAGGCCAACCTGCTGACGGCAAACAACGGCACGCTGACCTTGTCGCGGGCGGCGGGGGCGGAACCAGCACTGGCTGTGGTGACACTGTCCTACCAGTAATGAAAAAGGCGGGAATCCCCGCCTTATTTGTCGACCGCCGCGATGGCGTTTACGACGCCACCGGCCCCACCGGCGATTGGAACGGGTGGTATTGGTACAGCCACGTCTCCGACAGCGGCTTGCCATCCACGCGCAGGAACAGCCGCATATCCACTGGCTCCTTCCCGTCGACTGTCAGATCGAACTGCGCGCGCCAGTGCCCAGGCACGCCATTCGGCACGGCTTCGGTAAACACATACGAGAACGTGCCGCGCGAGGTGCTCAGCACGGCCTCTGGCTTGGTGCCGAAGGGCAATTTCTCGAGCGGACCGCCCTTGAACTCGACCATGAACTTGCGCACGCCGTGCGGACGCGGCTGGCCCGGTTGGCCGCCGTTACCCATGCGCGTGGCCAAGCAGCGCGCCAGTTGCGTCGGATACGGCTCGTCGGCCAGCCAGTGCAGGCGATAGCGCAGACGGTACTGGCTGCCCGCACGCGCCGGTGCCTTCGGCACCCACATGGCGACGATGTTGTCGTGGATCTCGTCGTCGGTCGGGATCTCGATGAGCTGCACGGCGCCTTCGCCCCAGCCTTCCAGCGGCTCCACCCACAGGCTCGGACGGCGCTCGTAATGCACGCCGTCCTGGTAGTTGTTGAAATCGCGGTCGCGCTGCAGCAGGCCGAAGCCGCGCGGGTTGTTGTCCCCAAAGGCAGACGCCATCGTGCGCGGCGGATCGTTCAGCGGGCGCCAGATGCGTTCGCCGTTGCCGGTCCAGAGGGCCAGGCCATCCGAGTCATGCACCTCGGGGCGCCAGTCGGTGGCGGTGCCCTTGGCGGTTTCCGAGAACCAGTACATCGACGTGGCCGGCGCGATGCCGAAGCGGTCCACGTCCTTGCGCAGGAAGATGGCCGTGTCGATGTCCATCACCACGCCCTTCGTGCGGTGCATTACGAAGCGGTACGCACCGGTGATGCTCGGGCCGTCGAGCAGGGTGTAGATCGTCACGGAATCGGCGCGGTTGTCTGCCGGCGTGTCGAACCACACGTGCGTGAAGTTGGGGAATTCTTCGGGCTTGCCGGCCTGCGCCACGTCGAGCGCAATGCCGCGTGCGGACAGCCCGTACTGGTATAGCTCGCCGATGGCGCGGAAGTACGACGCGCCCAGGAAGGCAACCCAATCGTTCTTTTTCCAGTCGAGTTTTTTCTGATCGCCCAGGCGGCTTTCCTGGAAGCGGAAGCCGGCAAAGCCGCTGCCGCGCGGCAGCTTGCGCGCCGGGCTGTCGGCGGGCATGTCGAAATACGATTCGTCGTAGACGATCTCGCGTGCGGCGCCTTTTTCCACCACGTGCATGCGCACCGGCGCGCGGAAGAACGTCCCCAGGTGGAAGAACGTCACCGGAAACTGGCCGGGGCCGTCGGCAAAGAGCGCGTGGGCGGTGTCGAACTTGATCTTGCCGTGCGCCTCGTAATCGATCTTGGACAGGATGTCAGCCGGTGCCGTGGCGGGCGGCGTGTAAGGCTTGCCGGCCATCGAGCGGGCGCGTTCGATCAGCGCATCGAATGAAAACGGCGCGGCATCGCCGAGCTTGACGCGATTGGCGGCCAGCGCTTCGGGCGTGATGCCGAGCGCCGCCAGCGTGGCGGTAACGGATGCGGAGGCAAGAAGGGTTCGACGTGTGACCATAGGTGCCTGTGATGTGACTGATGAATAAGAAGGGTCCGACATGGTAACGCGGGCCCAGGTTCCGACGCGGGCTGAACACTCCCCCGGATGGCCGATCCAGCGCCGTTCGGACGCCCAAATCGACCATTCATCGCAGAGCGTTTGACCTTTCAAGTGCCGGTTACGATACTTGATGACACATCAAACGGGGGCTGGGATGACGCTACGACTGCGCAGCATCGGCATCGCTTTGGCATTGGTTTGCGCGGTAGGCGGCGCCCAGGCAGCGCCCTGCGACGCGCCAGCCCAGTTGAACGACGGCTGGCAGACCGAAGCCGACCCCGCCGCAGCCGGCTTCGATGCCGGCCAACTCTGCGCCGTGCTGCGCGGTTTTGCCGACGCCGATATCAACTTCCACAGCCTGCTCGTGGTGCGCCATGGCCATCTGGTGGCGGAGGTCTATCACGCCGGCAAAGATGAGCGCGTGAAGGATCTGTTCCGCACCGCGCGCACGTTCGACGCCAGCACGCTCCACGACATCCGCTCGATCAGCAAATCGGTGACGAGCCTGCTGTGGGGCATTGCGCAAGGGCAGGGGAAGATGCCGCCGCTCGACACGCCAGTGCTGTCGCTGTTTCCCGGGCTGGCCGATCTGAATCGCGATGGCCGCGAGGCGATTACGCTTTCGCAGATGCTGTCGATGTCCAGCGGCCTTGCCTGGAACGAATGGCGTGCGACAAGCTTTCTGAACAACGACGAGTTCGGACTGTTCTGGCACACGTCTCAGGCGCATTACGTGTTCGACCGCCCGATGGCGGCGCCGGCTGGCACGCAGTTCAATTACAACGGCGGCAACACGGCGGTACTGGCGCAATTGCTGACAGAGCGCGTGGGCATGTCGTTGCCGGAGTACGCGCGCACGCAACTGTTCGAACCGCTGGGCATCACCGACTGGGAATGGGTGGACGACTACCGTGGCCGCCCGCTGGCGTTTGCCGGCGTGCGCCTGCGCCCCCGAGATTTGGCGCGCATCGGACAGCTCGTGCTGCAGCACGGCCAATGGAATGGGCGGCAGATTGTGCCTGCGGAGTGGATTGCCGAATCAACACGCCCGCACATCGATACCGGAATGGACCTGCAGTACGGCTATCAGTGGTGGCTCGGCAAGGTGGTGGCCGGCGGCACCGAACAGGCGTGGATCGGTGGCATCGGCAACGGCGGCCAGCGTCTGTGGATCGTGCCGGGGCTCGACATGGTGATGGTCACCACGGCGGGCGATTACAACCAGCGGGCCAGCTGGAAACAGGCTGAAAACCTACTCGACCAAGTCATGACAGCCGTGCGGCCATCACCCCGGTAACGGCAACGTGACTGGACGAGCTTAAAGGAACCGGTCGAGGATCTTGCGGCTGTGCTTGTCGAGCGTCAGCAGATCGCGGATCAGGTAGTGGATGCCGTGGCTGTCGGAGATGAGCAGCGTGGTGCCGGTCAGGCGGCGGATGTCTTCTTCGCCGCGCAGCACGAGGTCGGTCTGGCCGCGGTCGGTCTGCACCGTCCACGTGCTCGGCGTGGCGTAGGTCGATACGCCGACGATCTTGCGGATTTCGGGCATGAACTCACGCGCGCCGAGTTCGGCCTCGATCAGTGCGCGCATGGGCGCGGGCAACGCTGCCGGCTGCGTGATCCATGCCAGCTCACGGCCGTCGGTGCTCATCAGGCTCAAGCCCTCGTCGGCGGCGGAGATGGGGAAGGCTCGCACGGGCACCACGCCTTCATGCACGGTGCCGTCGGCCAGGGTCATCACAAGCTTGCCAAAGCCGTTGCGGCTCAGGGAGAAATCGGGCGTTTGCATCGCAGTCATTTCAAATAGCGGTTCACTGCGCGTAAGCCGGCGCGGCGGCGTCCACGCGCTCGCCATCGCTGGTCAGATCGGTGTCGGCGTCGACATTGCGGGCCTGCGCCTGATAGAGCTTGTAGTAAGCCCCTTCGCGCGCGAGCAACTCATCGTGGTTGCCCACTTCGACGATCTGGCCGCGATCCATGACGACCAGGCGATCCGCCTTGCGCAGCGTCGACAAACGGTGCGCGATGGCGATGGTCGTACGCCCTTGCACAAGGTTGTCGAGCGCCTTCTGGATTTCCTTCTCGGTGGTCGTGTCCACGGACGATGTGGCCTCGTCCATGATCAGGATGCGCGGGTTGATGAGCAGCGCGCGCGCAATCGAAATACGCTGGCGTTCGCCGCCCGACAGCGCCTGGCCGCGTTCGCCCACCAGCGAATCGTAGCCGTGCGGCAGGCGCAGGATGAATTCGTGTGCATGGGCGGCACGCGCGGCGGCAATGATCTCTTCGCGCGTGGCGTCGGGTTTGCCGTAGGCGATGTTGTCGGCAATCGTGCCGAAGAACAGGAACGGCTCCTGCAGCACCAGGCCGATGTTGCGGCGGAATTCCGAGACGGGCAGCGAGCGGATGTCGGTGCCGTCCAGGCGGATCGCGCCTTCCGATACATCGTAGAAGCGGCAGATCAGGTTCACGAGCGTGCTCTTGCCCGAGCCGCTGTGCCCGACCAGCCCGATCATCTCGCCCGGCTGGATCGACAGGTTCAGGCCGCGGATCACCGCGCGGTTGCCGTAACGGAAGCCCAGGTCGCGCAGCTCGATCGCGCCGTTCACCTTCTCGATGTGCACGGGCTTGGCCGGCTCGGGCACGCTCGATACGTGGTCGAGAATGTCGAAGATGCGCTTGGCGCCGGCCGCCGCCTTCTGCGTGACGGACACGATGCGGCTCATGGAATCCAGACGTGTGTAGAAGCGGCTGATATACGTCAGGAACGCCACCAGCACACCGACGGTAATGGCGTCGTGGCTCACCTGCCAGATGCCGAAGATCCACACCACCAGTAGCCCGACTTCGGTTAGCAGCGTGACGGTCGGGGTAAACAGCGACCACACCGCGTTGACGCGATCGTTGATCGCCAGGTTGTGCTTGTTGGCCTCGGCAAAGCGCGTCACTTCGCGCTTTTCCTGGGCAAAGGCCTTGACCACGCGGATGCCCGGGATGGTATCGGCCAGTACGTTGGTGATTTCCGACCAGATCCGGTCGATCTTCTCGAAGCCGTGGCGCAGGCGGTCGCGCACCAGGTGGATCATCCACGCGATGAACGGCAGCGGCACCAGCGTGACGAGCGCCAGCCACGGATCGATCGAGACCAGGATGACGGCCGTCATCGCAATCATCAGCACATCGGTGGCGAAGTCGAGCAGGTGCAACGACAGGAACACGCTGATGCGGTCGCTTTCCGAGCCGATGCGCGCCATGAGGTCGCCGGTGCGCTTGCCGCCAAAGTACTCGAGCGACAGCTTGAGCAGGTGCTCGTAGGTGGTCGTGCGCAAGTCGGCGCTGATGCGCTCGGACACGCGCGCCAGGAGATAGGTGCGCGCCCAGCCCAGCACCCACGCCACCAGCGCGGCGCCAAACAGGCCCGACAGGTAGAGCGTGACCAGGCGGTAATCGACGGGTTGGCCGTTCTGATAGGGGATCAGCACCTTGTCCATCAAGGGCATCGTCAGGTACGGCGGCACCAGGGTAGCGGCCGTGCCGATCAGCAGCAGGGCGAAGCCGGCCAGCAATTCCCACCGATACGGCCGGGCAAAGCGCCACAGGCGCAGCAGCGCCCAAGTCGAGGGCGGCTGCTCCAGTTCACGGCTGCATTGCGGGCAGTTATCTTCGCCGGGCGGGAGGGGCGCCTTACAGGTGGGGCAGACCTCCGCGTCGGGCTGTGCGGCCTGGGCGCCGGTGGCCAGGGCGTTGCGCTGGGCGTCGAAGGCGTCGGCCAGGCGCAGTGCGTCGGTGTTGTGGCCCAGCGTGTAACGCCAGCTTGCCAGCCGGCGCTGTCCGTCGGACAGCTCGAGCGTGCCCACGCCGGCGTGGTCGCTGTGGGCAAGTGTCATGCCGGGGGCGATATCCCAGCTTTGTAAAACCTTTTCACCAGGCGCCTGGCAGACCAGGCGGCGGTTCGTAACAACCAGCCACCCTTGGGTAAAATGCAGCCTTGCGTCCAAATCCAGCTGTAGCCCGGCCTGGACGGTTTCTTCTGGAGCGAGGCTTGAGCCCAGCGCGACACTCCAGGGTTCCTGAGCGCGGGCGACGGTGGGGGCGGACGATGGGGAGGACTGGGTCATCAGTGGCGCAAAGAATTCAAAAAGCGCGTCCAAATGGCCAAAAAACAGCCCAAAACGGGAAAAGGACGAACATAAATCGAGGCAAGAGCGTGGCGTCGCAATTGTTGCGGCCTGCAAATTTTGCTCGCAAGTATACATAGCCACGCCAGCACGGCATTTGGTGCGCTGCACAACGCACTTCGGGCTCAAGACGTCAACGCCGACGCCGTTGTAACGTTATTGAAAGGTAACGGTTCGATTCCACGGACCAATTCACGGGTACATCGCCCCCTGCTTCCAAGCAAATTCAATGAAGAAGAAGGACATTGAGATTCTCGATGTCATGTCGCTGCGCGGCCCGAATATGTGGACATATCGGCCAGTGCTGGAGGCATGGGTCGACATTGGTGAACTGGAGGATTTTCCTTCCAACACGATTCCGGGTTTCTACGAGCGCCTCTCGACATGGCTCCCAACGCTGATCGAGCACCGCTGCAGCCCCGGCGTGCGCGGCGGCTTCCTGATGCGCTTGAAGGAAGGCACCTGGCCCGGCCACATCCTGGAACACGTCACCCTCGAATTGCAGAACCTGGCCGGCATGCCCGGCGGGTTTGGCAAGGCGCGCGAGACGCCGGTGCGCGGCGTCTACAAGGTAATCGTCCGTGCCTGGCACGAAGACGTGACCCGCGCTGCCCTGTTCGCCGCCCGTGATCTGGTCATGGCGGCCATCGAAGACCGCCCGTACGACGTGGATGCCGCCGTCGAGACGCTGCGCGACCTGGTGGACGAACATTGCCTCGGCCCCAGCACCGCCTGCATTGTCGATGCCGCCGATGACCGCAATATCCCGTCGATCCGCCTGTCGGACGGCAACCTTGTGCAGCTCGGCTACGGCGCACGCCAGCGCCGCATCTGGACGGCCGAAACCGACCGCACCAGCGCCATTGCCGAATCGATCTCGCGCGACAAGGACCTGACCAAGAGCCTGCTGCAGTCGTGCGGCGTGCCGGTGCCGGAAGGCCGCATGGTCGACAGCGCCGAAGACGCCTGGGACGCCGCTGAAGACATCGGCGTGCCGGTGGTCGTCAAGCCGTACGACGGCAACCACGGCCGCGGTGTGTTCACCAACCTGATGACGCGCGAAGAGGTGGAAACCGCTTACGCCGTGGCCATCGAGGAAGGCAACGGCGTGATCGTCGAGCGCTTCGTCTCCGGCAACGAACACCGCCTGCTGGTGGTGGGCGGCCGCGTGGCAGCGGCCGCGATGGGCGAGACCGCGTCGGTGGTCGGCGATGGCACGTCGACCATCGAAGAACTGATCGAATCGCAGATCAACTCCGACCCCCGCCGCGGCAGCACCGAAGAACATCCGCTGAACTGCGTGCGCCTGGATTCCGCCGCGCGCCTCGAACTCAAGCGCCAGGGCTATGCTGATGGCAGCGCCGTGCCGCCCGCGGGCCGCAGCGTGCTGATCCAGCGCAACGGCAACGTCGCTTTTGACGTGACCGACCGCGTGCACCCGAGCGTGGCCGCGCACGCATCGCTGGCCGCGCGGGTGGTCGGGCTCGACATTGCCGGTGTGGACCTGGTGGCCGACGACATCTCGCGCCCGCTGGGCGAACAGCGTGGCGCCATTGTGGAAGTCAACGCAGGGCCCGGTCTGTTGATGCACATCCGGCCCGCCGAGGGCGAACCGCGCCCGGTGGGCCGCGCGATTGTGGATCACCTGTTTTCTGACAAGGACGGCGCGCAGGATGATGGCCGCATTCCCATCGTCGGCATCACGGGCACCAACGGCAAGACCGTCGTGGCCAAGCTTGTCGCGCAGTTGCTGCAGCTCTCGGGCAAGCACACAGGGCTGGGCTGCAGTGACGGCCTTTACCTCGATCGCCGACAGGTGGAAGCCGGCGCCCGCAGCGACCGCGCCGCGTGGGACGCCTGCCATCGCATCCTGATGAACCGCGCGGTGGAAGCCGCCGTGTTCGAGAACGACAGCGGCATGATCCTCTCGCAAGGATTGCCGTATGACCGCTGCCAGGTCGGCGTGGTGACCAACTTCGGCAAGCCCGATCACCTGGGCGATTTCTACGTCGAAGACGAAGACCGCATGGTTAGCGTCCTGCGCACGCAGATCGACGTGGTGCTGAAAAGCGGTGTGGGCGTGCTCAATGCCGCCGATGCGCGCCTCGTTGAAATGGCCGAGCTGTGCGACGGCGAAGTGATCTTCTTCGCATTGTCGGGCGATCTGGAAGCCATTGCCGCGCATCGTGCCGCTGGCAAACGGGCCGTGTTCGTGCGTGACGGCAAGGTGGTGCTCGCTACTGGCGCGACCGAACTGACACTGGCCGACGTGTCGGCCATTCCGTTGACCTACGCCGGCCGCGTGCCGTTCCAACTTGAGAACGTGCTGGCCGCCGTGGCCACCGGCTGGGCGCTGGGCATTTCCAACGACCTGATGCGCGCGGGCATCGTCACCTTCGATGTGGGCCAGGTGGATGTGCCGGGCCGCTTCACGCTGTTCCAGCACAACGGCGCCACCATCGTGGTGGACGACGCGCACAACGCCTCGGCGCTGGAAGCTTTGGCCGCTGCACTGGACAACTTCCCCGCCCAACGCCGCACGCTCGTATTTGGCGCCGGCCTGCAGCGCCGCGACGAAGACCTGATTGCACAAGGCACCGTCATCGGCCAGACGTTCGACCGCGTGCTGCTGTGCGAAGACGCCAGCGTCAAGCGCACCGATGCCGAGTTTGATCGCCAGGCGCGCGCGCTGCTCAAGCAAGGGTTGCAGGCGGGCGGTCGCGTGGCTGAAGTCGTTGTCGAAGGGGCCAAGCGCCGGGATGTCGTGGATGCGGCGCTCTCGCAGCTCACGGCAGGCGACCTGCTGGTCTTGCAATGCGACGAGTGCGCCATCGAGGGCACCGTCGAGCAGGTCCACCAGTGGATGGGCCGCGCCGAATCCCAGAACTGACGATCGGGCCTGAATCCAAAAGAACGCCCAAAGCACAACGGAAAGCTGATTGCATGGAAGTCTCTCGTATCCGGGCCTTGCGCGGCCCAAATCTCTGGTGCCGCCATACGGCCATCGAGGCCATCGTGGCCTGCTCGGACCAATCCCAACTGTTGGCCGAACTGCCGGGCTTCGAAGACCGCCTGCGCGCGCGCTTTCCGGCGATTGGCCCCTTGCGGCCAGATGACGAAGCCGATGCGCCATCGATTGCGCACGCGCTGGAAGCCGCCGCGTTGGGCCTGCAGGCTGCCGCCGGTTGCCCGGTGACGTTCAGCCATACCGAGCCGACGCTCGAACCCGGCACGTACCAGGTCGTCGTGGAATACAGCGAAGAGGAAGTGGGCCGACTTGCATTCGAGCTGGCCGGCCAACTTTGCCTGGCCGCGCGCGACGACCAGCCGTTCGATTTGGACGAGGCGCTGCACCGCTTGCGCGAGCTGGACGAAGACGTGCGCCTGGGGCCCAGCACCGGTTCCATCGTCTACGCCGCTGTGGCGCGCGGGATTCCGTACCGTCGTCTCACGCAGGGCTCGATGGTGCAGTTTGGCTGGGGCAGCAAGCAGCGCCGCATCCAGGCCGCCGAAACCGACATGACCAGCGCCGTGGCCGAATCCATCGCGCAGGACAAGGATCTGACGAAGACCCTGCTGCACGCGGCCGGCGTGCCGGTACCGCTGGGCCGGTCGGTGCGCAGCGCCGAGGAAGCCTGGGAAGCCGCGCAGGAAATCCACGGCCCAGTCGTGGTCAAGCCGCGCGACGGCAACCAGGGCAAGGGCGTGGCCGTGCGCATCCGCACGCGCGAAGAAGTGATGACGGCCTACGAAGTGGCCGCCGACATTTCGTCGGACGTGATCGTCGAGCGCTACATCCCCGGCCATGACTATCGTCTGCTCGTGGTGGGCAAGCACCTGGTGGCGGCTGCACGCCGCGACCCGCCGCAAGTCATTGGCGACGGCAAGCACACCGTGCGTGAGCTGGTCGATGAAGTGAACCGCGACCCGCGCCGCGGCGAGGGCCATGCCACGTCGCTCACGAAGATCCGCTTTGACGACATTGCGCTGGCCACGCTCGCCAAGCAGGGCCTGAGCGCCGACGCCGTGCCGCCCAAGGGCACGCGCGTGGTGTTGCGCAACAACGCGAACCTCTCCACGGGCGGCACCGCCACCGATGTGACCGACGACGTGCACCCCGCCATCGCGGCGCGTGCCGTGGCGGCAGCGCAGATGGTCGGCCTCGACATCTGCGGCGTGGACGCTGTGTGCGAGACGATGCTCAAGCCGTTCGAGGACCAGGCCGGCGGCATTGTGGAAGTCAACGCCGCGCCCGGCCTGCGCATGCACCTGCAGCCGTCGTACGGCAAGGGCCGCGCGGTGGGCGAGGCGATCATCTCCACGATGTTTGCCGATGGAGACGACGGGCGCATTCCCGTGGTGGCGGTGTCCGGTACCAATGGCAAGACGACGACGGTTCGCCTGATCACGCATCTGCTCGCCACCAGCGGCCTGCGCATGGGCATGACCGGCACCGACGGCGTGTACATTCAGGGCCAGCGCATCGACACCGGTGACTGCAGCGGCCCGCGCAGTGCGCGTAACGTGCTGCTGCATCCGGACGTCGACGCCGCCGTCTTCGAAACCGCGCGTGGCGGCCTGCTGCGCGAAGGCCTCGCGTTCGACCGCTGCGATGTGGCGGTGGTGACCAACGTGGGCGAAGGCGACCATCTGGGCCTGAACTACATCAGCACGGTGGAAGACCTGGCCGTGCTCAAGAGCGTGATCGTGCAGAACGTGGCGCCGCGCGGCATGGCGGTGCTCAACGCCGCCGACCCGATGGTCGCGCGCATGGCCGACGGCTGCCCCGGATCGGTCACGTTCTTCGCGCACGACGCCAGCCTGCCGACCATGGCCCTGCACCGCGCGCAGGGCAAGCGCGTGGTGTTCGTCGATGGTGCCGAGATTGTGGCTACCGAAGGCGCCAGCGAAACGCGCATCGCACTGGCCGACATTCCGCTCACGCGCAACGGCACGATCGGCTTCCAGGTGGAAAACGCAATGTCGTCGATTGCTGCTGCATGGGCGCTTGGCATCGATTGGGCAGTGATCCGCCGCGGCCTCGCCACCTTTGTGAACGACGCCGCCACCGCGCCCGGCCGCTTTAACGTATTTGACTACAAGGGCGCCACGCTCATCGCCGACTACGGCCACAATCCCGACGCCATCCAGGCGCTATGCAACGCCGTCGCCACCATGCCGGCCAAGCGCCGCTCGGTGGTGATCAGTGGGGCGGGCGATCGCCGCGACGAGGATATCCGCCGGCAGACGCAGATTCTGGGCGGCGTGTTTGATGATGTGGTCCTGTACGAAGACCAATGCCAGCGCGGGCGCGCCGACGGTGAAGTGCTCGCGCTGTTGCGTGAAGGGCTGCAGGGTGCGTCGCGCACGAGCCGTGTTGATGAAATCCGTGGTGAATTTCTGGCTATCGACACCGCATTGGGGCGGTTGCAGCCGGGGGATCTCTGCCTGATTTTGATTGATCAGGTGGAGGAGGCGTTGGAGCATATTGCTCGGCGGGTTGCTGAGTGAAATTGAACCCCAGTGAATTTTCGCTGGGGTTTGTTTTTGTTCTTGTGGTCTATCCCTGTTTCGTACCCTGCCGGGCACGACTCACTTTTCTTTGTCTTGCCAAAGAAAAGTAAGCAAAAGAAAGGCGCGCCCGAGATGGCGAAAGACCCCTTGAATTTGCGTAACCGGGCGGAGAACGGGAAAACTCGCTGCGCTCAAACAGTTCCCGTTCTTTTTTCCGCCCGCTTACGAAAATTCAAGGCGCCATCAAGGGCTCAACGTCAAAAGAGAAAGGCCAACCCGTCGTGAGGTTGGCCTTGGCATTTGGGCTGGCGCCCAGAAGGTGTGGCTGTTGTCCTTTGACCTTCCTGCCCTAGATGGCGCCTTGAATTTCTGTTGCAGGGAGGAAAAAGGAAGGGAAACTGTCTGAGCGAAGCGAGTTTTT
>NZ_JBQEPR010000007.1:0-184789 GCF_052045895.1 Ralstonia sp. 22111 | reverse complement strand
TCTTTGCTTACTTTCTTTGGGCAAGACCAAAGAAAGTGAGTCAGCCCCGGCAGGGGATGAAACAAGGGATGCACCACCAACAAAAAAACAGAAAAAACCACGCCCCAACAGCTCCAACACCATTGCCCTATGATGACGCCTCCCCTGAGTCCCCTCGCCATCATGCCCAACCCCATCACACTCGCCCCAGTAGAGCTGGCAAAGTCCTACCGCCTCCTGAACCACGGCCCGACCACCTTGGTCACCAGCGCCCACAACGGCGTGCGCAACGTCATGGCAGCCGCCTGGGCCATGCCGCTCGACTTTGACCCACCCAAGGTGCTGGTCGTGGTCGACAGCCGCACCCTCACACGTGAGCTGATTGAAGCCTCGGGCGTGTTCGCGCTCAACATCCCGACGCGCGCCATTGCCGAGACGACGCTCGCGGTGGGCACGCTGTCAGGCCGGGATGGCGACAAGTTCGATGCGCTCGGCTTGGCCACGGTGCCAGCCCGCACGATCGACGTGCCGCTGGTAGAAGGTTGCGCAGGGTGGCTGGAATGCCGCGTCATTCCCGAACCGCACAACGAGAAGCGCTACGACCTCTTCATCGCTGAAGTGACTGCCGCCTGGGCGGACCCGGCGCTGTTCAGCAACGGCCGCTGGCACTTTACCGATGCGGGCAGCAAGACCGTGCATTACCTCGCGGGCGGCGCGTTCTTCGAAACCGGCGATGCATTTACCGTGGAGGCCAAGCAGCCGTGAGCGACATCGCCATCCGCCCGTTGATCGATGAGGATGCAGCAGCGTTCAAGGCGCTGCGCCTGAAGGCCATTCAAGACGCGCCTACTGCCATCTGGCCGACGCACGATGAAGAGTCGGGGCGCACGCTGGAGGACACCCGCAACCGCATCCGGGCGACCGAGCATCAGATCGTCTTCGGTGCATTTTCCGGGCCGGCGCTGATTGGCATTGCCGGGCTGCGTCGCGAGCCGCTGGCGCAGGTCGCGCACAAGGCCGTGCTGTGGGGCGTGTTTGTTGATCCTGCACACCGGCGAGGCGGTATTGCCGGCCGTCTGCTCAACGCCGCCATTGCGCATGCGCGTGCTGCACAGGTGCTGCAGATTCATCTCTGCGTGAACGCCGAAAACCCGCGTGCGCAAACGCTGTATCGCAACGCGGGTTTCGAGACCTTCGGCGTCGAGCGCCGCGCCATGTGTGTCGGTGACCGCTTCTACGACGAAGAACACATGGCGCTGCGGTTGGACGTTTGAGCCGTCAGGCACACGCCATCAGGTCCGCCACGCCCCGGCTGGCTTCGGCGCGGATGCTCGCCACATCGAGCCCGCACACCACACCTTCGTCCACCACGACACGGCCGCCGATGATGCTGGTGCGCACGGTGATGGGCTCGCCGGCGACCACGGGCGCCAGCGCGGGGTCGTGGAAGCCGTAGAAGCGCGGGTGATTGATGTCGTAGAGCACCAGATCGGCCGCTTGCCCGACCTGCAGCGTGCCGACTTCACTCAAGCCGAGCACGCGCGCACCGCCTGCGGTTGCCCAGTGAATGACGTCTTCGGCGGTGGTGGCACTGGCGCCTTGCGCGGCACGGTGGATCAGCCACGCGGTGTTGACCTCGCCGGTCATGCTGCCGGATTCGTTGGACGCCACGCCATCCACACCCAGTGACACCGGCACGCCGGCCGCCGCGAGTTGCGGCACTGGCGCGATGCCGCTGCCCAGCCGGCTGTTGCTGACGGGGCAGTGCGCGATGCCGCTGCCTGTTTGCGCGAGCATGCGGATCTCCGACGGCTGCAGGTGCACGAGGTGCGCAAACCAGACGTCCGGGCCCAGCCACTCGTGCTCGGCCACGAACTCCACCGGCAGGCAGTTGTACTTCTCACGGCAAAAGCGCACGTAGTTGTCGGTCTCGGACAAATGCGTATGCATGCGCAGATGCATCCCCCGCGCGGCACGTGCCAACTCGACCAGCAATGCCGGCGGCAACGAGAACGTCGGTGTGGTCGGTGCCACCACCACGCGGCGCATCGCGTCGGGGGCGTCGTCGTGATAGCGGTGTTTGAGCCGCTCGATGTCGGCCAGCATCTGGTCGAGCGTTTCAGGCTGCAGCGCCGTCTTGGAGAAGCCCGGGTGGCTGCTGGCCGACTCGATGGCGCCGCCACGGCAGAGCACGAAGCGCATGCCGAATTCATCGGCGACATCGAACAGCATGTCGCCCGATTCGGTGCCGCCGCCTGCGTGATAGAGGTAATGGTGGTCGGCGCAGGTGGTGGCGCCCGACAGCAGCAGCTCGGCCATGCCCAGGCGCGCTGCCGTGCGCATCAATTCCGGCGTAAAGAGCGGCAGGCGAGGATACGGCACGCTGGCCAGCCACCCTTGCAGGTCTTGGTTCATGCCTTCCGGCACGGCCTTGAGCAGGTTCTGGAACAGGTGATGATGCGTGTTGATCCAGCCCGGGTAGACGATGCAGTCGCTGGCGTCGATGACGCGCTCGCCGGGGCGGGGCATGAGGTCGGGGCCCATCTCGGCGATGCGCCCGCCGGCGATGCGGATGTCGACGGCACCGGCGCGCGCTGCGTCACCGCGCAGGCCGGTCATGACGGCCAAGGGGCGGCGGATGAGGGTGTCTTGAGGCGTGTTGTGCATGGAGAGGTCCATTGGAAAATCAGGCGCGGCCAGCCGTACGCACGACCGACGCGGGCACGTGCGCTTCTTCGGTACCGTTGAGCAGCAGGTTCAGCGCCACCGATACCAGGCAGGCGATGACCACGCCGCTGTGCAGGAACGGTTGCGACCAGTCGGGCAACTGCTTGAACAGCGTGGGCGCGAGCACCGGCACCAGCGCGGCGGCAATCGTGAACCCCACGATGAGCACGTTGTAGCGGTTGTGCTCGTAGTCGACGCGTGCCAGGGTCTGGATGCCCGCAGCGGCCACGACGCCGAACATGGCGATGCCGGCACCGCCCAATGCGGCAGGCGGCGTGGCCGCAATCACGGCGCCTGCCTTGGGCACCAGCGCCACCAGGCACATCAGCACACCGCTCACGGCCACCACCCAGCGGCTGCGCACGCCGGTGAGCACCACCAGCCCGACGTTCTCCATGAATGCAATGAACGGGAATGCGGCGAACATGCCGGCAATGGCGCTGGCCAAGCCGTTTGCGCGCAGGCCGTTGATGGCTTCCTCTTCTTCGATGGGCTTTTCGACGATGTCGCCGATGGCCAGGAACAGGCCCATCGATTCCACCATCTGGACGATCATCACCACGATCATGGTCAGCGCGGGCACCACGGCGAACACCGGCACCCCAAAGTGGAACGGCACCGGCAGCGTGACCCACGGCGCGTCAGCCACGCCGTGAAAGTTGCCCATGCCCATGGCGCAGCCCAGCAACGTGCCGACGATCATGCCCACCAGCACGGCAAGGTTGCGCAGCAGCGGGCTGCCGAAGCGGTTGATGAGCAGGATGGTGGCGACGACGACCACGGCCACCAGCAGAAACGACGGCGCACCGAAGTTGGCGGCGTTGCGTCCGCCGCCCACCCAGTCATACGCGACGGGAAAGAGCTGCAGACCGATGACGGTCACGATGCAGCCCGTGACCACCGGTGGAAAAAATCGCCGCAGCCGCCCCACCAGCGGTGCGGCGAGCAGCGTAAACAGCCCGGCCGCAATGACCGCACCGCACACGCCCGCGAAACCTACGGCAGGGTTGGTGCCGATGGCAATCACCGGCCCCACGCTGCTGAACGCCACCCCCTGCAGGATCGGCAGCCGCACCCCGAACTTCCAGAACCCGATGGTCTGTAACAGCGTGGCGATGCCCGAGCAGAACAACGTGGTGCTGATGAGGACAATGGTGTCCGCCTGCGACATCTTCAATGCTGATGCAATGATCATCGGCACCGCAATGGCGCCGATGTACGACACCGCCATATGCTGCAAGCCCAACGTCAACATCTGTCGGGTCGACAGAATCTGGTCGACCGGGTGTACGGCTGTTGTCATGGTTGTCTCCTATCGTTGTCATGCCCGGGGCGTGCCAGGAGCCGCCCTCGGGTCAGGGGGATGTCATGTCATGGCATGCTCACGCCGCCAGACATGCGTTGAAACCGTCCTGCAGGGCCGCACGATCGAGGTCGCGGCCGATGAAGACGATCTTGCTGCTGCGCGCTTCGCTGCCCCAGGGCTGCGTTGCGCGAAAGTCGATGAGGCTGTGCACGCCCTGCAGCACATAGCGCTGCGCCTGGCCCTTCACGGCCAGGATGCCCTTCATGCGGAACAGGGTCTCCGCCTGCTCGGTGCGCAGGGTGTCGATCCACGTGTGAAAACGCACGAGGTCCACGTCGGCCGGCACGTCAAAGCCAACCGACGAGACGCTCGGATCGTGCTGGTGGTCGTGCTCATGTTCGTGCTCATGGTCATGCTCGTGAGCGTCGGCGTGAGCGTGTTCATGTTCGTGGTCATGTTCATGTTCATGGTCGTGCGCGTCATGCTCGCCATGGCCGGCGTCTGCGCCGATCTCCAGCAGCTTCTGCGTTGCTTCGAACGCGCCGACGCCGATGATCTTGTTCAGATCGACCTCGGCATAGCTGGAGGTGACGATGTCGGCCGTGGCGTTCAAGCCGCGGATGCGCCCGCGCAGCGCGTCGATATCGTCGCGGCCCACAAGGTCCACCTTGTTGATGACGATGCGGTCTGCGCAGACGATCTGGTCGACGGCCTGGTTGTCGACGCCATCGAGGTGCAGGTCGTCCAGATGCGCCGCGATGTGCTTGGCGTCGACCATGGTGACGATGGCGTCAAGCTCTACATGTTCGGCAATCGGGTCGTCGATGAAGAACGACTGCGCCACCGGATACGGATCGGCCAGGCCGCTGGTCTCCACCAGGATGTGGTCGAGCCGTTCGGGCCGCGCGACGAGCTGGCGCACGATGCGCACGAGGTCTTCGCGCACCTCGGCCGTGCAGCACACGCAGCCGTTGACCATTTCGTAGATCTCTTCGTTTTCCGAGGCCATGACCAGGCCGCCGTCGATGCCGACTTCACCAAACTCGTTTTCGATCACGGCGATCTTGCGGCCGTGGTTTTCGCGCAGGATGAAATTCAGCAGCGTGGTTTTGCCGGCGCCGAGAAAGCCGGTGAGGATGGTGACCGGAATCCTGGTGTTCGGGCCGGGAAGCGTGGCGTGGGCCGTGGCTTGGGGTTTCATGTTGTCTCCTTGTCGAGCGTGGGTGGGGTACGGACTCAGGCAGGTAAGGCTTCTTCGCCCCAGCGCAGGGCGGTGCCGGCATCGAGCCCGAACAGGTCGAGCACGCGGCCGAGGGTGTGGTCGATCATGTCGTCCAACGTATTGGGGCGCGCATAGAAGGCCGGTACGGGCGGCGCGACGATGGCGCCCATCTCCGTGACGGCCTGCATGTTGCGCAGGTGTGCGAGCGTGAATGGCGTCTCGCGCGCCATCAGTACGAGCGGACGGCGCTCCTTGAGCGTGACGTCTGCCGCGCGTGTCAGCAGCGTCGACGAGACGCCCGTGGCAATCTCCGCCAAAGACTTCATCGAGCACGGCGCCACGATCATGCCCAGCGCACGGAACGAGCCGCTGGCAATGCCCGCGGCCATGTCGTCCGCACGGTGGTAATGCGTGGCGCGATCGATCACGTCGGCGAGCTTGTACGGCGTTTCGTGCGCCATCGTCAGCAGCGCAGAACGTGTGACGACAAGGTGCGTCTCCACATCGAGCGCGCGCAGCAGTTCGAGCAGCCGCACGCCGTAGATGAAGCCCGATGCGCCGCTGATGCCGACCACCATGCGCGGCCGGGCGGGAGCGCGAGGGTGGCGCGCGCTCATGGACGCACTCCGGCCTGGCGGAGGATGTCGCCCGCGCGGGCAATCGCCTGCGGATCGATGCGTGCGCGGATGCCTTCGAAGCCGGCGCCGCGCGTGGCGTCGATGCCCATGCGCGAAGTCGTGCCGTGCACGGACGATGACGGATCGAGCGGGCTGCCGGGCAGGCCATCGACCATGAACACATCCTGATGCGGTTGGAAGTGCGTAGCCATGGCCCACAGCACCTGCTCGTCCTGCTGCAGGTCGATATCCGAATCCACGGCAATCACGGTCTTGAGGTACGGGTCCCACCCGAGCAGCGCGAGCATGACCTGGCGGGCCTCGCCGTCGCGCGTGGGGTTGAGCGCCACATAGCAATGGAAGTGCGTGCCGGAGTTCGGATAGTGCAGCGCCGTCACCGATGGGAAGCGCGCCTTGAGCTTCTCGCTCATCTCGGCTTCGCGCGGCAGGCGGGCCAGCGTCAGGTGCTCGGCGTACGGGCCGCCCACCACGTCGACCAGCCAAGCGTCGCGCCGGCGCATCAGGGCATCGATGCGCAGCACATTGTTGGTGGAGCGGTCGGACGAATAGCCGGTGAATTCACCGAACGGGCCTTCCTCGGCATAGGCGGCGGGGTCGATGGTGCCTTCAAGCGCGAACTCCGCTGCCGCCGGCACGCCGATGCCGTAGCGCGGCGTGCGGACGATATCGAGCGGCGCGCCGAGCAGGCCACCGGCCACGGCGCGTTCATCCGCGCCAAAGGGCAGGCGCGCGGCGGCGGCCAGCATGAACAGCGGATGCGCGCCCACCACCATCGCCACGCGCAGCACGTCGCCGCGTTCGCGCGCGGTCTGCAGCATGCGCCACAGGTGGCCGCGCGAGTGCAGGCTCGTCGCCAGTGCGTTGCGTGCATGGCGCATCGAGCGGTGATAACTCATGTTCGCCACGCCCGCCACCGGGTCCTCGGCCACGATGATGGCGTTGGTGATATAGGGCGCGCGATCGCTCTCGAAGTGCTTGATCATCGGCAGCAGCGCAACGTCCACTGCATCGCCTTCGATCACCTCGTCGGTGATGGCACCGTGCGAGACGACACGCGGTGCGATGGGCGCATTTGCGCGTGCCTGGAAGGCATCGTGCAGTTGATGCGGCAGCACGTCGAACAGCCGTGCCAGCCGTGACCGCGAGGCAAAGACGTTGGTGACCAGCGGCACCTGCAGGCCGCTCACCTGCTCGCAGACCAGCATCGGGGTCTGGTTGCGCGCAGCAAGCTGATCGATGACGGCGGTGACATCCTGATCGGCGGAGACGCCGTTGTGCAGGGTCAGCACATCTTCCGGATACAGCTCGCGATAGAGATTGGCGAAGACGTGGAAATCCTGGCCTTCGCCAAGCCGGGTCATGCTCATGGCACACCTCGCTAGAGGCGGGCGCCGAACACCACAGAGGCGCGGCGCCCGCGGGATCGGCGCTCAGGCCGCTTCTGCCGTCTGGACGTAGGTCGACTTCAGGCGCAGTTCCGCCTCGGCCAGGTCCTTGGGCGGCTTGGTGGGCTCGATGCCGACCAGTCGCGCAATGTTGTTGCCCAGATAGTCTTCGAGGTGGTCCTCATCGATGCCTAGCCCCTGCGGCGGCGCCGAGCACAGCACCTCCAGCTCGCGCAGCCACATGCCGGGCTCGTTGGGCGGCGAATCGGTCCCGAAGACGATCTTGTCGCGCGGCAACTGCTTTGCAAATTCGACGATGCGCGACTGGAAGCACCAGCCCGATTCGCAGTACACGTTGGGCGTGTCCATTGCCATCCAGAACGCTTCGAACGAGTAGTTGCCGCCGGTCTGGATGCCGAAGTGGCCGATGATGAAGTTCACCATCGGGAACTCGCGGATGATCGGGTAGAACATCGTCGGGATGGTGTACGGGCCGTCGCCGGTGTGGATCAGCACCACGATGTTGTACTTGGCGCAGACCTTCATGGCAGGGCGCAGCCAGTCCAGCGCGCGGTCAGGCCGGTAGCCGTGCATGTTGGCGTGCAGCTTGACCATCTTGAAGCCGTATTCCTTGATGTGGAATTCCAGCTCTGCCGCGCCGTTCTCCGGGCCCCAGCGCGGGTTGTAGGTGAAGTTGCCGATGAAGCGGTCCGGATACTTCTGCGTGAGTTCGGCGATGTACGCCATGTAGTCGCGAATGCCTTCGCGGCCACGGCGGTTGCCGTCGCGGTAGCCGGTGTTGCCCGGTGGCGGCTGGATGAAGCCCATGTCGATGCGGCGCGGCTTGCCGTTGATCATGTACGGGCCGTCCATCAGCTCGATCATGCGTTCGCCGTTGAACGGCGTGCCGGTGTGGCGCCAGGCCTCGTCGACGAGGTTGGTCGGGTGCAGATGGGTATCGATAATCATGTGTGCGCTCCGTGCGGTCTGCGGTGGCTCAGGCGGCAGCCAGCGCGAGCTGCGCTTCGGCTTCGGCCACGGTCTTGGGCGGACGGGTCGGCTCCAGGCCGATCATGCGGGCGATGTTGTTGCCCAGGTAATCCTCGAGCGTGTCTTCATCGAGGTTCAGGCCCTGCGGCGGGTCCATGCACAAGACTTCGAGCAGGCGCAGCCACATGCCGGGCTCGTTGGGCGGCGTGTCGGTGCCGAACAGGATCTTGTGCTTGGGCAGCACCTTGGCAAACTCGACGATGCGCGACTGCAGGCACCAGCCCGATTCGCAATAGACGTTGGGCAGCTCCATCGCCCACTGCATCGGCTCGAACACGTAGACGCCGCCGGTCTGCACACCGAAGTGCGCCATGATGAAATCGACGTTCGGGAACCGCTTGATCATCGGAATCCATTCCGACGGAATGCTGTAGGGGCCATCGCCCGTATGCAGCTTGACGGGCACGCCCAGCTCGGCACATTTCTCGAACGCGGGCATCACCCAGTCCAGCGCGCGGTCCGGCCGGTAGGCGTGCATGTTGGCCTGCATCTGGACCATCTTGAAGCCGTGTTCCTTCACATAGCGCTCGATGGCCTCCACGCCGTTCTGCACGCCGCAGCGCGGGTTGTAGACGAAGCAACCGATGAAACGGTCGGGGTACGTCTGCACCATCTTGAGCGTGTATGCCATGTAGGCGTCGATGGATTCGCGGCCCGAAAGCTCGCCGTCCGTCCACGTGTAGATGGTGTTGCCCTGCGGCGGCTGGATGAAGGCCTTGTCGATACGGCGCGGCTTGCCGTTGATCATGTAAGGGCCGTCCATCATTTCGAGCAGGCGCTCGCCGGTAAAGGGGTCGCCGTCGTGCCACCACGCGAGGTCCACCAGGTCGGTGGGGTAGCAGCTGATGTCGATGATCATCGTTGGATCTCCTGATGACTGGGAGGAAGCGCGTGATGGCTTCCCGGTGAGGGCAGGCACGTCCTGCAGCGCGGCGCTCTTTGCTAGGCGTGTGCCTTCCCCTCGCCGGATCGCGTGATGCCGGATGCGTGCTGCTTGGGGCGCAGTATCGGAGTCGGGGCCGGGGGCCGGCCAATACTATTTGGCGGCGGTCTTGATACGTTGCCGATATCGGCAAGTCTGTCGGAAGGCGGCGGGCGCTCAGGCGCCCAGCGTGTCGCGGGCGAGTTGCTGCACTGCGTTCACCACCGCCTGTGCGCGCTCACCATGGCCGCGCTGCCAGACGGCATACAGGTTGTAGTGCGCCGGGATGGCGACATCGGTCAGCCGTACGAGGCGCCCGTGTTGCAGTGCATCGGCCGCCAGCAGCCCACGGACGAGCGCCACCCCGATGCCGGCTTCAGCGGCGGCAACCATGTTGGCGGCGTTGTCGAACGCGGCCACCACGGCGGGTTCCAGCGGCTCCAGACCGGCGGCGTCCAGCCACGGAATCCACGAGCGCCGCGTGTAGCCGAGCAGCGGCAGCGCCATCGCTGCCGATGGGGCCAGCGGCGCCTGCACCCCATGGCGCTCCAGCAGCGCGGGCGCCGCCACTGCGGTGACGTGGTCGCCACAGATCAGGGCCATCTCGCAGTCATCCCATTCTCCATAGCCGTAGCGCAGCGAGACATCCACGCGCTCGAACGATGGCCGCTCGCCGCGCGTGGTGGACAGGAACATCACCTGGTAGCCGGGCAGCGCCCCCAGCAACTGCGGCAGCCGCGCATTGAGCCAGCCCTGCGCCAGTTCGCTGTCGACATCGACGATGAGCGTTTGCGGTACATGCCGGTTGCGCACCGAAGACAGCGCCCGGTCCACCTGCCCGAAGCCGTCGGTCAGCATGCTGGCAAAGAGCTGACCTGCATCGGTCAGCACGATGCCGCCCGCTTCGCGCACGAACAGCGGCTGGCCGATGAATTCCTCCAGCGAGCGGATCTGCTGGCTGATCGCGCTGTGTGTGAGGTCCAGCTGCTGCGCGGCCTTGGTAAAGCTGCCGGTGCGCGCCGCCTGCAGGAAGGCATGCATCGACTGGATCGACGGATAACGCTTGTACATGGCGGCGGTGGGTGAGCTGTTAGTTCGACTTACACGGGCTGGCAGAAATCGTCGCTGGCGGGGTGCCCGTGCGCGGCTTCATATTGCTGCCAGGCGCGGCCGCATGAGACGGCCCGATTCTGGAGGAGACAATGATGACCGAGATTATGGTCAATGGCGCGCCCCACGCGCTGGATGATGCCGATGCCGACATGCCCCTGCTGTGGGTGCTGCGCGATCGGCTCAAGCTGACGGGCACCAAGTTCGGCTGTGGCGGCGGTTTCTGCGGGGCGTGCACCGTCCATCTGGATGGCGCGCCAATCCGCGCGTGCATCACGCCGGCGTCGGCCGCGGCCGGGCACAGCGTGACCACCATCGAAGGCCTGTCGAAAGACGGCACGCACCCGCTGCAACGCGCCTGGGTGGCTGAAGACGTGCCGCAATGCGGCTACTGCCAGTCGGGGCAGATCATGTCGGCCGCGGCGTTGCTGGCGGCAGGCACGCCCGTCAACGACGAGGCCATCACGAATGCCATGGCCGGCAACATCTGCCGCTGCGGCACCTACGGGCGCATCCGCCAGGCCATCAAGCGCGCCGCCGACGAGCGAGGCAAGGCATGAACGCGCCGCGTGATTTGCATGCACCGTCGCGCCGCCGCTTCCTGCAGCAGAGCGCGCTGCTGACGGCGGGGCTGGCGGTCGGCTTTCGCTTGCCCGATGCACTGGCCGCCGGCAAGGACGGCGCCGCGGGGGAATTCGAACCCAACGCCTGGGTGCGCGTGCTGGCCGACAACACCGTCAAGATCGTCGTCCACAAGCACGATTCCGGCACCGGCACGCAAACCGCGCTGGCGGCGTGCGTGGCCGAGGAGCTGGATGTGGACCCGATGCGCATTGCCGTCGTCACGCCGGAAGATCCGTTCTTCCACGAATACATCCACCCGATCTGGAAGGTGTATTCCACCGGCGGCAGTACCAGCGTGTCGCTCGAATATGCGCGCCTGCGGCAAGCCGGCGCCACGGCGCGCGCGATGCTCGTGAGTGCGGCGGCACAACGCTGGGGTGTCCCCGTAGCCGTTTGCAGCACGGCAGACGGCACCGTCATCAGTACCGACGGCCGCAAGGCCACCTACGGCGAATTGGCCGATGCAGCAGGCCGCCTGCCCGCACCTGCTAACGTGACGTTGAAGAACCCGGCGGACTTCAAGTACATCGGCAAGCTCAGGCATAAGCGTGATGCGCTGGCCAAGGCGACGGGCCGATTCCAGTACGGCATCGATGTGTCGTTGCCCGGCATGCTGGTGGCAGTGGTGCAGCGTGCGCCCATGCCCGGTGCACGCGTGCGCCGCATCGACAGCGCTGAGGCATTGAAGGTGCGCGGCGTGCGCCAGGTCATGACCATCCCGATGCGCTCCGATGTGCTGGGCGGTAACCAGGAAGGCGTGGCCGTGCTGGCAGATGACTACTGGGCCGCCAACAAGGGCCGCGCGGCGCTCAAGGTCGAGTGGGACGACAGCGCCTTCGCCGATTTCGACAGCGGCGACGTCGCGCAGCAACAGGCCGCGTGGCTTGCCAGCGGCAAGGCGCGCGTGGTGCACACCGTGCAGAGCGGCAATACGGACGTGGCGATGGCCCATGGCGCAAAGCGCATCGACGCGGCGTATCGCATGCCCTACAAGCAGCAGAATCCACTGGAGCCCGTCAATATCACCGCATGGTTCAAGGACGGCGCGATTCAATACTGGGGCGGCATCCAGGTGCCATCCACCGCCATGGAAGCTGCCGAGGTGATCTGCGGCGTGTCGCGCGACAAGGTGGTGCTGCACGAGATGGTATCGGGCGGCAGCTTTGGCGCGCGCGAGAGCAAATACTGGCTGTTCGAAGTCAGCTACCTCGCCAAAAGGACGGGCGTTCCCGTCAAGCTGATGAACAGCCGCGAAGACGAGATGCGCGCGCTGTACGGCCACCCGGCAACGTATCACCGGCTCGAAGGCGCACTCGATGCGCAGGGCCGGATCGATGCGCTGCGCATCCGTGCGGTGTCGCCCGCATCGCCTGAGCAGTGGGAGCCCGGCTACTTCGACCGGCCCGATCGCATGGACTACAGCACCACCGAGGCCATCTCCAAATGGGACTTCCCATACCGCGCGCACCACATGGACATCGGCTGGGTGCGGCACGAAACGGGCATCCCGACGGGCTGGTACCGGGCCGTCAGCTTCATCCCCAATGTCTTCGCCACCGAGAGCTTCATGGACGAACTGGCCGCTGCGGCGCGGCGTGATCCGGTTGAATTCCGCGTCGCCCACATGGCGGACCGGCCCCGGCATGTCGACGTGCTGCGCACCGCCGCGCATCGTGCCGGGTGGGGAAAGACTGCGCATGGGCATGCCCTGGGCGTGGCGACACACCAGGCGTATGACAGCTACATCGCCGTGGTGGCGCAGGTGGCGCGCAAGGACGGCCGCGTCGTTGTCGAAAAGCTCACCTGCGTGGCCGACGTTGGCCTTGCGGTCTCGCGCACCGGCGTGGAGGAGCAGCTGTACGGCGGCCTGATGTGGGGCCTCGGCCATGCCCTGTTCGATCGCGTCGACATCCAGGGCGGCGCGGTTCAGCAAAGCAATTTCCATGATTACCCGGTGATGCGCATGTCGGACATGCCCGCCATCGATATCGTCATCATCGATGGCAACCGCGACAAGCCGGGTGGCGTGGGCGAGCTGGCCAACCCGCCGGTGGCACCGGCCATCGCCAATGCCATCTTCCGGCTGACCGGCAAGCGCCAGCGCGAGACGCCGTTCAACTTCGACCTGAAGGCGTAGCGCATACCGTGGACATCCGCCTGCTGCGCTACTTCTCGGTGCTGGCCGACGAGCTGCACTTCGGGCGGGCGGCAGCGCGCCTGTTCATGTCGCAGCCGCCGCTGAGCCAGCAGATCCGGCTGCTGGAAGACGAGATCGGCACGCCGCTGTTTGTGCGCAGCCACCACCGCGTAGAACTAACGGCGGCCGGCCGCACGCTCAAGGAGCAGGCGCCGCTGGTGTTTGCGCAGCTCAACCGCGCGCTGGATCTCACGCGACAGGCGGGGCGTGGCCAGGTGGGCGAGCTGGAAATCGGCATGATCAGCTCGGTGATGGTGGGGCTGCTGCCCGAAGCGCTGCGCCAGTTTCGCGAGCGCTACCCCGGCGTTGAGTGGCGCCTGCAAGAGATGACGCCCGCCGCGCAGGTGGCTGCGCTCAAGGAGCGCCGCATCGACGCATGCATCTTCCGGCTGGGCCACGAAGACCCCGCCGTGCGCAGCGAGCTGCTGCAGCACGAGCCGATCGTGATGGCGTTGCCCGCCACGCACCGCCTGGCCGGGCACACCAGCCTGGCCCTCGGCGACTTTGCCGGCGAGCCGTTTGTTGCGTTTGAATCCAAGCGATCGCGCTTTGCCGATCACTTGCTGCATCTGTGCATCCAGGCCGGCTTTGCGCCGCTCGTGCGCCAACAGGTGACCGAAGTGCAGACGCTGTTGGCGCTGGTGAGCGCGGGCTTTGGTGTGGCGCTGCTGCCGGGCTCGACGGCGAACCTGGCGCCGCCCGGTGTGGTCTTCCGCCCGCTGGAGCCGGCGCTGCCTGCTGTGCCGCTGTACGTTCACTATCGTGTGGACGATCACTCGCCGGTGCTCAAGGCCTTTCTGGAGACCCTGCGGGAAGTGAGCGGCACGAGCGAAGATGCCGTCGTTGCGCAGCCTCAGTCGGCGCTCGCCAGCCGATAGTCCGTCGGCCGCATGCCCGTCCATTTGCGGAAGGCGCGGTGGAAGGCGCTCGGCTCTGCAAAGCCCACTGCGACCGCGATGTCGGCGATGGTGCGGCGCGTGTCCTGCAACTGGCCGATGGCAATGTCGCGCCGCAGGTCGTCCTTGATGGACTGATACGTGTGGCCCTCGAGCTTCAGGCGCCGGCGCATCGTCGCTTCGGCCACGTTCAGTTTGAGCGCCATTGCGTCCGACGCGGGCCAGCCTGCCACCGGCAGATTGCGCAGCGTCTTGCGCACGCGCGCGGCGAAGGAATCCGGGTTACGGTACTTGACGATGAAGTTGCCCGGCGCGTCGCGCAGGAAGGTCTTGACGGACGCGGCCGTTTGAATGACCGGCAGGTCGAGAAAGTCGGGCGATAGGTCGACGTACGACGCATCGTGCTTGAACGCCATGTCGTCGCAGAACATCAGGCGGTATTCCTGCGCGTCCTGTGGCGCCGCACAACGGAAGCGCGCGGCAATGAACGGAATGCGCCGCCCCACCAGCCAGCACACCAGGCCGTAGACCATGATGAGCCACGTGGCGTAGGTGAACATGGGCGGCACCCGCGTGCCTTTGCGGTGCACAAAGACGAGACGCACACGCTGATCGTCTTCTTCAACACGCACATGCAGATCGTCCAGCACCAGCCGCAGAAAACCCGTGGCACGGGCCAGCGCCTGCCGGCCCGTGCGCGCGGTGAGCGCCGCCTGCGTCATCGCCACGAAGCTGCCCCAGCGCATGGGGTGCGCATCCTGCCCGAAAAACTCATCGTCCATGGCCTGCGCAATGCCGGCCCACAGCGCGCCGTACTGTGCGGACGACACGCGGCTGCGCGGCTGCGCCAGCATCTGCGGCGTGATGCCGGCTGCCGCCATGATGGGCTGCATGTCCACGCCATGCGCGCGCGCACGTGTCACGGCCTCGTTGACGAGGCTGACCGAGACGGTTCCTTTTTCGTTGTTCTTCATCGGTATGGCAAATCCGCTCACGCAAGTTGATCGTGACGGGCATCGAAGCCGCCCAGCCGCGTGCCTACACTTTTTCCCCATCGAACCCAAGCGCCGCGGGCTGCACAGTGTAAGGCGCCTGCACAGGCAGCGTCACGCGGCCCCGGTCAGCCAACAAGCAAGAGCCAAGCGATGGACGACTTCTATACCGAAGAGCAGCGGATGATCCACGACGCTGCGCGCGATTTTGCCACCGAGCGCCTGGCGCCCAACGCCGCGCAGTGGGACCGTGACGGCGCCCTGCCCGACGAGGTGGTGCGCGAGATGGGCGAGCTGGGCCTGCTGGGCATGATTGTGCCGGCGGAGTGGGGTGGTTCATATACCGACTACGTGGCCTATGCGCTCGCGCTGGAAGAGGTGGCCGCCGGCTGCGCCGCCAGCGCCACGATGATGAGCGTGCACAACTCGGTCGGCTGCGGCCCGATCCTCAAGTTCGGCACCGAGGCGCAGAAGACGCGTTACCTGCCGGATCTGGCCACCGGCCGCGCGATTGGCGCGTTCTGCCTGACCGAGCCGCATGCCGGGTCGGAGGCCAACAACCTGCGCACGCGTGCGGTGCTGCGCGACGGCAAGTGGGTGCTCAACGGCAACAAGCAGTTCGTCACCAACGGCGCGCGGGCGGACATCGCGATCGTGTTTGCCGTGACGGACCCCGAGGCTGGCAAGCGCGGTATCTCCGCTTTCATCGTGCCGACCGACACGCCAGGCTTTCACGTTGGCCGGCCCGAGCACAAGCTTGGCATCCGCGCGTCGGACACCTGCCCGATCACGCTCGAAGACTGCGCCGTGCCCGAAGAGAACCTCCTGGGCGAGCGTGGCGAGGGCCTGAAGATCGCGCTGTCGAACCTGGAAGGCGGGCGCATCGGCATTGCCGCGCAGGCCGTGGGCATTGCGCGCGCCGCGTTCGATGCGGCACGCAACTACGCGAATGAACGCATCCAGTTTGGCAAGGCGCTGCGCGAGCACCAGACCATCGCCAACATGCTGGCCGACATGGCCACGCGCCTGAATGCGGCGCGCCTGCTCGTCCACCACGCGGCGCGCCTGCGCAGCGCAGACAAACCGTGCTTGTCGGAGGCCTCGCAGGCCAAGCTCTACGCATCGGAACTGGCCGAAGAGATCTGCTCCAACGCCATCCAGATCCACGGCGGCTACGGCTATCTGGCCGACTACGCCGTCGAGCGCCACTACCGCGATGCACGCATCACCCAGATCTACGAAGGCACCAGCGAAGTCCAGCGGATGGTGATCGCGCGGCACGTCTAGCACGCACCGCACACATCGACCGCATACGAAAGAGCGCAAACGCGCCGACCAGGAGACGACGATGAACGAAGTGGTATCTGCAGCACAGGGTTTTGTGGAAGCGCGCGATTTTCTGCTGCGCCATCGCACCGACTACGACCGCGCGTATCGCGAGTTTGCGTGGCCGAAGCTGGACACGTTCAACTGGGCGCTCGATTACTTCGATGTGATGGCGCGCGGCAACGACAACCCGGCGCTGTGGATCGTCGATGACCCGCAAAGCGGCGGGTTGAAGCTCTCGTTTGCGCAGATGTCGGAGCGCTCGTCGCGCATGGCGAACTTCCTGCGTGGGCTGGGCATCGTGCGTGGTGATCGTCTGCTGCTGATGCTGCCGAACCGCGTTGAACTGTGGGACGTGATGCTCGCGGCAATGAAGCTGGGCGCGGTGGTGCTGCCGGCCACCACGCAGCTTTCCCCGGATGACGTGCGCGACCGCGTGGAACTCGGGGGCGCGAACTGCGTGGTCGTCGACGCAGCGGAGCTGCACAAGTTCGACAGTGTTGATGCGAGCGTCAAGCGCATCGCCGTGGGCGCGCAGCGCGATGGCTGGATCGACTTGGCAGCAGCCTACGACGCGCCCGCGCAGTTCACGCCTGACGGCCCGACCAAGGCGACCGACCCGCTGCTGCTGTATTTCACCTCGGGCACCACGTCCAAGCCGAAACTGGTTGAACACACGCACCAGAGCTATCCGGTCGGCCACCTGTCGACGATGTACTGGATTGGCCTGCAGCCTGGCGACATCCACTGGAACATCAGCTCACCCGGCTGGGCCAAGCATGCCTGGAGCTGCTTCTTCGCACCCTGGAACGCGCAGGCCTGCGTGTTCGTCTACAACTACGCGCGCTTCGTGCCGAAGGACACGCTGGACGTGCTGGTGCGCTTCAACGTGACCACGCTGTGCGCGCCGCCCACCGTGTGGCGCATGCTGGTGCAGGAGCCGCTGGCGGAATACGCCGTCAAGCTGCGCGAGATCGTCGGTGCGGGCGAGCCGCTGAACCCCGAGATCATCGAGCGCGTGCGCAGCGCCTGGGGCGTGACCATTCGCGACGGCTTCGGCCAGACCGAGACCACCTGCCAGATCGGCAACACGCCCGGACAGCCGGTGGTGCCGGGTTCGGTCGGGCGCCCGTTGCCGGGCTACCGCGTGGAGCTGGTCGACCACGACGACCAGCCCGCCAGCGAAGGCGAAATCGTACTGCCGCTCTCGCACCGCCCGCTCGGCCTGATGCAGGGCTACGCCAACAACGCCAAAGCCACGAGCGAAGCCATGCGCAATGGCTATTACCACACGTCCGACGTGGCGATGCGCCGCGACGACGGCTACTTCGTCTACGTGGGGCGCACCGACGACGTATTCAAATCGTCCGACTATCGCCTGAGCCCGTTCGAGCTGGAAAGCGTGCTGATCGAGCACGAGGCCATTGCCGAGGCCGCCGTGGTGCCAAGTTCCGATCCGCTGCGTTTGTCGGTGCCCAAGGCGTTCGTGACGGTGCGCCAGGGCTACGAAGCCGGCCCCGAACTCGCGCGCGCCGTGTTCCTCTTCTCGCGAGAAAAGCTCGCCCCCTACAAGCGCATCCGCCGCCTGCAGTTCAGCGAGCTGCCCAAGACCATCTCCGGAAAGATCCGCCGCGTTGAACTGCGCCGGCTCGAACTGGAACGCACGCCTCAACCGGCTCGCCTGCCCGGCGAGTACTGGGAAGAAGACTTCGCCTGATTTGCCCATCCCGCATTGAACCCGTTACCGCCACCGCAACCGACACCGATTCTCCAGGAGACACCCATGAGCGCCGTTGCTTCCCTCGCTTCCGCCAAGCCTGCTGCACAGCATGGCACCCCGCCCACCGTCAAGCTGCTGATTGGCGGCGAGTTTGTCGAATCGCAGTCGAAGGAATGGCGCGATATCGTCAACCCCGCCACGCAGGAGGTGCTGGCGCGCGTGCCCTTTGCCACGGCGGACGAAGTGGATGCAGCCATCCGCTCCGCACATGCTGCGTTTGCCACGTGGAAGAACACGCCGGTCGGTGCGCGCATGCGCATCATGCTGAAGTTCCAGGCGCTGATTCGCGAGCACTCGCCGCGCATTGCGCGCACGCTCACGGCCGAGCAGGGCAAGACGCTGCCCGATGCCGAAGGCGACATCTTCCGCGGGCTGGAGGTGGTGGAGCACGCGTGCTCGGTGGGCTCGCTGCAGCAGGGCGAATTCCTGGAGAACGTGGCCGGCGCGGTCGACACCTACACGCTGCGCCAGCCGATTGGCGTGTGCGCGGGCATCACGCCGTTCAATTTCCCGGCCATGATTCCGCTGTGGATGTTCCCGATGGCCATCGTGTGCGGCAACACGTTCGTGCTCAAGCCCTCGGAGCAGGATCCGCTCTCAACCATGCAACTCGTTGAGCTGGCATTGGAAGCCGGTGTGCCGCCGGGTGTGCTGAACGTCGTGCACGGCGGCAAGGATGTGGTGGACGCACTGTGCACGCACGAACATGTGAAGGCGATTTCGTTTGTCGGGTCCACCGCGGTCGGCACGCACGTGTATCGCCTCGGGAGCGAGCACGGCAAGCGCGTGCAATCGATGATGGGCGCGAAGAACCATGCCGTGGTGTTGCCCGATGCGAACCGCGAGCAGGCCATCAACGCGCTGGTGGGCGCGGCCTTTGGCGCGGCGGGGCAACGCTGCATGGCGACCTCCGTCGTCGTGCTGGTGGGCGCGGCGCAGCAGTGGGTGCCGGACCTGATCGCCAAGGCAAAAACGCTCAAGGTGAATGCCGGTGTGGAGCCGGGTACCGACGTCGGCCCAGTTGTCTCGCGTGCCGCCAAGCAACGCATTCTCGGTTTGATCGAATCCGGCGTGCAGCAGGGCGCCACGCTCGCGCTTGACGGCCGCGACGTGCGCGTGGCCGGTTACGAAGACGGCAACTTCATCGGCCCCACGGTCTTCACCGATGTGAAGACCGACATGGACATCTACACCAACGAAATCTTCGGCCCCGTGCTGCTGGTGCTGACTGCGCCCACGCTGGACGACGCGATTGCGCTGGTCAATGCCAATCCGTTCGGCAACGGTGTGGGGTTGTTCACGCAGAGCGGCGCTGCTGCACGCAAGTTCCAGAGCGAGATCGACATCGGTCAGGTGGGCATCAACATTCCCATTCCGGTGCCCGTGCCGTACTTCAGCTTTACCGGCTCGCGTGGGTCCAAGCTGGGCGACCTGGGCCCGTACGGCAAGCAGGTCGTGCAGTTCTATACGCAAACGAAGACGGTCACGGCGCGCTGGTTTGACGACGCGGTCGACGCCGGCGGCGTGAACACCACCATCAGCCTGCGCTGATCGCACCGGGAGCGTTGTCATGAAAATCGCATTCATCGGCCTGGGCAACATGGGCGCCCCCATGGCGCGCAACCTGCTCAAGGCGGGCCACGCACTGAGCGTATTCGACCTGAACGCGCAGGCAGTGGGCGCGCTGGTGGAAGCCGGTGCTGTAGCCGCCGCGTCCCCCAAGGACGCTGTGACCGGCGCGGAGACGGTCATCACCATGCTGCCCGCCGCCGCCCACGTGCGCCACGTGCTGACGGCGGAAGATGGCGTGCTGGCGGGCATCGCGAAGGGCGTGCCGATAATCGATTCCAGCACCATCGACCCGGCCAGCGTGAAGGCGTTTGCTGCGCTGGCGGCCGAGCACGGCAACACCTTTGTCGATGCTCCAGTCTCTGGCGGTACGGGCGGCGCGGCGGCCGGCACGTTGACCTTCATGGTGGGCGGCAGCGCGGCGGCGTTCGAACAGGTGCGCCCCGTGCTTTCCGCCATGGGCAAGAACCTCGTGCATTGCGGTGACTCCGGCGCCGGGCAGGGCGCGAAGATCTGCAACAACCTCGTGCTCGGCATCACCATGGCTGGCGTGGCCGAAGCCATGTCATTGGGCGAGGCGCTCGGCATCGACCCGAAGGTGCTCGGCGGCATCATCAACACGTCGACGGGACGCTGCTGGAGTTCCGACACTTACAACCCGTTTCCGGGCGTGATCGAGACCGCGCCATCTTCGCGCGGCTACACAGGCGGCTTCGGCACCGACCTGATGCTCAAGGATCTGGGCCTGGCCGGCGATGCGGCAAAGTCGGTCCATCAACCGGTCTACCTGGGGGCGCTCGCGCAGCAGCTCTATCAAACCGTGAGCAGCAAGGGCGATGGCAAGCTGGATTTCTCCGCCGTCATCAAGCTGTATCGGAAAGACGGAGCGGTGTGATGATCGAACTGGAAACGCTGCATGACGGCACCATCGCGGTGCTGACGCTCAAGCGGCCGCCGGCCAACGCATTCACGCCGGAAGGTCTGCTGCAACTGCAAGCCACCGTCGAACGGTTGAACGCCGACGCGCGCGTGCGCGCCATCGTCGTCACCGGCGACGGGCCGAAGTTCTTCAGCGCAGGGGCGGATCTCAACACCTTTGCCGATGGCGACCGCGATGTGGCCCGCGAGGCCGCTGCGCGCTTCGGTGCCGCGTTCGAGGCGCTGCAGAATGCGCGGCCGGTGGTGATCGCGGCCATCAATGGCTTTGCGATGGGCGGCGGCCTGGAGTGCGCGCTCGCATGTGACATCCGCATCGCCGAGGCCCACGCCAAGCTGGCCGTGCCCGAGACGGCCGTCGGCCTGCTCTGCTGCGGTTGCGGCACGCAGACGCTGCCGTGGCTCGTGGGTGAAGGCTGGGCCAAGCGCATGATCCTGACCGGCGAGCGCGTCGATGCGCAGACCGCCCTGCGCATCGGCCTGGTCGAGGAAGTCGTGGAAACCGGTGCCGCACGCGAAGCCGCCATCGCCATGGCGCTGCGTGTGACCACGTTGAGCCCGCAGGCCGTTACCTTCAGCAAGCAGCTCATCCATCAGGCGCGCAATGGCGTGCCGCGCAGCGCGGCGCTGGCCGTGGAGCGCGAGCGCTTTGTCGACCTGTTTGACCATCCGGATCAGCGCGAAGGCGTGAACGCCTTTCTGGAGAAGCGCGCGCCGCGCTGGCATGCCGCACACGAATCGGAGACGCTGCAATGAGTGCCGTCCAACGTCAGGCGACGTTGCCCGAGGCAGGCACCGCCGAACCCGAGGTATTGATGCGCGTGGTGAACCGCGTGGCCATCATCACCTTGAACCGGCCAGCAGCCTTGAATGCGCTGTCCCACGGCATGGTGCGTCAGCTGGCGACGCTGCTGGAGCAATGCCGCCACGACGACGGCATCGTCGCGCTGGTGCTGCGCGGCGCGGGCCAGAAGGGCTTCTGTGCCGGCGGCGATGTGCGCACGCTCTATCAGCTTGCACAACAGGGCCGCATGGACGGCGACGACGGCTGGCTGCAATTCTTCGTTGACGAATACCGGCTCGACTACGCGCTGCATCAGTTCCCGAAGCCCATCGTTGCGCTGATGGACGGCATCACCATGGGCGGTGGCATGGGCCTGGGGCAGGCCGCACGTCTGCGTGTCGTGACCGAGCGCACCAAGATGGCGATGCCCGAGACGCGTATCGGCTTCCTGCCCGACGTGGGCGCCACGCGCTTCTTGAGCGTGATGTCCCCCGAGCTTGAGCTATATGTCGGGCTGACGGGCGTGACGCTCACGGGCGCCGACGCGCTGCATTGCCACCTGGCCGATGTGTGCGTGCCTGCGGAATGGCTTGCCTCGTTCGAAGAGCGCCTGCAACGCATGCCGCACGACGGCGACCTCATGCAGGCCCTGCGCCGCGTGTTCGAGCCGCCGTGCAACGTCGTGCCGCACGCGCCGCTTGCACAGGCGACACCGTGGGTGCTGCGCTACTTCGATCGGCGTTCGTCGGTCGATCGCATTGTCGCCACGCTGCGCGAGAGCCTGGAGCGCGAGCAGGCCCGCGAGCCGCGCCAATGGCTGCAGGCCACGCTTGATGCAATGACTTCACACTCGCCGACGATGCTGCACGTCACACGCGAAGCGCTACTGCGCGGTCGGCAGCTGTCACTGGCCGAGTGCTTTCAGATGGAGCTGGGCATCGTCGCGCGCGGAATCCAGGACGGCGATTTCTGTGAAGGCGTGCGCGCGCATCTGGTAGACAAGGATCATCGCCCCGGCTGGGCGCCGGCAACGCTGCCGCAAGTGCGGCCGGAGCGGGTGCGGCATTTCCTGACGTCGCCGTGGCGGGCAGAGGGGCATCCGTTGGCGGGGCTTGGTTGAGCCGGGCGATCAAACGCGCCGCTGCCGGTCTCCCCACCACGCATCGCGCAGCCGGCGCTTGGCGATCTTGCCGTTGTCATCGCGCGGCAGGGCTGTGGTGAATTCGATGTGGCGCGGGATCTTGAAGCCCGCAATCTGGCCGCGCAGCCACTCGATCACGGGCCCGGCTTGCAGGTCTTCGCGTTCGGTCTGCACCACGGCGACAAGGCGCTCGCCGTATTCGTCGTCCGGCACGCCAAAGACAGCGCAGTCGACCACATCGGGGTGGCGCAGCAGCGCATGTTCGATCTCGGCCGGGTAGATGTTCACGCCGCCCGAGATGACCATGTCCGACGCGCGGTCGCACACATACAGATAGCCCTCGGCATCGAGGTAGCCCATGTCGCCCAGCGTGACGAGGCCATCGCGCTCGGCCTTGCGACGTGCCTCGTCGTTGCCGCGATACGTGAAGTCTGGGTAAGCGGGCTGGCGGCTGTAGATCAGGCCGATCTCGCCCGTGTCGCATGGCGTGCCGTCGTCGTGCAGGATGCGCACCTGCGCGTCGCACACCGGGCGGCCGGCGCTGCCGGGGCGAGTGGCTGCGTCGCGCGGGTCCATCACCGTGATCATGCCGGTCTCGCTCGACGCATAGGTTTCGTAGATGACGGGGCCGAGCCAGTCGATCATCTTGCGCTTGATCTCCGGCGCGCAGGGTGCGCCGGTGGAGGCCACGAAGCGCAACGAAGACAGGTCGTAGCGGCTGCGTTCTTCGTCGGTCAGCTTGAGCAGGCGCACGTACATGATGGGCACGAGGTAGACGGTGTCGATGCGGTAGCGCTCGATCTGCTCGAGCACGCGCAGCGCATCAAAGCGCGCGTTCACCACCAGCAGCTCCGCCATCTGCGCGGCTTGCTGCGCGAATAAACTCGGCGCGCTGTGATACAGCGGCGCCGGCACCAGCGCACGGCAGCCGGGCACGATACCAAACGTGGCTGCCACCACGGCACGCGCCTTTTGCAGATGCGCATCGAGCTGATCAAGCGGCACGGCCTGACGCACCACGCCCTTTGGCCGGCCCGTGGTGCCCGAGGTATAGGCCATGTGCCCGCGCGGAGAAACCATCGGCCCGTCGTATGGCGTCTGCAGCGCGAGCCAGTTGGCATAGCCGTCGGCACGGTCGGTGCCTTCGGCGTCCACACGCAACAGCTGCACATGGGCAGGCAGCAGCGGCTCTGTTGCATCGACGAGATCGCGATGGCCGATCAACACCTTGGCGCCCGAATCGCGCACGAGAAATTCCACCTCGGCCGGCGTGAAGTGCCAGTTGATGGGGCAGAAGTAGCACCCGGCGATGCGGCAGGCGTGCATCACGTCGATGTAGGCGGGCGCATTGCGCAGCAGCACCCCGATCACGTCGCCCTCCTGCACACCCATGCGGCGCAACCCACCGGCAAGGGCGGCACCCCGCGCGAGCAGCGTGTCGGCATCGGTCGGGCGATCGTCGAAGATGAGGCTGGCGGTCATGCGTGTCTCCTGTGCGAGGTCTCTTGGGGGACGGTTGCCGAATCCATGCAGCATGCCGGATCGAGCCGGATTGAACAATCCACGGTGAATTGCGCACACTGGTGAATGTAATTGGACAACGCACCCTTGGCAGCGCGCGCCAAGCCACCGGAATGATGAGGCACGCCGGAGGCGGAAAAGTCAGCCCGATTTGATGTCAAGGACGGCCTTTTTTTGGGGCGCGCGCGATTGTGCCCGGTTGTGACCGCGACCGCCTTCAGGCACAATGCGCAACCTTGTGGAGATGGCATTCCTCCCTTAACCGCCGGTCTGCGGATCACGAAACCGGCTGATGATGCCTACAAGTTCCTGAACGAAGGAAGTTGTAGGCACACGCCCAAACGACGTTCTGTCGCTCAGGTTTGAGTTCTTCGAATCTGGTCATCATGAACAAAACGCTTACACGCTCCGAGCCGATGCTCATGTTCGGGTATCTGCTGCGCTGGCTCTCGCTGGGCTCGCTCGTCGGCATGCTCGCCGGCTTAGGCTCTGCGGTGTTGCTGCTGGCGCTCGATTGGGCGACCAACACGCGCACCGCCCACCCGTGGCTGCTATGGTTCCTGCCCGTGGCGGGGCTTGCCGTTGGGTTGCTCTATCACTACACGGGGCGCTCGGTGGAAGGCGGCAACAATCTGCTGATCGACGAGATCCACGACCCCAAGCGGGTCGTGCCCAAGCGTATGGCGCCGCTCATCCTGCTGGGCACCGTCGTCACCCACATCTTCGGTGGTTCAGCGGGGCGTGAAGGCACGGCTGTCCAGATGGGCGGCAGCTTTGCGGACTACCTGACGCGCTTGTTCTCGCTGGCGCCGGCGGACCGGCGCATCTTGCTGATGGCGGGCATCAGCGCCGGTTTCGCATCGGTGTTCGGCACGCCGCTGGCTGGTGCCGTGTTCGGGCTGGAGGTGCTTGCGATCGGGCGTCTGCGTTATGACGCGATCCTGCCGTGTTTTATCGCGGCCATTGTGGGCGACTTGGTGCCGCCGCTGCTGGGCGTACACCACACGCCGTATGCGATTCCGTTTGTGCCGCATCTCACGCCAATCGCCATTGGCCTGGTTGTGGTGGCCGGCATCATCTTCGGTCTGACGGGAATGACGTTCGCGGCGCTCACGCATCGGCTTGGCCGCCTGTTGAAGCATCACATTGCGTTTGGCCCGCTGCGCCCCGTGCTGGGCGGCAGCGTGGTCGTGGCTGCGACCTTGGCGCTCGGTACAGACAAATACCTGGGCCTCGGCATTCCCGTCATCGTGGATGCGTTCCACAACCCGCTTCCGGCCTACGACTTTGCCGGCAAGGCGGCCTTCACCATCGTGACGCTGGCCTCGGGTTTCAAGGGTGGCGAAGTCACGCCGCTGTTCTACATCGGTGCCACGTTGGGCAATGCGTTGGGTTATGTGCTGCCGCTGCCGTTTCCGCTGCTGGCCGGCCTTGGGTTCGTTGCGGTGTTTGCGGGTGCCGCCAATACGCCCATCGCGTCGACCTTGATGGCGATGGAGCTCTTCGGCCCTGAAGTCGGCACGTTTGCCGGCATCGCGTGTGTGGTGAGCTATCTCTTCTCAGGCCACACCGGCATCTATCATGCGCAGCGCATTGGCCATGCAAAGCGTCCTACCGAGGCAGCGCCTTCACATCAAACACCGTAGAAGCGTTCGCACAACGCCGCACTTGCGCCGAGCTTGCGCGACAGCTCGGACGCCGCCTGCAACTGCTTGGCGACGACATCCCCAGCGGTGCGCGCCGCTTCCAGCCGGGAGGCTGCGCCCGACAGCGTCAGCGCAGCCATGAACTTGTCGCCGGAACCGAAGATGGGCGTGGCAAACGCCGCCGTGTGCTGATCGCGCGCGCCGGAGGTGAACAGCGGTAATTCGGGCACGCCGTCATACAACGCTTCACCCAGCCCCCAATAACGCAGCACGTGGCTGATGGCCGTGTCGTCCAGTGGCAGCGACGTGCCAGGCAGACGGGTCTCGCGCAGGCCTTCCGAGGGCTCGGCGCGGAACAGGCAAAGCCGCCGGCCGTGATCGATGACGTAGTACGATGCGCTCTCTCGCGTGGCCGCCGCCAGGGCGTGCAGTACCGGCTCCACCACGGACGACAAGTGGAACGACTGCTCGTACAGCTTGCCGAGATACAGCAGGCGCGGCCCGAGCGAGTACGCGCCGGACTCGGAGCGGATGACATAGCTCATGCGCTCCAGTGAGTTCATCAGCCGATACACCGTGGTCTTGTGCATGCCCGACGCTTGCGCCAAGGTCGCGAGTGACAGCGCTTCCGCCCCCGGCTTGAAGCAATCCAGCAAGGCCAACGCCTTTTCTACTGCGGCAACGCCGTCATTTCCCATTTCCGAATCCCCGAACTCCGAATGGCACGATTGTACTATGTACAACGCCGTTGTATCTGGCGGAAGGGTAAACGCTAGTGGATCGACCCGCCTGCGGTGGCTATAGTGATTTCACTGAGTACACCACAGTTTTACACAGTAAAACATCATAGTCTGAGGCAGGTTTTTATGAGTACCCTTTCGCACAACACTTCCGCCATCGTTCGCGATATCGAGCGCGTTTCGCCCGCGCTGGTCGAGGCGGCTGCCCGTTTTCAGGCCGCCATCCTGGCCGACGTTGCCGGCCGCCGCGGCACCTTGAACTGTCGCGTCAAACCGCTCGCGCCGACCATGAAGGTGGCCGGGCCGGCCGTAACGGTCGAAGTCCGCCCGGGCGACAACCTCGCCATCCATGCCGCGCTGGCGGTCGCCAAGCCCGGCGATGTGATCGTGGTCGACGGCAAGGGTGACCAGAGTTGCGCGCTGATCGGCGAAATCATGGCCACGCAGGCGCAGGCAACCGGCATCGCTGGGTTTGTCATCGATGGGGCGGTGCGCGATTCGCACGAACTGGCGCACGGCACGTTCCCGATCTTTTCTGCCGGCTTGAACCCGTGCGGGCCGACCAAGAGCGTGGCTGGGCGCGTAAATCTGCCCGTATCCGCCGCCGGCGCGACGGTGCATCCGGGTGACCTGGTGGTGGGCGATGCAGATGGCGTGGTCGTGATCCCGCGTGCCGACGTTGAGCGCATTCTCGTGCTCGCACAGAAAAAGGTGGACGCAGAAGCGGCCCGCATTGCGGCGATCCGCAAGGGCGATACGCGCCCGGGCTGGCTCGAGAAAGAACTGCGCGCCGCGGGCATGCTGGCTGAAGGTGAGGCACTGTAATGAGCACGACTGCAACCAAGCCTGTCCTGCTCGTCACGGCGGCTGACCTGGCACCCCAAGCATTGGAGATGCTGGGCGATTTCGAAGTCGTGTTTGCCGGCAAGCAACCCACCGAAGACGACATCGTCGCGCTCTGCGCGCGGCACAAGCCGGTGGCGATCATCGTGCGCTACGGCAAGATCAACGCCCGCATCATGGATGCCGCGGCCGGTAACCTGCAGGTGATCTCCAAGCATGGCAGTGGTATCGACGTCATCGATCAGGACGCCGCCGCGGCGCGTGGCATCGCGGTGCGTGCAGCAGTGGGGGCCAATGCCGCCGCCGTGGCCGAGCATGCGTGGGCACTGATCCTGGCGTGTGCGAAGTCTGTCCCGCATCTCGACGCGCGCATGCATGCCGGGCATTGGGATAAAGCGACGCACAAGTCGGTCGAGCTGGATGGCCGCACGCTTGGCTTGGTCGGCTTGGGCGCGATCGGGCGCCGGGCCGCCGCGATCGGGCTGGCGTTCGGTATGCACGTTGTCGCATTCGACCCGTACGCCAAGGAGGCGCCCGCAGGCGTCAAGCTGGTGAGCCTGGGCGAGTTGTACGCACAGTCCGATGTGGTGTCGCTGCACTGCCCGTTGACGGCCGAGAACCGCAAGATGCTGAACCGTGACGCGTTCAACTGCTTCAAGCCCGGTGCGATTCTGGTCAACACGGCGCGCGGCGGCCTCATCGACGAACCAGCGCTGGTGGAAGCGCTGGCCAGTGGCCAACTCCGTGCAGCAGGGCTCGACAGTTTTGACGTGGAGCCGATGACCACGCCGCATCCGTTCCAGGGCGTTGCGAACATCATCCTGTCGCCGCACATCGGCGGCGTGAGCGACGCGGCCTACGTGAACATGGGCAAAGGCGCGGCGGCCAATGTGCTCGAAGTGATCGAGGAACGTGCCCGCACGGCGGCGTGATGTCCATGTTCCTGCTCTCGCCACCCGTGGTGCGTGAAGCCGAAGTCTTCACGCGCATGCCAGCCAAGTTTCGCAAGCCCGATGTCCAGACGGAATGGGCACGCGTCAACCGCGGCGGGCAAGCCACCGATTCCTTTCTCGAAGGACCGGTGTGGTGTCCGGACGGCCGCGGTCACAGTCATCTGTACGTGACGGATATCCCGCACGGCCGCGTCTTCCGCATCTCAATGGCAGGCGATTGGGAACTGGTGACCGAATACGACGGCGAGCCCAACGGCATGAAGTTCGTCGACGATGCGCACCTGCTCATCACCGACTACCGCAACGGGCTGATGCTGCTCGACATCAAGCGCGGCGAAGTCACGCCGTATCTGGAGCGCCGCAACTCGGAGCGCTTCAAGGGCGTGAATGACCTGACGTTCGACTCGCACGGCAACCTGTACTTCACCGACCAGGGACAGACTGGGCTGCAAGACCCGACAGGGCGCGTCTATCGGCTCTCGCCCGAAGGCAGGCTCGACATGCTGCTCGGCAATTGCCCCAGTCCCAACGGGCTTGTGCTGTCGCCCGACGAGAAGGTGCTGTACGTCGCCATGACGCGCGGCAACTGCGTGTGGCGTGTGCCGTTACAGGCCGATGGCTCCGTCAGCAAGGTCGGACAGTTCTTCACGTCGTACGGCCCGAGCGGCCCGGATGGTTTGACGATCGACACGGCGGGGCGGCTGTTCGTGGCCAACCCCGGACTCGGCCGCGCATGGGTGCTGAACCACCGCGCGGAGCCAGACGTGATCGTGACCAGTCCCGAAGGTGCATCGCTTACGAACCTGTGCTTCGGTGGCCCTGAAATGAAGACGCTGTTCATGACCGAATCGGTGTCCGGCACGGTGCTCAAGACCGAGATGGACATCGCCGGCCCGCAGCCGCATCGGGCACAGCAGACAAAAGCCACGCCCTAGCCACAGATCATCGATACACAACCCCTAGCGCTCATAGAAGCGCGATGGAGGAGACCATGCAAATGTCCCAGACCTTGAGTGCCACCACGCCAGCGCATGGCGCGGATGTGCGCGCCGCCGCCACGCTGCCCGATGCGGACTACCAGGCGAGCGAACGCACGCTGGCCAAGGCATTCCGCCGCATCCTGCCGTTCATCTTTGCCTGCTATGTGATCAGCTATCTCGATCGCACCAACGTGGGCTTTGCCGCACTCACCATGAACAAGGACATTGGCCTGACGGCCGAGCAGTTCGGGTTCGGGGCGGGGCTGTTCTTCATCGGGTATTTTCTGTTCGAGATCCCGAGCAACCTCATCATGCAGAAGGTGGGGGCGCGCATCTGGATCGCGCGGATCATGATCACGTGGGGCATCTTCTCGATGGCTACGGCGTTTGTGGTCGGGCCCAAGAGTTTTGCGGCGGCGCGCTTTCTGCTGGGTCTTGCCGAAGCGGGCTTCACGCCGGGCATCTACCTGTACTTCACGCATTGGTTTCCGGGGAAGTGGCGCGCCAAAGTGACGGCTGCCTTCCTGGTCGGCATTCCGGTGGCGAACATGATCGGCTCCCCCATTTCCGGCGCGCTGCTCGAACTCGGTGGCCTGCATGGACTGCGCAGCTGGCAATGGTTGCTGCTGATCGAAGGGCTGCCGGCGGTGCTGCTCGGTATCGCGTGCCTGTTCGTGCTGGCGGATCGGCCGGAGAAGGCGACATGGCTTACCGACGATGAGAAGGCCGTCCTTGCGCGCCGCCTGGCGCTGGAGCAACGCGACATCGCCAGCAAGCACGGCGCGACCCTGCGCGGAGCCATGACCAATTGGCGCGTCTTCGTGCTGGCGTTCATCAACTTCTGCGGCATTGTCGGCTCCATCGGCGTGGGCCTCTGGATGCCGCAGATCATCAAGCAGTTTGGCGTCGAGCACACCGTGGTCGGGTGGCTGACGGCCATTCCATATGCCGTGGGTGCGGTGGCCATGCTTTGGTGGGCGCGTGTGGCAAACCGGGCGCAGAACCGCATCCCGTATGTGGCGGGTGCGCTGGTGGTTGCAGCGGCAGCGCTGGCGGCCAGCACAGCCGTGGATGCACCGGCGCTCAAGCTGCTGGCGCTGTGCCTGACCGTGAGCGGCATCCTGGCGTTCCAGGCCACGTTCTGGGCGATTCCGTCCACGTTCCTTACGGGCCGTGCGGCCGCGGGCGGCCTGGCGCTGATCGTTTCCGTGGGCAACCTCGGCGGCTTTGTCGGTCCGTCGATGGTCGGTGCCATCAAGCAGTTCTCGCATGGCTTTACTGCGCCGCTGCTGGCGGTGTCGGCTGTGTTGCTCATCGGAGCGCTGTCGATTGCCTGGCTGGGCGACCCGGGCGCCGATGCCGGTGAAGCCGACGCGATCCGCTGACGCAACGCCTCCAGCCCGGTTGACTTCATCCTCATCGAGAAAGCCCGTGCAAATCGTCCATGCGCCGCATCTGCCTATCAGGCAAGCGTGGCTCGCCACCCGTCAGGAAGCGGTTCTGCTGCCTGAGCTGCCGATCATCGATGCGCATCACCATCTGTGGGATCGGCAGACCGGCCGCTATCTGACCGAAGAACTGCAGCAAGACGTGAGCTGCGGCCATCGGGTCATTTCGACGGTCTATGTGCAGTGCAGGTCGATGCTGCGGAGCGACGGTCCTGTCGCCATGCGGCCGGTGGGTGAGGTCGAGTTTGCCAACGGGGTTGCTGCCATGTTTGCCAGCGACGCCTATGGGCCAGCACGCGGTTGTGAGGCAATCGTTGGAGGAGCGGATCTCTCATTGGGACGAGACGTTATCCCTGTGCTGGAAGCCATGCTTGAAGTCTCTGGTGGGCGATTGCGCGGCATTCGCAATCCGCTTGCATGGCACGAAAGCGATGCGGTGCGCTCCAGCCCGGTAACCCCGCCGCCGGACCTGATGTTCAGCAGGCCGTTCCGGGAAGGTGTCAGAGCGCTGGAACGCTACAACCTGTCGCTCGATGCCTGGGTCTATCACACACAGCTCGACGCGTTGTTCGAGCTGGCGAGTGCGATGCCAGGGGTCACGATCGTCATCGACCACTTTGGTGGGCCGATTGGCGTCGGCCCGTACGCTGGGCAATCCGCCGCTGTATTTCAAGACTGGCGCAAGGCACTGACCCGGCTGGCAAGTCTGCCCAACACGCGGATGAAACTCGGCGGTGCGGGCATGACCGTGTTCGGCTTCGATTTTGCGTCTCATGAACAAGCCCCCGCATCGGAGATGCTCGCAGCCGCGTGGAGGCCGTACTTCGAGACTTGTGTCGAACTCTTCGGCGCAGACCGGTGCATGTTCGAAAGCAACTTTCCGGTCGACAAGGGGATGTTCAGCTACGCGGTGCTTTGGAATGCCTTCAAGCGATTGGCCGGAGCAGCGTCGCCTGACGAGCGGGCCGCGCTGTTCAGTCGTACGGCTGCATTGACGTACGGATTACACGTACCAGGAGACAAAACATGAAGGTTGTCAGTGCCGATGCACAGGCGGAGAACATGGCAAGCCGCCAGTCAGAGAATGCGCGGCGGATTACCGGCGCGGAGTGGCGTTCGCTGTCATTGGCTGGGCTGGGCTGGACGTTCGAGAGCTATGACTCTTTTCTTCTCTCGTTGCTGTTGCCGACGCTGGCGCTGCAGTTTGGCCTGAGCAAGACGCAACTGGGCCTCTTTACCAGCATCACGGCGGCTGGGCAGATCATCGGTGGCATCTTCTTCGGTTACGTGTCTGACCGTATCGGAAGGGTTCGGACCGCGATGCTCTGCATCGGCATCTATTCGCTGTTCTCTGGCTTGCTCGCCGCCGCGCCGAACGAGCACTGGTTTGCGGCTTTGCGTCTATGTGGAGCCTTGGGAATGGGCGGGATGTGGACCGCCGGCGCTGCCCTGATCGCCGAGACGTGGCACGCGAGCCGCCGTGGCAAGGGTGGGGCATTGATGCAGATGGGCCTGCCCATCGGCGCAATCATTGCAATCAGCGCGGCGGGGCTGGTCAGTAACCTGAATGATGGTTTGGCCGGCAATGGATGGCGCGTGCTCTTTCTCATTGGAGCGCTGCCATTCTTTATCCTGTACTGGGTGGCCCGTCGCACGCCCGAGTCGCCGATCTGGCTTGAACGTCAAGGCAAGACGGCGCTTACCGCAACCCGGGCAAGTCGGGCGCACACAACTCCAGCAAGCCTGAACGTTCGCGGGTTGTTGACGGCGTTTTTCTTCATCTTCTTTCTGCAGTACCTGTACTGGGGTGTCTTTACCTGGACACCGACCTTCCTGATCACCGTCAAGCATCTGGATTTCGTGCACAGCCTGAAGTTCGTGCTCGCGCTGCAGTTCGGTGCCATCGCAGGCTTCTTGCTGTTTTCCGCACTGGTGGACCGGGTGGGCCGCCGACCGATGTTCATTGCCTACCTGCTCGTGGGGGCCGCAGCCGTGGGTGTCTATATTCTGTCGTCGAATCCGTTGCTGTTGATGGTGGCGATTTTCCTGACCGGATTTGGTGTGAACGGCATCTTTGCCGGATCGGGCCCGTTTCTGGCAGAGATCATCGGGAACACGACCTCGCGAGGGTTCCTCATGGGGCTGGCCTACAACGGCGGACGACTCGGTGGTTTCATTGCGCCGCTGTTGATTGGTGCGCTCGCTTCGACATCGGGAGGCTTTGTCCTCGGGTTGTCTACCACGATCGTGGCGTTTACGGCCGCTGCGATTGTCGTTCTTCTTGCCCCCGAAACCCGCGGCAAGACGCTTGGGTGATCCCCTGTCGTTCTTCCAGCACTGATTTCGCCTCAGAGGGCCCGTAGAGAGCGCCCATTGGCATCCGGAGACCTGTATGCAACAAGCTGGCATCACTGATGTAACTGATCTTGAAAAGCAGACCCTGAGCAAGGTGGTCTGGCGGCTCGTGCCATTTCTCATGCTCTGCTACCTGCTGGCCTTCATCGACCGCGGCAACGTGGGCATGGCCTCGCTGCAGATGAATCATGACCTCGGGCTGACGGCCCGCGTGTTCGGGTTTGGCAGCAGCCTCTTCTTCGTGTCGTACTTCTTCTTCGAGGTGCCGAGCAATCTTGCGCTGCAACGCTACGGCGCGCGCATCTGGATTGCGCGGATCATGATCACGTGGGGGCTGATCTCGGCCGCGACGGCACTGGTGCAAGGCCCGGCATCGTTCTATGCGCTGCGCTTCCTGCTGGGCGCGGCGGAGGCCGGGTTCTTTCCCGGCGTGCTGCTGTATCTGTCGTATTGGATTCCGGCAACGCACCGTGCCCGCATCGTGGCGACGTTCATGGTCGCGATTCCGGCAGCGAGCTTCATCGGCTCGCCCATCTCCGCTGCGCTGCTGCAGATGGATGGGTTAGCCGGCCTGCGCGGTTGGCATTGGCTGTTCATCCTCGAAGGCATTCCCACGGTGCTCCTCGGCATCGCGTGCCTGCGCCTGCTGACCGATCGGCCCGAAGAAGCCAAGTGGCTGTCGAGTGACGAGCGCCAGTGGCTCACGAACACGCTGGCTGGTGAAGCGCGTGGGCCCAAGAAGGTTGCGCAGATGCCGCTGGCCAAGCTGTTCTGTAATCGCTACGTGCTGTGCCTCGCGCTGGTGGACGTGTGTGCGTCGGCCGCCGGCAGCACGCTGTCGGTGTGGCAGCCGCAGCTTCTCAAATCGTTTGGCTTGACCGTCATGCAGACGGGGCTGCTGAACTCTGTGCCGTATGCAGTGGCTTCGGTGCTGATGGTGTTCTGGGGCCGCCGCTCGGACCGCCTCAAGGAGCGCCGCTGGCACACCGCCATTCCCATGCTGCTGATCGGCCTCGGCCTGTTCGGCACGTCGCTCAGCGGGTCGCTCGTGCCGACCATGGTGATGCTGTGCGCGGTGCTGGTGGGGGCCTATTCGTTCAAGGGGCCGTTCTGGGCGCTGGCCTCCGGCATGCTCTCGAACAGTGCAGCCGCTGCGGGGCTCGCCACCATCAATGCGATTGCCAACCTCATCGGCGGCGGCCTGATGGTGAACGTGTACGGCTGGGTCAAGCAGGCCACCGGCAGCTATGCACTGGCGCTGATGCCGTTGGCGCTGCTGACGCTGGTGAGCGTGACGACGTTGCTGCTGCTGAGTCGCGCGAAGCCCGAAGCGCAGGTGCTGAACAAGGCGGAGGCGGCCTGACCATGCGCGCCCTCAACAGAAGGCAATTCCTGCAGATCGCGGGGCTGGGCGCCGTGGCGCCCGCTGCTCCGACGCTTACCGAAGCGGAAGAGTTGTGGTCCACCGGTAGCGCCCCGCCGACGTTCAAGCTGCCGGCCGGCGCAGTGGATTGCCATATGCACATCTACGATGACCGTTTCCCCAGTGCCCCGGGCAGCACGCTACGACCGCCCAACGCAAGCATCGAGCAGTACCGCAAGGTGCAGGCGCGTTTGGGCGTGCAGCGCAACGTGGTCGTCACGCCGTCGACGTACGGAACGGACAACCGCTGCACACTGGATGCGCTGAAGCGTTTCGGGCCAAATGCGCGCGGTGTCGCGGTAGTCGATACCTCTGTGACGGATGCCCAGCTTGCGCAGATGCACGCAGCAGGTGTGCGAGCCATCCGCTTCAACCTGAGCTATCCGGGCGCCACCACAGTCGACATGCTTGCCCCGCTGGCGTCACGCATCGGCGCACTTGGGTGGCATATCGAGCTTGTCGTGCAAGGCGCGAAGCTGCCCGCGCTCGAGTCGCATCTGCTTGCGCTGCCATGTCCGCTTGTCATCGACCACATTGCCCATGTGCCGCAGCCAGGAGGCATGCAGTCCGACGCGATGCGCACAGCGCAACGCCTGGTCGACAAGGGAAACACGTGGATCACGCTGTCCGGCCCATACGTCGATACCAAGACCGGTGCACCGGCCTATGCCGACGTAGAGCCCGTCGCCAAGGCATTCATCAACATGGCGCCCGAGCGGATGCTCTGGGGCACTGACTGGCCACATCCGACCGAGAAGATGCACAAGCCCGACGATGCCGCTCTGGTGGATACGATTGCCGCATGGATCGGACGTGCGGATTGGCAGCAGATGATCTTTGTTGCCAATCCGGTGAAGCTCTACGGCTTCGGTTGACCGATCCCCTTTCGGCTCTGCGGCCTCCGTTTGGTCAGATGGCCCGGGCCGCCGTCAACGCGCGCGGCTGGGCCAGCATGTCCGGCTGCAGAATCTCGTCCAGCGCCTCGCGGCTGAGCAGGCGCTTGTCCAGCACGAGCTGATACACGCTGGTGCCGCTGACGAGCGCCTCCTGCGCGATCGCTGTCGCATTCGCATAGCCGATGTGCGGGTTGAGCGCGGTGACGATGCCGATCGAATGCTCGACATTGGCGCGCAGGTGCGCCTCGTTGGCGGTAATGCCGTCGACGCACTTTTCCGCCAGCGTCAGGCACCCGTTGCGCAGGTGCGAGACGCTCTTGAACAGGCTGTGCGCGATGATGGGCTCGAAGGCATTGAGCTGAAGTTGCCCCGCTTCGGCGGCAAAGGTGATGGTCAGGTCATTGCCGATGACCTCGAATGCGATCTGATTGACGACTTCCGGAATCACCGGATTCACCTTGCCGGGCATGATGCTCGACCCCGCCTGCATGGGCGGCAGGTTGATTTCGCCCAGCCCTGCGCGCGGGCCGCTGGAGAGCAGCCGCAGGTCGTTGCAGGTCTTCGATAGCTTGACCGCCGTCCGCTTGAGCACGCCGGAAAGCTGAACGAACGCGCCTACATCTTGCGTGGCCTCCACCAGGTTGTGCGACGTCACCAGCGGGATGCCCGTGATCTGCGCCAGGTGTCGACACACCGCCGCCGCATAACCCGGGTGCGTGTTGATGCCGGTGCCGATGGCCGTGGCGCCGAGGTTGATCTCGCGCATCAGTGCGGCGGCTTCGGCCAGGCGCTCCTGGTCTTCGCCCAGCATGACAGCATAGGTGCTGAACTCCTGGCCGAGCGTCATCGGCACGGCGTCCTGGAGCTGCGTGCGGCCCATCTTGAGCACGCCACGAAACGCCTCGGCCTTGCGCTCGAATGCCTTGCGCAACACGCCCATGGCATCGATCAGGGTCAGCACGCCTTCATACGCTGCAATCCGCAGGGCGGTCGGGAAGACATCGTTCGTGCTCTGGCTGAGGTTGACGTGCTCGTTCGGGTGCAGATGCTGGTAGTCGCCGCGCGCGTGGCCAAGCAACTCCAGCGCCAGGTTGGCGATGACCTCGTTGGCGTTCATGTTGGTGGATGTGCCCGCGCCGCCCTGAATGACGTCGACGACGAAATGCGCGTGCGCTTCGCCCGCACGCACACGCTCGCATGCATGGACGATGGCGTTGGCATGCAGGCTGTCCAGCAGCCCCAGCTCGTGGTTGGCAAGCGCTGCGGCAGCTTTCACGCTGGCCAGTGCATTGAGCAACTGCGGATAGGCGGAGATGGGCGTTCCGGTAATCGGAAAGTTCTCCAGTGCGCGCAGCGTGTGAACGCCGTAGTAGGCATCGCTGGGGATCTCGCGGTCGCCAAGCAGGTCGTGTTCGATACGGTGGGTCATGTCGTTTGCAGTGAAGCGTTGGAATGCAATGGAACTGGGTGGGCGAGGGCGCGCGCAACGCAATGCCGCGCCAGGACATCGGTCGGGTCGATCAGCGTGACGGCACGGCCTTCCGATGTGTTGACAGTGGCTTGCGGCAGCAGCAGTGGCAGTTCTGTGCAGCCGAGGATCACCACCTCGACGCCGCCTGCGGCCAGTTCGTCGATGGCGGCCATCAGATCGTCAATGCAGGCGCCTGTGGTAAAGCCCGCCTTCACGCCCTGCGGGCCGTAGATGGCGTTCATCACGCCGGCTTGCCGCTCGGCGCTGGGCACCACCTGTTCGAGGCCTGCCGCTTCCAGCGCCTTGCGGTACACACCGCTGGCCACCGTCCCGGAGGTTGCCAGCAGGCCGACCTTGCGCAGGTCGGGAAACGTGCTGCGAATCTGCTCAGCCGTCACGGTCAGCATGTTGACGATCGGGATGCCGAGATACGGCTGCACACGCTCGACGTACGCATGCGCCGTGTTGCACGGGATGGCAATGATGTCGGCGTCGCCGGCCTCCAGCTTGCGGCACGTGGCGTACAGCGAGATGGTCGGGTCCGGGCCTTCGCCGATGAGGTTTTCAGTGCGGTCAGGAATCTGCGGGTTCTGTTCGACCAGCAGCTTGATGTGGTCCTGATCGCGCATGGCAGGCGTGTTGCGCACGATCTTCTGCATGAAGTCGACCGTGGCGGCGGGCCCCACGCCCCCCACCACCCCCACCTTGAAGAGCTTGCCGGGCGCATCGTGCTGCCACGACACCACGTATTGCGCGTAGGCCAAGTTCGAATCGACGATAGGCACGCCAAGGGGCCCAAGCTCGTTGAGAACCAGGGCGATCTCGGTCAGCCCCGGCAGGATCAGGTCGACACACTGGTCAACAAGATCGGCGCAGGCTTCACGCAGGAGCGTGATGGGGCGCCCGCGCAGGTTGCCGCTCTTGATGCCGTCGGGGGCATACACCGCTTCGGTCACGCGGTCGATGTCGTCCACGCGCGGGTGGACGATGTCGAACTCCGGTGCGTTGAAGTGGCGCTCGAACAAACGCTTGTTGCGCGTGGTGTCCGAGGCCAGTACGCCGATGCGGCGCGCAGCCGGAAACTTGCGCCGCACGTGGCTGCGCAGTCCCGCCATCATGTCGATGATCGGCAGCGGTGAATTGGCGGTCAGCTCATCGATGAACGTGTGGCTCAGGAAGCAGGGCAGCACCACCTCTCCGATGCCGCGCCGCTGGAAATCGCGGATCAGATCGAAGATGTAGAGCTTGCGCTCCGTGGTGGCTGCCGTGGTCTGGCCCGCCTGAGAAAACGGATGCTGCTCGAACACGATGTCGAGGTGCTCGGCATCGGTGCTGGCCGGCGTGGACTGAATCAGCTTGAAGAACACGTCTGCGCTGGCCAGCGCGCCGAGCCCGCCGATCACGCCCAGCGAGCGACGGGGATGCGGTGTTGTCATTTCACTTCGCCTGAAATACCGGGAACGCTAGTGAGGTCACTGAAACCTTGTGCCTGCTCGCGCGCGGCCCGGCGTGTTTCCCACTTCGCGATGGCCGTGGTGGCGATGCTGTTGCCGACCACGTTGGTGGCAGTGCGGCCCATGTCCAGGATCTGGTCGATGGCCAAAATCAGCACCACGCCCGAGGGCGGCAGATGGAACATTGGCGCCACCGCTGCCACCACCACCACCGAGCCACGCGCCACGCCTGCCATGCCCTTGCTGCTGATCATCAGCACGAGCAGCATCAGGATCTGCTGCGACAACGGCATCTCCACCCCGAACGCCTGTGCGATGAAGAGTGCCGCAAATGCCTGGTACATCATCGACCCATCGAGGTTGAACGCATAGCCCAGCGGCAGGGTGAAACCCACGACCTTCTTGTCGACGCCGAAGGCCTCGAGCTTTTCCGTCAGGCGCGGGTAGGCCGCTTCACTGCTGGCCGTGGAGAACGCCAGCATGGCGGGCTCGCGAATGGCCTTGAGCAACGCCCACGTCTGGCGCCCGAGGAAGAGGTGGCCGATGCCGATGAGGATGGCGAGCAGCAGCGCGAGCCCCAGGTAGAAGCTGCCGACCAGCTTGCCGTACGTCGTCAGCACATCCAGCCCGTGCAACGTAATGGCCGAGGCAATCGCACCGAACACGCCGATCGGTGCCAGCGCCATGACGTAGTCGGTCAGCTTGAGCATGGCCGGCACCAGGGCGTCGATGGCGCGCGACAGCGGCAAGACACGCTCGTCACCCTTGAGCACACCCAGCACCACGCCAAAGAACACCGAGAACACCAGGATCTGCAGGATGTCGTTGCGTGCCATGGCATCCAGCACGCTGGTGGGGAATGCGTGGGTGATGAAGTCCTTGAAGTTCAGGCCGGCGGTGTTCAGGCCGGTGGCAACATCGGCGGCATTGGGCGTCATGTTCAGCCCCGCGCCCGGCTGCAGCACGTTGGCCAGCACCAGCCCGAGCGCCAACGAGATGAGCGACGCGCAAATAAACCACGCGACGGAGCGCAAACCGATGCGGCGCACCGCCTGCGTGCCGTCCATGCCGGCCAGGCCCGAGACCAGCGTCGCGAACACCAGCGGCGCGATGATCATCTTGATCAGCCGCAGGAAGATGTCCGTGATGATGGAGAAATAGCCGGCGATGGCTTTGGCGGCATTGGCGTCAGGTGCGAGCTTGTGGCACGCATAGCCGACGGCGATGCCCAGCAGCATGCCTGCCAGGATGGTTGCGGTAAGGCGATTCTTTTTCATGGTGCTCCGTCCAGTGAGGTCTCTTGCCGGAATCGGAGAACACCGAATCCGTGGCCTTTCGCATGACGCCGGCCGAATGTTGCGGCTCGGCTTTCATTGCGTGAACGGAGTGTAGGAACGGCTGCGCGTACCGTAATGCGGTTCCCGCAAGGGCTCATGCGAGCGCCGCATAGTTCGGGTAAACGAGCAAACGGCCCGCCGATGCAGGTTCAGGACAGGCTCAGATGGCGCCAGAGTTTTTCCAGCAGCTCGTTGCGCGTGAACTGGTTGCGATACACACGCAGGTCCAGATCAAGCGACCACGTCGACCCGCCGGCCGGCACCAATACGCCGGCGGCAAGCTCCGCCTCGATCGAACTCTTTGGCAGCCAAGCAATGCCTTCACCGGCGAGAAGCATCTTTTTGAGCATTTCGGCCATGTCAGACTCATAGTCGAGCCGCAGGAACGGTTGCGCATCGGCCTGGCTCAACAGCAGCGCCAGGCAACGGCCGAAATAGCTTGTGGGGGTGTAAGAGATGAGCGGCAGGGGCCGGTTGGCCGTGCCGGGCAGGCGGTGCATCGGCCCTAGCCGCGCGTTCGGCTTGCTGACGGGCATGAAGGTGTCGCGCCCGACCGTCAGGCTGGGGTACTTGATGGGATCAAGATGCAGCGGCAGGTTAGGGTGGTCGTACGCAAACATCAGATCGCACGTACCGTTGACCAGTGTGAGAACCGAGTCGTGCACATTGCCCGGAATGATGCGCGCGCGCAGGTTGCCGATGTGCTTGCCCACCGTCGCTAACCAGGTTGGAAGGCAGTTCAATGAAATGGTGTGGCCCGCTGCAATCTGCAGCCCCGGCCCCGGCATGCGGTGCTCGGAGCGGATGATCGCGCGCGTGTCGATCAGCTTGCTCAGCACGTCATCCGCCGCCTCTTCAAATAGGCGGCCCGCTGCCGTCAATGTGGGCGGATAGGTGCTGCGATCCACCAGCTCGGCGCCCACCCACTGCTCAAGCGCCTGGATGCGGCGGCTGAAGCCGGACTGGGTGACGTTGCGAATCTCCGCCGCTCGCGAAAAGCTCTGGTGCTGCGTGAGGGCAATAAAGTCCTCGATCCATTTGACTTCCATGGCCCCTCCGGCGCGGTGCGTTCAATGCTGTGGAGGCTATCCGTTCGGCTCGGGCCAGGTGGGACGTGTTTACCCTAGGTATGCGAGATCCGCATGACCGCATGTGGCCCGCGCATCGCGTCGTTTCGCGCATAACCAAAGACAAAAACGGTCGTTCCGCCGTTGATGCGCTGCCCATATGCTCGCCGGACCAACCTTCCGGAGACGCACCATGACGCAGCCGTCCTTGAGCACTGCCCCTGCCTGGAAACTCGACACCGTGGCCGTCCACGGCGGTTACAGCGCGGACCCGACCACCCGCGCGGTGGCCGTGCCGATCTACCAGACCGTTGCCTTTGCGTTTGACGACACGCAGCACGGCGCCGATCTGTTCGACCTGAAGGTGCCGGGCAACATCTACTCGCGCATCATGAACCCGACCAACGATGTGCTGGAGAAGCGCATCGCCGCGCTCGAAGGCGGCATCGGGGCGCTCGCGCTCGCGTCGGGGCAGGCAGCGGTGACGTATGCGATCCAGACGATTGCGGAAGCGGGCGACAACATCGTCTCGGCCAGCACGCTGTACGGCGGCACCTACAACCTGTTCGCGCACACGCTGCCGCTGTCGGGCATCACCACGCGGTTTGCCGACCCGAGCGACCCTGCATCGTTCGAGGCGTTGATCGACGACCGTACAAAGGCCGTCTTTGCCGAGACCGTCGGCAACCCGCTGGGCAACATCACCGACATAGCGGCGCTTGCTGAGATCGCGCACCGCCACGGCGTGCCGCTCATCGTCGACAACACGGTGCCGACGCCGTACCTGACGCGGCCCTTCGAGCATGGCGCCGACATCGTCGTGCATTCGCTGACGAAGTACCTGGGCGGCCACGGCACGAGCCTGGGCGGCGCGATCGTCGATTCGGGCAAGTTTCCGTGGGCGAAGCACAAGGCGCGCTTCAAGCGGCTGAACGAGCCGGACGTGAGCTACCACGGTGTCGTCTATACGGAAGCGCTGGGCGACGCGGCGTATATCGGCCGCGCCCGGGTGGTGCCGCTGCGCAATACCGGGGCGGCGCTGTCGCCGTTCAACGCGTTCCTGATCCTGCAGGGCATTGAAACGCTGGGCTTGCGCATCGACCGCATCACGCAGAACGCCACACACATCGCCCGACATCTGCGCGGCCACGCCAAGGTGGAGTGGGTCAACCACGCCAGCCTTGACGATCACCCCGACCACGGGCTCGTGCGCAAATACCTTTCGGGCAAGGCGCCGGGGCTACTTACGTTTGGCGTGAAGGGTGGCTTTGCCGCCGGGGCGCGTTTTCAGGATGCGCTGCAGTTGTTCACGCGGCTGGTGAACATTGGCGACGCCAAGTCGCTGGCCACGCATCCGGCATCGACCACGCATCGGCAGTTGTCAGAAACCGAACTGGCCAAGGCTGGTGTGCGGCAGGAGACGATCCGGTTGTCGATCGGCATCGAGCATATCGACGACCTGCTCGCCGATCTGGATCAGGCGCTGGCGTTGGCCTGATCGCGCGCAGAACCGCACTGGTTCACGGCTGCGCCGGCCGCTCCGGATACGCCTGCCGCAGCGCCTGTGCCAGCGCGTCATGCAAGCGCGCGCCGAGCGCTGTCAGGACGTGGCGGTCCCGCGTGAGCAGCGAGATGACGCGCTCGGGCATTGGCTGATCGGTCTCGATAAAGTCGATCGTCTGACGGATGATGGGCGAGCGCGTCGATTCGCTCGACAGCAGGAGCAGGGCGTCCGATTTCCAGCACAGTTCGAGCAGCAGGGTCATGGAGTTGCATTCGACCACGCGTTCGGGCGGGGCGAGACCGGCGTCGGCAAACAGTCGGTACAGCGGCGAGTGCTCGTCAGCAAGCGAATCGGGGGCAAGCCACTCTTCTTGCTGCAACGCATGCAGGGGCTGGTGGCCGCGCAACGGGTGGCCCTTGCGTACGCCGATCAGCGTCTGCGCGCGGCAGACCACGGTGTGGTCGAACCCGCGTTCGCCCGTCTGCAACTGAGACGTCAGCGCAAAATCGATGGCGCCCTCGCGCAGCAGTTCCAGTAATTGGCCCGGACGTGCCTCCAGGATGCGCAACCGCGCATTGGGAAACTCCCGGCGGAAGGTCACGAGACAGTCGGCCACCGGCCCGATGAGCGCGGTGACGGGGGTGACGCCCACCGTCAGTTCGCTCGTCACCGCCCCTTTCATGTCTTCCAGGTCTTCTCGTGCGCGCTTGACGCTTTCATTGATCAAGCGTGCATGCCCGACCAGGCGCTGGCCATACGGCGTAAGCCGGATGCCCTTGCTGGAGCGTACGAACAGCGTTGCGCCCACGCTGGTTTCCAACTCCTTGATGGCCTTGCTGAGCGCGGGCTGCGTGATGTGAAGCAGGCGTGATGCCTCCTGGATGCTGCCCGTCTCGGCAACAGTGACCAGTGCGCGTAGCTGGTTGAGCTTCATAGGTGTCCTTGATACACGGCGCGGCGGAGCTGGCATGCCGCACCGCCAGCCCGCAACTGTACTGCGGAATCCTCCCGGGGCGGCGGTTGGAATAGCCGGGCAGACTCGGATGCGCGCTCCCGCCATAGCCAACAGCTATAGCCATGAAAAAAAACGAGAGGCGGAATCGGCTCGACCGCTCCTACTATTGCCCTTCAATCCAGCGCATTGCGGGACGCTCATAGAAGCCCGCCCGACTGGAGGAGACATCAAAGATGGATGCCCAGATCGCCGTGCCCGCTGGCGCCCCACGCCAAGGGACCACCGCCGTGACCCCGCATTCGAGCCGCGCTGTCGTTGCCGCCGCCATCGGCAACGGGCTCGAAATGTACGACTTCACGGTCTATAGCTTCTTTGCCGCCACCATCGGGCGATTGTTCTTTCCGTCGAGCAGCCCGCTGGCGTCGTTGCTGTTGTCATTCGCCACGTTTGGTGCGGGCTTTGTCATGCGGCCGCTAGGCGCCGTGTTGATCGGCAACATGGCCGATCGGCGCGGCCGCAAGGCAGCACTCACACTGACAATTGCATTGATGACGGCCGGCACCGCGCTGATCGCCTTCACACCCAGCCACGCGGCGATCGGCGTGACGGCAACGGTGCTGGTGGTGCTCGGGCGCTTGCTGCAGGGCCTGTCGGCCGGCGGGGAAATCGGCGCGGCGTCGGCACTGCTGCTGGAATCGGCCAGCAAGGGCCGGCGTTGCTTCCTGGTGAGCTGGCAGGCTGCCACGCAGGGTGCGGCGGCACTGCTCGGCGCGTTGAGTGCGGCCGGTGTGAGCGCCGTGCTCAGCCCCGAGGCTCTACAGAGCTGGGGATGGCGGCTGCCGTTCTTGTTGGGCTTGTTGATCGCGCCGGTTGGCATGTATATCCGCCGGCATCTGAAGGAGACGCATGAGGCCGCCCCGCACGGCAGCGTGGTCGACGTGCTTCGCCAGCATGCGCGCACGCTGGTGCTGGGCATGCTGCTGATGACGGGGGCCACTGCGTCCATGTACATCCTGATCTTCTACATGCCCACGTACCTGATCCACTCGTTGCACATGCCGCCGGTCACGGCATTTCTCACGGCGTGCGTGGCGGGGTTCACCATGCTGGTCATGTCGCCGCTGTTTGGTCTGATTGCTGACCGCTTGCCGACGCGCAAGCCGATGCTGTATGTCGCGTCTGCGGTCAGCCTGTCGTGCACGTACCCGGGCTTCGTGCTGCTGTCTTCCGGTGCGGGGTTGGCACTCACCATGGGGCTGATCGCGCTGGGCGTGACGATCATGGCGGTCAGCAATGGCGCGGGCGCGGCGCTGCTGATGGAAGCCTTCCCGCGCAAGCATCGCGCGACCGGCATGTCGGTGATGTACAGCCTGGGGGTGACCGTGTTCGGCGGCTTTGCGCCGCTCATCGTTACGTGGTTGCTGGGCGTAACCGGCAATCCGATGGCACCGGCCTGGTATCTGCTGGCCAGCAGTGCAATCAGCCTGGGCGCGCTCACGCTGTTCCCGACGTATCCCGGCCGCGATTGAGATTGATGCCGCGCCATCGTTGCCTTTACCTAGTTCGCCTCTGACCTTGCACCATGTACCTCGATCCGAATTCACCCAGCATCCCCCAGGCCCTGCACGTGGGCGCCGACCGCTTTGCCGAACTGCGTCACCGCATCCATGCCAACCCGGAATTGGGTGCCGACGTGCCGCACACCTCCCAGCTCGTCGCCGGTCTGCTGCGTGAATGGGGCTATGACGTGCACAGCGTCGGCGGCCACGGCCTGGTGGGGCAATTGAAGGTGGGCAACGGCACGCGCACGATCGGCCTGCGCGCCGACATGGACGCTCTGCCCATGCAGGAGCGCACAGGCTTGCCCTACGCCAGCCAGGTGGCCGGCCGCATGCATGCGTGCGGCCACGATGGCCATACCGCCACGTTGCTTGCGGCCGCCGAGCACCTGGCGGCCACGCGCAACTTCAACGGCACCCTGAACCTCATCTTCCAGCCCGATGAAGAGGGCCTGACCGGCGCCGTGGCCATGATGGACGATGGCCTGTTCGAGCGCTTCCCCTGCGATGGCATCTACGCTTTCCACAACGCGCCCGGCTTGCCGCTGGGCGTGGCCGTCGTGCAGAGCGGCCCGCTGGGCGGTTCGTCAGATCGTGTAACGGTGACTTTCAGCGGGCGCGGCGGCCATGGCGCCATGCCAAACCTGGCTGTGGACCCGACGCTGGCTCTGGCATCGACGGTGGTGGCGTTGCAGGGCATCGTCTCGCGCAATGTCGCGCCCGTGGATGCGGCGGTCATCAGCGTTGGGCAGATGCAGGCCGGGACGACGCACAACATCATCCCCGAAACGGCCATGCTCAAGTTGAGCGTGCGCGCGACCAAGCCGGAGGTGCGCGAGCTGCTGGAGACGCGCATCCGCGAGGTCATTACGCACCAGGCCGCATCCTATGGCGTGTGCGCGGAGATCGTCTACGAGCGGTTGGTGCCGGCCATCTGCAATACACCCGAGCAGACCGCTATCGCGCGCCGTGCCGTGGCGAGCGTGCTGGGCGAGGAGCGCGTCATCCAGGTGCCGCCGTCTTCGCAGATGGGCAGTGAAGACTTTGCCTGGATGCTGGAAAAACGCCCAGGCTGCTACTTCGCGCTGGGCAACGGCTTGGGCGGCCAGTGGGTCGGCTGCTCGCTGCACAACGACGGCTACGATTTCAATGACAAGCTGATCCCCATTGGAGCTGCATGCTGGGTGGCGCTGGTCGAGGATCAGTTGCGCGCAGAGGGCTGACGCGCAGGCGACTCCCCCAGCCGCGCCTGCCGGAATACCAGCGCCATCACCAGCAGGAACGGCACACCCACCACCAGCGTCATGCGGAAATCCGCCATCCACGCCGTACTGACGATGATGACCGCCATCGCGACGGCGCCGATGACGGTCAGCGTCGGAAAGCCCCACATGCGGAACCTCAGCGTGCGACCTTCGCGTTCCGCTGCCCGGCGAAAGCGCAGGTGCGTGATGAAGATGACGAGCCACGTAAAGAGCGCGCCGAACATCGCAAGCGCCATCATCAGCAAGAACGAATGGCCCGGAAGCACGACGCTGAGTACGGCCGCCAGCGCAGCCCCGGAACTGGACACAGCGAGCGCGCGCAGGGGCACGCCGCGTTGGCTCACCACACCGAGCGCCCTGGGCGCCTGCCCGCCGCGTGCCAGGCTGAACAGCATGCGCGTGGACACATACAACTGCGCGTTCATCGACGACAAGGCGGCGGTGAGCACCACGAAGTTCATCACCCCCGCGCCGCCGGCAATGCCCAGGATCTCCATCACCCGCACGAAGGGGCTCTTGCCTGTGCCGGCTTGCTGCCACGGCACCACGGCCAGCATCAGCGCAAGTGTGCAGAGGTAGAAGTACACCAGCCGGAACAGCGTGGAGCGGAATGCGCGGGTGGCGGCCGCTTCGGGCTCGCGCGCTTCGCCGGCGGCCACGGCAATCAGCTCGATACCGAAGAAGCTGAAGATGCTGACCACCGCGCCGAACCACACACCATGCCAGCCGTTCGGCAGAAAGCCGCCCATGTCCACGTAGTTGTGAAAGCCGATCGATGCGCCTTCGGGCGCACGATGAATGGCATAGCTCGCCACCGCCAGAAACGCGACGATGGCCACCACCTTGATCATCGAGCACCAGTATTCGGCCACGCCGAATACCTCGACGCTGCTGGCATTGATCCACACGAGCACGGCAGAGAACCCCACGATCCATACCCACGCTGGCACGCCCGGAAACCAGTACGCCATGTAAACCGCCACCGCCGTCACCTCCGCGCCAATCACGAAGACGACCGCCGCCCAATACGCATAACGCACCAGGAAGCCGGCGAGCGGGCTAACGTAATGCTCGGCATAGGCGCCAAAAGAGCCGGTGGTCGGGTGGGCCACCACCATCTCGGCCAGACAGCCCATGAGCAGCAGCGCAATGAGTGCGCCAATGGCATAGCTTGCAATCACGCCTGGGCCGGCCAGTTGAATGGCCGCACCGCTGCCCAGGAACAGACCGGTGCCGATCGCGCTGCCGATGGCGATCATGGCGAGTTGCGCAGATGAGAGACGGTGCTGCAGGCCGCCTTCGCGTGCGGCCAGCGCTTCGAAGCTGCCGGTGGCCTTGGTCATGGTGTTGTCCTGACTGGGGAAAAGGCCGGGATGATACGCCGCTCCATGAAAAACGCCCCGCACGGAGGCGGGGCGTCTTGTGTGACCGGACGGAGGCTGATCAGCGCGCCACGGGTTTGGCGTACTGGATCGGAACGTCCACCCGCGCCTGCGGCAGCGTTTTCTTGAGCTGCGCACGCGCATTCACGGCATCCTGGAACGTAGCAAAGCGCAGGGTGCTGATGTTCAGGTGCCCGTAGTACTCCGCCGATACGGGCGTTGCGGGCAGGTTGCTCACCGCCTGGCGCACGCTGTCGACCGACACCTGCGAGACGACCACCTCGTTGCGGCTCTCGCCCACCACGCCGCGTTCATTGACGACCTGCGTGACGGCGGAGGATGCCGCACCCGCCGCCTTGGTTCGCGTGCCGCTGGAGAGCACCTTGAACGACTGCGATTCGATCTGCACTGTCGGTGCGCTTGCGTATTGCGTCAGCTCCTGCGTGCTCAGGTGCTTGCCCACCGTCAGGTCGGCTGCCTGGCACGCCGAAGCCATCGAGAGCAGCGCCGCCAGCGCCACGGTCTTCATCAGGGTTGTATTGATCATGTTGAATGGTCTCCGAACAGGCTCACTTGGCAGCAATCACGCGGTACTCCACGGCCAGCGGCGTGGCAAGGGTCACGCTGTGGGTACCGCCCTGGGGCTGGTATGTCGAACAGGCATTGGTCGGCACGCCGCTGACGGCGTAGACCTCCCACGTGCCGGCTGCGTTCTCGCCATAGAAGGCGTAACTGCCCAGGCCGTACTTGTTCACGGTATCGACGCCGTTGTTGTAATAGCCGTTGTAGGGCAGGGACAACGCCGACACCGTCCCCGAGGGCGACTTCACAAAGAAGCCGACACTGCCCACGCACACCGAGCCCGACACGCGCAATTGCAGGGCGTCGACCTTGTCGGTGCCCGACACGTTGAACTGGCCGAGCTTTTGCACCGCGCCGTAGTTCAGCTGGTTCACGTTGGCAAAGGCCGCCGCGAAGTCCGGCACCGTCAGAGCGGCCGGCTTGTAGGTGACGGTGGCCTTGGCCATTTTCACCGCCGCTGACGCATCGACCAGCCCGAAGCCGTACCACGTGGAATATGCATAGCCGGCGGCATTGGTCTGCCAGCCGTAGTCCAGCCGTGCGGTGGTCGCGCCGTCAGTCAGCGCGGCGCTGGTATCGCCCGTGGCGGCACCGGTGAGCAGGTCGATTCGCGCGTTACGGCCGTCACGGCTGCCGTAATCGGTGTCGATCTGGCGGGCAGTTGCGCGCAGGATTTCGCGAACATCGCGCCACGTCAGATTCGGGTTGGCGGCCAGCATCAGCGCGACCACGCCGGACAGCGTGGGCGTAGCCGCCGACGTGCCGTTCATGCTCGAGTAATCGCACTTCGCGTTGTCTTTCAGGTTGGTGGCAGTGCCAGCAATCGCAAAGTCGTTGGTGTCGTCCGGATTGGCCCGGCTGTAGCCGCGTGCGCAGCCGCTGAGGTCGGTGGAGAAAATCTTTGGGCCGCTGCCGGTTTCGCCATATTTGCCGCCGTCGCCGTACTCGCCGCCCAGGCCTGTGATCCAGTTGACCGATCCGGCGTTGGAGTAGCTCGACTTGATGCCCTTCGCGTTTGCCGCGCCGACCACGATGACGCCGGGCTCCAGCGCTTCTGGATCATTGGCGGGATTCTCGCAGCCGATCATGCCGGCGGTGCCACCGACGGTCGGGCATGTGCGCGGCGGAACGCTGACGCCGTCGTTGATGTATTCGTATTCATTGCCCGACGCCTTGAGCATGACCAGCCCGCGGCCGCCACGCAGGTTCGGGAAGGCACGCACCGCTGCCTGTGTCGAGGTGGACGTGTCGTATTCCAGCGGTGCCTGCGGGTTCGCGCCGTACGAGGCATTGATGATGTGGCCGTTCTTCGACCAGTCGGCGCCGCCGTAGGCCGCGGTCGTGTCCGGATTCGCTGCGCCGATAAAGCGCGCCCCGCCCAGCGTCGCGTGCGGAGCAATCCCCATGACGCCCTTGCCGTTCTGTGCCGCAGCGATGATGCCGGCCACGTTGGTGCCGTGCGCGTCTTTGATGTTCGCGGGAATGTCTGCCGGTGTCGGATCGTTCGAACCATCGTCGAAGTTGTGCGTCATGTCCGAGTTGGCATTGGCGAACAGGTCTTCGTTGTGCACGTCGATGCCGTCATCCAGCACGAGCACGTTGACGCCCTGGCCCTTGATGCCGGCCTTGTGCGCGTCTTCCACGTCGATGTCGGTCGTGCCGTTGGCCACCAGGCCGAATGCAGCGAAGAAGCTGGTCGCCTGCTTGAGCGCCCATTGGTAGGCGTACAGCGGCTCGGTGCTGCCGGTCTGGCACGCGTACTTGGCATCGACGCCGGTTTCCGCGCAGGTGGATGCGGGCGGCGTGTTGCCCCCGGTGTTGCCGCCGTTGCTGGCCGTATTGCTACCTGAGTCTGCGCCGCCGCACGCGGCCAGGGCCACGGTGGCGAACAGCGTCAAGGCAAGCGTTTTTCCCGTAATGTCTTTCACGAGACCCCCGTTTTGTCGTTGTGTGTTGTGCAAAGCGCGGGATGTCCGCACCGCTTCGACCTGTTCGACGAAGAGAGGGCACGTCGCACGTGCCCGCCGCGAGAGCGTGGGCGCTCATCAGGTCGGGCCGGATGCTCGCATGCACGCCAGTGGGGATTCAACGGCGAAAGCGGCTGTGCCCGCGAACCGGTTCGGCAGTCGCGCGAACCTGTCAGCGCGTCTCAGCCTTTGGGGTGGCTGAGCGGGGGCGGCGGGAGGAAAACGGGAGCGCGGCAGGGGTACCGCGCGCGCTTCAGCGCATCTGCATGACCCAGGTGCGCCAGTCTTTTTGCTGAACGAAGCGCATGGCGGTGGCACGACCTTCGATGGCGAGCATGCGTGTCTCACGCGGTGACATGCCCGAGGCGCGGCGGTACGCGCGCGTGAAGTTCGATGCGTCGGAAAAACCGTAGGTCTGCGCGATTTCGGCCACCGACCGGTGCGTCTGCGAGCGGTCTGCCAGGATCGCGTGGCATTGCCGCAGGCGCTGCATGCGCAGGTAGTTGAAGAAGCCGCCTTCGCGCTCGAACAGCCGGTACAGCGTGGCACGCGAGATGCCGAACTGCACGGCAACCCCCTCGGGCGAAAGTGTGAGATCGGGCAGGTTCTGTTGCACGTGCCGGCAGATCGACGCAAACAGGCTTTCCCTGACGGCCGGCGCACTGGCTTCGGTCACCTGGCAGTTGATGGCGGCCGCCGCCAGTTGCAGCGTGCCCGGCATGACGGCCTGCGCCTCGGCCTCGCTCAATTTCCCGACCGATTGATAGAGCGAGCACAGGTGATCGCGCAGCAGCCCGACCATCGGCGCATCGCCGCGCAGCACGCGCATGCTGAGTTCGTCCGGTGCGCGCAGCAGCGGCGCCAGCAGCCGCCGTGGCACCGCCAGGCTCAGGAATCGGCTGTCGGTCGTGCTGGTGGCGAGCGGCTGTGCAGCATCGACGATGAACAGATCGCCGGGGCGCGTGGCGGTGCCGGTGGCGCCGTCACGCTGTCCGCAACTGCCTTCCAGGTAGTACTGGAGCACGTAGACATCCATGCCGTCGCGCCCGAGCTTGGAGCGGGACCGATCATAGTGCTGTGCCTGCGCGCTGATCATGCCCACACCGGTCTCGCCGCACAGATACGCGTCAACGCTGGCCTGAAAGCCATGCGACTGCGGCGCGGCGGAGCGCGTGTCGAACAGCACGTTGATGGCATCCCGCCACGCCGCAAATTGATGCTCGCGCGGCAGCGCAGACGTATCGAAGTGGGAATGCGGAGGTTTGCTCACGGTGGTTTCCTGAAAGGCCCGTGCATTGTGCAGAAGCGGTGGCTCACGATGGCATGCCCCCAAAGTGGGGTGCCCGAGGGGGCTAGCCTAAACGACCGCCAACTTCGGTCGCTCCTGTCTGGGGATGACCACGTTGCGGCCCGCGGCCTTGGCTTCATACAGGCGCCCGTCGGCCAGGTGGATCAGGTCTTGAACGGTATCGTCGGCCGCAGCGAGGCCAGAGTGGGAAGCCACCCCAATGCTGACCGTCAGCGTGCCGTATGCGCTTCCCGCGTTGGGTTCGTCGGCGCGCAGCACGGCGGTGCGGATGCTCTCGGCCACGCGCAAGGCACCACTGAGGTCTGTATTGGGCAGCACGGCGCAGAACTCTTCGCCGCCATAGCGGCCGGCAAAATCCCCCGGGCGCTTGATGCTGTCGTTGATGCAGCGTGCCACCGTGCGTAGCGCGGTATCGCCGGCGGCATGGCCATACTTGTCGTTGTAGGGTTTGAAGTCGTCCACGTCGATCATCAGCACAGACATCGGGGCGTGGTGGCGATTGGCGCGGCGCCATTCCACGTCCAGTGCAGAGTCCAGCGCGCGGCGCGTGCCGAGCCCGGTCAGGCTGTCGGTATTGGCCAGCAGGTGCAATTGCTGCTCCATCTCGAGCCGCTTGCGTAGTTGCTGCGCGAAAAGCAACGACAGCGCCATGAATACCGCGTCGAGCATCAGCACGGTGCCGCTGATCACCCATGCGCGCTGCCGCCATTCTGCGTAGATGTCTTCGGTGGCGAGGCCAACGGTGACAATCAGCGGGTGGTCGCCGATATGGCGGAAGCTGAACAGGCGCTCGATGCCGTCGAGGCTGGCGACGTCTACGTACGAGCCTTGCGGCGTGAGCAGGCGCTTCTGGAAGGCAACGGCATCGGCCAGGCTGCGGCCGATGAGTTTTTCGCTGTACGGTCGCCGCATGAGCAGCGTACCGTCCGTGCGTATCAGCGTGACGGTTGCGTGGGGCCCCAGGTTGATGCCATCGAATAGCCGGCGGAAGTAGTTCAGGCGCAGCGTGCCGACCACGATGCCGTTGAACTCGCCATGCGGGCCATTCAAGCGCCGGCTCAGGCCGAGCGACGTGTCCAACCCGGTCACGCGCGGCGTAAAGGGCTCGCTGATGTACAGCCCGACATTTGCGGAGCCCCGATGCACCTGGAAGTAGTCACGGTCGCCCAGGTGAATATGCCGCGGCGGCACCGAGCGGGAATCGAAGACCACGTCGCCGACCTTGTTGGTCACCAGCAGGGAGCCCAGGTCTTGCGCGTTGGTCGAGCGGTCGAACAGCACGAGCTGGCGGACGTTGGGCGGCAGTGCCAGCATGGCGGGGTCGCGCACGCCGTCGATCACGGCCTGCAGCGACAGGTCGTACACCTCGATGTTGCGGGCAATGTCGCGTTGCAGGATCAGCGACAGGTTGTCGGCAGCATCGCGCGCGCGGGCCAGCGCGTCCGTACGCATTTCCCAGAGCGAGAGCGCGGTGAACGCGGCCAGCACCAGTGACAGCACCGACGCGCCGATGATCAGCAGGGAGGGGCGTCGCAGGAATGCGCCGGTGGCGCGCTCTAAAGGCATGCGCAGAATTGTGAAAATATTGAAAACGACAGTCTCGATTGTGTACCGGACCCTACCTTCCTACGCAATACTATCTAAGACGTTTTCTGGAAAGAAAACGTTTGCTAATGCCGATCCAGTCCGTTTGTGCAACGTTTTTGTGGGCGCAGGTGTGCGGCTTGCTGAGCATTGCCTGAGTGCCGCACCCGTGGCGCCGGGCACGCTGCCCGCCCGACATATGCCCATCGCACCTTCGTGCAATCGTGTCAGGCCGGCTTTGCCTATTCTGGGTAAGCATCCTTGGAGAACGCCATGCCAGAGCCAGACGATCGCGCCTCACCCACCCCGGCGCCCGCCAACCCGCATCCGCTCGTGGCCGATACGCACGAGGAAGCCCTGCTCGACGAGGGCATTGAAGAAACCTTTCCTGCCAGCGACCCGGTTTCCGTCGATGCCGGCAAGCCCGATGTGCCGCCAAAGGCGCCGGGCAGTGCGCCCAAACCGTAAAATGCAGACCGTGTGTCAACGCATCGGCCGCTTCAGCCGTATTACGTAGGCCACAAACAACGTGCGAATCCAGCACACGCGCCGTTTGAAGCGCGGGTCGCGAGAACACCGGTGTGCGCGACATGCGCGTGCCGGTAGGTCAGGGTCCAATCAAGACGTCGACACCGCGCCGAGCGTGGGCTTGGACGGTTTGGCTTGCCGCGCTCTTCCGCCTTTGCGTGCCTGGATTCGTATATCGCCTCCACCCGGCACTCCGCCAAGCCAGCAGGATTTCGTTTTTCACCATGCCTGACGCCGCGTCCAACGACGCCAGTCCAACATCACGCCGATCACCGGCCCGCACTGCGCCTGACGCGCCCGCCACGCCCGCGCCGTCCGACTCCAGCTTTGGACTCGCCGGCTGGATGGTGATCGGTGTTGTGCTCGTGCTTGGCGCGCTGGTGTTCGACAGCCTGTATGCGCTGCTCGACCATGTGCACTACGCAGACATGGTTGCCGCGCTGCAGGCCACGCCGCGCTCGCACCTGTTGCTGGCCATGCTGGCCACGGCGCTGAGTTACGTCGCCCTGACCGGCTACGACGCGTCCGGCCTGCGCTATGCGGCTGCACATGTCGCACCCGCCACGGTGGCCACGACCTCGTTCATTGCCTATGCGCTGGGCAATACCGTCGGCCTCGGTTCGCTGACGGCGGGGGCGGTGCGCACGCGCCTGTATACAGCGGCAGGGCTTGACCCGGCACGCGTGACAGAGGCGGTGGCCTTTGATGCGGGCGCGCTGGGCGTGTCCACCACGGCCTTTGGGGCGGTCGGGCTGTTGTGGGGTGCCCCGCATATCGCGGCCATTGCGCATTTGCCGGCGGCGTTGCTTGAAGTCGTGGCGTTGCTGGTGCTGGCCGGCGTCGTGGCGTTGTTGGTGCTGTGCATGCGGCGGCGCCACGTGACGCTGTTCGGCCGTTGGGAGATCCGCCTGCCGCCGGCGGGGCTGGCAGCGCGGCAGTTCGCGATCTCTGCGGCGGATATGAGTGCGGCCGCGGCCGCGCTGTGGGTATTGATGCCGGCAGGCGCCGTCGATCTGCCCACGTTTGTCGCGTTCTACGCGCTGGCGGTCACGCTGGGCGTGCTGAGCCAGAGCCCGGGCGGTTTGGGCGTGTTTGAAGCCGTCATTCTGTTGGGCTGCAGCGGCCAGGCGCCGCCGGCAGAGGTTCTGGCCGCGCTGCTGTTCTACCGTGCCATCTATTTCCTGCTGCCGCTGGTCGTGGCTGCCGCCATGCTCGGCGTGTTCGAGTTGCGCTCCGGCGCCGGGGCACCGTTTGGCCGCGCAGCGGTCAAGCTGTCGCCGGGGCTGTTGGCCGCGCTGACGATGGTGGCAGGCGTGATGCTGCTCGTCTCGGGCGTCACCCCCGCCACGGACGAGGCCGAAGACCTCCTGCGCATGCACGTGCCGCTGTTCGTGGTGGAAGCCTCGCACATGATCGGCAGCGTGGCGGGCCTCATCATGCTGTTTGTCGCACGCGGGCTGCTGCACCGGCTGGATGCCGCGTGGTGGGCGGCGCTGGTGCTGTCGCTGCTGACCGGCGTGCTGGCGCTGCCCAAGGGCATTGCCGTGTCGGAGATGGCGGTATTGGTGACGCTGGCGGTGCTGCTCGTCATCTCGCGCCGGCAGTTTGATCGGCCGTCGTCGCTGTTCTCGCAACGGCTGGAGGCGGGGTGGCTGCTCGCCATGCTTTGCGTGTTCGCGGCGTGCGTGTGGATCCTCTTCTTCGCCTACCGCGAGGTCGCCTACGCCAACCAGCTCTGGTGGCAATTTACGTTCGACGGTGATGCGCCGCGCTCCATCCGCGCGCTGATGGCCGTGGCCGTGACCGGCCTCGGGTTCGGCATGCGCCAGCTCTTTCGCAAGGAGCCCGGCGTTACGACCTTCCCGAGCGACGAAGAACTCGCCCGCGCGGCGGAGATCATCCGCAAGCAGCCTGCTGCCGATGCCACGCTCGCGCTGATGGGCGACAAGAGCCTGCTGTTCTCGCCGTCGGGCAACGCGTTCATCATGTATGCCAAGCAGGGGCGCTCGTGGGTGGCGCTGTCCGACCCCGTGGGCGCGCAGCAGGAATGGCCCGAGCTGATCTGGCGCTTTATCGAAATGGCGGATGCGCATGGCGGGCGCGCCGCGTTCTACAAGACGCGCCCGCAGACGCTGTCGCTGTATCTCGACGCGGGGCTGCGCGCCTACAAGCTGGGCGAAGAGGCGTATGTGTCGCTGCCCGAGTTCAGCCTGAAGGGCTCGCGCCGCGCCAACCTGCGCCACGGCGTCACGCGCGGCGAGCGCGAAGGCTTGTCGTTCGAGATCGTCCCCACGGCAGAGGTGCCGACCGTGCTGGACGAATTGCGCACCATCTCCGATGAATGGCTGCGCAACCAGAACGCGCGCGAAAAAGGCTTTTCGCTCGGCGCATTTGACGACCGCTACATCTGTAGCCAGCCCGTGGCCGTGGTGCGCCGTGAGGGCGTCATCCTGGCGTTTGCCACGCTGATGTGTCCAGACGTGCTGCGCATCGAGGCGAGCGTCGACCTGATGCGCTATCGCAGCAATGTGCCGCCGGGCACGATGGATTTCCTGTTCGGCAAGGTCATCCTGCACTTCCAGGCGCAGGGGTATCAGCGTTTCGGTCTGGGGATGGCGCCGATGTCGGGCATGGTTGAGCATCAGCTTGCGCCGCGCTGGCACCGCTTCGGACGGATGATGTTCCGGCATGGCGCGCGCTTCTACAATTTCAGAGGGCTGCGCAATTTCAAAGACAAGTTCGAGCCGGTGTGGGAAGCCCGCTACCTGCTCGCGCGTGGCGGGATTGCGCCGCTGTTCACATTGACGGACGTTGCCGCGCTGATCGGCGGCGGCTTGAAGGGAGTGATCTCCAAATGAGTTGGCAAGCACCGCGCACGCAAGAGGCGCGGCATCGGGGAGTACTACGCAAAGGCTTGCGTTGGGCTGGGCATTTGAGTGCGTTCGGCATGGTGCTGGCCGCGTCCTGGGCCATCGCTGCCGATGCTCCGGCAGCAGCCAAGCCTACGCCCGTGCAAGGTCCGGTGCTGGTGCCGCCCGTCGGCATGACGGGCGCCAGCGGTGTTGTGGCCGCGCCGCCGCGCGGCGACATGCCGCCTCGCCTGCAGATGAGCGCCGCAGCCGTCACCGCCAACAAGGCTGCCAATGGCGGCGTGCTGTCGCTGCCGGTGGTGGCGCCTGCCACGGCCGCGGCGGCGCCCGGCGCCGTCGAGTTCGTCACGCACGGGCGTTTTCGCGATGTGCCGGTCTACAAGCCGAAGGGCGAAATCCGCTCCGTCGTGCTGATGCTCTCGGGTGACCTTGGCTGGACGCCCGCCGCATCGCGCATGGCAGAAAGCCTCGCACAGCAGGGCGCATTGGTGGCCGGTCTGTCCACGCCCGCGCTGTTCGCGAGCCTGGAGGCTGACCTGGGCGATTGCGCCTTCCCCGATGGCGACCTCGAAAACTTCAGCCGTTTCCTGCAGGCCTACGAGAAGGTGCCGGGCTATTACCCGCCCATCCTCGTGGGCGACAACGAAGGCGGGGCGCTGGCCTACGCCATGATTGCCCAGGCGCGTCCGAACATCTTTGCCGCGGCCATGTCGATGGAATTCTGCCCCGTGCTGGAACTTCGCAAGCCGCTATGCAAGGGCGAGGGCGTGCACTTCAGCCGCCGCATGAGCGAGAGCCGCACCACGGCCAAGCGCGTCAAGCCGCCTGAGAATGCCGGGGTGGTACTGCTGCCGGCCACGAAATTGTCTGCGCCGTGGGTGGTGCTGCAATCGGCCACGCCGACGTCGTTTGCACGCCGCTCCGGTCCGCTGTGCGAAGCGCGTGCCACGCAAGCCTTCATCGATACGATTTCGGGGGCGCAATCGGTGGCGTTGCCGGCCGCCGCGTCGGCTGCCAATGCACCGCCGGTGACAGCCAGCGAGCCTTTCAAGACTGCTTTCGCCAAGCTTGTCGCCCAACGCAAACCGCCGCCCCCGCCGCCGCCCGCAGCGGTATCCGACTTGCCGATCATCGAAGTGCCCGCGCAGCCCGGTACATCATCCGAGCTGTTCGCAGTGCTGCTCTCGGGTGACGGCGGTTGGGCCGGGCTCGACAAGGAGGTCGCGGCCGCGCTGTCCAAGTCCGGCGTGCCCGTGGTGGGCATCGATTCGCTGCGCTACTTCTGGACGCCGCGTACGCCAGCCTCCGCCGCCGCCGATATGGATCGCCTCGTGCGCTTTTACGCGGCGCGCTGGAAGAAGCAGAAGGCTTTGCTGATCGGCTATTCGCAGGGCGCAGACGTGCTGCCCTTCATCGTCAACCGGCTGCCGACGGCATCACGCGAGCATGTTGCGCTGGCCGTGATGATGGGCCTGGGCAAGCGTGCCGATTTTGAGTTCCACATGACCAACTGGGTGTCGAGCAGCGCGTCTGGCCTGCCGATCCTGCCCGAGGTGCAGAAGCTGCCGGCGGGCCTGGGCATGTGCATCTACGGCAAGGAAGAGACAGACACCAACTGCCCAGGCCTGGACCCGAAGCAGGTGCAACTCGTGAAGCTGCCTGGCGGCCATCACTTTGATGGCGATTACGCCAAGCTGGCGCGCATCATCCTGGAAGGCGCGCGTGCATCGGGCAACGCCCCGCGCTGATTCGCCGGTTCCGGGGCTGCCGCGCCTCGCGCAGCGTGTTATGCCCCGGCGTTGTCGAGCAGGGGACCGGCCGGTGTGCTGGGCGCTGTCGCGAGCGATTGCACGCATTCGTCCACGCTCAACTCGTGCAGCATCTCCGGACGCAGCGTGTCATTGGCGGCGCGCTGCAACACTGTGAGCGCGCGCGGCTTGAGCCGCACCAGCATCAGTTGCAGGCCGCGCGCCGCACATTCGGCCGCAAAGATGCGCAGCGCCTCGATGGCCGAGCCGTCGACGTCCGGTGTTTCTTCCAGGCTGATCATGACGGTGCGCAGCGCAGGCTCGTGCGGCTGTTGCAGCATGGCGCGCACCGTGCCGAGCACGCGTTCGGTGTTGGCGAAAAACAGCGGCACTTCCGGCCGGACGATCAACACGCCAGGGACGGCCTTGGCTTCCGGGTGCAGAGACACATCGACAAAATCGTGGCTTTCGCGCAGGCGCCCCAGCACGCTCACGTTAGGCTCCGAGAGCTGGCGCAGCGTCAGCAGCAAGCTCACTCCAATGGCCGCCAGCAGCCCATGCAGCACGCCCAGAACCAGTACGGCCAGCAACGCGGCAATCACCACCAGCCGATCGCGGCGCCAGGTCCAGTAAGGCTTGAACACAGCCGGATGCAGCGAATGGCTCACCGCAAAGATCACGATGGCCGCCAGCACCGGCTCGGGAATCCGCGCGAGCTGCGGCAGGAACAACCACACGATCAGCGCCACCACGGCTGCTGCGCACAGCCCGGCCAGACGGGATTGCGCGCCCGCGGCTTCGTTGGCGGACGTGGCTGAATACCCTGCGCCGACGGGCATGCCGTGCAGCAGGCCCGAGAGCAGATTCGCGCAACCCAGCGCGACGAGGTCACGGTTGGCGGAGATGCCATCGCCGTGCTTGAGCGCGAAGTTGCGGATCGAGCCGTAGGACTCGGCATAGAGGATCAACATGAGCGCAAAGCCCAGTTCAGCGCTTTCCATCCATTGCACCCGGTTCAGTGCAGGCACGCCGAAGCTGATGTTCTGCAGGTCGATATGGCCGACCACGGCAATGCCGTAGCTGTGCCAGTCGACCCAGTAGCCGGCCGCGATGGCCAGCACGATGACGACCAGCGTGGCCGGAATGCGCCCCCAGCGCCCGAGGCCGAAGAGCAGGGCGAGCGCGATGGCCCCCAATGTCGTGCTGTACCGGTTGGCGTTGGCCGCACTGGTGATGAGGTCCAGCGCGATGCGTGGCGTGTCGCTGTGGTGCACCGTCACGTCGAGGATCTTGGGCAACTGCTTGACGGCAATCGTCAGCGCCAGCCCGAATGTGAAGCCGCGCAGCACCGGCCGCGCGATGAAATCCGACATGCCGCCCAGCCGCGCCGCGCCGGCAAGGATGAACAGTACGCCCGTTGCGATGATGAGCGCCGCCGCCATCGTGAGCGCCGTCGCGCCGTTACCGCTAGGCTCCGATAGCACCGTCGCAAACAGCACGGCGGCGGATGACGACGTCGCCGAGACAATGGCAAAGCGGCTCGTGCCGACCAGCGAATAGACCACAAGCCCGCACAGCAATGCGATCAGCCCGGCCTGCGGCGGCAGGCTGGCGATGCCTGCGTAGGCAACGGCTTCGGGCAGCAACAGGCCCGCAATCGAGAACCCGGCGATCACGTCACGCACCACGCGCTGCTGTGGCGGTTGTGGCGGTGCATCCAGCGGGGCAAAGCCCTCTGGGTGTTGCAGTGCGGCGGCGGGATGTTCGTTGCTGGGGGGCATGCGATGCGGTGATCAGGCTGAAATGGACGACGCCGCGACCCGGGTGGGCCGCGGCGTGCGGGTTTGCGTCAGGCGTGTCTTACTTGGTACAGGCCTTGCCGCGGCTCGGGCGCATGCCGGCGGCCTTTGCGTCGGCTTCGGTCATGTATTCCCCCTGCTTGGTCTTGCCGTAATAGCGATCGCCCGGGCAGTGATAGACCTTGGTACTGGCATTGGCCCATACCTTGTCGGGGCCGCCGCCGGGGGCAACGGTGCCTGCGGCCGCCGCAGGCTTGGCAGGCATTGCGGCTGCGGGTTTGGCGGCAGGCGCCGGAGCCGGAGCAGCGGCAGGTGCAGCAGGCGCTGCGGCCGCAGGTTTGGCCGGAGCCGGTGCTGCGGCAGGTGCAGCAGGCGCTGCGGCCGCAGGTTTGGCCGGAGCCGGTGCTGCGGGCGCGGCAGCAGGTGCACCGCCTGCGCTGGCTTTCTTGTCGACACCACCATGGCCGCGGCAGGCGCCCTTGAGCGTCGCGCCGCTATACGGGGTGCCATCCTTGCAGACCGCGTGGACGGCTGCCGGGGCCGCTGCCGGTGCGGTGGCGGGCGCGGCGGTGCCCTGCGCAAACGCCGAGCCCATCACCAGTGCACCCATTGAAAACATCAACGCAGACAGTTTCATAACGAGACCCTCAACGAGGCACGGAGATACGTGCGTGATCGATTAACGCTGGCCGACAGCGCGCGTTGACCCACCCGAGGGTTTGTCAGAAGACAAACGTAGCGGCGCTGATCATTCCGCAACAGTCGGCATCGCTTGTGTTGCGCCGACGGGCGATGCGGCGCCGGCGCCATCCCAGCATAGGCAAGAGCACGTGGCCCGGCGAAGTTTCAGGCGAATGCGTCGATCCCCTGGACCAGCCGCTTGGCCATTCGGGGCTGCCGTAGCTGTTCGAGCCACCATTGCAGTGCGCGGCCTTCTCCGTCGCCGTCGCGTTCACCTTTGCCGCTGCGCCAGCCGACGTAGAGCAGGTTGGGCTCGCGCGGATCGGTGGTGCGCTTTTCTACCAGTTCGCCACGCGCGAGCAATGACGACACGCGGTGTCTCGGCAGCCAACCGACGCCCAGGCCGTCGCGTTGGGCCAGCGTCTTGGCACGCATGCTGGGCACGGCCAGCGTAGGTTGCCCGCTGAGCATGCCGTAGGCGCGGCCGGCGGTGGTTCGCGCCGAATCGGCCACCACCACGGCGCGATGCCGGGCGATTTCCTCGCGCGTAAGTGGCGCGTCGATGGCTGCGAGCGGATGCCGTGGCGACACGGCAAACACCCACTCCACCACGCCCAGCTCGAACCACCCGAGGTTCGGGATGGACGGCGGCTCATTCGTGGCCCCGATGACGAGATCGGCTCGGCCATCGCGCAGCGCCTCCCAAGTGCCGGCCAGCACCTCGTGCGTCACGCGTAGCGCCACGCCCGATTGCAGCGCATCAAACGCGTGCATCACGGGCATGAGCGATTCGAACTCCAGCAGCTCGTCCGTCACGATCCACAGGCGGTCTTCCCAACCGTTGGCCACCTGCCGCACGCGTTGTGTCACGCGCGACACATCCTGCGCCAGCCGCGCGGCTTCTTCCGTCAGCAACTGCCCGGCGCGCGTGAGCTGCAGCCGGTAGCGGCGCCGATCAAACAGCAGGGCGTCGAAGCGCTGCTCCAACTGTCGCGCGGCATACGACACGGTCGACGGCGCCTTGCCCAGTTGCGCCGCCGCACGCGACAGGCTGCCCGTTTGCCGGATGGCCTCGAGCAGGGCCAATTCTTCGTCCGTCAACATGTGCAATTCCTTCGAACGTGTTCATCGTCCGGATCGTATGGCAAACCGCTTGCCCGCGTCCACACTGAAGTCACGCGATTGTTCAAGTTCAACTTTCCTACTGGAGGACATCATGAATCGCTTCGAAGGCAAGACCGTTCTGGTCACTGGCGGCAACAGCGGTATTGGCCTGGCAGCCGCCCAGGCATTTGTGCGCGAAGGCGCCCGCGTGGTCATTACCGGCCGGGACGCCGCCGCGCTGGAAACGGCGCGCGCCGCGCTCGGTCACAACGCCATCGCCATCCGCAATGAAACCGGCACCGTGGCCGCCGCACGCGAGCTGACCCGCCAGTTGCTGGAGGCCGGCGTGCGTCTGGATGCCGTGTTCATCAACGCTGGCATGGCCCGGTTTGCCGCCGTCCCGGATGTGGACGAGGCGCTTTGGGACGCCACCTTCAACGCCAATGTGAAGGGCGCGTTCTTCCAGATCCAGGCGCTGCTGCCGATCCTGAACAAGGGCACGTCGATCGTGCTGAACGGCTCCATCAACGCGCACATCGGCATGCCGAATTCATCGGTCTATGCGGCGAGCAAGGCAGCGCTGATCTCGCTGGCGAAGACGCTGTCGTGTGAGCTGGTCGGCTCGGGCATCCGCGTGAATGTGGTCAGCCCCGGTCCGGTGACGACGCCGCTGTACGGCAAGCTTGGGCTGGATGCCGACACGCTGGCCGCCACCGCCGCGCAGATCCAGGGCCAGGTACCGCTGGGCCGCTTCGGTCAGCCGGAAGAGATTGCATCGACCGTGCTGCATCTGTCGGCGCCGGAATCGGCCTTCATTGTTGGCACGGAGATCGTTGCTGACGGCGGCATGAGCCAGCTTTAAGCCCATCCCTTGGCGCGTGTGCCCGATTCGGCTTGGCCGGCCAACGTCAGAAGTTGTGGGTCACGCGCAGTGTCAGCGTGCGGCCGGGCTGAACGGGGATGAAGTTTCCGGACTGCGCGTTGCCGTAAGCGCGGATATTGAAGAGGTTGCGCGCGAAGAGATCGACGCTCCAGGATTTCTGGTGCCAGAAGAGGCTGGTGTCGACGCGCACGAAACCGGGCATGCGAAACGGGGTGTCGCCGTAGCATGGGGCGCCGCGTTGCCCGGTGATGCCAATCCCTGCGCCTGCGCCTTTCAATGGGCCTGCCTGCATGGTGTACGTCGTCCAAACCGCGCCGCTCAGAAATGGCGCTTGCGGCAGGTATCCCGTAGTCAGCGTGCCCGATACGCGAGACAGAGCGACCCACAGCGAAGTGTCCAAGGCCTTGGTGACGGCACCTTGCATCGAGATTTCCAGCCCTTCGCTGCTCTGTTGGGCGATTTGCGTGTCGTAGCCGGCGGGTGCCACATCCACGAGTCTCACGTTGTGCGCATCGATGCGATACAGCGCAGCCTGCGTCGTCAGCCCACGGTTGGCATCTGCCCAGCGCAGACCGGTTTCCAGCTGGCGACTCCGCTCAGGCAACAAGGCTTGGTACGGGTCGAAGTAGCTGGTGTTGAGACGGAAACCGCGCGAGTAATCGGCAAACCAGGCGGTATGCGGCGTGAGCTTGTAGAGCAGGCCCAGCGACGGTGTCCAGGCGGTGCCCTGAAGCTGCGCGCGCGGCAGTTTGGCGACGTAATCATTCACGTACAGGGCGCCGGACAGCTCCCAACGCTCGCCAATGGCAATCTGGTCGCGCACGCGAAACACCGACTGCCGCACCGACTGCGAAACCTGCAGGCCCGGCACGAAGGTGGCCGGCGGCAGTGCGACCGGCGCAAACGGATTCTGGGGCATGAGCGTGGGGGTTGACGCAAAGGCCATGTCCTGCCGCTCGTGGAACTCGTCCCAACCCAGCGTCAGCGCGTGCTCGAACGGCCCGTGTGAGAACTTGCCCGTCAACTCATTTGAGATGGCCCACGCAGTGTTGTCGCTGCGGTCGCCCAGATTGAACGTCAGCGAGGGCGCGGTGTTGTTGATCACCGGGGCCAAATGCCACAGCACGGATTGTTGGCTGAGCGCTTCGTACGTGCCGCGTGAGTGCAACGACCAATCGTCGGAGAGGGTGCGCGATACCTTGTAGTAGCCGCGGCTCGCACGGGACTGCACGTTGTCGTCGGCATTGCCCAGCGGGCTTTGCAGGGCCAGCCGGACCGGTGCGCCATTCAGCGCAAACGTGGCCGGCGGCATGGGTTGACGGCTGGTTGCGGATTCGAGCCCGACCGAGACTTCCGTTGCGGCATCTCGCCAGCCGAGCGCCGCCAGCCCGTAGCTCTTGCGGCGACCGGCGTATCCCGAATCACTGTTAGCCGTCGTGTCCTGCAACGCCACTGTCCGGTAAGACAGGTCGGTCGATCCGATGGGGCCGGCCAGATCCACCACGGCCTTGCGCTCGGCATGCGAGCCGATTTCCACGGTCACCGTTCGCTGCGGCATGACCGCGGGTGCCCTGAGGTTGGCATTGATGGCGCCAACGGCTGTTGGGGTGCCACCGATGTCGGCATGCGCGCCCTTGATCACCGAAACATCTTCGACCGCCTCGACAGGTCGCAGCGAAGCCATCTTGTCGGGCTGACCATCGACCGTGATCTGTCCCGTCATGAAACCCCGGGTGGCGTAGCGGGGGGCGGCCGTGGGATCGAGCGACATGGACGAGACACCGGCCAGCGCCAGGGCATCTCCAATCGACGGCGCATTCTGGCTCGCGAGCAGGTTTCTTGTGAGCGTGCTGACGGCATGGGGCACGCTCGTGATGGGCGTCTCGATGTGCGTGGCGAAGCCGGTTGTGAACGCGGCAAAATCGCTGCCCGTCCTCGCGCGTACCTCGGCGGGCGGCAGGGTCCCGATGTCGCGCGGCGCCTCGGGGGCGCCCACGATGGTCAACGTGTTGTCGGTCAGCGTGGTGAGTTGCAGCCCACTGTTTTTTAGAGCCTGCTCCGCCGCCTGCTGGGCCGACATGGTGCCGCGAACCGGGCCAGCGAACAGGTCTTTCGCAAGGCCGGAGGGAAACGACATGGGCTGTCCGCTCACGCGAGCGATTTCCATCAACACGCGCTCCAAGGGCGCTCGCTCAATGGAGAAATCCCATGTGTCTTGCGGTGCAGCGTGGGCGCTCTGCACAGCGAACAGCGCGGCAAGACCGAGCAGCCGCACCCTATGCCATGTGCGACCCGTGCGCGGCGGCAGGCAGGCCTGCGCCGCAGCGCATGCGAAGGCTTTAAATGGCCGCATGGCACTGATGCACGCGGCGCAGCGGCACTTCGAGCACATCCTGAACAGATCAGGCAGTGGGGTCTGCGGGCACCCTGGCGGGCGCGGCTCCGGCTCGATAGCGGCGCTGAAAAACACCGCGCCGCTGCCTGGCGTGAGCCCCTGCGCACATCTCTCTTGGTGAGCGAAATTCCCGTGTGTACTGCCCCTTCATCACGCAAGTCCCCCGAATTTTTTTGGTGGTACGGCGCAACGCGGTGTGCAGGAACCATGCCATGCGCGGCTTTGTGGGCAGAGACGTACCGTGCCGCGATGCCTGACAGGATGCGTCGTCAAGCTTCCATGGCGGGGCAGATTTGATGAGGTTTTTTCAAGATGTTTTCGGGCCGCACGTCCGAGGTTCCGGACTCACGGTGAACATTGTTGAGATTTGGGGTGGGAGTGAGCGCACCCGTGGCAACGCGCTTTAGGAGAGTCCGAACGTTTTTCTCAGGCTCGAGTCAACGGGGCCAGCCGGCATGAAACGGCGCAGCTTGCTCAGAAGAGATGCCTCGCCTTTTGGTGTGCGGCGCATCTTCCATGCCCCCAGTGCAGCATCGACGATGGTGCTTGCGACACCATCGGGGTCCGGCGCCTTCTGGACGCTTTTTTGAATCGCCTGAGAAACGATGCCGCGCTCCGCGTCGTAGGCGGAGACCTTGGAAACCGCTTGAGGCGCGTTGACATCCAGGCTGGTCTTGGTGAATGACGGCTCGACAAGCACCACACGGATTCCGAACTTGCGCACTTCGTGATCCAGCGTCTCGGACATTCCTTCCACCGCGTGCTTGGATGCCGAATACAGGCCCATGTAGGGCGCCGGCAGGAAGCCGAGCACCGAGCTGATGTTGACGATGCGCCCCGAGCGTTGCGCGCGCATGTGCGGCAATACGGCTTGCGTGGTGCGCAAGATGCCGAACACGTTGGTATCGAATAGCGTCTGGGCTTCGGCAACCGACGTTTCTTCTGTCGCGCCGAGCAGAGCCACGCCGGCGCTGTTGACGAGCACATCGATGCGCTTGGCCTGCGCGATGATCGTCTCGATTCCACGCTGGACAGAGGCTTCATCACGGATATCCATCTGGATCAGTTCAACACTGGCGATCGGTTGAGTGCGAGCGATGTTGCGCACGGTGCCGAATACGCGGCACCCGCGCAGGGCAAACTTTGCGGCGGTGGCACGGCCGATGCCGGAGGACACGCCGGTAATGACAACAACTTTGGAATTCGACATGGCAGTTTCTTTCTGTATGGGTGAATGGGAGCTGCGATAAATCGGGTTTTGCCAGCGGTCTATTTGCTGGCGACAGCGGTCGGGGTATCGGGCTGCCAGCCACCGCCCAGCGCCTTGAATGCCGCTACAGCGGCACGCGCGGATTCCGTTTGGGCCTGGGCGCGTGCGTCCGAGGCACGCAAGAGGCTCTCGTCTGCCTGCAGGACTTCGATCAGGCTGACGACGCCTTTTTGGTACGCCGCAAATGAAGCATTCCGCGCGCGGCTCAGCGAATCCACGCCTTGCGCGAGCACCGTGGCTTGCTCCTCGCGTTTGACGAGGCCGGAGAAGGCGTCCTCCACATCTTGCGTGGCGCGCAACACCGCGAGCCGGTACGCAGCCAGCATCTCCGCCTCTTGCCCCTTGGCTTGATCGATCTGCGCGTTGATGCGGCCGAAGTCGAACAGGCGCCAGCGCAGGCCGAGCACGCCCGCAAATTGGCTGGCACCGCTGCCGAACAGACTTCCAGCGCCTATCGATGTGGCGCTGCCGAGCAGGCCGCTGAGCGAGAACTTCGGGTAGTACTCCGCGATGGCTACGCCGATGCGCGCGTTGGAAGCAGCGAGGCGGCGTTCAGCAACGATGAGGTCGGGGCGGCGCCGCAGCAGTTCGCCTGGGGATCCGCTGATGGCAATTTGCGGAGCGGCCGGGATGTCTTTGTCTTCCATCAGCTCCGCCCGGTGCGTGCCCGGGACTGACCCGAGCATCACGTCCAGCGCATTCATCGAAGCATCAACGCCCGCCTCAAGTTGCGGAATGGAGGCGCGCACCTGCGCGAGCGCGCCTTCGGCCTGCCTGACCTGAAGCTCGGCTGCCAGCCCCTTGCCGTATAGCAGGTTGATGGTGGAGAGCAATTCCTCTTGTGTTTGCACCTGGTGACGGGCCACCTTCAGGCGCGTTTGCAAGCCACGAATGGTGATGTAAATATCAGCGGTCTGCGCGGCCACTGCCAGCCGTGTCGCGACTGCGCCTGCCTGGGAGGCCTGATAGTCGGCCAATGCTGCCTCTCGGCCACGGCGCAGGCCGCCGAATACGTCCAGCTCCCAGCTTGCGTTAACGTCGGCCTCGAATGCGTTGCCGTAGCGGTCGAAGCCGGGTCTTGAATTCAACACGCGGCCTAAGGGCGTTTCGACAGACTGGTACGCACGCGCGGCCTGCCCCGTGAGATTGCCCGAGGGCAGCAACGCGGCATCGGCGGCACCTAGGCCAGCGCGCGCTTGCGTAACGCGGGCGAAGGCTTGGGCGAGGTCCAGGTTCTGTTCCAACGCGAGTTGAACAAACCGTGTGAGCTGCGGATCGCCAAAGCCGTCCCACCACTCGGACAGATCCGCCGCGGCATGGGCGGGCCGTTGCTCGACCGACGTCTGACCCAGGAATCGATCGGGAACCGGCGCCTCCGGCTTCACATAGTCGGGGCCGACGGCGCACCCTGTGGCCAGGCCGGCAACGAGAAGGGCTGCAAGGGAGTGTTTTGGCAACATGGCGACGTCCATCGAAATTTTGAGTGACTATAGTACAAATCGGTCACAAGTTGTTCAACTATCTCGACTGGCGTAAGCTGAAGCCCATGAAAACCACTCCTTACCCCGTTTCCGCCCGCGGCCCGGCGGACCATGACGTACGAGATCAGATCGTCGCGGCCGCCACCGAGCACTTCAGTCGGTACGGCTACGAGAAGACCGCTGTGTCCGATCTGGCCAAGGCGATTGGCTTTTCCAAGGCCTACATCTACAAGTTCTTCGAGTCCAAGCAGGCCATTGGCGAGATGATTTGCGCCAACTGCCTGCGCGAGATCGAGGCCGACGTGAATGCCGCTTTGGCCGAGGCCGGGTCCCCGCCGGAGAAGCTCCGCCGCATGTTTAAAGCCTTGACGGAGGCCAGCCTTCGGCTGTTTTCCCACGACCGTAAGCTCTACGAAATCGCTGCCTCGGCTGCGACCGAGCGGTGGCAGTCGGTGATCGCCTATGAGGGCCGCATCCAGCAACTGCTGCGCAATGTCCTGCAGGAGGGACGCGAGACCGGAGACTTCGAGCGCAAGACGCCGTTAGACGAGGCCACGGCGGCCATCTACTTGGTCATGCGTCCGTTCATGAATCCGTTGCTCTTGCAGTACAGCTTCGACTACACGGAGGCCGCGCCTGGGCTGCTTTCCAGCCTCGTACTCCGAAGCCTTTCTCCCTGACGCTCAGATTTTTGTATGTGACCATTGACTAAATTAGTCACTTGAACAAGAATGAAAGCCCAGATCATCCTGTCGATGGGGCTTTCATGCTTTCGCGTCGCGTTGCTACCTCTACCGCTGTCCTTGCGTTGCCGCTGGCGTTGATCGCTTGCGGCGAAAAAGCCCCCGCCGACCCGCGCANNNTGGTGCGCGCCGCGTTTGTTCGGCCCGTGGCGTCTGCATCGCGCTCGTTCACAGGCGTCGTGGCTGCCAGGGTGCAGAGTGACCTCGGATTCCGCGTGCCCGGCAAGGTGCTGGAACGACTCGTGGACGCAGGGCAAACCGTCAAGCGGGGCCAGCCGCTCATGCGCATCGATCCGGCAGATCTGAAGCTCGCCGCTCATGCGCAGCAAGAAGCCGTGTCCGCCGCGCGGGCACGCGCGCAACAGACGTCGGAAGACGAAGCGCGCTACCGCGACTTGCGCGGCACGGGGGCGATTTCCGCCTCCGCTTACGACCAAGCCAAGGCCGCGGCGGACGCAGCCAAAGCGCAACTGAGTGCCGCTGAAGCGCAGGCTGACGTCGCGCGCAACGCCAGCCGCTATGCAGAACTGGTTGCCGATGGCGACGGCGTAGTCATGGAAACGCTGGCCGAGCCCGGCCAAGTGGTCAACGCCGGGCAGGCGGTTGTGCGCTTGGCGCATGCCGGCCGTCGTGAAGCGGTGGTCCAGTTGCCGGAGACGTTGCGGCCTGCGATCGGCTCGGTCGCACAGGCCACGTTGTTCGGCAAGGAAAGCGGTGGCACGCCCGCCAAGCTGCGGCAACTATCGGATGCTGCCGATCGGCTGACCCGCACGTACGAAGCACGCTATGTGTTGGACGGCGAACTCGCCACCGCGCCGTTGGGTGCCACCGTCACGATCCAGATTCCTGAGCGGCAGGCGACAGCGCAAGGCGACTTGCAGGTGCCCCTAGGCGCGCTATTCGATGCCGGCAAGGGCCCCGGTGTGTGGATCATCCACGGCGAGCCGACCAAGGTGTCGTGGCGTTCCGTCTCCATCGTGCGCCTTGGTGACGAAGGCGCAAGCGTTGCCGGTCAGATCAAACAAGGCGACCGGATCGTCGCACTTGGCGCACAACTGCTGCGTGAGGGCCAGCAAGTCCGCGTGGCCGGGCAGGGCACCGGCACCGCCATCGCGGGAGTGCGACTGTGAGCCCGGGCCGCTTCAACCTATCGGCGCTTGCCGTGCGCGAGCGTGCCGTCACGCTGTTCCTCATCTGCCTGATCTCGCTGGCGGGGCTGATTTCCTTCTTCAAGCTGGGCCGTGCGGAAGACCCGGCGTTTACGGTCAAGGTGATAAACATCGTCACCGTGTGGCCGGGCGCCACCGCGCAGGAAATGCAGGACCAGGTGGCAGAGAAGATCGAAAAGCGCATGCAGGAGCTGCGCTGGTACGACCGCACCGAAACGTACACCCGCCCCGGTTTGGCGTTCACCACGCTGACTTTGCTCGACAGCACGCCGCCGTCGGAAGTGCAGGAAGAGTTTTATCAAGCGCGCAAGAAGGTCGGCGACGAGGTGAGCAACCTGCCGTCGGGCGTGATCGGGCCGATCGTCAATGACGAATATTCGGACGTGACCTTTGCCCTGTTTGCGCTCAAGGGGCAGGGCGAGCCGCAACGTGCGCTCGTGCGCGATGCGGAGACTCTGCGCCAGCGCCTGCTGCATGTGCCCGGCGTGAAGAAGGTGAACATCATCGGCGAACAGTCCGAGCGCATCTACGTCGAGTTCTCACATGACCGGCTGGCGACGCTCGGCGTGAGCCCGCAAGACGTGTTTGCCGCGCTCAACAGCCAGAATGCGCTGACGGCCGCCGGCTCGGTCGAAACGAAAGGGCCACAGGTGTTCATCCGCTTGGATGGCGCATTCGATGAACTACAGAAGATTCGCGATACGCCGGTGGTCTCGCAGGGCCGCACGTTAAAGCTCTCCGACATCGCCACCGTCAAGCGCGGTTATGAAGACCCCGCCACATTCATGGTGCGCAATGGCGGGCAGCCCGCGTTGCTGTTGGGCGTCGTCATGCGCGATGGATGGAACGGGCTCGATCTGGGCAAGGCACTCGACAAGGAAGTCGGCGCCATCAATGCGGACATGCCGCTCGGCATGAGTCTGACCAAGGTGACGGACCAAGCCGTCAACATCGCCGGTGCAGTCGACGAGTTCATGCTCAAGTTCTTTGCTGCGCTACTGGTGGTGATGCTGGTGAGCTTTATCAGCATGGGCTGGCGCGCAGGCCTTGTGGTGGCCGCTGCCGTGCCACTGACGCTCGCCGTGGTGTTTGTGGTCATGGCCGCGACAGGAAAGAACTTCGATCGCATTACCCTCGGGTCGCTGATCCTGGCGCTGGGCCTGTTGGTGGACGACGCGATCATCGCCATCGAAATGATGGTGGTGAAAATGGAAGAGGGCTACAGCCGCGTGGCTGCTTCGGCCTATGCGTGGAGCCACACCGCCGCGCCCATGCTGTCGGGCACGCTGGTCACGGCCGTCGGCTTCATGCCCAACGGCTTTGCGCGATCCACGGCGGGTGAATACACCAGCAACATGTTCTGGATTGTCGGCATTGCGCTGATTGCATCCTGGGTGGTCGCGGTGGTGTTCACGCCGTACCTTGGCGTGAAGATGCTGCCCGATTTCAAGAAGGTCGAAGGCGGCCACGATGCGATTTACGACACCCCGCGCTACAACCGCTTCCGTGTGCTGCTCGGGCGCGTGATTGCGCGCAAATGGCTAGTCGCGGGCGCGGTGGTGGGCCTCTTCGCCTTGGCCATAGCGGGCATGGCGGTGGTTAAGAAGCAATTCTTCCCAATCTCGGATCGCCCGGAAGTGCTGGTCGAGGTGCAGATGCCTTATGGCACGTCGATCAACCAGACCGACGCGGCGACCGCAAAGATCGAAGCCTGGCTCGCCAAGCAGAAGGAAGCCAAGATCGTGACGGCATATATCGGCCAGGGCGCGCCACGCTTCTATCTGGCAATGGGGCCAGAGTTGCCCGACCCGTCGTTCGCCAAGATCGTGATCCGCACCGATAGCCAGGAAGAGCGTGATGCGCTGAAGCAGCGTCTGCGTCAGGCCGTTGCGGATGGCCTCGCCCCCGAGGCGCGCGTGCGTGTTACGCAGCTCGTGTTCGGCCCGTATTCGCCGTTCCCGGTGGCTTACCGCGTGACCGGCCCGGATGCGGAGACATTGCGCCGCATCGCCGCCGATGTGCGGCAGGTCATGGACGCCAGTCCGATGATGCGCACGGTCAACACGGACTGGGGCATGCGTGTACCGACGCTGCACTTCACCTTGCAGCAAGACCGTCTCCAGGCCGTGGGCCTGACTTCCAGCGCCGTTGCGCAGCAACTGCAATTCCTGCTCAACGGCGTTCCGGTGACGGCGGTGCGCGAGGACATCCGCACCGTGCAGGTGACCGCGCGCTCGGCCGGCAACGTGCGGCTCGACCCGGCCAAGATCGGAGACTTCACACTGGCCGGTGCCAGCGGGCAGCGCATCCCCCTCTCGCAAATCGGCAAGATCGAGGTGCGCATGGAAGAGCCCGTCATGCGCCGGCGCGACCGCATGCCGACCATCACGGTGCGCGGCGATATTGCCGACGGTCTGCAACCGCCCGATGTGTCGACCGCCATCAGCAAGCAGCTTGCCCCGATCATCGAGAAACTGCCGAGCGGATACCGCATTGAGCAGGCGGGCTCCATCGAAGAGTCGGGCAAGGCGACGAAGGCCATGCTGCCGCTGTTCCCGATCATGCTGGCGGTGACCTTGCTGATCCTCATCTTCCAGGTGCGCTCCATTCCAGCGATGGTCATGGTGTTCCTGACCAGCCCGCTGGGGTTGATTGGTGTGGTCCCGACCCTGATCCTGTTTGGGCAGCCGTTCGGCATCAACGCGTTGGTTGGCCTGATTGCGTTGTCGGGCATCTTGATGCGCAACACCCTCATCCTCATCGGGCAGATCCAGCACAACAAGGACGAGGGATTGGACCCGTTCAGGGCCGTCGTAGAGGCTACGGTGCAGCGAGCGCGTCCGGTGATCCTCACCGCCTTGGCCGCCATCCTCGCCTTTATTCCGCTCACCCATTCGGTGTTCTGGGGCGCACTGGCTTACACCCTGATTGGGGGCACGTTCGCCGGGACGATCCTGACTCTGGTGTTCCTGCCGGCGATGTACTCGATCTGGTTCAGGATCCGGCCTGGCAACGCGGCCGAGGCGCAGCCCACATCGCACGAAGCGGCGCAGCCCCCAGGCCAGCTGGTGCCCGAATAATCTTTCCCAGCCTGCCCTAGTTACCTCCGTTCTCTCTCGACCTTCGGGCAGGCGTTTTTTCTCCTTGGGAGTCGCACGCTGTCATGGCGCCTCCCGTGGCATTGACGAAATGTCATTAATTGACGTATCGTCAGTGCCCATGAAACCCATCGAAGAAAACCGCCTTCTGCTGCGCGAAGGCCGCAAGATCGTCGAGGCGCTAGGCAACACGCTGGCGCCGCTGGTGGAAGTCGTCCTGCACGACCTGACCGATCCCGATCATTCCGTCGTCGCCATCGCCAATAACCTGTCCGGCCGCCAGGTGGGCGACGCCGTGACGGAGCTGGGACTCGCGCGCCTGGCCGATCCGGGCTTCCCGGAAGTCATCGAAAACTACGCCAACCGGTTTCCCGACGGGCGCCCGGCCAAGAGCACCTCGATCGGCCTGAAGAACAGCCGCGGCGATTACGTGGCGGCCATCTGCCTGAACATGGATGTATCGATGCTCGGCGCCATGACGGCGAGCCTCACGAGGTTGATGCGCATCGATGTTGCCGCGCCGCCGGTGCCCGAGTCGCTCGGCTCCCGCCGCGTGGAAGACGTGCGCATTGCACTCGAACAGTTTGCCGCCGCCCGCAACACCACGCCCATGGCCATGACGCTCGACCAGCGCCGCGAAGCCATGCGCGAACTCGCCGCCAGCGGCCTGCTGAACTTGCGCCGCGCACTGACCGAAGTCGCTCAGGCACTCGGCGTGGCGCGCTCCACCGTCTACACCTACCTTCCCGAGGACCTCGCATGAGCCTGCCCATTTCCTACGACGACGTTGTCGCCGCGCACGCGCGCCTGCAAGGCGTTGCCCACAAGACGCCCGTGCTGACGTCAGCAACCGCCAATGCCATGGCCGGCGCCGAGCTGTTCTTCAAGGCTGAGAGCTTCCAGCGCATGGGTGCGTTCAAGTTTCGCGGCGCGTACAACGCGCTGTCGCAATTCACGCCGGAGCAGCGCAAGGCGGGCGTCATCACGTTTTCGTCTGGTAACCACGCGCAGGCGATTGCGCTGTCGGCAAAGTTGCTCGGCATGCGTGCCGTCATCGTCATGCCGAAGGACGCACCGGTCGTGAAGGTGGAAGCCACGCGCGGCTACGGCGGCGAGGTGGTGTTCTTCGACCGCTACACCGAAGACCGCGAAGCCATCGGCCGCAAGCTGGCCGAAGAGCAGAGTCTCACGCTGATTCCGCCGTACGACCATCCGCACGTGATGGCCGGGCAGGGCACGGCGGCCAAGGAACTCATCGAAGAGGTTGGCCCGCTGGACGTGCTGCTGGCCCCGTTGGGCGGCGGCGGGTTGCTCTCCGGTTGCGCCACGGCAGCGTGCGCGCTGAACCCCGCGTGCAAGATATTCGGCGTGGAGCCCGAGGCTGGCAACGACGGCCAGCAGAGCTTTCGCAAAGGCGAAATCGTCCATATCGGCACCCCCAAGACGCTGGCTGACGGTGCGCAGACGCAGCATCTGGGCAACTACACGTTTGCCGTGATTCGCGAGCTGGTCGACGACATCGTGACCGTGAGCGATGCAGAACTCGTCAGCGCCATGCAGTTCTTCGCCTCGCGCATGAAGGCGGTGGTCGAGCCCACCGGCTGCCTGGCCGCCGCTGCGGCCCTGAACGGCAAGGTCGATGTGCGCGGCAAGCGCGTCGGCGTGATTCTCTCGGGCGGCAATGTGGACTTGCAGCTCTTCGCCAAGCTGGTGCTGGGGGCGGCATGAGCGCTTCCGGCCATGCCGCCCCCGGCGACGCTCGCTATGTCAACGCGCCGGATTTGCGACCGCCGGCGGGGCACTACTCGCATGCGGTCTGTGCCAATGGTTTTGTGTTCTTGGCCGGGCAGATTCCGGTGACGCCGGCAGGCGAAAAGCTCGTCGAAGCGCCGTTCGAGACGCAGGTGCGGCAGGTCCTCTCCAACCTGGACGCCGTGCTTGCCGCTGCCGGTACCGACCGCTCGCGTCTGGTGCAGGTGCGCGTGTACGTGACTGACATGGAGACGCACTGGCCCGCCTTCGATGCACTCTACCGCGCGTGGATCGGTGACCTCCGCCCGGCGCGCGCCGTGGTGCCGGTGCCGACGCTGCACTACGGTCTGGCAGTGGAAATCGAAGCGACGGCACTAGCGGGGGATGCAAACGCTTGCGCTTGATGTGCGTCAGGCGGGTGGGGTTCGCGCGAGTTGATCTCCCGCCGTTTGGCCGCCATTGTTGCAGAATGGAAGGCATGCCTGCCGAGGCACATGCCCGACCAAGACGCACAGATCCCTCGCCCCCATGACCCTGCAAAAAACGCGGCAACTCACCCAGGAAGACGTGCCGGTCGGCCAGCCGCTGCCGTTCCCACTGGCCGATAGCGGGGGCCACCTGCTGCTGCCCGCCGGCGCCGTGGTTCCGGATGCCGAAGACGTCCGCCTCCTGTTTCATCACGGCCCGGTGCTGGCATTGGATGAAGGCGAGGGCGTTGAGGTTGCTGCACCTGCGGCGCCCGGTGAAGCCAAGCCCCGCCTCGCGTCGAGCGGTCTGAGCGTGGGGACCGTCCTGCAGGTGCAGGAGAAATCCGCACCGATGCGCGGCCTGCTGCCGTGCCGCCTGATCGGCTACATCGAAGGTGAGGCGGTGTTCGTCACGCAGCCGGCCGACGGCAAGCGCACGCTGCGCCCGGAGGTTCGGGACATCCTCTTGCTGCGCGGATTTTCCGGCCGCGCGGTCGTTACCATGATGTGCAGCGTGGTGTCGGTGGGGCAATTTCCTTCGCCGTACCTCGTGCTGTCTGCGCCGATCAAGATGCAGAAAATGCCGCTGCGCCGCGCCAAGCGTGTGCAGGTCCGGATCGGTGCCCGCTTGCGCCCCGAAGGGCAGGCGGCTTCAGCGGCAGATCGCGTGGCGGTGATCCGCGATATCTGCCTGAATGGCGCGCTTGTGCAAAGTGCCAGCGCGGCATTTCAGCCCGGCGACAGGCTGTCTGTCGATTTCAGTGCCTACGTGGATGGTCAGCTGGAGTCGTTCTCCCTGACGGGCCGCGTGGCGAGCGGGTCGCCCGCGCTGGGGGCGCCTGCATCTGCGTTTCCGTCGTTCGGCATGGAGTTTTCGCTGACGAAGGAGCAGACGGCGCAGCTTTCGCACCTGATCATCGATCGGCTCGACGAAAACGCTTGAGCGCCTAGCCCGCCAGCATCGTTTCCAGCAGCCAGGCGCCGGCCTGCCCCAGCGTGCGATTGCGTGACCATACGGCGTCGACCGGCACGAGGCGCGGCCAGCCCCGTGCATGTACTTCATGCAACCGGTCTGCGGCGAAGTGATCCACCAGCCAGCGCGGCAGCTCCGTCCATCCGAAGCCCAGCACGGCCATTTCCAGCAGCATCAGGTAGCTCGGCGCAGACCAGCGGCGCAGGCTGCGCACGGGCACCGCGTCGGTGCGCGGCCCCGTCGGATCGACGAACGTGTTCAACCGTAGCTCGCGCGCCTCGCGCAGTATGGCGTGCGGCACTTCCTCTTCACCGTATCGGGCGAGCGGGTGCTGCAGCCCCACGAACAGCCCGATCTCCGATTGCTCTGCAATGGTGGCCCAGCCGATATCGGCCGGATATGCTGCCTGCGCCGCTACCAGGCCGATCTGGGCACGGCCCAGCTGGATGATATCGACCACGTCTTCGTGTTCGGCGATCAGGCATTCGAGTTCGAGGTCGGGGTAACGCTGCTCCAGCGTGGCGAGCGTCTGCTCATACCGGTCCGACTGGTAGGTGTCCGACACGACGAGCGTCAGGCGCGCCTCCAGGCCACCGGCCATTTGCGCCGCCAGTCGGTCCATCTGCGCGCTGGCGTCGAGCACGCGGCGCACCTGGGTGAGCATCGCGTGGCCCGCTTCGGTCAACGTGGGCTGGCGCGTGCTGCGGTCGAACAGCGTCAGGCCCAGGTCGATTTCAAGATTGGCGATCGCCTCGCTGACCGTGGACTGCCGCTTGCCCAATTTGCGGGCTGCGGCGGAAAAGGAACCGAGCGTGGCGGCTTCGGCAAAGGCCAGCAAGGCTTCGGGCGAATGACGCATTCAGTACTCCGGACGGCGAGATAGCGCTCAATATATCGGAAAAACCGATACTAATGAACTGGATCATGCGGCTAATACCGATGAAAATGGCGCTGTTCTTTGGAGGTAAGTGCAATGCAAGTCATACAAAAAACGCCAGCCGAGCGCCTTGTCCATGCGCTGACGTTCGAGTTGGTTGCCATGCTGATCTGTGCCCCGCTGTTTAGCTGGCTGATGGATCTGCCGTTGGCCGAAATGGGCGTGATGACGCTCATGTTTGCGGCGGTGGCGATGGTGTGGAACATGGTGTTCAACACCATCTTCGAGCGCGTGGAGCGTCGCTACAAGCTCTCGCGTACCGTGGTCCTGCGGGTGGTGCATGCGTGCCTGTTCGAGGGCGGGTTAGTCTTGATGCTGGTGCCGCTGGCTGCCTGGTGGCTCGACGTGGGTCTGTGGGAAGCGTTTGTGCTCGACATCGGCATCATGCTGCTGTTTCTGCCGTACACGTTCTTCTTCAACCTTGCGTATGACCACGTGCGCGCGCGCTTGATGTCGCGCCGAGCGCTGGCCTGATCCCCGATGGGCTTAGGGCAAAAGGGGCAGTGCGGGAGGTGATGCGCTTCCTATAATGAAGTCCCCTTCCAAGACGGGCGCCGCGGTCGCAAGCCGCGGCGCCCGTATTCCTTCATGCCGCATCTTTCTGTCGCCTCATCGCATGCCTCGGCAACCGTGCTGCGCCAGTGCTACGTGGCGGCGTGCGCGGGCGATGCTACGGGCGTGATGAACGTGCTGCGCGATGCGTGCGGCGCAAACCATGCAGCGGCCCTGATCCGATGGCGCGTCGATGGGAGGTGGCACTGGGCGGCGTCACGCGGCGCATGCTCGGCCGACGTGCTGCTGCATGCGGTGCGCGGTGATGGTGTGGAGACCTGGCCCGTGGTCGATGCCGAAGTGCGCGGCGCGGTGTGGCTCGATTACCGCAAGTCGGGCGTGCCGCAACCCATGCAGCATGGTGCGGCGCCACAAGCCTTGCTGCCGCACTTTGCGCAAGCACTGGCGTTGTGCTGGCAACGCGTTGCTGCACGCACAGGCATCTCGCCTGCGCAGCCGGCCAGCCTGTGGTTGACCGATGCATTCCACCTGACGCGCCGCGAAGCCGATGTTGCCGATCTGCTCGCAAGCGGCTCTGACCCAGCCTGCATTGCCCGCACGCTGGGCATTTCACTCGACACGGTGCGCACGCACCTCAAGCACGTCTATCGCAAGACCAACACGCACAGCCAGTGCGATGTGGTGCGGCTCATGCTGGCGCTGTCTGCGCGTCGGTAGCCGCGAATCAGGCTGCGGCCACCTTTGGTGGCGCCACGGCTGGGGTGCCGTCTTGGAAAAGGGTTTGCAGTTGCGCCCGCAACTCGGGCGAATCGGTGTGCTTGTGCACGGAAACGGCATGCTGCACAGCCGCCTCCAGCAATTCGGCATCGCTGTCGGCGCTGATGGCGACCGAGCAGTTGGTCTCGCTGGGGAAGGCGCGGCAATCGATGTAGCGGCGGCCCATGGCGGTGCTCCTGGAATGACGAATGACGACGGCACGACGCGATGAGAGTGTGGTCGCGCGTACGTTCGTTATAGGTTTGCCGCAGCGGCGCGTCGTCACCCGCGTGGGGTACGCGGTTCGTTACCGTGCCTTCCGTCAGTCGGCCAGCTTTGCGCCACGCTCCTTCAACAACGCGCGCAGTACTGACCGATGGCAATGCGCTTCATCCTCGCAATAGCAGCCGACCGACAGGTTGGTCTGGTGCGATAGCGCGGCCAGCATGTCGAGCAGGCGCGCTGCATCACCGTCGCGCATTTCGGTGCGGAAGTGGCGTACGAAGGTTTGCCAGCCCTTCTCGTCGTGCGCGGTTTGCGCGGCCTGCGCCTGCTTGACCAGTTCGGGCGTGGGCGAGAGCAGCGGCATCCACACGTCGTAGAAATCGCGGCTGGCGAATTCTTCCTTCGGCACGCCGCGCGGTGGGCGCCGCACGGTGCCGATGCGCAAGCCCTCACCGGGGTGACGCGGCTCGCCGAGCCGGACGATGCGTAGTGCCATGAAAATACCTCCGTGCGGATGCTGCGTGCTGCTCGATGTGCTCAGGCGTTTCGCGTTACGAACCCTGCCGGTTCTGCACCGTCGGGAAGAAGACGTCCTTCCACGACGCGGGCTTGTTCTTGAGCGTGCCCACGCGCTGCATGAATTCAGCATAGTGCGCGACGCCCACCGGCGTGGTCGTGAAGCGCGAATCCGGATCGTCCAGGATCTTCTTCACGTCTTCCGGTGAACTCTTCACCTTCGATTGCGCAATGTAGATCTGCGCGGCCTTGGTCTTGTCCTTGGCGATGAGGGCGTTGGCTTCATCCAGCGCCGCCACGAATGCCGCCGACAGCTTCGGGTTGGCCTCGTAGAACTTCTTGCTGGTGTAGGTCATGTCCAGCGTGATGTTGCCGAGCACGTCAACCGTGTTGAACACGCGGTGCAGGCCGGGGGCCGCGGCCTCGGTGTACGAGAACGGCGGCGAGGCCATGTGGCTGTTGATCTGGCTGCCGCCGGCCAGCATGACGGCGGTGGCGTCGGGGTGCGGCAGCGGCACGGTGATCGGGTCAAGCTTGTTGAATTGCTTGTCGCCGAAGGTCTTGGCGGCAGCCATCTGCAGCACCACGGCCGGCAGCGAGGTTTTGATGCCGGGCACGGCAATGCGGTCCTTGTCGGAGAAATCTGCCAGCGTCTTTACGTTGGGGTTGCGCGTCATCAGGTACATCGACGACGAACTGAGCGACGACAGCCCGCGCACTTCCATCGCGCTGCCGCGGGTCTTGTCCCACAGCGTGAGGAAGCCCGGCACGCCCAGCGAGGCGATGTCCAGCGCGCCCGAGAGCATGGCGTCGTTGATGACGTTGCCGCCATCGAGGATGCGGTAGTTGACCTTGACGTCGCCCAGGCCGGCGGCCTTGGCTTGCTTCTCCAGCAGGTGCTCGCTGGCCATCACCATGATGGGCAGGTAGAGGATGCCGTAGCCGTGGGAGATGCGGACTTCGGTGGCTTCTGCGTGGGCGGTGCTGATGGTGCCGCCCAGGAGCGATGCGGCCAGCGTGGCGGCCATGGTCAGGCGGAGGACGTTACGGCGGGGTTTGTGCATGTGTTGTCTCCTTGTTGCTCTGTTGGTCTTTATGTTTGTTGGTGGTGTATTCCCTGTTTCACCCCCTGCCGGGGGCGACTCACTTTCTTTGTCTTGCCAAAGAAAGTAAGCAAAGAAAGGCGCGCCAGATGCGGCGAAAGACTCCTTGAATTTGTGTGACCGTGCGGGGAAGGAGGCAAACTCGCTTCGCTCAGACAAGCCTCCTTCCTTTTTCCGCCCGCTCACAAAAATTCAAGGCGCCGCATAGGGCAGGGTGCGGCCAAACCGTCGAGGGGCGAGTGTGAGCGCCTGGACGGTTTCGGTAGTCAAGCGCGCCCTTAGTTCTGCATGCCCCAGCGTTTGACGGTGCGGGCTTCCAGCGTGCGGAATACCAGGTTCTCTACCAGCAGGCCGATGATGATCACCGTCAACAGACCCGCAAAGACTTCGGGAATCTGCAGCTGGTTCTTGTTCTCGTAGATGTACCAGCCGAGGCCGCCCTGGCCGGAACTCACGCCAAACACCAGTTCCGATGCAATCAACGTGCGCCATGCGAATGCCCAGCCGATCTTCAGGCCGGTGAGGATGGAGGGGAACGCGGCCGGGATCAGGATCTTGGTCAGGTACCCCATGCCGGATAGCCCGTAGTTGCGGCCCACCATGCGCAGCGTGTTCGATACCGACAGAAAGCCGGCATGCGTGTTGAGCGACACCGCCCACACCACGGAATGCACGATCACGAAGATCAGGCTGCCGTTGCCGAGACCAAACCACACGAGTGCGATAGGCAGCAGCGCAATGGCGGGCAGCGGGTTGAACATGGCCGTGAGCGTTTCCAGGAAGTCCTGCCCGAGCCGGTTGCTGATGCCCAGTACCACCAATGCGCACGACAGGGCCAGGCCAAGCGCGTAGCCCGCCAGCAGCGTTTGCATTGACGTGCCGATGCGAGCGAACAGTGTGCCGCTGGCCAGCCCTGCCCACAGTGCCTGCACCGTATCGGAGAAGGTCGGCATCAGCAGCGGGTTGTCGAGCCAGCGTGCACCGCCTTCCCACACGAGTGCCAGCACGACGAGGATGACGAGCTTGCGCAGCCACGCCTGCTCGTACAGGCGCTCGGCAATGGAGAGCGGTTTTTCCACCACGCCGATGCGCTCGAACGCCACGGGCGTGCTGTAGACGGGCGCGCGGTTGCTGATGTCGGTGGTGGCTGGCATGGAAAGGGTTTCAGTCTGCATGGGTTTCCTCCACCGTGCGGGCGAACAGCATGTCGTGGATCTCGGCTTCCAGCGCCTTGAAGCGCTCGGGGTCATCATCGCCGCGCGCAAGGCTCGGCAACTCGGCGCGCACCTGTCCGGGATGCGGCGAAAGGATCAGGATGCGGCTGCCGCAGCGGATCGCCTCCGGAATCGAGTGCGTAACGAACAGCACGGTGAAGCGCGTTTCATCCCACAGTTGCAGCAGCTCGTCCTGCATCTTGCGGCGCGTGAGCGCATCGAGCGCGGCGAAGGGCTCGTCCATCAGCAGCACGTCGGGCTCCATGGCCATGCCGCGTGCGATGGCCACGCGTTGCTTCATCCCGCCCGACAGCATGTGCGGGTGGTGGTCGGCAAATTTGGTGAGATTGACCTTGTTGATGTAGTGCAGGGCGCGTTCTTCGGCCTCACGCGCGCCCAGCTTGCCCGTGGAGAGCAGCGGGAACAGCACGTTCTCTTTCACGGTCTTCCACGGCAGGAGCTGGTCGAACTCCTGGAACACCATCATGCGATCGGGGCCCGGCTTGGTCACGGGCTGGCCTTTCAGGCGGATCTCGCCTTCGGTGGGCGTGAGGTAGCCGCCGATGGCCTTGAGCAATGTCGATTTGCCGCAGCCCGATGGGCCCAGCAGGATGTAGCGCTCGCCGGGGTAGACCTGAAAGTCGACGCGGTAGGTGGCCGTCACCAGATGCTGGCGCGTCTTGTACTGCAGCGTGACGCCGCGCACGTCCAGCAGCGGCGGCGCGGTCGATGAGTTGGCCTGCATGATGTTGTCTCCTGTGTGTGTTTTTGTCGGGTCGGGTGGCAGCGTGGGAGGGCGTTACCGGATATCCACGTGGTACCGGAAGTGCGCCGCCGCGCCGCGCGAGCGCCGCCATTCAAGCGGCACCCGGTCGTAGCCGCGCGCAACGCGTTCGATGACCATCACCGGATCGCCGGGCTGGATGCGCAACAGCCGCGCGTACGTTGCGTTGACGGCCTCGGCGGTAAGCGTTTCTTCAGCGCTGGCGATGATCTGGCCGCAGTGGGATTCGTACAGCGGATACAGCAGGTCGCCAAACGCGTCGAGTTCCAGCGTGGCGAGCGGGGCGAATCGGTCGTACGGCAACCAGATTTCTTCGGCCAGCATCGGCGCGCCATCCAGCAGGCGCAGCCGGGTCAGGCGAATGACCGGTGAACCCGTTTCAATCTGCAGGCCCGCAGCCGGTGCGGACGGTGCATCCAGCACGTCACGCTTGAGAATGCGGCTCTCGGGAATGCGTCGCTCGCCGCTTTCACTCTGGAAACGGAAGAACCGGAACAAGGAGCTGGCAAAGCTGGCGCGCCGCACAAAGGTGCCGCGGCCTTGGAAGCGTTCGAGCAGGCCTTCGGCCACCAACACGTCGACGGCTTTGCGGACCGTGCCGACGGCCACGTTGTACGTCTTGGCAAGCTCGGCTTCGGTGGGGATGGCGTCGCCCGGGCGCCAGTGCTGTTGGGCGATCTGCGCGGCCAGATCGTCGCGCAATTGCTGATAGCGGGGCAGGCGGAGATCGGCGGGCATGAGGTATCTGAAGTGGTCAACTATTCATCTATATGATTTGTCATTGTAGGGAGCTTGCGAGCGGCTGGCATTACAGGAAAACCCGCAGGGCCCGGTCGAATCGACACGGGCCCTGCGGGTTTTGGTGGAACTGCTTGGGTTAAGGATTAACGGGTGGCGCGAGCCGAAGCCGGCAGCGGCTCAGTCTGTTGTGCCTTCGGACGGCGCAGCAGCCGCAGCGCATACCAGGCCAGCACAAGTGCGCCGATGGCGAACACGATGTCACCCGGCACGCGCAGCCAGACCAGCGTTTCCATCACTTTCGAGTGCACCACCTCCGGCGAACGGGCGTACCACATGCCCTTGGTGACGCTGGCCCAGGCCTGGTAGATACCGGCCGGCAGCAGCGACATGAACACCATCATGGCCAAGCCGATATTCAGGCCCCAGAACGCGGGCTTGAGCAGGCGGTCGGCATGCAGGCTGCGGGCATACAGGCCGCGCAGGCAGAACAACATCAGGCCGATACCGAGCATGCCGTACACCCCGAACAGTGCGGCGTGCCCGTGGGCGGCCGTCATGTTCAGACCTTGTACGTAGTACAGCGAAGCCGGCGGGTTGATGGCAAAGCCGAGCAGGCCGGCGCCGACGGTGTTCCAGAAGCCTACGGCCACGAAGCACAGCACGGGCCACTTGTAGGCGTTGAGCCACGGCGTGCCTTGCGTGCGGCGATAGTTCTGCAGCGCTTCGAGCCCGATCAGCGTAAGCGGCACCACTTCCAGCGCAGAGAACACCGCACCCACCGAGATGATCGACGTGGGCGTACCCGTGAAGTACAGGTGATGCAGCGTGCCCAGAATGCCGCCGAACAGGAACACGATCGTCTCGGCCACGATGGCGCGGTTGGCGCTGCTGGCGCGAATCAGGCCCAGGCGCGTGAAGATGAGCGCGATGACGGCGGTGGCGAACACTTCAAAGAAGCCCTCCACCCACAGGTGGACGAGCCACCAGCGCCAGTACTCGATCATCGAATAGTGCGTGTGTTGGCCCCACACCAGCGAGGTCGAATAGAAGCCGCCGATGCACGTGGCCGACAGGAACACCATGGCGATCAGTCCGCGCGATTCCGACGGCGTCTTCAGTGCCGGCCACAGTGCGCGGCCCAGCAGCACGACCCAGAACAGCAGGCCGACGAACAGCAAGATTTGCCACACGCGGCCCATGCTGGTGTATTCCAGCCCCTGGTTACCGACCCAGAAACCGAAGTCCGCACCACGATGTTGCAGCGTGCCGAGCCAGCCGGTGGCGATGGAGCCCACCACGATAAAGATCAGCGCCCAGAACAGCAGGTCAACGCCCAGCTTCTGGAACTTCGGTTCACGGCCCGACAGCAGCGGCGCAATGTAGAGGCCCGTGGCCAGCCACGCCGTGGCAATCCACAGCACGCCAAGCTGCGTGTGCACGGTCCGGCTGATCACGTACGGCAGCACCTGCGCCAGCGGAATCCCGAAGAACGATTCACCTTCCACCGCATAGTGCGCGGTGATGGCGCCCATGCCGATCTGCACCAGCATCAGGCCGATCACGGCAAAGAAGTACTTGCGCGTGGCCTTCATCGACGGCGTGGCAACCACGTTGAGGAACGGATCGGCCGGCAGCGGCGCAGCCTCCTCTTCGTGCTTGCTGCTGCCGTGCAGCCACAGCATGGCGGCAATACCGCCCAGCAGCAGCACGATGCTGACCATCGACCACATGGCGGCACCGCCGGTCATGGTGTTGCCCACCAGGGGTTCATGCGGCCAGTTGCTCGTATACGAGATGTCGGTCTCGCCCGGGCGGTCGGCCGCAGCGGCCCACGACGTCCAGAAGAAGAATGCCGCCAGGGCTTCGCGGTCGGCCGCTTCCGGCAGCACGCCGGTAGCCATGGCGTATTGATCACGCAGCGTTGCGAGCGACGGATCGGTGCCGAACAGGGCCTCGAAGTGCTGCGCCACGCCGCGGATGGCCTCTGCGCGCTCACGCGACACGGTCAGGATGTCGCGATTTGCGTCGTACGTATTGCGGCGCATTTCCTCCTTCACGCTGGCGTCGACGGCGGCTTGCTGCACCGTCGTCAACGGCGCGTCGGTATCGAACTGCTGATGCGCGCGGATGGCTTGCAGCGCCGTGGCTTCACGGTGCAGCCAATCGGCAGACCAGTCAGGCGCCACGTAGCTGCCGTGGCCCCAGACGGTGCCAAGCTGCTGGCCCCCGGCTGCCAGCCAGGCCTCTTGCCCGCGCTGGATCTGTTCGCCGGTGAAGAGCACCTCGCCCACAGAAGTGACGACGGCATGCGGGATCGGCGGCGCTGCCAGATAGATCTGCCGGCCCAGATAGCCCAATGCCCCGAACGACAGGATGAAGATCAGGCCGAGCCACCGCCACAGCCTTTGGTTGTTTTTCATGACAAGGTTCCTTGCAGGATGCAATCGGAAATTCAGGCGCCACCACCGCAACCACCACAGCAGTGGCCGGCGCTGGCCGCAGACGCCACCTTGGTGATGGCGACGCGCCACGTGGCGGGGCCGCGCTCAAGGTAGTCCCAGGAAAACTGGCCCGGGCGCTCCACTTGAAACTGCGACTGCAGCGGGCGCGGATCGTGATCGTTGATCAGCTCCAGGCTCTGGCCGATGCCGAGTTCCCCGAAGGCGGAGAAGATCAGCGGATGGCGCTCGCGCGGCGCCAGCACGCGGAGGTCGAGCTGGATGGTGGAGGCGGACTGTGTCATGGGGATTCCCTCTGTGGGTGTCGCATCAAAAGATGCATTAAGGATGCAACTATATTAGTGAGCGGAATCTCTGCCGTTATTGATGTATATCAGATGCTTGTTTTATGGGTATCTTGATGTGGCAAATCACGCCACGACTGGGCTTGCGTGCCACGCGGTGCGGTGGAAGTGCCGGTCGGGGCCGGTTTTCGTTTGCGCTGTATCAAAGCCCTAATGGCCGCCGGGGCCTAACGTGGAGCGGACGACACCAGACCGATACACGGGGGAAAAAATGAGCCGTCTTCACACCGTCCGCAGCCTGATGCGCGCGGGCTTGATTTCTGTGGTGCTGGGCGCACTGCTTGCGGGCACTGCAGCCCGCGCCGCGAGCGCCAAATTGCCCGGTGACTTCGGACCGCCACGCGGCGAGCCGATCCACGCCGTCCTCACGAGCCCGCCGCTTGTGCCACAGCCGGTCCACCGGAACTATCCAGCCAAGGTCATCGTGGAGCTGGAAGTGGTCGAGAAGGAAATGCAGATCTCCGAAGGCGTCAGCTACACCTTCTGGACGTTCGGCGGCACCGTTCCCGGCAGCTTCATCCGCGTGCGGCAGGGCGACACGGTGGAGTTCCACCTCAAGAACCACCCGAGCAGCAAGATGCCGCACAACATCGACCTGCACGGCGTGACCGGACCGGGCGGCGGCGCTGCATCGAGCTTCACCGCACCGGGCCATGAATCGCAGTTCACCTTCAAGGCGCTCAACGAGGGCATCTACGTCTACCACTGCGCCACCGCGCCCGTGGGCATGCATATCGCCAACGGCATGTACGGCCTGATCCTGGTCGAGCCGCCCGAAGGCCTGCCCAAGGTGGATCACGAGTACTACGTCATGCAGGGCGATTTCTACACCGCCGGCAAGTACCGCGAGAAGGGCCTGCAGCCGTTCGACATGGAGAAGGCCATTGACGAACGCCCGAGCTACGTCCTGTTCAACGGTGCCGAAGGTGCGCTCACCGGTGACAAGGCGCTGCACGCCAAGGTGGGTGAAACGGTGCGCATCTTTGTTGGCAACGGCGGGCCGAACCTGGTCTCAAGCTTCCACGTGATCGGCGCCATCTTCGACCAGGTGCGCTACGAGGGCGGCACCAACGTGCAGAAGAACGTGCAGACCACGTTGATCCCGGCGGGTGGTGCGGCGGTTGTGAAGTTCACCGCGCGCGTGCCCGGCAGCTATGTGCTGGTCGACCACTCGATCTTCCGCGCCTTCAACAAGGGCGCCATGGCGATCCTCAAGGTGGATGGCCCGGAGAACAAGCTCGTCTACTCTGGCAAGGAGCTGGATTCGGTGTACCTGGGCGATCGTGCGGCACCCAATATGAGCGCTGTCACGAAGGCGACCCAGGCATCGGTAAGCGGCACGCTGACCGTGCAGGATCAGGTGCAGGCAGGCCGCGCGCTGTTTGCGGGTACCTGCTCGGTGTGCCACCAGGGCAATGGCGCCGGCTTGCCGGGCGTGTTCCCGCCGCTGGCCAAGTCGGATTTCCTGGCGGCAGATCCGAAGCGCGCCATGAACATCGTGTTGCATGGCCTGAACGGCAAGATCAAGGTCAACGGACAGGAATATGACTCCGTCATGCCGCCGATGACGCAGCTCAATGACGACGAGGTCGCCAACATCCTGACCTACGTACTCAACAGCTGGGACAACCCCGGCGGCCGCGTGAGCGCAGACGAGGTCAAGAAGGTGCGTGCCCAGCCGGCGCCCGCCAAGGCTGTGGCCGAACATTGACCGGATCCGCACGACCATGTCCCGCCTGACCTTGCACCTTGCTGCCATGTTGATGGCGCTGGCCGGCGCCGCTGCGCAGGGCGCCACCTATGTGCGGTTGCCCGGCGGCGACTTCGATAGCGTGCTGCCCCAGAACGCACCGGGGCAGCCGCAGCGGGTGCGCATCGAGCCGTTTGAGTTGCGCTCCACGCCCGTCACCATTGGCGAATTCCAGACCTTCGTGCAACGCCACGAGGCCTGGCAGCGTGGCCGTGTGCCGCAGGTCTTTGCCGGCAAGGCCTACCTTGCCGACTGGGCCGATGCGACGCATGCCGATCCGCAGGCGTCGCCGCAAGCGCCGGTGACTGGCGTGACCTGGTTTGCCGCCCGTGCCTATTGCGAAAGCGAAGGCGCGCGGCTGCCGACGTGGCTCGAGTGGGAATCCGCCGCTGCGGCCGACGCCACCCGCGCAGACGCCCGCGACGACCCGCAATGGGCGCAACGCATTCTCGGCTGGTACGAACGTCCCGCCACGCGTGTGTTGCCGCCCGTTGGCGGCCCAGCGGATGTCCATGGCGTGCGCGATCTGCACGGCCTGATCTGGGAATGGGTCGACGATTTCAACGCGCTGTTCATTGCCGGGGACAGCCGCACGCAGGGCGACCCCGACAAGCAGAAGTTTTGCGGCGCCGGTGCCATCAGCATCGTGCGCCGCGACAGCTACGCCGTGCTGATGCGCGTGGCGTTGCTGTCATCACTCGAAGGCGCCGATGCCACGGGAAGCCTTGGCTTTCGCTGCGCCCGATCCCTCAATGGAGAACGTCCATGACGCTTCTTAAGCAACTTTGCCGTGCCTTCGTGGCATGTGTGCTGGCGGGGGCTGCCGCAGGCGCGCTTGCCGCCGGGCCCGTCGCTTCGGGCTCGCTGTATCAATCTGACGTGCCGTTGACCGACCAGAACGGCCGCGTCTTTCACCTGGCAGACCTGCGCGGCGAGCCGGTGCTGGTAAGCATGTTCTATTCGTCGTGCCAGATGGTCTGCCCGATGATCTTCGAGACCATTCGTGCGACGCTGGCCAAGGGCGGTAAGCCCGCGCACGACGGCGTGCGGGTGCTGATGGTGACGGTCGATCCGGAGCGCGATTCCGTTGCGGCGCTCAAGAAGACGGCCAACGCGCATGGCGCCGACGACCGCTGGCAAGTCGCCCGCGCAAACGCCAGCGGCACGCGCGAGGTGGCGGCGCTGCTGGGCGTGCAATACCGGCGCCTGGCAGATGGCGATTTCAACCACTCAAGCACGATCCTGCTGCTGGACGCAGAAGGGCGCATCAACGCGCGCACCAATACGCTGGGCGCGGTCGATCCGAAGCTGGTGGATGCCATGCGCAAGCTGGTGGCGGNCTAAGCGCGCCGCGCCGCATGTTCAGGCTTTGGTGTAGGCGTCGACCGTCTGCGTCTGCACGCCAAGGCCGTCGATGCCCAGGCGCATGGTGTCACCGGCCTTGAGATAGCGCGGGGGCTTGGCGCCCATGCCGACGCCGGGCGGCGTGCCGGTGCAAATCAGGTCACCGGGGTGCAGCGTCATGAAGCGGCTGACGTAGCTCACCAGATGCGCCACGCCAAATACCATGGTGGCTGTGTTGCCCCGCTGCGCACGTTCGCCATTGACGTCGAGCCACAGGCCAAGCGCTTGCGGGTCGGGCACTTCGTCGCGTGTGACCAGCCACGGGCCGACGGGGCAGAAGGTGTCGCAGCCCTTGCCCTTGTCCCACGTGCCGCCGCGCTCCAGCTGGAACTCGCGCTCCGACACATCGTTCACCACGCAATAGCCGGCAACGTGTGAGAGCGCTTCTTCGCGGGAAACATCGCTCGCCGTCTTGCCGATCACCACACCGAGTTCAACCTCCCAGTCGGTCTTTGCCGAGCCGCGCGGCAGCATGACGGCATCGTTGGGGCCGTTCAATGCGCTGTTGGCTTTGAGGAAGAGGATGGGCTCAGCAGGAGGCGGCAAGCCGGCCTCGGCTGCGTGGTCGGCATAGTTCAGGCCGATCGCGATGATCTTGCCGATGCCCGTCCATGGCACGCCAAACCGGGTGTCCTGCACCACGGGTAAGGCGGCGATGTCTACGCCGGCCAATTGCGCGAGGGCGGCATCGGACAACTGTTGCGGGCCCAGGTCGCCAACCACGCCTGACAGGTCGCGCACGTGGCCTTGCGTATCGATCAGGCCTGGACGTTCTGCGCCGGGCGCACCCACGCGTACGAGTTTCATTGCGCGCCTTTCTTGGGGGCTTGCTTGGTGGTTCGGACGGGGCCGCGGGCCTCGGCCAGGCTGTTTGCCACGACGCTCAGCACTTCCTTGGCGGTGTTCTCCGAGTGCAGGCGCAGCACCTGTGCCAGGCGCGGGCGCCCTGGCTCCCGAAGGGCGGCCATGATGGCTTCGTGTTCTTCGTGCGATTCCTGCCAGCGCAGCGTGTCGGCATTGGCCGCACCGCGCGCGCGATGCACCTTGCTCATCAAGGTCGCATAAATGCCGGCCAGCACGGGGTTGGCCGTGCCGTCGATGATGAGCTGGTGAATTTCCTGGTTGATGCGGAAGTACTCGGTGCGTCTGCCCGCCGCATGGGCCTCAAGCATTGCCTGGTGCTTGCGCTCCAGACGCGCCAGAGCCACCTCGGACAGCCGCGCCGCCGCCAATTCTCCAGCCGTGAATTCCAGCCCATGCAACGTTTCGAAGGTCGCGCGCAGTTCATCCAGATCGAGCGGTGCAACGCGATACCCGATGTACTGCCGATGCAGCACCAGCCCCTCGGCCACCAGCACCTTGAGCGCCTCACGCAGCGGCGTCTTCGAGACATCGAACATTTCACTGAAAGCACGCTCGTCGATGCGGGCACCGGGCGGCAGTTCGCCTTCTTCGATGAGGGTGCGCAGGCGCGAGGCGATTTCCGCCGACATGCCGAGCGTTCGCAGGCGAGGGGATTGAAGCAGCGGTTGGGTCACAGACGTCACCAGAATGGGGAAGATGCACCACAAAAGGCTATCACACACCGAGATTGTGCTTTTGTGAGTCAATAAAATCAATAGCTTACAGATGTTGTAATTACAGATTACGTATCCTATACTCGGCCACGTTGCGCAACACAAACCAATCAAATCGACTCAGGAGGTCGTTTCGGTGGGCGGAGTTGGAGCGGGCCGGCGTCAAGACCGGCCGCCCAAGCCCGTTTTCCGAAACGACTTCTGGAGCTACCAGGAGACACGCGTAATGGAAACCGCAAGCCCGGCCCCGGCCATGGCGCTAACGGAGACGAAGAGCTCTGTGCGCTGGAAGATTTTCTTGATGATGTTGATGCTGATATCCATCAACTACGTCGACCGCGCATCGCTGTCAGTCGCGATGCCGTTGATCGCTAAGGAGTTCAACATCGGCCCCGCGGTGCAAGGCTTACTGCTGAGTTCGTTCTTTCTGACGTACGCGCTTATGCAGATTCCGGGCGGCATGTTGGCCGACCGCTTTGGGCCACGCGTGGTGATTGCCGGTGCCACGCTGGGCTGGGGCTTCTTCCAATCCATTGCGGCGCTGTGTACCGGTTGGGTTCCGCTGCTGATCACGCGTCTTGGCCTGGGTGCCGCCGAGGCGCCCATCTACCCCGCCGGCGGCAAGCTCAACGCCATCTGGATGACGCAGAACGAACGCGGCCGCGGTGCCACGCTGCTCGATGGCGGCGCGCCGCTGGGCGCGGCATTGGGCGCGCTGATCATCGCCGGGCTGATCGCCGAATTCAATTCGTGGCGCACGTCGTTCGTGGTGGCTGGTATCGGGACGATGGTGGCGGGGCTCTTTGCGTGGTGGTACATCCGCAACCACCCGCGCGAGCATCCGTCCGTCAATGATGCTGAAGCCTCCTACATCGAGGAGGCTCATGCTGCCGACCAGGCTGCAGAGCCCGCCGCCGTAAGCGGCAACGTGCTCGACTTCTTCAAGTACCGCTCGGTGTGGGGCATGTTCTTCGGCTGGATGTGCTTCAACGCCCTGTTTTACGGGCTGCTGACCTGGATGCCGACCTATCTGTCGAAGGTGCATGGGCTCGACATCAAGGAGATGGGCGGTGCGGTCTTCACCATGTTCTTCTCCGGCTTTGTGGGCGAGATGGTGGGCGGCTGGATTGCCGACAAGTGGATGGCTACCGGGGCATCACGCGCCCGGGTGCTGCGCACGCTGTTTGGCGTCGCTTCGGTGCTGGCCACGATTGCCATCTACACGGTGGCGCGCTTCAAGGATCCGGTGGTCGTGGTGGCACTGTTGTCGACCACGCTGTTCTTCCTGCGCTGGTGCGGCCTGTTCTGGTGCATTCCGTCGATCCTGGGAACGCGCAAGCGTGTGGGTTTCCTGGGCGGCACGATGAACCTGGGCGGGAACTTCGCGGGCGTCGGCATGCCGATCATCGTCGGCTTGATCGTGCAGGCGACGGGTTCGTACGACATGGCGCTGATGCTGTTTGCTGCCGCCGGCGCCGGCCTGTTCATCTGCTCGACACTGCTGATCGACTACAGCAAGAAGCTGCCGGTCTGAGGTGCGATGCACTCTCGAGTAGGCCAACGAAATCTACGCACGCGGCGCGGCGTTTGCTTCTGATTTCCGGCAACAAGCTGCAACCGTACTCATCAACATAACAAGCAGGCCCCGATGCCGCTGTTGCGCGCCGGGGCGCGCAAACCACGAAGAAGACTCCCATGACAAAACGCATCAAGCTCGGCATGCTCACGCCATCGTCCAACACGGCGCTGGAACCCATTACCAGCGCCATGGTGAGCGGCTTGCCCAACGTGAGCGCGCATTTCTCGCGCTTCACCGTGACGGAAATCTCGCTGCGCGACCAGGCGCTGGGGCAGTTCGATCTGGAGAAGATCCTGAACGCCGCCAAGCTGCTGGCCGACGCGCACGTCGACGTGATCGCCTGGAACGGCACGTCGTCCGGCTGGCTCGGCTTTGAGAAAGACGAGGCGCTGTGCCGCCAGATCACGGAAGCCACCGGCATTCCGGCCACCACGTCTGTGCTGGCGCTCAACGAGATTCTGGCCAAGACCGGCGCACGCGATTTCGCCCTCGTTACGCCGTACCTGGATGACGTGCAGCAGCGCATCGTGCAGAACTACGCGCGCCACGGCTTCAACTGCGTGGCGGAGCGTCATCTGGACTTGCACGTCAACCACAGCTTTGCCGATGTGGAGGAAGACACCATCCGCACCCTCGTGCGCGACGTGGCGCAGAAAAAGCCGGCGGCCATCACCACGTTCTGTACGAACCTGCGCGCGGCGCATCTGGTGGAAGCACTGGAAGCGGAAACGGGCATCCCGGTGTACGACACCATCTCGACCGTCGTGTGGAAATCGCTGCGGCTGGCGGGCGTCGACACGCGCGAGCTGCGCGGCTGGGGTCGCCTGTTCGCGGACGTTGCTTAACGGAATGAGGGAGCGCCAAGCATGTCCACGGAACTCGACCTGGTGATCCGTAATGCGGATGTGGTCACCGCATCTGATCGCTTTACCTGCGACATCGGTGTGCGCGATGGCCGCATCGCCGTACTCGGCCACGGCTTGCCGCGCGGCGCGCGCGAGATGGATGCCAGTGGCCTGCTGGCGCTGCCCGGTGGCGTCGACGGCCATTGCCACCTCGACCAGCCCATGCCCGACGGCATGCGCATGGCCGACGACTTCTTCACCGGCACGCGCGCGGCCATCTGCGGCGGCACGACAACGGTGATCCCGTTTGCCGCGCAGGAGAAGGGCGGGTCGCTCAAGGCGGCGGTGGCCGACTACCACCGTCGTGCCGAGGGCCGCGCGGTGGCCGACTATGGCTTCCACCTGATCGTGGCCGACCCCACGCCAGAAGTGCTGCAGCACGAACTGCCGGAGCTGATCCGCCAGGGCTACACCTCGTTCAAGGTCTACATGACCTATGACGACCTGAAGCTGTCCGACCGCGAAATGTTGGACGTGCTGGACGTGGCCAAGCAGAACAACGCACTGGTGATGGTGCATGCGGAAAACGCCGACTGCATTTCGTGGCTGACCGAGAAGCTGGTGGGCGAGGGCCGCATCTCGCCGCGCTTCCACGGCCTGTCGCGTCCGGCAGCGGTGGAGCGTGAAGCCACGCACCGGGCCATCACCTTTGCCGAGCTGGTCGACGTGCCGATCCTGATCGTGCACGTGTCGGGCAAAGAGGCCATCGAGCAGATTCGCTGGGCGCAAAGCCGCGGCTTGCAGATCCTGGCCGAGACGTGTCCGCAGTACCTCTACCTGACCGCCGAAGACATGGGCCTGCAAGGTGACGATGGCTACGAGGGTGCCAAGTGCGTCTGCAGCCCGCCGCCGCGCGATCCGGAAAACCAGGCGGCCGTATGGCGCGCGCTTGCAGGGGGCGTGTTCAGCGTGTTCTCTTCCGACCATGCCCCGTTCAACTATGACGACCCGGAAGGCAAGAAGCTTGGCGGTCAGGCGCAACCGTTCGACCATATTCCGAACGGCGTGCCCGGTATCGAGACGCGGTTGCCGTTGCTGTTTGATGGCATCGCGCGGGGCAAGCTGTCGCTGCATCAGTTTGTGGAACTGACGTCGTATCGCCCGGCACGTCTGTACGGTTTGTATCCGCGCAAGGGCACGATTGCCGTGGGTGCCGATGCCGACATCACGCTGTGGGATCCGGAGCGCCGCGTGCGCATCACCAACGATGCGTTGCATCACGCGGTGGACTACACGCCCTATGAAGGCATTGAAGTGACGGGCTGGCCGGTGCATTGCTTCTCGCGCGGCGAGATGCTGGTCGAAAACGGCAAGTACCTCGAACCGGCCCCTGGGCGGGGGCAGTTCCTGCCGGCGGGTGCGCCGTCCCTGGTCTGACGTTTCTGGTTGGGTTCTCAAAATTTCATCATGCGTATTCTGGTCGTCAATCCCAATATCTCCGAGAGCGTGACGGAGTTGATTCATGCCGAGGCGCGTCGCTCCGTTTCACCCGGTACCACGCTCACGATGGCGACAGCGCCATTTGGCGTGGCCTATATCGAAACGCGCTTTGAGGCACTGGTGGGCGGCTATGCCACCGCGTGCGTCGTTGCCGAACACGCCGGTCAATTCGACGGCGTGGTCGTGGCGGCGTTCGGAGATCCCGGCCTGGCCGGCATCAAGGAGCTCTGCAACGTGCCGGTGGTCGGCATGACCGAAGCGGCGCTGGCCAGCGCCTGTCTGCTTGGTCAGCGCTTTTCAATCATCGCGATTTCGAGCCGTATCCAGGCGTGGTACCGCGAGTGTGTGGCCGCCAATGGGCTGGCGTCGCGGCTGGCGAGCGTGCGCTCTTTGCAGCAGCCGCTGCGCGACATCGGCAGCGTGCAGGAAGACCACGCGGCACGCCTTGAAGAACTGAGCCTGCAGGCAGTGCGTGAAGACGGCGCAGACGTGATCATCGTGGCCGGCGCACCGCTTGCCGGGCTGGCGCGCACACTCAAGGACCGCATTCCCGTGCCCGTTGTGGATGGCGTCTCCAGCGCCATCCGCCATTGCGAGAGCCTGATTGCGCTTGCCCCGAACGGCGCAGCGGAAGGCAGCTTTGCGCGTCCGCCGCACAAGCCCAACCACGGGTTGCCTCCTGCGCTGGCTGCCATGCTGGCGTAGGCGGTTTGTCTCACCGCCCTGGAAGGCGGGCCGGTGTGGCCAGAGGTACGATGCGCTATCTGCCTGATCTGCCTGACCTGCCTTCGCTTCCGCCATGTCTCTCCGCGCCTTGAGAACGCTCGTTGCCATCGCCCGCCACCGCACGTTTGCGCGTGCTGGCGAGGCGATCGGGCTCACGCAGTCGGCCGTCAGCCTGCAGGTCAAGTCGCTGGAGGAGGAGTTCAACGTCCGCCTGTTCGACCGCTCACGCCGCGAGCCCGCTTTGACAGAGGCTGGCCGCATCGTGCTCGCCCAGGCTGAACAGATCCTCGCGCTGTATGACCGCATTCCCGACGCGCTGAGCGATGAGCGTGCGCTGGTCGGGCGGTTGCGCATTGGCGCCATTCAGACCGCGCTATCGGGGCCGCTGCCCAATGCGCTGCTGGCCCTGCGGACGGCGCATCCCGGCCTGCGCGTGCACGTGGCCGCCGGCATGTCGGCCGAGCTTGCACAGCGTGTAGCCGATGGCGAACTGGACGCCGCAATCACGTCGCACCCCGTGCGGCCGCATCCGGCGGAACTGGTGTGGTCGACGCTCTATGAAGACCGCTTCTGGCTGCTCGCTCCCGCGCAATACGCCGAGCGTGATGCGCGTGCGCTGCTGACCGAGCTGCCGTTTATCCGCTTTGATGCGCAAGCCTGGGCCGGCCGCATGATTGCCTCGGAGCTGCGGCGCCTGGGCGTGAAGGTGCGCGAAGAGATGGTGCTCGACAACAAGGACACGATCGTGCGCATGGTGGCCAGCGGATTGGGTGCCGCCGTGGTGGCCCTTTCCGATTCGGAGCTGACGCAATTGCCGCCTGTTACCCGTCTGCCATTCGGGCAACCGCAATTGCATCGGGCAGTGGTGCTGCTTGAACACCAATCGCGGGCTTCGCAGCGCTTTACCCAGGCATTGGCCGACGCCGTCGTCGCTTCTGCAATGAGAATTTCTCATTGATTGCCAGATAAATAACAATTATTGCTGCTGCGACCGCGTGATAGCTTGGTGGTGTTCCTGATTTTCTTCGAGCACCTCATGTCGTTCCGCACGTTCCTCTGCCTCTCATCCACATTGCGGGTACGCCACGGTGGGGGAGCACGGCCGTGACCGCCGCCATCCTGCTCGCGCTCGCGCCTGTTGCCCTCCTGGTTGCGCTCGGGCAATGGCTCAAGCGCTCCGCCTTCCTAGCCGAAAGCTTCTGGCCGCAGGCCGAGCGGCTTTGCTACTACGTCCTGTTGCCGTCGCTATTCATGCATGGTCTGGCCACGGCACACATGCAGTCTTTGCCCGTGCTGCCGCTGGTGCTGACGTTGATCGGTGCGACATTGCTGGTGGCGGTCGCACTGATGCTGGCCCGGCCATGGATGCAGGTGGACGGTGCGGCGTTCACGTCGGTGTTTCAGGGCGCGGTGCGGTTCAACAACTACGTAGGCGTGTCGCTCGCCACGGGCCTCTTCGGGGCCAAGGGGATTGCGCTGGCTGCGGTATGCAACGCGGCGATCGTGCCAACAGTCAATCTGCTGTGCGTGCTGGTCTTCGCCCGCTATGGCTCGGTGCGGCTCACCGGCCGTGCGCTGGTGCGCCAGATCGTGACGAATCCGCCGGTGGTGGCCTGCACGCTGGGCATTGCCATGCAGGCCTTGGGGCTGCAGATGCCTGGGGCGATCGAGCCGGCGGTGCGGGCGCTCGGCCTGGCATCGATGCCGCTGGGGCTATTGTGTGTGGGCGCTGCGCTGAACTTCAGCGGCGTGCGTTCGTGGGCGCAGCCGGTGGTCGTGTCGTCAATCATCAAGTTTCTGGCCATGCCCGCGTTGACGCTGGCCGTTGGCCACGCATTGGGCCTGACCGATGCTGCATTGATCGTGGCGCTGCTGTTCCAGGCGCTGCCCACGGCGTCTTCGTCGTACATCATGGCGCGCCAGCTGGGCGGTGACGCGCCGCTCATGGCGGGCATCACCGCGGCGCAGACGGTGATGGCCGCGGCAGCCATGCCGGCCGTGATGACGCTGCTGGCCCTGACGCGCGGATTACCCGAAGGGTTGCTGTCGGCGTTGTGAGCCAGAAGCGCCGCCAGGCTAGCCGGTTCAGAGGTGCACCACGTCCAGCATGGCCTGTACGAACGCTTTCGGCGCTTCCTGCGGCAGGTTGTGCCCGATGCCGCCACCGATGTTCCGGTGCTGGTACTTGCCCGTGAACTTCTTCGCATAGGCTGACGGCTCCGGGTGCGGTGCGCCGTTGGCATCGCCCTCCATGGTGATGGTGGGCACCGTGATGGCAGGCGCGGTGGCCAGGCGCTGTTCCAGCACGTCGTACTTCGATTCACCCTGCGCCAGCCCCAGGCGCCATCGATAGTTATGGATGACGACGGCGACGTGATCGGGGTTGTCGAATGCGGTGGCGCTGCGGTCGTACGTGGCGTCGTCAAACTTCCACGTGGGCGACGCGAGCTTCCAGATCAGGCGGTTGAATTCCTTACAGTTGGCGGCGTAACCCTGCGCGCCACGCTCCGTCGTGAAATAGAACTGGTACCACCACGCAAATTCCGCGGCCGGCGGCAACGGCTTGCGGTTCGCCTCCTGGCTGCCGATCAGGTAGCCGCTGACAGATACCAGCGTCTTGCAGCGCTCCGGCCACAGGGCCGCGATGATGTCCGCCGTGCGCGCGCCCCAGTCGTATCCGCCAAAGTGCGCCTGCTTGATCTTCAACGCGTCCATGAACGCGATGATGTCGGCGGCCAGCGCAGCCTGCTGCCCGTTGCGGGGCGTGTCTGCCGAGCGGATGCGCGTGGTGCCATAGCCGCGCAGGTACGGCACCAGCACGCGATAGCCGGCCGCTGCCAGCGCGGGCGCGACTTCTGCATAGCTGTAGATGTCATATGGCCAGCCGTGCAGCAGGATCATCACGGGGCCGTTCTTCGGGCCCAGGTCTGCGTAGCCGATGTTGAGCACGCCGGCATCGATCTGTTGCAGCGTGCCGAACGGGTTGGCCTGCCCGGCCAACAGCGTGCCTGCATTGGAGGACGGTGCCGGTTGCGCGTGCACAAGTTCGGCCAGCCCGAGATCCAGCACACCAATGCTGGCGATGGTGGTGCCCAGAAGGCGGCGACGGCGGAGGTTGACGGGGTTCGACATGGGATTCTCTCTTGTGAGGTGGATGGAGCAGCGGATTAGTGAACAAGCGTGACCAGCGGCTCACCGGACTTCACGACATACGTCGCCAGTTCCGATGCCTTGCCGCTGCCGACGTTTCTTGCCGAGTGCGCAACGCCTGCCGGAATGAACAGCGAATCGCCGGCTTGCAGCGTCACGGGCGGCTGGCCCTCCAGCCGGTATTCGATCGTGCCTTGCAGGACGTGCGCGATTTCCTCGCCAGGGTGGACATGTGCGGGGGCAAACGCACGCTCGTCAAAATCCACACGCACTTGCAGGGTCTCGCGGCCAGGCGTGCTCAGGTCGTGATGGACGAGGTCGGTCCGATGCACGCCGGCGGCTTGCGCAAATGCGTTGTGCGCACTTAGCGCGCCTGCGAGTACGAGCAAGGTTGCGGTCAATCGATTCGGTTGCATGAGGGCTCCAGTGATCAAGGATGGATGACGAGGCGGGGTCTTGCTCTCCTCGTTTCCAGCATTGGGCGCCCGCGATGTATCCGGTCGGTTTCACGATGCCGCCGATTTGTATTGCTTTGTAGCAACGGGCGTCGATGCAGCGGGTTTTGTATGCGTTTGTATCCGGCGGCAGCTCCGGTACACGTCCAGACAAAACGGGCAGCACATCGCTACGTGGCGGATACGTGAGGCGCCTTAAATGCATTCCGTGGCCACGACGCCGGCCTGATGCCAAGCAAGGCACCGGCGGGCCGCAATCCCAACCCAACTGTTCAAAAGGAAAACGATCATGACCCGCAATCTCGCCAAGACCCTTGCTGTTGTTGCCCTCGCTGTGGCCGCTGCCGGTGCGCAAGCCGCTTCATCCGTCGGCGCCCGCGACCCGTACACCGAAGGCGCCCGTGCCGTGCAGAGCGCGGTGGATGCCTACACCGAGGGCGCGCGTTCGTCCGACGTCTATACGGACGGTGCGCGCTCCACCGACATCTACACCGACGGTGCCCGCAGCGCGAACCCGTACTACGACGGCGCGCACGCCTGAAGCAGCGGCCTCGCGAACACCCCATCCCAATAAGAACCGAACAGACAACAAGGACCCGACATGTTCAACCGCAAAGCCGTCTCCATCGCAGCGCTGGCACTTGGCATGGCCGCCAGTGCGCCCCTGTTGGCCGCCACGGCAGCCGACGCCGATCAACCTTCCGTCGTGATCGTGCACGGCGCCTTTGCCGATGGGTCCGACTGGGCCAAGGTGATTCCGCTGCTGCAGGCCAAGGGCGTGAAGGTGCAGGCGGTGCAGAACGGGCTGAACTCGCTGGCCGACGACGTGGCCGCCACGCGCCGCGCCATCGGCAACCAGCCGGGCAAGGTCGTTCTGGTGGGGCACTCATGGGGCGGCACGGTCATCACCGAAGCCGGTGCGGACAGCAAGGTTGCGGGCCTGGTGTACGTGGCGGCATTTGCGCCGGACGCCGGCCAGTCGACGGAAGAGGTGGGCAAGGACTACGCGCCCGCGCCGGGCATCGGCAAGCTCGTCGCCGACGCCAACGGCTATCTGTCACTGCCCGCCGCGGCGCTGGCGAGCGACTTTGCGCAGGATGTGCCCGCCGCGCAGGCACGCGTGATGGCCGCTACGCAAGGTCCCATCAAGGCCACGGCATTTGGCGAGCGCACCACGGTGGCGGCATGGCAGAGCAAGCCGTCGTGGTTCATCGTCAGCGCGCACGACCGCATGATCCAGCCGGATCTGGAACGCGCCATGGCCAGGAAGATTGGCGCCAAGGTGACGACACTGCCGACGAGCCACGTGCCGCAGCAGTCGCGGCCGCAGGATGTGGCAAAGGTGATTCTCGATGCGGTGCACGCGGTCGAGGCGCGCAACTGAGCCCGCGGGTGTTGCCTGCGCGTCAGTTCGGGCGTTGACCCATGGCGCGCAGGAAGGTCTGCTGCGCGGTCAGCAACTCGCGGTAGGTGAGCGCGCGGTAGTCAAGTCCATGGGCGCGCGCCACCTCCGCCACACGTGCGGCCAGCGCGGGATAGTGCCGGTGGCTATAGGTTGGGAAGAGGTGATGCGTCAGGTGCCAGTTCAGGCCGCCGAGCCAATAGCCGATCCACGCCGGTTGCGGTTGCCAGTCGCAGGCGGTGTGGAATGCATGCTCGTGCCACGTGTGCGGCAGCTGGCCCGATTCGGGCGGCAGATAGAACGTCACGTCCGCCCAGTGCGTGCCCAGGATCAGCGCGACCAGCACGCATGACGCCAGCATCTGCCCCGCGAAGTAGCCGAACGCCACCCAGCCCCAGCCGAGGCCAAGCTGGTGCGCCACCCACGCCGGCACCGCCACCGCAATCAGCAAGTGCAACGTCTTCGCAGACAGGAACGTCGCCCAGCCGCGCAGGCCGGGCAACACGCGATCCGCCGCCAGCGGCGTGAGGCCAAGGCGATCCGACCAGTCGTAGATCCAGTTGATGTACGGCAACGACAGCGCGGCAATCAGCGGCCAGTAGCGATGCTGATAGCGAAACTGCGGATACCACGGCTGAAAGGGCGTCTGCCGCAGGAACCGGTTTGCAGCGGTGTCGAGGTCGTAGTGCTCCACGTTGGCATGCGCGTGGTGATAGTGCACGTGGCGCACCGTCCAGTAGGCCGGCTCGATGCCGAGCGGGATGGCGGTCACACGCGTCATGAGGCCATCCAACCATGCCCAGGGCGAGAGCGCCCGATGCGCGCCGTCGTGCAGCACGTTCATGGCCAGCAACATTGCGATGAACGGAAAGGCCATGTAGGCGAGCACGAAAGCCGTCGCATTCGTGGCCGTGACCATGGCGCCACACAGCAGCGCGGATACCACAACGAGGAAGGCGCCCTTGGCAATGAACTGCGCATCGGCAAAGCGATGGTCGCTGCATGCCTGCAGATGGTCGTGCGCGACACGGCGCAAATCGTCGGCGAGTGATGACGAGCGCGGTGAAGCGTAGCGGAGCTTAGCGAGATTCGGCATGCGGCGACGAAGAGAGCGGCGATTCGGTCCGCAGCGCATGCCACAGTCCACAAGCAAGACCATGCAACCCGAGCGCAACGGCCAACGTGTCGGACAATGCATCGCCCGCGCCGCATATGCCGATCATCAGCACGGGCAGCGCAAGCGCCAGCAGCGGCCAAAGCCAGCGGCCCCAACCGCGCCCGTCGGACAAACCGCCCAGCGCCAACGTGAGCAGCAGGATGAGGGTGAACCAGACCGCTTGCCAGTGTTCGGGCCACAGGCCATCGGTGCGCACATAGTCGATCACCACGCCAAACAGCAGCACACCGCCGGTGGCGATCCAGCCGGCCGGCGTGGCACGCGTATCGCGTTGCAAATGCGGCGTACGCAGCCCCAGCCATTGCAATGCCGGCACCACGTTGGCCCAGAACGGGTTGTCGCTGTGGGTGGGCCTGTGCACGCCATAGCGGATGGGTACGTCGGGCAACGCGCGCTGATACGTGGCGAACAGCTTGTCCCAGAGGAGCAGCGTGCCGCCGAAGTTGCGGTCGATGTACTCGGGGTTGCAGCCGTGATGCACGCGGTGGTTGGCGGGTGTGACCATGAAGCGGTCCAGCACGCCCGAGCGGCCGACCAGTCCACAGTGGTTGTAGAACTGCACCGAGTAATGCAGGCCCGACACCGCCACGAACATCTCCGGCGTAACACCCAGCAGCGCCAGCGGCACGAAAAACGGCAGCGATGTCAGCGACGACAGCCACGCGTTGCGCACGCCCAGCGACAGGTTGAAATGCTCGCCCTCGTGATGCACCGCGTGGATCGCCCACAGAAAGCCCAGCTTGTGGTGTGTGCGGTGCAGCCAATAGAAGCCGAGATCCCATGCAATAAAGGCGAAGGCCCAGCCCGCAATCGGATGCCAGCCATCCACCCAATGCAGGCTGGCATGGGCATATAGCCACGTAAAGCCAGCGACTTCCACGCCGCGGCACAGCCACATCAGCACGTGGCCCGAGTTCAGATTGAGGATGACGTCGCGCCACGGCACCGGCTGGCCGCGCCACCACTTGAGCGCAGCCAGTTCCAGCAACACGCAGCCGAGCATCAATGCAAGCGGCAGGGCAAAGGCATTCATGTGGACACCGGTTCGATGGAGAGCGTTGACGCGCGCCGCGCCAACCATAGACGGACAGCCGCGCCGCACAGCACGCCCACGGCTACGCCTGCAGACAGATCGAGGGCAACGTGCCGGCGCGTCTGGATCGTGGCGTACAGAATGCCGAGGCCCCAGGCTGCGGCGAGCGCCGTGCGCATCGGCCTGCGCGAATCGGCCAGCGCCCACACCGAGAGCAGTGTGAGCGCCCCATGCAGCGAGGGCAGGCAGTTCTGGCTCGAGTCCATGGCGATCAGCATGCGCTGCACGCTGCCGGGCAGCGATGCGTCCGTCAGCGGCGGGTAGTGCAGCGTGGTCGGCCACAGCAGAAACACAGCGCCGCTCACGAGCGCGCTCATCTGCATGGCGCGTTCCAGCCAGGGCAGGCGCGACATGTCGGCCCGCAGATACGCGAGCGGAATCAGCACGAAGAACGACACGTACAGCCAGATGCCTGACGTGCTGAACGGAATGGCGCGGTCCAGTGCGGTTTCGGGCACGACCGTGCCCGCTCCTTGCAGCGCCCCGCAAATGCCGTAGACGAGGCCCACTGAACACCAGCCCAGGGCCATATGACGCAGGCGCGTCGCAAGCTGGCTCATCGTGCCGCTCCTGACACTTTGAGTCGAACGATGCGGCGGCGCTTGGTGGTGAAGTCCGTGGCGATGCGCTCGGGCGTGGCGTGCCACGTCACGCGCGATGCATCGACGCCCTGGCACGCGAAGACATCGGCCAGGTGCGTCTGGCACGCGCGTGCAATGTCGGGGTCGGCCGGATGAATGGACAACGCCAGCGTGCTCGCATCGGTTTGGACCAGGCGGTAATCCGCATGCAGCGGCAGCGCCTGTGCCAGCGCCCGCGAACACACGTCCGCAAACAGCGTGACGGTACCGCCGCCCAGCGCGGGCAGGACGAGCGTATCGTCGCAGCGGCCTTCGATGCGCTCGATGGCCATGGCCGGGTTACCGCATGGGCAAGCGCCCAGCGCCGGGTCGCGGCGGATAAGGATGTCATCCAGCCGGTAGCGCACGATGGGCTGTGTGCTGCGTGTGAAATCTGTAATGACGGGGACGAAGCGTCGTGCGTCCAGCCATTGCGGCTCGATGTGAACGTGCGCTTCGTTCAGGTGCAGCGTGCCGTGCGGGCAGGTCGCGCCCAGGAACCCTTCGGTGGCCTGATAGACCTCGCCGACGTTACCAAAGGCCTGCGCAAGCAGTGCGCGGTCCATCGGCTCCAGCACTTCGGCGCCGGACAGCACCTGCACTGGCGCGATGTCGAGCCTCCCTGCCAGCTTCTCCATGGCGAGCGCACGCAGCACCTGCGCGGGCCCCACGATGATGGTCGGCTGCAATGCTTCCAGCGGCGCGCGGTGCGAATCGAACGGCGCAAACAGATCGAAGAACGAGAACGTCAGCCACGGGTTGCGCACGGCCGTGTACAGATTGCTGTTGGCACGTAGGAACAGCGCGACGCGTTCGCCATGCAACAGGCCGCGCGGCAGCAGCTTGGCGAGCAGGATGCCGGCCCACTGCGCGCGCTCGGTCGGGCTGACGACAAATACGCCGCGTCCGCCCGATGTGCCAGATGACAAGCCCACCGAATACGCACCGACCGTCGGCCGGAAATCGCGCGACTGCTCGGCCTGCTGCGCGCACGCGAGCACGTCGGCCAGACGCAGGCCGGCGGTGTTCATGGCGTCGAAATTGGCCATCATCGTGGCCTTGTCCATCAACGGCCACTCGTGCATCGGCTTCGATGCGAACGTGCGGAAATACGGGCTGCGGGTCAGCACGCGTTGCGTGAAGCGCTTGATTTGCCGCTGCTGATGCGCTTCCAGCGCAGCGCGATCAGCCAGCCGCAACCGGCGCGTTTGCCAGTACGACCACAGCAGGCGGTGCAACGCCGTCACAACGCCCCCTCGTGTGTGAGCAGGATGCGCACATGGCCGCCCGCATCGAGCGCGTGCAGCTTGCGCAGCGTGTCGAAGTAGGCGTGGCGGTCTTCCATGATCGAATACGCGAGCACCGACGGCCCGCGCAGCTCGCGATAGCTCAGCGGCGACCAGGCGGCGTCGGCGGCCAGCAACACCCAGCCTTCCTGCGTGCGCACGAACGCGCCGAGGTGTCCGGCGGCGTGGCCGGGCAGGGGCACGAGCAGTACGTCGCCGTTGCTGTTGGGCAAGGCCCAGGCGGAGCTGAATGGCGCCAGCTCCGGCGGCAGCGCGACTTGCTCGAACTGTTCGACAAAGCGCGTGCGCGTTTCAAAATCTTCGGGAATCAGCCCCGGCACGAAAGCACGCCGCAACGCGGAAACACCACGCAGCGCACGCAGGTGCATCCATCCCTCGCCGGAGCAGATGACGGGCACGCTCGGAAAGTCGCGCAGACCGGCAACGTGGTCACCGTGGAAATGCGAGACGATCAATCCATCCAGGTCAGCCGGGCGCATGCCCTGTTGTGCGAGCTGTGCTGCCATGGATTCCGATGTATCGAAATACACCGGCGTGACCTTGCGATAGATCGCAAACAGGCCGCTGCGCGTGTGGTCATGAAAATGCGAGGCATAGCCGGTGTCCCACAGCCAGCGGCGGCCTGCCGCTTCGATCAGCCATGCGCGTGCAGGGAAGGCGCAGGTACGAAAGCCCGCACCGCGCAGTGCCACGCACGCGGTGTGCGTGCAGTAGCCGGCTTCAAAGACCGTTAGCGTTGCCATATGCAGTTGCCCTGTTTGCGTAGCCAGTCGGCCGTGCGGCGGATGCCTTCGGCCATGTCGATGGGCGGCACGTAGCCGAGTTCGATGCGCGCGCGGTCGTTGGCGAGCGTCATGTCGTAGTGCAGGGCGGCGGCGCTGTAGCGCGTAAGCAGCGGCTCGCGACGCGTGAGAGCGCTGCCGGCTTCCATGACGCGTGCGGCCAATGCCATCGCCGGATACGGCACAGCGCGGATGCGGTAACGCAGGCCGAGCTGTTGCCCCAGCAATTGATCGAGCAGATCGCGCAGCGTAGCCGGTGCGTGGTTGGTGATGTTGTAGGCGGCGCCGGAAGGCACGCTCGCTGTGGTGGCGCATTGCATGGCATGCACCACGTTTTCTAGGTACGTCAGGTCCATGCGCGCCGCGCCGCCACGAGGCAGCGGCAGCACGCCGCCGCGCAGTTCCAGAAGATGCAGGATGCGCGGCAGCACCACGCGGTCATGCGGGCCGAACAGCCCGCGCGGCCGCAGGATGACGAAGTGCGTGCGGTGCTGCGTGGTCGCTTGCTGCTGGATGGCCGCTTCGGCCAGCATCTTGGTCGCCGCGTAATGATTGGCGAAGCGCGCAGGGCGATAGCTCTCCGGCAGATCGGCGTGATGCTGGTAGTCGAAATAGATCGACGGCGTGGAGATATGCAAGAAGCGGCGGACGCCACGCTTGACGGCACCTTCGGCCAGAGCGGCCGTTGCGCGCACATTGGCCGCGTAGAAGTCCTCATACGCGCCCCAGGGCGATGACAGCGCCGCGCAATGCCAGACCGTATCGACACCATCGAGCAGCGCATCGAGCGTGGCCGGTGTCAGTTGTGCCAAATCGGCCGGCACATAGTCGGCGCCACGGGCGGCAAAAGCGTGGCGTTGCGCGGCATCGCGGCCCGTCGCGCGCACGCGGGCGCCTTGCGCGAGCAGCGCGTCGACCGCGTTGCGGCCCAGCCCACCGGTGGCGCCCGTCACCAGCGTCGTCATAGCGTCAGCACCATGCCGCCGAGCGTCAGGCCGGCCGCCGTGCCGACCAGCAGCACCGGTTTGCCGGGCTCGATGCGTTGGGTCGTCACCGCTTCATGCAGCGCGGTGGGAATCGACGCGGCCACCTGGTTGCCGTGCTGCGCGTAGATATCGACCACGCTGGCTTCCGGCACGCCCAGCCGTTTGCGTAGATGCTGCATCCCAAGGTGGCTCGCCTGATGCGGCACGACGACATGCATGTCGTGCAGCGTGTAATGGCTGCCCGCGAAGAGGCGATCGAGGAACCCGTCCATCAATTGCGAGGCGAGCTTGAATACGCGCTTGCCATCCATGTGGAACAGGTAATCGGTGGGTTGCGCACCGGTGCGCGGGTTGCGGCGCGTGCCGCCCGCGCGGATTTCGCAATAGGCTTTGCCGGCGGGGTAGGTCTCCATGCGGTAGGCGTGGATGCCCGTGCCGGACACCGTAGGCGCCGCTTCAACGATGACCGCCGCTGCGCCATCGCCGAAGATCAACGCGGTCTCGGCATCGTCCCAGTCGATGCCGCGTGAGGCCAGGTCGGACGCCACCACGGCGATGCGCTTGTACGCGCCCGTGGTCAGCAAGCTGCTTGCCACATGCAGCGCCGTGAGGAAGCTCAGGCAGCTTGCGTTGACGTCAAACGCGGGCGTGCCGGCAGGCAGCCCGGCGGGCTCCAGGATGCGCGCGGCCGTGTTGGGCAGCGCCTGTTCCTGCACGCCCGAGGCGGAGATCAACAGGTCGATGGACGCGGCCGGAACATCGGCGCGGCGCAGCGCATCGCGCACGGCAGCGCCGGCGAGTTCCGACTGGTGCTCGGCCTGCGTGGCATGGTGACGGACGTCGATACCGGACTTCTTGCGCACGTACCCAGCCCGATGGCCCAGGCGGGCATCCAGTTCAGCGGACGTGACGTGTTGTTCCGGCAGCGCCTTGCCGGTGGAAAGCAGATGAATCGGCAGCATAGATGCAGGCACGCACGGCGTACGTTGCCCTGTTCCCTCTTCCGGCTGCTGAGCGCGCGAGGCGCATGCCGCAGCGTAATGATCTTGTCTTGTTGTGCCGCGATTCTAGCGGGTGCGGCCTGCTCTGCCGGATGAAGATTCGTTAATAATGGCGCCGTCTTCAGGCGCCGTAGCTACGCAGCCGATCGAGGTCGACGACCGTCACGCCGCCGTATTCCAGCCGGACCACGCCGTCCTTCTCCAGGGCCTTGAGCGACTGGTTGGCCACCTGCCGCGTCATGCCGGAAAGCAGGCCAAGTTCTTCCTGCGTGATCTCCAGGTGGTCGCCCGCGCCCGGGTAGAGCACCGGGTTGAACAACGATGCAATGCAACGCGCCAGCCGTGGCGTGACATCCAGCAGCCGGTCGTATTCCAGCAGCGCCATGAAGTGTCCGAGCCGCTCGTTGAGTTGCTTGACCAGGAAGCGGTTGAACGCCACGCTGTTTTCCACCAGCCACATGAAGGTGGCGCGGTCCATGAAGGCCATGCGCGTGTCGCGCAGCGCAACGATGTCGTAGCGGCGCGGCTCGTTCTTGAGCACCGTGCCTTCGCCAAACCAGCCGCCGGCCGGCACGCCCGTAAACGTGACGCTGCGCCCCTCGGGCGATACCGTGCCGATTTTGATAAGGCCCGTGACCACGCCCGTCCAGCTTTCCAGCAATGTGTTTTTCGGACAGATGCAGGCGCCGCGCGCGTAGGTTTTCTCAACGATGCCGGCGCAGGCGCGGTCGGCCTCTTCCGCGGGCAGGTCGATCGACCACGCCGCGATATGCGCCAGCCGTGCGCGGCTGATGCCGGGGCGCGAATTGGTGTCGTGTTCAGCCACGTTGAATGCCCACCGGCAGCCTGCTCACGCGCTGCGCTTCGGGCGTGGAGAGCCAGCCGGTGCGCAGGCTTTGCAGGAACATGTCGGTCGCGTCTTCCCCCCAGAACAGTTCGCCGTCGTGCACCAGCGTGGGCACGCCGAACACGCCAAGCGCGATGGCCGCGTCGGTGTGTGCACGCAGCGCGTCTTTCACGGCGGGCTGTTCGACAGCGGCGGCGCCTTCTGCAAAGCTGACCGCCTCGCACAGCGCGGCAAAGCCCTCGGGCGATGCCACATCGTTGCCATCGCGCCAGATATGCCGGAACACCGCGCGCACGGCATCGAGCGAGCCACCCATCGCAATCGTCAGCCGCAATGCCTTGATCGGGTTGAACGGGTGGGCGGGCGGCATGCGAAACGGAATGCCGAGCTGCTGCGCGCGAAACAGCGCGTGCCGGTACGTGAACACGCGCTTGGAGGTGATCTCCGCCGGGCCCTTCTGCCCCCAGTGATGCAGGATCGCACCCAGCACCAGCGGGCGCGGGCGGATGACGATGTCATTGGCCTCCTGCAGCGCATCGAACTGCTCCAGTTGCAGGTAGGCAAACGGCGAGATGACATCGAAGAACCAATCGACGGTGGTGGGCATGCAGTCTCCTCAGGCTGCGCGCATCTGCAGCAGCGGCGCCAGCGTAAAGGGCGCTGCTGTCATGGCGCGAATGTCGTCGAGTGTCGCATGCGAGAGGATTTCACGCAGCACCAGCCCCGCGTCGGTCACGTCGAACACGGCGTGCTCGGTAACGATGACCTTCACGCAGCGCCGGCCCGTAAGAGGCAGCGTGCAGCGCGGCAGGATCTTGGAGTTGCCGTGCTTGTCGGTGTGTGCCAGCGCGGCAATCACCTTGCGCGTGCCGTAGCAAAGGTCCATTGCCCCGCCAATGCCGGGCCACCATTTGCCGTTGCGATCGCACGCCCAATTGGCGAGGTTGCCCAGCGCATCCACCTGCAACGCGCCGAGGATCGTCACGTCGATGTAGCCGTTGCGCATCGCGCCCAGTGACGTGGCGAGGTCCATGAGCGCCGCGCCGGGCAGCAGGGTGATGGGCTCGCACCCGGCGTTGGTGAAGTCGCTGTCGATGGCGTCCAGCGCAGGGCGTCCGCCAAAGCCAAAGGCGCCGTTTTCGGTATGGAAGATGACGCCCGCATCGCCGTCCAGGTAGTTGGCCGTGAGCGTGGGGATACCCAGGCCAAGGTTGACGACTTCGCCCGCGCGCAGTTCTTGCGCGCAGCGGGCGGCAATGCGTTGCTTGGGCGTTTCGGGCAGAGCTTGCATGGCGGTCTCCTGGTGGTGTCGATCGACGATCAGGCTTCGGCAGCAGGCAGGCGGCCGAGCTTCGTCCAGTGGTGCTTGTAGAGCGCGTGCTGGTCTTGCAGCGACAGCCCTTGCACCACCGCATTGACGAACACGCCCGGGCAGCCGACGCGCTCGGGCGGAATCGTGCCCACCTCGACGATCTCGTTCACCTCGACGATGGTGTAGTCGCCGGCCATGGCAATGTCGCGCTGGTTCTGCAGCGCCGTGCCGCGAAACTCCACGTTGCCGAAGGTATCGGCGCGCCAACCCTTGATGATCGACACGTCGGCGCGCAGGGGCGGCTCCACGAAGCACGCCGTGCCATCGACGGTGATCGTCGGCTTGGGCGCACCGCGCTTGGGAAACATCCCGGGCTGGTCGAGGATGCCCACGCCCACCGGCACCAGCGCGCCGCCCAGGCCCAGCGCACCCGCGCGCACTTTCTCAGCCCAGGTGCCCATCGGAAAGAACTCGGCCACGTGCACGGAGTCGGTCAGGTACGCCTGGGTCGATTCATCCGTCGTGCCGACGTGCGTGCCGATGAACTCGGCCAACTGTCCTGAGCTGAACAGCCGGGCTTTGAGAAAGCCGCCGCGCAGCCCCGGCGTGTTGGTGATCAGCGTGAGTTGCCCGATGCCGCTGGCGAGCAGCGCCTCAATGCAGCAGGCCGGCTCGCCGGCACCCACGAATTCGCCCAGCATCAGGCGGCTGCCGTTGCGGACGTGGGCGATGGCCTCGTCCACGGAAAGGACTTTGTTGGCGTAGCGCATGTGTTGTCTCCTGGGGGGGGCGCCTGGCCGCCCTGGGGGAGCGGTCTGCGGCGCAGTGTAGGAGCGGTGTTTTCGGCGCGATGTCTTCTGCATGACATTTGCTTCGTAAGGTTTCGCAAAGGGCAATCCTTATAGTTGTGACGCGCCAAGAACAAATCCGCGCCGCGGTTGTCGCACAAGAGCCGCCCGGCCCTTTCCCTGCTGTTCCGCTCCTCCAGTCTTTGAACCCGCGCCATTCCCATTCCAGGACCGCATGCACGTAGACACCCCGCTCATCTCCACCATCATCGGTGGCATCGTGCTGGCCTTCATCTTCGGCACCATCGCCCAGCGCCTGCGGCTGCCGCCGCTGGTGGGCTACCTGATGGCGGGCGTGGTGGCCGGGCCGTTCACGCCCGGTTTCGTGGCCGATCAAAGCCTTGCGCCGCAACTGGCCGAACTGGGCGTAATCCTCCTGATGTTCGGCGTGGGGCTGCACTTCTCGATGAAGGAGTTGCTGGCGGTCAAGGCCATCGCCATTCCGGGGGCGATCGGGCAGATTGCGTTGGCCACGCTCATGGGCATGGGTCTGGCGTGGCTGCTCGGGTGGGATTGGGGGCCGGGCCTGGTGTTCGGCCTGGCGCTCTCGGTAGCGAGCACGGTGGTGCTCCTCAAGGCGCTGGAAGATCGCGGCATCGACAACTCGCACGAAGGCCATATCGCCGTCGGCTGGCTGATCGTGGAAGACCTCGTGATGGTGGTGACGCTCGTGTTGCTGCCGGCCTTGGCCGGCGCGCTGGGCGGCGCCGGCAGCACAACAGTCAGCACGTGGGACATCGTCAAGGTGCTGGCGGTCACGCTCTCGAAGGTGGTGGCGTTTGCCGCGCTGATGCTGGTGGTGGGCCGCCGCGTGATCCCGTGGATGCTCGAGCGCATCGTCATGACGGGCAGCCGGGAGCTGTTCCGCCTGGGCGTGCTGGCCACCGCGCTGGGCGTCGCCTATGGCGCGACGGTGCTGTTTGGGGTGTCGTTCGCGCTCGGCGCGTTCTTTGCGGGGATGGTGCTGGCCGAGTCCGAATTCAGCCAGCGCGCGGCGGAAGAATCGCTGCCGCTGCGCGATGCCTTTGCGGTGCTGTTCTTCGTGTCGGTGGGCATGCTGTTCGACCCAAGCGTGCTGATCGAAGACCCCTGGGCGGTGCTCGGCACGGTGCTGATCGTGGTGGTGGGCAAGTCGTTGGCAGCCTTTGCGGTGGTACGCGCGTTTGGTCACGGCAACCGCACGGCGCTCACGATTTCCGCCAGCCTCGCGCAGATCGGCGAGTTTTCGTTCATCCTGATCGGGCTGGGGATCAGCCTGGAAATCCTGCCCGACCGGGCGCGCGGGCTGCTGTTGTCGGCGGCGATCCTGTCGATTCTGCTGAACCCGCTGATGTTTGCCTTGATCAACCGCCTCAAGCGGGAGGTGGCCCCTGAACCGGCCACGGCGGATTGAGCGTCAGCCCTGGCCCGAACTGTTTTGCACGCAAGGAGTGTTCATGAGCAACTTCACTATCGGAGTGATCGTCGGCAGCCTGCGCAAGGCGTCGTTCAACCGCCAGCTGGCGCAGGCGCTGGTGGGCTTGCTGCCGTCGGGCGCGACGGCGGAGTTCATCGAGATTGGCGAGCTGCCGCTCTACAACCAGGATCTGGATGCCAGCCTGCCCGAGCCCGTGCAGCGCTTCAAGGCAGCAGTGGCGGGCGTAGATTCCGTCCTGTTCGTCACGCCGGAATACAACCGCGGCATACCGGGCGTGCTGAAGAATGCGATTGACTGGGGTTCTCGGCCGTACGGCCAGAGCGTGTGGGGCGGCAAGCCGGCGGGCATTGCGGGCGCTTCGCCGGGCGCCATCGGGACGGCGCTGTCACAGGCGCAATTGCGCAATGTGCTCGCGGCGGTCGGCGTGAAGGTCTTGCCGTTGCCGGAGGTGTTCTTCCACTTTGCGGGAGAGCCCTTTGATGCCCAGGGCGGGGTGACGGATGCGCGGACGCGCCAGTTCTTGCAGGGGTTTGTCGACCGATTCGTTGAGTGGGCCGGTCAGAAGCCAGCCTGACGAATCGATCAACCGGGGTGTTCAGGGCCGGGCGGGGAAGGGGTTCCCGCTCGGCCGTTTTGCCTTTAGGGCAGGGACGTTAAGCCAGGAAAGCGGCGGCGCTGATGAGCCAGCCTGCTGCCACGCAGCTCGCAATCCAGGCGGCCATGACGGCGCCAATATCCAACCATTTCATCATTGTTCTCCTTACAACACTTGCATTGCTTGTTCAGGCAATCGATGTCTGAACAACTGTCACGAAGTGTAGGTGTTGCAATGCGGAAGAACAATACGGCGTCGGGTGAACAGACTGTTCCAAGAGTAACAACAGATTTCAGCCCTTGCGTGGACGGGCCTGCGCTTAGGAGCCAGGGGCGTCACGCGCGCTACACTTGTTGTTGCGTTGCAACAATTACGGCGAAAGCTCGGCGGCTATTTCGTCCGGAAGGTCGCAGCCACCAAATCGGCAAAACGTGCCTCTTCGGCAAACTCGGCAGCGTTGTCGTGCCCCGCGGTGCCGAATATTCGGAGCAAGTAGACCGCGCCGTTGCCAAAGAACGCATACCCGCGCACCACGACCGTCCGTGCCGTGGAGGTGCTCCATTCGCCCTCCCAGTAGATCAACCGGCGCCCTGCCAGCACCTGCTGCGACGGCGCCTTGCCGCGCACGAGGCGTGCAGCCCAGGCCGGGCGATCGCCATGCACGCGCGATTCCATGTGGTTGAGCAGGATTGCCAGATCGCGCGGGCGCAGGGTTTCAAGATAATCCGGCGTGCCTTTGTCGAAATCGGATTTACGTACCGTCACCAGCGCGAAGCTCTCCGGCGCTACGGTCTGCTGCGCGAACACCAGCCGCGATGGGCCGAATGGCGAGTTGATGGTCGCCGCAACAGAAGGAATGGGCGTTTCTGTGTTCAGCCGCAATGGGCCCCACGTGCGGGGCAGGGCGACGCTCGCGCCCGCGTCAATGCGTTGCGTGACTGGGTAGGCAAACCGGGGCGCCGCCAGGGTCGGGCACCAAGGTGCCATGCCGGCCAAGGCAAGCCATGCGGCCGCGCATGCGTATCGGGCGCCTCGACTCCAGCGGCGGTACCACTCTGCAATGAACGGCGCCACTCGCGGGCTCCTGGCAGAAAAGATGACGGACGATTCCGAGGGCGCGTGCATACCCCTGCACAGCAATGGCTATGCCCGCGCCTATGTGTGGCGCCGTCTTCCCCCGCTGCCAACATATCGATTTGTACGCACCCGCGCTATCGGCGTGTGGCGGGGCATCGAACGGATTAATCCGGGCGTGGGGTTGTTGGTGTGGCTCCATCACAATGCGATTCCATGGCTCTTTCCATGGAGCCAGGACGTTCGGTAGGGTGAAGGCTTCTTGTTGTTCTCGATCCAGGTTCGACGCATGCCCACCCTCAACGCTTATCAGCAACCCATTGGCGCGCCGCTGCCCGACTGGACGGCCCGGCCTCTGCCGCCGCACACGCCGCTCCCTGGCCGCTACTGTCGGCTTGAGCCGCTTGACGCTGCCCGCCATGCCGACGCGTTGTTCGAGGTGTTCAGCCAGGCCCCGGACGACCGCGTCTGGACGTACATGGTGGAAGGCCCGTTTGCCGATACGGCAGCGCACCGCGCCTATATCGAGCGCATTGCGGCCAAGCGCGATCCGCTGCAATACGCAGTCGTCGACATGCGCACCGATCGCCCGGTCGGCACGCTGGCGCTGATGCGCATCACGCCCGATCACGGCGTGGTGGAGGTGGGGGCGGTTACGTTTTCGCCGTTGCTGCAACGCACGCCGGCATCGACCGAAGCGCAGTTCCTGCTGATGAAGCACGTCTTTGAAGACCTCGGCTACCGGCGCTATGAGTGGAAATGCGACAGCCTGAACGCGCCGTCGCGGCAGACCGCGCAGCGGCTGGGCTTTCAGTTCGAGGGCATCTTCCGCCAAGCGGTGGTCTACAAGGGCCGCAGCCGCGATACCGCGTGGTTCTCCATCATCGATGCGGATTGGCCGCAGGTGCGGGCCGCTTTCGAGCAATGGCTGTCACCGGAGAACTTTGACGAAGAAGGGCGCCAGCGGGCATCACTGGCTGCATTGCGTCCTGCCTGATGCCTCTTGCTACGAATCGGGCGCTGACGTATCGGCAAACATGCCGCGCAGTGCCAGCGCACGTTCGGTTTCGGGTAGGGCCAGGATGGAGCGCGAAAAACCGATCAGCGCCTGGCAGCGTTCGGCCGGTGGTGCGGAGTGGCGCAGCGCCGGGACGGTCAGCACGCGTTGTTCATTGAGGGGAAGCGCGGCCATGGCCAGTTGCAGCACCGGCAGGGTTTGTGCGCGCGTCACAACGGGCGCGTGGTCCGGGTCGGCGGCCTGCATCAGGTCTGAGAACAAGGCCTGCTCGCGGGTGACCAGCGCGCGCGGCAATCGAGCGGCAGCAGCGCTTGCCCCGGAGGTGCCTTCGAGATAAGCCACGCAGGCTTCGGGGCTCATACGCTGCAGGGCCTGGGCCTGTTCAAGCGTGAGTTCTGCGTTGGCAAAGAGCAGGGCGTTGGGCGCGGTCGGAATCAGCGCGCGGTACAGCTTGCCCGTCTGCTCGCGCAGCAGTGCCACCACCTGCGCATCGGTAACGTTGCGCCGCAGTTCTGGCCACAGCGTATCGATCAGGCGGCTGAAGTGTGCCGGGTATTTGCGCTCCAGCGTTGCATACAACGGCGCGCTGCGCAGTTCAGCGGCCAGGGCTTCGCGGGTATTCAACTGCGTGGCCATGGTCGCGTATTCGCCCCCGGGCGACGGGCGGGTGACGACGTGGTCGGCCAGCAGTTCCTGCGCGGTGGGAAACCACATCTGGTCGAACGGCGTGTCCTGCACGCGGCGCACGAAGGCGTCGGGCAGGCCCGCGTCTGAATACGCGCGCCAGAGTTCGCTGTCGGTGGCGCCCGGGGTCTGGTCGTGATCGGCGCCTACCGCGCGCGGGCGGTGGAAGCCGATGCGTGCGCCCGGTGCGGCGGCGCGGTCAACGCCTGCCAGGAAGGCGATCGTGCACGCCGAGGCACAGGTGCGTTCAACATACGTGCGCAGATGGTGCCGGCGGATGACGTCCGCCACCAGCGTCCCTTCGCGCAGCCAGCCGCCTTCCGAGCGCAGCACGACGGCCACGGCGTTCGGCGCCTTGCGCAGCGCGGCTTCCAGTGCATCGGCGGCGCCGTCGTTCATGCCGCCGTTGAAGAGGACGGCGCGTCCGTCGCGTTGCGGTGTCACCGTAAAGGGCGATGCCGCTTGCTCACCCAACGCGGTGCGCAGATGCGCGCTCAGCCGCGGCCCATCGTTGATGAGGCGCGAGCCGGTGCCCACGGCGCCAAGCACGATCATCACCTTGGCGATCAAGGGCCACAGGTTCGACATGCCGGCACGCCGGTTGCGCGCCTGTTCTCGATCGGCCGAACGCCAGGTGCCGACTACCGCCCAGATCCACAGCGCCAGCCCCATCACGTAAATCACGAGCAACGCCGAAGATGCCGCGCGCGCCGGTGCGTTATGCGCCAGCGCATGCGTGACGCCGGCGCTGAGCGCCACCACGCCAAATTGCATCAGCGCGGTGTGCAACCAATACGAGCGGGCGAGGTTGTAATCACCGCGCCAGTGGCGTGCAAAGAAATTGCGCGAGAGCGTGCGTTCCGGATGCGGATCGGCGGGGGCGGTTGGGGGCAGGGCGTCGCTGGCGGCGGAGGTCATGCGTGTTCTCGATGCCGCACACAGGATGGCGGCGCGGCGATTGTCGCCGTCGGCACCGCAAGCTGGCGTCCCCCCGATGGGAGGGGGTGGAAAAGGAGGTGGTCAGGCATCGGCAACTGGCGCCATCAAGGACAGGTCGCCGCGTTGCCGCCTTCAGGCCCTGACGGAAACCAGCGGTGGCTTGGCCGGCGTGATGGCCTCTGCGCTGGCGGGGTGCGCTGACTGCGCTGACTGCTCGGACTGAGCCTGCGTTGCTTCGCGGGTATGCAGGCGGGCATCGCTCGCCGTGGACGAGCCGGTCACCTTGTCCGTCGTGCGGGCCTTGGCCGCTGCGTCGGTATTGCCTGTGCCAGAAGCGCTTTTCGATGCGTTGTGTCGGTTTTCCAACCGGGTTTGCGCCTGCTCCAGGCCGTTCTGCGCCTGAAGGCGAGCGATTTGCGCCTGCACGATCTGAATCTGCTGGCTGAGCAACTGTGCCTGCTCGCGGGCCTGATCCGGCGGCAGATTCTGCCCGGGCAGATCCTGCATCGACTTCTGCAGGTTCTTGAGCTGGCGCTGCAGGCGCTCGATGTCGCCGGCCGAACTGCTCCCGCTGCCCGATGCGCCGGCGGTCGCAGTAGATACGGAAGGGGAAGAAAGTTGCATGGCCGTCTCGCTGATCAGTACGCCCTTCATCGGAAGGCCGGCGGAAAACTTTAGCGTTCGTGCGAACAATTCTCGAAAATCTTCAATGTTCTGTGTATGAGAACGTGATTTCTCCAGAAAGAGCACAGGCCCCAACGATCTGATCGTCGCCCGCAACGGCGATGTGTATTTCACCGACCAAGGCCAGACCGGCCTGCATGACCCGACCGGCCGTGTGTATCGCCTGTGCACGGATGGCCGGCTCGATTGCCTGCTCGCCAATGGCCCGAGCCCGAACGGTTTGGTGCTGACGCCAGACGAATCCGCGCTGTTCGTTGCCATGACGGGCGACAACGCCCGTTGTCTCGCCGGATGGCGAACCGCTGGACCGCGCCGCATCACGATTGACGGCACACGTGAGCTGTTGCCGCAGCTCACGTTGTCCTACAGCTGTCCTACAAAGAGGGTGGCCGTCCAATCGTCAAAATTCCCGCATTTTTCGCTCTGCAGACGGCCATGCAGCACTTTTTGCTGCTCCGCATCAAAAGAAGTGGCGCCCCCTTCCTTTCCAGCTCGGGCAACCCTGTGGCACGGCTGGTTTTTGTACTTTTTAAGTAGACGTGTCTTTTTTAGTAAAACAAACGAGTAGGAGGTGTCCTACAAAATCGCCATTTGACTGTAGGAGCGTTCCTACAAAACCAGCCAAAAACGGGTCGGAACTGTCCTACACGACGTGTAGGAGTGGGTCAGAAGTGTCCTACAAGCGGTTAACCCGGCATCCGATGCTCACAGTCGCAGAAGTGCGACGCCTTCTTTGTCGATTTCTGACAACTTTAGGCAATTTAATTGCTATCTTTCGCCGTTCATTGGGGTAAATACGTGTCAAACGCCCGCTTTAGCGCATCGTCTACCCAGGGCCGTTGCGTCGGCAAAGGCTTCATTTGCAACGTTTATTAACAGATTTGTAGGAAAATTGCCTACAAGAGAACGGACTACCTCACCCCCCTGACGTAGGGGTCCCCCCTTCTTTACTTAGCCCGGACGTAAACCCACAATGTGTTCAACAGAAAACAACTTCGCCATGTCTTTAGCGACGTGAGTAAGAAGGAGCAGGAAGTGCCGGCAACGGCGCCGACTGCAGGAACATCCGATCTGTGGGGATTGGTGAACAGCCCGGCGAGGGTAGGCGTAAAAAAAATAGCGCCACCGGACATCACCATGCGAGATCGGATGCAAGTTGTACTTTTACTGCACACGACGGGACATACATGGACACGCAAGACATTGTTTCCGAGATCAGCGAACTGAATCTCACCTACTTGATGCTTGCTCAGCAGATGCTGGCCAAGGATCGCGATGCCGCACTGTTTCGCCTCGGCATCTCTGAAGAATTGGCTGACATCCTGCTGACGATGTCGCCCGCGCAGATCGTCAAGCTGGCCAGCACGAACATGATGCTGTGCCGCTTCCGCTTCGACGATCACGCCATCCTGGGTCTGGTGACCCAGCCGCACCGTGACAAGGGTCTGCAGCAATCGCAAATGTCGATCCTGCTGGCACGTCAGGCGGTTGAGCAGATCAGCTGAGCCATTTGCGGCGGTCTTTTCGCCGGGTTCAGAGATTGCACTTTGGATGAGTAGCAAGCGAAAGCGGGAGCAGTGCCATGCGTCACACCAGCGTCATGAACGAAGTTCAGCAGATCCACCTCGCAGCGGAATTGATTTCGCTCGGTGCGCGCCTGCAACTGCTGGAACAGGAAACCACGCTCAGCCGTGAGCGTCTGGTCAAGCTGTACAAGGAAATCCGTGGGGAATCGCCGCCCAAGGGCATGCTGCCTTTCTCGGCAGACTGGTTCCTGACGTGGTCGCCGAACATCCATTCGTCGATCTTCCTGAACATCTATCGTTTTCTGGGTGAGAACAGCCGCAGCACGGGTGTGCGCCGCCTGATCTCGGCCTACAAGCTGTACCAGGAACATATTCACGTCCACGAACAGGAAGAGGTGCTCTCGATCACCCGTGCGTGGATGATGCTGAAGTTCTTCGAGGGGAAGATGCTGCACACCGTGAAGTGCAAGCGCTGCACCGGCCATTTCGTGGCCCACGCAGATGACCTGCACCATGATTTCGTGTGTGGTGTATGCCAGCCGCCGTCACGCGCAGGAAAGAAAAAGCGCGTCGCTGCTCCGGTTGATGCGATCGCAGAAAAGACGATCGACGCCTGAAACGGCATTGCAGGAACACGGGAATACGGGACTTGTAGAACCGCCGGGGGATGGTCAAAAAAGGGCGGACGGGAAATAGGGTAGCGGTACGGGAAATACGGGAATAGCCGGCAAGATCGGCAGATAACAATACAAAGAACAAAAGAGCAAGGAACACAGAGCAGGAAAAGCACAGGGGCTCAGGCAGGACAAAAGGGGAAGGGGGTAGGCCGGTCGCGGGAAACTGCGGACCGGCATTTTTTTTGCCGCTGGGCGCAGAAAACGGACGAAAAAGTGGGGACGGAAAGCCATTTCCGTCCCTTTTTCTTTGGATCGGCCTACCGGGAAGCGCTCTTTGGGCCAGGTGGTGCTCAAGCCGCCCGTTTTGTTGCCGTTCTTGGTGAAGAAGGGCGCGGCGGCAGGTTTTTCGAGCACCGCGCAGCAGCAAAACCCGGCGCTCAAGCCTTCAGTTAACCGGGGGGATGCCGTTATTCCCTCTTGTATTGATCGAAGGATCGCCCATTCAGGAGTTCGCCCCGTGTTAGTTGCCATCGGTTACATCGTGATTCTCGCGTCGGTGTTCGGCGGCTACATGCTGGCCGGAGGACACCTCGGGCCCTTGTTCCAGCCGACCGAACTGCTGATCATCTTCGGCGCCGGCATTGGCGCCTTCGTGGTCGGTAACGACAAGAAGGCCATCAACGCCACCGTCAAAGCGCTGCCGGGCCTGTTCAAGGGTTCGAAGTACACCAAGGCCCTCTATATGGAAGTGATGGCGCTGCTGTACGTGGTGCTGTCCAAGATCCGCCGCGAAGGGATGATGTCGATCGAAGCCGACATCGAAGCCCCGCACGAAAGCACGCTGTTCGCCAATTACCCCGCCATCCAGGCCGATCACCACGCGCTGGATTTCATCTGCGATTACCTGCGCCTGATGGTGGGCGGCAACCTGAATCCGTTCCAGATCGAAGCGCTGATGGATCAGGAAATCGACACCCACCACCACGAAGCCGAACAACCGGCCCGCATCATCACCAAGGTGGGCGACGCTATGCCGGCCTTCGGCATCGTGGCCGCCGTGATGGGCGTGGTGCACACCATGGGCTCGGTCGGCCTGCCGCCGGCAGAGCTGGGCAAGCTGATCGCATCCGCGCTGGTCGGCACGTTCCTCGGGATCTTGCTGGCGTACGGCTTCATCGGGCCGCTGGGTTCGCTGCTGGAGCAGCGCGCCGAAGAATCGACCAAGTTGTTCCAGTGCATCAAGGTGACGCTGCTGGCCAGCATGAACGGCTACGCCCCGGCCATTGCCGTGGAATTCGGCCGCAAGGTGCTGTTCTCGACCGAGCGCCCATCCTTTGCAGAACTGGAAGACCACGTGCGCGGCGCCAAGACAGCGTAGCGCTGAACCCTATATGAGACAGAGCATGGCCACCGAGCCGTGCCATTAACGACGCAGCACACACCGACGGGAACGGACCATGAGCAAGTCCAGCACGCCGACCTTCATTGTCATTCGGCGCAACAAGAAAGGCGGACACGGCCACCACGGTGGCGCGTGGAAGATCGCCTACGCCGACTTCGTGACCGCCATGATGGCGTTCTTCCTCTTGATGTGGCTGCTCAGCTCGGTGACCAAGGCCGAGCTGTCGTCGGTCGAAACCTATTTCCGCACGCCGCTGAAGGTGGCGCTCTTTGGTGGCGCCGGTTCTGGCGACCAGTCCAGCATCCTGCAGGGCAGCCCGTCCCTCAAGCAGAACGTGCCGCAGCCGAACCCGAGCCCGAGCCCGACGGTGCAGCGCCAGCGCAACATCCGCGATGAGTCGGACGATGCGGCGCTGAACAAGCTCAAGCAGAAGATTGCCGAGATGGTCGAGACGAACCCGGTGATGAGCCAGTTCAAGCACCAGTTGCTGATCGACATGACCACCGAAGGCCTGCGCATCCAGATCGTGGATCAGCAGAACCGTCCGATGTTCGCCAACGCCAGCGCCGAGGTGCAGCCGTACATGCGCACGATCCTGCGTGAGCTGGGCTCGGCGCTGAACGACGTGCCCAATCCGATCAGCCTGTCGGGCCACACCGACGCGACGCAATACGCCACGCAGCACGGCTACAGCAACTGGGAACTGTCGGCCGACCGCGCCAACGCATCGCGACGCGAACTGGTGGCCGGCGGCATGAAGCCCGAGAAGGTCAGCCGCGTGGTGGGCCTGGAGGCATCGGTGCCGCTGGACAAGACGAACATCTACAACCCGATCAACCGCCGCATCAGCATCGTCGTGCTCAACGCACGCGCCGCTGAAGCCGTGCGCTCGGGTGGGGTCGAGCCGGTGGCCGACCTGCGCAATGACGGCAAAGACACGCTGACCGATGCTGCCGCACGTGCCACGGGTGTGGCCGATGCAGTGAGCGCGGCCAAGCCATAAAGAGCGCCGAGGGGAGAAACAGTCGATGAGCGAGAAACACATCCTGGTGGTGGACGATTCCACGTCGATCCGCCGCATGATTGCCACGTGCCTGCGCGAGTGCGGCTTTGTCGTGACGGAAGCCGGCGACGGCACCGCCGCGCTGGAAGCCGCGCGCACGCTCGCCCAGGGCAGCCACCACCTTGTGATCACCGACCAGGTGATGCCGTCGATGGACGGCCTGACCCTCATTCGCGCGCTGCGCACACTGCCAGCCTACGCCGACACCCCGATCCTCATGCTGACCACCGAGGCTGACAGCACCATCCGCGACCAGGCACGCGCTGCAGGCGCGACGGGCTTTCTGCCCAAGCCGTTCGACCCGGATGGGCTGACCGATTCGGTGATGCAGTTGCTCGAATGGCACGCGCAGACCCACGGGTCTGCTTCGACGCATTAAACGACCGAGACGACAGATATGAACCTCGACCTTAGCCAGTTTTTCGGCGCCTTCTTCGAAGAGGCGGAAGAGCTGCTCGTCGACATGGAGCGGCTGCTGCTCAACCTCGATGTCGCCAACCCTTCTTCTGATGATCTGAACGCCATCTTCCGCTGCGCGCACTCCATCAAGGGTGGTGCCGCGACCTTCGGTTTCACGCACATGACGGAACTCACGCATGTGGCGGAGTCGATTCTGGACCGCGCTCGCACCGGTACCTTGCAGCTGCGCGAAAACATGGTGGATGCCTTCCTGGAAACGAAAGACGTGTTGAAAAGCCAACTTGATGCCTACCGGCAAGAGCACCCAATCGATACGGCCACGCTCGAATACATGGTGGCCAAGCTCAACAGCCTGACCGCCGAGGAAGGCGCCCCTGTTGCCGCCGCGCCGGTGGCTGCGGCGCCCGTGGTGGCGACGCCCGAACCGGTGGCTGCACCGGAGCCCGAGCCGGTGGTGGTTGAAGCACCTGCGGCCGACGCCGTGGGCGACATTGACGGCGGCCTGGACATCAAGCTCATCAATGTCTCGAACGAAGACTGCGAGCTGATCGTCACCGAGCTCAAGCATCTGGGCACCGTGTTGCGCCACGCGCGCACCGGCCGCAACAGCGACATCGTGCTGCAGACGACCTGCACGGCTGACGACATCATCGCGGTGAGCTGCTTCATCATCGATGCGGATCAGATCGTCATCACGCCGCACGTGGGTGGTGCGGCACCGGCGGTGGCCGAAGCCGCTGTGCCGGTTGTTGCTGCACCGACGCCCGCCGCCGCGCAGACGGAAGTGCACGCCCCGGCCGCCAACGAAGCTGCACCGGCGCAGGCCGTTGCCGCTGTCGCCGCCCCCATGCCGGCCCGCCCGGCCGCTGCCGACCATAAGCCCGCCGTGGCTGCAGAAACGTCGATTCGCGTCGGCGTGGAGAAGGTCGACCAGCTCATCAACCTGGTGGGCGAACTCGTCATTACGCAGGCCATGCTGGCACAAACCGCGCAGGCCTTCGACCCGGTGCTCAACGAGCGCCTGTTTGCCGGCCTGTCGCAGCTCACGCGCAATGCACGCGACCTGCAAGAGGCCGCCATGTCCATCCGCATGATGCCGATGGATTACGTGTTCAACCGCTTCCCGCGCCTGGTGCGCGACCTGGCACACAAGCTGGGTAAGCAGGTCGAGCTGTCGACGTTCGGCAAATCAACCGAACTGGACAAGGGCCTGATCGAACGGATCATCGATCCGCTCACGCACCTGGTGCGCAACAGCCTGGACCACGGCATCGAACTGCCCGAGGCCCGCGTGGCCGCCGGCAAGGACGCCACCGGCCAACTGCTGCTCTCTGCTGCCCACCAGGGCGGCAACATCGTTATCGAGGTGAGCGACGACGGCCAGGGCCTGAACCGCGACAAGATCCTCAAGAAGGCGCGCGAGCGCGGCCTGCCCGTGTCGGACAACATGACCGACGACGAGATCAACCAGCTCATCTTCGCGCCGGGCTTCTCCACCGCCGACCAGGTGACGGACGTGTCCGGCCGCGGCGTGGGCATGGACGTGGTCAAGCAGAACATCCAGTCGATGGGCGGCTACGTCGAGATCCAGTCGCAGAAGGGCAAGGGCACGACGATCCGCATCGTGCTGCCGCTCACGCTGGCTATCCTGGACGGCATGTCGGTCAAGACCGGTGAAGAAGTGTTCATCCTCCCGCTGTCGTGCGTGGCCGAATCGCTGCAACCGCGTCCGGAAGACATCAAGGCTGTGCCGGGCGGCGGTCGCCTGCTCAAGGTGCGCAACGAATACCTGACGCTGGTGCCGATGTACGAACGCTTCCGCATCACGCCGTCGCTGCCCGATCCGTCGGAAGGCATCGTCGTGATCCTGGATTCGGAGGGCAAGAAGATCGCGCTGCAGGTCGACGAGCTGGTCGGCCAGCAACAGGTGGTGGTCAAGAACCTGGAGACGAACTACCGCCGCGTGCCGGGCATCTCGGGCGCGACCATCCTGGGCGATGGCAGCGTTGCGCTGATCGTCGACGTGTCGGCGCTGATGCGCGAGACCCGCGCGGGCCATTCAGAAAACGCGATGCGTGCCGTTAGTGCCGAAAAGCATGAGGTGGGCGAAGCACAGGGCGGTCGTTTCTCGACCGAGGCGATGGCCGCGGCATAAGCGTTCACGCCTGGCAGGGTGGGATCCACCACCACAACGAATTCAATCTAGTGGCCCGACGGGGCCGAGGGGAGCCGCAATGGAAGTCAAGAAACACGTGGTCGGCGAAGACACCGGCGGGGAAGAGTACCTGGCCTTCACGCTGGGCCGCGAGGAATACGGCATCGACATCCTGAAGGTGCAGGAGATCCGCGGCTACGAGACCGTCACGCGCATTGCCAATGCGCCCGATTTCATCAAGGGTGTGATCAACCTGCGCGGCATCATCGTGCCGATCGTTGATCTGCGCATCAAGTTCCAGCTTGAGCGCGTCGAGTACAACCAGTACACCGTCGTCATCATCCTGAACCTGATGGACCGCGTGGTCGGGATCGTCGTGGATGGTGTGTCTGACGTGCTGACGCTGCAAAGCCAGCAGATCAAGCCGGCGCCGGAGTTCTCGGGCGCGCTGGACACGGAATACATCCGTGGCCTGGGTTCGATCGACGAGCGCATGCTCATCCTGGTAGACATCGAGCGCCTGCTGATGTCGGCCGACATGGCACTGTGCGACGAAGCGGAAGCCGCCTGATCGCGACATGAATCCGGCTGGGGCGCGGCGTACGTGCCCACAGCGATTGAGGCCGGGCCGAAGGGGCCCGGCAGGCGACAAGACACCGTAACAACAGGTGCGGCGCCGTTAGGGGAGGGAAGCATGTTCAGCAAAATGACCATCCGGCTCCGTTTGGGGCTGATGATGGCGGGCATTGGTGTGCTCGCCGTCATCGTGGGCGTGACGGGCCTGATCGGCATGCGGCACGCCAACACCCGCGTGCAGGACGGCTATGCCGTGCAGCTGGCGGGCACCGTGGCATTGGCCGAATCCGATTCCAACCTCCTGAGCTTCCGCATCGTGCTCGATCGTGCAGCCATGGCGCCCAATGCGCCCGGCACGGAAAAAACGGTCGAGCGCGCCAAGATGTTCCTCGACAAGTCCGACGCCGCCTGGAAGCGCTACCGCGCGCTGCCCACCACGGCGGAGGAACGCAAGCTGGCCGACGAGGCTCAGGGCTTGCGCGACGTCTTCGTGCGTGACGGCGCGCAGGTGTTGATGCAAGCCGTGCAGACGCATGACGAAGCGCGCATCAACAAGACCGTCATGGACGTCATGCCCGCGCTGTACCGTCCGCTTGGCGACAAGGTCACGGCGCTCAACCGCCTGCAGATGGACGCGGCCAAAGCCAGCTACGAAGCCAGCCAGGCCGAGCACCACGCGCTGAGCACTCTTACCACCGGCCTGCTGTTGGGCGGCATTCTGGTGGGCGGGCTGCTGACGTGGGCGCTGCGCCGTTCGATCACGCTGCCGCTGATGCGCGCCATTGAACAGGCCGAGCACATCACGCAGGGTGACCTCACGCACACCATTCATGTGGACCGTGCCGATGAGACCGGCCGCCTGCTGCAGGCGCTTCAACGCATGCAGGAAAGCCTGCAGAAGATGGTGGGGCAGGTGCGCTCCGGCTCCGACTCGATTGCCAGTGCCACGCAGCAGATTGCCGCCGGCAATGCTGATCTGTCGCAGCGCACCGAACAGCAGGCTTCGGCGCTGGAAGAAACCGCGTCGAGCATGGAAGAGCTGACGAGCATCGTGCGGCAGAACGCCGACAACGCGCGTCAGGCCAGCACGCTGGCGGGCAACGCCTCGGATATTGCCGTCAAGGGCGGCGAAGTGGTGGGCCGCGTGGTGGACACCATGGCCGGCATCAACGACAGCAGCAAGAAGATTGCCGACATCATCGGCGTAATTGAAGGCATTGCCTTCCAGACGAACATCTTGGCGCTGAATGCGGCGGTGGAAGCCGCACGCGCAGGCGAGCAGGGCAGGGGCTTTGCGGTGGTGGCCGGTGAGGTGCGCAGCCTGGCGCAGCGCTCGGCCACGGCAGCCAAGGAAATCAAAGAGCTGATCAGCGATTCGGTTGGCCGCGTTGAAAACGGCACCACGCTGGTGGCCGAAGCGGGCAGCGTCATCGACGAAGTGGTCGTTGCCGTGAAACGCGTGACCGACATCATGGGCGAGATCAGCTCCGCATCGGACGAACAAAGCGCCGGCATCGAGCAGATCAACCAGGCTGTCACGCAAATGGACGAAGGCACGCAGCAGAACGCCGCGCTGGTGGAGCAAGCCGCCGCCGCCGCGATGTCGCTGCAGGAACAGGCCAGCGGTCTGCGCCAGGCTGTGGCGGCGTTCCGGACGCCGGCCGGTGCACAGGCAAACGCAGTGTCCACCGTGCCGGTGGCCGCACGCGCGGCTGCCAAGCCGGCGCCCAAAGCCAAGGCCGTGCCGCGCCGTGCCGCCAAGCCGAAGGCCGCCGCACGCAATACCGCTGAACCCATCGCGCAGGCCGTGGCTGCAACTGCAGCGCCGGCCAGCGCCAAAGAACAACAACGCGAGCGCACCGCCGCCGCTGCCGTGAGCAAAGCGGCTGCGTCAGCGCCCAAGTTGCCCGTACCCAAGCTCGTTGCCGCAGGCGGCGACGATAGCGACTGGGAAACCTTTTGACCATGTATGCACGGGATCTTCGCTGCTCGCGAAAGCTCTCTCGTGTGTGTTTGTGGTGTGCAGCCTGCCCTCCGGGGCAGGTTTTTTTTTGCCTGGGCTAGTGCCTGCTGAAACCGGGGTGACCCCCCACTGAAGTGGCATGACCCCACGGCGGTTCTAAAGAGCCGTCCCCCACAGGCCGATAGCGGTTAGGGGGCATATAAAAAACAGGAAGAGGTAGACAACATGGGTTGGATCAAGCGGTTGCCGGTGTCCACGGTACTTACCGGTGGTTTCCTGATCGTGGCGGCCATGGGCGCGGCCATTGGCGGGTTGGGCATCTACACGATCACGCAGTTGACCAAGGCAAGCGAAGAACTGGCGCAAAAGCAGATGCGCGCCATCACGCAGATGGGGACCGCCGCCAACAGTCTGGCGCATGCCAGCCGTGCGCAGACGGCGCTGCTGATTGCCACCACGCTCACGGAGCGCAAGACGCTCAGCACGCAGATTGCCGACAGCATGCAGCACCTGAAAGACGGTGTGGAGAACGTGCGCCCGCTGTTCACGTCGGACGAAGGCAAGAAGATGATCCGCGAAGTCGATGCGATCTACCCCGTCTGGGGCAAGCGCATGACCGATTTCGTGGCGCTGATGGACAAGCAGGGCCTGGACCCGACCCAGTTCGACAGCCGCGTCACGGCCGAGAACGTCGGCTTGCTGGATGACACCGCCGCGTTTGAAAAGACGCTCGACAAGATGGTCAAGCGTGTGGAGGAGGTCTCTGCCGCATCCACCGTCAAGGCTCGTGACGACGCGCAGCGCTCGCGCCTGGTGATGGTGGTGATGGCCTGCGCGGGCGCGCTGCTCGGCATCGTGCTGGGCCTGGTCATTGCACGCCGGCTGTCGCGCCAGTTGGGTGGCGAGCCTTCGTACGCGGCCGAGATTGCCCGCCGCATTGCCGCCGGAGACTTGGCCGTGCACGTGCAGACGCGCCCCGGCGACCACGACAGCATGCTTTTCGCCATGGCGCAGATGCAGCAGCAACTGACCGGCACGATCACCAATATCAAGAGTTCAGCCGACTCCATTGCCAGTGCCACCAAGCAGATCGCGGCCGGCAATGCGGACCTCTCACAGCGCACGGAAGAGCAGGCCTCGTCGCTGGAGGAAACCGCTTCCAGCATGGAAGAACTGACCAGCATCGTGAAGCAGAACGCCGACAACGCGCGCCAGGCCAGCCAACTGGCGGGCAGCGCGTCGGACATCGCCGTCAAGGGCGGCGAAGTGGTGGGCCGCGTGGTCGAAACCATGGCCGGCATCAACGCCAGCAGCAAGAAGATCGCCGACATCATCGGCGTGATCGAGGGCATTGCGTTCCAGACCAACATCCTGGCGCTGAATGCGGCGGTGGAAGCCGCGCGCGCGGGCGAGCAGGGCCGTGGTTTTGCCGTGGTGGCGGGCGAGGTGCGCAGCTTGGCGCAACGCTCGGCCACGGCGGCCAAGGAGATCAAGGAGCTGATTGGCGATTCCGTCGGCCGTGTGCGCAACGGGTCGGCGCTGGTGGCCGAAGCCGGCACCGTGATCGAAGAAGTGGTGGTGGCCGTGCGCCGGGTGACCGACATCATGGGCGAGATTTCCGCCGCGTCGGATGAGCAAAGCTCCGGTATTGAACAGGTCAACCAGGCCGTGAACCAGATGGACGAGGTCACGCAGCAGAACGCCGCGCTGGTGGAGCAAGCTGCCGCTGCCGCCCTGTCGCTGGAAGAACAGGCGCAACTGCTGCGCAATGCCGTGGCGACATTCCGCACCGATGCGTCGGCGGAGTTGGCCGTGGCGGCGCCGAGTGCCCTCTCTGCCGTTTCTGCCGTTTCTGCCATTTCGGCACCGTCCGTACGCAGCGAGATCCGCCCAGAGAAGACCGAAGTGGTGCCCTCGGTTGCGCGCGCCTTGGCTTCGCGCAAGTCGGCCAAGCCGGCAGCGGCGCCCGAGGCTGCCCCGGAGGCTCCCGCCGCGCAAGAAGAAAAAGCGCCTCAAGAGGCACACGTACCGGTTGCACCTGTGGCCGCCGCCGTCGTTTCGGCTGCCATTTCCGAGGCCGCCATTGCCCCGACCCTCAAGCTCGCCGCCGGTTCTGCCGATGAAGATGACTGGAGCACCTTCTGACGCCAGCCTCGCCAACAGCAAACTTGGCGCGGCCCGCGGAAACGGTGCCCGCCAACGACTGAGAGCGGGCATCAAGACTCGCCAAACACGGGGTTAGTTATCCATGGCAGCACAAAATTTGGCGCCCGTTTCGCCGACGCTCGCGTCGCGTGAGTTTTCATTCACCGCCGAAGATTTCGGCCGCATCCGCGACCTGATCTACCGCCGCGTCGGTATTTCACTGTCCGACCGCAAGAGTGAAATGGTCTACAGTCGGCTGGCCCGCCGCCTGCGTGTGGTGAACCTCGGCTCGTTCCGCGACTATCTGGATGCGCTGGAAAAAGGCCACCTGCCCGACGAGTGGGAAGCCTTTACCAACGCGCTGACCACCAACCTGACCGCGTTCTTCCGCGAGCAGCATCACTTCCCGATCCTGCACGAGCACGCCAAGGCCAAGCGCACGCCGTTCACCGTGTGGTGCTCGGCGTCGTCGACGGGCGAAGAGCCGTACTCGATCGCCATCACGCTGGCCGAGGCCTTTGGCTCGATGTCGCCCAGCCAGGTGAGTGTGATTGCCTCGGATGTGGACACCAACGCGCTGGCGCGCGCCCGCGCCGGCATCTACCCGATGGAACGCGTCGCGGCCCTGTCGCCCGAGCGCCTCAAGAAGTATTTCCTGCGCGGCACCGGCAAGCAGGAGGGCTATGCCCGCGTGCGGCCCGAGCTGCAGGCCATGATCGACTTCCGCCAGATCAACCTGCTCGACCGCGATTGGCCGCTGCAGCAGAAGTTCGACGTGATCTTCTGCCGCAACGTGATGATCTATTTCGACAAGCCCACGCAGGCCAAGATTCTTGAGCATTTCATCGACGTGATGAAACCCGATGGCCTGCTGTTTGCCGGCCATTCGGAGAGCTTCCTGCAGGTCACCAAGGCGTGGTCGCTGCGCGGCAAGACCGTGTACGAAATCGCGCCTGAGGTGCGCGCCAAGATGGGGGCACGATGATCGAATTCGGCAAACGCGCGACCCCGCAATCGGCGGCCGACGCCGTACGCACTGACAGCGGCATGAACAGCGGCATGAGCGCTGGCGCCATGGCCACGCTCGCGCAATCGTCCGCCAGCACGCACGCGTATTACGACACCACCTTCGGGCGGCGCGCCATGAAAGTGCTGCCTGGCGAGTATTCCGTCACCACCGAAGACCTGATGCTGGTCACGGTGCTCGGCTCGTGCGTGTCCGCCTGCGTGCGCGACAAGACCCTCGGCATTGGCGGCATGAACCACTTCATGCTGCCCTCGCGCAACGAGGGGGAATCGATCCTGTCGCCCTCCATGCGCTATGGCACGCACGCCATGGAAGTGCTGCTGAACCAGCTCTACAAGGCCGGCGCCAAGCGCGAGCGCCTGGAGATCAAGGTGTTTGGCGGCGCCGCCGTGCTGGCCGGCATGAGCACGCTCGACGTGGGCGAGCGCAACGGCAAGTTCGTGCTCGAATTCCTGCGCAACGAAGGCCTGACCGTGGCCGCCAAAGACCTCTTTGACGTGCACCCGCGCAAGGTGTATTTCGTCCCGTCCACCGGCCAGATCATGGTGCGCAAGCTGCGCTCGCAAAACTCGGCCGCCGACCTGGACAGCGAGGCGCAATACGCCAGCAAGCTGTCGAAGTCCATCACGACGAAGCCTGCCTCGCGCCTCCAACTCTTTACCTAGGAGACCGCTGAAAAACGATTCTGACGGCCCAGCGCCGCCTTGCCGTACGACTTGTACTGTCTGCGTCGGCGCTGATCCATCAGAACCGCTTCGCTTCGTTTTGCAACGGTCTCAACATTCAGAAGACTTGCTCCCGAACATGAACGACAAACGCAAGATTCAGGTGCTGTGCATCGACGATTCCGCACTGATCCGCAGCATCCTGAAGGAGATCATCAACAGCCAGCCGGACATGGAAGTGGTGGGTGTGGCGCCCGATCCGATCATCGCGCGCGACCTCATCAAGCAGACCAATCCGGACGTGCTCACGCTGGACGTCGAAATGCCGAAGATGGACGGCCTCGACTTCCTGGAAAAGCTCATGCGCCTGCGCCCGACGCCGGTGGTCATGATCTCTTCGCTGACCGAGCGCGGCTCTGAAGCCACGCTACGCGCGCTGGAGCTGGGCGCAGTGGATTTTGTCGCCAAGCCCAAGCTGGGCATGCGCGACGGCATGAACGAATACGCCGACCAGATTGCCGACAAGATCCGCACGGCGGCCCGGGCAAAGCTGCGTCCGCGTACGGTCGCACCGGTTGCGGTGGCTGCGATGCCCGGATCAGCAACTGCATCCGCACCTGGCGCACACGTTCGCGCGGACCATGCACCGGCCACCCCGGCACCTGCGCGTACCCATTTCTCGTCGACGGAAAAGCTCATCATCGTGGGCGCTTCCACCGGCGGCACCGAGGCCATCAAGGATTTCCTGCTGGAAATGCCGCCCGACTGCCCGGGCATCCTCATCGTGCAGCACATGCCGGCGGGTTTCACCACGTCGTTCGCCAAGCGGCTGGACGGCCTGTGCCGCATCCGCGTGAAGGAAGCCGTGCACGGCGAGCGTGTGCTGCCTGGCCACGCCTACATTGCCCCGGGCGACATGCATCTGTCGCTGGGCCGCAGCGGCGCCAACTATGTCACCGAGCTGGACCAGGGCCCGCCGGTCAACCGCCATCGCCCGGCCGTGGATGTGCTGTTCCGCTCCGCCGCGCGCAACGCCGGGGCCAACGCCCTGGGCGTCATCCTCACCGGCATGGGCAAGGACGGCGCGGTCGGCATGCTGGAAATGCGCAACGCGGGTGCCTATAACGTTGCCCAGGACGAGGCGTCCTGCGTGGTCTACGGCATGCCCAAAGAGGCCGTGGCACACGGCGGCGTGCATGAAGTCCTGCCGCTGTCGCAGATCGGCCCGCACGTGCTGGCCAAGCTGTCGGCACACGGCCGTGTGACGCGGGTATAACGCAATATTTGCGGGTACATTGGTTGCGGGGCGCAGCAGTCAGGCGCCCCGCACCATTCCGGCGCTCAAGAATTGGCCCCAGGCGCCGATAAGATTGCCAAGGAAGCCCGAAACCCCCCAATTCAGTTAGTTTGCGGAGATTGTGTCCATGGACAAGAGCCAGTACCGATTCCTCGTCGTCGACGATTTCCCGACGATGCGCCGGATCGTGCGTAACCTGCTCAAGGAACTCGGTTTTGCCAACGTCGACGAGGCCGAAGACGGCGCCGCCGGCCTGGCCAAGGTCAAGGAAGGCCGGTTCGATTTCGTGATCTCGGACTGGAACATGCCCAACATGGATGGCCTGCAGATGCTGCAGAGCATCCGTGCTGACGCCAACACCGCCATCAGCAAGCTGCCGGTGCTGATGGTGACGGCCGAGGCCAAGAAGGAAAACATCATCGCCGCTGCCCAGGCAGGTGCTAACGGCTACGTGGTCAAGCCCTTCACGGCTGCCACGCTGGACGAAAAGCTGGGCAAGATTTTCGAGAAGCTCGAAAAGGGGGCGTGATGAGCGAGATGCACGATGGCGCCCAGGCACCTGCCGCAGAAGGCGCAGACCACGGTGACATGCCGGAAATGCTCCAGCGCATCGGCCACCTCACTCGCATGCTGCGCGAAAGCATGCGCGAGCTGGGCCTGGACAAGGGCGTTGAGAAGGCCGCATCGGCCATTCCCGACGCACGCGACCGCCTGAACTACATCGCCAACATGACCGAGCAGGCGGCCACACGCGTGCTCAACGCCATCGACGCCGCGCGGCCCGTGCAAGACGCGCTGGAGTCCGACGCCGAGGCGCTGGTCAACCGCTGGCAGTCGTGGATGGACCGCCAACTGGGCGACGAAGAGATTCGCGCACTCGTCGGCCAGACCAACGGTTTCCTGCGCAGCGTTCCTGAAAAAACGCGCGACACGAACCAGCAGCTCATGGAAATCCTGATGGCGCAGGACTTCCAGGACTTGACCGGCCAGGTGATCAAGAAGGTGCTGGATGTTGTCCAGCTCATCGAGAGCCAGCTCGTCGGCATCCTGCTCGACAACGCGCCGGAACACCTGCGCGTGGAAGCCGCGCAAGTTGCGACGTCGCTGCTCAACGGCCCGCAGATCAATCCGGACCATCCGGACGTGGTCGCCAACCAGGAACAGGTGGACGACCTGCTGGAAAGCCTCGGGTTCTGAACCTGCATTGCCAGCCCCTCGCAGGATGCGGGGGCGCTGTTTCTCCGTGTTGTCAGCCTCGCGTTGACAGTTGCGACGGAGCGAATCGCCTCATTGGTTCTTCAGCGCAGCGCGCGCCAGCATGGCGTCGATCTGCGCGTCCTTCCTCTCCCAAAGCTGTGCAAGCCAGCGATGAAATTCGCTGCGCAATGCCGCATCGGCGGTGTTGTCGCCCACGCAGAGTCCTGCCGGGATCGGCAGTTCCCGCACGTGCACCATCACCCGCCCGGCCCGAGAGTGTCCTGCAGACGTAGGAACGAAGCCTTGGCCTGCATCAGAGAACATGCTGCATCGCAGCCTCTGCGCCAAATACGCTGCCTTGTCCGATGGCTCGCGACACGTCGATGACGGCGACGTGTGCGGCGCCGTGACCGTCTGCGGCGATGGCATTCCCAGACCGCGCTACGTGCGCGTCAGGAAGGTGCCGGGTGCAGCGGTATCCCGCCGGTATTTCCATGACCGCCGTAGGGGAGTTGACACGTTACAACGCCCCACAAAGCCTTGCGCTGATTGGCGTCAAGGCCTGAGCCGGTATTCATTCTTATCATGGTCATGGCCTATTTGGGCCACTGTTCTCACTCCTTTTGATTCGAGGTATCGACGTGCTCATTCGACCTATAACCATTGCTGCCCTGGTGGGGTTCACCTTGCTGACGGCATGCAGCAAGAATGAGGAGGCTGCTTCCGCTGCCTCCGCCACTGCGGCTCCCGCAACTGTGGCTGCAGCACCCGCTGCGCCGCAGGCAACCCAGGCCAGCGCTGGCGATGTCGAAAAAGGGGAGAAGGTCTACAAGTCCACCTGTGCGATGTGTCACGGCACCGGTGCCGGCGGCGCGCCGATGTTCAAATCGAAGGACGATTGGGCCCCTCGCATCGCGCAGGGCAAGGACACCCTCTACGACCATGCGCTGCACGGCTTCTCGGGCAGCAAGGGTACGATGCCCGCAAAAGGCGGCAACGCATCGCTCGGCGATGAAGACGTGAAAGCCGGGGTGGATTACATGACGTCGAAGGCGACGTAACGACATCGCCCTCGGGCAGGGTTGGCGGCGCTCCGGGTGAGCGCCGTTTGCTTATGCTTGCAACAGCGGGTCGACCAGCACGGCATCGATCACGGCGCGCACGTTGGCCCAGGGTTCCGCGCTCGGGTGGGTCAGGCGATCTTCGCGCAGCACGTCCGACGCATCGTGCAAATGGTTCGGGAAGGTGGCGAGGGTGCGATGCAGCGGCGCGGTGTCGATGCGTAATTGCGCATCCCCCCAGCGCCACGCGATTGCGTATTCCGACGCAGCGGGGTAACGCAGTTCGAGCAGAACGCCGTTGTTGAGCGAGACCAGTAAGGCGTCCTGGCACAGCGTCGGAGGTTCCGCCAACACCGCACCGTAGTGTGCCTCCAGTGCCTCTTTGAGTTCGAGATGGTGCATGATCAGCCTCCCATGCGCGCCAGCAGCGCCTTCAGTTCAGCGGTGACATCTTGCTTGGCGGTGGCAAGCGCGAGTGAGCCGAGGTAATGCTCATAGGCCGGATGCTCCGGCAAGTCCGCTGCCGCGATACGCGCGAGCAGATCCCCCTCGTCGTTCACCCCATAGGGTTCGAGCAGCTTGCGCCGGCTTTCCCGCAGCTCGTAGGACAAGCGGCTGAGCTGCTCCATCTGAACGGCATCGTCGGGCGGTAGATTGGCAAAGTAATCGATCATTTCGGGTTCTCTGGGGCGGTTACATCTGGTGGTCTTTCAGTACGCCACCGTCGAGCTGTGCCATTGGGGGCGTTATTTCATTGAACTTGTAAACCTTGCCGCCTTGATGTGTAGCGAAGGCGTCGGCATCGGCCTGCGTGGCAAAGGATGCAAATGTGGCGCCCATCGATCCGCGCGCCTTCGATCCCACGACGTAGAACGCTGTGCGGGCATCGATCCAGTGGCCCTGCGGCGTATTCCAGTCTGTCTTGGCCATGTCTTGCACGTACATGGCGCGCATGTGCCGCTGTTGTTCAGGGCGCAGCACGATCGAGAACAGCTCGATGGTGTCGCAGAAGACGTCGGGGGCGCCCTTGTCATACAAAATCTGCGCCTTCGGGCCGGGGAAGTCAGCCACCGTCATGCCGTCGAGGCTGCAGGGCGTATCCCGCGTGAGTTCGATCGGACCGGGCGTAGACGCGGCGCCTTGGCAGCCGGCCAGGACGATTGCGGTAGCGAACAGGGCTGTGCGCGCATGGCGGCGCAGGGCGGATAGAGGAGGTTGCAGTGTGCGTTTCATTTGCGGAATTTCCATGCGGCCACGGCGAGCGGAGCGACGATCCAGGCGGTCATGAGGGAGCCGAGCACGAGCGGGTCGGCCATGCGCTCGGGGAATACGGTCGCCAGACCGTAGAGTGTTCGGACTTCGTCAAAGCTGAAGATGTTGAGGATGCGGAAGATGTCTGCCGGGTTGAGCAGCATCAGGTAGGGCAGGGCGTCAGATCCCAGCTTTCCGCCCGTGGCGATCAGCGCGCCGAGCAGCAGCAGATCGAATACCAGCACGAAGAAGAACCACAACGCGATGGCGACACCGCTTGCGCGCGTGCGATCGGCGGCAACGACGGACACCAACAGGGCCAGGCTCAGGAAGGCCATGCCCAGCAGCACTGAACTGAGCATGAAGCCAGCGTAGTGATACATGGCCGCGAGCGGCAGCTTCACGGCCAACAGTATCCCGACCAGCCCAAAGCCGACGATCGTGGAGCACGCCAGCGCGGCCGCTAAGCCGAGGTATTTGCCGAGCAGCAGCTCGACTCGGGTGATCGGCATGGAAAGCAGCAGGTCCAGCGAGCCGCGCTCGCGCTCGCCCACGATCGCATCAAAGCCGAGAATCAACGCAATCAGCGGTACGAGATAGATCACCAGGCTGACCAGGCTGGCGATCGTGACTTCCATGCCGCGCAGCCCGACTTCGCCTTGCTGTGCCGCACCGAAGTAGGCGATCACCAGCGCAAAGGCTGTCAATACAGTGGTCACCGCCAGCACCCACCGGTTGCGGATGCGGTCGTGGAATTCCTTGGCGACGACAATACCGATCTGCCGGGGTTCGAGTGTCAATTGCATGTCCGGCCTCAAGCGGGTTGGCCGAGGAGCACGTCCTCGAGCGAGGGTTCGCGCAGTTGCAGATCGGCAAGTGTCGCGCCGAGCGTGGATAGCGATTGCAGCAATGGCATCTTCGCCGGCCGCGGGCACAGCACGGTGGCGCGCGATCCATCGATGTGCAGTTCGCATCCTGGCGCGGCCGCCAGCGCGCGCCGCAGGGCGGGCTCGGCATGTTCAGGGCCGCCCGTCAGCCGCAGGTCGAACCACAGCGGCAGGGCCATTGATTCGCGCAGCGATTGAACCGTGCCCTGCGCATGCACGCGTCCGTTTTTCATGATCGCCAGGCGGCCCACGCGCTCCTGGATTTCCGACAGGATGTGCGAGGTCAGCACGATGGTCACGCCCTGTGCCTGCAGTTCGCCCAGCGTGCGATAGAAGTCGCGAATCCCCTGCGGGTCCAGGCCGTTGGTGGGCTCGTCGAGAAACAGGAGTGTGGGCTGGCCGAGCAGGGCCTGGGCGAAACCGAGGCGCTGGCGCATGCCCTTGGAGTAGCCGCGCACGCGGCGGTCTGCGGCATGGGACAACCCCACGCGTTCCAGCACGCGCGCGCAATCCGTTCGGGGGGCGCGTTTGAGCGCAGCGAAGAATTCCAGCGTTTCCTGGCCAGTCAGGTTGTCATAGAACACCACGTTTTCCGGCAGATAGCCAAGGTTGCGCCGCACCGAGCGGAAGGCCCCACTGCTCATGGGCTGGCCTCCAATGCGCACTTCACCGGCGGTGGGCGCCTCCAGCCCAAGGAGCATCTTGAACAGCGTGCTTTTGCCCGCGCCGTTGTGGCCGATCAGGCCGAATAGCTCGCCGGGATGCACCGTCAGGCTCACGTCCGCCACGGCTTCGATCTCGCCGTAGCGCTTCACCAGTTGCCGCGCTTCAATCATGCTTGTTCACCCACGCGCGCCAATCATTACCCCGTGGACGCATGCGGGGGCTGGCGTCGACCACACTGGGTGAGCGCAGCAGCGGGAATTGCTCCGAGATCAGCCTCAACGTCTGTACCGCGGGGCTATTGAGCAGCAGCTTGGCGCTCGGGAAGCGCCACAACAGCCGGTCCATCAGATCGCTTGCGCGATAGGGCACGTCGCCGCGGCCGTCGCCGTTGCGGTCCCATCCGGCATAGTTGCTCCAGTAATTGCCGCTGCGCCCGCCCCAGGGCTCGTCGTGCGTGGCAACGTAGCGCACCTGCTCCTGGTTATCGATGAAATCGTTACCGTCCACCTTGTTGTGAATGGACCCGGCCCAGACGTGCATGCCGACCGTGTTGCCGATGACGAGGTTGTTGCTCAGCACGTTGTATTCGGCGTCGTAGACGAAGAAGCCGCGCAGGTTTCCGGACACCACGTTGTCTTCAATGACCGAATCCTGGATGGTGCGCAGCATGATGCCGTGGTCGGTGTTGCCCCAGGCGCGGTTGCCGCGCACGATCTGGCGGCGCGTCATCATGAGCGCCAGGCCGCCGCGGTTGTGGTAGGACTCGTTGCCCTCCCACACGTTGTCGTTGGAGTTCATGTAGTGCGTGCCATAGCGCACGTTGTGGATGCGGTTGGCACGAAACAGCGCGTGGTGCGAGACATCGACATAGATGCCGTCACGCGAAAAACTGATCTCGTTGCCGTCGAGCTGCGCCCCCGTCGTGTTGTAGAGCTGGATGCCGTTGCCGCGCTGCGCGGAGGGGTAATCGCGCTTGCCGGCAATCACGTTGCCCACGACGTGCACATCCTTCACGCCCTCGATCCACAGGCCGAACAGGTTGTAGGTGAGCTCGCAGTGTCTGACCGTGGCGCGATCGGCGCCGGGCTGGATGTAGATGCCGGCGTTCTGCGCGCCGAGGTCGTCGCCGCTGTCGCTGACAATCAAGCCATCGATCGTGACGTCCGGCGACACGACGCGGATCACATCGCCGGCGAGGCCGCCGCTGATGGTGGGGCGGTCGATGCCCACCAGGGTCAAGGGCTTGTCGATTCGGACCGGACCTTGATACCGCCCGCGCTCGATGATGAGGGTGTCCCCTGCATGCGCGAGCGTGACCGCCTGCGCAATCGAACTGCCGGCAAGCACCCGAATCTCTGCACCGCAGGCCGCAGTGCAGACCAGCAGTGCCGAGATCGCGCAGAGGAGCCGGTTCAGTAGAGCCATTTCAGTTGGGGCAGGGATTGCAGCGCCGGCAGCACGCCCACGCCCTTCATGGCAAGGAAGAGGCCTGCGCCAATCAGCAGGTTCTTCATGCCGACATAGGCAGCCATGTCGGCCCAGGAGGCTGTACGCAGCTTGTAACCCCACCAGGCGCCTTCCTTCACATAGGGCTTGCACGCCATGCGCATGACCCATTCGTAGGCGGACCACGCCAACCACCAGCCCAGTACGATGCCGGCGCCAAGCCTGCCGCCCGCACCGAGCAGCCACGCCCAGGTGACCAGCACGGCCAAGCCAATGCCGGCGGCACGGAAGAACAACGGGTGGCTGAGGAATTGCCGGTTCCACGGGAAGAGGTGATCGGTCAGCTCGCGACGCAACCGGGCGAGCGTGCCCACCGGAGGCAGCGGCAGCGAAGCGGGCGCCGGTGCAGCGGGTTTGGGCGGCGCGCTTGGCACTGGCTGGATCGGGATGTAGTAGCCGTCGGCGCCGATCGGTGTCAGTTTCAAGCCGGCGCTCGTGCGGTGCTTGCGCTCCTTGACCAGCGGAGGGCACGCATGATCGTCGTAATACATGACCATGCAATCCAGGCACAGCAGGCATTCGCGCTGGTCGATCTTGCCGTCGCGTCCGATGGCTTGCGATCCGCAGCCCGCCTCGCAGGCGCGGCACGGGCCGCACTCCTGCTTGCGCTTCAGACCCCACCACCGGAACGTCGACGGGATGGCGAGCGAGGCGCCCAGCGGACACAGGTATTTGCAGAATGGCCGCTCGATGAACAGGGCGGCGACAGCCAGCACGCTCCAGAACGTGACGAAGGGCCACGTCCGGTTCCAGACGCCGACCAGGAACGTGGTCTTGAACGGCTCGATCTCCGCCAGCTTCTCGGCGGTGCCCATCGAGTAGAACGACATCCCGAGCAGGCCGGCAAACACGCCGTACTTGATCCACTTGAGCTTGTCGTGCAGCGCCTTGGGCAACTGGAACTGGAAGCGCGCAAGACCAAGTTTGCCCCCCACCTTGTAAAGGATCTCACTCAGCGAGCCGTAGGGGCACAGCCAACCGCAGAACATGCCGCGGCCCCAGAAGAACACGCTGATGATGATGAACCACCAGAACAGGAAGATGAACGGATCGGACAGGAACAGATCCCACCGCCACTTGAAGAGAATGGCGTGGAACCATGTCAGCACCTGCGTGATGGACGGCTGCGCCATGAGATGGAATCCAGCGAAGCCGATGCTCGTGGTCCACAGCGCGTACTTGGGCCAGGAGACCCAGCGCTTGTCCTTGCGCCTGGAGCGGCGCACCAGCGTGTCGCGCGACGCGTATACCGCGCCCGCGCCAATCAACAGGAGGGCGAACAGGCCAATCTCGACGGCGCGCGCCTTCCAGATCTGCAGCCAGGGCGGAGCGGGGCGGTCGTACTGCGGCCGCCCGCCAACCAGCTCATCCGCCGGGAGCCAGTATTCCTGGTCGAAGCTTGTGAATGTCTTTGCGCCGGTTTCCGCGTCCAACTTGTTGGCCAGGAACACCAGCTTCCACGGATACGCCGACGAAAACCCCGGGCTGCGGATGATGAAGATGCCAGATTCGCGATACTCAGGCGCACCGGTTGCGCGGATGCCGTAGAGGTTCTGGTAATCGAGGTCCCGGAAGGTGAAGGTGTCGGTATCCTGGGCGACCTGGATGCGGTCGAAGATGCCCCCGCGCACGAAGCCGGAGCCTTTGAAACTCTCCGTGCCGTTCGACGCGATGAAGATCGCGTGTTCGCCGGGCTTCAGGCTCGACATGAGCGATGCGTAATTCGCATCGCCCAGAATGCTGCGCCCTACGACAGGCGCACTGATGTCACCGAACACCATATCCACGTAAGGCTGGCCGCTGGCCTGCAGCCCAACATCCTCGGGGTGCACGGTCAAGCGCTGCACAGCGCCTTGATCCAGCAGCGCCTTCCAGCTCAGGGGCTGACTTGCCTGCGTAAACTTCGCCTGGGCGCGCCGCTTGGGCGCGATGATGCCGGCCTGTTCTGCCACGGCCTTGCCGCTGCGCAGAATGACCTGATTCTCGGACATCACCGTCACGGTCGCGCCACTGATCGCGTCGAGTTCGACGGCGCCCTCGCTCACGGCGTGGGATTTGCCGATCTCGATGCTTCCCCCGACGAACTTGCCGACGTATTGCGAGGTGAAGTGCGTCAGTTGGGTTTCTGGAATGCCCAGCAGAAGGATCGGCTCGGAATGTCGCAGGACCTTGACGCCCGTGATCACGCCGTGCGCATCTATGCCCATCAGGGTAATGATGGGTTTGCCCGAATAGCCGGGCATGTCCACGATGTCGGTCGACAGGAACGCATAGCCGACCAGCTGGCGCTTGCCCGCAACGTCGCGATAGCCCTCTACGTAAGGGGGGTGCCCCTTGCGCGGTGAGAAGCTGCTGGCGCCAGGCAGCACGTCCGTGCAGGGCACCATTGCGCACAGGTTCGGGTCGGTCGATAAACCGGCGGGCAGCGGCGCCTCGTAGGCCATGCCGCTGATGCCCGCCAGCGCGGACGTGTCCATCGCACAAGTGGCGGCAATCACCGCCAATCGTGAGAACAGGTGTTTCATACGTCCGCCTTCTCCCTTACGCCTCTACAAGCATGCGCGAGCGCATTTCCAGGTGCAGCGCGTGACAGAAGTTGGTGCAGTAGCACCAGTAGACCCCGGGCTTGTCGACCTTGAAGGTGACCGACTTGGTTTCCTGCGGGTTCACGATGAAGTTGATGTTGTACTTCGGGATGGCGAAGCCGTGGGTCAAGTCCTCCACCTTGTCGAGGTTGGTGAGGATGATCGTCACCTCATCGCCCTTCTTCACAGTGAACTCGCGCAAGCCAAAGGCAGGTGCCTGCGAGGTCAGGTAGACCGTCACCTGCTTGCCCTTGCGCTCGACCCGGCACTCCTTCGGGTCTTTCACCGCGTGCGGGAACTCATCGATGTTGTAGACCTGACGCGTCTTGATGATGTCGCGGCGGATGACGATCGAGTCGTGCGGCTCGGAATAGACCGCATGGTCTGCCACGAGCTTCATCTTGTCGCCGGAGATGTCGATGAGCTGCGCTGTTTCCGGGTGCAGCGGGCCGACCGGCAGAAAGCGGTCTTTCGAGAACTTGTTGTCCGAGATGAAGAACTTGCCATCCGGCTCCTTGGTTTCGCCCATCGAGGTGAAACCGTGGCCCGGCTGGTAATTGACGTCGATGCGGTCCACCACTGGCACAGCGGTCTTGTCGCCCTTGAACGCCTTGATCGCCGCTTCAAGGTTCCATTTGACGATCTGGCTGTCGAGGAACAGCGTTGTATAGGCGTTGCCGCGGTTGTCAAAGCCGGTGTGCAGCGGGCCGAGGCCGATCTCGGGTTCGGCGACGACGCAGTCGCGCGGCTCCTTGATCTCGCCGTTGAACCACTTCAAGACGAGGTCGTGCTCGATCAGGGTTGCCGTCGGCGACAGCTTGCCTGAGCACGCGTAGTACTTGCCGTCCGGGCTGGCATTCACGCCGTGCGGGTTCTTGGGCACGGGCACATAGCAGGTCAGCGCGGTCTTCGGGTCGGTGTTGGCGGCTTTGGTGCCATCGACGACAGGGACTTTCGAAGTGCCGATGGTGAAGGTCTTGCCGGCTTTGACCGCGGCTTCGATCCGTGCCACGTTGAAGAACACGCACGCGTCGCGCTCGGCGGACATCATCTCTTCGTAATGCACACCGCCTTCGGTGTTGTACTGGTTGGAAGCAGCGAGCTTGCCGTCATACGACGTGGCCACCAGGTCCATGTTGCCGTCGACCTTGACCTGCCAGCGGGGCTCCATCGTCTCGGCGTCCACGCAGGTGAACAGGCAGAAATACTTCTTCGGGTCGTTCAGGTCGCGGCCGTCATTGGGCTGTGGAATATGGAACTCGTTGCCACAGAACACGCGGGTGGTGTGGTTGATCTTGTCATCCACCGGGTCCCGCTTGTCCGGGAAGACGCCATGGAAGCCCTGGACGTTCGGCAATTCGACGATCTTGTCGCATTCCATCGTGTCCATGCGCACCCGGGCGAGCCGGCTGTGGATCTTGTCGTTGACGAAGATGTATTTCCCGTCGTACGTGCCGTCGGTATAGGACGGATGCACGTGGTGGGTATCGCCGGTCCAGTACTTGAGCGTGCCGTCCGGGTTGGTGCCCATGATCTTCTTCGATTCGTTGGTGATGCCCCAGCCGACCAGGCAATCGATGTTGAAGACGGGGATGCGCTTGAAGCAGCGCCCCGAAGGCAGACCGTAGATGCGAACCTCACCCGAGTGGCCACCGCTGGAGAACGCGTAGTACGTGTCCAGCTGGCCGGGCGGCACTTCGTACTTGCTGTAGTCGACGCCGCCGGCTGCGCCCGGTTTGCCATCGGCCGGAGCCGCCGCCGCAGGTGCATCCTTGTCCGAGCCTTTGTTGCAGGCTGCCAGTCCGGCGGACAGGCCGACGCCGACCAGGCCCGCTGCCGTTCGGTTCAGAAAGCTGCGTCGTGTCGGGCTCACCGGAATCGGATTCTCAAAATCATTGTTGGATTGGCTCATCTCTTACGCTCCCTCAGAATTGGAAACCACATTAACAAACCGCAGGAATTTGCTATTGATAGCCATCAAAGTCAGGGGAAACCCATCAATTCGAGATGAATTGAAATGAGCCCTATTCGATTGGCCATTGGAAATTTGAATAACCTATTTTTAATGAGGATATTCGGATATGAATGAATGTGACGATGCCGTTGCGCTTTGTGCGGGTCGCGGTGTGGATCAGGTCGATGTGGCAGGGCGGCCGCCCAGCGCAGCAAACGCGGTTGTCATCCGGTCTTGATGGCGGCCATCCACATCGCGCAGGACGAAATAGGCGGCCAGCCCGAGTTGCTCGGCAACCTCGACGCCGCGCTCTGGGCCCAACACAATCAGCGCCGTAGCGTATGCGTCGGCAATCGCACACTGCGATGCGACCACGGTGACGGAAGTCAGGCCATTGGCGATTGGGCGGCCTGTACGTGGATCGATCTCGTGTGAGTAATGTTGCCCATCCTGCTCGAAGCAGATGCGGTAATCGCCCGACGTTGCCATTGCCATATCGCGCAATGGCACGACGAATCGGGCACGGCGCGGTTGCGTCCGCTGAGGCTCTTCAATACCGATTTGCCACGCGCGCCCGTCATGGCGCCGGCCCTTGGCGCGCACCTCTCCACCCACCTCGACCATGTAATCGGAGATGCCAAGCGCGTCGAGCGCGAGGGCCGCCTGGTCGACACCAAAACCCTTTGCGATGGCCGATAGATCGGCATAAACGCGAGGGTCGGCTTTCGTGGCGGTACGCGTGCGCGGGTCGATTTCCAGTGCGCCGGTGCCGACTGCGCTCTTGAGCATCGCCAGCTCGTACGGCGTTACCACACGTTGAGCCTTTTCCGGCCCGAAGCCCCACAGGTTGACGAAGCTCCCGGCTGTGACATCAAACGCGCCATCCGTTGCGAGGCTCACTGATCTCGCCATCTGCAATACGCTGATCGTGTCGGCGGACAACGCGAAGGGGCGCCCGCCCGCATACCGGTTCAGTTGCGACAGTTCCGAGTCCGCCCGATACGTTGACATGCGTTGGTCGACTCCCTGTACAGCCGCATCCACGGCTGCGCGCGCCGCATCGAGCAATGCCGTGTCGTCAAGCGATGCAAGCGCGAGCCGGACGTGATATGTCGTGCCCATCGTGTCGCCGTCGAAGGCATATCGGTACTGGGCCGCCGGTGCGCTCGCGGCCGGACTGGCAGTCCAGCGCAGCGTGTGCGTCAGTCCGGCGAGCCCGATATTCGGCAGGGTTCCACGGAGGGGCGGAGTGCAACGGTTCAAGATTTCACCGCATGTGTCAGAAGCGGCCGATGGTAGCGCTACGCCTGCGACACAGATTGATTCGCATCAATTGGCCGAAATACCCGTGGCTAGAATTGATACAAATCAAGTATTGGAGATGCATTTTTATCCGCAATGCAATGTCGGGTATTTTTTTTTGGATAATTTTTTGCTATGCAGGAATTGGAAATGCCAATGCCGTAAGAAGGGTCTATTTAAATTAGATAGAAGTCATTCATGCCCTCGATCAATTTAGAAGGTGGGCAGAGTCGATATGCTCGTCATCCTGGCGTTGGCTGGCGACGCGATTGTCGATGGGATGCGGCAATGCCTCTCCCGCGGTGCCGTCGATCTGTCTTTTGTGGGCGGGGAAGCAGCGCCCGCTTACCTTCGGAGGAGCTTTCAGTTGTGATTCGCCGCAGTCCTCTTCTGTTCAGGGCCGTCATTGCCTGTGGCACCAGCGCGAGCGGATGGAGCGGGTCATGACGATGCGCCGTCCGCTGTTGGCACTGGCTGTATTGCTTGGGACGCTCTGGTCTCTCTGGTGGTTTGTGGGACGTGCAGCCCTGCGGGCGGAACCGAAGTTGCCTGACGAGATCTGCTTTGTCGCGCCGGCCGTGCCGTACGATCCGCGGTCCGGATTGCAGCCACACGCCCCTCGTCCGGTTCCTGCCAACGCGCGTTGCCCCGTCTGTGGGGCGTTTCCATCTCGCGTTCCCGGGTGGGCGGCGCAGCTCATTTTTGCCAACGGCGATGCGTACTTCTTTGATTCACCGCTGACCCTGTTCATCTACCTGCGAAACCTGCAGCGCTATGCACCCGGACGACAGGCCTCGGAAGTTGCCGCCAGCTACGTGCATGCCATGGGAGACGGTGGATGGCTTCCGGCACTGCAGGCCGTTTATGTGTCGGGGTCGACCGCTCTGGGACCGATGCGGCGCGGCAATCTTCCCGCATTCCGGAATCTGGCGGATGCGCAACAGTTCATCGCGCGAAATGGTGGCGTGGTGGTGCATCCGGCGGATATCACGGCAGACCGGCTGGAGGATGTCGAGCCGCACCGCATGCATCGCGCGGCAGACCCCATATAGGGGAGCAGTGTATTTGCGGAGCCAAGGGGCACGACCGCAAACCGGGCGGCTCGCTCATGCGAGCGGATCGGGTTCGGGAGGGGCCATCGCCACCGCGCGGGACGGCTTTTTGCCGATAAGCGTGCTTTCAAGGCGTCTTCTTTGCGCTTCGATGGCCAGACCGGGGCGGGATAATGCGAGCGTCCGTCCACCCCTCGCACGCCCGGCATGTCCGAAGAAAGCGATCTCGAAAAAACCGAACCAGCCTCTCCGAGGCGCCTCGAGCAGGCGCGCGAGGAAGGCGACGTTCCCAGATCACGGGAACTTGCTTCGTTCGCCCTCACGGCGGTGTCCGCGGGCGGTTTGTGGGTGATGGGCGATTCGATTGTGCGGGCTGCGTCATCTTTCCTGGCGCGCTGCCTGGAGTTCCACCGCTACAACTACACGAGCGGGCAGGACCAGTGGAACTACGTCACGGGCCAGTTCATGCCGCTGGCCATGGCGCTGGGCGGGCTGATGCTGATGCTGGTGATTGCCGCGCTGTCGCCGCTGGCGCTCACGCGCGGGGCCATCTCGTTCAAGCCGCTGGCCCCCGATATTTCGCGCCTGTTCAAGCTGCAGGGCCTGACGCGCATGTTCTCGCTGGAGGGGCTGATGGAGCTGCCCCGCCTGCTGATCAAGCTGTTCCTGATTGCCGGCGTGGGCTGGTTGCTGGTCCGGTATTACCGGGGTGACCTGATCGAACTGCCGCAGCAAGACCTGGGCGTGGCCATGCGCGACACCCTGCACGTGGCCGGCGTGGCCTTCCTCTGCATGGCGGCGGTGATGATGCTGGTGGCGGCCGTGGATGTGCCGCTGTCGTTGTGGCAATACGCGCGCAAGCACCGCATGACCAAGGAAGAAGTGCGCAAGGAGCACCGCGAGTCCGAAGGCGATCCGCACGTCAAGGGCCGCATCCGCAACCTGCAGCGCCAGGCCGCCCAGCGCCGCATGATGGCCGATGTGCCCAAGGCCGACGTGATCGTCACCAACCCGACGCACTACGCCGTAGCGCTGCGCTATTCCGAAAAGGAAGGCGGCGCGCCGCGCGTGCTGGCCAAGGGTGCTGACATGGTCGCCGCCAAGATTCGCGAATTGGGGACGGAGCACAAGATTCCCATTCTGGAAGCGCCCCCGCTGGCCCGTGCGCTGTACCGCCATACCGAGATCGGCCACCAGATTCCCGAAGCGCTGTACGCCGCCGTGGCTGAAGTGCTCGCCTATGTCTACCAGCTGCGCCGCCTGCACCAGGTGGGCGGCCGTGTGCCGGTGCGCCCGACCGACCTGCCGGTGCCCGCCGATATGGACCCGGGGCCACAGCCTGGCCCGGACGACGAGCCCGAAGACGCATAAAGCGTCGCCTGTCGAGCAAAAAGCTCCATGCGTCGAGCTCCGAGCTCGGACGGCCGAGCAAAAAGCTCCATGCGTCGAGCTACGAGCTCGGACGGCCGAGCAAAAAGCTCCATGCGTCGAGCTCCGAGCTCGGACGGCCGAGCAAAAAGCTCCACGCGCCGAGCTCCGAGCTCGGATGGCCGAGCAAAAAGCCTCACGCGTCGAGCTCCGAGCTCGGATCGCCGAGCACAAAGCTCCAAGCATCGAGTTCAGAGCTCGGGCTGCCGAGCAAAAAGCCTCGTGCTCGACACTTTTAGCTCGGTGAACGGCTGTTTGAGGCTCGGGGATGGCTCGCTTGGCGCGCAGTTTGGGCCAGACGGCGCCATTGGCCGCTTCCGCACCCCCCGGTGGGAGGGTATTTCAAAGAAAAGCCGCCTTTTGGGCGGCTTTCTCACGTGTTCGATTTGGCGGTTCCCCCGGCAAGATGGCATCCATCGAAAAGCCCCCCGCTGCACGACCCGCCAATGAACGCCGCACTGCTCCGAGTCACCGACATCCTGCGCAAGGGCGACTACCGCTCCGCCGCGGGCCCGGTACTCATCATCCTGATCCTGGCGATGATGGTGCTGCCATTGCCGCCATTCATCCTCGATCTGCTGTTCACGTTCAACATCGCGCTGTCGATCATCGTCCTGCTGATCAGCATGCACACGCTCAAGCCGCTGGATTTCTCGTCGTTTCCGAGCATCTTGCTGATCACCACGCTGATGCGGCTGTCGCTGAACGTGGCGTCCACGCGCGTGGTGCTGATGGAAGGCCACACCGGCCCCGACGCCGCCGGCAAGGTGATCGAAGCCTTCGGCCACTTCCTGGTGGGCGGCAACTACACCGTCGGCATCGTGCTGTTCATCATCCTGGTGATCATCAACTTCATGGTGATCAGCAAGGGCGCGGGCCGTATTGCCGAGGTCAGCGCGCGCTTCACCCTGGATGCGATGCCCGGCAAGCAGATGGCGATTGACGCCGACCTGAACGCCGGCCTGATCCGCGAAGACGAAGCCCGCAGGCGCCGCACGGAGATCGCCCAGGAAGCCGAATTCTTCGGCTCCATGGACGGTGCCAGCAAGTTCGTGCGCGGGGATTCGGTGGCGGGTATCGCTATCCTGCTGATCAACATCATCGGCGGCCTGGCCGTGGGCGTGCTCCAGCACGGCATGGACGTGGGCCACGCCGCCACCAACTACACGCTGCTGACCATCGGCGACGGCCTGGTCGCGCAGATTCCCGCGCTGGTGATCTCCACCGCGGCGGGCATCATGGTCAGCCGCGTCTCCACCGACAAGGACGTCGGCCAGCAACTGTCGAGCGAGCTGTTTGCCATGCCGATGGTGCTGATGACCACCGCCGGCGTGCTGGGCCTGCTGGGCCTGGTGCCGGGCATGCCGCACATCCCGTTCGTGCTGTTTGGCGGCGGTCTGGGTTATCTGGGCTGGTACCTGAAGAAGAAGCGCGAAGTGCCCGAGGTCGAACCCGTGCTGCAGGCCATTGCCCCGGTGGATACGCCCGAGGCGAGCTGGGACGACGTGTCGTGGGTCGACGTGCTGGGCCTGGAAATCGGCTACCGCCTGATCCCGCTGGTCGACAAGAGCCAGGATGGCGAGCTGCTGCGCCGCATCAAGGGCATCCGCAAGAAGTTCACGCAGGACATGGGCTTCCTGGCGCCGGTGGTGCATATCCGCGACAACCTGGAGCTGGGCCCGTCGTCGTACCGCATCACGCTCAAGGGCGTGGAAATCGGCCACGGCGAGGTGCAGCAGGGCAAGTTCCTCGCCATCAACCCGGGTGGCCAGGACGGCCTGGGCGGCCATGGTGGCATGGGCGGCCTGGGTGGTCGCCTGGGCACGCAACTGCCCGGCACGCCCACCGTGGACCCGACCTTTGGCCTGCCGGCCATGTGGATCAACGCCGATGTGCGCGATCGCGCGCAGGCCGAGGGCTACACCGTGGTCGATTGCAGCACCGTCATCGCCACCCACGTCAATCAGTTGATTTACACCCATAGCACCGAGCTTCTCGGCCGTTTGGAAGTCCAGCAATTGCTCGATCATTTGGGCAAGGAAGCACCGAAGCTGGTCGAAGACGTTGTGCCGAAGCTGTTGCCCGTCGCGACCGTGCAGAAGGTGCTGCAGAACCTGCTGGACGAAGGCCTGCATATCCGCGACATCCGCACCATCGTCGAGACGCTGGCGGAACACGGAGGCAGGACGCAAGACCCCGCCGAACTCACCGCCGCCGTGCGTGTGGCGCTGGGCCGGGCGATTGCCCAGCAGCTCTTCCCGAACAAGACCGAAATGCAGGTCGTCACGCTTGACCCGAATCTGGAGAACATCTTGCTGCAAAGCGTCGTTGGCTCGAACGCCGGCCCGATCGAACCGCAACTGGCTGACTCGCTCATGCAAGCGGCTGCGGACTCGTCGCGGCAACACGAACAGATGGGTCAGACGGGCGTCCTGCTCGTACCGCCCGCACTGCGCCCGATGCTTGCACGCCTGTTCAAGCGTGCCGCACCGAGCCTGCGCGTGCTGTCGCACGCAGAAATTCCAGATCACCGAACGATTAAGGTTGTCGCCATGCTTGGAGGCCGCGCATGAAAATGCATCGATTTACCGGACTGACGTCGCGTGACGTCTTGCGCAAAGTCCGCGACCAACTGGGCGATGGCGCTCTGATCCTGTCGAACCGCGCCATTCCGGGTGGCATCGAGATCATCGCGGCATGCGACTCGCACGTGGATGCGCTGGTCGACACGCAATCGTCGGCACCCAAGACGGCGCAGCGCCGCCCGATGGCACCGGCCCCGATTCCCGAGCCGGCACCGATTGCCGCTGCAACTGCAGCCGTGGCCGCCGCTCAGGCACCTGCTGAAGAAGCCCCGCAGGCCGAGACGCCGGCGCCCAACGCGCTGGCCCGTCTGCGCAACCGCTTCATCGCTTCGCGCCGCGCCCCTGCACAGGAAGACGCACCGGCAGCCCCGGTCGCTCAAGTCGCTCCGGCAGCCAAGCCGGCCGGCCGCACGCTGCAAACGCGCGTGGACGACGACGTGGCGTTCGGGGAAGAAGATGCTCTGGCGGCATCCACCCGCATGCTGGCCGGCCTGTCGCTGGACCGTGCCAATGCCGAGGTTGCCCAATCCGCAGCGCAGGCCATGGCCAGCACCGCCCAGTTCATCGCGCGCCGCACCACGGTGGAAGACGACGAGCCGGAGGTGGAATCGATCGCCCGCTTTGCCGCACGTCGCGAGCAGGCACGTGAACAGGCACGCGAGCAGGATGACCGCCCGGTTTCGCTGCGCAGCTTTGCCGAGCGCGTGGAAGCCCAGGCCCGTAACCTTCGCGCCGAACAACAGAAGGCCGAAGCGCCCGTGAAGGCGCGCATCGAGGCGCAAGCCGACGCAGACAAGGCTTCCGACATTTTCGTCCGCGTGGAGGACACGATGGCCAAGCCCGAAGCCCCGCGTGATGACGTGAGCCTGCAGCGTTCGGCCATCCAGGCCGACGTGAAGGAAAGCATCCGTGCCGAGACCGACGTGATGACCCGCCGCATGGTCGGCGAGATCGAAACGCTCAAGAGCACCCTGAACGACGCCATGTCGAGCTTGGCCTCGCTGGGCGTGAAGCTGGGCGACCCGGTGCGTACGCGCCTGTTCCAGACCATGCTCAACGCAGGGTTCTCGGCACAGCTCACGCGCTACGTGCTGGAGAACATGCCGCAGCACGACTCGTATGAGGGGGCGCTGGACTTCGTGCAGCGCGCGATTGAAAAGAACCTGAGCACCGTGTCGGATGAAAACAGCCTGCTCGACCAGGGCGGCGTGTTTGCCCTGATGGGCCCGACCGGCGTGGGCAAGACCACCACGACCGCCAAGCTGGCCGCGCGCTTCGTGCTGCGCCATGGCGCATCGCGCGTGGCGCTGCTGTCGACCGACAGCTACCGGATCGGCGGCCATGAACAACTGCGCATCTACGGCAAGATCCTGGGCGTCTCGGTGCATGCCGTGAAAGACGCGCAAGACCTGAGCCTGGCGCTGAACGACCTGCGCGAGAAGCACGTCGTGCTGATCGACACCATCGGCATGAGCCAGCGCGACCGCGCCGTGTCCGAGCAGATGGCGATGCTGCATGCCGTGGGCCCGTCGATCAAGCGCCTGCTGCTGCTCAACGCTGCCAGCAACGGCAAGACGCTCGATGAAGTGGTGGGTGCCTACCGCGACGCCAACCTCGCCGGCTGCATCCTGACCAAGATCGACGAGGCTGCCTCGGTTGGCCACGCGATGGACGTGATGATCCGCCGCCGCCTGCCGCTGCACTACGTGTCGTACGGCCAGCGTGTGCCGGAGGACATTGCGGTGCCGAACAAGAAGCTGCTGATCCATCGCTCGTTCCGGGCCGGTGCGGAGCAGTCGTCGTTCACGCTGGATTCGGATGAATCGTTGCTGGTGGCGCAAGGCGCGGTGTTGCGTAACTCAGGTAACCGCGAACCTGGCCTGGCCGCTTTCGATTTCGCCTGACAAGGGGGCGACCATGACGACGCCATTCGCCAAGGATCAAGCCGCAGGGCTGCGGCGCATGCTCGGTCATGCTGCTGCCCGCCGTGTGCTGGTGATCGGTGCGGAAGAGCAGGTCGATGACTTTGTCGACAACCTGCGCATCGCGCTGTCCGCCATGGGCCGCGACACGGCCGTGGTGAACGCCCAGACCATGCTCGCCATGCCCGGCGTGCTCGAGCAGTACGACGAGACGGCGGATGTGACGCTCGTGGCCGCGCATTTCGGCACCCGGGCGCTGAGCACCGTGGCCGAAGCCTGCGACGACGTGCTGCTGACCTTCTCCGATGGTCCGGAAGGCATCAAGAGCGCGTACACGCTGCTCAAGAAAACCGCCGTGCTGCAAGGCAGCGCTGGCATCCGCACCGTGGTGTGCGGCGCGCATTCGGTGGATTCCGCCGTGCGCGTGTTCGGCAACCTGGCCAACACCGTGGGCCAGTACCTGAACACCCGTATCGATTTCGCCGGCTACCTCCCGGAGGACCGGCACGTAGAACTTGCGCTCTCGCTCGGCAAGCCCGTGGCGAGCGCGTTTCCCGCATCGCCTTCGGCCATGGCCTTCCGCCAGCTTGCCGAAGAAATGTTGAGCTGGGCCAGCGCCGAGGCCCAAGCCGGTGATGGCAATGCGCCGTCGCGGGTGGTCATGTCGGCGCGGGCACCGGCACAGCCGGCAGATGAATCGGCGCAAGCAACGTCAATGTCGACAGCGACTCCGACGCTTGGCGCCACCGCACGCGCGGCCGAATTGGTTTATTGAGGCGCAGCATGAACGAAGCGTCAAAGGCAGGCATGGATATGTACACCGCAACCGGTCGCAAGACCAAGTCCGACGAGATGGCCACGTACGCACCACTGGTGCGCCGCATTGCCAACCAGATGATGGTCAAGTTGCCGGCCAGCGTTGAGCTGGACGACCTGATCCAGGCTGGCATGATGGGCTTGCTCGATGCGCTGTCGCGCTATGAGGAAACGCAGGGCGTGCAGTTCGAGTTCTACGCGGCCCAGCGTATTCGCGGCGCGATCCTGGACGAACTGCGCGGCTCGGACTGGCTGCCGCGCGGCCTGCGCCGCAACGCACGCACGATCGAGCAGGCGATCCAGAAGCTGCAGCAGCAGAAGGGCCGCGCGCCCACGGAAACCGAGATTGCCGCGGCGCTGGGCATGTCGCTGGCCGAATACCAGAAGCAACTGGTCGACCTGCAAGGCAGCCAGCTGCTGTATTACGAAGATTTCGACCGCGAAGACGCCGACGCCTTCATCGAGAACCGCGCGCCCGAGAACGACGCCACGCCGCTGGACCAACTGCTGGACCACGACCTGCGCGAATCGGTTGTCGCTGCCATCGAGGCACTGCCCGAGCGCGAAAAGCTCATGATGAGCCTCTACTACGAGCAGGATCTGAACCTGCGCGAAATCGGCGCCGTGATGGGCGTGTCGGAATCGCGCGTGTGCCAGATCCACAGCCAGGCCATCGCCCGCATCCGCTCGCGCCTGCGTGATCGCGCATGGCTGCCGACGCCGACCTGAACTGAGGTCTGCTGAGCGCCACTGACAAGACCTTCTGCTTCACTGGGTTTGTTGGCGGCTCCCGGTTCCAGCTTTACCTGCCAGGTATTTCTACTGCGCGGCCAGCGACTCATGTCGCGGCCGCGCTTTTTCTTTGGCGCGTCGTTCACGCGGGCACGCGTGGTGTGAAGAGGTGGATGACGACGCACATACGTTTAAGAACGCAAAATATGTACACAAAAAACGTATGGAATTGTTGACAGAAAAATGGCGCCCCTCCAAGATTCCGGCAAATACGCGGCATCACGCCGCATGAATGCCGGCGGATGGAATCCGCCCCATCCGCCTAAAGCACGCTCCCGGCATTGACACGAGAGCGGCCCCAGGAGACAGACAATGCGCCAATCCCCCGGCCAACCCTCGCCTTCTTCGTCGACAATCGCCGACACCGTTGCCGATCCCGTCAACGAGTTTCTGCCGCTGCCCCGTCTGTTCGCACTTGGCCTGCAACACCTGTTGGTGATGTACGCCGGGGCGATTGCCGTGCCGCTGATTGTCGGCAATGCGCTCGGCCTGTCGAAGAGCGATCTCTCGTATCTGGTCAATTGCGACCTGTTTGCGGCTGGGATCGGCACGCTCATCCAATCGCTCGGTTTCCTGATCTTCGGGATCCGTCTGCCGGTGATGATGGGTGTCACATTTGCTGCGGTGGCACCGATGATCGCCATTGGCGTGGAGCCCGGCATGGGGCTGCCCGGCATTTTCGGGGCGTCCATCGTTTCTGGTGTGTTCGGCATTGCCATTGCGCCGCTGATGGGCCGGTTGCTGGGCCTGTTCCCGCGCGTGGTGACGGGCACGGTCATCATGCTGATCGGCTTTTCGCTGCTGAGCGTAGGCATCAACTGGGCCGCGGGCGGTCAGCAGATGATTCCGCAGGTGGTCGACGGCGTGAAGCACATGGTGCCGAACCCGGCGTTCGGCGATCCATTCGGCCTGGCCATTGCAGCGCTCGTGCTGGTGACGATCCTGCTGCTCACCAAGTTCGGCAACGCACTGCTGTGCAATATCGCGGTGCTGCTTGGCATCGTGACGGGCACGCTGGTGGCGGCGGCGTTTGGCAAGGTGTCGCTGGCCGACGCCAGCGCCGCGCCGCTGATGACGCTGGTGACGCCGTTCCACTTTGGCATGCCGAAGTTCGAGCTGTCGGCCATCATCTCGATGTGCATCGTGATCGTGATCACGCTGGTGGAATCAACCGGCATGTTCCTCGCGCTGTCGCACGTGGTGGGCAAGCCCATCTCGCGCAACGAACTCACCAACGGCCTGCGTGCCGACGGTCTGGCGACGGTGGTGGCGGGGGTGTTCAACACGTTTCCGCATACGTCGTTCTCGCAGAACATCGGGCTGGTGTCGATCACGGGCGTGCGTTCGCGCTATGTGGCGGCCGCCGGCGGGTTGCTGCTGATCGTGCTGGGGCTGTTTCCGAAGCTGTCTTACGTGGTGGCTTCCGTGCCGCAATACGTGCTGGGCGGCGCAGGCATCGTGATGTTCGGGATGGTGGCCGCAGCCGGCATCCGCATGCTGGGCATGGTCGACTTCCAGCAACAGCGCCACAACCTGTTGATCATCGCCGTATCGGTCGGCTTTGGCATGATGCCGACGCTGGCGCCGGCGTTCTTCCACCACTTTCCTGACTGGACGCACCCGATCACCCACAGCGGCATCGTGATGGGCACGCTGGTGGCCGTGGTGCTCAACGCATGGTTCAACGGCATTCGCGGCTCGCACGAAGTCATGCACGGCGCGGCTGCAGCTGCGCATTGAACATCCAGGCCGCGTGCCTCAGCTCGGCTTAGGTCTGCGGATCAGGTCTCGCGGCTCAGGCTTCTTCAGCAACTGACACGCGGTATGCGGTGTGCTGCCGGTAGACCTGGCCCGGGCGGAACATGACCGTTTCCGCATCGGGCATGTTGACCTGGTTCGGGAACGCGCTCGCTTCCAGGCATAAGCCGCTGCGTAGCGCGTGCGTGCCGGCCAGCTTGTGGCCCGAATAGAACTGCAGCCCGCGCTGATCGGTGAGTACCGTCAATTCGCGCCCGCTGCCGGGGTCATACAGCCGGGCGACCGGGCGCACCTGCGAGCGCCCCTCCGGCGCTGTATTGCGCAGCACAAAGCAGTGGTCGAACCCGCCGGCCTGCGCGAGTTGCGCGTTAGGCCAGTCCAGCCGTACCCCGATGGGCGCACCCTGGCGAAAATCGAACGCCGTGCCCGCAACGCTGGCTGTTCGTGTCGGGATCAGCTTGGCATCGACTTCCAGATACGCGTCGGCATCGATCGACAGGATGTGGCCCTTGATGTCGGTGCCGGGCTTGCCGCTCAGGTTGAAATACCCGTGGCTTGTCAGGTTGATCGGCGTGGGCGCATCGGTCCGGGCTTCGTAGTCGATCGACAGCGTGCCATCGTCGTCAAGCGCATAGCGAACCTGGACGGCGACGTTGCCGGGGAATCCCGCATCGCCTTCCGGGGAGTTGAGCCGCATGACCAATGCGCCGTCGTGATCCTCGGCGTGCCATAGCGCCCGATGAAACCCGCTCGCCCCCCCATGGAGCAGATTGCCGCCTTCATTGCGATCGAGGGCGTAGTCGATGCCGTCGAGCGTGAACCGCGCGCCCGCAATCCGGTTCGCCCAGCGTCCGATCAATCCGCCCAGATAGCCTGGTGATTCAAGGTAGGCGGCAGGCGTCGCGTGGTTCAGGAGAATCTCGCCCAGGCGCCCGCCTCGGTCAGGCGCTTGCCAGGAGACGAGCGTCGCCCCCAGGTCGCTGATCGAAACGCGCATGCCCAAGGCATTGCGCAGCGTGAACAGCCGAACCGGTTCACCGCCCGGCAGTTGTCCCCATATTGCTGACGAGATGGCGCCGTCGAGCGGCGCGTGTGCGGACAGCGCTGACGCGATGCTCATGATTGGCCCTCTGTGATGGTGCGTTCCTGGTATTCGCGTGGCGTGCAATCCAGCTCGCGTCGGAATACGGCGTGCATGTATTGCGGGGAGGTAAAGCCGCAGCGCACCGCCACCTCGGCGGTGGCGACATCACGGCTGGCCAGCATGTGCTTGGCGGCGTCGAGCTTATGGCGAAGGATTTCCTGGTGCACGGTGCAATTCAATTCACGACGAAAGTGTTCTTCGAGCGATGACCGCGAGATACCGACGTAGTCCGCGACCTGCTCGGTCTTGATTCCCTGGCAGGCGTACTGCCGGATGAAGTGGCGCGCGCGCATGACATACGGGCTGGCAAGCGGCTGGTGCCGGGATGACGCCAGCACATTGATGCCCACCGGCGGCACGAGAATCTGCCGGCCTGCCAGGCGGGCACCGCCCAGCATCTGATGCAGCAGGTGTGCGGCCGTGCGACCCATCTCCACGGTGCCCTGAATGACGGACGACAACGGGATGCGGCTCAAGGTGCGTGTGAGCGGATCGTTGTCGATGCCGATGATGGCGACTTCCTCCGGCACGGCCAAGCCTGCCGTCATGCAGGCCTGCAGCAGGTGCCGGGCCCGCGCGTCGGTGACGGCAATGACGCCGATGGGCTTGGGCAACGCACGCAGCCATTCAATCAATTGACCGATCGCCTGATGCCAGGTCGGCGCGCTGGTCGAGAGGCCCCGGTAAATCTCCTGCTCAATCGGGGCGGTGGGATTGTCCTGCCGGCGCAAGCGTGTAAAGGCGAGTTCGCGCTGCTGTGCCCAGCGGTTCTCTGGCGCCTGGGGCAGGCTGTACAGCGCAAAGTGCTGCAGGCCGGCTTCGATCAGGTGCCGGTAGGCCAGCGCGACCAGCTTGCCGTTGTCCGTTGCGACATAAGGCTCCTTTGCCGGGTATTGCGTTGCATCTTCATACGATGAGCCGACGGCCACCACCGGTAGCGGGCAACCGCGCAGCGCTTCGGCGACGGCGGGGTCGTCGAAATCCGCAATGATGCCGTCGCCGTCAAAGCGCTCGATGCCGGGTAGGCGGCAGCGGAAATCCTCTTCCAGAAACAGGTCCCACGTCACGCGGGTGGAGCGCATGTAGTCGCCAATTCCCGCGATGATCTCGCGGTCATACACCTTGTTGGCATTGAACAGCAGCGCAATGCGATGAATGCGCGCGTGCTGCGATGGATCGGACGGTTGACGGTGCATGGTGGCTCGGGCCGCTCGCGGTGGCAGGGGTTGCCAAACGGCTGCAGCGCTGGGGCGTGCAGCGCGCTTGCACATTCTATTGGCTGCGTGGGGCGCTGTCAGACGATCGCAGCGGGGTGGCAAGAAATGTTAGGGCGGTTGGGCAATTTCGTAATTGCCCGTGCTGAGCGGCCGCATCACCATGCGATGGCCGTCGAGCCGGGCGAGATCACTATTGCGGCGCACCACGCGCACCGTCGGCCTAGGGGTATCCACCAACAATAGAAGATGGAGTGAGACATGAAATCGAACCAACGCCGTAGTGTTCTGAGGGCCGCCTTTTGCGGTGCAATGCTCGCCAGCCTGTCGATTGCAGCGCCGCTGGCGCACGCCAGCAAGGCGCATCCGGAAATCGGCTTCTGTATCGACGACCTGCGCGTGGAGCGCTGGTCGCGCGACCGCGACTACTTCGTCGCCGCCGCAGAAAAGCTGGGTGCCAAGGTGTCGGTGCAATCGGCGGATGCCAGCGAGCAGCGCCAGATCTCGCAGATCGAGAACCTGATCTCGCGCGGCGTCGACGTGATCGTCATCGTGCCGTTCAACTCCAAGGCGCTGACCAATGTGGTGGCCGAAGCCAAGAAGGCCGGCATCAAGGTGGTGTCGTACGACCGCCTCATCCTTGATGCAGATGTTGACGCCTATATCTCCTTCGACAACGAGAAGGTGGGCGAGCTGCAAGCGCAGGGCGTCTACAACGTGCGCCCGAAGGGCAACTACTTCCTGCTGGGCGGCGCACCGACGGACAACAACGCGAAGATGCTGCGGCAGGGCCAGATGAAGGTGCTGCAGCCGGCCATCGACCGTGGCGACATCAAGGTCGTTGGCTCGCAATGGGTGCCGGAGTGGAGCGCCTCTGCGGCGCTGGGTATCGTCGAGAACGCGCTGACCGCGAACAACAACAAGATCGATGCCGTGGTCGCATCCAACGACGGCACGGCCGGTGGCGCAATCCAGGCGCTGGCTGCGCAGAAGCTGGCCGGCAAGGTACCGGTGTCGGGTCAGGATGCTGACCTTGCCGCCGTCAAGCGTGTGATTGCCGGCACGCAGACGATGACGGTCTACAAGCCGCTCAAGCTGATTGCTACCGAGGCCGCGCAGCTTTCCGTGGCGCTCGCCAAGGGCGACAAGCCGAAGTTCAACGCGCAGTACGACAACGGCAAGAAGAAGGTCGACACGGTGTTGCTGCAACCCACCCAGCTCACGAAGGACAACGTCAACCTGGTGGTGAAAGACGGCTTCTACACGCAGGCTCAGATCGGCGGCCAATAAGGTCGCGCAGTCAGGGCCACTTTGTGCCGGCGACGAGCCAACGCTTTGTCGCCGGCCGCGTTCGTACCTCAAGGACGAGGCATGTCTGAACCTCTGTTGCAGATGCGCGGCATCGTCAAGACGTTTGACGGTGTGAAGGCGCTCGACGGTATCAACCTGGTTGTGAGGCCGGGCGAGTGTGTCGGCCTGTGCGGCGAGAACGGCGCCGGAAAATCAACGCTCATGAAGGTGCTCTCCGGTGTCTACCCGAGCGGCACCTGGGATGGCGAAATCCTGTGGGAAGGGCAGCCGCTGCACGCAAGCGGTATTCGCGATACCGAGCGCGCCGGCATCGTCATCATCCATCAGGAACTGATGCTGGTGCCGGAGTTGTCGGTGGCCGAGAACATCTATCTCGGCAACGAAATCACGCTGCCCGGCGGGCGCATGAACTACGCGGCCATGTACCAGGGCGCGGACAAGCTGCTGCGTGACCTGAACATTCAGGGCATCAACGTGGCGCTGCCTGTGATGCACTACGGCGGCGGCCATCAGCAATTGATTGAGATCGCCAAGGCGCTCAACAAGCGCGCCAAGCTGCTGATCCTGGACGAGCCATCGTCGTCACTTACGGCGGCAGAAACGCGCATCCTGCTCGACATCGTGCGCGATCTGAAAGCGCGCGGCATTGCGTGCGTCTATATCTCGCACAAGCTCGACGAGGTGGAGGCAGTGTGCGACACGGTCACCGTCATCCGTGACGGCCGCCATGTGTCGACCGCGCCGATGGACGCGCTCACCACCGACCGCATCATCGCGCAGATGGTCGGGCGCGAGATTACGCAGCTGTTCCCGCGTGAACCGCATCCCATCGGGGAGGTTGTTTTCGAGGCGCGCAATGTGACGTGCTATGACGCGAACAACCCGACTCGCAAGCGGGTCGACGATGTGTCCTTTTCGGTGCGGCGTGGCGAAATTCTTGGCGTGGCCGGGCTGGTCGGTGCAGGGCGCACAGAACTGATGCAGGCGGTGTTTGGCGCGTATGAAGGCGCCAGCGAAGTCGAGCTTGTACTTGACGGCAAACCGTTGAAAGTCCGCGCGCCACTTGATGCCATTCGTGCGGGTATCGCGATGGTGCCGGAAGACCGAAAACGTCACGGCATCGTCTCGCTGATGAGCGTCGGACACAACATCACGCTCGCCGTCCTCCAGCGTTTTTCGCGTCTCGGGCGCATTGATGGCGCGGCCGAACTCGACACGATCCGCAAAGAGATGCGGCGGCTTGCCGTGCGTGCCGCGCATCCGATGCTGCCGATTGCCAGCCTGTCTGGCGGCAATCAGCAAAAGGCCGTCCTCACCCGGATGCTACTCACCGAGCCGCGCGTCCTGATTCTGGATGAGCCCACGCGCGGCGTGGATGTCGGCGCCAAGTACGAGATCTACAAGCTGATCGGCGACCTCGCCAAGCGCGGCATGGCCATCATCGTGATCTCGTCGGAGTTGCCCGAAGTGCTTGGCATTTCGGACCGCGTGCTCGTGATCGGCGAGGGGGAACTGCGCGGCGACTTCGTGAACGACGGACTGACGCAGGAACACATTCTGACCGCCGCCATTCAGCCGGCGCGGCATGCAACAACTTTCCACCAGGGTGGCCAGGCATGACTTCTCAAACGAGCCCACAAGCCACGGGCGGGGTGGGCGATTCGCGCAACACGTTCAAGGCAAGCCAGCGCCTGAGGCAACTGTTCGCACGCTACAAGATCCTCGCGTTGCTGATTGCCGTGGCCGCGATCTGGCTGTTTTTTTCGATACTGACCGACGGTGCGTTTACGTCGGCCCGCAATCTCTCCAATCTGCTGCGGCAGATGTCGATCACAGGGATGCTGGCCTGCGGGATGGTGTTCGTGATCATCGCTGGCGAGATCGATCTCTCGGTCGGATCGCTGCTTGGCCTGTTGGGTGGCGTAGCTGCCATCCTGGACCAGGGACTGGGTTGGCCGATCACGGCGACGGTGCCCGTGGTGTTGCTGCTCGGCGTGGCCATGGGCCTGTTCAACGGATGGTGGTCAACCTACCGGGGCGTTCCGTCCTTCATCGTTGGCCTGGGCGGCATGCTCGCGTATCGCGGCATCCTGCTAGGCCTCACACATGGCTCAACGATTGCGCCGGTGTCGGACAGCTTCGTTCTGATTGGCCAGGGCTACCTGCCGCGCCGAGTGGGCGACCTGATGGCGGTGCTGATTTTCTGCCTGTTGATCTTCGTGGTGATCAGGCAGCGGCGCGAGCACCGCCGTTATGAACTCGACGTTGCGCCGCTCTGGCAAGACGTCGCCAAGCTTGTTGTGGCGGGCGCGGTCATCCTCGCGTTTGTCGCCACGCTCAACAGCTATGGCGGCATCCCGGTGCCGGTTCTGCTCGTGCTGGCGTTGCTCGGTATTTTTTCTTGGATCGCCAGCCAGACAGTGTTCGGCCGCCGTATCTACTCAGTGGGTTCAAACCTTGAGGCCACGCGCCTGTCGGGCATCAACACCGATCGCGTGAAGCTCGCCATCTTCGGGCTCATGGGCCTCATGTGTGCGTTTGCCGGCATCGTTAATACGGCGCGTCTTGCTGCAGGTTCGCCGTCTGCCGGAACCATGGGCGAGCTGGATGCCATTGCGGCCTGCTTTATCGGCGGCACGTCCATGCGGGGCGGCGCGGGCACGGTCTACGGTGCGCTGGTCGGTGCGCTCGTCATGGCCAGCCTCGACAACGGCATGTCGATGCTCGACGTCGACGCTTACTGGCAGATGATCGTCAAGGGCGGCATCCTCGTTCTTGCCGTCTGGGTGGATGTCATCTCGCGCTCCGGCCGTCGCTGAACCAGCGCTGCGGGCTTTATCTCTTTTTGCTGTAACTGGAATCTCCTATGTCTTATGCGATTTATCCGAGCCTTGTTAACAAGAACGTTGTGATTACCGGTGGCGGTAGCGGCATTGGCGCTGCCATCGTCGAAGGCTTTGCCAAACAGGGGGCGCGCGTTACGTTTCTGGATATTGCGCGTGCGGACGCAGAAGCGCTGGCGGCGTCGCTGGTCGAATGCGTGCATCCGCCGGTATTCCGCTACTGCGATCTGCGCGACATCGACGCCTTGAGCAGCACGTTCTCGGACATCGAGGCCGACACCGGCCCCATCGACGTGCTGATCAACAACGCAGCGAATGATGACCGTCACCAGATCGGAACGGTGTCGCCGGCCTATTGGGACAACCGCATCGAGGTCAACCTGCGCCATCAGTTCTTCTGCGCGCAAGCCGTGCTGCCCAGCATGAAGAAGCAGGGGCACGGCGTGATCCTGAACCTCGGGTCCATCTCGTGGCACCTTGCCCAGCCGGACCTCGCCATCTACATGACGGCCAAGGCCGGCATTGAAGGCCTGACGCGCGGTCTGGCGCGTGATCTTGGCGGGTTCGGCATTCGCGTCAATTGCATCGTGCCCGGCGCGGTGCGCACGCCGCGGCAGATGGCGCTCTGGCAATCGCCCGAGAGTGAAGCCAAGCTGCTGGCCGAGCAGTGCCTGCATGAGCGTGTCGAGCCGGAACACGTGGCGCGCATGGCGCTGTTTCTTGCGTCGGACGATGCCGCGCGCTGCACGGCGCGTGAGTACTTTGTCGATGCCGGGTGGTACGGCGGATGAAGATGCCGATCACTCCGGAATGCGTCTGGCGCGTCGGCGCAACGCTTGGGGAAGGCGCGGTGTGGCATGCCGCGTCGCGCTGCGTGGTCTTTGTCGATATCAAAGGCAGGCGACTCTACCGCTATGACCCGGATACCGATGTGCGCCGCAGCTGGGTCGCGCCCGGCCAGATCGGCTTTGCGCTGCCCAGCGTTGACGGCAGCTTGGTCTGCGGCGTGCAGGGCGGTCTCTACCGGTTCGATTTCGCAAGCGGTACCTTCAGCCGCATGCTGCCCGTCGAGACCGATCGGCCGGGAAACCGCCTGAACGACGGCTATGTCGACCGCACCGGGGCGCTGTGGTTTGGCTCGATGGACGATGCAGAGCACGAGGCGAGCGGGCAGCTCTACCGCGTCGGTCGGGATGGCCGGCTGAGCGTGCGCGATTCGGGCTACGTCATCACGAATGGCCCGACCGCGAGCCCCGACGGCCGCACGCTGTATCACACAGATACCTTGCAGCGCGCGGTCTATGCCTTCGACCTTGACGACGACGGCAGGCTGGAGCGCAAGCGCGTCTTTACCTCGATTGAGGGCACCGGCTACCCAGACGGCATGGCCGTCGATGAAGAAGGGTGCGTGTGGGTCGCGCTGTTTGGCGGAGGCCGGATCGAGCGGTTCTCGCCCGACGGCCGATGCATCGGGCGCGTCGAGTTTCCGTGTTCCAACATCACCAAGCTCGCATTTGGCGGCAATGATTTGCAGACCGTCTATGCAACCACCGCCCGAAAGGGCCTGACGGACGAGGCGTTGCAGAAGGAGCCGCTTGCCGGCGGCTTGTTCGCGTTTCGCGCGCCGGTCAAGGGGCTCCCGTCCACGGAATGTGCCGTGGACTTTTCCGCAGCGAAGACCGATCAGTCCTGACGGATGAGACCTCGTGCGGCCAGGTTGCGATACAGGGCGCGCACACCGAACGTCCACGGTGCGATCTCCGTCGACAGGCGCACCGTGTTGACCAGCGCGCCGAGGGGCGGCGCGCTGATCGTCACGCGGTCGCCGAGGTGGTGCGTAAAGCCGGCACCCGGCGCGTCACGGTCCTTGATCGGCGAGAACATCGTGCCGAGAAACAGCATGAAGCCGTCCGGATACTGATGGTGCGGCCCACAGGTCTGGGCGACGAGGTCGAGCGGGTCACGGCTGATCTCGCTCATGTGGCTCACGCCGTCGAGCACAAAGCCGTCGTCGGTGCCCTCAACGCGCAGCGATACCTGGGTCGTGCGAATCGTGTCGATCGTGAAGCGCTCATCGAAGAGGCGCACAAACGGGCCGATGGCGCAGGAGCCGTTGTTGTCCTTGCATTTGCCCAGCAGCAGCGCGGAGCGGCCTTCGATGTCGCGCAGGTTGACGTCGTTGCCGAGCGCCGCCCCCACGACATGCCCCGTGCTGCTGACTGCCAGCACGATCTCCGGCTCCGGGTTGTTCCAGCGTGAGGCCGGATGCAGGCCCACATCGGCGCCGAACCCGACTGCTGACATCGGCTGCGATTTGGAGAACACTTCCGCATCGGGCCCGATGCCGACTTCCATGTATTGCGACCACGCGCCCCGGCGCTGCAGTTCGTCCTTGAGCCGCATGGCCGCATCGGAGCCGGGCTTGATCTTCGAGAGATCGGAGCCCACCACGCCGACGATGGATTCGCGCACGTCGCGGGCCTTGGCTGGGTCGCCGCCCGCCTGTTCTTCGATCACACGCTCGATCAGGCTGACGGCAAACGTCACGCCGCAGGCCTTGATGGCCTGGAGGTCGTTCGGCGCAAGCAGGGTTGGCAAGGTGCCCGCGCGATCGGCAGACATGGAGCGTTCGACAAGCGCCTCGACGCGGCCCAGGTTTTCCCCAGGCGCCTGCCGGGCAACGGCCAGTGCGTCAGGATGCTCGAACAGGTCCGCCACGGTTGGCACGGCTTCTGTGATGTCGAATACGACACCGTTGCGTACCACCACGACAGACGGCCCCTCGCCGTTGGCGGTCGTGCGCCAGATCCGACCGACGAGCGTTGACTGCTCCAGATCGTGCGGCAAGTAGTTGGCGATGTCGGTCATGTGCGCTGCGCTCCGTCAATTGGACACCCTTGTTGTCAGGGAACCCGCGTGATCGTAGAGATGGCGATGCAGGGTGTCCAACACGGTGACGTAATTTCCAACCTATTGGACAATAGGCAATCAATGAGCCGGGTAGGTTTCCAGTGAAGACAGACTATGAGGTGCCAGCACTCAAGCGCATTCACGAAGTGCTGGAGATACTGTGCGCGGCGACATCACCTGTGCGACCCGCCGCGTTGGCGCAGGCGACGGGCATGTCCAGAAGCACGTTGTACCTGCTGCTGGAGTCTCTGGAAAAGCGCCGCTGGATCGAAAAGCGGGCAGACGGCTACCTGATCGGCTTGACGTTGTTTGAGCTAGGCAACGCCTACTTCCGCCACGACAGCTTGTTGGCAGCGTTCCGGCGTGAATCCGCCGCCTTCGTGGCCGCACACAATGAAGTCGTGCAGCTTGCCGTGCTCGACGGCACGGAGGTCGTCTATATCGCGCGGGAGGATGCACCGCGGCCGGTTCGCCTGGTATCGGATGTCGGCCTGCGCTTGCCGGCCCATTGCTGCGCGCTGGGCAAGGCGCTGCTTGCGAGCCTCGATGATGAAGCGGTGTGCGCGCTCCTGCCGGCCCGTCTTGCCGCCATGACGGAGCGCACCACCACGCGCCGTGCCGATCTGCTCCATGAGCTTGAGAGCATTCGCGCGCGGGGTCTGGCGACGGAGCGCGAGGAGGTGGTGGCGGGGCTCGCCTGCTTTGCGGCGTTCGTTGGTGTCACACCGCTGGGAAAGCGCGTTGCGGTGAGTTCCAGCGTGCCCGTCAGCCGGCTGGACGTCCGCAGGGAGAAGCGCCTTGTCGTCGGCGTTGCAGGCATGGCCGACCGCATCGGCCGCGCGCTCGCGCAGGCATAGCGACGGGCTGCTTTGTGGGCGGTTCCGCTATGATCGCCACTCCTCATTTTTCTTTCCTCTTTTCCCTTGGCGCGTAGGCGTTTCTCATGACCACCGGCACCACTCCTCCTCGCATGGCCGATGTTGCGCGCGTTGCCGGCGTCTCGAAGATGACGGTGTCGCGGGTGCTTGCAGGCGGCAGCGTGTCGCCCGAGACCCGTGCACGCGTGCAACAGGCCATCGACGCACTCGGTTACGTTGCAACGGCCGCCGCCGGGATGCTGTCCAGCGGACGATCGGAGTTTGTCGCCGCCTTGGTGCCCTCGCTGGCCAGTTCCAACTTTGCCGACACCGTGCGCGGCTTGACGGATGCGCTTGCGCCGCATGGCCTGCAATTGCTGCTGGGTGATACCGACTACCACCTCGACCAGGAAGAGGCGCTGGTGAAGTCGCTGCTGCGCCATCAGCCCCGCGGCATCGCGTTGACCGGACGACACCACAGTGCAGGCACGCGCGCGCTGCTGGAGCGCGCCGGCATTCCGATTGTCGAGATGTGGGATCTGCCTGACCGCCCGATCGACATGGCGGTTGGGTTCTCGAACGCCAAGGCGTCGCTCGCGATGGTGCATCACCTGCACAAGCGGGGTTACCGGCGCATCGGCTTCCTGTGCGGGGCAAGCGAGCTGGACCGGCGCGGTACCGACCGCATGCGTGGATACGTGAGCGGAATCAAGGCGCTTGGCCTTGGCGAGCCGCGCGTGATCCGCCTGGGCGAATCGCCCATTACCATGAGCCACGGCGGGCCTGCCATGGCCGCTTTGCTGGAGGCCTGGCCGGACACCGATGCCGTGATGTGCGTGAGCGACATGTCCGCATTCGGCGCCATCATGGAATGCCACCGCCGCGGCCTGTCCGTGCCCGGCGACATCGCTGTTGCGGGCTTCGGCAATTTTGAAGTGGCGTGGTGCTGCCACCCGACCATCACGACGATCTCCGTCGATGCCTATGGCATCGGCCTGCGCACGGGCGAGGTCTTGCTCGACGCGCTGGGCGTTGGCGAGGCTACGGCCGCGCGCAAACTCTCGCGCATCGACTTCAGCGTGGTCGAGCGCGAGAGCGCGTAGCCGGCAGCACGCCGCCGGCTGCTTCCTGCCTCAATGCGAGTGCCGTGGATTGCCGCGCGTCTCGATGACGTTCAGATACAGCGTTGCCGGCTCCAGGCATCCGCCCGTCGAAAGCTGCCCGACGAATTGCCGATAGAGTTCCTGCCAAGGCGTTTGCGACTGCGGCACGCTGAACGTTGCGGTTTCGCGGCGGCGCTCAAGCTCTTCCGCGTCGAGCAGTACATCGACCTTGCGCGCGTTGAGGTCCACGCGGATGCGATCGCCCGTGCGCAGCAGCGCCAGGCCCCCACCCGCGGCCGCCTCCGGCGACATGTTCAAAATGGACGGGCTCGCCGAGGTGCCGCTCTGCCGGCCATCGCCCATGCACGGCAGCGATTCGATCCCTTGCTTAACGAGCGCCGCCGGCGGCGCCATGTTGACGACCTCCGCGCTGCCCGGATAGCCGACCGTTCCGCAGCCGCGTATGACGAGGATGCAGCGTTCGTCAATCTCGAGCGCCGGATCGTTGATGCGGGCGTGATAGTCCTCTGGGCCATCGAAGACGATCGCGCGCGTCTCGAAAACATTTTCCGCGCCGGGTTCGCTCAGGTAGGTCTGCCGGAACGCCTCGCCCACCACCGACATCTTCATGATTGCGCTGTCAAAGAAGTTGCCCGACAGCACGATGAAGCCGGCGCGATGCTTGAGCGGTGCGTCCACAGGAAAAATCACATCGCGGTCGGCGTCGGGGGCGGCATCGGCAATCGCGCCGATCGTACGGCCAGACACGGTGGCGCAATCGCGCCGCAGCAATCCGCCCGCGTCCAGCTGCCGCAATACGGCGGGCACGCCGCCCGAGCGGTGGAAGCTCTCACCCAGGTATTCGCCCGCCGGCATGCAGTTCACCAGCAGCGGCACCGATTCTCCGTGGCGCTGCCAGTCTTCGAGGCTCAGTTCCAGGCCCATGTGGCGCGCAATGGCGATGAGGTGAGGCGGGCAGTTGGTCGACGCGCCAAGCGCAGAGGCCACCATGATGGCGTTTTCAAACGCCGCGCGCGTCATGATCTTGGAGGGGCGGATGTCTTCGCGCACGAGGTCGACGATGCGCTTGCCGGTGGCATAGGCCATCTGCCCACGCTCCCGATACGCCGCCGGAATGCTGGCGCACCCGGGCAGCGACATGCCCAGCGCTTCGGCCAGGCTGTTCATCGACAGCGCGGTGCCCATCGTGTTGCAGTGGCCGATTGATGGCGACGACGCGGTGGTCAGCTCCATGAAGCCTTCGTAGTCGATGTCGCCGGCAGCCAGTCGGTTGCGCGCATGCCAGATGACAGTGCCGGAGCCGACCCGTTTGCCCTCGTGCCAGCCATCCAGCATCGGCCCGCCAGACAGGACGATGGCTGGCAGGTCGACCGTGGCGGCGGCCATCAGGCAGGCGGGCGTGGTCTTGTCGCAACCGGTGGTCAGCACAACGCCGTCAAGCGGGAAGCCGTGCAGGATCTCGACCAGACCGAGATAGGCGAGATTGCGGTCGAGCGCGGCAGTTGGGCGGCGGCTTTGCTCTGCCAGCGGGTGAACGGGGAATTCCATCGGGATGCCGCCCGCGTCGCGTATGCCGGCCTTCACACGCTGTGCCAGCTCAAGGTGGTGCCGGTTGCACGGCGCGAGGTCGCTACCCGTTTGTGCAATGCCGATGATCGGCCGGCCCGACTGCAGCTCTTCGCGTGTCAGGCCGTAGTTCATGAAGCGTTCGACATAGAGGGCAGTCATGTCTGCGTGGTTCGGATCATCGAACCAAAGCTGGCTGCGCAGTCTGCGTGGAGGTTGGGCGGGCATGGTGTCTCGGTTGTTATGTGGAGCAGGGTTCCCTCTGCGGGGAATCGGCGTGGTGGTTATCGACGGTTTGCGCGTCAATGTTGTTACCGATAACAACGCATGGTAGAGGTGGAAGCGGATGCAGGCAAGAGCGGGCTCCCGAAGCAGTGTCGGGCCACGCTCAGGAGTGCCGTCTCAATGATGCGTGCGCGTTGTCAGCCCCACTTCGGGGGAGGGTGTCTGGATTTTCCGACATCCATCTGAGTGCAAGCGTTTGCCGTTTGCCGCCGAAGAAAAGCCGCCCCGGTTTCACGATTCTGCAAACAACCCGCCCTATGTTGTGCCGATCTTCGGGGGAGGATAGGGGGCTGCCATGCAGGGGTTATCTGCACGATTCGAAAAGACAGACGCAGGGCGGCGGGAAATCGCCACGCGCAGCGGCGTGCTCAGCCGCTCAAGCCGCGCGTTGCTCATCATGGTGGACGGGCAAGTCACGGGCGAGGACCTTGCCGTGCGTGCCGGTCAGCTCGGCCTGGAGGCACAGGCCGTGTTCGAGCTGATGCAGGCTGGGTTCATTCAGAGCGCAACCGATGTTGCCGGCGAGCCAGTTTTCGTTCAGGTGGCCGAGCCGCAGCCCGAGGCACCCGAGGCGCGTGCCCCCGCCGCACCAGCGCGCAAGCGTTCGCTGGCGGCGGCGCGCATGTATCTGATGGACATTGCGGCACGCACGTTCAGCTCGGCCGAGCATCCGGTCCGCCAGCGCCTGGTCCAGGCCACCGACCGCGCCTCCGTGGAAAGCGCGTTCGATGCATTGCTGGCGGCCCTGCGCGAAGCCACATCGGCGTCGATGGTGGAACAGGTGGAAGTGTCGTTTCGCGGGTTTCTGCCGGCCGAAGAGGGCGTGGCCGGCTGATCTGTCAGGCTGCCCGTTGCGCCACGTCATCCTTGAGCAACCCCCGCGCCCGCTGATTCGACTTATAGATGTTGTCGCGCACGGGCACCGCGCCGGTCTTCACGCTGTGCACCCATTCCTGGGTCGACATCACCGCCGCAAAGCGCGACTGCAGCACCACGCTGAACACACGGTGGATCTCTTCCGCACTCGCAAAGCCTGCCTGGTTCTGATACGGCACGGCGCCTGATGCATCGTGCAGGAACTCCACCGCCGTGCCGTTGTGCAGGGCATGGTTGATGGTCGACGCATCGCAGTTGTGTGTCATGTAGCCGACCACGGCAAGCGTATCGATGCCGCGCGCTTCCAGCCATTGCGCCAGGTCCGTCTCCGGATAGGCGCTCGGCAGCAGTTTGCGCAGATAGTGGTCATGCGGGCGAGATGCCACCACCGCGTGCAGTTGCCAGCCGTCGGTGTCGATGGCAAACAGCGGCGAGCTGACGGGCGACGTTTGCTGCACGACGATCACCGGAATGCCCGCCTCCCGTGCGGCATCCATGGCGGCACCAACGTTGGCCACCGTCTGCTGCGGGTCCGGATACTCGATCGGCAGGCCGCCGGTGAAATATTCGTTCTGCACATCGATGACGATCAGGGCGCGCTTCGGGGCGTGGTTCGTGGTCATGGCTGACTCCTCAAGGTCGGTTGGATCGGGCATTTGCGTGAGCCCGTGGACAGCATCTTCGCGGATGGCTATCCTTCCCGACAGTGGCCCGGAAGACGTTTATCGAAAGAATCGGGCCAAAGCGCGGAGCCCGTATGCAAACGCAGCAGCCCCATGAAATCGCCGTTCTGGCATTCAACGACATCAGCCCGTTTCACCTGTCCGTTCCATGTCTTGTGTTTGAAGACCGCATCTGGGCGGGGCTGCCGTCCTACAACCTGCGCATCTGTGCCGGGGAGCCGGCCAGGAAGGGCGGCCTGCGGACCACAGCCGGCTTTGCCGTGCAGACCGATTTCACGCTCGAAGACGCCGCCCACGCCGACGTGCTGATCGTGCCGTCCTGGCGCGACACGAAAGAGCGCCCCCCGGCGGCCATGGTGAATGCGGTGCGCGACGCCTACGCGCGCGGTGCCACGGTGGTCGGCCTGTGCCTGGGCGCGTTTGTGCTGGCCGAAGGTGGCGTGCTCGACGGCCATGAAGCGACCACGCATTGGAGCGCTGCCGATGCGTTTTCGCAGCGCTACCCGCGTGTGAAGCTGGTGCCCGATGTGCTGTATCTGGACGCTGCCGACGGCCGTCTGGTGACATCTGCAGGCACGGCCGCCGGGCTGGACTGCTGCCTGCATCTGGTCCGCCGTTGGCATGGCGCGGAGGTGGCCAACCGCATTGCACGGCGGCTGGTGGTGGCGCCGCACCGGCAGGGCGGTCAGGCGCAGTACATCGAGCAACCGTTGCACGACGCGCCCGGCGGCGATCGCCTGTCGGATCTGTTGAACTGGACGGTGGCTAACCTCGCGGAGCCACATTCGCTCGATTCGCTGGCCGAGCGCGCGGCCATGAGCCGGCGCAATTTCACGCGGCGCTTTCGTGAGCTGACGGGCACCACCGTCGGCCAATGGTTGCTGGGGCAGCGTCTGGCCTATGCGCAGCGCATGCTGGAGACCACGCGCCAGCCGGTCGAAGCGATTGCGCAACTGGCGGGATTCGGCAGCGCGGTATCGCTGCGGCAGCATTTCAGCCGGACGTATCACACGTCACCCAGCGCCTACCGCGCCTTGTTTGCGCAAGCCTAAAAAAAAAAGCGGCTGGTCAGCCGCTGTGGTGTTTTGTTTACTTGCTCAGCTCGTGGCCGATGACGGCGCCTGCTGCGGCACCCCCGATCGTTCCGGCCGTGCTATGCGTGAGTTCGTGGCCGGCCACCCCGCCTGCCACTGCACCACCTGCCGTACACGCCGTGAGCGTCGGTGCCAGCACGGCAATTGCGCACACCAGCGCTGTTTTCCATGCGTTCATGATGTCCTCCTGAGTCGCCGGCCAGATGCAGCGGCCGGCATATCCCTCAGTCGAGCAAGCCCCGTGCCGCGCTCACATGAACAATGGCGAGAGCGACAGATGCGACAGCGCGATCACGATCACCTGCGCAATCACCAGCAGGATCAGCGGAGACAGATCCAGCCGCCCGCCCAGCGGCGGCACCACGCGGCGGATCGGGCGCAACAGCGGGTCGACCAGCGTGTTGAGCACCGCGCCCATGGGCGATGCCGGCCCCATCCACGACAGGACGGCCGAAGCAATGGTCACCCACACCAGCACGTTGAACGCCCACTTGAGCACGGTGAACAGCGCCGCCACAAAGCCCATCGGCACGAGCGCCATCGGGCTCACGCCCACCGATGCCAGCAGCAGGAACAGATACACAAGTGCCGTGGCATAGGCTGCCACCAGCGACGACCAATCGATATAGCCCGTGGCCGGAATCACCCGGCGCAGCGGGTGCACCAGCCAGCCGGTCAACTGGAAGATGGCCTGCGACAGCGGATTGCGCGGCGACAGCCGCACCGCTTGCGTCCAGGCGCGCAACAGCAGTGCGGCGCCAAAGAGCGAGAAGATCGTGTCGAGCAGAAAACGCGTGATATCGCCGAACATGCGTCCGGTTCTCCTATGGTCAGGTCTGGCAAAAGCGCGCGGCGCACGCGGCGCGCTGGGGCGCGGTATTGTCGCACGGCAATCTGACGACCCTCTGTGCGGCTGTGCCCGTGCGCGCGGGCGGCGCATTCGCGTATTGTGATGCCCGTTCGCTGTCTTTCCTGCCAGGAGACCTGCCTTGAAGCCAACCCTGTTTCGCGCGTTGTTGTCGCTGGCGTGCCTGTCTGCCGTGCCGCACGTGTATGCACAGGCCGATACCACGTTCACCGTCGAATCGCCTGCCTTTGCCGACAACGGCGTCATGGACCGCAAATACGCCGGCAAGAACCCGGCCAACGCCAACTGCACGGGCGAGAACGTCTCGCCGCCGCTGCACTGGTCCAACGTGCCGGCCGGCACCAACAGCCTCGTGCTGATCGCCACCGACCCGCAGGGCGCCGGTGGCCTGGGCGTGAACCACTGGATGGTCTATGGCATTCCCGCTACGCAGACGAGCCTGCCGGAAGGTGCCGGCACCGGCGGTGCCTTGCGCATGGGCCAGAACGCCATCGGCAAGCCAGCGTACCTTGGGCCCTGTCCACCCAAGGGCACGGGCATGCACCACTACGTCTTTGTGTTGATCGCCACGGATCTGGCGCCGGACGCGCTGCCCAATGGGCTTACGCGCGCTGAACTGGATGCGGCAATCAAGGGGCACAGCAACGGCGCCGCCGCCTGGATCGGCCGGTTCGGCAACTTCTGATGGAAGCGAGGCCGCCAACGTCAGCCCGGCGCTGCAGTTGCGGCCAACTCCGCCAGATACGCCCACGGATAGATGCCGCGCGCATGCCCATCGCTGAACACCAGTTGCACGCCGTAACCAGCGGGCTCGACGGCGGTAACCCGCACGTTGGCCGCCACGTTGATCGGCGTGCCGTGATGGCGCTTGAACTGGCACTCCGCGCAGCGGCACGCCCCGCGCAATGCCGCGTGGTGGAGTGCGACAACGGCATCTGTCCAGTGCAGCCACAGCCGGCCTTGTGCGATGTCGTTGTCGATGCGCTCAGGCGCCTGCACGGGCGCTCTCAATCTGTGTCAATGCGATCCGCACGGCCTTGACGACCTCCGGGTCGCTGTCGGTTTCTGCGCTGTGCAGGGCGGGCAGCGCAGCGGCTTCGCCGATTTCGCCCAAGGCGAGCGCGGCTTCCTTGCGCAGATTGCTGATCGGGTGCGTGAGCAACGCGGCAAGCACGTCAACAGCATGCGCAGCGCGCCAACGGCCAAGCGCGCGGGCTGCTTGCAAGCGAACTTGCCAATACGCATCGGCCAGCGCCTCGACCAACGCCTGCGTGACCTGCGCATCGGGAGCGAGCGTCCGCAGCTTGCCGAGCGTGTTGGCGCTCTCCTCACGCACGCGCCAGGCGGTGTCGTGCAGCGCATCGAGCAGCGCGGGCAGCACGGCGGCATCGGTCGCAAGACCGAGCGCGCCGACTGCGGCACGGCGCACGTCGACATCCGCGTCATGACGTGCGCGTTCCGCCAGCGCAGGCAATGCGCCCACATGCTTGCGCCAGCCGAGCACTGCAACGGCCTCGCGGCGCACGGCGGCGTCGGCGTCTTGCAGAGCGTGCAGTGCGGGCGCTTCGCTTGCAGGCACGCGCAACTCACGCAGCCCGCGCAACGCAGCGGCGCGTACAAAGGCGCTAGCGTGTTCCACGTAAGGCAGCAGCGCGGGTGCCGAGTCAGGTGATTTCAAATCCGCCAGGCCGATTGCCGCGGCCTCACGCACGGTGCCATCCACGTCTTCCAACGCGCGGGCGAGTGCGGCTACCGTAACCGGCTGTTCCCACGTCGCCAGGAGGCGCGCGGCTTCCAGGCGGACTTCCGGCGAGGGGTCCTGCGCAAGTAGCGCGATCACATCGGGAAGGGCGTCGGCATCCTCTTCATCTGCAAGCTGGAGGAGGGCGACGCGGCGGGTGGCGGCGTCTGCGTCGTGCAGGCGCGCCAGGAGGGTTGTCGTCATTGCCACCTCAACGCAGCAGATACGGGATGTCGACCTTCACCGCGCCGGTCGGGCAGTCCTGCTCGCAGGGCATGCAGTACCAGCATTCGTCGAATTGCATGAAGGCCTTGCCCTTGGTCAGGTCGATGGCGAGCAGGTCGAGCGGGCAGACGTCGACGCACACGGTGCAGCCCTTGTCGGCAATGCACTTGGCTTCGTCGATGGTGACGGGCGCGCTGCTGCGCGAGGCGATGTCGTGCGGCGTATGGGTGAAATGAACGGTCGTCTGTTGCATGGTCATGCAGCCTTCGGAATGCGCATCTGCGCGTAGGAATCGGTGCCAAGCGCATCGACAGGGATGACGTACGGTTCAACAGCCTGCTTGCGGCTGGCCATGGCGCCATGTGCGTCCTTGTATAAGCGCGTGTGGCAGAACCAGTTGGCGTCGTCGCGTTCGGGGTAGTCCACGCGGTGGTGATACAGGCCCCAGCGGCTCTCGGTGCGGAAGAGCGAGGCGCGCGCGGCCATCTCAGCGCAATCGCGGATGAAGCTGACTTCCATTGCGCGCATCAGCTCGTGCGGGTTGCGCGCGTGCAGGTGCGTGATGTCTTCGGCAATCTCGTCGAAGCGGCGCAGGCCGATTTCCATCTTGCGCGTGACCTTGGGCGGCTGCAGGTAATCGTTCACCATGCGGCGCAGTTTGTATTCCACCTGCGCGGGGGCCAGACCGTGATCGCGTTGCAGCGGCGCAAAGATGCGCGCATGTTCGCGTTTGATCTGTCCGCCATCGGGGCGGACGCTGCCTTGCCGGCCGGCGATGTAGTCCGCCGCGTTCTGCCCCGCAAACCAGCCGTACGTGAATGCGCCGAGCATGTAGTTGTGCGGCACTGCGGCCATGTCGCCCGCCGCGTAAAGGCCTGGCACGGTCGTTTCCGCGCGCGCATTCACATACACGCCAGACGCGCTGTGCCCGCTGCAGAAGCCGATTTCCGAGATGTGCATTTCCACCATCTGCGTGCGGTAATCGGTGCCGCGCCCGGCATGGAAGCGGCCACGGCTGGGGCGCTCGTTGGTGTGCAGGATGGTCTCGATGGTCTGGATGGTTTCTTCGGCCAGGTGGTCGAGCTTGAGAAACACCGGTCCCTTGCCGCCCTGCAGTTCCTGATAGAACTCCCACATCATCTGGCCACTCCAGTAGTCGCACTGGATGAAGCGTTCACCGCGCGCGTTGGCTGTGTAGCCGCCCAGCGGGCCGGTCACATACGCGCAGGCGGGGCCGTTGTAATCCTTGATGAGTGGGTTGATCTGGAAGCATTCCAGATTGGAAAGCTCCGCGCCCGCGTGATACGCCATCGCATAGCCATCGCCGGCGTTGGTGGGGTTCTCGTACGTGCCCATCAGATAGCCGGAAGCCGGCAGGCCAAGCCGCCCGGCGGCGCCGCAGCTCAGCACCACGGCCTTTGCGCGCACCACGAGGAAATCCGCCGTGCGGCAATCGAAGCCGAGCACGCCGCAGGCCGCGCCATCGGCATCCGTCAGCACACGCGTGACGACGATGCGGTTCGTGATCTCCACCCGGGCACGCTTGAGCTGCCGATACAGCACCTTCTTGATGTCGTGCCCCTCGGGCATCGGCAGCACGTAGCTTCCCATGTGATGGACTTTCTTGACGGCGTAGTCGCCCGTTTCGTCCTTCTCGAACTTCACGCCCCAGCGGTCGAGCTGTTCGATGGTGGCAAAGCTGTGCTGTGCATACGCGTACACGGCCGATTGATCGACGATGCCATCGTTGGCCAGCGTGATCTCGCGCGTGTATTGCTCCGGCGTGGCATGCCCGGGAATGACCGCGTTGTTCAGCCCGTCCATGCCCATCGAGATGGCGCCGCTGCGCTTCACATGCGCCTTGTCGATCAACAGCACACGCAGCGCAGGGTTGCGCTCTTTTGCCTTGATGGCTGCCATCGGGCCGGCCGTGCCGCCGCCCACGACGACGAGGTCGTAGTCCAGTTCCAACGTGTTCATACAGTGCCTTGCAGGGGAAGGATGGATTGCGCACGCGCCGCCACCTGCCGATCCAGCCGGAGCCGGTACTGGAAGGCGTCGCCGCGAAAATAGAGGCGCTCAAAGTCGATGGGCGCGCCTCGTGCGTCATGCGTCAGGCGTTCCACGCGCAGCAGTGCCGCGCCTGCGCCTGTGTCGAGCGCCGTGGCTGTGGCGTGATCGGCCGATGCTGCATCGATGGCCAACGTCGCATGGCCCAGCGCCACGCCCGCGTCCTGCTCCAGCACAAGAAACACATCGCGCGTGACGAGGTCCGCCCGGCCAACGATGCTGCCCAGCGCTTCCGGCAGCCACGTCACCTCAAGGGAAACTGGCATCTGGTCCAGCAACCGCACGCGATGCAACTCCGTGACGGCCGTACCGGGCGCTAGTTGCAATGCCTGCGCCACATCGGTCGGTGCGGGGACGGTCCGCAACTTCAGCACGCGATTGCGAATGGCGTGACCTTGTGCCGACATCGCCTCGGCAAAGCCCTGCAGCGCCGTCACGTTCTGGAAAGCCTTCGGCTGGCTCACAAACGTGCCTTTCCCGTGGCGGCGGAAGATCAGCCCTTCGTTCTGCAGATCGGCCAATGCCTGACGCACGGTGATGCGGCTGGCGTTGAACTGCTCGCCCAGCGCCGCTTCCGAAGGCAGCAGCGATGCCGGCGCGTAGTGGCCGCTGAGAATGCCCTCGCGCAGCGTGCCCTTGATGCGCTCATAGAGCGGCGGAGCCGGTTGGCGGTGCAGATTGAGAGTCGTCATCGGGCGCGGAACTCGTCATAACAAGTGCGCCCAGTCTAAGAAGCAGCCGCATTCAGAGGAACGAAGCTTTTTCGATATGCATGCTCGGTTTTTGGCATGCGCCACCGCCACAGTTCTGGCTGAACGGGCCGCACGGGTGCCGTCGCCTTGCGCGATTTTGGTGCAGTGCACGATGCGCAAACGTGTCTCTGATATCAAAACGGATATCACTTGACCCCCAAAAAAACATTAGACGGTCATGTCAGGCTGTCAATACCATGGCTCACCACGAATCACCGGCAAGGGAAGACGGGCGCCACATGCCGGGTTTGACTCGTGTACCGCGTTGCAAAGACGACGTGCGCAGCCCCGGGGGCAGTTTCCGGCTGCGTTCCACCATAACGGAGACAAACGATGGAAAAAACGAGCGCTGCGAGCGCCAGACGGACCGTGTTGACCTTCCTGGCCGCAGCCGGTGTGCTGCTGGCCACGGGGTTGACCACAGCGGCTCACGCGGCTGACAAGTCGTTCACCATGGGCTTTGCCCAGGTGGGTGCAGAGAGCGAATGGCGCACCGCCAATTCGGAATCCATCAAATCGACGGCCAAGGCGCAGGGCGTGAACCTCAAGTTCTCCGACGCGCAGCAGAAGCAGGAAAACCAGATCAAGGCGATCCGCTCGTACATCGCGCAGAAGGTCGACATCATTGCGTTCTCGCCGGTGGTGGAATCTGGTTGGGACACCGTGCTGCAAGAGGCCAAGGCCGCCAAGATTCCGGTCATCCTCACCGACCGGGGTATCGACAGCAAGGACCCCTCGCTCTACACCACGTTCATCGGTTCGGATTTCGTCGAGGAAGGCCGCAAGGCGGGCCGCTGGCTGCTGGAAAACGTCAAGCCCAAGGGCGGCGACGTGAACATCGTCGAGCTGCAAGGCACCGTGGGCTCCGCGCCCGCCATCGACCGCAAGCGCGGGTTTGAAGAAATCATCAAGGCCGACCCGCACTACAAGATCATCCGTTCGCAAACGGGCGACTTCACGCGCGCCAAGGGCAAGGAAGTGATGGAAGCCTTCCTCAAGGCCGAGGGCAAGAAGATCAACGTGCTGTTTGCGCACAACGACGACATGGCGATCGGTGCGATCCAGGCCATTGAAGAGGCCGGGCTCAAGCCGGGCAAGGACATCACCATCATCTCCATCGACGGCGTGAAGGGCGCGTTTGAAGCCATGATGGCCGGCAAGCTGAACGTCACGGTGGAATGCAGCCCGCTGCTCGGGCCGCAACTGATGGATACCGCGCGCGCCGTGCTGGCGGGCAAGACCGTGCCCAAGCGTATCGTCACCAAGGAAGGCATCTTCCCGATGGACGTGGCGGCCAAGGAGTTCCCGAACCGCAAGTACTGAGTACTGCGTATTGCGTACTCAATTGCGTTCGCAAGCCCTTAGCTGAAGTGGAGCATGCCGGCAGCGCGAGTTACGGTGACTTGCCCTGCCGGCTGCGCCACGTTAACAGGTGACACCCATGTCGGATCACGTTGATCAACCCGCCGCGACAGATGCACGCGGCGCGCTGCTGCACATGCGCGGCATCTGCAAGAATTTTCCCGGCGTGCAGGCGCTGGCCGAAGTCGATTTCCGCTTGTTGCCCGGTGAGGTGCATGCCCTGATGGGGCAGAACGGCGCCGGCAAATCGACGCTCATCAAGGTGCTGACCGGCGTGGAAGCGCCGGATGCGGGCGAGATCGTCCTCGGCGGTCAGCCCATCGCTCCAGGCTCTCCGCTGGAGGCACAAAAGCTCGGTATCAGCACGGTGTATCAGGAGGTCAATCTCTGCCCGAACCTGACCGTGGCGGAGAATATCCACATCGGCCGCTTTCCCATGCGCATGGGCAGCATCGACTGGCGCGCCACCAATCGCGCCGCGCAGGCGCTGCTGGCCGATCTGAACATCCACATCGACGTGACGCTGCCGCTGTCGCTGTATCCGGTGGCCATTCAGCAGATGGTGGCGATTGCGCGCGCGCTATCGACCGAAGCCCGCATCCTGATCCTGGATGAGCCGACCTCCAGCCTGGACGACGACGAAGTGGCCAGGCTGTTTGCCGCCATCCGCACGCTCAAGGCGCGCGGCATGGCCGTGCTGTTCGTCACGCATTTTCTGGAGCAGACGTACGCGATTGCTGACCGCATTACCGTGCTGCGCAATGGCCGGCTGGAAGGCGAATACGCCGCGCGCGATCTGCCGCAACTGCAACTGATCAACAAGATGGTCGGGCGCGACATTGATGCAAGCCGCTTCGAGCGCACCGAGGTGCCGGCCGTGGACGATACCGCGCCGGCATTCCTCAGTGCGCGCGGCATGGGCCGTCGCGGCGTCGTGCAGCCGCTCGATCTGGATGTCCGCCCCGGGCAGGTACTCGGCCTGGGCGGCCTGCTGGGCTCGGGCCGCACCGAGACCGCGCGGCTGCTGTTCGGTGTCGACCGCAACGACGCGGGCTCGATCAACGTGCAGGGCCAGTCGCACCAGTTCAGCTCGCCGCGTGACGCCATTCGCCAGGGCATCGGCTTCTGCCCGGAAGACCGCAAGACCGAGGGCATCATTGCCGAGCTGTCGATTCGCGAAAACATCATCCTCGCGCTGCAGGCCAAGCGCGGGCTGTTCCGCTATCTGCCCAAAAAGCGCCAGCGCGAGATTGCCGACCAGTACATCGCCCAGCTCGGCATCAAGACGCCCGACGCTGAAAAGCCCATCGGCCAACTCTCGGGCGGTAACCAGCAGAAAGCCGTGCTCGCGCGCTGGTTGGCGACCGACCCCGCCATGCTGATCCTGGATGAGCCCACGCGCGGCATCGACATTGCCGCCAAGCTCGACATCATGGACCTGGTGACCGCGCAGTGCCGCAAGGGCATGGCCATCCTGTTCATCTCCAGCGAACTGCCGGAGGTGCTGCGCGTGAGCCACCGGCTGGCGATCCTGCGCGACCGCAAGAAGGTGGGCGAGCTGGCCGGCGCCGATGTGACGGAAGACAACCTGTGCCACGTGATTGCCGGCGGCGACGTGCCCGCGAGCCAGTCCACCACCCAGTCCAACACCCAGCCCACCACCACCGGAGGCGCCGCATGAACTCCGCCCGCCTGCGCGCACTCACCAGCCACCGATTGTTCTGGCCGTGCGTGACGCTACTCCTGCTGTGCCTGCTCAATGCGTGGTTCAACCCGCATTTCTTTCACCTCGGTATTCGCGGTGGGCACCTGTACGGCAGCCTGATCGACATCCTCAACCGTGCCGCGCCGCTGATGCTCGTATCGCTTGGCATGACGCTGGTGATCGCCGTGGGTGGCATCGATATTTCGGTGGGCGCGGTGGTGGCCATTTCCGGCGCCATTGCGGCGTCGCTCATCGGCGGCACGCTGGTCGTGCAGAACGGTCTGCCCGTGTATGTGACCAAGGTGCCGCTGCTGCTGGCGCTGCTCGCTGCCGTGGGCGCAGCGCTGGTGTGCGGCCTGTGGAATGGCCTGCTGGTTGCCGGTGCTGGCATGCAACCCATCATTGCCACGCTGATCCTGATGGTGGCCGGTCGCGGCGTGGCGCAGCTCATTACCGGCGGGCAGATCATCACCGTCTACTACGAGCCGTTCTTCTTCGTGGGCAACGGCTATCTGTTCGGGCTGCCGTTCGGGCTGTACATCGCCGCCGCTGTGCTGGGACTGCTGCTGTTGTTGATGCATCGCACCGCGCTGGGCCTGTTTATCGAGGCCGTCGGCATCAACCCCGTGGCCGCGCGGCTTGCCGGGCTGAACACCAAGGCACTGCTGTTTGGCATCTATGCGTTCTGCGGCGCCATGGCCGGCGTTGCCGGGCTCATCATCTGCTCCAACGTCAAGAGCGCGGACGGCAACAACGCCGGGCTGCTGCTGGAGCTTGACGCCATCCTGGCCGTCACGCTGGGTGGCACTTCGCTGGCAGGCGGCAAGTTCAGCCTGTGGGGCAGCGTGATCGGCGCGCTCATCATCCAGACGCTCACCTATGCGATCTACTCCATGGGCGTGCCGCCCGAGATCAACCTCGTGGTGAAAGCCGTGGTGGTGTTTGCCGTGTGCCTGGCGCAATCGGAAGCGTTTCGCGGCATGTTCTTTCAACGCCAAAGCCGTGCAGGGGCGCAGTCATGAGAATCAATCCACGGCGCTTGCCGTTCTACGTCACGCTGTTCCTGTTTGCGCTGCTGTTCGGCTTTGGGTCCGTGACTTACACGGGCTTCTTCAGCGTGCAGGTGTTTCTCAATCTGCTGATCGACAACGCGTTCCTGATGGTTGTTGCCATTGGCATGACGTTCGTCATTCTGTCGGGCGGCATCGATCTGTCAGTGGGGGCGGTGGTGGCGCTGACCACCATGATCTCCGCCGCGCTGGTCGAACATCACGGCTGGTCGATTGGCGTGGTGGTGCCGCTCGTGCTGGCTGTTGGGTGCCTGTTCGGCTTGATGATGGGCGTACTGATCCAGGTGTTCCGCATCCAGCCGTTCATCGTCACGCTGGGCGGCATGTTCCTCGCGCGGGGGCTGTGCTACCTCATCAGCATTGATTCGATCAGCATTACCGACCCGATCTACACCACGCTGTCGCAATACAAGATCCAGGTGGGCGGCGGCAACTACGTGTCGCCCAGCGTGGTGATTGCGCTGGTGGTGTTTGCCGCTGCGGCGTGGCTCGCGCATTGCAGCCGCTTCGGGCGCACGGTCTATGCGCTGGGCGGCAATGAACGCTCTGCCTTGCTGATGGGCTTGCCGGTGGCGCGCACGCGCATCCTCGTCTATGTGCTCAGCGGTTTCTGCTCGGCATTGGGCGGCGTGCTGGTCACGTTCTACATGCTCTCCGGCTACGGCCTGCACGCGCAGGGCATGGAGCTGGATGCCATTGCCGCCACCGTGGTCGGCGGCACGTTGCTCACCGGCGGTGTGGGGCTCATCAGCGGCAGTGTGGTGGGCGTGCTCTTGCTGGGCGTCATCCAGTCGTTGATCACCTTTGACGGCACACTCAGCTCGTGGTGGGCGCGCATCGCCATTGGGGTGTTGCTGTGCGTGTTCTGCCTCATGCAGCGTTTCCTGGGCCGCGTGCAACGGGGGGCGTCATTGCCGCCGTCCAGCCCGCACAGGCCGGCGCAGCGGTCAAACGAACCGGCCAAGGACACGCCCGCCTCGGCCATGCTCATGCAGTCGCACGCCGTGCCACCGTTCAACTAGGCGCACGCATTCTTCCTGCTCGATGTCGGCCCGTCGCTCGGGCGGGCCGGCCCTCGGATGTCTCCCCTCACGCACTCGAATCCGTAATGCATGCACCGGTGCAGGGCGCGATGTGGGCGCTTTGCCTCACGCACTTAAGGTATTTCGCGGCCTACCGATATGCAGATGTAGAACATCCATAAATCCGGGGCACGTGCCTCCGGATAAACAAGTCGGGGGGAAATCATGCCGTCTATCGTGCATTCGGTGCGCTTCAAGTTGCTCGGGGCGTTTGGTCTGTGTCTGGCGCTGTTGCTCGCCACCGGTGTGTTTGGGGTGCGGGGCCTGATGCGCCTGAACGCCAACATCAACGCCGCCTATACCAGCAACACGCTGCCCATCGCGCAGCTTGCCGAGCTTCGCAGCAGGCAACTGGATATACGCCTGCAACTGCGGCGCGCGCAGGTCTTTACCGACGATGCCGCGCAAGTTGCAGCGGCCGTGCGCACCATCCGCACGGATCTGGACCAGATCAACGGCGCGTGGAAGCAGTACTACCCCGCCAGCGTGACGAGCGAACAAGAACGCGATGTCGCCAGCAAGATCAACGGTGCCCTGCCGCAATTCAACACCGCAACGAATGAAGCGATTGAGGCTCTGCAAACCGGCCGCCACGACGTGGCGGCGCAGATCATCAACCGCCATGCCTCCTCCGGACAGGCCGTGAGCGATCTGCTCACAAAAGACATTGCCGTCAACCTGGAAGAGGCCAAGTCGTCCGTCGACGATAGCGAAGCCACCTACCACTCCATCTTCAGCATGGCCGTTGTGCTGGTGTGCGCGGGGTTTGCAGTGGGCGTGGGCATGTGCTGGTATCTGCTGCGCGCGATCTCTCGCCCGCTCAGCCGTGCGGTGAACGTTGCCAACCACATTGCCGGCGGGCAGTTGGAGAACAACATCGTGATCGACACGCGGGGCGAGTTTGGTGAGCTGCTGGCCGCACTGCGCACGATGGATCGGCAGTTGACCGAGACGGTGCGCGGCATCAAGGTATCGGCCGAATCCGTGACGGTGGCGTCCAAGGAGATTGCGGCCGGCAACATTGATTTGTCTGCCCGCACGGAGCAGCAGGCCGCATCGTTGGAGGAAACCGCGTCGAGCATGACGCAGTTGACCGAGACCGTGAAACAGAACGCCGAGAACGCCGCTCAGGCCGACAGCCTTGCCTCCAGCGCCAGCACGATCGCGCAGGCCGGCAACGAGGCCGTGCAGGCCATGGTCGGCACGATCGACCAGATCAGCACCAGCTCGGGCAAGATCTCCGAGATCACGGGGCTGATTGAAGGCATCGCCTTCCAGACCAACATCCTCGCGCTGAACGCTGCGGTGGAAGCCGTCCGTGCAGGCGAACAGGGCAGGGGCTTTGCCGTCGTCGCCAGCGAAGTGCGCACGCTTGCGCAACGCTCGGCCTCTGCCGCCAAGGAAATCAAGGGGCTGATTGGCGACTCCGTTGCCGTGGTGCAGGCGGGCTCGCAACAGGCGGCTGCGGTGGGCGAGACCATGAGCGAAGTGAAGGATGCCATCCGCCGCGTGTCGGAGATCGTGGCTGAGATTGCCGCCGCCTCTGCCGAGCAAAGCCGGGGCATCGAGCAGGTCAACCAGGCCGTCACGCAGATGGACGAAGTCACACAGCAGAACGCCGCGTTGGTCGAGCAGGCCGCCGCAGCAGCGCAATCGCTGGAAGAGCAGGCGACGACGCTGCGCCGCGCGGTGTCGGTATTCCGTCTGTCAGATGGAGCCAGCCGGCCCGCGTTTGCCTGAGCACTGGCGACAAGCCCTTTAGGCGCTGCCCGCCGCAGCACCGCCGCGCCTTGAAAAGGTTGTTTCGTGCAACTATATTGGTTGCGCGAAACAACTAATCGAGGCCGGTATGGACTTCATTGAAGCGCCCACGCAATCACGCGAGCAGACCATCCGCGAGCTGCGGGAGATTTCGCGCAAGCTCGTTCGCGAACTCGGCTTCATGCGCAACACGCTGGCTGAGAGCGACCTGCCGCCGTCTGCCGTTCACGCCATTCTTGAGATTGCCGGCACGCCCGGCATCCAGGCACGCGACCTGGCCGAACGCCTGCGGCTGGACAAATCCAGCACCAGCCGCCAGGTCACCCGGCTCGAATCCGCCGGGCTGGTCGAACGCCGCACCTGCGCAGACGACGCCCGATCTTCCGAGCTGCACCTCACCAAAGACGGCCAGCAACTGCGGCGCAAGATCGACACCTTTGCCTCCGGGCAGGTCTCCAATGCGCTGCGCCACCTGACCCCGGCAGATCAGCAACGGCTGGTTGCATCGCTGTCGCAATACGTCAGCGCGCTGGCCGATGACAACGACCACAAGCCCGAGCAAGCCGCCGCCGATGCCGGCCCCCAGATCGTGCAAGGCTACGTGCCCGGCTGCATTGGCGACATCGCCAGCCTGCATGGCCGGTTCTATGCGCAGCACTGGGGCTTTGGCGTGTTCTTCGAGCGCCGCGTCGCCAAGGAACTCGCCGACTTTGCGCAAACCTTGCCCGACCCCGACAAGGCGCTCTGGCTGTGCGTGGAAAACGGCCGCAGCCTTGCATCCCTCGCCATTGATGGAAACTCGGACACGCGCGTTGCACACCTGCGCTGGTTCATCGTGGATGATTCACTGCGGGGCACCGGCATTGGCCGTAAGCTCATGTCGCAAGCCATGCGCTTTGTCGATGCGCGCTTTGACGAGACCTACCTCAATACCTTCAAAGGCTTGGACGCAGCCCGCCACCTGTACGAATCGTTCGGCTTTCAACTCACGCAGGAAGAGGCCGGCACGCAGTGGGGCAGCACCGTAACCGAACAGCAATTCCGCCGCCGCAAACCGGGCTGACGTAGCGTCACCCCCGGGCGCACAAGGAGACAACACGTGACATCGCAACTCAACCTGGACGCCTACTTCAACCGCATCCAATGGGGCGGAAGCACCCGCCCCAGCTACGACACGCTCGCGCAGTTGGTGCACGCGCACATGCGGCACATTCCGTTTGAGAACCTCGACGTGCTGCTCGGGCGCGGCATCCGCATCGACCTGGAAAGCCTGCAGAACAAGCTCGTTCACGCACGCCGCGGTGGCTACTGCTTTGAACACGCCACCTTGTTTGCAGCCGTGCTGGAGCAGCTTGGCTTTCAGCCGACCCGCCACTCGTCGCGTGTGATCATCCAGACGCCGCGTCCTGAGGCGCCCCGCACCCACATGTTTCTGACGGTACCGCTGCCGGAGGGCACCTTCGTCATCGATCCTGGTTTCGGCGGGCTGGCCCCGCGTGTGCCTGTGCCCCTGGACGGCACGCAGGCCAATATCGATGGCGAACTGCACTGGATGGTGCGCGACAAAGACCACTGGATACTCCGCGCCCAGGTGCGCAGCGACACACCCGTCGACGCCTGGGTCACCACGCTAGAGCAGGACTACCCCATCGATTTCGAAATGGCGAATCACTACACGAGCACGTATCCGACGTCGCCGTTCATGAACCGCATCCTCATGCGCTCGTTGACCGACGAAGGGCGCGTGACGGTGATGAATCGGGACGCCACGATCTGGCGCGGGAATACGCCGCACAGATTCGAACTGGAAGACCGGCGCGCATTGCGTGGGCTCTTGGCTGAGTACTTTGGGATTGACTTGCCGGAGGTGGAGGGGATGCGGGTGCCGGGCGTGGAGGGGTGGGATTGAAACTGCATCATTGGCATTCGGATTTCCCGCTGCACTGGTGGCTTGTTGGAGTCCGTCGTCACCTGCTTAACGGGCTACAGCCCCCTGCCAAAAAATTCGGTCTCCGCTAGCGCCCCCGCCCGTCGCGGGTTCGCTTGTACTGCTGTTTTAGTTATTTCTTCTTGCGGTTCACGCGGTCCAGCACTTGCAGCACTTCCCACCGGTACAGGTCAACTGTCACACCATCGAGCGTGGTCAGCATGTAGGCCCCAATCGCGTCCATGAACCCGGCCTGGTAATCGAGGGCCTTGTCCTTGACGTGGAACTGAAGCTCAAAGCGCAGCGTATGCGGCTCGAACTGGCGGTGCATCTTCATGTGCATCTGCGTGCGCCGCAGATAATCCCGCGCGCTCAGGGCGCCTTGTGCATACAGGATGTTGGTCTCAAGGCTCATCGGGCACCTCCGGACGGAGGACGTTGCGCGATGCAGGTGGAACAGCAATTTGCAGGGCGATGCCCGCGTGGGATGGGTACGGCTTGGGTCGGTTGATCCATTGTCTTGCCTCTGGTTGAGTGAGGAGCCACCCACC
>NZ_JBQEPR010000006.1:2113-381862 GCF_052045895.1 Ralstonia sp. 22111 | reverse complement strand
TGCACAAACCAACGTCACGCTGTACGGCCGCGTCGCCAGCGGCATCGACTACCAGAACAACGTCGCCCCCACCGCGACCTCGCCGGGCGGCAGCCTCTGGCGCGCCGCCGACAACCAGTGGGGGACCAGCATGTTCGGGTTCATGGGCAAGGAGGATCTCGGCGGTGGCCTGCAGGCGCTCTTCCGGCTCGAGTCCGGTTTTGGCGCGGCCCAAGGCCGGACCAACGGCGACGCGTTGTTTAATCGGCGTTCGTACGTCGGCCTGTCCAGCCCGACCTGGGGCACGTTGACGGCCGGCAAGAACCTCTTCATCAGCAACGACGTCTGGTTCCTCGACCCGACCGGCCAGCAGTTCATTGGCTCGGCCACGCTGGTGCGCGGGCGCAACTGGCCGGGCGCCAACAACGTCGTCGAATACCAGAGCCCGACCTGGGGCGGCTTCCAGATCGGCCTGCAGACCGGCCTGGGCGAGCAACCCGGCTCGTTCACGAACAGCCGCCGCGATGGCGTGTCCGCCGTCTACAAGACGGGCCCGCTGGAAGTGCGCGCGATCTACGACGTGATCCGCGACGGCAACGGCAAGTTCAGCGACATCTTCAATTTCTCGAAGGAAGCGACGATCGGCGGCACGTACACCATCGGCAAGGCGAAGCTGTTTGCGGCGTATGAAAACCTGTCAGCGCCGGATGCTGCTGCGGGCGCCCCGACCAAGGCCAACCACTACTGGCTGGGCATCAACTACGAAGTCACGCCGGCGCTGACGCTGATCGGCGCGGCCTACCGTGTCAACGTGAACCACGGCGGCGGCAACGCCAACCTGTTCATGGCGGGTGCCAACTACAACCTGTCCAAGCGCACGATGCTGTACGCGAGCGTGGGCACGGTGCAGAACAGCGCTACCGCCAACTTCTCGGTGGAGGCGACCAACAACAACCCGGCCCCGGGTAAAAACCAGCTGGGTGCTTACACCGGTATCGTCCATTCGTTCTGACGTCTGGCTTCTGACTGAGCGTGACCTCCTGATCGCTCGGCTCCTTGTCGGCCCGCACTTGTGCGGGCTTTTTTTCTTCTGGGGAAGCCACTCGCGTGCGGGGAGATGCGGCGCCGCGAGCACTGGCGCAGGCGCATTCCTCGTCACGGCGCACGGAAACAAGCCGACCACAAAGCCAAGCCAGTGCTGGCTCCGCGGGAAGTCAGCGCGCATGTGTGATGCGGTCCGTGCTCGGGCAACCTTTGTGCAACTGGCGTAAGATGCCGGCTCGATTTCGATCGCAGCTTGCAACACAAACGCCATGAATCTCCCGCTCTTACTGAACATCGCGACTTTCGTCGTCCTGCTGATCGCTCTGGGTCGCGTGAACGCGAACTGGAGTCTGGCTAAACGTGTGCTGCTGGGCATGGTGCTGGGCATCGTGTTCGGGCTGGCGCTGCACCTGATCTATGGCGACGACAGCGCGACGCTCAAGCAGTCGATCTCCTGGTTCAGCATCGTTGGGGGTGGCTATATCCAGCTGCTGCAGATGATCGTCATGCCGCTGGTGCTGGTGTCGGTGCTGAACTCGGTGGCGAAGCTCAACAGCACGGCGTCGCTGGGCAAGATCAGCGTGCTGACGATCGGCACGCTGCTGCTCACGACGCTGATCTCCGCCCTGGTCGGGGTGTTCGTCACCCACCTGTTTGGCCTGACGGCGCAGGGCCTGGTGCAAGGCGCGCAGGAAACTGCACGGCTGACCGCCATCCAGGACAACTATGTCGGCAAGGTGGCCGATCTGTCGGTGCCGCAGCTGGTGCAGTCCTTCATCCCGAAGAACCCGTTTGCCGAGCTGACCGGCGCCAAGCCGACATCCATCATCGGCGTGGTGATCTTTGCCGCGTTCCTGGGCGTGGCTGCGTTGAATCTGCTGAGGGATGATGCGGTGAAGGGCGAGCGCGTGCTGACCGCCATCGACACCGCGCAGGCCTGGGTGATGAAGCTCGTGCGGCTCGTCATCCGCCTGACCCCTTACGGTGTGCTGGCGCTCATGACCAACGTGGTGGCCGTGTCCAACGTGCAGGACATCATCAAGCTTGGCGGTTTCGTGGTGGCCTCTTACCTTGGCCTGGCGATCATGTTTGGCGTGCATGCCGTGCTGCTCACGCTCAACGGCATCAATCCGCTTCGTTTCTTCCGCAAGGTCTGGCCGGCGCTGTCGTTCGCGTTCACGAGCCGATCGAGTGCCGCCACCATTCCGTTGAGCATCGAGGCGCAGACGCGGCGCATTGGCGTGCCGGAGTCGATTGCCAGCTTCGCCGCCTCGTTTGGCACCACCATTGGCCAGAACGGCTGCGCAGGTTTGTATCCCGCCATGCTGGCAGTCATGGTGGCGCCCACCGTCGGCATCAACCCGTTTGATCCTGTGTGGATTGCAACGCTGGTGGCGGTCGTCACGCTCAGCTCGGTCGGGGTGGCGGGTGTGGGCGGCGGCGCCACGTTTGCGGCGTTGATCGTGCTGCCGGCCATGGGCTTGCCCGTGACTCTCGTGGCGCTGCTGATCTCCATCGAACCCCTGATCGACATGGGCCGTACCGCGCTCAACGTCAACGGCTCGATGACCGCCGGGACGATCACCAGCCAGTTGCTGGGGCAAACCGATCGCAGTGTCTTCGATGCCGCCGATGATGTGGAGATGGCGCACCGCTGATCTGCGCCTCGAAAGAAAAAAATGCCGGCCATGGGGTCGGCATTTTTTTTTGAGGGCGGGGTGGCTCAGTCAGGCGTTTGCGCCAGTTCGGTCAGCAGTTCCATGAACGCGCCGGCCAATTCGCTTGGCGTGGCGGCGCTTCTGCGCAGCAGGCCAACGGGCTCCTTGGTGGCCGAGGTGGCGATGTCCAGGCGGGCGAGTTGCCCGTGCGCCAGATCGTCGCCCGCAGCGCGCTCGGGCGTGATCCACACCGCGTCAGATCGGCACGCCAGCAGCCGTGCGACGGACACTGAAAGTGTTTCCGTTACCCCCGCGGGCAAGCGTAGACCGTGCGTCTGGAACAGCGCCTCGGTGTGATGGCGCGGCACCGTGCCCTGCGTGGCAATCACCAGCGGGTAATCCAGCACCGCCTGCAGCGAGGCCGACGCACCTGGCTGCGTCAACAGCGGATGCCCGGGCCGCACGACCAGCGCCAGCGGCTCGGCGTACAGCAGTTCGAACGACAGCCCCTGCATGCGATCCGGCTCGGCCATACGCCCGACGATGAAGTCGAGTTCGCCGGCCTTGAGCGCGGTCAGCAGCTCGACATTGGTGCCGGTGCGCAACCGCACGCCGGCATGCGGGCGCTGCGCGTGCAAATGGGCAATCGCCTGGGGCAGCAGACTGCTGGCCACCGTCGGCAGGGCGCCTACATGTACGACCGGCGCGGACGCGTCCGTTGATCCCATCAGCGCGGCAGTGGCCGATTCCAGCGCCTGCGTCACGCCCACCGCATGCCGCAGGAATTGCTCGCCGGCAGCGGTGAGCCGCGCACCTTGCCGGCCGCGCTCCACGAGTTGCACACCGGCCAGTGCTTCCAGTTCACCCAGCGTTTTCGAAACCGCCGGCTGGCTCAGATGCAACCGCTCGGCGGCGCGCCGCAGGTTGCGCTCCTGCGCGATGGCGACAAAACAGCTCAGATGGCGAAAGCGGATGCGAGACGGCAGATCGGCCGAAAAGACTCTTTCCATAACTTGGGGTTATCGGTTTTCCGATAAGAAGTCAATTTACTTCACTTTTTGGCGGCGATACAGTCTCTCCACGATTTCATAAGGAGACGCCCCATGACCCTGCCGCTTTCCGGCACCGGCGAATTCGCCCAGCGTGACACCGCGCAGCATCCGCCCGCACTGACCCCCGGCTACAAGACCAGCGTGCTGCGTTCGCCGCGCAATGCGCTCATCTCCACCCTGAACACGCTGTCGGAAACCACCGCACCGGTGTTCCACGCCGACGACCTGGGCGCGCTCGACAACGACCTGATCCTCAACTACGCCAAGGAAGGCCTGCCGATCGGCGAGCGCATCATCGTCCATGGCTATGTGCGCGACGAGTTCGGTCGCCCGGTGCCGAACGCGCTGGTGGAGGTGTGGCAGGCCAACGCCGGCGGCCGCTACCGCCACAAGAAAGACCAGTACATCGCGCCGATCGACCCGAATTTTGGCGGCTGCGGCCGCATGCTGACGGACGCCAACGGCTACTACGTCTATCGCACCATCAAGCCGGGTCCGTATCCGTGGCGTAACCGCATCAACGATTGGCGCCCGTCGCACATTCATTACTCGCTCTCCGGCGATGGCTGGGCCCAGCGCCTGATCACGCAGATGTACTTCGAGGGCGACCCGATGATCGCGCAGTGCCCGATCATCAAGACCATCCCCAGCGAAGAACAGGTGCGCGGCCTGATCGCGCTGCATGACACGGCAAACCACGTGCCGCTTGATAGCCGCTGCTACCGCTTCGACATCACGCTGCGCGGTCGCCGTGCCACGCATTTCGAAAACGCTGTGCCCGCCTTGCAAGGAGCCAAGTGATGACCACGACCACATTGCGTGAATCGCTCGAACGCGCCCAGGCAACGGCCATGACGACAACGCCACCATTCGCACACTTCAACGAAACCGCTTCGCAGACGGGCGGCCCGTACGTGCACATCGGCCTTGCACCGCGCCAGGCCGGTTTCGACATCTACGACAAGGAATTCGGCAGCGTCCTGACGACGCCCGCCACGCGCGGCGAACGCATCGCGCTGGAAGGCCGCGTCTACGACGGCTCCGGCTCGCTCGTGCGCGACGTGCTGATCGAGATCTGGCAAGCCAACGCCGACGGCAAATATGCGCATCCCGCTGATCGGCAAGACAAACCTGTCGACCCGGCATTCCGTGGCTGGGGCCGCGCGGGAGCGGATTTCGATACGGGCGTCTATCGCTTCGACACCATCAAGCCGGGCGCCGTAGCCGGCCGCAGCGGGACCACGCAGGCACCGCACATCTGCATGATCCTGTTTGCGCGCGGCATCAACCTCGGCCTGCACACCCGCGTGTACTTCAGCGACGAGGTCGCGGCCAACGGCACGGACCCGGTGCTGAACGGCATCGAGTGGGAAGTGCGCCGCAAGACGCTGATTGCCCAGCGCAGCGAGCGTAACGGCGAGGTGGTCTACACCTTTGACGTGCGCCTGCAAGACACGCCGGATGGCGGCGCGGAGACGGTGTTCTTCGATATCTGATCGTCGCATCACATCCAAAAGACGACGCCCGGCATGTTCACACTGCCGGGCGTTGTTTTTGATGCGGGCAACAGGACTTTCAGCGGGACGTCATGCGGGCGTCGATAATGGGTGGATCGCCAGCCCGGCGTTTGACGACCCTGCCGTGACCGAGCTCACTCTTCCCGGATTCGAAGCCACCCCGCAGTTGCCCGCGCATCGCCTGTTTCTGGCGATCAAGCCCGACGCCGAGACCGCAGGGCGCATAGCGCGCCTGATCGAACAATTGCGGCCCGTGGTGGGTTTCAAAGGCAAGGCACTGCGTACGGAGCGCCTGCATGTCACGCTGCATCATCTGGGCGATTTCGTTCATCTGCCGCCTGACGATATCGTGGCGCGCGTGCGCGCAGCGGCGGACAGCCTGGCCTTGCCGGCATTCGATGCCACGTTCAACCAAGTGGTGAGCTTTCATGGCCGACGTGATCACCGGCCGTTTGTTCTCTTGGGCGATGAAGGTGTGGTCGGTTTGACGGCGTTTCAGGCGGCGCTGGGCGAGGCGCTCCAACATGCCGCCGTGCCCGTGCCGCACGGGACGTTCAAACCGCACATCACGCTGCTGTATGACCGCGGAGGCTTTGCGCCGAAGGCAATCGAACCCATCACGTGGAGGGTGCGCGAGTTCGTTCTCATCCATAGCTGGCTGGGCAAGACGCGTTACGACGAACTTGCCCGCTGGCCGCTCAAAAGCTGAGCGCCACCTCGTTACGCGCAGCCGTCCGGCCCGCAGACGGGGCCGTCGGCTTCGCTGGCCGGGGCGGGCGCGCCGATGTGCTGGGTCAGCGCCTGTGCCCAGTGCTCCGGATTGCCAAGCCACGGGCCCATGTCGATGATGCCGAGTTGGCCATCGGCATCCTCCAGCGCAAATGTCGGAAACCCCTGACCGCCCACACGATCGAGCCACTGCCGGCTTTGCGTGATGTGCTGCTGCGTGAGCGCACCGGTTTGTCGCGCATATTCCGCATCGAAGGCATCGGGCGACAGGCCGATCTCCGCTGCCAGCTCGCGCAGTACGGGCACATCTGCAATGCGCCGGCCTTCTTCGTAATGCGCGCGTTGGACGCGATGGATCATGTCGAGCCCGCGGCCGCCCAGCGCTTGCGCAGCAAGTACTGCGGTGATGGGTGGCTCCGAATCCATCGTGGCAGTGGTGTCGCGCAACAGGCCTTCAAAGTAGGCCTCGCCAAAGGGCTGGCCGGTCAATTCTGCAATGCGGTGGTCGTGCGGCATTACGTAGTCGCGCCACTGGGGCGTCACCGCGCGGCGGTTCGTGCCAGCAAGCATGCCGCCGCCGTGGAAGGCGATCGTCAGGCCCGGCACCGTGCGCGCCGCTTCCACCAGCGGTGCGGCGCCGTAGCACCAGCCGCACAGCGGGTCGTAGATGTAATGCAACGTCGTCATGTTGTTTCCCCGGTGATTGGCCAGCTTACTGCGGCCACTTCATTTCGCCCTTGATGACCTTGGCGCTCAACTCCAGCGATGCGTCGCCGGCCAGCGTCGGGTACGCGGCCTTCATTGCCTTGATCAGCTCCGCCGAGTTGTTGGCCTTGGCGGCCTGCACCTCGAATGTCTTGAGGTAATCGGCTGTAAAGCGGACCGCCTCCAGCCCCTTGGGCATCGCCCCGGTGAAGTGGCCCGGCACCACCGTCGTCGGCTTGAGCGCCGTGATGTTGTCCAGCGTCTGCAACCAGCCCAGGCGGGATTCGCGCGTTTGCGTGTCGGCTACCCAAACGTGGTCACCGCTGTTGACGACCACGCCGCCGGCCACGGTCTTGATGGACGGAATCCACAGATAGGTGCGTGCCGCGTCCGGGCCGTTCAGCCCCTTGATCTCGATGGTGCGGCCTTCCAGCGTGAGGTGGTCGGCGTGCAGCACGTCGGGCAGCACGAGCGTCTTGGGCGCATTGTCCTTCAGGATCGGACCCCAGTAGGCGAGCTTGCCGTTCATTGATGTCTTGATGGCCGCCACGGTCTGCGGCGTGGCGACGATCTTTGCTTTCGGGAATGCCGCGCGTATGACATCCAGCCCGAAGTAATAATCCGGATCGCTCTGGCTGATATAGACCGTAGTGAGCGTCTTGCCGCTGGCCTTGAGTTTCTGCACGAGCGCTTGCGCGTCGCTGCGCTGGAATTGCGCGTCGACCAGGACCGCCTCGTGCGCGCCGGTGATGATTTCCGACGACACCGGGAAGACGCCCTTGTCGCCGGGGTTGTAGACCTCGAGGTGCAACGGCGCCGGTGCGGCAGCGTGGGAAACAACGCCGACGCTGACAAGGGCTGCGGCAAGCAGGGCGCGGAGCAGGGACATCGGGTTTCTCCAGTTGGATGTGGTGAGTACGATGCCGCTACTGTAGGTTGCTTGATCCGATCGAAAAACCGCCTAATATGCGCATATTTGTTTCGCCAATCGATCAAATATGGATCGCATCACGTCAGCCGAAGTGTTCGTGGCGATTGTCGAGCGCGGCAGCCTGAGTGCCGCCGCTGAAGGGCTCGACATGTCGCGCGCGATGGTCACGCGTTATCTGGCAGAGATGGAGGCGTGGTCCGGGGCGCGCCTGCTGCACCGGACCACGCGCCGCATCGGCCTGACACCGGCCGGTGAAGTGACGCTCGCGCGCTGCCGCCAGATGCTGGAAATCGCGTCACAGATGGCCGTGGCGGATGGTCTCGAAGCCGATACGCCGCGCGGTCTGCTGCGCATTGCCTGCGCGCAGTCCCTGGCGCAGCAGACGTTGAGCGTGGCGGTGACGGCCTACCTGCGGCGCTATCCGCAAACGGCGGTCGATCTGGTGGTCGACAACCGCACCATCAACCTCGTGGAGGAGCGCATCGACCTGGCCGTGCGCATTACCAATGACCTCGACCCGAACCTGATTGCGCGGCCGCTGGGCACGTGTGAGTCCGTCGTTGTTGCGGCGCCGTCGTACCTGGCCGCGCATGGCACACCGCGCCGCGTGGAGGATCTGGCTATTCACAACTGCCTGACGTATTCGTACTTTGGCAAAAGCCTGTGGAAGTTCACGGATGCGAAGACGAGTGCCCCGTCGGACGTGCCGGTGGGCGGCAATCTGAGTGCGAATGAGTCGATGGTGTTATTGACAGCGGCGCGGGAGGGCGCAGGCATTGCGCTGCAGCCGGTGTTTGCTGCCGCGCCGCTGATCGCAAGCGGGCAACTCGTGCGCCTGCTGCCCGACCACGTGCCGCAGGCGCTGGGCATTCACGGCGTGTACAGCTCGCGCAGGCAGATGCCGGCGGCGCTGCGGGCCATGCTGGATTTTCTGGTGGACTGGTTCAAGGCGCAGCCGAACGTCATGGGAGTCAAGTGATCGGCCCGGAAGATTTCCCGCGTATCGCCAGCAGCCCCAACGCCAGCACACAGAACACCGCACCCGCGTGGAACGTTGCGGCTGCGCCCAGCTTGTCCCACAGCAGCCCGGCCAGAACGCTGGCGCCCAACATGGCCAGCCCGCTTACCAGGTTGAACATGCCGTAAGCGGTGCCGCGCAAGTCGGCCGGTGCGGTATCGGCGATCATGGTTGCCAGCAAGCCCTGCGTGATGCCCATATGCACGCCCCACAACGCCACGCCCGCGATCACCACGCTCCAGTGGGCAGACAGGCCAAGCACCACATCCGCGGCAATCAGCACCACCAGCCCGAGCGCCAGCAGCTTCGTATGGCTCATGCGGTCTGAGAGCTTGCCGAACGGATACGCGGCCAGCGCATAGACGACGTTCATCGCCACCATGACCAGGGGCACCAGTGCCACGGGAATGCCGCCTTGCTGTGCACGCAGGACCAGAAAGGCCTCGGAAAAACGTGCAAGTGTGAAGACTGCGCCGATCATCACCACCCACCAGTACGCGCCGTTCAGCCGCTGGAGGTTGTCGCGGCGGATGGGGTTGGTGCGGCGCGCGCCGTCGTGGGTCTCGGGCTCGCGCAGGCCAAACATCAGCAGCGCTACGGACAACAGTGCCGGCACCACGGCCACCCAGAACACGGCGCGAAAATCATCGGCCCACAGCAGCATCAGCCCGACGGCCAGAAGCGGCCCCAGAAATGCGCCCACGGTATCGAGCGCCTGCCGTAGCCCGAAGGCCGCGCCGCGCAGCGCAGGCGGGGCAATGTCGGCGACCAGCGCATCGCGCGGTGCACCGCGGATGCCTTTGCCGAGGCGGTCCACCAGGCGCGCCGTCAGCACAACGCCGGCCGTGGGCGCCATGGCGAACAGCGGCTTGGACAGCGCGCCCAGCGCATAGCCGAACGCCGCCAGGCCCTTGCGCTTGCCAAGGTAGTCGCTCAGCGTGCCGGAGAAAATCTTGACGATGAGCGCAGTCGATTCGCCCAGCCCCTCGATCAGGCCGACCGACAAGGCACTTGCTCCCAGCACTGACACCATGAACAGCGGCAGCAAGCTGTGGATCATCTCGGAGGCGATGTCCATCAGCAGGCTGACGCAGCCCAGCACCCAGATGCCGGTGGGAATCTGGCGCAGGCCGCCGGGCGGCTTTACATCGGTTGGGGAGGATGTCATGGCGAGTTGCTTTGGCTTGGTCGCGCGCGTCAGGCGAACGGCGCAAAGAGGCTGTTGAGCTTGGCCCCGCTGGCGGCATCGCGTGCAAAGTTGAACGTGCCGGCGGTGCGCAGTTCTTCCGCTGCACGCTGGAACGCGCCCATGGCCACGCGCGCCAGCGTGGCGCCGACGCTGATGCGCTTGACGCCCAGTTCGGTCAACTCGGCCACGCTCAGGTTGCCGTCGGCAAAACCCATCAGCACATTGAGCGGGCGATCGATCTCGCGCAGGACGGTGGCGATCTCGTCGCGCGTTTTCAGGCCTGGGGCGTAGAGCACGTCGGCGCCGGCGTCCTGGAAGGCCTGCAGGCGGCGGATCGTATCGGCCAGATCGTCGCGGCCGTGCAGGTGGTTCTCGGCGCGCGCGGTGAGCGTGAACGGAAACGGCAGCGAGCGCGCGGCCTCCACCGCGGCGCGAATACGTTCAACCGATGCCTCCAGCGAATAGATGGGCGCATCTGCGCGGCCCGTGGCGTCTTCAATCGAGCCGCCGACGATGCCGGTCGCGCCTGCCAGGCGGATCGTCTCAGCCACGGTTTCCGGCGTATCGCCAAAGCCGTTTTCCAGGTCGGCAGCCATGGGTACGTCCGTAGCGGCAGCCAGGTCGGCCACATGCGCGAGGATGGTGTCGCGGCCGACGCCATAGTCGGGCAGCCCGCGCGAGAACGCGAAGCCCGCGCTGGTGCTGGTCAACGCTTCGAAGCCGAGCGATGCCAGCAGCCGGGCAGAGCCCGGGTCCCACGGGTTGGGGATCACGAAGGTGCCGCTGCGCTCGTGCAGCGTGCGGAAGGCGTGGGCTTTTTCGATCTGGGTCGGCATGGGCTATCCGGTGTGAAGTGGATAAGGGTTGGACTGCAATGCTGCGGCACAGGCGAGCGCATCGTCCAGGCGGTCATTGCCCCAGAACATCGCGTCGCCGACAAAGAACATGGGAGCGCCAAAGATGCCACGAATCTGCGCGGCGTGCGTCTGCTCGCGCAGGTGGGGCTTGCTGGCGTCGGACTGGGCCTGGGCGAGGATGGCGTCGGCCGGCAATCCGAGCGCCGTCAGTTCTTCGGCCACGGCGCCGGGCGTATGGATGTCGCGGTTCTGGGCAAAATTACGCAGCATGATCCGCTGGCAGAAGGCGCCGATCCACGGCGTGTCTACACCGAGCAGCGCAACGCGCAGCGGCAGGACGGAGGCGCGCGGAAACGTGCTCGGCTGCGTCCACGGCAAACCGTGCTTGGTGCATTCGCGCGCCATGTCCTGCCAGACGTAATGGCCTTTGGCCCGCTGCAGCACGAACGGCGAACTCGCCCAGCCGAGCGACTGGAAGATCGGCCCCAGCAGGAACGGTTTCCAAACCACGCGCACACCGAGTTGTGCCGCAGCGGCCTCGATGCGCATCACGCTCAGATAGCTGTAATTGCTCGCGAAGTCGAACCAGAACTCGACGGCGGGCGTGGGGACGAGCGCTTCCCATGTGGTGTTGTAAGCGGCGGGCTCGGGTGCTGCGGTCTGCGGTCGGGCGAGGGCGTCCATGCGGCCTCCAGCGTGATGTCGTTGGCCGCATTACACGTGGGGCGCGGTGTGCGTTCAAACGCCTTTCATGCAAGTTCGGATGCGCCAGACGCATGCGTGGCCTGCGTTGCCGCTTCCGAGCAGATCCAGGCGGCCACATCGCGCACGTCGCGGCGCGGGTTCGGCTCGGACTGGATCAGCCAGTACGCATGCGTGTTACGCACGCCGGGGGCGATGGTCGGTACGGTGACCAGACGGCCGTCGGCCAGCAGCGGCGCGATCAACTCCAGACGCCCGAGCGCGATGCCCTGGCCGGCCACCGCTGCATGGATGATCTGGTCGTGCTGGTTGAAGCGCAGCACGGTGCGCGGCTTGGCGTGGCTCCAGCCGGCAGCGGCCAGCCAGTCTGTCCATTGCAGCCAGGGGCGGCGCAGGTCGCGGTCGTCAAAGTCGAGCAGCGTCAGGCCCGCAAGCGCCTCGGCGGAATCCAGCGAGCGCAGCCCCAGCGACGGATGCGCGACCGGCGCAACGGTCTCCCCAAACAGCCGGATTGCGCCGGGCGGTGCATCGGTCGGTGGGCAATACCGGATGGCAAGCTCGATCCCTTCGTTCTTCAGGTCGACGAGCCGGTTGTTGGTGGCCACGCGCACGTCGATGTCGGGGTATTGCAGCTGGAAGCGCGCCAGGCGCGGCAGCAGCCACAGGCCGGTCACGCCGATGCTGGCGGTGATCGTCACCGGCCGTCGTTCGGCCGCCACGCGAATGGCGCCGATGGCGTCCTGCAACTGCTGCACGGCACTGTCGGCGCTACGGAACAGGCGTTCACCCTCGGGCGTGAACGCGATCGAGCGGTGCCCGCGCACCAGCAGCTTCACGCCCAGCGCGTCCTCCAGCGCAGACACCTGCCTGCTCACGGCCGATTGCGTCAGACACAGATCATCTGCGGCGAGCGTGATGCTCATGCGCCGGCCTACCGCGACGAAGCCGCGCAACAAGTCCAGGGAGGCCAACCGAACCAGTGGAGTCGACATGCGTTTTCCTCATGCAAGGCGTTCTCAAAGATCAATTGAGAAGCCGGATAGGGCGAAGTTTAATAAGCCATCGGACGACATTCCAGCCAAATACGCATTCGGCACGCTTGCAAAGAAGGAATGTCAGTCACATCGGAGAAAAACGCTCATGACATCGAAATCTCTCACGCAATCGCCTTGGTTGCCCGTCTTGGCCGGCGGAGCGGTGATCGGCGTGGCGTTGGGCATTCGGCACGTGCAAGGTCTCTTCCTCGTGCCCGTCACGATGGACCATGGTTGGACACGCGAAACCTTTGGCCTGGCGATCGCGTTGCAAAACCTCATCTGGGGCGCGGCACAGCCGTTTGCAGGCATGCTGGCAGACCGCTACGGGGCGGCCAAGGTGGTAGTTGCCGGCATCGTCGTCTACGCGCTTGGTTTGCTGCTGATGGCACATGCGGGCACGCCGCTGGGCTTCACGCTGTCTGCCGGCGGGCTGATCGGGCTGGGGCTCTCAGGCACGTCATTCGGCGTCGTGTATGGCGCAATCAGCCGATTGACGCCGCCCGAGCGGCGCAGCTGGGCGCTGGGCGTGGCGGGCGCGGTGGGCGGAGTCGGCCAGTTCGTGATGGTGCCGACGGCGCAGGGCTTGCTGAGCAGGGTCGGCTGGGTGACGGCGCTGGTCGTCATGGCGGTGATCATGGCGATGTTCGTGCCGCTGGCCGCGCCGCTGCGCGAAAAGGCATCGACTGCCGCCGCGCAGGAGGCGCATCAAAGCATGGGCGCGGCCATCCGCGAGGCCTTTGCTCACCGCGGTTTCTGGCTGCTGAATCTTGGGTTCCTGACGTGCGGATTCCAGCTCGCCTTTATCGGTGCGCACATGCCGGCGTATCTGCTCGACAAGGGACTCACCGGCCGGCACGGCATGATCGCGCTGGCGCTGATTGCCGCCGCCAACATCGTCGGCACGTATTACTGCGGCGCGCTCGGCGGGCTGTTCCGGCGCAAATATCTGCTGTCGTTGCTGTACCTGATTCGCACGGCGGCGATTGCGCTGTTCATCCTGCTGCCGCTGTCGCCGGCAACGCTGTATGCGTTTGCCATCGTGATGGGCCTGCTGTGGCTCGGCACGGTACCGCTGACGAACGGGCTGCTGTCGCAGGTGTTTGGGGTGCGCTATATCGGCACGCTGTTCGGATTCGTGTTCCTCGGTCACCAGGTCGGCGCGTTCCTGGGCGTGTGGCTGGGCGGCGTGGTGTACGACCACCTGCATTCCTACGATGCGATCTGGTTTGGCGCGATGGTGCTCGGCGTGGTGGCCGCGCTGCTGCACTGGCCGATCGACGATCGCCAACTCGCGCGCACACCGATGGCGCAACCGGCATGAAGGCGCGCCTGAAGCGATGGGCGGCATGGGCGCTGGCGGCGGCCGGCGCCGCCTTCATTTTTGCGGCATGGCTGACCCCAGAGGGCGCATTTTCCTTTGTGACGTTGGCGTCCTTCTGCGGGTAGCGCGACGCGATGGCCCGATTTATGAAACAATATCGGGTTAATCACTAGTGGGCACTGGTACGGTTTGCGCGGGAATTACGTCGCTTCTGCGTCGTTCTCCTGTGAATGCCACCGTTCAGACATGACTTACGCCGTCAAGGAAATTTTCTACACGCTGCAAGGCGAGGGTGCCAACACCGGCCGCGCAGCCGTCTTCTGCCGCTTTGCCGGCTGCAATCTCTGGAGTGGGCGCGAAGCCGATCGCGCCACCGCCGTCTGCCAGTTCTGTGACACCGACTTCGTCGGCACGGACGGCACGCAAGGCGGCAAATACCCCACTGCCGACGCACTTGCCGATACCGTCGCCGCTGAATGGCCGGCCGACGCCACGGGCGGCAAGCCGCTCGTCATCTGCACCGGCGGCGAGCCGCTGCTGCAGCTCGACACGCCGCTGATCGACGCGCTGCACGCACGCGGCTTCGAAATCGCCATCGAGACCAACGGCACCATCGCCGTGCCGGAAGGCATCGACTGGGTGTGCGTGAGCCCCAAGATGGGCTCCGAACTCGTCGTCACGCGCGGCGACGAGCTGAAGGTGGTGATCCCGCAAGACGGGCAGGACCTCGACGCATACGAACGGCTGGATTTCCAGCATTTCTTCCTGCAGGCCATGGACGGCCCGCTTGCCCGGCAGAATACGGCGGCAGCCGTTGCGCTGTGCCAGCGCCGGCCGCGCTGGCGCCTGTCGCTGCAAACCCATAAGATGCTGGGCATCCGCTAAGGCGGGCCGCAGCACTTTGTCCCCGGTTTTCTGCCGGTTCCAGCCGTTTCGCGGCGCCTGCTGCCGCCACCTTGCTCCATGACCAAGACCGTTTCCATCACGCGCCGGCTCGAATTCGATGCCGGCCACCGCATCCCTGGCCATGCTGGCCAGTGCCGCAACCTGCACGGCCATCGCTATCAGCTCGAACTCACGCTCGAAGGCGTTGTCCTGCACAACGACAAGGCTGCCGACGACGGCATGATTCTCGACTTCGGCGACGTCAAGCAGCTCGCCAACAAGCACCTCGTCGACCTCTGGGATCACGCCTTCCTCGTCTATCGCGGCGATACCAAGCTTGTTGAATTCCTGAACGATATGGAAGGCGGTCACAAGACCGTCGTGCTGAATGACGTGCCGACCGTCGAGAACCTCGCGCAGGTGGCCTTCGACATTCTCGAGCCAGTGTTTCGCAACACGTTTGGGCACCATCTGCGTCTGTCCAAGCTGGTGCTGTACGAAACCCCGAACTGCTGGGCCGACGTGAAGCTCGCGCGCCCGCACGAGCAGGATTGATTCGATAACACCGGATCGCATGACCACACCGCACGTCCTCACCCCGCCCGCCGACATGTCCGGCCACGAGCGGGACGGCTACTGGATGCAGCAGGCGCTCGTGCAGGCCAAGTTCGCATGGGGGCAGGGCGAGGTGCCGGTGGGTGCGGTGGTCGTGCGCGGCAACGAGATCGTCGGCGTCGGCTACAACGCCCCGATCGGCACGCATGATCCATCCGCGCATGCCGAAATGCGCGCCCTGCGCCAGGCCGCCGAAAATCTCGGCAACTACCGCCTGCCCGATTGTGAGGTCTTCGTGACACTGGAGCCGTGCGTGATGTGCGCCGGCGCCATGCTGCATGCCCGCGTGGCGCGCGTCGTGTATGGCGCGCCCGACCCCAAAACGGGTGCAGCCGGCAGCATCCTCGACCTGTTTGCAGAAACGCGTCTGAACCACCAGACCGCCATCGCCGGCAGTGTGCTCGCGCAGGAATGCGGCGACATGCTGCGCGCCTTCTTCGCCGAGCGCCGCGCGAGCCAGAAGGCCGCACGCCTGGCGTCCACCGAACCCGACGAATCCGCCACATGACCACTGTCCGCCTGATTGCGCCTTCCGGTTATCCGAACGATGCGGCCATTGCCGAGCGCGGCGTGGCGGCGTTGGAAGCGCAGGGCTGCACGGTCGTCAACCGTGAATGCTTGAGCCGGCAGCATCAGCGTTTTGCAGGTGGCGAACTTGCGCGATTGGCTGACCTGCACCAGATCGGCACGGGCCCTGGCCAGGAAATCGCCATGGCAATCCGCGGGGGGTACGGCCTCACGCGCTTGCTGGACCATATCGACTTCATCGACATCGGTCGTCGCGCGCAGGCGACCGACGCCATCATCGTGGGGCACAGCGATTTCACCGTGTTCTCGCTGGCGTACCTGGCGGCTACGGGCGGCGTGACGTTTGCCGGCCCGCACGTGTGTTCGGACTTCGGGCTGGAAAACATCGACCCATTCATGGTCGAGCACTTCTGGGGCATTTTGCGCAACCCGACCTATGCGTTGCGCGTGGATGTGCCGCAACCGAATGGTTGCGCGCGGCCTGGCCGTTACGCTGGCACGCTCTGGGGCGGCAACCTGGCCATGCTGTGCAGCCTCATCGGCACGCCGTATCTGCCGGATATCCGCGACGGCGTCCTGTTTGTTGAAGACATCAACGAGCATCCGTACCGCGTGGAACGCATGCTGCTGCAGTTACAGCAAGCCGGCGTGCTGGAGACGCAGCAAGCGCTGGTGCTGGGTGACTTCTCGGGCTATCGCACCACGCCTTACGACGCCGGCTACGATTTCGACGCCATGCGCGATTACTTGGCCGAACGCCTGTCGATTCCGGTCGTCACAGGTTTGCCGTTCGGCCATTGCCCGACCAAGGCGACGCTGCCGATTGGCGCACAGGCCGAGCTGGATGTCGACGCCACGGGCTTTACGCTGCACTTGTCGGGGTATCCGACGCTGCAGGCATAAGCCGGCCGGCCATCCGGGTCACGTCCGGGTGGTAAAATCTCAGGTTCTCCAAATGGCGAACGGCCAAGTGCTTGCCGCGCCAGATCACCGCTTTCCAAATCAAGGTTTCCACGTGCTTTCCACCGCCAACATCACCATGCAGTTCGGGCCCAAGCCCTTGTTCGAGAACATCTCGGTCAAGTTTGGCGAGGGCAATCGCTATGGCCTGATCGGCGCCAACGGTTGCGGCAAGTCAACCTTCATGAAGATCCTGGGCGGCGATCTGGAGCCGAGCTCGGGCAACGTCATCCTGGAGCCAGGCGTGCGCCTGGGCAAGCTGCGCCAGGACCAGTTCGCGTACGAAGACATGCGCGTGCTGGACGTGGTGATGATGGGCCACACCGAAATGTGGGCCGCCGCGCAGGAGCGCGATGCCATCTACGCGAACCCGGAAGCGACCGACGACGACTACATGAAGGCCGCCGACCTGGAGGCGAAGTACGCCGAATACGACGGCTACACCGCCGAAGCGCGTGCCGGTGAACTGCTGATGGGCGTGGGCATTCCGACCGATCAGCACAACGGCACGATGAGCAACGTCGCGCCCGGCTGGAAGCTGCGCGTGCTGCTGGCACAGGCACTGTTCTCGAACCCGGACGTGCTGCTGCTGGACGAGCCGACCAACAACCTCGACATCAACACGATCCGCTGGCTGGAATCGGTGCTCAACGAGCGCAACTCCACCATGATCATCATCTCCCACGATCGCCACTTCCTGAACTCGGTCTGCACGCACATGGCCGACATGGACTACGGCACGCTCAAGGTCTACCCGGGCAATTACGACGACTACATGGAAGCCTCCCTGCAGGCGCGCGAACGCCTGCAGGCCGCCAACGCACGGGCCAAGGAGCGCATCTCCGACCTGCAGGACTTCGTGCGCCGCTTCTCGGCCAACAAGTCCAAGGCACGCCAGGCTACGTCGCGCCTGAAGATGATCGACAAGATCAAGGTGGAAGACATCAAGCCGTCGTCGCGCCAGAACCCCTTCGTCCGTTTCGAGATGGAGAAGAAGCTGCACAACCTGGCGGTGGAAACCGAGAACGCACGCAAGACATACGACCGCAAGATTTTCGATGGCCTGACGATGGCCGTGCGTGCGGGCGAGCGGATCGCCATCATCGGTGAGAATGGCGCGGGCAAGACCACGCTGCTGCGTTGCCTGCTGAACGGCGCCGTGAAGACCGGCGTGCAGCGCGGCATCGAGATCGACGGTGGCACCGTCAAGTGGGCCGAGAACGCCAATGTCGGCTACATGCCGCAGGACACCTACGAAGAATTCCCCGAAGACCGCGACCTGATGGACTGGATGAGCCAGTGGACGCAGGCCGGTGACGATGACCAATCGCTGCGCGGCACGATGGGTCGCCTGCTGTTCTCGGCCGACGACATCAAGAAGAGCGTGAAGGTGCTTTCCGGTGGCGAGAAGGGCCGCATGATCTGGGGCAAGCTGATGCTGGGCCGTCACAACGTGCTGGCGTTGGACGAGCCGACCAACCACATGGACATGGAATCCATCGAGTCGCTGCAGATCGCGCTGGACAAGTTCGAAGGCACGCTGATCTTCGTGTCGCACGATCGCGAGTTGATTAGCGCCCTGGCCACGCGCGTAATCGAAGTGCGCCCGGACGGCACGCTCACCGACTACCTCGGCACCTACGACGAATACCTGCAGAGCCAGGGCGTCGAAGTCTGAGCGCCGATCCTCTGCCGTCACGAAGGGGCCGCCGATGTGCGGCCTCTTTTTTTGGCGGCGGGCTTTGCAAGGCGAACACACGTTGTCCGATCCTGATCGGCGCTTCGCGCGCCGCTCGCCAAGGCTGCGTTGACAGTACCTCCTCCCGATTCCAGAATGCCTTGGGCGAACGCCGCACCTGCATGCGTGCCGTTGCGTTCTGCACCAGCAAAGAACAATCAAAACATATGAGGAGACTGACGTTGAAAAACGTACTGACATTACTGTCGACATCCGCATTGGTGCTGATGACGTCTGCACACGCAGCCGGGCGCCTGCCAACCATTCCGCCGGACAAATACGACGCCGAACAGGCCAAGGCAGCGCAAGACTTCCAGGCTGCGCGCAAGGTGCCTGTATTCGGCCCGTTCGAGCCCCTGATGCATAGCCCGGAGGTGATGAGCCAGACCCGCGCCATGGGCGACTATCTGCGATATCACTCCGCCATCGGCAACACGCTGAGCGAATTGGTCATCCTCGTCACTGCGCGGGAGTGGAGCCAGGATTACGAGTGGTACGTGCACCATCCGATCGCCCTGAAGGCCGGCATCAAACCCGGTATTGCCGATGCGATTGCCGATGGCCGCCGCCCCACCGGGATGAGTGAGGACGAGGAGATCGTCTATGACTTCACGACCGAACTGATCCGCAACAAGCGCGTGGCCGACGGCACCTATGCACGGGCGGAAAAGCGCTTCGGCAATAAGGGCATCGTAGACATGACCGGTATCTGCGGTTACTACACGCTGCTCGCCATGGAAATGAACGTGGCGCAATATCCGGTGCCGAAAAATGCCGCCAAGCTCGCGCGTTTCCCCGAGCCCTGACAGCCGTGCTGCCGAGCGAGGACTACGCACAGCTTGATGCTGCGCATGGTTAGCATCGATTCTTTGCCGTGATCAAGGGGCCGCCTATGTGCGGCCCTTTGCTTTTGGTATTCACCGCAAGCGGCGGACGCGCCACCAAGGTCGGCCAGTTATGAAAAAACCGACTGGATTCCATGATTTTTTATCGCTATCGGAATTCATTGCCGTCGCTACACTTGGGCTGCATATCACAGTGAACAAGCCGAGAGCTGCGGACCAGGCGCCGCGCGTCACACCAAGAAGCGCCAAACGCAGGCCCGGCGAAGTACCCAGGAGACGAGATGACCTCTGATATTGGCGGCCGCATTCGGTTGCAATCCCTGCTGGACAAAGTGGTGTCTGCGGACGAAGCCGCAGCCCTGATCCGCGATGGCATGACGGTCGGCATGAGCGGTTTCACCCGCGCCGGCGACTGCAAGGCCGTGCCGTTTGCCCTGGCCCGACGTGCTGCGCACGAGCCGCTGCGCATCACCCTCATGACTGGCGCATCGCTGGGCAACGACATCGACAAGGTGTTGGCCGAAGCCGATGTCATTGCCCGCCGCCTGCCGTTCCAGGCCGATGCCACCTTGCGGCGCAAGATCAACGCAGGCGAGGTCATGTTCATTGACCAGCACTTGTCGGAAACCGTCGAGCAACTGCGTTCGCGGCAGATTGCACCGCTCGATGTGGCGGTTGTCGAAGCCACGGCCATCACCGAGAACGGCGGCATCGTGCCGACCACGTCGGTAGGCAATTCCGCCAGCTTTGCGGTGCTGGCGAAACAGGTGATTGTCGAGATCAACCTGAACATGCCCGCCAATCTGGAAGGGCTGCACGATATCTTCTTCCCGGTGCAGCGGCCGCACCGTCAGCCGATTCCGCTCATTGCACCGGAGCAGCGCATTGGCCTGCCGTACATCCCGATCGATCCGCGCAAGATTGCTGCCATCGTCATCACGGGGCAGGACGACAGCCCCTCCAACGTGCTGCCGCCCGATGTGGAGACCAACGCCATCGCCGGGCATCTGAACGCATTCCTGGCGCGAGAGGTCCGCACCGGCCGTCTTTCGCCCACGCTGCAGCCGCTGCAGGCGGGTATCGGGACGATTTCCAACGCGGTCCTGCATGGCTTCATCGACTCGATGTTCCATGACCTCAAGATGTATTCGGAGGTGCTGCAGGACAGCTCCATCGAGCTGCTCGACTCGGGCAAGCTGGCGTTTGCCTCGGCTTCGTCGATCACGCTGTCCCGCCCGGTGTACAAGCGGTTCCTGACAGAACTGGAGCGCTACAAGTCGCGGGTGGTGTTGCGGCCGCAAGAGATCAGCAACCACCCGGAGGTGATCCGCCGACTGGGTCTGATCACCATCAACACCGCGCTGGAATGCGACATTTACGGCAACGTGAATTCGACACACGTGGGCGGCACGCACATGATGAACGGCATTGGCGGCTCGGGCGACTTTGCGCGCAATGCGCATCTGTCGGTCTTCGTGACCAAGTCATTGGCCAAGGACGGCGACATCTCGAGCATCGTCCCGATGGTCTCGCATGTGGACCACACCGAGCACGACGTCGACATCATCGTCACCGAACACGGGCTGGCCGATCTGCGCGGGCTGGCGCCGCGCGAGCGTGCCGTGCAGATCATCAGCAACTGTGCGGACCCCCGTTACCGCGAGCTGCTGCGCGACTACGTTGTGCGCGCGCAGCGGCGCGGCGGGCACACCCCGCATCTGCTGGAAGAGGCGCTGGCCTGGCATGTCCGCTTCCGTGATGAGGGCTCGATGGCTCCGGCGGGGTTCACGGAAGAAGGCGTGCTCCCGGAACCTGCATTGAGCGCTTGATGCGTGGGCGCCGCTGCTCAGGCGCCCAGCACTTCCTCGCACGTCGCAAGCCACGCGCGAGCGGCGTGGGACAGGTACCGGCCCGGCGACCACAGGTGCGCAAGCGCCCAATCCATGTCGGGAGCGGTCAGGCGTGCCACGGCCAGCTTGTCGCGGTTGGCAAGGTTGGCCACCAGCGGCTGTGGCAAAAACGTCGTGCCCAGTCCCGCAGCCGCCATCGAGGCGAGGAATTCCCAGTGCCCGCTCTGCGCGGCGATGTGCGGCTCGATGCGGGCTTCGAGAAACGCCTGGCGCAGCTTGCGCGTGAGGGAGAAGTCCTCGGCCAGCAACAGCAGCGGCTCGTCACGCAGCGCCGATAGGCTGACGGTCTTGCCCCTGGCCCATTTCGCTTTGCGCGGTCCCACCACCCAGATCGGATACTTTGCAAACTGCCGCGTAGCGAGTTCGAGGCCGCTGTCGCCGGGCAGAACCGTGGCGCCGACCTCCAGTTCGCCGTTGGCTACCTGTTGTTCCACCGTCTTGCCGCCGTACTCGGCGAGGTTCAGCGCCAGGTTGGGATAACGCTGCCGAAACGCGCTGACGACGGGCGAGAAGAACAGGTTCACCATCGGCGGGATGCCGACCGTGAGTTCGCCCCGCCCAAGCGAAGACAGGTCAGCCACTTCAAGCGTCAGCCTGTGCACCACACCGAGCGTTTCCTGGCCGCGCGCATACACGACACGGCCCACGTCGGTGAGCCGCACCTGCCTGCCTTCGCGGATCAGCAACGGCTGGCCAACCTCGTTTTCCAACTGACGCACCATCTTGCTGATGGTGGACTGTGTTACCGAGAGCGAACTCGCCGCCTGCGTGAAGCTCTGCAGCCGCGCGGTTTCAACGAAGTAACGAAGAGCTCGGATATCGATGGGCATGGGCGGACCTTTGCCATGAAGCACGCGAATGGGATTCGCCATGTTAATGAAGTTTTCCCATTCTGCGATGCGGCGGTCTCAAGATCCGCCGGACGCTCGCATTCAACGGCGCGCGAAAAAAAAGGCGGTTCACGCGACCGCCTTTCATGCAAGCGACGACGTCCTGCCGTCAGCCGGTGGCCTCGTCGATCAGCAGATCGAGCTGGGCGATCACGTTGCTGGTGTCGGGCTCGCCGCGCGTTTTGCTCAGTGCGGTCTTGAGCGTGTCGCGCAGGGCGACGAGTTCGGCGATGTTGCCCGCTTTCTCCACTTTCATCTCAAGCAGATAGCCGCGCAGGCCAAGATACCGGCTGATGGTTTCGGTATAGAAGCGGTAGAGGCGTTGATAGCCTTCGGCGGCCGGCTCTTTTGAAGTTGCTGCAGATGCGGGGGACGCCGCCTCTGCAGTTGCCGCAGATGCGCTGGCCGGTGCCGCCTTCACGGTAGTGGCCCCAGGCACGTGCAGGCGTATATACCCGGCGTTCTCGAGCTCGCCGAACACGGCTTGCGTCATGCCCAGGGGTTGCAACTGGACGAGGATGTCGTCGCAGGTTTTTTCGCCGTTGATCATCAGAAGGACCGCGCGGTGACGCTGGTCGAGGTGATTCGCACGTGAGCGGATCTCGTCCTGACCTTTTTCGGTCTTCTGGTAGATGGTGGTGGTCATGCTGTCTCCCTCGGCCGGCGCGTCTGCAGCGCGCGCTCTGCTGGCTCTACAATAGACCGATCATAACCGCCCGGGGGCGACGTGGGCCTCAGTCGCAACCCGGATAGCACAACGCGCAAATCGCGCATCCACCAGAGCGAGACGACCAACGATGCAGCAACGCGACAAGCTTTTCATCAATGGCAAGTGGGTGGCGCCCCAAGGCAAGGGCGTCATTGAAGTGATTCATTCGGCCACTGAAGCGGTGATGGGCACCATTCCCGAAGGCAGCGCGGCCGATGCGGAAGCCGCCGTGGCAGCGGCCCGCGCCGCATTTGATGACTGGGCTGCCACGCCCGTGGCCAAGCGCGCCGAATACATCCAGAAGATTGCCGACGGCCTGCAGGCCCGCAGCGAAGAGCTGGCGCAGTTGATTGCAGGCGAAGTCGGCATGCCGATCAAGCTGGCGCGCGCCATCCAGGTGGGCGGCCCCGTCTATAACTGGGGCAATTTCGCTAAGCTGCTCAGCACGTTTGAATTTGAAGAGCACGTTGGCAACTCGCTGGTGGTGCGTGAGCCGGTGGGCGTGGTGGGTGCCATCACGCCGTGGAACTACCCGCTCAACCAGATCACGCTGAAGGTTGCGCCCGCGCTGGCGGCTGGCTGCACGGTGGTGCTCAAGCCGTCGGAAGTGGCGCCCCTCAACGCCTTCGTGCTGGCGGAGGTCATTGAAGAAGCCGGGCTGCCGCCGGGCGTGTTCAACCTTGTCACCGGCTATGGCCCGGTGGTGGGCGAGGTGCTGGCAAGTGATCCGGATGTCGACATGGTGTCGTTCACGGGCTCGACGCGTGCAGGCAAGCGCGTGGCGGAACTGGCATCGCAGTCGGTCAAGCGCGTGGCGCTGGAGTTGGGCGGCAAGTCGGCGTCGGTGATCCTGGATGATGCGGACCTGGCATCGGCGGTAAAGGGCACGTTGTCGGCGTGCTTCCTGAACTCTGGGCAAACGTGCTCGGCGCACACACGCATGCTGGTGCCGCGCGCGAAGTACGAAGAGGTGAAGGCGCTGGCCGCGCAGTTTGCCGCCGCTTACGTGCCGGGTGATCCGGCGCAGGAAACCACGCGCCTGGGGCCGCTCATCTCGGCCGTGCAGCGCGACCGCGTGCTGGGCTACATCCGCAAGGGCCTGGAAGAGGGCGCCGAACTCATTACCGGTGGAGCAGACACGCCGGAAGGCCTGTCCACCGGCTTCTTCGTCAAGCCGACGGTGCTCGGCAACGTCAAGACGACCGACACCGTGGCGCGCGAAGAAATCTTCGGCCCCGTGCTCACCGTGATCTGCTACGACGACGAGGAAGAGGCCGTCCGCATTGCCAACGACAGCATCTACGGCCTGGGCGGCGGTGTGTGGTCGGGCGATGAGGCGCGGGCGATTCGTGTGGCGCGGCGCATCCGCACGGGCCAGGTCAACATCAACGGCGGGCCGTTTAACATGCAGGCGCCGTTTGGCGGCTACAAGCAGTCCGGCCACGGGCGCGAGAACGGCAAGTACGGCCTGGAGGAGTTCCTGGAGTACAAGGCGATGCAGCTCAATCCTGCGAAGACGGCCTGATCGGCTGGGCGTACCGCACCAATGAAAAACCCGGCTTCGGCCGGGTTTTTTGTGTTTGACGCTTGCGCCTACTTGCGGCTGCCATCGGGGTTGTAGCCCTGGGCCGTGCCTTCGGCCAGGATGCGCGTCCAGACCGTGTTGCGCTCTTCGTCCGTCATGAACACCCAGTTGCTGACCTCAAGCTGTGTGCGTCCGCAGCCTTGGCAGACCTCGTCGAAGAGCGTCGAGCAGATGCCGATGCAGGGACTGTCTGGGCGGCCCAGCAGGGTGCTGTCGGAAGCACTGGTTGCGTCGTCTGGCATGGGGCTGAATGCGGTCGATTCGGTCATGGCCGCTATTTTACCGGGTTCGGCTGTGCGTCAGCTGCGCGGCGAGCCGGGGCGGCAGTGCGCTGGCTGACGTGATCCGCCGCGGCAGATAGCGTCAGCGCTGAATTCACGAGCGCGATGTGCGAAAACGCTTGCGGAAAGTTGCCAACCAGCCGTTTCACGCGCGGGTCGTATTCTTCGGCCAGTAGGCCCACGTCATTGCGCAGTGCCAGCAGCTTGGTGAAGAGCGCGCGAGCCTCGTCCTGGCGGCCTTGCATGACGAGGTTGTCGACATACCAGAAGCTGCAGGCGAGGAATACGCCTTCGCCCTGCGGCAGGCCGTCGGTCACGGCTTCGGTGCGGTAGCGGCGCACGAGGCCATCAACGAGCAGGTCTTCTTCGATGGCCTTGACCGTGCCCTGGATGCGCGGGTCGGACGCCGGCAGAAAGCCGACGAGCGGCAGCATCAGAAGCGCGGCGTCCAGCTCATCGCCGCCGTAGCTCTGAACGAAGCAGCCGCGCGTGGCGTTGTAGCCGTGCGCACAAACCTCCGCGTGGATGCGATCGCGCACGGCGCGCCAGCGCTCTACCGGGCCGTCCACGTTGAATTGCTCGATGGTTTTGACGGCGCGGTCGAACGCCACCCACGCCATGACCTTGGAATGCGTGAAATGGCGCGACGGCCCCCGGACTTCCCAGATGCCTTCGTCGGGCGTCTGCCAGACGCTTTCGAGGTGCGTCATCAGCGCGACCTGCAGCTGCCACGACGCTTCGTCGCCATCCAGGCCGCCTTTACGGGCGATGAAGAGGGCGTCCATCAGTTCACCGTACACGTCGAGCTGGAGCTGCATCGCGGCCGCGTTGCCCACGCGCACGGGCTGCGCGCCTTCGTAGCCGGACAGCCACGGAACAGTCCACTCGCCCAGGCGACGCTCGCCGGCAATGCCGTACATGATCTGCACCTGTGCAGGGCTGCCGGCGATTGCGCGTTCGAGCCATTCGCGCCAACTGCGCGCCTCGTCATAGAACCCGGCGTTCATGAGCGCGAGCAGCGTGAGGGTGGCGTCGCGCAGCCAGCAGTAGCGGTAGTCCCAGTTGCGCACCCCGCCGAGCTGTTCAGGGAGCGACGTGGTGGGCGCGGCCACGACGCCGCCGGTGCGGTGATACGTCAGCGCCTTGAGCGTGATGAGCGAGCGTTCCACGGCTTCGGTCCATTCGCCCGCACCGTGGCAGCGGCCGGACCACGCGCGCCAGCGTGCCTCGATGTCGACCTGCGCTTCGAGCGCGTCGATCGACGCCGGCAACGGCAGGTGCGACGGCGAATGCGTGAGCACAAAGGGCACCGCATCACCCTCGCTCACCGTGAAATCCGCCACGGTGGAGAGGTTCTCGCCGCGGATTGGCGCAGGCGTGCGGAGGGTCGTCATATTGGGCCCGGCCACGGCCCGCAGTACGCAATCGGGCGTGTCGCATGGGCGCTCGGCAGCCGCACCCGTGAGTTCGGACACGCGGCTCACCCATGGCACGGATGTGCCGTAATCGAAGCGCAGCGTGAGGTCCATGCGCATGTCCACAGTGCCGGACAACCCGCGCACGATGCGGATGAGGTCCGACGTGTCATCCCGGGCACCGGCCGTGCCCGGCAGCCGGGCCGTCATCAGGTCGGTCACGCTGGCGGAGCCGGTGTCGGTCTCGAACACGGTTTCCAGCACCAGGGTGCCAGGTAGGTAGCGGCGCCGCACGGTGCGCCCGCCAGCCCGCGGCGCCAGGCGCCATCGGCCGTTGTCCGGTGTGCCGAGCAACGCGGCAAAACAGGCGCCCGAATCGAACCTCGGCCAGCACAGCCAGTCGATGGACCCGTCGCGCGAAACCAGTGCCGCGGTTTCGCAATCGCCAATCAACGCGTAATCTTCGATCTTCGAGGGCATTGCACTCCACTCCAAGCCAAACAAATCGACGAGGCCGCGACCATGCACGACAGCACCCGCATCCTGCTTGAATACAACGCGGGGCGTGATCCCGAGCGGCTGACCCGCAAGCTCGATGCCATTGCCGCTGACCCGTTTTCATTCTTTCGCGGCACCAACAACCTGTATGCCGCGTCGCTGGCCGATGCGGCGTTGCTGCACGACGCGCCCCGCACGCTCGTCTGCGGTGACCTGCACCTCGAGAACTTCGGCAGCTTCAAGGGCGACAACGGCCTTGTCTACTTCGACATGAACGACTTTGACGAGGCACTGGCCGCGCCGTTCACAGTCGACCTGGTGCGCGTGCTGTCCAGCCTGCAGGTGGCGTCCTTCAGCTGGAAGCTGGCCGATGAAGACGCTCATAACCTGTGCCGGCGCTTTCTCGACACGTATGCGGCTGCGCTGGTTGATGGCAAGCCGCGCTGGGTTGAGCGTGCCACTGCCACGGGCATCGTGCGTAATCTGCTGCGCGGCCTGCGCAAGCGCAACCGGGCGGCGTACCTGGCCGATCGCACCGAACGCAACGGCAACCGGGTCACCCTGCGCATCGACGGCCGGCGCACTTTACGGGCAAGCAAGGAAGAGGCCCGCCGCGCGCGCCGCATTCTCGAGGCCTACGGCCAGCAGGGCAACGGCCAGCGTTTCATTGCCATCGACGTCGCGCGGCGGATTGCCGGCACAGGGAGTCTGGGCCTTGAGCGCTATTCCGTGCTCGCTCGCCCGGAAAACGACCCCACCACGCTGCGCCTGATCGACATCAAGCTCTCCATCCCAAGTGTCTGGGACGATGTGCTGGGCGACGCCTGTAGCGTTGCGCCGTGGCGTAGCCAGGCCGGGCGCGTGGTCGATATCCAGCGCCTGTCGCAGGCCATTTCGCCCGCACTGCTGCGCGGCGTCGTCTACGGAGCCAAGGGCGAGAAACCGAAGTCGTACGTCGTCAAGAGCCTCCAGCCGACCGCCGACCGCGTTGCGCTGGGCTCGGGCAAGAACGTGGTCGCCAACCTGGACGATGCCCTGCAGACCATGGCGCGCGTGGCAGCGTGGTGTCATTTGCGCGGCTGTGGCCGACACGGCACCGAGCTCGTGGAAAAGGTGCAGGACTACGCGGCCGGCACGGCGTGGCGCAAATCGGCGTTGAAGCTGGCGGCGCATGGCAAAGACGTGTCGCTCAAGCAATGGGCTGCGTTTGCTGAAGATTATCGTCAGGCGCGCGGTGGCAAGTCCGCTTAAGTCCGCTTAAGTGCGCGGCGTAAGTGCGCGATGGCGCGCCGTTGACGTCAGGCCCGTGACTACTATTTGAAATCCCCCTGAGATCGCAATGAAAAACCTCGACAACCCCTCACATGACCGCGAGGTGGGCACCGCCGACGCGACGCAAGACACGACGCGTATCGACGACACCCGCATCGGCGCAGTGCGTCCGCTCATTTCCCCGGCGCTGCTCCTGGACGAGCTGCCCGTGCCTGCCGATACGCAGACGCTCGTCGAAGACACCCGCCGGGCCATCAGCAATATCCTGCACGGCCGCGACGACCGGCTGCTGCTCATTGTCGGCCCGTGCTCGATCCACGATCACGACCAGGCGCTCGATTACGCGCGCCGCCTCAAGGCTGCGGCCGATGCACTGAAGGACGACCTGCTGATCGTCATGCGCGTCTACTTTGAGAAGCCGCGCACGACGGTCGGCTGGAAGGGTTACATCAATGATCCGCGTCTGGACGGCAGCTTCCGTATCAATGAAGGGCTGCGCGCGGCGCGGCAGCTGCTGCTCGACGTCAACGCGCTCGGTCTGCCCGCCGCGACGGAATTCCTCGATCTGCTGAGCCCGCAATACATTGCGGACCTCATCGCATGGGGCGCGATCGGCGCGCGCACGACAGAAAGCCAGAGCCATCGGCAGCTTGCCTCGGGCCTGAGTTGCCCGATCGGCTTCAAGAACGGCACCGACGGCGGCGTGCAGGTTGCGTCAGACGCGATCATCGCGGCGCGCGCCAGCCATGCGTTCATGGGGATGACCAAGATGGGCATGGCTGCGATTTTCGAGACACGCGGCAACGACGACGCGCACGTCATCCTGCGCGGCGGCAAGAGCGGGCCGAACTACGACAGCGCGCACATCGAGGCGACCTGCGCGGCGCTGCGCGCGGCAAAGTTGCGCGAACAGGTGATGGTCGACTGCTCGCACGCGAATTCAAACAAGTCGCATGAACGGCAGGTCGACGTCGCGCAGGATCTGGCGCGGCAACTATCGCAGGGTGACCACCGGATCGTCGGCGTGATGGTCGAAAGCAATCTCGAAGCGGGCCGCCAAGACCTGAAACCGGGCGTGCCGCTCAAGTACGGCGTGTCGATCACCGATGCCTGCCTGAGTTGGGCGCAGACCGAGCCCGTGCTCGACATACTGGCCGAGGCGGTTCGGCATCGGCGCGCGTATTCGTACGACGGGTGAGATAAGGGCGGCGGATTCTGCTTTTGCCGCCTTGTACCGATCGCCGACGTACGTCGGCGTTTTTTTTGTCAATTCAATGACTGCCAGCCGGATGCGCACTCGCATGCGGCTTGGTCCCATCTTGCGTGCAGGCCTTCCCGCCCGCACGGCCCACGCCCTGATGCTGTCGCGTCGGCGGATCTCTTCCCAAATCACATTGTGTGTTCGGCTTGGCGCGTTGCGTGCCTGCATTGAGCTGCATTTAAGACTGCGCTTACATATCTGGCGTCGCCCGACATCCAGAATTCCGACCAGACATTGCATTGCAATAGCTGGAGAAGTCAATTAGCAGCGCGTTGTTCACCGTACGGACGGCGCTTCGGCGGCATCTCGCAATTCACCGGAGATGCGCGTAGGAATTCAGTCGGGTTTAAATTGAAATAACGCGATAAGTGAAATTAGGCTGCCCGGCTGCTGCAAAAAATATTTTTTGGGACGATTTAATCATGACAAAAAGACTGAGTGCGCAAGTCATGCGCAGAATTGGATGCACAGTATTGGCGGCCCTGATTTTTCCTGTGTCAACGTCGGCTTTGGCTAATACAGCTATCTATCCGTTTCCTGCTCTGCTGACACTGCCGAAAAACACTCCGGTCAATAAAGTTGTGGCAAGGGCATACAGGACGCCTCAAGAGTTATGTGGCGCGGCCACCTGCCGTTTATCTAATTTTGCTGCCTTCAATCTCCGCGGTAACACTTGGCACATGTGGGACACTGGGCCACTCGCTGGCACGGAAATCGTGAATTTGGATATGCAAGTCATTGTCAATGGGAAACCTCAGACAAAAATTGAAGGAGGCTCAGACCCAGTGGAATTTTCCTCTCCCGTCGAATTTCAGTTGGTGAGGAACAAGTCCGAAAACTTGGTGAATGGAATCTCCCACGACAAACTTCAGTTCTGGTTTTTCACACAAACAAAGCCTGGAACTACGGTGATCCAAAATTACATCAAATTCGACACGAGCCTCACCTGGCTCGAAGGAAGCTGCTCGGTGCCAAGTCAGACGGTAGAGCTGCCATCCACGCGGGCAGGGCGCTTAACCGGCATTGGGACGACGGCCGGCGAGCGCAGCTTCCAGATCCAGATCAACAACTGCCCCAAGGGATACAGCAAGATTCTCTACAGGCTCACGCCGGAGGGCGGCACCATTGAGAATGCACCGGGTGTATTGCCGCTTTCCGCTGATTCCACCGCAAAGGGCGTGAAGATCAAGGTGACCGACAACGCGGGCGCGGCGGCTGCATTTGATACGTCGATCAACGTCGATGATTACAACAAGGACACGGGCGGCTCTTTCTCGATCCCGATGCGGGTGTCGTATGTTCAGACCGAAGCCAACATCACGCCCGGTACCGTGAATGGCGCCATGTCGGTGCTGATGGAGTATCAGTGACACGCCACGCATGTGCTTTAGTGACGCCTTCATCACTGCGCTCTCAAGTTCCAGCGCTGCGCGGCCGATAGTGCCAGGGTAGCCGGCCGCCCGGCGCGATGGTCGCGCCTGCGGGAAGAGCCGTGCACGCCACTCTCGCCGCGCCCATGTCCGCTCGTCTGACCATCCGCACCCGCCTGGTGCTTTCGGTTTCCATTCTGTTTCTGCTTGCCTTGCTGATTGGCGTGGCGGGCTTGCTTGGGCTGCGCGATGCCAATCGCGCGCATGAACAGACCTTTACCAATCAGTTTCCGTCCGCACTCGCGCTGGGCGAATCCGACCTGAGCCTCACGCGTGCCCGCACCGCGCTCGACAAGGCGATGCTGTATCCCGAAGACAAGGGCGCGATGAAGCTGCTCGACCGCACCGAAGAGTTGATTGCGGAATCGGATGCAGCCTGGAAGAAATACCTGGCACTGCCGCGTGACGACGAGGAGGAACGCCTGGCCAAGGACGTCGCCACCAAGCGTGAAGCGGCTGCCGGCAGCTTGCGCGACATCATCAAGGCGCTGCGCGCCGGGGATCGTGCAGCGGCAGACAAGATCATGGAAAAGGGCGTCTCCAAGGCCTTCCGCGATTCCAACGATTCGAGCCTGGCGCTGAGCAAGAAGCAACTGGCGTTCTCCAAGGCCAACTACGACGCATCGCGCGATGCTTATGCGCGCTTCCAGTTGATCGTGATTGCCGCCATCGTCCTCGCGCTGGTGGTGGCGCTGTGGTGCGCGTGGTCGCTGCTGCGCGCGATCGTGGGGCCGCTGAACGCCGCGCTGGCGCAGTTCGATCGCATTGCTGCCGGTGACCTGACCGAGCGTGTGCGCATCGATCGTCACGACGAAATGGGGCGCCTGCTCGAAGGCCTGGCCCGCATGCAGACTGCACTGACCGACACCGTGCGCCGCGTGCGCACCGGCTCCGAGTCGATCGGCGCGGCCACCAAGCAGATTGCCGCCGGCAATGCAGACTTGTCGCAACGCACGGAAGAGCAAGCAAGCTCGCTGGAGGAAACCGCTTCCAGCATGGAAGAAATGACCTCCATCGTGCGCCAGAACGCCGACAACGCCCGTCAGGCCAGCCAACTGGCCGACAGCGCCTCGGAGGTCGCCAGCCAAGGTGGTGCCGTGGTAACCGACGTGGTGGCGACCATGCGCGAGATCAGCGCGTCGTCGCGCACGGTGTCTGAAATCATTGGCGTGATCGACGGCATTGCGTTCCAGACCAATATCCTTGCACTGAACGCGGCCGTGGAAGCTGCCCGTGCCGGCGAGCAAGGCCGTGGCTTTGCCGTGGTGGCCGGTGAAGTGCGCAACCTCGCGCAGCGCAGCGCCGCCGCCGCGAAGGAAATCAAGGAAATGATCGAGGCGTCGCTGTCCAAGGTCGAGACGGGCAGCGCGCTGGCCGAACGCGCGGGCAGCACGATGGAAGACATCGTGTCGTCCATCCGCCGCGTGACCGACATCATGGGCGAAATCGCTGCCGCCTCGAACGAGCAAAGCTCGGGCATCGAACAGGTCAACAAGGCCGTCACGCTCATGGACGAAGCCACGCAGCAGAACGCCGCGCTGGTGGAGCAGGCTGCCGCAGCGGCGGAATCGCTGGAGGAGCAGGCCCAGGCCCTGAACGCCGCCATCGCCGCATTCCGCCTTGCGTGATATTGGCCCCATCGACGCACGGGGCCCGCTGAAGACTTAAGACTTGCCTTGAGCGCCGTTTCGGTTGATATAACCGACTGGCCCATTCAAGGAGTCGCCTCATGCCGTTCATCATTGCCGCGCTCGCGCTGGTTGGTCTGCTGATCTACGGCGCGGTCCGGCTGTATGCGGTGGTTGCCGCCGCTTATGGCGCGGTGGTGGGCGGTGCTGCGGTGCTGGTTGCCGTGGCGCTGCTGGCCGGGGCAATCATCACCTTCGTCAGGCGTTACCGCGCCGTTCATGGCGTGAACGTGAAAGGGCAGCGGATTGTGTCGCTCAGCGCAAGCTGGGGGCAGGTCGCGGTTGATGCCGAACAGAAACGCGGGACGCTGCAACTGCACGGGCAGGGCGCCCGTTTTCTCTTTGCCGATATTGCCGGCGCCGATGCGGTCGAACACGAAGGTGCCTGGTCGCTGGCGCTGCGTCTGAAGCATCAGACGCAGGCAGATTGGCCGATCCCGATGCGCAATCGCCAGGAAGCGAAACGCTGGGCGAAGATCTTCGCGCTGGCGGCCAGCCAGGAGCTTTGACCGGCGCGTCGGTTCGGATTATTCCGTCGTACTTGGGTTCCAGAACGCCTGCGCCACGTGCGGCTGCGACTGCAGCGACGTGACGATGCGGTCCAGCTCGGCAGCGTTCACGGCAGTCGACATCAGCATAGCTTCAATTTCCACGTGGTCGTCGCCAAAGGGTTCGACTGACAGATCGCTGATGGGGTAGCTGGCCTCTTCCAGCAGGCGTTCCAGGTCGGCCAGCGCCTCTTTCTGGCGCTCGCTGGTGGAGATGACGCACATCGTGTACGTGACTTCGCTGGCCTGATTGTCGAGCGGCGTGCGGTTGATTCGGTCCACCACCGGCCGCAGCAAGATGTTCGAGGCCAGCACGAACAGCGTAATCAGAATGGCCTGGCCAACAAGGTCAGAGCCTGCTGCTGCGCCCACCGCGGCCGAGCCCCACAGCGTGGCTGCAGTGTTCAGCCCACGCACGTTCAGCCCTTCCTTCATGATGGTGCCGGCACCCAGAAAGCCGACGCCCGACACCACATAGGCGATCACGCGCGTGGTGTCCGATGCGGTGCCGATTTGCGCCGCCATATCGACGAACGCCGATGCCGCCACCGCCACCAGCGCATTGGTGCGCAGCCCCGCAGTCCGCTGCCTGACCTGCCGCTCGAAACCGATCAATGACCCGAGCGCAAAAGCCGAGGCAAGGCTGATGAACGAATCCACCAGCGTGGCGACATTGAGATGGACGAGGGCTTGCAGCGTCATCGGCGGCTCCTTGTTGTGGTGACCGGAGTCTTGGTGAAGGGCGCCGATGGTTATAGCACGGCGCCATGACACGCCGTACGAGCCGGGGAGGCTGGACGGCTACTTATAGTCCCACTGCATCTGCTCGGGAATCGGCACGGCGTCCGAGGTCTCAAGGCAGCGGTCGAGGTAAGCGAGCAGGGAGCGCGGCTGGAAGCCTGTCTCTCGCACCAGTCGCGTGTTGTCGAACACGTAGCTCATGCTGGCGAACTTGGCATACAGGTGGATGCAGCGCGCGACCAGTCGCACGTTGCCGTCACCCGTCAGGCTCAAGAATTTACGCGCCAATGCTTTCTCGGCGATTTTCTCCTGATACACGTAGCCGGCCAGCGCCTGCGCGTCTTCTTCCGGCGTCTTGCAACGCTTGAAGCGCGGGTACAGCGTTTCGATGCGCTCGGAGTTCGCGTCGCCGGCGCTGATGTGATACAGGTCGTGCGCAAGCGTCGGCTTGGTCGACAGCTGCACGATGGCTTCGGCGCAGTCGTCCACGGGCAGGATGTCGACGCGGTCAGACAAGCGGCAGCTGAACGTTTCGAGCAGCGCCACCATGCGCAGCATCCAGAAGATGCTGCCCGACGGCTCGCACCCCAGCGTGCTGTGGCCGACCACGATGGACGGCCGCACCACCACCAGCGGCAGCTCGGGCACTGTTTCGCGCAGCTTCAGCTCGGCCATCCCCTTGGAATACGTGTAAGGCACCGCGTGCTGCTCCAGCGGGGGGACATCCCAGCTTTCGCTGACATGGCGATCCGCCAGTTGGCCGCACGACATGGCCGTGCCGATTTGCAGAAAGCGCTTCAGGCGTTTGCCCTGCGCCGCCAGCCGGCCGAGCGCCAGCACGCCATCCACGTTGGTTTCCCACAGCGACGGGTGGTTCGAGAAGGTTGCCAGTGCCGCGCAGTTGATGATGATTTCCGGATCGCCCAGCTTGGCGGCGCCGGCTTCGCGCAGGTCGAACGGCACGATCTGCGATTCGGTAATGCCGTCCAGCGTGCTCTGTGCGAATTCAAAACGCCGCAGGTTGTTGCGCAGCCGCGTCAACCCCTCGGCAGGTGTGTCGCCGCGCACGGCAAAGCGTGTGTCGGCCAGCAAACCTTTGGCTGCCAGATTGGCGGCAATGGCGCCGCCCACGAAACCGGTCGCACCGGTTAGCAAAATACTCATGCGAGAAAACCTGAATCCCTTGGGAAGCAAAACGGGCGACCAACCCGCTTGCAAACAACACTGCCGCTGCCGCACCGGCGAGGCACGTATTCGCAGTGCGCTCGAAGCTGGGGACAGGCAGGTCATGCCGGATGAAGCCGCGCACACGAAACAGGGTTCGCGGGCCGCAAGATTCGCGTGACGCGAAGCGGCCGAAACCTGCGCACAATCAGCGATTTATAAGAATGTAACCTTTCAGGTGCCTTTCAGCACCCCATTCCATCAGAGGGTTGACTCAAGTTTGCGGCACAGCGCAACTCGACGTGGCATTGGCGGCAATCTCGCGCGCGGCCTTGGCGCCCTCGACTTGCAGGATGGTCGGCAGCGATACGCCGTTCTTGGCGGCTGTCACCTCGGCCAGGATCGAGATGGCGATTTCGGGCGGCGTGCGGCTGCCGATGTAAATGCCGACCGGCCCATGCAGGCGCGCCAGCTCGGCATCGCTCAGGTCGAATTCCTTCAGGCGCTCGCGGCGGTTGGCGTTGTTGCGGCGGCTGCCCAGCGCGCCCACGTAGAACGCGGGCGTCTTGAGCGCCTCCATGAGCGCGAGGTCGTCGAGCTTGGGGTCGTGCGTCAGGGCGATGACGGCGCAGCGCTCGTCGAGCTTCATGGCCATCACCGTATCGTCGGGCATGGTGCGGACCATGGCCACGCCCGGGATCGACCATTCCTCGCTGTACTCCTCGCGCGGGTCGCAGACGGTGACCTGGTAGTCCAGGCCCACGGCGATCTGGCACAGGTAGCGCGAGAGCTGCCCCGCACCGATCACGAGCATCCGGTAACGCGGCCCGTGAATGGTGACGAGGCGCACTTCGTCAAACTGCAGGCCGTCGGTGACGGTGGCGTGCTGCAGCGTTGACGCGCCAGTCGCCATGTCGAGCGTGCGGGCGACGAGCTGACCGGCCTCCACGGCACGCAGCAGGGCGTCGATTCCGCTGGAGGCGTTCAGTGGCTCCAGCACGAGCTGCAGTGTGCCGCCGCAGGGCAGGCCGAAGCGATGCGCTTCCTCAGCGCTGATGCCGTATTTGACCGCTTCGGGCTGGGTGTAATGCAGGCCTTCACGGCGCACGCGGTCGATGAGGTCGTCTTCAATGCAGCCGCCCGAGACCGAGCCGATGACGACGCCGTCATCGCGCAGCGCAAGCATTGCGCCTTCGGGCCGCGGCGACGAACCCCACGTTTTGACGACCGTGACGAGCAGTACGCGGCGCCCTTGTTCCAGCCAGCGCACGCTGGTTTTCAAGACTTCGAGATCGACGCTGTCCATGATGCGTTGGCTGCGCTTTCGCGCGCTTGAGGGTTCTGTTGCGGGGAATGCACCGATTATGCCCCGTGGTGCAAAAACAGGTAGGCCGCCACCACGGCCACCAGCGCCACGATGATCCACGGCCATGGGTTACGCGGCTGCAGCGCGGGGCTGACGTTGGGAGCGGCGCCCGGCGGTGCGCCGTGGGCCTGCAGTTGGCCGGCCGCGAGGTCGGGAATCGCCTGTGTGGCCGGCATGCCGTCGATCGGAGCGGCATGTCCGTCGATGCCAGCCGTATCTGCGGGCCCGAACTCTGCCGCAAAACGCTGGAAGAACTCATCGGCCAGCTTGCGTGCGGCACCGTCGATGAGCCGCGAGCCAATTTGGGCAAGCTTGCCGCCCACCTGCGCGGTTGCCGTGTAAGAAAGCCGCGTGACCGTGGGGCCTTCCGGCGTGAGCTGCACTTGCGCGCTGCCTTTGCCGAAACCGGCCGCGCCGCCCTGGCCGTCAAAATGCAACGTGTAGCTACGCGGGGGCGCCATGTCGGTCAGTTCCATGCGTCCCTTGAAGCGCGCCTTGACGGGCCCGACGGCGGCGGTCATGGCGATGTCGTAGGCGGGGTTGGCGCTGCCCTCTGCGGCGGTGATGCTCTCGCAGCCGGGAATGCAGCGTTGCAGCACGGCTGGGTCGTTCAGCGCGTCCCAGGCGGTCTGGAGTGGCACGGGCAGGAGATGGGTCTGGGTCAGTTCCATGGGGCGGTCGATGGGGCTGGGGTTGGGTGGCGGGGGGTACGCGTGCGGCGAGCATGCGCCAGTTCGTGCTCCAGCGCAGTCAGGCTGTCGAAATGGTGCGCAGGCACCATCACATCGACATGCGGCAGGATGGCCCGCACGCCACGTGCCCGCGGCTCGAAGCCGGCAAAGCGCAGCAGCGGATTGAGCCAGACGATGCGATGGGCAAAGCGCGCCAGGCACGCCATCTCGGTATCGAGCAGCTCGATGTGCTCATGGTCGAGCCCGTCCGTCACGAGCAGGACGGTGGCGCGGCCGGATAGCGTGCGGCGCGCCCATTGGCGATTGAACTCCGCCAGCGCCGCGCCGATGCGCGTGCCGCCGGACCAGTCGGGCACAAGCTCGGCGATGGCTTGCACGGCGACATCCGGATCGCGCTCGCGCAGTTGCCGCGAGACGTTCGTCAGCCGCGTGCCGAACAGGAAAGCCTGGATACGCTCACGCGACTGCACCAGCGCGTGGCAGTAATACAGCACGGCGCGCGAATAGCGGCTCATCGATCCCGAGATGTCGAGCAGCAGCACCAGCGGCGGCGTGCGGTCGACGGGTTGGCGGTATTTCCAGCCGGTCCATTCGCCGCCGGCGCGTACGGCCTGGCGAGCGGTGGCGCGCAGATCCGGATGGCGCCCGCGCGAAGCGGCCTTCAACCGGCGCGTCCGCTCCTGGGCGAGATGCACGCGACGGCGGCGGATCATGTGTTGCAGCGTGCGCCATTCGGCCGCGTTGAGCGTGTCGAAGTCACGCGTGCGCAAGGCCTCGTTGGCGGAAAACGCCAGCGGCGCCACGATGTCATGGCGTTCGCCATCGGGCTCGGGGGCGGGCGGCAGGTTGGTCGACGGCTGAGCGCGCAGGGCATCGGCCAGGCGGTTGCTGCGCGCCGCGGGAATGCCGCCGCGGACTTTGGGCAGCAACAGCGCACGCAGCTTGCCTTCCCAATCCGGATCGCGCCAGAACACGTTGAAGGCCGCATCGAACAGCGTGCGCTCGTCGGGGTGAGAGACAAGCAGGGCGGACAGCGCAGCCTTCACGTCGTCGCGGCGGCCGATGTCGATATGGCTCAGGGCTTCGATGGCATCGACCGCGCGCGAGGGCGCAAGCGGCATGCCGGCATTGCGCAGCAACCGCACGAAATGCGTCACGTTGCGCGCCAGCATCGGGAGCTGCATCGGCACGGTCGCTTGCATGCCTTACTCCGGCAGCGCGGGGGCGGCCAGCAATTGTTCGATGGTCGGCATATCGACGCGCGCCAGGTCGTCCTGGTACTTGAGCAGCACGCCCAGCGTGTCCTGCACGGATTGCGGATCCAGCTCCGTCACGTTCAGCGCCGACAATGCGCGGCACCAGTCGATGGCTTCGGCAATACCCGGCGCCTTGAACAGGTCGATGCCGCGCAAGCGGTGCACAAAATCAACCGCACGATGCTGCAGGCGGGCGGCAGTCTCGGGCGCGCGCTGCGCGACGATCTGCAACTCCCGCGCCTTATCCGGGTAGCCAATCCATTGATACAGGCAGCGACGCTTGAGCGCGTCATGCACCTCGCGCGTGCGGTTGGACGTCATGATGACCAGCGGTATCACCTGCGCGCGCACCGTACCGAATTCCGGAATCGACACCTGGAAGTCGGATAGCAGCTCGAGCAGAAACGCCTCGAAGGGTTCATCAGCGCGGTCGATCTCGTCGATCAGCAGAACGCGCGGTGTGTCGGGATGGCGTGGGTCGGGCAGCAGCGCTTGCAGCAGCGGGCGCTTGAGGAGGAATTCGTCGCGGTAGAGGGTGTCGGCGCTAGGTTTTTCGCCGGCGGCCTCGGCCAGGCGCAGCGCCATGATCTGGCGCGGGTAGTCCCACTCATAGAGCGCGCTGGCGGTGTCGAGCCCTTCGTAACACTGCAGACGCAGCAGCGACGTGCCGAGCAGCCCGGCCGCGGCCTTCGCCAGCTCGGTCTTGCCGACGCCGGGCTCGCCTTCCAGAAACAGCGGCCGCTGCATGCGCAACGCAAGAAACAGGGCCGTGGCCAGCTCGCGGCTGGCGAAATAGCCCTGACCTTGCAGTTGCGCGATGCAGCTGTCGATGGAATCGACCGGCATGCCGTTCCTTGGGCGTTCGCTCAATGATGGTGCGCCAGTGCCTGTTCGACCGCGCGCGCCGTCAATACCGGAATGAGGTGCGCCCGATATTCCGGCGAGGCATGCAGATCGCCCACCAAATCGTCGGCAGGCACCACCACCTTGCGCGCGGCTTCCGATGTAAAGCTGGCCGCCAGCGCTTGCTCCAGCGGCGTGCAACGGAACACGCACGGCGCCGCGCCCGTGACCGCCACCCGTACGTTGTTGCCCTTGCGGCTGACGAATACGCCCACCAGCGCAAAGCGCGACGCGGGGTTGCGGAATTTCACGTAGGCCGCCTGATCCGGCACGGGAAACTGCACCTCGGTGATGAGTTCGTCCGCAGCCAGCGCGGTCTCATACATGCCCAGGAAGAAATCGTCCGCCGCGATGTTGCGCCGCTCGGTGACAACGGTGGCGTTCAGGCCGAGCACAGCCGCCGGGTAGCACGCGGCCGGGTCGTTGTTGGCGAGCGACCCGCCCAGCGTGCCCATGGCGCGCACCTGGCGGTCGCCGATGCCGCCGGCCAGTTCACCTAGCGCGGGCAGCATGCGGGCGATGTCCGCGTTGTCCGCCACATCGGCATGGCGTGTGGCTGCGCCCACCGTAATCACACCGGGCTGTGTGCGAATGCCGGACATGCCCGGAATGCGCGTGACATCCACCAGCGTCGAAGGCTGCGCCAACCGCAACTTCATCGCCGCAAGCAGGCTCTGGCCGCCGCCGAGGTATTTGGCATCGGTGTGCGTCTTCAGTGCGGTGACGGCGGTCTGGGCGTCGGTGGCTTTCTGGTACTCGAAGTCGTACATGGTGGGCTCCTTGCCTAGGCCTTGGCCGCTTGAATGGTTTGCCAGACGCGGTGCGGCGTGGCGGGCATCTGGATGTCCTTCACGCCCAGCGGCGCAAGCGCGTCGACGATGGCGTTGATCAGCGCCGGCGGCGAGCCGATCGCGCCGGCTTCGCCACAGCCTTTGACGCCGAGCGGGTTGTGCGTGCACGGCGTGCCCTTGGCGGTTTCCACCGTAAAGCTGGGCAGGTTGTCTGCGCGAGGCATGGCGTAGTCCATGTACGAGCCGGTCAGCAACTGGCCGTTCTCGTCGTAGACGCAGGCCTCCATCAGCGCCTGGCCGATCCCCTGGCCAAGCCCGCCGTGCACCTGTCCCTCGACAATCATCGGGTTGATGATGTTGCCGAAATCGTCCACGGCAACGAAGCGGTCGATGTGGGTTTCGCCGGTGTCGGGATCGACTTCCACCTCGCAGATGTACGCGCCGGCCGGATACGTGAAGTTGGTCGGATCGTAGAAGGCGTTTTCGTCCAGCCCAGGTTCGAGCTTGTCGAGCGGGTAGTTGTGCGGCACGTAGGCCGTGAGCGCGACTTCGCCAAACGTCTTGGTGCGGTCGGTGCCGGCCACGCGGAAGACGCCATCCTTGAACTCGATGTCTTCCGCCGATGCCTCCAGCAGATGCGCGGCGATCTTCTTGGCCTTGGCCTCGATCTTGTCGAGCGCCTTCATGATGGCCGAGCCGCCCACGGCAATCGACCGCGAGCCGTACGTGCCCATGCCGAACGGGATGCGGCCGGTGTCGCCGTGTACGATCTCGATGTTGTCGATGGGCACGCCCAGCCGATCGGCCACCACTTGCGCGAACGTCGTCTCGTGGCCCTGGCCGTGGCTGTGCGAGCCGGTGAAGACCGTGACGGAGCCCGTTGGGTGCACGCGAATTTCGCCGGCTTCGAACAGGCCAGCCCGTGCGCCCAATGCCCCGGCGATGTTCGACGGCGCCAATCCGCACGCTTCGATGTAGCAGGAATAGCCCATGCCGCGCAGCCGGCCCTTTGCGCGGGAGGCATCGCGTCGGGCCGCAAATCCTTTTACGTCCGCCAATTCGATGGCGCGGTCCAGGCACGGCTCGTAGTCGCCCGTGTCATACGTCAGGCCGACCGGTGTGGCATACGGGAACGTGCGGATGAAGTTGCGGCGGCGCAGCTCAGCCGGGTCGACCTGCAGTTCGCGCGCAGCCGTCTCCACAAGGCGTTCGACCACATACGTTGCCTCGGGCCGGCCGGCACCGCGATAGGCGTCGACGGGCGCCGTGTTCGTGAACACCGCTTTCACTTCGGCATAGATGGCAGGCGTCTTGTACTGGCCCGCCAGCAACGTCGCATACAGGATGGTCGGCACGCTACTGGCAAACGTCGACAGATACGCGCCCATGTTGGCCGTGGTGTGCACGCGCATGGCAAGGAAGTTGCCCTGCGCATCGAGCGCCAGTTCCGCATGCGTGACGTGGTCCCGGCCATGCGCATCGGTCAGGAAGGACTCGGAGCGCTCGGCCGTCCACTTGATTGGTCGGCCCACCTTTTTCGATGCCCAGGTGAGCGCCACGTCTTCCGGGTACAGGAAGATCTTCGAGCCGAACCCGCCGCCCACGTCCGGCGCAATCACGCGCACCTTGGCTTCGGTCAGGCCCAGCACGAACGCCGACATCAGCAGGCGTTCGACGTGCGGGTTCTGGTTGGCGACGTAGAGCGTGTAGCTGTCGTCCTGACGCGAATAGCTCGCATTGACGGCGCGTGGCTCGATCGCGTTCGGGATCAGCCGGTTGTTGACGATGTCGAGTTGCGTCACGTGCGCGGCCTTGGCGAAGGCGGCATCCGTGGCGGCTTTGTCGCCGTGGCCCCAGGTGTAGCAGGTGTTGTTCGGCACGTCGTCGTGGACGGCGGTGCCGGCGGTATCTGCGGTGGCGGTGTCCACCACGGCGGGCAGTTCGTCGTATTCCACGTCGATCATCTCGACGGCGTCCTTGGCGATCTTCACCGATTCAGCCACCACCAGCGCGACCTGGTCGCCCACGTGGCGCACCTTGCCTTGCGCGAGCACGGGGTGGGGCGGCTCCTTCATCGGCGTGCCGTCAATGCTGTGGATGAGCCAGCCGCACGGCAGGCCGTTCACCTTGTCGGCAGCCAGGTCGTCGCCCGTGAGCACGGCCAGCACGCCCGGATGCTTGCGTGCGACATCCGCATTGATGTGTTTGATGCGCGCATGCGCATACGGCGAGCGCAGGAACACCGCGTAGGACTGGTGGGCCTGCACGACATCGTCCGTGTACTGCCCGACGCCTGTCAGGAAGCGGAAGTCTTCCTTGCGCTTGACGGCCGCGCCGATCAGGTGATTGTTGGGTTCTGCGGGAGCGTTCATGGTGGTCTCCTCGCTGGGGTCAGGCGGCGTGGGCGCGCGCCGCGGCCAGGCTTTGCAGCGAGGCATCCTCGCCCTGGGCTTCTGCCATGGCTTCAGCCCCGTGCATCACGGCGCGCACGATGTTGTGATAACCCGTGCAGCGGCACAGGTTGCCGTCGAGCTGCTCGCGCACCGTGTGTTCATCGGGATGCGGGTGCTGCGCAACCAGCGCCGTCGCCGCCATCACCATACCCGGCGTACAGAAACCGCATTGCAGGCCGTGGCATTGGCGAAAGGCTTCCTGCATCGGGTGCAGCGTGCCGTCCTTCGACAAGCCTTCGATGGTGGTCACCTCGGCGCCGTCAGCCTGCACAGCCAGGATGTTGCAGGACTTCACCGCGCGCCCATTCATATGCACGGTGCAGGCGCCGCATTGCGCGGTATCGCAGCCGACGTGCGTACCGGTCAGGCGCAGTTGCTCGCGCAGCAATTGGACTAGCAAGGTATGGGGTTCGACACTGACGGTGACAGGCGCACCGTTGACCGACAGCTTGAGGCTGATCGCCATGGGAGTCTCCTTGGGGAATGGGCGCCGGTGCCATGCTGCGCGCCTTCGTTGCTGCGAAGATGCGCGCGTGGTCTCGATATCGGTGGTCGCGGCTCTACTCAGTAAAGCACAGGCGAACCAGAAGACAACCGCAGTGCGGTGCGCTGGTCGCAGGAAAAAGGGCGATGCTGCGGCACGCAGACAAACCAAACAAATGCCGCAGAAATGACAAAGGGCCGGAATCCGGCCCTCGATTGGCACCAGGCGGTCATGACCTGGCGGGTGTGGCGGCGGGTGTGATGACACACGGCCGGCGCACGATGCTACTGAGACTGCGAGTACTGCTGACTGCTAGCTTGGGCACACGCCCATCAACAATAGCGTGGCGGGTTAGGCCTTGGCGGTGCGGTGCGTGCCGAACAGGTTCGCGATTGCCGAGAAGAATTGGGCGAACGAGAACGATTGGCCGCTCGGACGGCGATAGTAGTAGATACCTTCGGACATTTCGCGCTCGATCAGTTCGCGTTCAAGTTGATCGGTCAGCTTCAGGTCGTTCGTGTTTTGCATGATTGGCCTCTTAGGGAAATCCCGGTTAGGGAATACCCTGACTATACACCAGATGATGCAATGCACCATACGTAGGCTTACGTATGCACCCCTTTTGCGCCGTCTCCCGTTGCTCCGCCACCACGCTTGCGTTGCGCCGCACCAATGTGGTGCGGCCACCGCTTTCTTTACCTCTTGTGCCTCACTTGACCGGAATGGGTTGGCTGGCCGGAATCGGTACCGCCGTCACGCTGTTCTTCGGGCTGCCCGAAATGACCTTGTCCGAATACGTCAGGTAGACGAGCACATTGCGCTTGCGATCCACCGTGCGCACCACGTGCAGTGTTTTGAAGACGAGCGACAGGCGCTGCGTGAACATGTCGTCCTGCTGCGGCAGCGGCTTGACGAAGTTGATGTCGCCGACTTGGCGGCAGGCCACGGCGGCTTCGCTCACGTCTTCGGCCACGCCCAGCGTCCCCTTGATGCCGCCGGTGCGGGCCCGCGAGACATAGCAGGTCACGCCCTGCACGAGCGGGTCGTCAAAGGCTTCGATGACGATCTTGTCAGAGCCCGTGATGCGGAAATTGGTGCTGACGCTGCCGATGTCTTCCGCGCGGGAGCATCCAACGGTGCTCAGGGCGAGCGCGGCAATCAAAACGGGGAGTTTGGTGAACGGGCGCATGGCTTTGCGTAGGTAAAAAAAGAGGGTTGTCAGTCAGAGCAGCGATTCGGGCGGCCAAGATGCGGCTGCCTCGTCTACGAAGGTGGGCCGCATATCAGTGTGTTGGCGGGAATGCTCTATGCGGCGGTGCAGGGCGTCCATGAAGACCTTGACCTTGGCGGGCATCAGGCGGCGCCCTGGAAATACGGCATACACGCGCATCGGCGGGGATTGGAAATCCGTCAGCACTTCCTGCAGCGCGCCCGAAGCGATCAGGTCGGTAGCAAACACGGAGGTGATGCGAGCGACACCCAAGCCAGCAATGGCGGCCTGCATGCGCAATTCACTGTTGGAGGTGCGCATGCGGAAGTCGAGCGGCAGGTTGATCGTCTCGCCGCCGGGCGTGCGGAACTGCCATTCGGCTTCGTTCGAGGTGCCGAGGCAAGGCCAATCGGCGAGCTGGTCTGGGTGGGTGAGCGGCCCCAAGCGCTCCAGCAATTGCGGGGCGACGACCACGGCGCGCCGCAAATCAAAGACGCGCTGGGCGACGAGGCCGGAATCGGGCAACGGCCCGCGCGGCACGGTCAGCATGATGTCGTAGCCCTGGGCGAGCGGGTCGATCTGGCGCGGCGCCACGTCCACCTCAATGCGCAGGGCGGTGTGCTCGCGCATGACTTCGAGCACCACCTCGGCGAGCTGCTTGGCGGCAAATTCATATGGCATGGCAATGCGCAAGGTGCCGGCGGGTGACTGGAACGTCGCTGCGGCATCTTCCGACACTTCGCGCAGTCGCTGGAACAATGGGCCGGCGTCGCGCAGCAGGGCTTCACCGGCGTCGGTCAGGCGCAGGCGGCGCGTACTGCGCTCGAAAAGGCGGACGCCCATCTTGCCTTCCAGGCGCGACACCGCCGTGCTGACCGACGACTTGGGCAGCCCGAGCCGATCGGCTGCGCGCGTGAAGCTGCCGAGCGTTGCCACCGTGCAGAAAGTGTCCCAGTCGTTCCAGTCCGTCGTTCGCATATTTGAACAATGAATTTGTTGGCAGGCGATTTCCGCCGGTTTCGAGGCAAATTACCATCCCTGCATGAACACGCCAAGCACAGACCACACGGTTTCTTCACCGCCCGCGCCGCGCAAACCGGCCGCCGAATCGACCGTCGGCAGCCGGATGGAACTGCGCATGGTGGGCATGGTGATCGGCCTGGCGACGGGCGTGGACTACATGTCCAACCTGATGTTCTCGATTGCCGGACCGCATATCGAAGGTGGGGTGCTGGCGTCACAGGATGTCTATCTCTGGGCCGTGACGGCGTACGCGGCAGCAGCCAGCCTGGCGATTCTGGTGATGGGTCGGCTGGCCGATCACATGACATACCGGAAGCACACGCTGCTGTCGCTGCTGGTGTTCATTGTCGGCACGCTGATGTGCGCGGCGGCCGAGGGCGGCACGATGCTGATCGTCGGCCGCGCGGTGCAGGGGTTTGGCGGCGGCCCGATGCTGTCCACCTCGCGCATCTTTGTGCAGCACAGCCCAGCGCAGGAACGCCGCACGATGATGAAGGGCATGATCTACGGCATCTTCGGGCTGAGTTGCGTGTCACCGATGCTGTCGGCGGCGCTTACGGAGCAATTTGGCTGGCGCGCCATCTTCGTCGCGCAGTTGCTGGTGGCGGTGGTGGTGTGCGGGCTGGTGGCAGCGTTCTATCCGCACCCGAAACTGCACGAACGCAAGGGCGATTTCGCCTCGCTCGACTGGCCCTCTGCCATCGCGTTTGGGCTGGCGGCGCTGATTGCGCTGCACGGCTTTCAGCAGGCCCGCTTCATTCACCCCGACGGCTCGCCTGCGCAGGTGGTGCCGATCATTGCGGTGGTGGCGCTCATCATCTGGGTCGGCATTCGCCAGACGGGCCATCCGCTGCCGTGGGTTGATTTACGAGCCACGCTGCAGCGGCGCTTCCTGATGGGCATGGTGTTCTACGCCATCTATTACATGTTTGCGAGCGCCTGGGGTTTCCTTTCGTCGAGCCTGCTGCAGAACGGTCTGGGCTTCCGCTACGAGACCACGGCGCAGTTGATGAGCCTGGGCGGCCTGGTGACGGTGGTGCTCGGCATCCTGAACTTTCAGTTGACGAACGTGCTGCCGACCAAGCGCGTGCTGATCTCCATCGGCTTTGTGCTGATGGCGACCGCGCTGCTGTGGATGTCGCATGTAGCCATGCCGGGTGCCTCGGTGGCGGCGGTGGTGCCCGGGTTCATGATCGAAGGCATGGTGGGAATGTTTGTGGTGATCCAGGTGGCGGGACTGTCTTACGTGGATTTGCCGGCTAAGGATTTCGGCCATGCCTACCAGTTCAAGGGAATCATGCGGGCCTGGGCGCAGGCGTTTGGGACGATGGGGGCGACGCTGTTGCTGCAGCGCGGGCAGGCTCAGCACCGCACCGACCTCGTGGGACATGTGAGTGCGCTGACGCCGGCCTGGCAATGGCCGCATCCGTTGCAGGGGGCGGAGTTGATTCGCATCTCGGCCGAGATTGATCGGCAGGCGACGTTGTTGGCTGTGGGCGATTTGTTTGCCTGGGGCGCGGTGGTGGCGTTGGGGTGTGCGGGGGCGATCTGGTTGCAGCGGTCGTTGCGGTGAGGGGTGCTGCGGGCCGGGTGTTTCGTCCCCTGGCGGGGCCGACTTACTTTCTTTGTCTTGCCAAAGAAAGGTAAGCAAAGAAAGGCGCGCCCGATGCGGCGACTTCCTCCTTGGATTTCTGTCGCGGGGAGGGAAGGGAGGCAAACTCGCTGCGCTCAGACAGCCTCCCTTCTTTTCCCTCCCCGCAACAAAAATCCAAGGCGCCGCATAGGGCAAGGTACGGCCACACCATCGTGCGGCACATGCCTCCGCGATGGTCTCGTGGCTTGTCTCAATCCAGCTTCTGTTCCGGCGCTGTGGCCTGCGGCACCTTGCAGTTGAAGGCTGGCGCTTCGTCTTGCAGGTCCAGATGGTTCATCAGCGTGGGCGCTAGGACTTTCAGCACTTGCACCGTCAGTGCGCTGGTGAACTTGTACTTGGCGGCATCGGCCCCGGCCACGTACGCGACGACGGTGCCGAAGTAGCGGTCTCCCAGGTAGAAGACGAAGGCGCCGGAGCGGCTGACGACCCGTTCGGAGATGAGGCCGCCGCCGCGGCTGAACGTTTTGAAGCGGTTGTCGCCGGTGCCGGTTTTACCGCCGATGGCGATGGGTTTGCCGTCCTTCTGGACGAAGGTGCCGGAGATGCGCTTGGCGGTGCCGCCTTCGACGACGCCGGCCAGCGCGGATTTGACCAGGGGCGGAATTTCCGGCGGCAGCACGCGCTCTCCGGCGTTGGGGTCGCGGCAGAGCATGACTTCGTAAGGCGTGTTGGCGGCAAAGCGCAGGCGATCGATGCGTACGCTGGGCAGGCGGATGCCGTCGTTTTCGATGATGCCCATCAGCTCCGCCAGCGATGCCGGCCGGTCTGCCGATGCACCGATGGCCGTGCCGTATGACGGCACCAGCGACTCGAACGGATACCCCAGCCGCTTCCACATGGCGTGAATCTGCTGGAACGCTTCAATTTCCAGCATCTGCTTGATGCGCTTGTCTTGCGCGGCCTTGCGGTGCGATTGCAGCAGCCATTTGTAGACGGACAAGCGCTCATCGGCGCTTGCGTCGTTCACCTGCGTGAGGGTGGCTTGTGGGTGGGTGCGCAGATACGCCACCAGCCACAGCTCCAGCGGATGCAGCTTGGCGATGTAGCCGCGGTCGGCCAGGTCGAAACGCTGGACGGAATATTTCTCATACAGGTTGGTGAGTTCGGCCTCATCCAGCTTTGCGCCTGGCAGGTAGCTGCGGATGAACGCAGCGAGTTTTCCTGGCCCGGCCTCCGGGTCGATGCTGCGGTAGATCGTGGCCAGCCGCACCGGCGTGGCGCGCGTGCTTTGCACCAGGATGGCTTCGCGCTCCTTGTCGGTCTTGCCTTTGTATTTGGCGTAGAACCGGCCCATGAAGAGCTTGCCTTCGCGGTCGGCAAAGCGTCGCAGGTAGACCTGCCGCTGTGGGGAATCCGGGTTGGTCAACGCCTCGGCGCCGGCATTGGGCAACTGGTGCTGAAAGTAGCGCGAGATGTCGCGCATGATCCGGACGAAGACAAGGTTGACGGAGTGCTTGAGCCCCTCGCGCACCGTGAAGTTCTGGGTGCCTTCCCATTTCTCGAAGTTTTCGAAGCTCTGCATGCCGCCGCCGGTGGCAAACCATTCGCCAGCGTTGCCGGAGTACTTGCGCTCCATCGATGCATCGAGCATCGCCGCGAGCGACCGGTCTTGCGTGTGGGCGAGGTAATCGACGGCCCAGCGCTCGATCGGGTTCTGCACGGGAATGTTGACCTTGCGCAGCGCCGCAGCAGGCTGGTCGGCATAGCGCTTATGCAGCTCCGCCACGATCTGGAGATACGTCACCAGCGTGCGCAGCTTGGCTGTTGAGCCCAGATCCAGCTTGACGCCTTCGTTGATGTCGAACGGCTTGTCGAACGTGTCGGCCTGCACCAGCACCCGGTTGCCGCCCGGCGCGCGTTCGTAGAGCGTGAAGCTGTACGTCACGCCGCGCGGGTCGCCGCGCTCCAGCATCATGTCGCCGACGAGGCCGGCGGCCTTGGCGTGCGCGGGGTCGCGCAGCTTGCGCAGCTCAGTTGAGATATCGCGCTGCAACGGCGCATCAAGCGTGCTGCTGGCGGTCAGGTCGAGCCGGTCGAGCGCATACATGCGCGAGATGCCGAGCATGCTCGCCAGATTGACGCGTACGGCGTTTGTGCCTTTGTGCTCGATGGGCGGAGGCGGTACGCGCGTGTTCAGTGCCTGCTGCTTGAGCGATTGTGCGATCGCCGCATCGCGCAGCGCTGGCGGAATCACGCCGGATACGGCCAGCACGCGCAGGTAGGCGTTGGTCAAGGTTTCGAGTTCATCGAGGTTCTCAAGGTAATACGACGGCCGCCGCTGCGATACGAGCAGGCTCAACGCCTCCTTGTACGCAAGCGCGCGGTCTGCGAGCGGGGCGGTCGATTGGGCCGAGAGCAACGCATTCACCTGGGCGAAGTCGCGTCCGTACCAGACCCATAGCGCATCGCCAATCCCTTGGATTTCGCCAAACCCGGCGCGCGCGCCCAGCGGCACGGTGTTCAGGTAATCGACCGCGAGCTGGTGGCGTGTGGCGGTGGTGTCTTCTCCGTTCAGGTAAGCGCGCGCGGATGCCGAGAACATCTGACGCAGTTTTTCGCTGGGGGAATCGGTGCGGCCTTCGGGCGAGTGGCGGTACTTCTCGATTTGCGTGGCGAGCGTGCTGCCGCCGGGCGATTCATGCGCCGGGTTGACGACGTGCAGGGCGCGGTCCCACACGGCGCGTGCCAGGCGTGACCACTCCACGGCCGGGTTGCGCTTGGGGTATTCCGTCTGCAGCAGGGTGCGGTTTTCAATCGCGAGCAGCGAGTTGACGAGCAGCGGCGGTACCGACGCGAAACTGTCATACACACGTTCGGGGTGGCGCACGCGGTAGATCGGTCGGCCATCATCGTCCAGCAATTCCAGTCCGGCCTGGTCTTTCTCGCGATAGGGCGGGTTCATGCCGCTGTCCATGCGGGCGACCATCTCTTTGGATGGCACAGCCTGCTGGGCAACGATGTAGCCGCGCGAGCGCAGGCGGTCTAGAAAGGTTGGAAGGTCGTGATAACCGAGCCGCTCGTCGTAGGGGCCGGAGCTCGGGTAGCGGGCCGACGTGTTTGGCCCCGGCTTGACGGGAAAGGTTTGCGATTGCGCCAGATGCGCGAAATAGCGGGCCTGCCAGGCAGAGGTGCGGAATTCGTGAGCGACAAGCAAGGCGCCCATCGCAAGCAGCAGCGCCACGACGAGGGCCAACTTGATGATGATGGGGCGGCGTATTCTTTTCACTCGCTTGCGCTCCAATCGCAGGCGAACGTGCGCCTTGCTTCAATCTAGCCCATGCGGCCGTCGTGTCCAGCGGCTTGTAACTTTGGTGCCACCATTGCAAGCCTTACGAGGGCGCGTAATACGGGATCTTCTGCTCGTCATACAACCGATACGTCAGCGCCAGCATAGCCTGGATGTCTTCAGACTCGTCGAGCAGGCGCGTGCTGAAGATAATGGGCGAGACCAATTGCGGATCGTCGAGTTCCATGTAGCAGACATCTTCCCGCCGCAAGCCCGCCACACTGCGCGGCACCACCGACACACCTTCGCCCGCGGCGACCAGTCCCAGGGCAATTTGCAATTCCCGTGCCTCGTAAATCTTGCTGGGTTCGAGCGCGCGATCGTGGAAGAGGGCGAGCACTTGGTCCGCATAGCTCGGACGCGGCGCGCGCGGGTAGATGATGAGCGTGTCGCCGACAAGGTCGCGCAGGGATACCGTCGTTCTGCCGTCCAGCAGGGCATGGCCTGATGGCAGCGCGACGATCAATCGCTCATCGCGCAGGAGGATGCGCCGCACGTTCGGGTCTTCGTAACGGATGCGGCCGAAGCCGACGTCGATGCGGCCGTCCTTGAGCGCCTGGATCTGGTCCATGGTCGTCATCTCGTGCATGGTCAGATCGACCATGGGGTACTCCGCCCGAAAGCGCCGGATGACCTTTGGCAGCATCCCGTACAGCGTTGAAGCCACGAAGCCGACGGACATGCGCCGCTCGATCTGGCCGACGCGTTGCGTCATCGAGGCAAGTTCCGCCGTCTGTGCGAGCAACTGCCGCGCGTGCGCGTGGAAAAAGCGGCCGGCTTCGGTCAGCTTGAGCGGGCGGCTGCCGCGCTCGAACAGCAGCACGCCGACTTCCTCTTCCAGTTGCTGAATCTGCCGCGACAGCGGGGGCTGCGCGATGTGCAGCCGTTCAGCGGCACGCGTGAAGTTCAGCTCTTCAGCAACCGCGACGAAATAGCGAAGATGGCGTAGCTCCATTTTTATACCCGTCAGGTATGAAGCCGATACTAAATCGGTGTTGGACGTGACAATTTGCGCTGCGTAATCTGGTTTCCACGTTGATAGCAGTTCTTCTGATACCTGGAAAACATGATTCGCTCGATCGAGGCCATTCTAGTGGATGTGCCCACCATCCGTCCGCACAAACTGTCCGTCGCCACCATGCACACGCAGACGCTCGTCCTCGTGCATGTGTGCTGTGAAGACGGCATCGAAGGCTGGGGCGAGGCCACCACCATTGGCGGTCTCAACTACGGCGAAGAGAGCCCCGAGAGCATCAAGGTCAACATCGACACGCACATTGCGCCGCTGCTGATCGGCATGGAGGCGCGCAACGTGGCGGCCGCCATGGCCAAGGTGCGCAAGACCATCCAGGGCAACCGCTTTGCCAAGTGCGCGTTGGAAACGGCGTTGCTCGATGCGCAGGCCCGCCGGCTTGGCGTGCCGCTGTCTGAGCTGCTGGGCGGCCGGCTGCGAGATGCGCTGCCGGTGGCCTGGACGCTCGCCAGCGGCGACACCAAGAAAGACATTGCCGAGGCAGAAGCGATGCTTGCCGAGCGCCGTCACCGCATCTTCAAGCTGAAGATCGGCCTGCGCGCGGTGGCTGACGATGTGGCGCACGTGCTGGCCATCAAGCGTGCACTGGGCGACGCCGTGAGCGTGCGCGTGGACGTCAACCAGGCCTGGAGCGAGCTTGACGCCGCCAACGGCATCGCCGCATTGCAAGCCGGCGGCATCGACCTGATCGAGCAACCGGTGCGCGCAGAAAGCCGCGCCGCGCTCGAACGCCTCGCCCGCCAGTTCGCGGTGCCGATGATGGCCGACGAAGCGCTGCATGGTCCGCTGGATGCATTTGAGTTGGCCTGTTCTGCCAGCGCCGACGTCTTCGCCGTGAAGATCGCGCAATCCGGTGGTCTCGTGCCGGCGATGCAGGTCGCCGCCATCGCGCAGCTTGCGGGCATCGGCCTGTACGGCGGAACGATGCTCGAAGGGGCGGTTGGCACGGCGGCGTCAGCCCACGTGTTTTCCACCTTTGGCGAGCTGCAGTTCGGCACCGAGCTGTTCGGCCCCTTGTTGCTGACGCAAGAACTGCTGACCGAGCCGCTGCAATACCGCGATTTCATGTTGCAGGTGCCAACCGGCCCCGGCCTGGGCATCCAGATCGATCGCGACAAGCTGGCGCGCCTGCGCCGCCAATGAGAACAACCAGACCAAGACACCCCACCAAGGAGACCACGATGCTGTTCCACGTCCGCATGGATGTCCGCCTGCCGGCCGACATGCCCGCCGATGTCGCCAACGAGATCAAGGCGCGCGAGAAGGCCTATTCGCAGGACCTGCAGCGCAGCGGCAAGTGGCGCCACATCTGGCGCCTGGTTGGCGAGTACGCGAACGTCAGCGTCTTCGACGTGCAGAGCAATGCAGAACTGCACGACATCCTGACGGCGCTCCCGCTGTTTCCGTACATGGAGATTTCGGTGACACCGATGTGCCGCCACCCGTCGTCAGTGCACAGCAAGGACGATTGAGATCGCGCCTGACACATTCCACATTCCCCCAGAAAGCCACGAGGAGACACCCATCATGAACGCGCGCGTATTCGAAACGAAAGAAGTGCAGGACCTGCTGAAGGCCGCCACCAACCTGGACGGCAAAGAGGGCAACGCCCGCCTGAAGCAGATCACCCACCGTTTGCTGGCCGACCTGTTCAAGGCCATCGACGACCTCGACATCACGCCAGATGAAGTCTGGGCGGGCATCAATTACCTGAACAAGCTCGGCCAGGACGGCGAAGCCGCATTGCTGGCGGCCGGCGTGGGCCTGGAGAAGTATCTCGATATCCGTATGGACGCTGCGGACGAGGCGCTAGGCATCAACGGCGGTACGCCGCGCACGATCGAGGGCCCGCTGTACGTTGCCGGCACGACGGTGCGCGACGGCGTGTCCAGGATCGACATCGATCCGGACCCGGCGGCAGGCCCGCTCGTCATTCACGGCACGGTGACGGGGCCGGAGGGCAAGCCGGTGGCCGGCGCCGTGGTCGAGTGCTGGCACGCAAACTCGAACGGCTTCTATTCGCATTTCGATCCGACCGGTGCGCAAAGCCCGTTCAACCTGCGCGGCGCGGTCAGGACCGGTGCCGATGGCAAATATGAATTCCGCACGCTCATGCCAGTGGGCTACGGCTGCCCGCCGCAAGGTGCTACGCAGCAACTGCTGAACGGGCTTGCCCGCCACGGCAACCGGCCGGCGCATGTGCACTTCTTCGTCACGAGCAATGGCCACCGCAAGCTGACGACGCAATTCAACATCGAAGGCGATCCGCTGATCTGGGACGACTTCGCCTACGCCACCCGCGAAGAGCTGATTCCGCATGTGGTGGAGAAAACGGGCGGTGCGGCGCTGGGCCTGAAAGGCGATACGTACAAGGACATCGAATTCAATGTCGTCCTGACGCCGCTGGTTCAGGGCAAGGACAACCAGCGCGTGAACCGCCTGCGCGCTTCGGCAGAGGCTTGAGGCCCTGTGCCTCACCGTGGAGACGACCATGTCCGCCTTGATTGATAAAGCCAGCGAACTGGACCAACTGCTGTCAACCGCTGTGGTGGATGACGAAGAGGCCGGCATTTTCCGCTGCCGCCGCGACATCTTCACCAACCCCGATTTGTTCGAGCTGGAGATGAAGCACATCTTCGAGAACAACTGGGTGTATCTGGCGCACGAAAGCCAGATTCCGAACAACAACGATTACTACACCACGTGGATCGGCCGCCAGCCGATCGTCATCACCCGCGACAAGACCGGGGAGCTGCATGCGGTCATCAACGCATGTGCGCACAAGGGCGCGATGCTGTGTCGCCGCAAGCATGGCAACAAGGGCAGCTTCACGTGCCCGTTCCATGGCTGGACGTTCTCCAACACCGGCAAGCTGCTGAAGGTGAAGGACGAAAAGACCACCGAGTATCCGGTGCAGTTCAACACGCACGCCTCGCACGATTTGAAGAAGGTCGCTCGGTTCGAGAACTATCGTGGCTTCCTGTTCGGCAGTCTCAATGCCGACGTACAGCCGCTCGAGGCCTACCTTGGCGAGGCGCGGGTGATCATCGACCAGATCGTCGATCAGTCGCCCGACGGCCTGGAAGTGCTGCGCGGCAATTCTTCCTACGTGTATGACGGCAACTGGAAGATGCAGATGGAGAACGGCTGCGACGGCTACCACGTCAGCACCGTGCACTGGAACTACGCCGCAACGATGGGTCGGCGCAAGGAAGGTGGCACCCAGGCGGTGGATGCGAACAGCTGGAGCAAGTCGGTGGCGGGCGTCTACGGGTTCGAGCACGGCCACATCCTGCTGTGGACGCAGACGATGAACCCGGAGGTGCGCCCCGTCTATGCGCACCGCGAAGAAATCAAGGCACGCGTGGGTGAAACCCAAACGGACTTCATCGTCAACCAGACCCGCAATCTGTGCCTGTATCCGAACGTGTTCCTGATGGACCAGTTCAGCACGCAGATTCGCGTGGTACGGCCGATCGGCGTCGACAAGACCGAGGTCTCCATCTTCTGTTTCGCGCCGAAGGGCGAAAGCGCAACGGACCGCGCAACGCGCATCCGCCAGTACGAGGACTTCTTCAACGTTACCGGCATGGGTACCGCCGATGACCTGGAAGAATTCCGTGCCTGCCAGAACGGCTACGCCGGCACCACCGCGCTGTGGAACGACCTGTCGCGCGGGGCGCCGCTGTGGATTCACGGCCCCGACGAGAACGCAACGAAGATGGGATTGAAGCCGCTCATCTCGGGTGAGCGCAGTGAAGACGAAGGCTTGTTCGTCTGCCAGCACGAATATTGGGTGCGCGTCATGCGCGAGGCGCTCAAGCAGGAATGCGAAGGGGTGCCGGCATGAGCGCTGATTACCAAACGATCTGCGCCGCCCTGTACCGCGAAGCGCGCCTGCTGGACGACCGGCAGTGGGATGCGTGGCTCGACTGCTACGCAGAAGACGTCACCTACTGGATGCCCGCATGGGACGACGACGACCAGTTGACCGACGACCCGCAGAGCCAGATCTCGTTGATGTACTACGCCAATCGCTGCGGGCTGGAGGATCGCGTCTTCCGCATCAAGACCGAGCGCAGCGGGGCTTCCACGCCGGAGCCGAGAACCAGCCACACGGTCGCCAATGTTGAAGTTGTGGCCGAACGCGGCGATGAAGTCGACGTGCGCTACAACTTTCACACGCTCAGCCATCGGTACAAAACCACCGATCACTTCTTCGGCACGATGTTCGTCACCCTGCGCCGCGCGGGCGATGGCTTCCTGATCGCATCCAAGAAGATCGTGCTGAAGAACGACTACATCCGTCAGGTGCTCGACGTTTATCACGTCTGATTTGCACCCACGTATAGGACACGCACAAGAGGCAGCGGAGGTATTCCATGTCCAGTTTCACAGTCGCATTGAACTTCGAGGACGGCGTGACCCGTTTCATCGATTGCAAAGCGGGCGAGAAGGTGCTCGATGCCGCCTTCCGCGCGAAGATCAACCTGCCCATGGATTGCTCCGATGGTGTGTGCGGAACCTGCAAGTGCCGCGCCGAGAGCGGAAGCTACGACCTCGGCGACGATTACATTGACGACGCCCTGACCGAAGACGAGAAGAACACGGGCCTCGTCCTGACGTGCCAGATGGTGCCGCAAAGCGATTGCGTGATCGCGGTGCCGACCACGTCGACCAGCTGCAAGACTGGTCAGAGCAGCTTCGGGACAACGGTGTCGAAAGTCCAGTTGCACAACGACGCAGCCGTCGTGCTGGAACTGGACGTGGATGCCACTGCGCCGGTGTTTCTTCCTGGCCAGTACGTCAACATCGGCGTACCGGGCACCGGCCAGCACCGCTCGTATTCGTTCTCATCCGCCCCCGGAGAATCGAAGATCAGCTTCCTCATCAAGAAGATTCCCGGCGGCGTGATGAGCCGTTGGCTGGAAACCGCGCAGCCGGGCGACAAGCTCGATCTGCACGGGCCGCTGGGCAGCTTCTATCTGCGCAATGTGCAGCGGCCGCTGTTGTTCCTTGCTGGGGGCACGGGGCTCGCTCCGTTCCTGTCGATGCTCGAGGTGCTGGCGCGCGCCAATTCACAGCAGAAGGTGCACCTGATTTATGGCGTCACCCGTGACCTCGACCTGGTGCAGGTCGACGCGCTTGAAGCCTATGCAGCGCGGTTGCCGAACTTCAGCTACGCCACCGTCGTTGCTGACGCCGCGTCGAATCATCCGCGCAAGGGTTGGGTGACGCAGCACGTGCCGGCCGATGCCCTGAACGATGGCGACGTGGATGTCTATCTGTGCGGGCCGCCGCCAATGGTCGATGCCGTGCGCAAGTACTTTGACGACGAGGGCGTGAAGCCCAACAGCTTCTACTACGAGAAATTCACGCCCAATGCAGTACCGGAGGCGAAGGCGGCATGAGCATGCAACGATTCTCAGGCAAGACCGTCGTCGTGACGGGCGCGGCCCAAGGTATCGGGCGCGGCGTGGCATTGGCGGTGGCCGAAGAGGGCGCCCAGGTGCTGCTGGTGGACCGGGCGGAGCTGGTCTACGAAGTACAGGCCGAGATTGCCGCAGCGGGCGGCCGAGCCCTCGCCACCACCGCCGATCTGGAGACCTACACCGGCGCGCAACACGCCGTGCAGGCCGCGCTCGATGCGTTCGGCGGCATCGACGTGCTCATCAACAACGTCGGCGGCACGATCTGGGCGAAGCCGTATCAGCACTATGAAGAAGCGCAGATCGAGGCGGAAATCCGCCGCTCGCTGTTCCCCACGCTGTGGTGCTGCCGCGCCGTGCTGCCGCACATGGTGGAGCGCCAGCGGGGCGTGATCGTCAACGTGTCGTCGATTGCCACACGCGGTATCTATCGGATTCCGTATTCTGCGGCCAAGGGCGGCGTGAATGCGCTGACGGCCAGCCTGGCGTTGGAGCACGCGCAGGACAACATCCGCGTCAACGCCGTCGCCACGGGCGGCACCGAAGCGCCGCCACGCAAAATCCCGCGCAACACGGCGCCCATGTCGGAGCAGGAAGCCACTTGGTACCAGGGCATCGTTGACCAGACCATCGCCAGCAGCCTGATGCACCGCTATGGAACGATCGACGAGCAGGTGCGAGCGATCCTGTTTTTGGCGTCGGACGAGGCTTCTTACATCACCGGGACGGTGTTGCCGGTGGGCGGTGGAGATCTGGGCTAGGCGCACCGTCGAACGCCCCAAAACAAAAACGGCGCCGATGCGCCGTTCTTTTTACGTGTCTTTGCGGCATGGCCGAACATTCGGCCGCGGCATTCAGCCCAGGTACGAACCGGACTTGCCAACCACTTCTGCGTACACCAGGTTGTCATCCCACCCGTTGCGGAAAAAATTGATGACCGCGCGCAGCAGCGACGTACGGTTGGTGGCCTGAACTTGGATGTTGCCGGCGAACTTGGGGGTGAAATAGGCTTGCTGGACCATGATGTTTTCTCTCAGTGTGTTATCTAGGGTTTTCCCGAGTATAGGGTTATCCCTAGGCCTGAGCAATGATGCAAAGCAAACCTGCGGTCCATTCTGAATATCACTCCAGGTAAATAGTCGGCCAAAGCTGCGCCACCCTAGCGCAATACCGATAGGCGTAAGCGTCGGGTTCTTCGAAGTGCCTTTTGGCACTCATTTGAGCCCTGGCACAAAGATTTTTTAGCGACATGATCCGCGCAGGACGTTGGGAATCCGCCGAAGAAGTGCGCTTCTTCTTTCTTTTTCGGCGTATGAGCGCGCAATTTCATCCAACGTGCGGGCTTGTTGTTTGATCCACATGACCTCTACCATACGCCGCCGAATCCCCCGCTTATGCTTCGAGGAGGCCTCGTATGGCGTATCCCCCAATCCCGGTGCCGGTCGACGGCGCGCCCAGCGCCAACACGGCGTGGCAGGCGCGCAGCCGCGCGGCCGTCTGGCATCCGTGCACCCAAAATGCACGGCTTGATGCCATGCCGCCGCTGCCGATCGCACGCGGCCAGGGGCCGTGGCTGATCGACTTTGACGGCAAGCGCTACCTGGACGGCACCAGCTCGTGGTGGGTCAACCTTTTCGGCCATGCGAATCCGCACATCAATGCGGCGTTGAAGACGCAGCTCGATTCGCTGGAGCACGTCATGCTGGCGGGGGCCACGCATCGGCCGGCAGTGGAGCTGGCTGAGCGCCTGATCGACCTGACAGGCGGCGTGCTGGGCCACAGCTTCTTCGGCTCCGACGGCGCTTCTGCCGTGGAGATCGCGCTCAAGATGAGCTTCCACGCCCATCGCAATGCAGGGCAGGGCGCACGCAGCCGCTTCGTCTGCCTGGAACACGGCTACCACGGTGAAACGCTGGGCGCGCTGGGGGTGACGGATGTCGCGATCTTCCGGGATGCCTATGACCCGCTGATCCTGCAATCGCACCGGGTGCCATCGCCTGACGCGCGCCTGGCCGGCCCGGGCGAGACCGCCGTCGACGTAGCCGAGCGTGCGCTGGCCGCGCTGCGGGATTGCCTGAGCACCCACGCCGGCACCATCGCTGCCGTCATCATCGAGCCGCTGGTGCAGTGTGCCGCCGGCATGGCGATGCACGACGTGAGCTATTTGCGCGGCGTGCGTGCGCTGTGCGATGAGTTTGATGTGCATTGGATTGCCGATGAAATTGCCGTCGGCTGCGGTCGCACCGGTACGTTCTTCGCATGCGAGCAGGCCGGCGTGTGGCCGGACTTGCTGTGCCTGTCGAAGGGCATCAGCGGAGGCTATCTGCCGCTGTCGATCGTGCTGTCGCGCAATGCCATCTATGACGCCTTCAACGACGATGCGCCGGTGCGCAGCTTCCTGCATTCGCACTCATACACGGGCAACCCGCTGGCATGCCGCGCGGCACTCGCCACGCTCGATCTGTTTGCTGAAGAAGACGTCTTTGCGCGCAATCGCGTGACCGCGGCGCGCATCGCCCAGGGCCTGGCGCCGCTGTCGCACGATGCGCGGTTTGCCCATCTGCGGCAGACGGGGATGATCACCGCGTTCGACGTGCACCCCGACGTGGCCGGTGCGCGCTTTGCCGAACGCTTTGCGCTGACGGCACGCACGCACGGGCTGCTGCTGCGCCCCATCGGCAACACCGTTTATTTGCTGCCGCCTTATGTGCTGAGCGACGAAGAGACCGACACGCTGGTCGAACGCACGCTGCAGACGCTTGAAGACACGCTGGCCCAAGCTACGGGCGAAACAGAAGGACACACCTATGCGATTGCTTGACGACCTGCAGGCGGGCCTTGACGCCATCGACGCCGCGCACCTGCGCCGCGTGCGCCGTACCGCGTACAGCCCGACCGACCGCAGCCAGCGCATCAGCGTGCCTGGCGAAGAGCCGCGCGACATTCTGGGCTTTTGCGGTAACGATTATCTCGGCCTGGCAGCGCACCCCGCCTTGGCCGAGGCGGTGACGCAGGGCACGCAGCAATATGGTTTCGGCAGCGGCGCATCGCATCTGGTGAGCGGCCATTCGATCGCGCACGCGCGGCTGGAAGCACGCATGGCTGCACTGCAAGGCGAACACATTCCTGATGCGGATGCGCTGTTCTTCTGCACGGGCTACATGGCCAACCTGGCCGTGGTGAGCGCCATGGCGCAGGCTGGCGGCATCCGCCCGGCTGACGAATGCACGATCTTTTCCGACGCGCTGAACCACGCCTCGCTGATCGACGGTGCGAGGTTGTCGCGCGCGCCCATCAAGGTCTATCCGCACGTCGACCTTGCTGCGCTGGAAGCGCTGCTGGCGGCGAGCACGAGTCGCAATAAGCTGATCGTCACGGATGGCGTGTTCAGCATGGACGGCGACATCGCGCCGCTGCCTGAACTGCTTGCGCTGGCCGAACGCTACGACGCCTGGCTGATCGTGGACGACGCGCATGGCCTGGGCGTGCTCGGTGAGAAGGGCGCGGGCGTGCTGTCGCATTTCGGGCTGCGCTCGAAGCGCCTCGTCTATGTTGGCACCTTCGGCAAGGCTGCCGGCGGATCAGGCGCCGCCATCGTTGCGCATCGACTGGTGATCGACTGGCTGGTCCAGCGCGCCCGCACGTACATCTTCACAACAGCCACGCCGCCGGGCATTGCGTGTGCGGTGGAAGCCGCTTTGGATCTGATCGCAGGCGAGGAGGGCGCTGAACGCCGCGCGCGCCTCGATCGGCATATCGCCGTGTGGAGTGCGCATGCACAGCGTCTGGCTGCGCGTTTCGGTTGGCAGTGGATGCCATCGCCCACGGCCATCCAGCCGATCGTGATCGGTGAGAACGCACCGGCATTGGAGTTGGCCGCTGCACTGGAACGCGAAGGCATCCGCATCGCCGCCATCCGCCCGCCGACGGTGCCGGCCGGAACGGCCCGTCTGCGGATCACGCTGTCGGCGGCACATACCGATGCAGACATCGAGCGCCTCGCGCAGGCGCTGGAAGCGGCCGGCCAATCGCTTCAGCCAGCCAAGGCAGCCTGATATGCGCGCACGCTTCGATTGCTTTGTCACCGGCACGGATACGGAGATCGGCAAGACGCTGGTCAGCGCGACATTGCTGACCAAGCTGGCTGATGCCGGCTACCGCGCCGCAGGCCTCAAGCCGATTGCTGCTGGCACGCTGGCGGGCGCGCCCACGCGCACCAACGAAGATGTCGAGCAACTGCGTGCCGCTGCGTCGCTCGATCTGCCGCTCGATACCGTTTGCTCCTGGTTGCTCGACGCGCCAATGTCTCCGCATTTGGCAGCAGCGCGCGAAGGCGTGACCATTACGCTGCCACCGATTCTCGACGCGTTTGCGCACGCCAGATCGCTGGCGGATGCCGTCGTGGTGGAGGGCGTCGGTGGTTTCCGCGTGCCGTTGTCAGACGACTTTGATACGGCCGAGATGGCCGTGGCGCTGGGCTTGCCCGTCGTGCTGGTTGTCGGGTTGCGCCTGGGTTGCCTGAATCACGCCGCGCTCACCGCCGAGGCGATTGCCGCGCGTGGCCTGCATCTGGCCGGCTGGGTCGGTAACGTGGTCGACCCGGCCATGGCAGGCCTTGACGACAACGTCACTACCTTGCGTCGGTGGATCAACGCACCGCATCTGGGCACGATTCCGCGATTGCCGCGCGCCAATGCGCCCCTTGCCGCAACGCACCTCGATATCGCGCCGCTACTCGCACGTTGAGCTGACGCGCGGCGGTAAACTACCGGCTTCACTCAGTTTGGCGAGGACGGGCGTCATGCGCGCAATGCGGTGGGCGGCGGTAGCGATTGTGGTTGCGGCAACGGCGGGATGTGCTGCATTGGAATCCCCCGTCACCAAGGGCCAACGCTTGGTGGGCGCGGACGAGCCCGCTGTGCAGGCGCAGTTTGGGCCGCCGCGCGAAACCTATCCGCTCGATGGCGGCACCCGCTGGCTCTATCCGACCAAACCGTACGGCCAGTTCACCTACGCGGCGGACTTCGATGCCAGCGGCAAGCTCGTCGCCTTCAAGCAGGTCTTGAGCAGCCTTGAGTTTGCCCAGGCCAGGATCGGCGTCTGGACTCGGGACGACGTGCTGCGACATTTTGGCCAGCCAGTGGAGACGGCGTATTTTCCGCGCATGGACCGCCTAGTCTGGTCGTACCGCTTCAAGGCGGACGATGTCTGGCCGTCGCTGATGCATTTCTACTTCGACCCCGCCGGCGTATTGCAGCTCACGCAGATCACGCCCGACCCGCTCTACGATCCGGACCGCCCGCGACTGTTCCGCCGATAGCTCGCCGGCAGTTGAGGTAGCGCAATCCGATTGTGCGCTCAGGGTTCCTCCCGCATTGCGCGCGTTGTGCAGCGACCTAAGCTACAGAGCAGGGGAGGCAGACGCCGCCGGCGCTTGCCGAAAGCAGCCGTCATCAGAACGGACGCGCATTGTTGGGGGTGCATCATGCGGACGCATCGCTGGGTCGACATCGACCCGATCGCAGCGGGTCAACATCCGCTGTACGGCATTGCCGGATGGCTGCCGTGGGTGCTTGCCATTGCCATCGCAGGGCCGACGTGGGTGTTCTGGCAGGGGCTTTCGATGGATGCGCTGCAACTGGCCGGCGCCGACCTGTTCGACGCCAACGCGCCGGGCAGCGGGGCCATCAACCTCACCACACTGCTGTATCTGATTTCCAGCGTGACGGTGCTGGTGCTGGCCACCACGCACGACAGCGCATTCCGGCCGGCCATGCTCGTGCACATGGCGCTGCTACCGCCGCTGATTGGTCTGATGCTCATGGCGGGCGGCGTTCCAGGGGCACGCTCGACCTTTATCGACGGCGTGGCGGTTGCTGTGGCACTGACGCTGACGTGCGGCGTCTATCTGCAGGCCTCGCGCCGCGTGCACATCACCTTCGAACTACGCGACCGGGCGCCTGGCGAGCATGCCTGGTTCAAGCGTCAGAAACGGGCCGCGGCGGGTTGACCAGCGTGACCATCACGTAGCTCATGATGGTCAGATCCGCATTCAGTCGATCAGCGCAAAGCGCGGCACCTGCCGGCCGTCGACTTCAACCATCTCATGGAACATCGTCGATGGGCGTGTCCAGATCGTGCCGTTCGCGGCGCGATAGACCGTCATCTTGATGGCGGGATCGGGTTCGTACGTGGCCTCGCACAGCCATTCGTATTCGCCGCCCTTGTAGTGGCGGTAGCGGCGCGTTGGCATGTTCTGCATGGCGGCTTCAGTGTTGCGTGGGCTTGTCTTCTTCGTCGACGTAGGGCACGTGCTTGCCCTCTTGCGTCTGCGCGCCGAGCTTGGCGTCTTCCATGGCGTCCTGGTAGGCCAGCATGGCGGCGGCCACGGCTTCGGGTTCGCCGTTGAAGGAAATCACGCTTTCGCCGCAGTTCGGGCATTCGCCGCCGAAGATCGCGTGGATGCCGGGCATGTCGCGCGGCTCCATCCCTTCGAATTCGGTAAAGGCGGTCTGGCAGGCGCCGCAGACGAGTTTTTCAGGGCGCAAGGCTTCCAGTCGGCTCCGCGCCTGGGACATGCGTTCGGCTTGCGTGCCGCGTCGTTTGGCTTCGCCCATGGTGGTTCTCCTGTTCAGCAACGGTCGTTGAAGGCTGGATCATAGATCGAAGACCGGTGCCTGTCGCGCACTTGACGGATTGCACACCAATTGAACAGGCGGGGATGTCCGCGAAGAGGCGGTGGCAATGACGCGCCGAGGCGAGGGCGGCCAAGCGAAAGAAAGGCGGATATTCAATGAATGGATTGAATTGAAGGTATAAGCAAATTCTGCTTTGGCAGATTATTTTCAGGGGAATTTTGTGTTGCGGTGGATCAATGAAGTTTTAATCATCAAGTGCAATGAAATCCACGATGCATAAGCTGATGTCTCCAGCATGGATTGTTGAATCTTCGTTAAAAGAATAAGGAGTTCGCCATGAAGACATTGCTGCAGACAACGCTGATCACTGCAATGGCAGCGGCTTTGGCCGCGTGCGGGGGCGGGGATGACGAAGGCGGTGTCGTTCCCCCTGTGCCGCAGCAACCTTCCTCCATCCGGCTGGCGGACCCCGCCAACGGTTACCTGAACGCGCGGACTGCTGCTGCCTATACGTACTTTGGTTCCCGCGATACGTACAGCCTCTACGCGATCAGCCTCTTCTCCGTCATCGCAGCGGGCAGCCAGGCGGGCCCTGGGAACTTCTCGTCCAACTGCACAGGCGGAGGCACCGCATCGATTACATTCGACGATCGAGATGGGTCGGGCAGCATCTCGGCAGGCGATACCGCCAGCATGACGTTCGCGAATTGCCAGGAGAACGTTGAACTTGCCGGCGCAACGTTATTGACGACGCTTAATGGCGGAATGTCATTTGTCATCAACGCGGCGTCGGGCCCGACGGCAAACCTGCAGGATTTTTCGTTTGTCGCAGCTGTCACCGCAAATAATCTGAGTGCGCAGGCAGGTACCGCCTCAATGACATTCAATGGAACCATGACGATTTCCAAATCGATTCCGCAGCCCGACAGCACGCTGAAATACATTGCGACGTCCAATGACGTAACCGTGAACCGCAACATCAATGGCGTCCAGGATTCCATCATGCTGGCAGGCTGGCGTCTGGATGATGCGCTTTCGCTGCTGACCTTTACCGATGAGGTGAAGCTTTCCGGCAACCTGAATTTCACAACGGCCTCGGGCAACGAAAACCTTTTGCTGACCACGACGTCGCCGCTGGTCGTGGGCGCCTCGGGCGTACCGAGCGCCGGTTCCGTGGCGTTTGCCACCACACAGGATCAGGCGAGCGCATCCTTTGCCTCCACGGGTGATGTGGCGCTTGCGATCGACGCAGGGAAAACGGGTACGGTTTCCGCGACCCTTTCAACGACGATCAGCGCGCTGGAGAGCCTGTTCGGCAACTGAGCAGGGCAGCCTTGAGGGCGTCGTAACGGACGACCTCAAAAGCGAGATGGAAACGGGCCCCGGTTGGCGACGGGGCCCGTTTTCTTGCTGGCGCGGAGCATATCGATATCGGCGTGACAATGGTCAAGCCATCCAGGAGGTTCCGGCTGGTATAGTGCGGGCCCCAATTCACCCGCTTCATGCCACCCGACATGTCCACGATTCCCGCCTGTCCTCAATGTGCCTCTGAGAATACCTATCAGGACGGCGAAATGATGATCTGCCCGGATTGCGCGCACGAATGGAATCCATCGGCACAGGACGACGAGGATGAGCCGGAGGCGGTTATTAAGGACGCCAACGGCAATCAACTGAATGCCGGCGACTCTGCGACGCTGGTGAAGGACCTGAAGCTCAAGGGCGGGTCGGGCACGCTCAAGGCGGGGACCAAGATCAAGAACATCCGGCTCGTGGCGGGCGACCATCCGATCGACTGCAAGATCGACGGTGTGAGCTATCTGCTGAAGCCGGAGTTTTTGAAGAAGGCTTAGTGGAGTGTACGACGGAAGCAAAGTTGATCAACGTGATCGCTTCACAAGTCATTGATTCTAAAAGAATATTTTTGGCGATGATCACTATTGCTTGTCGATGCGTGGAGAAGCATAAGACAGCAATAGGTAACCAAGCCAAGCAATCTTGATGTGCTGACAACCAAGCGAAGCACAGATAGACAGCCCTTCGCCACTGCCTGAAAGAACTTGATCAGTTGGTGACCAGATGGGTAAGCGTTTGCCTCAGATTACTGGGATCGGCCTATCACGTCAGCCTGTGACAGGATGGCGCTCCTGGCATCTGCGATCGGAGCCCAGTGCTTCAACACAGGTGCCGCGAATGGCCAGACATTCACCGAGAGGCAGGACCACTTCACAGTCCAATCGAAAGCAACCACCGCGGAGTATTCTCGAAGCCCCATCAACTGATCGTAGTCAGGGCGTGCACGCATGCGTTCGATGATTGTCCGGATGACTCTTTCCTGTGCCAACCGAGTCAATTTGCCACGTGTGCCGAAACAAAAGCTCGCAAGCGGGGCGGCAAACGGTATTAGCCGAGGTGGCTCCCCGCTCAGTGTCAGAGAAGGTGGCAAGATCTGAGTGGCGATGAGTCGATGCACATCTCGTTCGGTGGCGCTGACCAAAAAGGCTGCTTCGGCTAGTGAGATAGAAGGGCTGGCACACATTTGATTCCCAAGGGCTTCGCCGGGAGCTAGCTGTTGGAAGCGCGCTCCTTGCTGGGTGGCTGCGTAGACGTCAACGTTGATTCTTTCCTATATATCCGACGCTTGTCGAGTTGGGTTGATGCGTCCAGCCTACCGGCTTTAGTCATGTGAGGCTACGCGGGATCCAGTCAGAGTTCCGCCGGCGGTGCAGGGATCAGCGTTGATGCTCACCATGCAAAGGTGCTGGGGTAGAAGCTACGCCGTGTTGACCTGTTCGTTTGGCTGATTGTTTCTTCGAACCAAGATGATCTGCAACTCGTCGCTTTCGCCCGGCTCAATAGCAGGGACTAGAGAGTTGGCGAGCGCGTAACGTTCGTCGCATGCTCGGGTGGTGGCCATCACTTCGTAGTGCAAGCCATGTGCCTCCAGTTCGTGAAGTAATCCTCGCCAATCGGCTTGGGTTCTTACAGAGATTTTTAGCGTGGAAAACCACTCGTCGTAGAAGCGCCTCAAGTTGCACCATGCATCACGCGACGCCATGTCCCCAATGAAAAACGGGGGCCCCCACTCATCCGCCATGAGGGTCTCGTATGTCAGCACGTAGTGGCTGAGATCGCCTTTTGCCTCTGCAAGACGCAGGCAGAATAGCATGACGTTCAGGGCCGCCCAGAACGATGCATCGAATGGGCGTGGAGGTCTGCGTAGAGCGTTGACGTACTTCCTAATACTGCTTTGTGCCCGCGTCGGACGAGGTGGGATATAAGCCCCCACTTTTTCAATTGCGTGTCTCCAGGACATCACAGATCTTAGGTCGGCGCGTCCCACCATGGACAGCGCCCAAAGCGGCATCGCAAGGGCGCGATCTGCGGTGTCGGTATGCGCCGACAGCAAAGACATCCACCGCTTCGCCGAGGGGTCGCCGCGAGCAAGCGCCCCTGGCAAATTCAATCGATTCTGCGCAAGCCTCTCCCACCAACGACTAGGGGCGTCGCCTAGGAATGAACTTCCTAATAACGCCTTTTCTATTGCATAGCCAGTGTCTACGTGAAGCGCTTCGCAGGCGAGATCAAACACCAATCGGCTTTGGACCTGAGGCAGGTGCCAATTTCCGCGAGGCGCAAATTGAAATCCATGCAGTGGCTCGCGTGATAGCTCCACATAACATCCCAAAAGTGGGTCGCATCGAACCGGCCGGAATGCGTACACCTTCCTTCTCCACACGTCTAGGGACATTTCCTGGTCAGCATCGTACCTTGCGCAACTGCTCACGGTGAAGCACGTTTGCTATCAAGAGCAGTTACACGGGAGCCTATGCGTTTGTGGGGCGTCTCTATGTCCGATCCAGAATCTCACGCTGATACACGTGTTGCCTCGTACTTGTTGCAGCAGCACGGACCGCTCATGCATGGGCGCAGCCTATGGCTTGCATTGGGGTACGTTTCAGCGCAGGCCTTTCGGCGGGCGATTCGGAATGGATTGGTGCCGGTTAGAACTTTTACGCTGGACAGAAGAAAGGGTCGGTTCGCCAAAACGCTCGACGTTGCTGATTGGCTTACGAGACTGGCTTCCCCCGAACCTCAGGAGGAGGTGTCCGCGGACTCTGAAGGAGAGGGTTTCATGCCGCCAGGTTGAGTCAAGGGATAGCGGTAGGAATGAAAACGCCCCAGTCTGGAACACTGAGGCGTTTTGATGCTGCATCGCTCGTCAGGCGGAACCGGCGAACTCCGATTCAGTGTCGACCTCTTTATGCCAGCTGTCAAGCTGGCATGTCCTCTTGCGCGCATCCCTTCCCCAGTCGCATTCAACGTCCGCAACTGGTTTCAGAGAGCCCCTCATGCTTATGAGCATTGATCTGCTCATCGCACAACCAATGAGGTGACTATCTCAGTACCTAGCCGCGGGTCCTCCACGTTGCATCCAGTTCTGGAGAGACGGCGATAGCCGTCGGGAGCGAGAACCATGTGGTCAATCCATGAGCACAGCTATGGCGGCTTGCAGCGCCGGTACGTCGATTTCAGGGGAGGGGTGCTGTGTTGCGTCGATCCGCTCCGACACAAACCGGTAGCTTTCGCGACCGAGCTGCACTTCGAAAACTGGCTTCTTTATTGGGCGAAGCCTGAGGTCCGGCAACTCACCACTGAACCGGCGCGACTGCAATGTATGTGTCGCGGCACTCGCATGAGCTTGTCGCCGGACCTGGTGATCGAACGAGAGAACGTTGAAATTCAACTGGTGACATCTCGCCTCGGTTCAGCAGCCGAATCGCTCGCTCGCCGGCTGGCCTTTGTCGCGGAAGCCCATGGCTTCTCCTGGTCTCTGCGGACAAAACGCGAGATTCGTACCGATCCAGTCACATTGACCAACCTAGACCGATTGCGGCAGTGCGCAACGTTGTACGCCGATGAGCCTGCGCGGCAGGTCCGCCGCGTTGTCCTGGCAAGCCTGCATTCCCAGCCTTTGACGACTCGACGGGAGCTTCGTCTACTCGTCGCTCGAGATGTGCCGGACACCTTGCTTGATGCAACGCTGGTCCGACTGCATGCAGCCGGAAAATTGATTCTCGAACTTTCAGGAGAACGCTATGGCGAACGAACTGTTATCCGACTGCCTTAAGAGGGGACGGAACCGTATCCCGGAATGCTATCGGGCAATTGAATCGTGGCCCTCGGTGGACGAGTCCCTGCTGAAGGGGCAAGCAAATCGCCAAAGGTATCGGCGGCTTTGCGCTGGCATTGAGTTGTACCTTCAATCAAGACCGTTGGCAGAAATCGAGGAGGCAACGTGCCTGTCTTCACGTCGTTTTCTTACCATCATAGATCGGTGTTTGGAAGTAGCGCCGGATGGAAGGATCTGGGGATTAAGAGCATGCGTGTACAGAGCAAGAATTCAGTCACCGCAACGCAGAAAGGAAATCACCGCACATCCTGAGCCACGCGCAGGATTTCAAGGCGCATTCCGCAAGTTCCTTGTCGATCATCCTGAAATCGAAACCAAGCTGCGAAATGCATTGGTTCGACGCGTAACCAAAGGGGCGAAACCAAACCGCCTCAATTTCCGCGAAGCGCATAAGGAGTTCAAACGCATCTGCCGGGAGACAGGGGTCGCAGAAAACGTGTATCCGCTGAGCCAAACAAGCAAAGGAGCCTGGGGGCTCCGGAAATGGATACGTGACGAATTGATTCCACATGACGGCGAGAGATGGGTCAAGTACGAGCATGGGGACGCCGCTGCACAGGCATACGCGTTCCAGCTCGGCGACGGAACATCCAAGCCACTGCCGGCGCCATATGAGGCATGGGAACTCGATGAGGTCACCATCGATCACGATGCGTGCTACGAGCTCCCAAATGCGAGCGGGGACTGGGAGGAAGTTCGGTTGCGCCGTCCCTTCGTTATCCGCGTTATCGATGTGGCGACGGGGGCGAAACTGGCGAATCGCCTAGTGCTGGCGTCTCAAGTCTCGGCGGAGGACGTCTCGATGCTTTTGTGGGAGGCAATCTCCGGTGTCGTTCTTAGCGAGGAGGCCCGCAATGCGGGGGCGCTGGAAGGGGCCGGATTTCCAGCTGCGGAGATCAGTGAGCTGCGTTTTGCAGTTCCCCGGATCGTCTACCTTGACAATGCCCTCGCACATCTCTCAAACCACGTTCGGCATGTTGTGAGCCATCTGTGGGGGGCGGAGGCAGGGTTCGGCAGACCTGGTACGCCGCAGGAACGGCCGCACATCGAGGCAGATTTTTCTGCTATGGCACGACGCTTAGTTCACCAGCTACCTGGAACTACAGGATCCGGGCACAAGGATCCGGTGAAGGGTCGAGCAGGACCACGTGTTCCGGTGGAAGCTCTCGCCGCTGCCATCGATTGCTATTGCGCAAATGCGAACGTCTTAGCTGCAGCGGCATCGCACTATATCGCACCGTTGGAGCGCCTGCGGCGTAGCCTCGCTAGCGGTGCGCTGTCTCCAACGTATCTACGCGCTGACCGGCGGCGACCGCACTATTTTAACAAGCCTTGCAAGGTAACGGTAAAGGTCGACCTGCGTTTGGGGCGCCGACCCTATATCAATTATCTCTATGTACGCTACAGCAGCAAGCACCTACAGCGCAATATTGGCCTGAAAGGCAAAACGATGTGGGCTCGGCCGGATTTTCATGACTTGCGGACGATAGTGCTATTTGACGATTCAGGCCGGGAATTCGGATCTGTCAACGCGCTTGGGAAATGGGGGCAATTTCCACATGATGTGCGCATTCGTAAACTGTTCGCTCGACTTAAACGTGAGGGCGAGTTGGAGCCGCGCCCAGACGACGATCCACTGCGATGCTTGTTCAACTATCTCAATAGCAGGGCTGACAGGAACAGGAATGCAGCGCTTCAGCTTGCATATTTGCTTCACTACCTGAAGGCAAGTGATAGCGCAATAGCACTGCCTGATGTGACTGAGACAGAAGTGCTCCCAATCATTGATCCGGAGCAAAAAACCACGGGCTCTCTACATCAACCGCATCCACCATGGCCCGTAGCTCAGGCACTCCCACGCCCTAAAGAACATGAGCGTGAGGCAATTGGCACAAACGGGGTCCCGCGAACCATTGTGAGGAGGTGACCATGTGCCCGGAGGAATTCTTCACCGAATCGTCGCACGGGCCCGCGAAGCCCGATGCACTAGATGACGTCATCGTATGGACTCCCGCAATTGAACGTCTGGGAAAGCAGGTGGGGTGGTGGGTCCGCATGGACTCCCCCGGTGGGATCGTATATGGCAAGCCAAGAACGGGAAAAAGCGCAGCATGCAGCTATCTGGCAGCGACGTTGCAAACGATCATTGGCTGCCAGGTGATCGTGGTTATCTGGAGGATCCAGGGCGACGCATTGCCTAGGGAAAGAGACTTTGTCCAGGAGCGGCTACAGCAGTCAGGGTGTGCTGCTGTCATGCATCGGGACATTGCTGTTCTACGCACCCGCCTTTACGACCACATCGCTCGTCTAGCTGCCGAGGGTTGTGCGAAACGCACGATCATCATCGTTGATGATGCCCAGCAGCTAGCGCATGATCACTATAGCTATCTAGTGCATTGCTTCGACGAGTTGGTGCAGCGGCAGTTACGTCCGTTCTTCCTCTTGGTTGGCCAGCCGGAACTGAAAGATATTGCCCACTATTGGTCCGAGAACCAGTTGCACCAGATCGTCGGGCGCTTCTACGTCCATCAGTTTGCCTTCAAGGGCGTTGCCGTGTCCGATATATCGGAGGTGCTGGAGCAGTTCGACCAACCAACGATGCCAGGTCGACCCAGTGTGCCAGCGTCGATTCTTGCTGGAGCATACGCAGAAGGCTGGCGCCTGCATATGCTAGCTCCCCTATTCGGGGAGGCCTTGGCCGCGGTATCGAGGCAGCACAACCTGTCCGAAGAGATACTGATCCCGATGCAGTATCTGCGTTCCACTGTCCTTGCTTTCCTATCGAGAGTGTTGGAGCAAAGGATAGACCCTCATGCCGCGTCAGCCGCCTTGGTGATGAAGTGTCTTCGTGACGCGGGTTTTCTGGGGGTTATCGGCTACTACTCAGAGACGCCAAGCTCGAGCGGAAACACTGAGGAGGGCCCATGGGACATCTGATGGTCACATGGGAGCGGCCCAACTCCCTGGAGCCGACGAGTTGCGCATCTGGAGAATCCTCGTTATATGAGCGGTGGTCCCGGTTCTGCTTGACGTTTTGTCCTGACTCAAGGGAAGTGCGCCAGATGCTTGGGACGCTCTCGGGGATCAACAAGATTCTGGACGCCGCATCGGATTATTCGAAACGGCCGGCGCGCTACGAGACTGTTATAGCGGCATTGACTGCGAGCAACGACGACTTTTGGCATGCGTCGGGAGTAGACATATTTGGACGTGATCCACATGCGCTCAGTGCGTCGGCGTATCTTCGCTATTGCCCGCACTGTCTTGCACACGGATTCCATGCGACGCTGTTCCAGCATCTCCTGACATGTGAATGCCCTCTGCATCATTGTAGGCTTGAGCTGACTTGCACCTCTTGCGGATTACCGTTGGCCCCGACCTGGGAGCAAGCAGCCCGATTTCCGTACGCGTGTCCGCACTGCTCAGCATTGCTGATCAAAACCACGACCAGGGTTGATCGAGGGGAGAAGATTCAACGTGTGGAATCCGTGATTGGGGAAAGCCGCACTGCTCTAAAAGAGTGTGGTGACGAGACTTCGCTTCCGCAGCCGCCCGCAACGTTAAATCCATTCACGTCTGCGTGGTTCCAGAATGAAGCGAGAACACGTCGATACTTGCGACGGCATCTTCAGTGGCGTGGCAGCGAGGAGGGCCGCCAGAGCCTCAAGTCTGAAGTGAGTGTGACATCGCTAGAAGCTTCGCCTCCAGCGCCGTGGCGATCAATTCAGAATGGCATGACAAGCACCATTCTGGATACCTTGGCCAGACTGAGGGCGCTTAGCGTGACCGATCAGAGTCAAATACCGCACGCTGTCTCGATACTGGACGTGCGTGGAAGCGGCCTGCGAATTCAAGCGGCAATGAAAGCAGTGGTTGCGGCGTACTGTAAGACCGCAATTCTCTACGGCGTTCCGCCGGCAGTGGGCGTACCAAGCCGCACGTGCAACCCGGCGCTCTCAGGAATTTGGTTTCAAACGCAGTTTCTGCCTGTTCGAAGCCGCTTAATACCTGGGCCTGTTGCGATGAACCAGATACTCGCAGAGTGTGAGGTTCTAGGCCTGTTTTGCATGGTTCTTAGTAGCTTGGTTTTACTGGACAGGACCGTGTTGATCGACTGGGGCGATTGCCCATCCTTCGATCAGTTTTGCCCAGCGTGGCGCTGGCTGCCAACGGAGAGGGTATTACAGATACGGCCACGCGCGACCTGGTCGCTTGTGACATGGATGATTGAGCGATACGCAGATAGAGAACTACATGAGTAGCACTGGGTAATAGGCCATTCAGATAGGGCGTGATTGGGGTCACGGTGAGTTGTTAGCGGTGGACGCAGCTTCGCAAGGCTGGCTGCCGCATACGCGAAGCGAAGGGCATGCAGGAGCGCTGCACGCTTACTGACGATCGGCGAAAACGCAGTAAGATCAATTACGTCGGTTGTTCCCGCGAAGGAGGGCGGCCGCATCGCTCAAAGGGGTAATCATGAAGCCAAGAACACGCAATGCTCCACGCAAGCCACGCCCAACAGAGACGCCGGATCAGTTGGCCGCTCGTTTGGCTTTGTTCGCAGAGTTGACGAAGGCGCAGGCGCTTGCTCGGCACTCAATAGTGGAACCACAAGTAGCAGGCCCGGTGTTGGCTGGCAAGCGAACTCTTACCACCGACTAAGTTAACGCAACACAAACCTTGGCAATGATGATCGGTCATGCTTCACATTGAAGGCGTACCTCACGGCATTGCAAGCCCGGTCTACATTGTTCTGGTGATTATGTCCGTGTTATCTGCGGCGGTGGGATTCGGTGTGTTCAGAAAGCTCCAACCACGGGATACGATTCAGATGCACATCGCTGCTCGTCAATGGCTGGCCAATGAACTGATGGTTCCGACGCAGCGCAAACGCGTGGTTGTCACGCACCATGCGCCTTCTAAGCAAAGTGTGTCCATGCAGTATCAAGGCGATCTACTCACGCCGGCATATGCTAGCCACCTGGACGATGTGGTCGAACTGGTCGATCTATGGATCCATGGCCATATGCATGACAGCTTTGACTACACCGTAGGGGCATGTCGAGTTGTCTGCAACCCAAGAGGCTATGCGCCAAAGGGGCGAGTCGTAGAGAATGCTGCGTTCAATCCTGGATTAACCATTCAGAGCCAGGTTATTGGCACGCCAAGCTGAGCGGGACAACAGACCGGGAGTGCCATTACGGTTCGCGTGGGTGAGCCACGTCATGGAGCAAGTTTTGATCTCGAAACACGACGGACCTGAGCGCCTAGTGGTGACTCTTTCTGTTGCACTTTGCCCCTATCTTGCCAAGGTCTTGCGAGAGTGGTGTGTCGGCGGGGACGACGCTGTTCTGCCTCGGCTCGAGCGCGCCGTAGGCTCTTTTCTGTAGGCGATCAGGATACTGCTAAGAGGTTCCGCGAGCGCCTGGAGCGCGGTCGTCTTGAGCTCCATGGGGAGAGCGTATCCCTTGTCACAGCCGCGCTCAGAACATTCAGCATTTGTGGAGCCCACCGAAGCTAGTGCTTGGTGGACTGCACGGTCAAGGAAAATCGCGAGGATAAGCGCTTGACTGCATCGGACGCAGAAAGTCGTCCGACAGAGCACTTAGAAGAAATGGCGAATCCCCACGCGGAGCAGTGACTGATTCCGGTTGGACGAAACATTCGCCGCACCTGCCACATACGCTACGTCGAGCACAGAACCAGTCGTATCACCGCTGACATGTTGGTACACGCCTTGCAAGTAGACATCGGTGCGCTTCGACATTGCGTAATCCGCCATCAGACCGATCGAATGGTAGGTGGGATGCAGCGTTCCGGACGTTGCATTGAAGTTGGCACGCGTGTAGGTGTACATCGCACCCAGCCAATACGACGGGCCAAACTGATATTTGGCGTTGATCTCAAGATTCTGGAAGCGCAATGACGACAGTTGCCCGACCGGCGCCGTAATCGGCCCGACATAGCCGGAGCTTTGCGGGTCAGCGACGTTCGTGTTGGAATAGGACAGCCCCAGGGTGGCTTTGCCGAAGGTGTACGTCACCCCGGCACCAAAGATCTTCAGCTTGGTGCCAAGCAGGTTCTGGTCTCCGCTGTTATTGATTGCGCCGTACGACGTAGCGGACGGGCTGTCGGCTTGCAGATATGCGGCCGTCAGCAGCAAGCCACCAACCGTATACTGACCGCCCACGCTCACCAGTCGATTGTTCGAGAAGCCCGTATCGTTGCTGAAGCTGTACGTGGCACCGAACTTCACACCGTCCAGGGTCGGGCTGGTGTACTTGACCGTGTTGTTTGTTCGGAACGAGTTGATGAGATTGTCATTGTCGACCGGGTGGGCGAACATGTAGCCGCCCCAGGTGCCGCCGGCAGAGGTCTGCGCGAGGTAATCCACCACGGAGTCATACTGCCGCCCGACTGTGAGCGTGCCTGCATTGCTGCTCGAGAAGCCCACGTACGCCTGACGCCCAAACAGCAATCCGCCCTGAAAAGCCCGACCGGTGTCCACGTCAAAACCGTTTTCGAGTTGAAAGATCGTTTTGACACCGCCGCCGAGTTCTTCCGACCCTTTGAGCCCCCAACGGCTACCGTGCGGGAACCCGCTGGCCATTGCAACCTGGCTGTGACCGCCGACGTTATTCGTGTAGTTGAGCCCTTCGTCGAGCACACCATACAGGGTCACTGAACTTTGTGCGAATGCTGGCGCGGTGACCGCGCACGAAGCCAATGCCACAAACAAGCGTGTCTTCATATTTGTCTCCTCGGACATATCCTTGTCCTAGTGGTTGGATGATGCTTGGGTACAACATCGCCCACGCTGATCGCTCGGCGATGTCAACGTGAGGGGGGGCGAACAGGTCGTCCCAGTCGATGATTGCCGCACGTGTGAAGTGGATCGATGGGGGAGGGCCGGTTCTTAGAGCAAGGGGCGCCGGTTCAGGGCTCACTGTCCATGAGCGCGTTCCTGCGGTTGGGGTCGCTTCAATGCGGAGGATTTCTGTGCACGTTGCCCCCGTGTAGCCAGCCAGCACAGGATCGACCCCGCGCAGACCATGGACGCGCCTTTCCAGAAGGCGAACGACAGTGGCGTGTGCAGTAGCGTTGCCGCCAAGGCCGCAGAAAGAACTGGGATGAAGTACGACGCGCCTGCGAGTACCGTCACGTTGCCGTGTAGGATGCCGACGTTCCACGCCGCATAACCAAAGCCCATTGCCGACGCAGCTAGCGCGAGGTAAACAATCGCCTCGTAGCTGAAATGCATCGTGCCACCGCCGGCTGCGAGGTATTTGATCCACAGTGTCAGGGCGGTGAGTGCGAAGAACAGCGTGATGCCGTTTTTACCTTCAGCAATCCGCGTTGTGACGGTGCAATACGCAGCCCAGATCAACGCGCCCGAAAACGCGAGCCCATAGCTAAGCGGATTGTCCTGAACGTTCGCTGCCATGCCGGCGATATCAAGCCCCTGGTCGCCGCCCAGCACGAGGCAGATGCCGAGAATGGCCACCAGAAAACCGGGAACGATCAGGAGATTCGACTTCTGCTTATTGAACACAATGGCACACAGCATCGTGAGCGACGGCCACAGGTAGTTCACCATTCCGACCTCGATGGCTTGTCGACTGGTGTTGGCATAGCCGATGGACAGCGAGAGGCACAGCTCATAGGCGACGAACAGCAGGCTTCCCCAGATGAGATACCGGCGCGGAAAGTCTCTCAACCGGATGAAGCCGACCGAGAACAGAAGCAGCACGGAGGCCACGCTGTACATCATGGCGGCGCCCCCCACGGCCCCAAGGCTTTGACTAACGCCACGGATCAGTCCGACGATCGAGGCCCACAATAGAACAGCGATGAGCCCGATGAGGGTTGCCTTGTTTTTGCTTTGCATAATGCGCGTGCACTGATATGTCGGTCTGACGGGGAGGGCAGTCTTGCCGGAGGCGCCACGCTCGACTGCTGCCGAGCGTGGTTGGCCTTTCGCCTAGTTCGCCGCGGCGTAATCCGGCACGTCGATCCAGACGGTCTTGATCTCGGTGTACTGGTCGTGCGCCCAGATCGACTTGTCGCGCCCGCCAAAACCCGACTCCTTGTACCCGCCGAACGGTGTGGTGATGTCGCCCTCTCCAAAGCAGTTGACGGTGACAACGCCCGCACGAATCTCGCGCGACAGCCGAATCGCTTGGTTCAGGTTGCTCGTATAGACGGACGCTGCCAGCCCATAGACCGAATCGTTCGCGAGTGCGATGGCTTCTTCCGTGCTGGTGAAGGTCGTAACCGAAAGAACGGGGCCGAAGATTTCCTCGCGGAAGAGCCGGCTGTCCCGGCCCACGCCATCGACCACCGTCGGCTCGACAAAGGCTCCGCCTTCCGTACGGCCGCCAAACGCCACGCGGAGTTCCTCGGCGTGGGCCTGCTCGATGTAGGAACGCACCTTGCGGAAATGCGCTTCGCTCACCAGCGAGCCGATCCGATGCGCGGGATCGAGTGGATCGCCCATCTTCCACTCGCGCATGTGCACGCCGATGCGCTGCAACAGCGCATCCTTCACGTCGGCATGCACGATCAGCCGCGACGACGCCGAGCAGTTCTCGCCCATGTTCCAGAACGCACCGTTGACGATGTGCTGGGCCACGGCATCGATGTCCTCGACGTCGCTCATCACCACCGCCGGATTCTTGCCGCCGCATTCGAGCACGATGCGCTTCAGGTTGGAATCAGCGGCATAGCGCAGGAACAGGCGGCCGGTGTCCGTCGAGCCGGTAAAGCTCACCATTGTCACGTCCATGTGCTTGCCTAGCGGCTCGCCGACGTCCTTACCGCCGCCTGGCAGCACGTTGAACACACCGGCAGGCACTCCGGCCTGGTGCGCCAGCTCCGCCACGCGCAATGCGGTCAGCGTGGTCTCCTTGGCCGGCTTGACGATGATCGAACAGCCCGCCGCCAGTGAGGGGCCGATCTTCCACGCCAGCATCAGCAGCGGGAAGTTCCACGGCAGGACCAGTCCCACCACGCCAATCGGCTCGCGCACCACCAGCGACAGCGCATTCGACCCCACCGGTGCCGTGCTGTCGTAAATCTTGTCGATCAGTTCGGCGTGCCAGCGGATGGTGTGGATGGTCTCCGGCACATCGGTCAGCTGGCATTCGCGGATCGGCTTGCCGCTGTCGAGGCTTTCCATGACGGCCAGCTCGTGCGCGTGCGCCTCGAGCAGATCGGCGAAGCGCAGCAGCGTTGCCTTGCGCGCCGACGGCGCTTGACGATGCCAGCGCCCATCCTCGAACGCGGCCTTGGCCTTGGCCACGGCGATTTCCACATCGCGTGCATCACACGCCGTGATCTCGGCCAGGACCTTGCCGGTGGCGGGATTCGTTGTCTGGAATGTCTTGCCCGATACGGACGGAACAAACGCGCCATCAATGAACGCCTGCGTCGGAAGCGTTATGTCCTTGGCGAGCGCCGCGTACTGGGATGCCGTCAGAAGCCCGCTCATTGCGCACGACCCTCCACCACGGCAGCCACGTCGGCCTTGAGCTTGGTGATGATGCCTTGCAGCTTCTGCTTCTCTGCGTCATTGAGCGGCTGCAGCGGTGCCCGCACACCACCCGCACGCAGGCCAACCACTTCGCAGCCATGCTTGATGGATTGCACGAACTTGCCGCCCTCCAGGAAATCCATCAGCGGCAGCAGCGCAGCCATGATGCGGCGGCCCTTGTCGAAGTTCTTTTCAACCACGCAGGCTTCGTACAGCGCAACGTGCTCGCGCGGGATGAAGTTCGAACCCGCGCACACCCAACTGCGTGCGCCCCACGCGAAGAACTCCAGCGCCTGGTCGTCCCAGCCGCACGAGACGTCGATGTTCGGGAACTCGGTCACCAGCATGTGCAGCTGGCCCGTCTGGCCCGAACTTTCCTTGATGGCGAGAAAGTTCTTCGACGCTGCCGACACGGTATTGAAGAACTTGCGGCCCATCGACACGCTCATCCGCCCCGGATAGTTGTAGAGCATGATCGGCAGGTCTGCCGCCTTGTCGATGGCAAGCGCGTGAAGGGCGTTTTCCTGCTCCGTCGGCAGTGCATACGGCGGCGAGCCGACGAGAATGGCGTCTGCCTTGATGGCCTTGGCAGCCTTGGCGTATTCGACCGAATCTTCCGTGCGCACGGCGCCGGTGCCGATCACCATCGGCACACGCGTGCCGATCACGTCCTTGGCCAGTGCTGCCAGATCGAAGCGCTCCTGCGCCGTGTGCGCGTAGTACTCGCCGGTCGATCCGCCGATGATGATGCCATGCACCTTGGCGGCAATCAGCGATTCCAGCACTTCGGCAAAGGCGGTGTTGTCGATCTGGCCATCTGCGGTCAGGGGCGTGATGGCGGGCGTGTAGATGCCTTCGAATTTCATGATGGGTTATCCGTTGATGAGAGAACACCGCTCCATCGGAGCGGCAGAGAAGACCAGTGTCAGTGACTCAGCGATGCCGCTTCCTGCAGGCTGAGCGAGCGCGTTTCCGGCGCCAGCGCAATGGAGATGACGAAGCCAACGAGCGACACCGCCGCCGCGGCATACATCGTGTTGCCGATGCCGATGGTTTCCAGTGCGATGGGCACGGCCCACGTTCCGATTGCCGCACCAATGCGCGACAGCGATGCACCCATGCCGACTGCAAAGGCGCGGATGTCGGTCGGGAAAATTTCGTTCGGATAGACCAGTTGCAGCACTTGCGTTCCGCCAACGAGCACGGCATACAGGCCGAACAGCATGAGGATCACCCACTCCGAGCCATTCGAGCATGCGCCCAGCGCCAGCAGCGCCAGACCGGACCAGAGGAAGCTGTGAACCACCATCGCACGGCGGCCAAGCACGTTGATGATGCGCGTGGCGATGACGCAACCGACGACGAACAGCAGCGTGATCGCCACCGAGCCATACGATTCCCAATCGCCCGTGAGGTGCAGCGCCTGCAGCACGCGCGGTGCGAACGAATACACCGCAAAGACGGGAATGACCGAGCAGCTCCAGAACACCGACACGAACAACATGCGTTTACCATAGCCCGAGTGCAGCAGTGCGGCGAGCGAGAGTTTCTTCTCCGCCTGTTCTTCCGGCAGGTTGCGCAGCGAGAACGACGGGCCGTAGACCTGCTTGATGACAGCCTCGGCTTCTGCGCGGCGGCCCTTGCTGAGCAGCCAGCGCGGCGACTCCGGCGTGCCGACACGCACCAACAGCAGGAAGGCACCGATGACAGCCGGGCTGGCGAGCACCCAGCGCCACGCATCTGGGCCGGCCTGACTGAGCAGGATGTTGCCGACGATGTAAGCCAGCGCCGCGCCCAAGAACCAGATGATGGTCAGCGCTGCCAGGCGTGGGCCACGGTACTTGCGCGGCATGAACTCCACCAGCAGCGAACCGGCCACCGGGTACTCGATGCCAACACCAATCCCAATGAGGAAGCGCAACCAGAAGAGCGCGTCGCCGGATTGCGCCCAGAACTGCGCGATCGAACAGACAAGAAAGATCGTCGGACCCAGGAAGTACGGTTTCTGGCGGCCGATCCGATCGGTCAGCCAGCCGCCCAGGAAGCCACCGAAAAAGATGCCGATCAGCGCAGACGCGGCGATCATGCCCTCCCAGAAGCTGGTCAGCTTGAGCGCAGCGGAGAACTGCACCATCGCCACGCCGATGATGCTCAGCACATAGCCATCCATCAGCCAGCCGCCGCCGGATCGAATGGTGAGTAATTGGTGGAAGCCGTTCAGAGGCACGTCTTCGATGGAAATGTTGTTTGCCACGTTGTTGTCTCCTGATGCCCGGTCGCAAGAAACGCCGAAATGGGTTTCAGTGGCCGGGTCTAATGGATGAAATCGGGAAGCGCTGCTTTGCTTGACGGGATGACCGGATCGTCAGACCTCCGCGCCGGCACGGTGCTGTCCGAGCCAAAGATTGGCGTTCACGCCAATGGACAGGAACGGCTCCGGTGGCAGGCGGTTGGGGCCGGAGGTGGACAGCAGGAAATCGATCAACTCGTGGCGCTTGCCGGCAATCATGTCCGCCAGTAGCGTGCCGGTGACCGTGCCGCGGGTAATGCCCAGCCCATTGCAGAACAGCGCGCCATAGACGTTCGGCGCGAGTTGGCCGAAGAAGCCCTTGTGGTTCTGGGTCAGCGCGAGTGATCCGCTCCACGTGTAGTCGAAATCGGCATCCGGCAGCATCGGAAAGCGCCGCTCGAACGACTGACGGTGGTTGCGGACAAAACGCTCCAAGCAATGCGCCTTGGGCTGTTGATCGGGATTGAAGCTGAAGCTGTTGCGGATCAGGATCCGGTTGTCGTGCGTACGGCGCACCGTGCTGCCGTACGGATCGGCAGGGATCACCCCCCAGAACGGCTGGCCACCCAACTTCGCCTGCTCGGCTTGCGTGAGCGGCCGGGTCAGGCTCGCGTAGAGGAACATCGGCAATACGGTGCGCTGGAGAAAACCGAACCGCGCGCCAAATGCGTTGTTCGCCAGCACGAGCTTGTCCGCGACGATGCGGCCTTGGCGATGCGAGAGCACCACCTTGTCGCCATATTCCACGTCGGTGATGGCCGTGTTTTCGTACAGCGTCACGTTGGACGGCAGGCTGTCGGCCAGACCTTTAACGAGCGCCGACGGCTGCAGCAGCACGGTGCCCGGTGTAAACAGCGCCTGACGGTAGAACGAGGTCCCGATATGGCCCGGCAAGTCCTTGCCGGCGATCACCTCATAAGGCTCGCCCAGCTTGTCGAGCCCGCGCCGATATGCGTCCAGCACGGCAATGCCACGGTTCTCGACGGCGGCCTGGTATTTGCCGCTCGGGCGCATATGGCAGTCGATCCCGTGCGCCTCGACCTGCGATCGCAGAATCCCCTGCCCCAGCCGATTGAGCTTGAGAGTGCTCTTGGCAACGTCGATGTCGCCGATGTAGTCGTCTGCGCCGATGTCGTGCGGCAGATCGATCGCGAATCCGGCGTTGCGGCCCGAGGTGCCAAAGCCCACCTCCTGGGCATCGACCAGTGCCACTTCGTCATCAGGGAAATTCAGTGCCAGTTGTCGCGCGGCCGCGAGCCCGGTAAAGCCGGCGCCAATGACCACCCAGCGCGCATGTGTTATCCCCGAATGTGAGGGTTTTGGCTGACGGCGCTGACTCAGGTGATACCAGCCGCAAGCCGAATCGTCGGCGGGAAGGGAAGTTACGCGTGTCATCTCCAAACTCACTTTTTGCAACGCTCGGGCATCGACCTACTCAGGAAATCACGCTGACGAACAGGCGTTTCGGAGGACGTTTGGCGATGCGTTTTCGCATGTCTACAATTGGTAGACACAGAATAGGCGTGAGGTAGACATGCTTCTATCCGGGTTTACGAGAGTATTGATTGATGCCTCATAAATCACTTTATGGGCAAGGAGGTTGTCGAGAAAGGCGATTCAGAGCGCTGGGGCGACGGGCCGGAGATCGTTTATCGGTAAAGGTTTGGGAGCGAAGCGGGCTCCAGCGCGCCGGAAATGCGGACATGCACGCGACCCCGATGGTTGCCGCCTCATGCGATAAACTGTCTACGATTGATAGACACGAGAACGACCATGGCGAAGGCAAAGGCGGCAGCAAACGACGACACGCAGGCGGCAGACCTCTCCGTTGACCGGAAGGCCCTGCTGGGCGAGGCGCTGCGCAGGCGGATCGTCAGCATGGAGATGCCGCCCGGCTCAGTGGTGGACGAACTGGCGTTGAGCGAAGAGTTCGGGCTGTCCCGACCACCGGTGCGCGAAATCATGCGGCAAATGGCAGCCGAGGGTTACATCGAACTGGAGGCCAATCGGGCCGCGCGCGTTTCCTCGATGAACCACCAGTCGCTGCGCAATTTCTTCCTGGCCGCGCCGCTCATCTACATCGCGACCACGCAATTGGCGGCGGTCAACGCTGCCCCCAACGAGATCGACGAACTCAAGCAGATTCAGGAGCGATTTCGCGAGGCGATCGATCAGAACGATGTCGAGAATCGCGTCCTATATAACGACCAGTTCCACCTGCAGATCGGCAAGATGGCGCACAACGCTTATCTGATGCCAAGCCTGCAGCGTATCCTGATCGACCACGCTCGACTCGGCAAAATCTTCTACCGGCATCCGACCACCACCGACATGAACGCGGATCTCGGCAAGGCTGCCAGCCAGCATGATCAGATCATCGAGGCCATCGAGCGCCATGATGCCGACGCAGCGGCAGAGATCGTGCGGGCCCACATGGATCTGTCTCGCCGCCGGATGACAGAGTACGTGGCGCCTGCGGCGGTTGATGTACCGTTGGTGTACTAACCCCCGGCCGTCGTGATGAATGTTGGCGCGGCGATCGTCGTCAGCCCTGGTTAGTGCTTAGCCTGCCGCGTCAGCCACGAAACCGCTTCGTCCACCATCGGATGGTGGCGATTTGTATTCCAGACTGCGGCGGCCGTCACCACCATCACCTTCTCCTTCAGCGGCCGGATCACGACATTCTCCGGCGCCAGCTTACGCATGGACGCCGGAACCAGCGCCACGCCCTGGCCGCAGCCGACATAAGCGATCTGTGAGGTTACTGAACGCACTTCGTGCATCACTCGCGGCGTCAAACCATGCGTGCGGCAGACGGAGGTCAGCATATCGAAGTAGACCGGGCTGACCTGCCGGGAAGACATCACCAACTGTTCATCGGCAAGCGACTGCAACCGCACCCTTGGCAGCGCGGCCAGCGCATGTTCCCTCGGCAGTGCCACTGCCAAACGGTCTTCGGCCAGCGGCATCGTTGCGATGCCGCTGCCGACCTCGCCATCCAGGCGAACGAAGGCGAGGTCGAGTTCGCCTGCTTCCAACGCCGGAATGGCTTCGACGCTATCGATTTCCCGGACGAATACTGTCAGGTTCGGATGCGCGCGTTTGAGTGCATTCAGCAAGGGCGGCACCGTTTCCAGCATGGCCGAAGTGATGGCTCCGACATGCAGCACGCCGGACTGGCCAGCGGCGACTTCCCGTACGACGCGCTCCAGGCGTTCGACCTGGGTGGCGAACTGGCGAACGGCAGGCAGGATGGCCGCGCCCGCAGGACTGAGTTGGGTGCCGCGCCGTGAGCGATGAAATAGTTGCAGCTTGAGCGACTGCTCCAGCACCTTGATCTGTTCGGTCAGAGGCGGCTGGGACATGTTCAGGCGTTTTGCCGCCCGCCCGAAGTGCTGCTCTTCAGCGACGGTTAGGAACATCCACAACTGGCGTATCAGCCGGAAATCAATGGTGTTGTTCATGCTCTGAGCGGTGCTTTTTCTCTTCCTAAAATCGTATCAGACAGATACGAAATTGGAAATTTACATATCAGGCTGCGGGTACGACGATGGTCTCACTTGCAAACGGAGACCAGCGTGATGACCCAGCCTTCCTACCTTGAACGCCTCGCATCGCTTGATACCAACACGGTGTCCGATGCGCTCGACTTTCTCGGCCTGCCTGGCGCCACTTTTGGCCTGCGCCCTTTGTGGGACTGCCCGAAGATCGTCGGCCGCGCGAGCACCATCCAGCTCGGCCCCAAGACGGACGCCAAGCCCACCGTGCATCTGATTACGCCCGTTGTTGAGGCCATTTCGACGGATGACCGTGTGCTGGTGATCGCAGGCGGCGCGGAGGGCATCTCGTGCTGGGGCGACATCCTGGCCAACGCTGCAACCGCCAAGAGGGTTCGCGGCTCGGTCATCGACGGCCTGAGCCGCGATATCGAGGGCAGCGAATCCATTGGCTACCCGGTCTACGGTCGCGGCATCACGATGATCAGCGCCCGCAACCGGGTGATCCAGATCGACTCCGGCAAGCCCGTTCAGATGGCGGGCGTCACTGTGCACGAAGACGACTACGTCATCGCAGACCGCTGCGGCACGGTGTTCGTGCCTGCTGATCGCATTGAAGAGGTGCTCGACCTCGGTGAGCGCATCGCCCGCCGCCAGGACGGCATGGTGGCCGCCGTGCGCGCCGGCCGCTCCGTGGCCGAGGTGATGCACGACAAGGAATTCGAGGCCATCGCGGTTCGCTGATCCGCCAACAGACATTTTTCGATTGGAGTTCTGCACATGACGAATCCACGTAAGGCCAGCGCTGAAGACCAGGAACTGGTTGCCCTGTTCGCGGGCCTCGATACACCCGGCGTCTCGGACGCCATGGACAAGCTGGGCCTGCATGGCCAGGCCCTGGGCATCATGCCGCTGGCCGACTACACCAAGGTCGTGGTGGGGCCGGCCTTCACGGTCAAGTACGTGCCAGCCAGCGTGCCGGCGGGGACCGTTGGCGATTTCATCGACGACGTGGCCGAGGGTGATGTGGTGGTGCTCGACAACGATGGCCGCACCGACTGCACCGTCTGGGGCGACATCATGACCCAGTACGCGGGACTGCGCGGCATCGCTGGCACCGTGATCGACGGCGTGTGCCGCGATGTGAACAAGGCGCTGGGTGACAACTATCCGCTGTTCACTGCGGGCCGCTTCATGCGGACCGGCAAGGACCGCGTGCAGGTCGAATCCGTCAACACGACGGTCGGCATCGGTACCGTGCGGGTCGCCTCGCGCGACATCGTGGTTGCGGACGCGAATGGCGTTGTCATCGTACCGCGTGGGCGCGCCCGCGAAGTTGCCCAGATCGCCCGCCAGATCGAGGAAGTGGAGTCGCGCATCCGCGAGCAGATCGCGCAGGGCAAGGCGCTAGGCGAGGCTCGCGCCGCGCTGGGTTATCACACGCTGCAAACCAAGGCCTGAACCATGAGCACGATCACGAATTACGCCGCCTACGACGGGGCGCTGCTGGCGCAGGCGTGCAAGCTCGGCACCTCGACGCTGTTCGAGGCGTCTGGTCTGTCCACCAGTGCCGTCGATCCCGCAATCCATACGGTATGGCCCGGTGCATCGGTTGCTGGGCCCGCATATCCGTTGGAATGTTCACCGGGGGACAACCTTTCCATCCACATCGCAATGGAACGGGTGCCGCGCGGCAGTGTGTTGGTGATTTCGACTGGTGGGTTCGTTGCCGGTTACTGGGGCGAGGTGCTCACGGTTGCGGCTGAGGCGGCCGGCGTGGCGGGCCTGGTCATCGACGGTGGCGTGCGCGACATTGCTGCGATGACGGCACGTCGCTTCCCGGTGTTCACGCGGGGCATTTGCATGCGCGGCACAATCAAGGCCAGTGCGCCGTCGGTCGGCCAGCCGATCAGCTTTGCGGGTACGCCCGTCGCCGCTGGTGACTTGGTGGTGGCAGACGACGATGGTGTGCTCGTCATTCCCGCAGTACAGGTGCAACACACGCTAGCGCAAGGCCAAGCGCGTGCGGACAAGGAAGCGAAGATGATGGATGCCCTGCAGCAGGGCAAGAGCACGCTGGAGCTGATGGGCCTCACGAGCTGGAGGGACGCGTAATGACCGATACCGCCCACGGACTGAACCGCTTTCTGGCCGCCGCGCGGCCGTCCGCCACCTACCGAGTGATGGATCGCGTGGCCGCGCGACGCGCCAGCGGTGCCACTGTCATCTCGTTGAGTGCAGGGGAACCGGATTTCGATACGCCTGAGCACGTGCGTGAGGCAGGCATTGCCGCCATCCGTGCCGGCCATACGCGCTATACGCAGGTGGCGGGATTGCGTGCGCTGCGTGAGGCGATTGCCGCCAAGTTCCAGCGCGAGAATGGCCTGGACGTGGACTGGCGCAACACGCTCGTGTGCAGCGGTGGCAAGCAGGTAATTTTCAACGCGCTGGCGGCCACGCTCAACGAAGGGGACGAAGTCATCGTCCCGGCGCCGTATTGGGTGAGCTACCCCGAGATCGTTCAGCTCTGCGGCGCGCGCCCGATCGTCGTCGAGTGCGGCGCAGAGACAGGTTTCAAGCTGACCCCGCAGGCGCTGCAACAGGCACTGACGCCCAAAACGCGTTGGCTGATCCTGAACTCGCCTTCCAACCCGACCGGGGCGGTATACACGCGCGAGGAGCTGCTCGCGCTGGCGGGTGTTTTGCTTGACCACCCTGAGGTGCTCGTCTTGTCCGACGACATCTACGAGCATCTGATCTGCGACGATCTGCCGTTCTTCACCATCGCCCAAGTCGAACCCCGGCTGCGTGAGCGCGTCTTGACCATGAACGGTGTCTCCAAGGCCTACGCGATGACGGGTTGGCGCATCGGCTTTGGCACTGGCCCCAACTGGCTGATCGAAGCCATGGAGAAACTGCAGGGGCAGCAGACGTCCGGCGCCTGCTCGATCTCCCAGCATGCTGCTCTAGCTGCGTTGACGGGGCCGCAGGACTTCATCCAGCAGTCCCGCGCGGTGTTCCAGCGCCGACGCGACATGGTGGTCGAGTTACTGAATCAGGCGCCGGGCTTACGCTGCGCCGTGCCTCAAGGCGCGTTCTATGCCTTCGCCTCGTGCAAAGACCTGATTGGTAAGACGACGTTGGCCGGTACGCGCCTGGACAGCGACGAGGCTGTGGTCAACGCATTGCTCGACGAGGCGGGTGTGGCCACCGTGCATGGGAGTGCGTTCGGACTCGGGCCGTACATTCGCATTGCCTATGCGCTCGATGATGCGTCCTTGCGGAAGGCGTGCACGGCCATCCAGGATTTCTGTTGCGCGCTCACTGCATGAGTGCACTCGGGACCGTGAATTCTATGTCTCAAGCGTTCATCCAATCGCGGTTCTCCTTCACCATAGATGGTGCGGCGGTGGACATCGCCGCCATCCATCGCGATGGCGGCAAGGCGCCGATCGTGTTTCTGCACGGCTTCGGCTCCACCAAAGAGGACTACGCCGATATCGTTCGCCAGGCGGAGTTTGCCGGCCACCCGTTCGTCGCCTATGACGCACCGGGCTGCGGTGAAAGCCGCTGCGCCGATCTGTCGAAGACCAGCATCCCGTTCCTGGTCGACACGGCGCTGGCCGTACTGCAGCGCATCGGCTTCGAGCGCTTTCATCTGATCGGACACTCGATGGGCGGCCTGACCGCGTTGATGCTCGCGCACCAGCATCCCGAGCGGGTGCTCAGCTTTGTTGATATTGAGGGCAACATCGCGCCCGAGGATTGTTTTCTCAGCCGGCAGATCGTCGACCACCCGCGGGAAGACGCCGACCGGTTTTTCGACGATTTCATCGAGCGCACCCGGCATGCACCGGCCTATGCAAGCGCGCTATACGCCGCGAGCCTACGTCACAAGGTCCGGGCCGGGGCAGTGGGCGGCATCTTCCGCTCGATGGTCGACCTGTCGGACAACGGCGATCTGATGCGCAAGTTTCTCAGCCTGCCATTCCCGCGCATGTTCATGTATGGGGCGCAGAACGCTTCGCTTTCGTACCTGAGCCACATCCGCGAGCAGGGCGTCGTATTGGCTGAAATTCCGGAGTGCGGACACTTTCCGATGTATTCGAATCCGGTGCTGATGTGGAAGGCGATCGCCGAGTTTCACGCGGGTACGCGTTGAAACCTTCCGGAAGAGCCTTTTAGGCGCTGCCTGGATCGAGAAGGTTCGAGCTGAAATCGCATGTCTGCGCCGCCAGCCGTGCAATCACGGCAACCAATGATTGCGGCGTGCTGGGCCGGTGCAGGGCGACGTACCGAACCGGGGGCAGGGCAGGCTGCGTACGAATGATCGAAAGCGCGCCGCGTGCAACCATATGGCCCAGACACGCCTTCGGAAGATAACTGACGCCAAGGCCTGAGAGCGTCAGGCCCAATTGTGCGATCAAGCTGTTGCTTGCCAGGATGCGCGGCGTACCGACACCTTGTTCCTGAAGAAAGCGCATGTACAGGTATCCGGTTCCAGATTGCGTGCCCTGCAAGATCAACGGAAACTGCGTGATCTCCGCCAGTGCGATGCTCGCCTTCTTGCGTCCAAGCGCCGGTGAACACATCCAGGCGTTCTCCACCTCACCAACCTGAGTCATGGTGAACGGTTCGGTGCCGTGGGTCTGCGGAACAACGATGAGATCGATGGTATCGGCTGCCAGGCGCTCACGGAGTGTCGCTGTCAGATCCACCTCGGCTTCCACCTTGGCTTTCGGATATTCGGCCTGTATCGCGGCGATCAGGCGAGGAAGCCAGGTGAGCGCCGTCAGTTCGGTCACACCGATTCGCACCTGCTTGACCAGCACATCCTTTGAGCTGATCCGCTCGACAATCTGATCGCGGCGCTCCAGCAATTCCTTTGCATATTCGAAGATCTCCGAGCCTTTCTCGGTGAGCCGTGCGCTGCGATGCGTGCGGTCGAACACCTCAATGTCGAAGATGCGTTCGAGCTCCTGCACGCGCTTGGAGACCGCCGACTGCGTGGCATTGAGCCGACTGGCAGCGGCTTCGAACGAGCCCAACTGAACGATCCAGTACAGCGCCTCCAGTTGCTTGAACGTCAGCATCGTCAGTTCCTACATATGAAAAAAAGCGATTTTTCATCATACAAAAAAATCGCTTTTTGTTCTAATTCAAGGTGCTTATGGTTGTGCCCAGCCGTCTGATTTAAGCAGGCGCAGATGACTACAAGAGGAGACAACCATGGAATCCGCAATCGAAAGTCCGCCCCTGCAGGGCGTGTCCCCGAAGCCTCGCATTGGTCTGGCTTGGCAGATCGTCATTGGCTTGGCCGTCGGCATTGCTGTCGGGCTCGCCCTGAATCACTTCCCGCAGATGCGGGACGGCGCGGTTGCCGGGCTACTCCAGCCGGCCGGCGACATGTTCATCAAGCTGATTCGGATGATCGTGGTGCCGATCGTCTTCACAAGCATGGTGATCGGTATCGCTGGTGTGGGTGACGGCAAGACGCTGGGGCGGATCGGCCTGAAGACGCTGGTGTATTTCGAAGTCATCACCACCATTGCGATCGTGCTGGGCCTCGTCATCGGGAACGTGTTCCAGCCTGGTGCTGGCACCGACATGTCGCAACTGGCGCACACCGACATCTCGCGCTACCAGCAGGTGACGCAGCAAGTGCAGGGCCACCACGGGTTCATGGCACTGGTGTTGAGCATCGTTCCGGACAATATTCTGGCCTCGATGGCCAAGGGGGATCTGCTGCCTGTGATCTTCTTCTCTGTACTGTTCGGGCTGGGGTTGCAGTCCGTGCCGGACGAGTTTCGCAAGCCGGTGGTCGCCACGCTCAAAGGTATTGCCGAGGCGATGTTCAAGGTGACGGGCATCGTGATGCGCTATGCCCCCATCGGGGTCTGCGCCCTGATTGCCGTGACGGTGGCCAACTTCGGCTTTGCGTCGCTGCTGCCTCTGCTCAAGCTTGTTGCCGTGACCTATCTCGCGATTGCGGTGTTCGTCATTGCGGTGCTGGGCGTGACTGCACGTCTATTCGGCTTCCGCATTCTGACGTTGCTGCGCGTTATCAAGGACGAGCTGATCATCGCGTTCTCCACATGCAGCTCGGCCACAGTGCTGCCGCAACTCATGAAGAAGATGGAGGACTACGGCGTGCCGAAGAGCGTGACGGCGTTCGTTGTGCCCACCGGCTACACGTTCAACCTGGATGGCGCATCGATCTATCTTGGCATTGGCACGCTGTTTGTCGCGCAGCTGTATGGCACCCACCTTGGCTGGCAGGAGCAGCTTGTCCTGACGCTCACGATGGTGGTCACCTCGAAAGGCGCGGCGGGTGTGCCCGGCTTCATGTTCGTGATCCTGCTCGCCACGCTGGCCAGCGCCGGTCTGCCGCTGGAAGGGCTCGCGTTTATCGCGGGTGTGGACCGCATCATGGACATGGGGCGCACGGCCCTCAACGTTGTTGGCAATGCACTGGCTCCCCTGGTAATCGCCAAATGGGAAGGTCAGTACGACGCCAAGAAGGGCGAGGCCTATCTCGCTTCGCTCGACGCATGAACACCCAGATCGCACGCTGCCGAGCGACGATCAGAAATTAGTCAGACATTGGAGTCATTCAGATGGATGCCAGCAAAGGCGAATTTTTTTCCGAAGCGTTGATGCAAGAGATCGTCGCGCGATTTCACCATGTCGAGCGCGACATGGATGGTCGAGAACGCCTGTTCTTTGACAACGCCGGCGGTTCGTTCCGACTCAAGGCTGCCCTGGAGGCGTATGTGGGTATCGATGCGCTGCCGGATTGCCCCGAACGTATTCACGAGCGCGCGCGCTATCTTCAGGACGTGCAGGCGCGCGGCGAGAGCGACATCCGAACCATCCTCAACGCAGAAGGCGGCAGCATCTATGCCTCGCTCACCGCATCGGGTGCGATGTTCGACATGGTGCGGGCAATCATGGAAAACGTGCCGGGCACCAACGCGGTGACCACGGTGCTGGAGCACCCGTCTTCATACGACGCGATGGCGTTCTACGCAGAGCGAACCGGCAAGACGCTGCGCGTTGCTCGGAGCAACCCCGAAACAGGTGGCGTGGATGCGGACGAGATCCTATCACTCGTAGACGAAGGCACGGCACTGTTGAGCGTGATCTACGCCTCGAACATTTCCGGCGCGAAGCTCGATATCGCCACCATTGTGGAGCGCGCACGGGCGAAGAAGCCGGGACTGTTCATCGTTGTGGACGCGGTACAGCACGCCCCCCACGGTGTGATTGATCTGAAGAAGACGCCCGTCGATGGCATCAACTTCGCGCCGTACAAATTCTTTGGTTGCCGTGGTTCCGGCATGTCATGGCTGTCGCCGCGCGCCTCTGAACTTCCGCACCATCGGCTGACCGCAAAACAACCGGGGGAGTGGGAGTTGGGCAGCCCGGCGCCGGCGCAATTCGCGGTAGTCAGCGCAATTGTCGATTACGTGACGTGGATCGGCCGGTATTTCAGTGATCAGACCGAACGGCGCGAGCTCTTCGTTGAAGGCATGCGTCGGATTGAGCAGCATGAACGAGCGCTGCTTACGGCGTTGCTGGACGGCTATGGCGGGCAGGGCGGTCTGCGTCCGATGCGTGGCATCGAGGTGCACTGGGATCACCCAGATCTCACGCAGCGCGACCTGATCGTTGGCGTGGGCTTTCAGAACCTAGAGCCTACCCAAGCAGTGCGCGAGTATGAGAAGCGCGGCGTTATCGTCTACGAGCGCGTTGCGTCCAGCCTGTACTCGGGCCGGATGTTGAAGTCGTTCAATCTCTCCGGCGCGGTGCGGGTGTCGCCGCTGCATTGCCATACGCCGCACGATATCGTGCGCTTCCTCGCCATCACAGAAGAACTGGCAGCGCTCTAAAGAAAACGGCCCGGATCGTCCGGGCCGTTTCGCTTTGTTTTGTACTGGTGGCGTGGGGCAACCCACTATTCACCCGAGGTCTTTTCCCGCGCGGCATTGCGCAAGTGCAACCGCAGGAAATCTGCTGCGGCTTCCTGTTGCCCGCCCAGTAGCAGATCGATCAACGTCAGATGTTCGCGGCAGCGTCGCTCGGCCTGGTCACGGTCGACCGCCTTGCGGTACTCCATCAATCGACGGAGCCGATCCAGACGGCGCAATCCGTCCAGGATGAATGCGTTGCCCGAACAGGCTGCAATGGTTTCGTGCAACCGGCTGTTCGCGTCGAAAAGGCTGGCAGGCGATGCCGTCCTAACGCCCCCATTGGCCAGCGCTTCCTGTTCAGCACGACACCGCAGCAGCGCCTCGCGATCCAGCTTAAAGGTCGGCTCCAGGATACCGGCGGCCTCGATCAGCAGCCGGTATCGGTAGCCCTGCGAATACGTTTCCGCCGATGTGAGCACCGGCAAAAACATCCACCCGTGCCCCGGGAGCCGTTCCACCCAGCCCTCCTGGGCCATGCGCCGAAGGATGGCATTCAACTGCCCGCGCGTGACGCCATACCTGCGCATCAGCTCGTTCTCTGTAAAGCGGTCGGGGAGTTCTCCGCGCAGGCGTTCTTCGGCAATGCGCAGATAGGTCTCTTCGGTTTCGTCAGCGCCGGCCGTCTCGGACTCAATCGCGCCGGTCGGCTGGGCGGCGTCGGCCTCCGCGACCGCGTAACCGCCCTCAGGATGCGCAATCACGATCGATTGGCTGGCCAGTCGCTTCAAGGCTTCGCGCACTGGAGACCGCGACACACGGAACTGCTCCGCCAACGCCCGCTCGGGCAGCCGCGTACCGGGCGTCATGCCGGCGCTGGCGATGTACTGGTGGATGTTGGCCGCGAGCGTGTCGGCGAGTTGGCGAGCCATGGGGCAATGGATGACTGGGGCGGTGGGGCGATGTTAACACAGCTCGAATCCGGAACTTTGCGTCCTCAAAGGACCATCCGAAAAGTGTTGCATCAGCAGCCCGATGGGCATTCCGGGTCGAAAAAACGACGCCCACGGGTAAACCACGAGTATTTCCCACAAAGCCGTACAGCATAGCCGCTTGTCCATGTCGCTCTGTCACCTCGGCATTTTGTCTTCTCAAAAAACCCTTTACATGGTCTTTTGATTAAATAAAATACCAATCAATCGCTTCCCGCGCACCCCCTTTGCAAATCTGAAGAACCAGGAGACTCATGTGCAACGTAGGCATCTTCTTGAGGCTGGCCTTGCTGCTGTCGGCAGCCTCGCCCTTCCGTCAGGTTTTGCGGCCATCGGGCCTGCCAATGGGCAAGGAGCCGGCGTGAACCCCGACCTCGTGCGCAACGTGAGCGTGCCAACCGTCCCGCCGCCCTCCGGCAGTTGCGATTGCCACGTGCATATCTTTGATGCCGCGCGCTTCCCGTTCGCTGCCAAGCGCTCCTACACACCGGGCGTGGCGCGCGTCGAGGATCTGCTGGTGTTCGAGCAGCGCATTGGCATGAGCCGCGTGGTGCTGGTGCAGCCGAGTGTCTACGGCACGGACAACGCTGCCATGCTCGACGCACTCGGGCGGCTGGGGCCGGCCCAGGCGCGTGGCGTTGCCGTGATCGATCTCCAGCGCGCCACGCATGCGGAGTTGGAGTCGATGCACAGCGTGGGGGTGCGCGGCATTCGGCTGAATCTCGAGGTGAGCGGCCAACGCAACCGTGATTTCGCGCTCGCGCAACTTAAGAGCGCACAAGATGTGGTGGGGCCGCTGGGCTGGGCAGTCCAGGTCTACGCCGACGTGGATGTCATTGCGGAAATCGCCCCGGGCATCGCCGAACTGAAGGTTCCAGTGGTGCTGGATCACTTTGCCGGCATCAAGACGTATCGCAAGGAAGAACAGAAGGCTGCGTTTGCGAATGTCGTGTCACTGGTCAAGGCGAGCGACGTCTACATCAAGCTTTCTGCCCCGTATCGCGCCTCGAAGAATGCCCCCGGTTTCGACGATGTGAGCGAGTTTGCAGCCGCACTGATCGACGCCCGCCCCGATCGGCTGGTGTGGGCGTCCGATTGGCCGCACACCGGCAGCTCGGGCAACCGCAGCGGCGACCTCGAACAGATCGAGCCATTCCGCAGCGAAGACGCCGGCCGCGCGCTCAACCAACTCATGGGCTGGGCCAAGACACCCGAGATGCAGAAACGCATTCTCGTTGACAACCCAGCGCGTCTATATGACTTCGCCAAGTCCACGAGCTAAGACTTCCTCTCCCCAACAAGGCATTCCGATGTTTCGAACTCTGAACCCCGCCACCGAGCAAGTCGTGGCCACTTTTGATGCCGACCCGCAGCAACGCGTCGAGCAAGCCCTCAACGCGGCTGCGACTGCCCAGAAGGCATGGGCGAATACGCCATTGGCCACCCGCACGGCTACAGTCGGGCGCGTGGGCGATGTGCTCCTGCGCCGCAAGGCCGAGCTGGCCGCGCTGATCACGCTGGAGATGGGCAAGCCCATCGCCGAGGCAGAAGCGGAAATCGAGAAGTCCGCCTGGACCTGCCACTTCTATGCAAAGCACGCCGCCAAGTACCTCGGCGACCAGACCGTGCAAAGCAACGCCAGCGAAAGCCTGGTCGTCTATGACCCACTGGGCGTCGTGCTGGCGATCATGCCGTGGAACTACCCAGTATGGCAGTTCATCCGCTTTGCGGCGCCGGCGCTGTGCGCCGGCAACGGCGCGATCCTCAAGCATGCGGCGAATGTGCCGCAGTGTGCGCAGGTGTTGGAGTCCGTGTTCCTGGAAGCGGATGTGCCTGCGGGTCTGGTGGCTTCGCTGCTGATCGAACCGGAGGGTGTTGCCGCACTTATTGATGACCCGCGCATCGCGGCCGTCACACTCACCGGCTCCACCGCTGTGGGCAAGCTGGTCGCCTCGCAGGCAGGTCGTGCGATGAAGAAGCAGGTGCTTGAGCTGGGCGGCTCGGACCCGTTTGTCGTACTGGCTGATGCCGATGTCGATGCGGCTGCCAAGGCTGCCGTTAAGGCGCGCTTCTCCAACGCCGGCCAAAGCTGCATCTCATCCAAGCGCTTCATCGTGGCGGATGTTGTAGCGGATCGCTTTGTCGAGCGCTTCTGCCAGGAAGTGGAGAAGCTGAAGGTGGGCGACCCGACACAGCGCGACACCACCGTCGGCCCCATGGCGCGCTCCAACCTGCGGGACGAACTGCACCGCCAGGTGGAACGCACCATCGAAGCTGGTGCCACGCTCAAGGCTGGCGGTGCGCCGCTGCCGGGCGCTGGCTTCTTCTATGCGCCGACCGTCTTCGATCACGTCACGCCGGACATGCCCGCTGCGCGCGAAGAGACGTTCGGCCCCGTCGCCGCCATCCTGCGCGTGAAGAGCGCGGACGAGGCCATTGAACTGGCCAATGCGACTGAGTTCGGCCTGGGTGCCGCCATCTGGACGGCCGATACCGAACAGGCAAAGCAGCTCGCGCGGCGTATCGAAGCGGGCGCCGTGTTCATCAACGGGCTGGTGGCCTCCGACGCGCGCCTGCCCTTCGGCGGCGTGAAGCAATCGGGCTACGGCCGCGAGCTCGGCGAAGTCGGCATTCGCGAATTCACCAACATCAAGACTGTGTGGGTCGGGCCCGCCCGCTGACGCAGTGCTGCCCCCAACGCATTGGAGCCAACCATGACAATCAAGACACCCTCGGGCGCCGCCCTGCTCAAGCCGGATGAACTGCCGACCTACGACCGTGGCGGCGGTGCCAGTACCACGCCACTCGTCGGCCACGGCATCGGGTCCGACAGCTTCATCACCGGCTACACCTCGTTCGCTCCGGGCGTGGAGATTCCGTTCCACAGCCACAACTGCCAGGAAAGCGTGGTCCTGGTGGAAGGCGAAGCCATCCTCGACATCGACGGCCTGGAGTACCCGCTCAAGCCACTCGATGCCACGTTCATTCCGCCCAACGTGCCACATCGCTTCCGCAATCTTTCGAAGACGGCGCCGATGAAGATCCTGTGGATCTACGCCGTGCTCGACGCCACCCGCACGCTGGCCGACAGCGGGGAAACACGCCCTGTCTCGGCCGAGCACCAGACCCCCAAACACTGACTTTCTGAGCGACACCATCATGCGCATTCTTGTACTCCCGGGCGACGGCATCGGCCCTGAAATCGTTGCCGCATCCATCGACGTTCTCTCGCAAGCCGACAAGGCCTTCGGCCTCGGCCTGCAGTTCGATTACGAAGACGTCGGTTTCACCAGCCTCGAGAAACACGGCACCACGCTGCGCCAAGAGGTGCTCGACAAGGCGACCACCTACGACGGCATCATCCTCGGCACGCAGTCGCATGCTGACTATCCGGCACCGGACAAAGGCGGACGCAACATCTCCGCCGCCTTCCGCTGCGACCTGGACCTGTATGCCAACGTCCGCCCATCGCGCTCGCGCGAATTCCTGGGCAAAGGCGTGCGCAACATGGACCTCGTGATCATGCGCGAGGCCACCGAAGGCTTCTATCCAGATCGCAACATGTACGAGGGCTGGGGCGAGATGATGCCCTCCAAGGACATGGCGATCTCCGTGCGCAAGATCACCGCGCACTGCTCGGAGCGCATCGCCCGCCGTTCGTTCGAGCTGGCCATGAAGCGCACGAAGCACGTCACCGCCATCCACAAGGCGAACAGCTTTCACATGACCGACGGGCTGTTCCTGCGCGAAGTGCGCAAGGTGGCTCAGGAGTTTCCGGAAGTGCGGTTCGACGATCTGCTGGTCGATGCATCGACGGCCTACATGGTGCGAGACCCGTCGCGCTTTGACGTGATCGTCGCCACCAACTTCTACGGCGACATCCTCTCCGACTTGGCGAGCGAGCTGTCGGGCAGCCTGGGCCTGGGCGGCTCGATCATGGCCGGCGACACGCTCTGCTGCGCACAGGCACAGCACGGCTCGGCACCCGACATCCAGAACCAGGACAAGGCCAACCCGACGTCGATGATCCTCTCGGTCGGAATGTTGCTGCGCTGGCTGGGTGAGCACCATGAGCAAGCGAACTTTGTTGCCGCCGCAGATGCGATCGACGTTGCCGTTGACGCTGTGTTGGCGAGCCCGCAATCCCGTACAGCAGACCTTGGCGGCTCGATGGGCTGCCGCGCCTTCGGCAAGCAGGTGGCCGAAGCCGTTCAAGCGGCTTAATCAGCAGGTCGCGGGGCCAGTCACACCGCCCTGCGCCACAAGACGACAACAACAGATAGGAGACAAACCATGCCGGCACCGACGCCATTGGAATCGCGGCGCCATCTCCTTTAGGCGAACCCACGTTCTCGCCCACCCAACGCACCTGACACGCGTGCCCTGACCGGCACGCATTGGCACCTGCACGCTCCATGGATGATGGCATGTCCTGACATGCACACCGTCAGGGGAACGTGCGCACCTTCATCGAAGGATTTGAGATGCATTCCGAACCGATTGCAATGGACACCGTTCCCGTAGCGCCAGACCGCAAACGCGAGCTGCGCAGCAGTGCCATGCGCAAGAACGCCTGGCGGTTGCTTCCGCTGCTGACGCTGGCCTTCATCTTCAACTACATCGACCGCACCAGCGTCGGCTTTGCCGCGCTGACGATGAACAAGGACCTCGGTCTCTCGCCTATGCAGTTCGGCTGGGGCGCCGGCGTGCTGTTCGCGGGGTATTGCCTGTTCGAGATCCCGAGCAACCTGGCGCTCTACAAGTACGGCGCGCGCCGCTGGCTAGCGCGGATCATGATCACGTGGGGTCTTGCTGCCGCCGCCACCGCACTCGTACAAGGGCCGACGAGCTTCTACATCCTGCGACTCCTGCTCGGTATTGCCGAGGCCGGGTTTTTCCCTGGCGTGACGTTCTTCCTGGCGTGCTGGTTTCCGGCCGAGTACCGTGTGCGCGTGCTGGCGTTCTTCATGCTGGGCGTGCCGATCTCGTCCGTGATCGGCGGGCCAATGTCGACGTATCTGCTGGAGCTCAACGGACTCCTTGGCCTACATGGCTGGCAGTGGATGTTCCTGGTGCAGGGCCTGCCGGCGGTGCTGATCGGCTTCGCAGTCCTTGCCTACCTGCGCGACGATCCGAAGGATGCGTACTGGCTCACCGCGGACGAACGCAGCGAGCTCATCCAGATGCTGCATGAGGAACCGCGCGAGAAGCCCAAGAAAGCGCTGTTCTCCGCATTGAAGGATGGCCGCGTGCTGTTGCTTGCCGCCATCCAGTTCGGGTTCGTGCTCGGGTCCTACGGGATCGGTATTTGGTTGCCGCTGATTCTCAAGGGACGTGGTTTCACCACCGTCACAGTGGGGTTCCTGTCCACCATTCCGTACCTCGCGGCGATCGTTGGCATGCTGCTGTGGGCAAAGGTGGTTGACCGCAGCGGCAAGAAGATCGTCAACCTGATGAGTGCGTGCCTGCTGGGCGCGGCCGGGCTGGGGCTTTCCGCCGTGGCCGACGGCTTTGCCATGGAGTTGCTGGGCATCAGCCTGGCCGTGGTTGCCGTGAGCTCGGCACGGGCCATCTTCTGGACGATCCCGACCAGGTTCCTGACCGGCGTGGCCGCCGCGGGTGGGCTGGCATTCATCAACTCGATCGGGACGCTGGGTGGCTGGGTAGGCCCCGCCATGGTCGGTGCACTCAAGCAGTCCACGGGGACGTTCTCAGCGGGCATCTGGGCGATGGCGGCCATCCTCGTGGTCTCTGCCGTGCTGACCGCGTCGCTCACGTTGCTGGTCAAGAAGGACTGACACCCGCACGCATCTCGAGCATCTCGCATCAGGCAACGCTCTCCGGCCTCGCGCCGGAGGGGCTGCTTTCACCCACGCGGGTCATTACCACAAAAGGCAACGCACTTCGTCTCCCACGAGCTAGGGACGCAGGGACGCGGGCGATCCGCACCACCACAACAAGAGAACCGGAGGAGAACCCATGAAGAAAACGCTGATCGCAGGACTGGCCATGACCGCCTGCGCGGGCGCCGCACACGCACAATTGGCCCCTGGCATCACGCTGTACGGCATCATCGACACGACGCTGCGCTATTCCAACAACAACGCAGGTGACAAGCACCTCGCCGAGCTGACCGATGGCTACTTCAGTGGATCGCGCTGGGGCATGCGCGGCAACGAAAACCTCGGCAGCGGCTGGTCTGCGCTCTTCACGCTGGAGAGCGGCTTCGACCCAAGTACCGGCGTCTCCGCACAAGGCACGCCAACCGCCAACTACGGCCAGACTAGCACCGGCACGCAGGGGCGCTTGTTCGGCCGGCTGGCTTACGTGGGTCTCAGCCGCGACGGCATCGGCTCCTTGACATTGGGGCGTCAGTTCACGACCGCGTATGACGCCTCCGCGCGCTTCCAGCCGAACGGGCACCCGAACCTCGACCCAGTCACCATCGTCAACAGCTACACCGGTCCGCGCCAAGACAACATGGCCAAGTACTTCGGCCAATGGGGTGCCTTCTCCGCTGGCGCGCACTACACCTTTGGCGAGGTGCCCGGCCAGACCAAGCGCAGTTCCAGCTACGGCCTCTCGTTCGGCTATACCGCGGGGCCGTTGGACGTGGGTACTTTCTGGCAGCAGGCCAATGCGTTGACCACTCCAGAAGCACGCCAGGTCTGGGGCGTGGGTGGCAACTACCGGATCGGCATTGTGAAGCTGGCTTTCGGTTACCTGAACAACCGCTACAGCGTGAGTACAGCCCGCAATAACGTATTCACGGGTGGATTTGCCATTGACGTCACTTCAGCGCTCACGGTCTCGCTGGCATCGCACTACGATCGCCAAAGCAATCCCGATGGCAGCCGACTCATGGTGACGACCATCGCCGACTACAACTTGTCCAAGCGGACCGACGTCTATGCCGAAGTCGACTTTAACCGGATCACAGGCGGGTATACCGTGCCTACGTTCATGGGTGTCAAAGGCAACAAGCTAGGCGGGGGCGTTGGTTTCCGGCATCGCTTCTAACTCAATCCAATCCACCGGAGTGCAACGTGGTATTTGAAATGGCCCACATCGAAATTCTCGCCGGCAAGCAGCGCGAGTTTGAAGCCGCTGTCCAGCAAGCCCTGCCGTTGTTTGCACGGGCCAAGGGCTGCCATGGCGCAGCGTTGCATCACATCGTGGAACGGGACACCAGCTACGTGTTGTTGGTGCGCTGGAACACGGTAGAAGACCACATGGTGAACTTCCGACAGTCTGATGACTTCCAGGAGTGGCGCAAGCTGGTGGGGCCGTTCTTTGCCAAAGCGCCTGAGGTCGTTCACACGGAGTTGGTGTTGTAGCGCTGTAGCGTTCGCGCTTCGTTGAACTAGGACAGTGCCGCATCCACCAATAAGGAGCCAGTCAGCGCTCGAACGCGCTGATCGACAAAATAGCCGCCGCCTTCTGTGTACCGAAGGAAGACGCGGCGGCATGCCTTGCATTCCCAGACGTCGCTCCGGTTGTACGGAAGATAGTGAGGGGCGATCGGTGCATCATCAGACCAATAGCCCGTGCCACCGGGGTGGAACTCTGCAAAGGTGGCTTCGTCGACATTGCCCTGGACAAGCGTGCCGATACGCTGCAACTGTTCTTCAGGGAAAGACACGGGGAGGCTAGACCAGCCTGCCAGTGACGTCTTGGAACACTCGCAGGGTGTTTTCACGCTGTCGGAGCGTGATGCCAGGTTTTCGAGTTGCTGGAAATCCAGGTAAGGCAGATCGTTCATCTCGATAGGGTCTTGACACTGCAAGCGACTGCGGCGCTGAGGTTCCTTTGAAATGCGTGGTAACCCAGTGCTGAGCACGCTTGACGGCGTTTTCACTTGTCAATCTGTGCATCTTGCCTCAAACCGCGCGAGGTGGTTTGGGCGGAACGCTGGTGGGTCAATCCATCGCAGAAAGCAACCGTGCCGACGTTGCATTCGTGCCCGTGCGCGACATCGACGAGAGCGCCACGGTGGTGGCGATCACGCGCAAACACGAGGAGAACAAGTTGGTGGCCGCGTTCTTGGAGGCTTGGGCTTATACGGAGTCCGAGGCAGGATAGTCATTCAATCGTTGGGCTGGATCTCGAAGAGTACATCACCGTATCCCGCAACACTCTCGTCCTGCGCGACGAGTCTCGATAGCGTCCCATCGTGCGGAGCGGGAACGGCCCAAAACACCTGCCCGATGCGGATGTAGCCGATGCTCCGAGCTGCTGTCACGGTGTCCCCAACCTTAGGCGGTGGCATGCCAACAAGCGGATGTGTGCGACAGAAGATGCCGACGCGCTGCGATCGAACACTCACCGATTGTTTTGGCGCTACCGCGGGAGATGGGACGCTTGCGGGCTCCCCGGAATTCTCCGCCATAGGGATCGCGTGTGTTGTGCACACGGCGGTCTCAAAGAAGCTCACGTGCAGCCGGTCGGAGCCGCACGTGTACTCGAACTCGCGAATCTGTGCTGAATCCAGTGTCTCGACGAGGCATTGAATGTCCCGGGCATTCATGGCGGCGCGGGTTCGTTAGCTAAGCGACTTCACGGCGATGCCGGCGTGTTCAAGCGTGCGCCGAACCTTCGCAGCCATGTCGATGGCCCCCGGGGTGTCGCTGTGCACGCAGATCGTGTCGATCTGAACGGGCAGCATGCGCCCGGAGACCGTTTCAATTGCGCCAGCCTGGACCATCCGCAACATGCGCTCGGCAACCTGGTCCGGATCATGCAAGACGGCCCCCGGGACCTTGCGATGCACGAGGTGGCCTTCTTCGTCATAGGCGCGATCGGCAAACACTTCGTTGCGTACCTGCAAGCCCATCTCGCTACAGATGCGGGCCATGATTGCGCCGGCGAAGGTCATGCAGATCAGTTCGGGGTTGACGGCCTTGATAGCGCGCGCGATGGCTGTTGCGACGTCGGCGTCTGTCTGGGTCAGGTTACCGAGCGCGCCGTGGGGTTTCACGTAGGTGATACGGTGCCCCGCATATCGCGCAAGTGCCTCTGCAGCGCCAATCTGATACGCCACCAATCGCTCGATTTCGCCGGGCGTGTAGGGGATGATCCGGCGCCCGAAACCCCACAGATCTGGAAAGCCAGGGTGGGCGCCGACCGCAACGCCGCGTGCTTTGGCGAGTTTGAACGTCTTGGCCATGATTTCCGGGTCGCCGGCATGCAATCCGCACGCGATATTGGCGGACGTGACGATGTTGAGAATCGCCTCGTCATCGCCCATGCGGTACGCGCCAAAACCCTCTCCCATATCGGAATTCAGGTCAACCGCGATGGATTGGGGGGCATTCATATGGAGTTCTCCTGGATGTTGATGTTTGGCTTCGTCTACGCGCTTCATGTAACGAGCGCGAGCCGTTGACGAAGGGTGGTTTGTTCATCGTGTTGCTGACGCAGTGCGGATACCGCGGTGTCGATGTCGGTGATGGAAAATCGGATGCGGCAGCCGATAGGGGCTTGCGCGAGCTTCCACAAATCGGCCTCGATCACGGTCGCAATCTTCGGGTAGCCGCCACAGGTGTTGGCATCCGCAAGCTGGACAATCGGTTGACCCGAGGGTGGTACCTGTACCGTGCCAGGGACGATGCCGTGCGAGAGCAACTCCACAGGTGCCACAAGTGAGAGACTGGCGCCTGCAAGGCGATACCCGACCCGATTAGCGTCGGGGGTCACTTCATACGTCGATTGCTCGAACGCCTCACGTGCGTCTGACGTAAAGAGCCCGTACTCGGCTGCAGGAAGCGCGTGCACGTTGACGCAGCCGGAAGCCAGTTCTTGCCAGAACGCGGGAAGCGCCTTGGGGACAATGCCGAGATCTAGAGCCCGCTCGCCGTAGCCGGGGCGCGGACACAGGGGCAGCGTATCGCCCCGACGCAACCCACGGCCTTCGAGGCCGCCAAATCGCCCTTTCAGATCGGTAGATTTGGAGCCCAGCACGGGTGCTGCATCGATTCCGCCGCGAAGCGCAAGATACGCACGTGCACCATGCTTCGGCCGTTCGATGACGAGCGTCTGACCGGCCTGCGCCGAGCGTCCCCACCAGGGCGGAATCACGCTGCTGTCTAGCCGGACAGTACAGTCTGCGCCTGTCACGGCAAAGTCGGTGTCGACGCAAAACTTTGCCCGAAAGGGAAACAGGCAGATTTCGACGGCCGCTGCATCCGCAGCGTTGCCGAGCAGCGCGTTGGCAAGCGACAAGGCCACAGGGTCCATTGCTCCGCCGCGGCTCACGCCCAGCGCCATGTGCCCAGGGCGGCCGAGATCCTGAACAACGTTGGGGGCGCCGTTGGAGAGAATTTCGATCAAAGCTCGACCCCTCTCACCAAGAAGCGCACGCGGTCGCCAGGGGCGAGGAAACATGCGGGCTGCCGCCGGGGATTGAACATCTCCAGATCTGTCGTCCCAACCAAGTGCCAGCCCGATGGCGCAGTGCAGGGCATCACCCCAGCTTGGCTGCCACCAACGATGACCGAGCCGGCCGCTACGCTCATGCGCGGCACCTTGCGCCGTGGCACCGCGAGTTCGGAGGGCAGGCCGGCCATATAGGCAAAGCCCGGCATCGACCCAACACAGGCGACGGTGTAGATCGCTGAACTATGGCGATGCACATAGTCTTCGATGGACATCGATGCGCCCGCGGCAAGGTCGTGCAGGTCTTCGACCGCCGTGCCCCCGTAGGTGACCGGAATTTCAATCTCACGGCCGGCGTTGGCGAGGGGGGCGGTGGTGCTCCACAGCCGGCGAATCCAGGCTTCCGCCTCGGCAGGGTGCAACACAAGAGGATTGAAGAGGAACAAGAGGTTGTTCACGCCAAGCACGAGCTCGCCGTTCTGGTCGGCTTCGAGTTCAGCCCGTAGACGATCAGCAAGCCCAATCAGGCGTTGTTGAATCTCAAGCTCAAATGCACCGGTGGACGGATCGAACAAGATGGCGCCTGAGCCCGCCGCATGTACTCGGACAGCGGCCTCCGGCGCCAACTCGGGCGCAGGTACTTCTAGTGTGAGCGTCATACTGGAGCGTAGCCGGAGCGATGGCTCGCCGGCCTTGTACAGGTCAAAAGTTGCTCTGCGTCGGTGGCTACACGCGCTACTCGTCAAGCGGCTTGTGCGCGGTTTCCTTAGCAGCGAAGAGTGCAACCAAGGTGACAACCAGCCCTGCGCTCGTGTATAGCGCCAGCGGTGTGGTAGACGCATAGGCTTTATACAGAGAAGCGAAGACGAGGGGAGCGAACCCACCGCCGATGATCCCGCCAAACGTCGCCGCGAGTGATGCACCTGCATACCGGACACGTGTCGGGAATTGCTCGGTGACAAATGAGGCCTGTGGACCGTACATCATGGCTTGGAACAACATCCCCACCACGAGTGCCACGCAGATCAGCCAGGGCTGCAGGGTTTCCATCAGCGCGAAGTAGGCGAAGGCCCACAGGATGGAGAACACCGCGCCCGCGCCATAAACGGTCCGGCGCCCCAGTTTGTCGCACAGCGCCCCGAACAGGGGGACGGCGAACGCGTGAACCACCGAGCCGAGCATGGTTGCCGTCAAGGCAATAGAGCGCGGTAACTTTAGGATGCTCGTGACGTAGGTCAGCGTGAAGATCACCAACAGCCCGTACACGATGTCTGACCCGATCCGGACACTGCCCGCGATCAGCAGTCGCCTCCAATGGCCGGCGACCACTTCCTTGAGCGGCATTTCTGCCTTGTGATGGTGATGTTCGAGCGCAACGAACATCGGCGTTTCCTCGACGCCCCGGCGCAACCAAAGCCCGAAAGCGACCAGGATGACACTCGACAGGAACGGAATGCGCCAGCCCCACGACTGGAAGGCTTCAGCCGGCAACAGATAGGTGAACAGGGTGATGAACCCAGCGCCGAGCAACGTTCCGCACGCAGGGCCGACTTGCGCGAACGAAGCGTTGCGGCCGCGCTGATTTTGCTTGCCGTGCTCCATGGACAGAAGCACCGCGCCTGCCCACTCACCGCCAATGGACACACCTTGCAGGAAGCGCAGCAGGACAAGCAGGATCGGGCTCCAGATGCCCCAAGCCTGATACGTCGGCAACATCCCCATGAGGCCCGTGGAGACACCCATCAGAATGAGCGTTGCCACCAGCACAAAGCGCCGCCCAAGCTTGTCGCCGAGATGACCGAACACGATGCCGCCGAACGGGCGCGACAGATAGCCCACCGCGTATGTCGAGAATGCCAGGATGGTGCCCGACAGTGGATCGAACGACGGGAAGAAGATGGCATTGAAAACCAGCGCCGCCATCAGGTTGTAGACGGTGAAGTCGTACCACTCCAGGGTGGTGCCGATTGAACTCGCTGCAGCCAGCCGGCCCATCTTGGGGCGGTGGGAGTGTGAAGGGCGTCCCGCCTCCGAGGGCGCGGACACGTCGCCTGGGAGTGCCGTGGTGTTCTCGATCATGCCAACTCCTCTGCCGCAAGCTTCCAGGTTAGCGAGTAGCGTGCTGCAGCTTCCCGCGCGCACGGCAGCTCCGACATCGCCGTATGAAGAGACGATCGATTCGACGCATCGCTGCTGCTTTCGATGATGAGGATCGGCAGCATTCGTCGGGCTGAGAGGTCTTCCAGCGGAAGTGGCCGGCTCAGTTCATCGCTCGGTGTCAGCAGATACGAATGGACAAAACCGGACGACTTGGACAGGCGTTCGCCCAGGTCTTTGCACTGTTCGATCAGCTCTTCCGAAGCGATCAGCACATTGAGCGGCAGGATCGCAACCCACCCGCCACTGCCTTGCCCCACGTTTGCGCGGACTTCGCCGATGCGGCGCGTAGGCGCGCGCATCTTCTTCAGAACGGCAGTGGACCATGGCGTCTGATTTTGAAACGCGTATGTGTAGGCTTTCGAGGCAAAGGTGGACAGCGATTCCGCCCAGTACAGGCTCAGATACTTCGGCCGGCTTTCGACAGAAACGTAGCGGGCAGCGGAGATCACGCCATCCATCCGGACGCGTTCCTCGATATGTTCACGGTCATACCAGGCGTTGAAGTCGTCTTCATCGCTCGGATCAATGTCGGATGCCACGAAGAGCATGCCGGGTTGGAGCAGAGCCATCGTTGTCGCCTCGCGTTCGGTGGGAGATGGACTGATGCTACGTAGCGCGATCAATCGGCTCAAACGGGTTTTTATGTGGCTAGTTGATAGATTTTTCTTTTGTATAAGCGATGGGTTACGCACCATTTTCGAGTGTGAGCAGGTCAACTTGGTGCTGGAAATGGCGCCGCGGCGCGACGTTCGAGCGTGGCCCTCGGGTTAATACGGATTCGCGTTTTTGGGGCGTGTTTGCGGACTGCTATATGCCCATTACATGCATCGGATTAGGGAAATCCCGATCAACGGAGTGCCCGCGACATCGGTGCCGGCTGGACTCGTGCAACAACGGGTTGTTCGGCTCGCTTGCGACAAGCACACTAGGAAGCTTGGTAACTACAGCGTTGCGCGCCATTCAATTCGGAGCTAAGTCGGCGGCTGATTGGTGGGCCAGACTTGGGCTCACGCCAAACGCTGCGATCTATGAACGTGAATTCGGAACCAGACAAATGAACACGCGCTTTCTCGAGAGCTTCATCATGGTGGTGCAGCTCGGCAGCTTTCGTGCAGCAGCTGAGCGGTTGCATATCACCCAGGCCGCCATTTCCAATCGAATTGCCTCTCTCGAAGAAGAAATCGGTGCGCGTGTTTTTGTTCGTGATGCGCGAGATCTCAGGTTGACGCCAGTAGGGCTGCGGCTGATCGGTTTTGGCGAGCGCATGCTCGAGCTGCAGGATTACATCATGCAGCTTGGCAAGACCGATCAGGCGATCCTTGGCAATGTCCGCATTGGCGCCATCGATACCGTCGTCCACACCTGGCTGGTGGGCTTCATCGAGCATCTTCAGTCGTCACACCCAGGCATTGAGGTACAACTCAGCTCGGAATCGACCGAGCGATTGCACAAGAGCCTGCGTGACGGCGAGGTCGACATTGCGCTGCAGACCGACCAGTTGGCGGGGGACGGCATCGTCAGCACCGCGTGTCTGCCGATGGCGATGGGCTGGATTGGTCGTCCGGAAACGCCCGCGCCCCCCATGGATATGCGCGCACTGTTGTCTCAGCCCGTCGTCACCATGAGCCGCGGCTCGCAGCCTTACCTCGTTCTGAAGGACGTCTATCGGAGAGTGGGCCTTCCGATGGGAAAGGTCCACTGCGTGAACTCGATCGCCGCGCTCGTGCGCTTGGTGAAGTGTGGCTTTGGGAATGCGCTCGTCCCGTTACCACCGGTGAGGGACGAGGTTGAGCGCGGTGAACTTCGGGTGATTACGACAGAGCTGTCACTGCCACCGCAAGGACTCGTCGTGAGCTATCTCCAGAGTCGAGCGTCCGATGCCATTCGATTTGTGGCCGAGCTTGCCTGCCAGGAAGCGGACCGATACATGCGTTCGATGCCCGCGCCGTACGCACCTATCTGAAGCAGCGGCCCGGGCATGGCGGTAGCCATGGCACAAGCGCTCGGTCGCGCTTGTGCCATGGTTGGCTCCGGTGCCTTCAGAAGGGCTATTGCACCCGTGACCCGCGATGCTCACTGGGTGCCTGTGCAAAGGCCGGTGTTTCGTGCCGTGCCGAGCGGAAGAATAGCGTCATCAGGAACGAAATCACGAACAGGCCAGAGAAGGCCATCAACCCTGATGTTGCAGTGTGGGTCCAGGTCTTGATATAGCCGATCAGGTACGGTCGGCGACGGCAAGTGGCTTGGGGTCGTGACGTATCCGCTGCTTGCTGAAGAGATCGTCCCGGTCATGAGCGCTGATCAAGCCCGCAAGGGGCCGATCAAGATGATCGATCAGTTGCTGCAGTATCCACTGCTACGTGTGGTCTCACGCCCGACGGCGTGGCGCGACTGGTTCGCAAAGCATGGCTACACCGGTGGTGGTCTTAAGTTGGGGCCGCAATATGAGCTGACGTCGCATCTCATCCAGGCGGTATCGGCCGGCATGGGGATCGGCCTGGTACCTAAATTCCTCGTGGAGGAAGAACTCAAGGCGGGCACGCTTGTTATCGCAGTCAACGGCGTACGCACTGCAAGTGGAAACGGCTATTACCTGGTGGTTCCAAGCGGCCGCGAGTCGTACCCACCTTTCGTCCAGTTCAAAGATTGGCTCTTGGGCGTAACCCAGGGCGCCGGACAGGAGGCCGCTGGGGACGCTTGATTTCGCGATCTGCCCGGTTCGGGTATCACGTGGCCGTTCAGACCAGAACCTCCCGACAACGCCGCACGCGGCGGTGCAATTGTTCTTCAGACCATTTTTCAAACGTTGCCGCCCGGAGTGGCGCGGCAACGTTGGCGCCCATCAAACTTCAAGATGGACGCATCAAAAAATGGTATTTCATGTCCACGGCTTCCCCCATATACGATGGCTCGCCAAGGGGCATCGGGCGTCAACACGTAGCGCGGCACATGCCCAACCGTGCTAACGCCAGTGCATGCATACCGATGCCTTAAGGCAGACCACAAGAGGAGGGGAGCATGAAGAAGGTCATTCTGACCTGTGTCGCACTTGCAGCGCACTGGGTATCGCATCAGGCCATCGCAGTCGAACTTGGTCCATCGCTACAGAAAATCAAGGACACCGGCGTGATTGCGCTCGGCGTACGCGAGGGCTCCGTTCCTTTCAGCTACAACCTGGGTGGCATTCGGCAGGTTGGTTACTCGCACGATATCAGCCTCAAGATCGTCGAGGCGATCAAGACGCAATTGAAGTTGCCTGACCTTCAAGTGAAAGAGGTCCCGCTCACCGCGCAGAACCGCATCCCGTTGTTGCTGAACGGCACCATCGACCTGGAGTGCAGTGTCACGACCAACAACCTCGAGCGACAGAAGCAGGTGGCGTTCAGCAACACGATCTTCGTGATTGGCACGCGGCTGCTCACAAGAAAAGACAGCGGCATCAAGGATTGGTCCGACCTGCAAGGCAAGAATGTGGTTGTCAACGCGGGCAGTACATCCGAACGACTGCTGCGCAAGATGAACGATGATCGCAAGCTCGGCATGAACGTCATCAGCAGCAAAGACCAGGCGCAATCATTCCTGACGCTGGAAACTGGCCGAGCGGTCGCATTCATGAACGACGATGCGCTGGTTTATGGCGAGCGTGCCAAGGCTAAGACCCCATCAGACTGGGTGGTGGTGGGCAAGCCGCAATCCCGCGAAGCCTACGGCTGCATGCTTCGTCAGAACGATCCGCAGTTCAAAAAGCTGGCGGACGACGTTATCGCAGGGTTGATGAAGGATGGCACGATCGCGGCGATGTATACGAAGTGGTTCGCCCAACCCGTTCCGCCGAAAGGGCTCAGCCTGGACTTTCCCATGTCTGAAGACATGAGGGCGCTGTTGAAGAACCCGAACGACAGGGCACTCGACTAGTCAGCGCGTCTGGCGAAGAGGTTGCCGCTCGGCAACCTCAGCCATCGCTGTAGCAAGCTGCGCCGGGATCGCAATTGGCGCTGTCCATACCACGTTCGGCAATGCCGAACGCGCGGTTCGAATTTTCGAGATTGTCCGGCGAGGGCGATAGCCCGAGACTGGCATCCACTACAAAAAAGCCAGGAGACAGTGATGTTGCATGAAGACATCGGCGTTACCGCCGATGGCGCGTCTGCTCGCCCAGCCGCCACCCAAAGATCCCAGCGTGTTCGAGGAATCATCGGAGCCTGCTCAGGCAACTTGGTGGAATGGTTCGACTTTTTCGTCTACGCCTACACCGCAATCTATTTCGCGTCCGCGTTTTTTCCAAGCGGTGATCAACTGAGTCAGTTGCTTTCCACGGCGGGTGTGTTCGCTGCCGGCTTCTTCATGCGGCCGCTTGGCGGCTGGCTGTTCGGCTGGATTGCTGACACGCGTGGCCGCAAGATATCGATGATCATTGCCGTCTTCATGATGTGCGGCGGATCCATGATGATCGCGGTGCTCCCGACGTATCAGTCAATTGGCACGCTTGCGCCCATCTTGCTGGTTGTGGCGCGCCTCATTCAGGGGTTGTCGGTTGGCGCGGAGTATGGAGCGGGAGCAACCTACTTGAGCGAGGCCTCCTCGAAGGGGAACCGTGGCTTTTTCGGCTCATTCCAATACTTCACGATCATCGCTGGCCAACTGCTGGCGTTGCTGACTGTCGTGACGCTCCAGCACACGCTGAGTATCGCGGAGTTGAAGGCGTGGGGCTGGCGTATCCCGTTCTTCATGGGGGCTATCAGTTCGGTGGTCGTGGTCTATCTGCGTCGCTCCATGATCGAGACGGCCTCCAAGACCGGCATGAAAAGCAAGGAGGCGGGCTCCATTCGCGGTTTGCTCAAGCACAAGCGGGCAGTTCTGCTGGTGCTTGCGTTCACGGGCGGCGGTTCTCTGTACTTCTACACGTTCACAACCTACATGCAGAAGTTTCTGGTGGTGTCGACAGGCATGAGCGCCGAGACCGTCAGCGTGGTGATGACCGCATCGCTGGTCTGTTTCATGCTCTGCCAGCCACTGTTCGGCAGGTTGGCGGACCGTCTTGGTATTCGGGCACACATGCTATTGTTTACTGGCCTGGCATCCGTGCTGGTAGCGCCCATCTTGTTTGCCCTCAAGTCGGTCTCCAACCCCTACGTAGCGTTTGCCTTGGTCACGGGAGGCTTGCTCATCTCGTGCTTCTATACGCCGATTGCCGGCCTGGTGAAGGCCGATTTGTTTCCGCCCTCGGTGCGCGCTCTGGGTGTCGGCTTGCCCTATGCCTTGGCCAACGCCGCGTTCGGTGGCACCGCGGAGTACGTTGCGCTAGCGCTGCGCTCCGCTCACATCGAGTCGGACTTTTTTGTATATGTCGCGGCCCTTGCTGCAATCGGGTTCCTTGCCTCTCTGGCACTGCCTGATCTTGGCCGGCATGGCTATCTGGATGGGTCTGGCGAGGTTGAAGGGAATACCCGCTTCAGGCTGTTTTGACCGACTATCGAACGAGTGGCTTGTTCGGCGCGATGGGTTAGGTACCGACCCAGCTCGCGCCCGGCCAAGTTCCGCTTAGTACGAGTCGCCGCGCGAGCGCGACAAGCTCCAGCGAGGCGACGTTGGCCGCCGGCGACACCCGCCGCGTCATGAGCTTTGCCAAGACGATACGGCGCGAAAGGTCCGGCGAGTCCAGCGGTGCCGCAGCGAGCGCGCCACGGGCGATTTCCTCTGATACGGCAGATGTGGGTAGGACGGTGTAGCCAAAGCCAGCAGCTACGAGGGACTTCTGCAGATTTAGCGAGTTGGTCTCGACCGCGACTGTTGGCGTGACGCCGGCCACGGCGCAGGCGTGCTCCACAACCGTTCGCAGGCCATGTGGCGCGTTTGGCAGGATCAGCGGCAGGTCTTGCAGCGCTGCGACGTCATGCACATCGTCCAACGCTACGCTGCCCGGCGGCCCAACTAAATAGAGGCGTTCATCCAGCAAGGGCTCCAATTGCAGGCCCGCACTGGATTTCACATCGTAGAGCAATGCAACGTCCACATCGCCCGCCTCCAACCATTGCACCAGGTTGCCGGCATATCCGGCAGTGAGGCGCACGACCAGCGCTGGATGCTTGTTCTTGATCGCAGCCACCAGTTCCGGTGCCAGCAACTCGCACGTGCTTGGCAGCAAGCCCAGCGACGCAGTGCCGGTGATCGCGCCGCTGGATGGCTTGATCTCAGCACGGGCGCGATCGAGTTCCTGCAGCGCGCGCCGCCCATATTCCGCCAGCGTCTTGCCGGCCTCGGTCAGCACCATGCCGTGCCGCTCGCGACCGAACAGTTCGACACCGAATTCTTCTTCCAGCAACCGGATATGCCGTGATACCGCAGGCTGGACGATGCGCAGCATCTCTGCAGCCTTGGTGGCGCTGCCCGTTTCCGCTACGGCTAAAAGCGCGCGCAATTGCCTGATGTCCATGCTGGGTGTGCCTCTTGATGGCCTATTGCAAGCGGTGATTGAGCCATCAAATAATTGTATTTCATAAAGCTTGCCAGTCAATTCTATGATTCTTTCCGCAGTTTCATCAACCCACTGAACCGCCATGAATCACCCCACATCCGATCATCTGACCTGGCATGAAGACATCTTCCAGGTACTGAAGCAGCGCGACGTCGAGCAAGTCGCCTATGTGCCCGACGCCGGCCATTCCCACGTCATCAAGCGTGCGATCGCCGACCCTGACATTCGAGACATTGTCCTGACGACCGAAGAGGAGGGCGTGGGCGTTGTGAGCGGCGCATGGCTCGGCGGTCAGCGCGCTGTGCTGTTGATGCAGAGCAGCGGGGTGGGCAATTGCGTGAACATGTTCTCGCTGCTCGATAGCTGCCGCTTTCCGCTTATGACCATCGTGACCATGCGCGGCGAGTACGCCGAGTTCAATCCGTGGCAAGCGCCCATGGGGCTCGCAACGCAGCGCGCGCTCGAACTGATGGGTATCACCGTCTATCGCGTTGACCGACCAGAAGACGCAGCGGAGATCATTGATGCGGGCTTGGTGTCCGCCTTCGACGCGGGCCAGCGTGTGGCCGTGCTGCTCTCCCAAAGCCTCATTGGCCGTAAAAAGTGGATTCGCTGAACATCATGACGACCTCGACTCAACAACGTACGATCGACCGCCGCGCCTTTGTGGCGGCACTGCTCAAGCAGTTTCCCGATGCCCTGGTTGTGACCGGTCTCGGCTCACCGTCCTACGACGTGTTCGCCGCTGGCGACCGCCCCAGCAATTTCTACCTGTGGGGCGCCATGGGCGGATCGACTTCGGTGGCTCTGGGCTTGGCCGTTGCCCAGCCGGACAAACAGGTCATCGCTATCACTGGCGACGGCGAGCAACTGATGGGCGTGGGAAGCATCGCCACCGCAGCTGCTCAGCGTCCTGACAACCTGGCCGTGGTCGTGCTGGATAACGGCCATTTTGGCGAGACCGGCATGCAGCAGAGCCACACGAGCCTGGGTACGAACCTGGCTGCCGCCGCCAAGGCATTCGGTGTGCCCAACACGCTGGAGATTTCGTCCGCGGAGCAGGTTGGTGAACTGGTAGAACTCATCAAGCGTCGCCAAGGGATGACGCTCGCGCAGGTGTACATCTCGTCAGAGGAATGCCAGCGTGCACTGCCGCCGCGCGACGGCGTGTTCGTGAAGAACCGTTTCCGTCAACACCTGGGCTTTGCCCCGCTGTAAATCGTTCATCGTTTTTTGGACCGCGCCGCCATGCAGCAGTACCCCATGCTCATCGATGGCGCCCATGCTCCCGCGAGCGATGGGCGCTGGTTTGAAACCCACAACCCCTACACGGGCGAGCCCTGGGCGATGGTGGCCCGCGCCACGCCTGCAGATGTCGAGCGCGCTGTGGAGGCCGCAGACCGCGCGTTCCGCTCGGGTCCGTGGGCGGAGTTGACCTGCACGCAACGCGGTGCGCTCCTGCGCAAGCTGGGCGACCTGATCACGCGCGATGCTGAACGCCTCGCACAAACCGAAGTGCGCGACAACGGCAAGCTGCTTGCCGAAATGCGCGCGCAAGTGAACTATCTGTCGCAGTGGTTCTACTACTTCGGCGGCCTGGCGGACAAGATTGAAGGCGCCGTCATCCCGCTCGACAAGAAGGGCTATTTCAACTACACCCGCGCAGAGCCGCTCGGTGTGGTTGCGGCCATTACGCCGTGGAACTCGCCGCTGATGCTGTTGGCTTGGAAGATCGCCCCAGCGCTGGCGGCCGGGTGCACGGTTGTCGCCAAGCCGTCCGAATTCACGTCGGCGTCAACGCTGGAGTTTGCCAAGCTGTTCGAAGAAGCAGGCTTTCCGCCGGGCGTCTTCAACGTAGTAACGGGTTTTGGAGCAGACATCGGTGCTGCCCTGGTAACCCACCCAAAGGTTAAGAAGGTCACGTTCACCGGATCTGACGCTACCGGCCGCATGATCAATCAGCAGTGCGCAGCACAGTTCAAGCACGTCAGCCTCGAGCTGGGCGGCAAGTCGCCGAACATCGTTTTCAGCGATGCCAATCTGGATGATGCTGTCAACGGCGCAGTATCAGGAATCTTTGCGGCCACTGGGCAAACCTGCATCGCCGGATCGCGGCTGCTGCTGCAGGACGAGATTCATGATGACTTCATCGAGCGATTGCTGGCGCTCGCGAAGACCGCCAAGCGCGGCGATCCGATGCTGCCCGACACGCAGGTTGGCCCCGTCACCACGCCCGCGCAGTATGAAAAGGTCCTGTCCTACATCGACATCGCGCAGGGCGAGGGTGCACAACTCGTCTGCGGTGGCCGTCCTGCACCGGAAAGCGGAAAATGGTTCGTCGAGCCGACCATCTTCACCGGCGTCACGCCCAAGATGCGCATTGCACAGGAAGAGGTATTCGGCCCCGTGCTGTCCATTCTGCGTTTCACGGATGAGGATGAAGCTGTCGCCATAGCCAACGACAGTTGCTATGGACTTGGTGCTGGCGTGTGGACATCCGACATTGGCCGCGCATTCCGCGTGCCTCAGCGCATCGAGGCGGGCACCGTCTGGGTGAACACGTATCGAGCCGTGAGCTTCATGTCGCCGTTCGGCGGCTACAAGGATTCGGGTCTCGGGCGCGAGAACGGCATGGCCGCTATCCAGAGTTATCTACAAACGAAGAGCGTGTGGGTGAACATCGGAGCTGCGACCGGCAATCCGTTCACGATCCGATAAGCTACGGTGCGCAAGCATCGGAGCTCAATACATGACTGAAACCATCTTGCTGGCGGGGTTGGCTGGATGCATTGAAGTACTGATCGATGCTCCAGTGGGTATGCCGCTGGGTGTGGCGGTGGTGGCCCACCCGCACCCGTTGCAGGGCGGGTCGGCTAGCCACAAGGTGCCGCATCAGATGGCCAAAGCGCTGGTTGCATGCGGATACGTGGCGGCCCGCCCCAACTTCAGGGGCGTCGGCCGGTCCGAAGGTGTGCACGACGGCGGGCTGGGCGAGGTTGGAGACCTACTTGAAGTCATCCGGCACTGCCGGCAGGCGTACGTGGGCCAACTCCTGTTGGCGGGGTTTTCCTTTGGCGCCTTCGTGATGGCCCACGCGGCGACTGCCTTGACGCGCGAAAGCGTCGCGCAGGACGGTGTGATACTGGCCGGCACGCCGTGGGGCACAGTTGATGGCCAGCGCACTTACGAAACGCCGCCCGTTCCCGCCGACACGTTGGTGATCCACGGCGAGCAGGATGAGCGTGTGCCGCTTACCGCCGTATTCGACTGGGCGCGGCCGCAGGGGATGCCCGTGGTCGTGGTGCCAGGCGCTAATCATTTCTTCACGGGCAAGCTTGGCGTTCTTGGACGCTTGGTGAGTGACTACGTCCACAATAAGTGCGCCGCCCCGGCGGCCATCTAAGTGCCAACCATGCGCAACCCTCTGGCCCATGATGCAGCCCTCGATGGCCTTCCCGTCCCGCAGCGGGTGTTCGCCGCGTTGGCGATTCTGGCGGGGGTCTTCATGGGGGCGCTGGACACATCCATCGTCAACGTGGCGCTGCCGACCATCGCCCACGATCTGGAGGTGTCGGCGTCCGCCGTGATCTGGGTGGCCAATGCGTACCATATTGCGGGCGCGGCAACCATGATGAGCTTCGCCGCTTTTGGCGGCGTAGTCGGCCGCAAGAGGGTCTATGTAGCGGGTCTGGCTGTGTTCACCGTTACGTCATTGGGTTGCGCCATGTCCGGATCGCTGGCGTGGCTGGTAGCGTTTCGTGCCGCGCAGGGCCTCTGCTATGCGGCGATTGTGAGCATCGGTATCGGTATGTATCGAAGAATCTATCCCACGCATCTACTTGGGTCGATTCTTGGTATCAATGCGCTCGTGGTGGCGGTGGGTACGGTGGCCGGGCCGACGGTGGGTGGTGTGATCGTGACGGGGCTGGGTTGGTCCTGGCTCTTCCTCGTCAATCTTCCCCTTGGCATGTTGGCGATCGGCTTGGCTTGGCGCAACCTGCCGCCCGACCATGAGACTGGCGGCGTGTTCGACGCAAGGGGCGCAGTGCTGTCGACCATCGCCTTGGTTGCTCTCGTCACGGCAGTCGACCAAGCGGGGCGCTGGCCTGGTCAGGTCGTCGGTTTGCTGGCTGCGGTGAGTTTGCTGACGGGGGTGCTCTTCTACCGGTCGCAGCGGGCGGCATCCGCACCCTTACTGCCATTGGCCATCTTCGCATCTAGTCGTTTCTCGTTGGCTGCCGTGACTTCGCTGGCATCGTTCACGGCGCAAGGGCTCGCGTTTGTCGCGCTGCCGTTCCTGTTCCAGGCGACGTATGGGCGCAGTGCAATTGCATCGGCGCTGCTGTTTACGCCGTGGCCGCTCACGGTGGTGTTTGCTGCGCCGCTGGCAGGGCGGCTAGCTGACAGATTCGACGGCACTGTCGTATCGAGCATCGGCACAGCGATCTTCGCCGTCGGACTGGCAGCCACGGCGCTCCTCGGTGCGCAGCCGGCCACCTACGATATTTTGTGGCGGCTCGCCCTCTGCGGGCTCGGCTTCGGGCTGTTTCAGGCGCCCAATAACCGGGAGATGCTAAGCAGCGTACCCAAGTCGTTGAGCGGGACAGCATCGGGCATCCTATCCACCGCGCGGGTGCTGGGGCAGTCGTTGGGGGCGGCCATTGTCGCCGTCATGATGGCAACAATGGCTATATCCGCGCAGCGCCTGGGACTGGACGGGGATGCCGTCATGCATGGCGTACTGTGGATGGCCACGGCTATTGCGGCATGCTCAAGCCTGTTCAGTGTGCTGCGTATTGGCAAGCCGGAGCAAACAAATGAGGGTAGGTGAGACGGTTGGGTGGCCGCCTACGCCACCTTAAGCGCGTTCTTCCACAGCAGAGCAGCCTCCAGCGTATTTGGCTCCGGTGAACGTCTATATCGGAAATTTGAGATTTACCGGAACGCGCGCCCGCCCGAAACTAGGTGCCCCGCGTTGACAGTTCCGGAGACAAGCGACATGTACTCAGACACATTACCCCGCCTTCGCTCGCTGCTATTCGTTCCTGCAGACAGCGAGAGAAAGCTTGCCGCGTCTCTGAAGTCCCCAGCGGACGGGCTGATATTCGATCTTGAGGACTCGGTGCCGGAAAGGGGAAAGGACGAGGCCCGGCACAAGCTGACCACGTTCCTGGACGCGCACGGAACCTCAATGCATGCGGCGCTTCTGGTACGTGTGAACGGACTGGCTTCCGGGCACCTGCTGGAAGACCTGAACGCAGTGATGCCTTACCGCCCGAACGCTATTGTTCTACCGAAATGCAGGAACGTCGAGGACGTCCATCGTCTCAGCGACTTTCTGGCCGCCTTCGAGTGCGCCGTGTTGAATGGCGAGTGGCAGACAAGCATTATTGCGATGGCCACGGAGTCGTCGGAAGGCGTGTTTGGTCTGTCGTCTTACAGAAACGCGTCTTTGCGCTTACGGGCTCTGATGTGGTGCGTTGACGATCTGGCTGCAGATTTAGGGGCATTCTCATCGCAGACGGGGCGCGGACTCGCCGCACCATTTTCCGTGGAACGAACCATGTGCCTGTTGGCGGCGGCACAGGCAGGTATCGAAGCCATCGATGCTGTCAGTACGAGTCTATCCACGCCCCAGCAGATCCAGCAGGAAGCCGCTCAGGCGAAGCGCGACGGTTTCACCGCCAAGGCAGCGGCGCATCCCTCCCATATCGAGGCCATCAATCGTGCGTTCTTGCCGCAGGACGAGGAGATTAGGTGGGCCCGCAGCGTGGTGGCGGCGTTTTCAAGTGGTGGGGCCTCTGGCGTGGCTCGATTGGGCGACAGGATGATCGATCAACCTCACTTGCGCCTGGCCCATCGCATTCTGTGCCAGGTGGACGGCGCGGACTAACGCTGCGCATTCGTTGATGCGCTGACTAGTGTCAGTCCGGACTGGTGTCCGACGGTATGGAAGCGCTGCCACCGGCTGCCTGCGCCACCTTGATCAACTCATCGATCAGCGCACGCGCACAACCCGGAAGCCCCTCGAGATCGCGCGCGATGACCGCACGCTCTCGGACGGCCCAGGCGTCGGCGAGTTCGACAAGCTCAAGTTGCATGGTCTTGCGGTGCCGCCGCGCAGCGGATAGCGGCACCACACCGATCCCCACACCGGTTTCGATCATGCGGCACATCGCCTCGAAGCTGCGGACCTGAATACGGATCTGCAGCTTGCGCCGCTGGTCACGCACGAGTTCTGTGAGAAACGCATGTAGCGTGCTGCCTTCGTGGAGGCCCACATGCGGGTAGTCCAGCGTGTCGGCAAATCCGACGCCGCGATCGGCTGTGGCCAGAGGGTGCCCGATCGGTGTACAGAGCACGAGCTTGTCAGTGCTGAAATGCACCACTTCAAGCCCGTCGGATTGGACTGGGCCCGAGATGATGCCAAGGTCTGCGCTGCCATCCAGCACGCCGCGGATAATGTCGCGAGTCAGTCGCTCCTGTAGGTCAACCGTCACGGCGGGCCGCTCGGCCATGAACGTGGCCAGTACCTCCGGCATGAATTCGGTGACCGCCGTGGTGTTGGCAAAGATGCGGATATGCCCGACCTCGTCCTTGGAGAACTCTTCGAAGTCGCTACGTACATGCTCGAACTGGCGCTCGATCACGCGGGCGTGCCGCAGTAGCTTTTCCCCGGCGGGCGTGAGCGAAAGGCCCTTGTTGTCGCGATAGAAAAGTCGTGTGCCGAGTTGTTCTTCCAGCGCTTTCAGGCGTGCGCTGGCTGCCGCCGGCGAGAGGAACGCGCGTCGAGCGCCCCGCGAGAGGTTCTGCTCCTCGGCGATACGTGAAAACAGTCGTAAGTCGGCGAAATCGAAGTGCATATGGGTTCCTCGGCGCGCCACTGTAGCAAGCTGCGAAACGGCTCGCAATTGGCAATGACCAGAGTGCGGACTGTTTGCACCATCTGATGTTCGATAGAGCTGAATGCGCGGTTCGCAATTTCGAGATTTACGAGCGCGAGCGATGAACCGAGACTAGCCTTGCGCAGCCGCGCAGACTTTGCTCGACTCTTCATACTCGCTATGCGTCCTCTTGATGGCATCACTGTAGTCTCGCTCGAACATGCAATCGCTGCGCCATTTTGTACGCGCCAGTTGGCTGATCTTGGCGCTCGCGTCATTAAGGTTGAGCGGCCCAAGGTAGGTGACTTTGCGCGCGGCTACGACGAGCGGGTGGACGGCCTGTCGTCCCACTTTGCCTGGACCAATCGCTCGAAGGAAAGCCTTGCGCTGGATTTGAAGCATCCCCAGGCGCAGACCATTTTGGATTCGCTGCTAAATAAGGCCGATGTGCTGGTGCAGAACCTGGCGCCCGGCGCTGCAGAGCGCCTAGGGTTGTCCTACGAGACGCAGTCCAAGATTCGCCCGCGCCTGATCGTTTGTGACATCTCTGGCTATGGCAACGATGGGCCCTACCGCGACAAGAAAGCCTATGACCTGCTAATCCAGGCAGAGTCCGGATTTGTGTCGATCACCGGTACGGCGGAGCAGCCCTCCAAGGCGGGGTGCTCGATTGCCGACATCGCAGCTGGCATGTACGCCTACACGAATATCCTGGGCGCGCTTCTGCAGCGCAATCAGACCAACCGAGGCGCGCACATCGACATCTCGATGTTGGAGAGCATGGTCGAGTGGATGACTTATCCGCTGTACTACGCCTACGAGGGTGCGGCACCTCCGCCCCGTGCCGGCGCCTCCCACGCCACCATTTTTCCCTATGGCCCGTTCCGGGCCGGCGATGGCAAGACTGTCATCCTTGGCTTGCAGAACGAGCGCGAATGGGAGGTGTTCTGCCGCGTAGTGCTTGAACAGCCGGCGTTGGCTACTGACGAGCGCTTCTCGGCGAATTCGCTGAGAGCCAAGAACCGCGAGGCACTGACGGCCCTCATCCATGAGGCGTTTGCTTCTCTGACGGCCGAGGCCGTGGTCGAACGGCTTGAGCGGGCACAGATCGCCAACGCACGCATGAATGATATGCAGGACGTCTGGAACCACCCCCAGCTCAAGGCGCGTGGGCGGTGGACGAGCGTGCCGTCCCCCGTCGGTGAGATCCCAGCCCTGTACCCGCCCGGCATGCCTGACGCATTTGCGCCACGCATGGATGGTGTGCCGGCGCTTGGGCAGCATAGCCGGACCATCCTGGCTGAGCTCGGCTACGACAAGACCGAGATTGATCGACTCGCGGAAGCTGGCGCGATCTGACGCCGTTTGCTCGCGGCACCACCGTTCATCCTGGAAATCACTCGCAATGACTGATCAACGCTCAGCCCGGTCCTACCTCTTCGTTCCAGCCAACCGCCCCGAGCGCTTTGCCAAGGCGCAGGCCGCGGGGGCGGATGCGGTCATCCTGGACTTGGAGGATGCGGTGTCGATGGAAGCCAAGGATGCGGCCCGGCACCATCTAGCCGACTACCTGGCAGGCGGAGGGACCGGCATCGTTCGCATCAACAGTCTCGAAACACCCTGGTGCGATGACGACTTGAGACTGTGTTCGCTGCCGGGGGTGCAGGCCGTGATCGTGCCTAAAACCAGTACAGAAGATGACGTTGCAGCGGTACGTGCGCGACTCTGTTCGGTGCCGTTGTTGCCCCTGATCGAAACGGCGCGCGGTATGGCCAATGCCAACGCGATTGCTGCAGGGCGAGGTGTGGACCGGCTCGTGTTCGGTACCGTCGATTTCCGCACGGAACTTGGCATTGATGGCGACGATGCGGAGCTGTTGACGTTCCGGTCGCTGCTTGTATTGGCATCGGCTCTGGCAGGGATTCAGTCACCGGTTGATGGCGTGACGCTCGAAATTGGCAATGAAGACGTGCTGCGCGCTGCCTGCGTTCGAAGTCGACGGCTCGGGTTCGGCGCCAAGCTTTGCATTCATCCCAGCCAAGTCAGTACGGCCAACCAGGCTTTCAGCCCGAACCCCGCCGAGATCGAGTGGGCGCGACGTGTGATTGAACAGGCCAAGTCCAGCCCCGGTGCGTTCCAACTTGACGGAAAGATGGTTGACGCCCCAGTGATTCAGCGTGCGGAAAAGCTGTTGCGGCAGTCGGGTGAATCGGCGCGTTGAACGCCGAGCGGGATTCCTATCCTACGTACGTGCAGCATGAAGACAATCCGCGTAGTGTGGGTGATCTGCATCCGGCGTTTTTTGGGACGGGCGAACCATCATGGTCGCCCGTTGTTGTCTTCAGAGACCACCTTCCCGCAATCGCGCGACGGTTTGCAGCGAAACACCGAACCACTCATAGAAGGTGACTTCGAGGTCGCGCGCCTCCGGCCAGCCGATGCGACGCTTCAGATGTCCAACTGGCATCTCCGTCTGCGCCGATTCAAATAATGCGCGCATGAGGCGCTGTGTTCTGCAGAGCTGGCTAAGCGCCGCCCCGCGCGCAAACAAGAGCGCCCGCAGGCGCTCAGGCTCCATCCCCAGCGTAGTGGCGGCCGACTTCGCATTCCATGGCGTATCCGGTTCACGGAAGATCAGCCTTGATACGAGCACTGGCAATGCCTTCTCCTGCGCAGCGGAGTGAAGCGAGGTGGCTTCTTCTTCGTCGAGCTCGATTGAGCAGCCGGTTGCATTGAATGTGTCGCCGGTCAGTTGGAGGTCGAAGGGTTCGAATGCGGGTACGCGCACAGGGTGGCCCACCGGCAGCAACCGCCGGTAACCACGCTGGCGAATGCTATGTCCGGTATTCGACGCTGTGAGCGTTACCGGGAATGCTGGTACAAGCCGCTGCAGCAGGAGGGGCGTGCGGCATTGGAGCTGGACGTGCATGCCGAATCAACACGGATGAAACAGATGGCCCTATCGTCGCAGAGCCTTGATGGCGCGACCATCCTGAAGTTCCGAACGCCCCGTTCAGCGCTACGCGAAACCGCTCGCGTTCGGCGCAAACGAAGTGCGTGTTCCGAACTTCGGAATTTGACGGTAGGCGAGTCAAGCGCATAGTCGAGTCCGACGCAATTCACTCTCGAAACTGCCATGGACATCGATACGCTGCGCCAATGGATTGGCCGTACGGAATCCTTCGAAGATGAGATTACCGCTTTCCCGGTGCGCGCTCTAGGTGCGACGCTTGACCTCGGCCTGCCGCCGGTTGTGCGCGGCGATGCCGTGCGTCCGCTCTGGCATTGGCTGTACTTCCTCCAGCCCGCTCCGCAGTCGGAAATCGGCGAGGATGGCCACCCGAAACGCGGTGGATTTCTCCCGCCCGTGCCGTTGCCACGCCGCATGTGGGCGGGCGGACGACTCCAATTCCATCAGCCGCTGCGCGTGGGCGAAGCGGCTTCACGGCATTCGCGCATCCTGGACGTGACAGCCAAGACCGGTCGGAGTGGCTCGCTCGCGTTCGTGACGGTGGAGCATCAATATGCGAGCGCTCGTGGACTCGCGATCACCGAACAGCACGACATCGTCTACCGCGAAGCAGCGGCACGTGACGCAGCGCAACCTCCGGCGGTATTGGCGCCGACCGACGAGGAGTGGTCCCGGCAGATCGAAGCCGACCCGGTGCTGCTGTACCGCTACTCGGCGCTCACGTTCAACGGACACCGCATCCACTACGACCCGGACTATTGCCGCGACGTTGAACACTATCCGGGGCTGATCGTGCATGGGCCGCTGTTGGCAACGTTGCTGCTGGATTTGGTACACCGCGAACTGCCCACAGCGCTGGTGCGCAGTTTCACATTCAAGGGCGTGCGCCCGACGTTTTCAGGCCAGCGCTTCCAAGTGTGCGGCAAGCGCGATAAGACTGGCACCCAGATCTCGCTCTGGGTACGCCAGGAAGATGGGGCGCTGGCGATGACCGCCACCGCCGAAATTCATTAAGAATACATTTGGAGACCACCGTGCTCAACCGCGTCGAAGACTATCAAGACATCCGCGAAGCCATCCGCGATCTGTGCAGCCAATTTCCCGCGGAGTATTTCCGCAAGATCGACGAGCAGCGCGGATACCCGGAGGACTTCGTCAATGCGCTGACGGCCGCCGGATGGCTGGCAGCGTTGATTCCCGAGGAATACGGTGGTTCTGGCCTCGGCCTGACGCAGGCCTCGGTCATCATGGAAGAGATCAATCGTGCCGGTGGTAATTCCGGTGCGTGCCACGGCCAGATGTACAACATGGGCACGCTACTGCGCCACGGCTCCGAAGCGCAGAAGCGCGAGTACCTGCCGAAGATCGCCAGCGGCGAATTGCGCCTGCAGTCGATGGCCGTGACCGAGCCGACCACCGGTACGGACACAACGCGAATCAAAACCGTGGCGGTTAAGAAAGGCGATCGTTACGTGGTGAACGGCCAGAAGGTGTGGATCTCGCGCGTGCAGCATTCGGATCTGATGATTCTGCTCGCTCGCACCACTCCCATTTCCGAGTGCAAGAAGAAGTCTGAAGGGATGTCGATCTTCTTGGTCGACCTGCGTCAAGCGATCGGCAACGGCCTGTCGGTCCAGCCCATCCTGAACATGGTCAACCACGAGACCAACGAACTTTTCTTCGACAATCTGGAGATTCCTGCCGAGAACCTGATTGGCGAGGAGGGCAAGGGCTTCAAGTACATTCTCGACGGCCTGAACGCAGAGCGCACCCTGATTGCGGCTGAGTGCATTGGCGACGGCTATTGGTTTATCGACAAGGTGACCAAGTACGTCAACGAGCGGGTCGTGTTCGGCCGCCCGATTGGCCAGAACCAGGGCGTGCAATTCCCGATCGCCAAGGCGTTCGTCAACATTGAGGCAGCGAGCCTGATGCGCTTCAAGGCGGCGGGCCTGTTCGATGCGCACAAGCCCTGCGGCGCCGAGGCCAATATGGCCAAGCTGCTGGCAGCGGATGCTTCGTGGGAGGCCGCCAACGCGTGTCTGCAGTACCACGGCGGCTTTGGCTTTGCGGCGGAATACGATGTCGAGCGCAAGTTCCGCGAGACGCGCTTGTACCAGGTCGCGCCCATCTCGACCAACCTGATCCTGTCGTACGTGGGTGAGCACATTCTAGGCATGCCACGGTCGTTCTGACGCATGCCTGCGATGCAACTCCACGATCCCGGATGCGACACCATCCGCGAAGAAATGGACGTGCTGCGCGAGGCGTTGCAGCCGTCCACCTTGCGCATTCCGCTGCGGGACATCCTCGAGATCGGCTGCGGAACAGGCGACATGACGCGCAAGATTGCCGACGCATGGCCGACGGTACAAATTCGCGCCCTGGAGGTCGACCGCATCCAGCTGGCGCGCAACCAGGCCCGTAACCGTCACACCAATATCAGTTACGAAGCCGGGCCTGCGCAGATCATTCCCTGCGAGTCAGAATCGTGCGACGCAGTAATGATGTTCAAGTCGTTGCACCATGTTCCGATCGATCTGCTCAATCAAGCCCTCGACGAGGTCTATCGGGTACTACGTCCCGGTGGTGTCGCCTGGTTTGCCGAACCGGTGTTCGCAGGGGAGCTGAACGAGATTATCCGGTTGTTCCATGACGAGGAGGGGGTGCGTCGCGCAGCGTTTGACGCCCTTGTGCGAGCCAGTGCCGACGGCCGATGGGCGCAGACGAGCGAGATTCACTATATGGTGCCGGTGCAGTTTCGCGACTTTGCTGATTTTGAGCGCAAGGTCATCCGGGTCACGCACAGCGATTTCGGGTTGACCGACGCCCTGATTCGTCGTGTGCGGGAGGCATTCGAGCGACACATGAGTCACGAAGGGGCGCGCTTTGCGCGGCCAATGCGAGCCAATCTGTTTTGTAAGGCGGATTCTGGCGGCTTACTGGTCGCTGCTTCCATCGGCGCGCGCACCTCTCTACGCTGCGTTTGAGGCGGTTACCGCATTTTCAGGTCGTGAGCTACAGCTGAAACATCTCAAAGGGAGTCTTTCTTTTCCTCCTAGGCGCCGGTAGGCCCACTGCGAGGCCATGCCTAGACTGGCTACGCTGGCCGGTGGCCGCACACGACAAAAGTCGCACCAATGGCGGTAGCGACATTCCATGGAGGACGCGGTGATGAAGAGAGTAATGAAGAGCCTGCTTCCTACCCGGTCGGCGGATGGAAGCACTTGACGGGCAGCGATTGGGCTGCGCACGTCCTCCAGGGACAGCGGGTTCTGGTGGCGTCGGGTGAGGCGCAGTTGAAGCGCTACTTCCCGGATCACGCGCTGCTGGCGTCACTGGGAACTCACACACTGGTGAACATCCCGGTGGTCGTGTGCCGTCGCACGATTGGTGCACTTGCGCTCCCTTGCGAGCAGGCGAGCATCGACTCGACCACGATCAACGAACTACATCGCTTGGTGCCCAGCCTTGCGCCCGCGTTTCTGTGGAGTGCAGATAACGCAAGCTAGTTGTCGAGATTCACTCAACGCTGAACCGGTGCTCCAGGTTCTACGGGCCCTCCGCGCGAAGTTGCTCGGCCAACTTTGAACTCGTGGTTCGCCTAACTTTGAACTATCCGCGTTTGGGTCACGAACTCTGAACTTTCGCGGGTACCCGGTACGCCATGACTCATGGGACATCCTGGAGAACTGCTTTTCGGCGCGATCCGTCTCGCGGCCGACAGCGGCCTTCACTCACATGAGCGGCACCTATCTGAGGCGTATGGTCGCAAGGGTCCCGATTGAGAATGGCGGCGCCACGCGGAAGACATGAACAACCGGGCTCACCACTACTTCTGCTACCTGCTGGGTGGGGTGTGCGAGTCAATCACTGCGCTTCGCGATTTTTCCGACGATAACAACATCGCCGTCATGTCCGATTATGGAGAGCCGAGCGATTCTCATTTAACCCCGGGAGGGGCCACGGAAACACCCGTCACTCCATGCCGCTGCAATGCCTCTGCAACGAAGCCCGACTCTTTCATCGCTTCAACAAAGCCGACGACAAACGACGCGGCTTCCGCGCCACGGCTCGTCGGCACGCCCATCGCCTGACGGATCACCATGAAGCGCTCGTCCAGCAGGCGCAGCCCTGGCATGCTAGCCGCATCGGCTTCGAGCTGTTGCTTCACGCCTGCCGCCACTTCGCATTGCGTCTCCAGAAAGGTCTTCACCACCGTGGGTGACGTCGGCGCGCGCACGATCTCCGCGTGCTGCAGCTCACGCGTGAGGAACAGGTCGTATGCGCTGCCTTTGCCCACGACGACGCGATTACCCGCGCGGTCCACATCGGCGTTGGTGCGGACGGGCGAATCGTCACGCACAAGGTAGTAGCCCTCGATCAGCACGTAAGGTTCGGTGAACGAGATGCTTGCCGCGCGGCGCGGGTCGATAGCGAAGAAGCCGATGTCGGCTTGTTCCTGGGACACCACGTCGACGGACTTGCCAGCCGCATCGACCACGACCAGTTCCAATTCGATGCCCAGCTTGTCTGCCAGCGCGCGCGCCAGATCAACCGACACGCCAACGGCCTGTCCTCGGGCGTCCAATCCGGCGAGGATTGGGTTGCCGGTGTTAATAGAAGCGCGCAGGACGCCCGTTGGGGCAAGTGCAGCAAGCAGCGTCGAATCGATGGACATGGTGCGTTCGTTGGCTAAGGGGTGAGGATGTTCGAGATCTTGGAAATGGCGTCGAGCGTGTGGCGTAGGTGCGCGCGCATCATGTTCGAGGCTTCTTCGTTGCGCTCGCGTTCGAGCAGTTCGAGGATGTAAAGGTGCTGCTTGGCGTGTTCGGGATAGCGCTCGCGATGCTGCATCGAACGATACGACAACAGGCGGCGCACGCGATTGACGCGACGGATGGTGTCGATGAAGAACGCGTTGCCCGAAGCCTCCACCAGCGATTCATGGAAGCGAACGCCACGGTCGTGGAGTTGGTCGGCGGTGTCGGTTTCGATGCCGCCGTCGAGCAGATGGTTCTCTGCGGCACGCAGCCGTTCGATGACGCGTTCGTCCAGCCGATACGTCGGCTCCAGCAATGCCGCCGGCTCAAGTGCCAGGCGCAGGCGATACGACTGCAGCAGGCTGTCGGGCGTGGTCAGCATGGTTGAGAACTGCCAGCCGTAACCCGGCTTGCGCTCGGCCCACCCCTCCTGCGCGATGCGGCCGAGCACGCTGTTGAGCTGAGTGGTCGTCAGCCCATAGCGCGTGCGGATGGCCTGCTCGGCAAACTCATCGGGCAGCAGACCCTTGAGGCGGTCGTCGGCAATCTGGAAATACGCGCGGGTCACCACGTCGTCTTCATCCAGGCCCAGCTCGGTGGCGACCACCGAAGCCGGCGCCGTGACCGGCTTGGCGACAAAGTAGCCGCGGTTCTTCTCACGCGCGAGGATGCCCTTTTCATGTAGCAGCGCCAGCGCCTCGTTCACGGGCGAGCGCGACACGCGCAGCCGGTCGGCAATCATCTGCGCGGGCAGGTGCGAGCCGACCTCCATGCCCTCGGCCTGGATCAGATCGACGATTTGCGTAGCGATGGGGCGGTCGTGCTTCATGGCGTGTGGGGCATGGGGCATGGGCATCTGCGGATTACGCCGAGGCGGTCGCGTGTTGTTCCGCCGGCGTGTCCCCCAAGATAGAGGGGATCACGCCGCCACGACGGAGCAGCGCGGTTTCGAGCTGCGTTTCCACAGCGGCGGTCGCTTCGAACGTTTCCACACGGCCGTCGGCGCGATGAATGCGGACCGGGACAGTGCAACGCGGTTCGATCCGCTCGGGCGGCGCAGAGATGTGAACCGTATCGCCCGGCTGAATGGCCAGCGCCTGCGGATTCATCCCTACCGGAAACCGCAGCGGCAAGATGCCCATGCCAATCAAATTGGAACGGTGAATGCGCTCGAAGCTTACCGCAATGACCGCCCGGATACCGAGCAGCCGCTGCCCCTTGGCCGCCCAGTCGCGCGACGAGCCGGTGCCGTAGCGCGCACCCGCCAGGAGCACAACTGAAGCACCTTCATCGTGATAGCGCTGCGCGGCTTCGTGGATCGGCATGACATCGCCGCTGGGTGCGTGCACGGTGTGGGCGACAGGTGCACCAGGTGCCAGCAAGTTCACCAGCGTCTTGTTGTAAAACGCGGCGCGCACCATCACCTCCCAGTTGCCACGGCGCGATGCGAAGACGTTCAGGTCGTTGCGATCGTCCCCGCGCTCCACAAGGAAATCGGCGACGAAGCTGTCCTTCGGAATCGCGCTGGCCGGCGAGATGTGGTCGGTCGTGATGTCGTCGCCCAGTACGAGCAGCGGGTGGGCGTCGAACTCGCCGAGCTGGCTGCCCGCGTCCAGCGCCGCGAACGGCGGGCGGCGCAGCGCGGTGGACTGCGCATCCCACGGGTAGCGTGCAGTCGTGGGGGCATCGATGGAGGCCCACATCGGGTTGCCGGTTGCAACGGCGAAAGCACGGCGGTAGTCCGCTGGCGATGTGCCAAGTTGGACCAGCGCGTCGATTTCCTCGCGCGTCGGCCACAAGTCGCGCAGGTAGATAGGGGTGCCGTCTGCGGTGGTTTGCAACGGCTGCTCGTTCAGGTCGAGCGCGGCATCGCCCGCCAGCGCAAACGCAATCACCAGCGGCGGCGACATGATGAAGCCCAGGCTCAGATCCGGGTGCACGCGCCCCGGAAAGTTGCGGTTGCCCGACAGCACCGCAACTGGTGCGGTCTCGCCAAGTGCAATGACCTGCTGGATGGGCGCCGTGAGCGAGCCGGAATTGCCGATGCAGGTCGTGCAGCCAAAGCCGACGATGTCGAAGCCGACCGCCGACAAATCCTCAATCAAGCCAGCGCGCTGCAGATACTCGGCAGCCGCAGGCGAACCCGGCCCGAGCGAGGTCTTTACCCACGCCGGCACGCGCAATCCACGTTCACGTGCACGGCGTGCGACCAGTCCTGCCGCAATCAACTGCGCAGGGTCCGACGTGTTGGTGCAACTCGTGATGGCCGCAATGGCGACAGGGTGCGCGGGCAGCGTTGCGCTCGGTTGCGCGTTCGCGGCGACGGCGGACAACGCGGGCCCCGTCTGCGTATAAGGCAGTAGGTCCTGAGGCCGGCGCGGCCCCGCCACGTGCAGATGCACGGTGCTCAGGTTGATTTCGAGCACGCGGGTGTAGCGCGGTGTGTTGTCCGGGTCGAACCACAGACCGGCGCGGCGGTGCAGCGCCTCGACCTGTGCAATGGCGTCTTCCGATCGGCCGGTCGCGCGCAGGTACGCCAGCGTTTTTGCGTCCACAGGGAAGAAGCCTGTGGTCGCACCGTACTCGGGTGCCATGTTGGCGACGACGGAACGCTCGCCCGCCGTGAGCGTCGCCACGCCCGGTCCGAAGAACTCCACAAACTCGCCCGACACGCCGATGTCGCGCAGTACCTTCGTCACCGTCAGCGCCAGATCGGTGGCCGATGAGCCCGCCGGCAGCGCGCCGTCCAGCCGGACGCCAATCACGTCCGGAATACGCTGCATGACCGGCATGCCAAACATCACCGTCTGCGCTTCCAGCCCGCCCACGCCCCAGCCCAGCACGCCGATGCCGTTGATCATCGGCGTGTGGCTGTCGGTGCCGATCAGGGTATCGGGCACCAGCCACTGCGCACCGTCGATGGTCTGCACAGTGGCCACCGTGGCCAACTGCTCCAGGTTGATGGTGTGCATGATCCCCGTGCCCGGCGGGTGAATGCGCACGCCGCGCAGCGTGTTCGACGCCCAGCGCAGAAAGCGGTAGCGCTCCGCGTTGCGGCGCATTTCGATCTGCAGGTTGCGCGTGGCGGCATCGGGTTGCGCGTAGGCCTCGACGGCCAGCGAGTGGTCGACCGACACATCCACAGGCAGCACAGGGTTGAGCGCGGCTGGGTCGGCGCCAGCTTCGGCCAGTGCGTCGCGCATGGCTGCGATGTCCACCAGCGCGGGCGTGCTCGTCGTGTCGTGCATTAGCACGCGGTTCGGCTGGAAGGAGATCTCTTCCTCGCTGGTGCCGGTGTCCAGCCAGCGCAGCACGCCGTTCACCGCGCGCTGGCGCTCTTCACCTCGCGTGTTGCGGATGACGTTCTCGAGCAACAGGCGCAGCACTACCGGCAGCCGCGTGAGCACGCTGCCGAACATCGTGGGCAGATCGACATAGCGATAAGTGGCGCCATCAACACTTACCGACGCTTCAGGTGGGGTGTAGGTGTTTTCCATGACTGTATTTTTGCACGTGTATACGAAAAAATGCAATCAAGTGGAAACCCCAACCATCAGAAACCACACGGAGACACGCATGAAACCGGCCCTTGCCGACCCCTCCAACGCTCCTGCGCCCAGCCTTTTGCGGCGGCGCCTGCTGCAGGCGGCAGCGTTGGCATCCGTGGGCGCGCCCGTCATGGCAGCGGCCGCCACGCACCTCCCTTCAACGACTTCAAAACCCATGACTATGTATGCCTATGTTGGCTCGCGCACCACGCGCGAGCGCAACGCCCGCGGTGACGGGATCAGCGTGTTCCGCGTCAACACGCACACGGCGGCGCTTGAGCCCGTGCAAATCGTTAAAGACCTGGTGAACCCGTCGTTCCTGGCCATTAACCGCTCGGGCGACCGCCTCTACACCGTGCATGGCGACCTGAGCGACGTCAGCGCCTTTGCCGTCGACCGCGCTAGCGGCAAGCTCACCTTCATCAACAAACAAAGCACGCAGGGCAAGAACCCGGTGCACCTGGCGATCGACCCCTCGGGCCAGTTCATGGTGGTGACCAACCACATTGGCGCGAGCTTGGCAGTGCTGCCGATTGGCGGCGATGGTGCGCTGGGGGAGGTCACACAACTGGTCAAGCTCGACGGTCCCATCGGCCCACACCGCGTCGAGCAGAAGCAGGCCAAGCCGCACTTCAACCCGTTTGACCCGACAGGCGGCTTTGTCATCGTGCCGGACAAGGGGCTGGACCGCACGTTCGCCTTCCGGTTTGCCGATGGCCGCCTCACACCTGCCGCGCCCAGCTTTGTGGAAGCGCGCGAAGGCGCCGGCCCGCGCCACGTGGCGTTCCACCCGAACGGCCACTTTGCCTACGTCGTCAACGAGTTGGATTCCACCGTCACCACTTACGGCTATGACGCAGCCACGGCAACCCTCACGCCCCGGCAGGTGCTGTCATCCCTGCCGGACACCTTTACCGGCAACAGCCGTGCATCCGAGATCGAGGTCGACGCGGCCGGCCGCTTTGTCTACGCATCCAACCGCGGCGACGACAGCATCGCCGTGTTCCGCATCGACGCCGCAACAGGGCTGTTGCATTTCGTGGGCGCTGACAAGACGAGCGGCCGCACGCCGCGCTTCTTCTCCATCGCGCCGGGCGGCCGCTTCCTGTACGCGCTGAACGAAGACAGCGACACCATCGTTGCCTTCGGCATTGACCCACATAGCGGGCGCCTGCGCCCGACCGGCCACAGCGTGCAGAGCGGCAGCCCCGTCTGCATGGTGTTCTCGCATCCGGCTTGAAGAAGGTGAACAACGTGTCCAATCCCACTGTCCCAACACACGCCAACACGATGGTCACAGCACTGCCGGACGAACAGGCAATCGTGCGCAAGATCACCTGGCGCATCATTCCGTTCGTGTTCGTGCTGTACATCATTTCGTATCTCGATCGCGCCAACATCGGCTATGCGGCGCTGCAGATGAATAAGGAACTGGCGCTCAGCAGCGAGGCTTTCGGCTTCGTCTCGGGCATCTTCTTCATCGGCTATTTCCTATTCGAGGTCCCGAGCAACGTCATGCTGAACCGCTTCGGCGCGAGACGCTGGATCGCGCGCATCCTCGTCACGTGGGGCATCGTGGCGATGGCGTCCGCGTTTGTGCAAAGTGCGACGCAGTTGTACGTGCTGCGCTTTCTGCTGGGCGTGGCGGAGGCCGGCTTCTTCCCCGGCATCATCGTCTACCTGACGTACTGGTTCCGTGCGCGCGAGCTGGCGACCACCGTATCGCTCTTCACTGCCGCGATTCCCGTGTCGTACATCATCGGTGCGCCGCTTTCCACGTGGATCATGGACAACGTCCACTGGCTGCAATGGAGCGGCTGGCGCTGGATGCTGTTGCTCGAAGGCGCGCCAGCTGTGATTGGTGGTGTCCTGTGCTACCTCTACCTCGCCGACCGCCCGAAGGATGCGCGCTGGCTATCTGAGGCCGAACGCGACTGGCTACTTGCCGAACTGGAGCGCGACAAGAAGGCACGCCCGGCGGCCGCGCACCTTGGCACGCTCAAGGTGATGGCCAATCCGAAGGTGCTGTACCTGTCGTTCATCTACTTCGTTTACCAGTGCGGCAGTCTCGGTATCGGGTACTGGATGCCCCAGATCATCAAGGGCTTCTCGTCCACGCTGTCACACACGCAAGTTGGCCTGATCGCCATGCTGCCGTATGTGGTTGCCACGGCGGCGATGATCTGGTGGTCGCGTCGTTCTGACAGACATGCCGAACGCCGGCTGCATTCGGCGATTCCGCTGGGTGTGGCGGCGCTGGCTTTCGTCGGAGCTGGCTTCATCGGCAACGCCGTCATTGCGATGGCGATGATCTGCCTGAGCCTTGCGGGCCTGTATGCGTTCAAGTCGCCGTTCTGGGCGCTGCCGACACTGTTCCTCACGCGCTCCACTGCAGCCGTGTCGATTGCGGTCATCAACTCTATCGGCAACCTCGGCGGCTTTGTCGGGCCGTTCGCCATCGGCTACCTGAAAGGCCAGACGCATAGCACCACGACGGGACTGCTGTTCCTGTCAGCACTGCTAGCCATCTCCTTTGTCATGACGCTACGCGTGCGCGTGACGGAGGCGGCTTCGTCTCAGCCCTCGTAAGGCGGCTGAGCCCCCGTCCTTTTTGTTCTTCGTCTCCGGCTTCCGGGCATCGAGCCGCCCGGCGGCTGGGTGCTGCCTGCTTACCTACAAATAAACCTAGGAGGAATCATGAAACGTCATCTGCAACTGGCCGCATTGGCCGCCGGCATGACCGCTGTCTTCGCGCACGCGCAATCGAGCGTCACGCTCTACGGCGTGGCCGACATCGGCATCGAGGTCATTAACAACGTGCCCAAAACAGGGGGCGGCAGTGCATCCGTCGTGCGCATGCAGCCAGGCAACCAGTCGGGCTCACGCTTCGGTCTGCGCGGCGTGGAAGACCTGGGCGGCGGCATGAAGGCGCTTTTCCAGCTGGAAAACGGCTCCAATCTCGACACAGGCACGTTGGCCAACGGCACTGGTAGCACCTCGCGCCTGTTCGGCCGCAGCGCCTATGTCGGGCTGCAGGGCAGCGCCGGCACCGTCACGCTCGGCCGTCAGGACGCGCCCATCTATGACTTTGCCAAGACGTACGACCTGATGGGTGTCGGCGCGCGGTACTCCATCACATCAATGGACTCGGTGTTCGCCCAGCGCATCGACAACTCGATCAAGTATCTCGGCATCTTCGGCGGGCTGACAGTCGAAGCCAACTACAGCACAGGGTGGGACGCTGGCTTTGGTGGTGAAATCCCGGGTGCCAGCAAGGCGGGCCGACAGATCGGCGGGCAACTCGCCTATGCCCTGGGTGCGACCAGCTTTGCGCTGGCATATGACCAGACGCAGGGCTCCAGCGTGGCCTCCCAAGACCTGTCGAACAAGAACGTTGCCTTCGGTGCGGCGACTGCGCTCGGGCCGTTGAAGTTCGTCGCGGGGTATCGCTGGGCACGCTCGCAGTACGGTGGGTCAACGGGCAGCACGGCGCTGACCACGACGCTGCGATCCAACATGTACTGGCTCGGCGCCACATACAACTTCACACCCGCCTGGTCTGTGAGCGGCTCGGCCTACTACCTGGACAACCGCGTAAACAACCAAGACCCGTGGCTCTTCATCGTCCAGGCCGACTACGCGCTCTCCAAGCGCACCGACCTGTACTTCACTGCCGCCCGCGCGCTGAATCGGAACGGCTCGTCACTCGCGCTGGGCAGCGGCGGCACGGTGCTGGCCGGTAGTGGCCAGACGGGCGCACTGATTGGCATGCGCCACAAGTTCTAGGGAATAGACGTCCGGAGCAGAAAGGTGCACCCAACGGGGTTGGGGCGCCTCATCCTATTAGACGCATCTCCGGCCCGGCTATTTGGACATGCGATCAGTCCCACTCGCCGGTGAACCGCACAACTACTCCCCAGTCCCGCCGATTTCGTTGCTGAACTCAACTGGCCACCGTTTACTATGATTCTCGGTTGCCACAACAACATTGTTAGCCGTTGTTCTACTGCTGAAGCTTTGCAAATTGCGCGGCGAGGAAGTCAACGAACAAGCGAATCCTCGACGACAACTGGTGCCGATGAGGGTACACCGCGTAGATGCTGGCTTCTGGTGTTGCGTACTGCGGAAGCACCTGAACGAGACGGCCACTGCGCAAATAGCGTTCAACATCCCATTCCGCTCGCATCACGATACCAAGGCCATCGAGCGCCCAGCTCACCGCGATTTCTCCGTCGTTGGTCGTCAGATTGCCTCGCACGTGCACAGCTTCGGTACGGGCCTTGGCGCCCTTGATTGGAGTTAATCGCCACACACCGTAAGCATCGCTTCCCTGCCGAATGCCAATGCAATTGTGGCGTTGCAAGTCTGCGGGAGTCTGCGGGATTCCATGTTCACGCAAATACTTGGGCGACGTGCACAGTAGGCGGCGGTTGGGGGCCAGCAGGCGTGCAACGATACGTGCATCCGGTGGCTGACCAAAGCGCACGCAGACGTCGAAGGCGTCGTCCGAGAGTGGAGGTGGATCCGCTGACAGCTGTAGCTGCACGTCGACATCTGGATAAGTTCGACTGTATTCCGCGATCACTGGCGCAACGTGCATACGCCCAAATCCAAGTGTTGCGTTCACGCGCAACAGACCGCTTGGCGTACCTTTGGCACTAGTCAGCAACTGCTGCAGATCATCAACCTCTCCCAGGATGCGCCGCGCATGCTCAACGAACACTTCGCCCTCAGGGGTCAAGCTCATGCGTCGTGTGGTTCTGACAATCAGAGGAAGACCGATACGCGCTTCCATCTGAGCCAGACGCTTGCTAACCGCTGCTGTAGAGATGCCGAGATCACGAGCGGCAGCACTTAGGCTGCCCGCCATTGCCAGTGACACAAAGAAGCCAAGTTCGGAGGGCTGTATGGCACCAGCGCCGGCGGATTGTGTACTCACAGCACTTCTCTCATTGTTAACTTCAGGTTGAAAACGGTTTAACTTTATCCCCGATCCAAAACCGCGTCTACCGACCAGAATCCTTCTCACGCCACCAAGCGATGATTCTGTTCAGGAGACGAAGGATGAAGACATACAAGATTGCAACGATTCCCGGTGATGGCATCGGCAAGGAAGTTGTGCCGGCAGGTCGGGAAGTCATGGAAGCGCTGGCTGCCGCAGGCGCCGGCTTCCGCTTCGAATTCGAGAATTTCGACTGGGGTGGCGACTACTACCGCCAGCACGGCGTGATGATGCCGGAGGACGGTCTGGACGCCTTGCGCGACAAAGACGCCATTCTGTTCGGTTCTGCCGGTGACAATCAGATCCCCGATCACATCACCCTGTGGGGCCTGCGCCTGAAGATCTGCCAGGGCTTCGACCAGTACGCCAACGTGCGCCCGACGCGCATCCTTCCCGGCATCGATGCCCCGCTCAAGCGTTGCGCCCCCGAAGATTTGAATTGGGTCATCGTGCGTGAGAATTCCGAAGGCGAATACTCGGGCGTCGGTGGACGTGTGCACCAGGGGCATCCGATCGAGGCTGCTACCGACGTATCCATGATGACTCGTGCCGGTGTGGAACGCATCATGCGCTTTGCCTTCAAACTGGCGCAGTCGCGTCCGCGCAAGCTGTTGACCGTCATCACCAAGTCCAATGCGCAGCGCCACGCCATGGTGATGTGGGACGAAATCGCCGTCCAAATCGCCAAAGAATTCCCCGACGTGAAGTGGGATAAGGAATTGGTGGACGCCGCCACGGCCCGCATGGTGAACCGCCCGGCCACGCTCGACACCATTGTCGCCACCAACCTGCATGCCGACATCCTGAGCGACCTGGCCGCAGCATTGGCCGGCAGCCTGGGCATTGCGCCCACGGGGAACATTGACCCGGAGCGCCGTTACCCCTCGATGTTCGAGCCGATCCACGGTTCGGCTTTTGACATCATGGGCAAGGGTCTCGCCAACCCCGTGGGCACGTTCTGGTCGGTCGTCATGCTGCTTGAACACCTCGGTGAAATCGAGGCCGCGCGACAGGTCATGGCTGCCATTGAAGCGGTGACAGGCAATCCTGCGCTGCATACGGGCGATCTGGGTGGCAAGGCCACCACGGTGCAGGTGACCCGAGCGGTCTGCGAATACCTCGCTACGAACCGAGCTGCCAAAGCCGCCTGACAGCAGGGCCGGCCGGGACTGAGCCGGCCTGTCAGATCCTCAGGCCGCGAGTCCTCAGGGCACAGCGCGTAGTTACTGAAGCAGACGACAAAGAGCTGCCAGGGCTGTGCCGTCCACAGCGCAGATAGGAGACAGCAATGACTCGACGCATGTTCGGCGAGCTTTGTACCTGCACGGGCGATTGCATCGCGCCGCGCAGTGGCGTGGTCGCTCATTGTGCCTCCTCTGCACCAGCGTGCATTGCTGACTAACCCGTTGGAAAAAGACATGCGCGACGACACCGCTCGCAATCTGCTGCGCGATATGTTCGACGCCGCCATCGCCGCTGCGCAACCTGCACTGACATTGCCTACAGCCCTGCCTGAACGCCCAAAGGGCCGCACGATCGTGATCGGGGCGGGCAAGGCGTCGGCCGCGATGGCGCAAGCTTTCGAACAGGCGTGGGGAACACCAGTGAGCGGACTCGTCGTGACGCGTTACGGATATGCCGTCCCCTGCAAACAGATCCGCATTGTCGAGGCAGCGCACCCCGTGCCGGACACCGCCGGCCATCAGGCTGCACGCGAGATGCTCGAACTGGTATCGGGGCTCACTGAAGACGACTTGGTGGTCTGCCTGATTTCGGGTGGTGGCTCATCACTTCTTCCACTGCCGCTGCCAGGCATTTCGCTGGCCGACAAGCAAGCCGTGAACCGCGCGCTATTGGCCTCCGGCGCAACCATCAGCGAGATGAACTGCGTGCGACGCCACCTGTCCGCCATCAAGGGTGGACGCCTAGCTGTAGCGTGCCATCCGGCGCGCGTTTGCAATCTGCTGCTGTCCGACGTGCCCGGTGACGATCCCGTCGACATCGCGTCCGGTCCCACGGTGCCCGATGCGACCACGCTGGCTGATGCGCTCGATATCCTCCGCCGCTACGACATTGCGGTTCCCCCTGAAGTGCGTGACGCGCTCGCCTCGCAAGCAGCGGAGACCATCAAGCCCGATGACGCACGCCTGCCACGCATCGAAACTCGAATGATCGCCACGCCGCGCATGGCGCTGCAGGCAGCGGCGCGCGTGGCGCGCGAAGCTGGACTCGCCGCCTATGTGCTGGGCGACGCAATCGAAGGCGAGGCGCGCGACGTCGGCAAGGTCCTGGGTGGCATTGCACTGGAGGTGGCGCGTCACGGTGAGCCCTTCCCGGTGCCTTGCGTTCTGCTCTCGGGTGGCGAAACAACCGTCACCGTGCGCGGCAACGGCCGGGGCGGACGCAATGTCGAATTCCTCTTGTCACTTGCGCTCGCACTGCGCGGGCAACCCGGCATTCACGCCATTGCGGGCGATACCGATGGCGTCGACGGGCTGGAAGAAATCGCCGGCGCCGTGATCACACCGGACACATTGCAGCGCGCCTGGGATCTCGGCATCCGAGCGGAAGACGCGCTTGCTTGCAACGACGGACACGGCTTCTTCGAGGCACTGGGCGACGCAGTCGTGACCGGCCCCACGATGACCAACGTGAATGATTTTCGCGCGATTCTGGTCGCGCCCTGATCTGGAGTAATACTCATGAGACGCCTGCGCAACGCGAAGATCGTCGCCACCCTCGGCCCGGCGAGCAGCACCCCGGAAATCATCGACGCCCTCTTCGAGGCAGGGGCCGACGTCTTTCGGCTGAATTTCAGCCATGGCACGCATGACGACCATCGGCAGCGCTTGGAGACGATCCGTGCGGTTGAGCGCGAACGTGGGCGCCCCATCGGTGTCTTGCTGGACTTGCAAGGCCCGAAGCTGCGTATCGGCACCTTTGTAGATGGTCCCGTCCAACTGGCGTCCGGTGCGGCGTTTCGACTCGATCTCGACCGAGACGCACCCGGCACGCCCGAGCGCGTCAGCCTCCCGCACCCGGAAATCTTCGCCGCTCTGCACAAGGGCACCGAACTGCTGCTCGACGACGGCAAGCTCCGACTGCGCGTGGACGAATGCGGTGCGGATTTTGCGGACACCACCGTTATCAACGGCGGCACGCTGTCGGATCGTAAGGGTGTGAACGTGCCGGGTGTTGTGTTGCCGCTGTCTGCATTGACCGAGAAGGACCGACGCGATCTCGACTTCGGCCTAACACTCGGGATCGACTGGATTGCGCTGTCGTTCGTGCAGCGCCCTGAAGACATCCGTGAAATCAAGGCCATCGTCCAGGGGCGTGCTGGCATCGTGTCCAAGCTCGAAAAGCCGGCCGCCATTCAAAGCCTCGAAGCGATCATTGAAGAGGCGGATGCAGTGATGGTGGCTCGTGGTGATCTCGGCGTGGAAATGCCTGCCGAACAGGTGCCCTCCATCCAGAAACAAATCGTGCGTACGTGCCGCAAGGCCGGCAAGCCGGTGATTGTTGCCACACAGATGCTGGAATCGATGATCACCGCGCCGGTGCCCACGCGCGCGGAGGCATCAGACGTGGCCACTGCCGTCTACGACGGCGCCGATGCGGTCATGCTGTCGGCGGAATCGGCATCGGGTCGCTATCCCTTTGAAGCCGTGACGATGATGGACAGCATCATCCGGCGGACCGAATCCGATCCGTATTATCACGACGCCATTGAGGCCTCCCATACACCCCCGCGGGCAGACGCCGCAGATGCGATCGGCTATGCAGTGCGCCATGTGGCGGGGCTGCTCAAGGTACCGGCTACTGTGGCCTACACCAGCTCCGGATACTCCGCGCTGCGCATGGCTCGGGAGCGTCCGGAGGTGCCGATCCTCGCTATGACGCCTCGCATGGCGACTGCGCGCCGTCTGGCGTTGGCCTGGGGTGTGCACGCGGTGTTGTGCCACGAGGTGATCGATGTACTCGAGATGACAGACCTGGCGAGCCGCACCGTGCTCAAGGAGCAGTTCGGCGAGCGCGGCCAGTCCATCGTAATCTCTGCAGGGCTGCCATTCACAGTAGCCGGCACGACCAACCTCCTGCGCATAGCGCAGGTGCAGTGAGGAGGTCAGCATGTCGGTGATCCGTGAAGTGCGTGGCTACGAAATGCTCGATTCGCGCGGCAACCCAACGGTGGCGGCGCGGGTACTCCTGGCCGACGGCAACGAAGGTTACGCGGCCGTGCCATCCGGTGCGTCCATCGGTGCGCGGGAGGCCGTCGAACTCCGCGATGGGAATCAAGAACGATATTTCGGCAAGGGCGTCCGCAAGGCGGTAGCCAATATCAACACCGAGGTCGCACGCACGTTAAGCGGCATGCGCGCTGCTGACCAGGCGGAGGTGGATCAATGTCTGATCAGATTGGACGGCACGGCCGACAAGTCTCGGCTGGGTGCCAACTCACTGCTGGCGGTATCACTTGCCACGGCCCGTGCTGCGGCGGCCTCCGCCAATCTCCCGCTGTATCGGGCGATAGCGGGTTCCGATCGAGCACTGCGATTGCCCATGCCGATGATGAATATCATCAACGGTGGAGCGCACGCGGACAACAACGTCGATATGCAGGAGTTCATGATCCTGCCCGTCGGTGCTCCTTCCTTTGCGGAAGCGGTTCGCTGGGGCGCTGAGGTTTTCCACACGCTGAAGGAGCGACTGAAGCGACAGGGCTTCTCGACGGCGGTCGGCGACGAAGGCGGTTTCGCCCCAGATCTGAAATCGAACGAGCACGCCCTCGAACTAATCATGCATGCGATTCACGACGCCGGCTTCGTCGCGGGCGTTGACATCGCCCTGGGCTTGGACGTGGCAAGTTCGGAGTTCTATCGCAATGGCGCCTATGTCCTTGCATCTGAGAGTCGCACTTACGACGCAACGCAACTGGCCGAACTGCTAGCCGGTTGGGTCAGAGACTACCCGATTGCCACCATCGAGGACGGCATGGCCGAAGGCGACTGGCAGGGTTGGAAGCTGCTGACCGAGCGTCTGGGCCAGCAGGTCCAGCTTGTGGGAGACGACCTGTTCGTCACGAATACCGCAATCCTCGCCGAGGGCATCCAACGCGGCGTCGCTAACGCGATCCTGATCAAGCCCAACCAGATAGGCACGCTGACAGAAACGCTGGCGGCCATCGATCTTGCTGAGCGCGCTGGCTATGCCTGTGTGATCTCACATCGCTCTGGCGAGACCGAGGACACAACCATTGCAGATTTGAGTGTGTGCACGTCAGCCACGCAGATCAAGACGGGATCGCTATCGCGTTCTGACCGTGTGGCCAAGTACAACAGGCTTCTGTACATCGAGGCGGAACTTGGATGTGCAGCCGTTTTTGCTGGCCGCGCAGCACTGTCGGTCCCCAGCCGGCCAGCTGGCGAGGTGGCTTGCTTGACACCGTGAACGCCTGACTACTTAGGGCGCGGTGACGAGACAGACTTATGGCGCACAACTATCCATGCGCATCAATTAGTCGGTCGCCTTTTTGCCCTGCAAGTTGCGATGAGAGCTCGGTAGAGAACGAGCCCACGCTGTGAATGAAATTGTTTGAAGAACCAAGGAGACAACAATGGAACTAGACATCGAAAAGCGCACGCTGCGCAAGATCAGTTGGCGCATCGTGCCGTTCATCATGTTGCTGTACTTCGTCGCCTACATCGACCGGGTCAACATTGGTTTTGCGGCTCTGACGATGAAGGCAGACCTGGGCTTTACGGCATCGATTCTTGGCTTTGGCGCGGGAATTTTCTTTTGGGGCTATTTCTTGTTTGAAGTGCCCTCCAATATCGTGCTGCACAAGGTGGGGGCGCGCCTTTGGATTGCCCGCGTCATGGTTACGTGGGGGATTATCTCGGCGGCGATGGCTTTCGTCCAAGGGACGACCAGTTTCTACATCATCCGCTTCCTCCTTGGGGCTGCAGAGGCGGGCTTCTTCCCCGGCATCATCCTGTATCTCAGCTATTGGTTTCCGGCGCGTCACCGGGCAGGCGTCACCGCGTTCTTCATGGCTGCCGCGCCGTTGTCCACTGCGCTCGGCTCTCCGATTTCTGCCGCACTGCTGGAAATGCATGGAGTGATGGGGCTGGCAGGCTGGCAGTGGATGTTCATTCTTGAGGCCATCCCTGCATTCATCCTCGGCGTGGTGGTGTTCTTCTACATGACGGATCGCCCGGAACAGGCTTCTTGGTTGAAAGAAGACGAACGCACTTGGCTCGTCAAGGCCATGCAGGAGGAATCCAGCAACAAGGCAGCTAGCGGCAATCACAGCATTCTGCGTGGTCTGGCCGACCTGCGGGTGATTGCATTGGCGCTAATCTATTTCGGTACTTCTGCCGGCCTCTACACGCTCGGCATCTGGGCGCCACAGATCATCAAGCAGTTGGGCATGTCGTCCATGAAAGTCGGTCTGCTCAATGCCATTCCACCGATCGTCTCGGTGGTCGCGATGGTCTTCTGGTCTCGCCATTCCGATCGGACCGGCGAGCGCACGTGGCACGTCGTGATTGCGTGTGTGGCTGCTGCCGTGGGACTGGTGGTTGCGGGCAGTGCCAATGGTGTGGTTGGCCTCATTGCAGCGCTGACGCTCGTGAACGTGGGGATCAGCTGCGCCAAGCCACCGCTCTGGAGCATGCCGACGATGTTCCTGTCCGGTGCGGCAGCCGCCACCGGCATCGCGACCATCAACTCGATCGGCAATCTCGGCGGCTTCTTTGGCCCCGCGATGATCGGCTGGATCAAAGACCGGACCGGTAGCTTCGCCGGCGGACTCTACTTTGTCGCCGGCCTGCTCATGCTTTCGGCGGTACTTACGCTGGTGTTGTCCAGCACGCAGAAATCGAAGGCGGCTGCGGCCGAGGCCGCAGCGCACTAAACAGGCCTTCGCCTCTACTCCTCCCCAAATTTGAATGGAGCACCATATGGATAAGGAAGTTGCGGTTCAGTCATTGACTGACACCATGGCCAAATTCACGGCCTACATCGGAAAGCGACTACCCAAGGACGTGAAGAACAAGCTGGCCGAACTTCGCACGATGGAGACGAATCCGCTGGCCAAGTCCATCTACGATTCGATGGCCGGCAACCAGGAAGCGGCTGACAAACTGGATCGCCCCAGCTGCCAGGATACGGGCGTTATCCAGTATTTCGTGGAGGCGGGCGCCAACTTCCCGCTGCTGGGCGAGTTGGAAGAGGTGTTGAAAGAAGCCACCGCTGAAGCCACCCGCATCGGACCGCTGCGCCACAACGCGGTTGAGACGTTTGACGAAAAGAACACTGGTACCAACACGGGCACGCAGATTCCCTGGCTGGACTGGCGCATCGTGCCAGGGCTGGATAGCTGCACCATCGATGTCTACATGGCGGGCGGCGGGTGCACCTTGCCGGGCGCCGCCAAGGTTCTTATGCCGGGGCAGGGCTACGAGGGCGTTGCCGAGTTCGTCATGGACGTGATTACCGAGCGTGGCGTCAATGCCTGTCCGCCGCTTCTGGTGGGGGTGGGTGTGTCCACTTCCGTGGAAACCGCGGCGCGTCTGTCCAAGCTCGCGATCATGCGCCCCGTGGATTCCAAGAGCGAGAACCCGCGTGCGGCACTGATGGAAGAACTGCTCGAGCAAGGGCTTAACGAAGTTGGCATCGGTCCGCAGGGTCTGACCGGCAACAACAGTGTCATGGGAGTGAACATTGAGTCGTCTGCCCGACACCCATCCACCATCGGCGTCGCAGTGAATACCGGTTGCTGGGCGCATCGACGCGGCAAGATCCGGATCAATGCGGACATGTCCTACGACATCATTTCCCATGAAGGAGTGACCCTGTGAAAAAGATTCTGACGACGCCGATCAAAGACGAAGATCTGCTGAGCCTCAATGTTGGTGATGTTGTCTACCTGACCGGTCGCCTGGTGACCTGCCGTGACGTGGCGCACCGGCGCTTGATCGAACAAGGGCGCGAGCTTCCGGTCGACCTGGAAGGTGGGGCGATTTTTCATGCGGGCCCGATCGTCCGGAAGAAGGATGATGGTGGATTCGAGATGGTCTCCATCGGCCCGACGACCAGCATGCGCATGGAGAAATTCGAGCGCGAATTCATCAAGCAGACTGGCGTCAAGCTGATCGTCGGCAAAGGCGGCATGGGGCCGGAGACGGCCGCCGGTTGCCAGGAAGGGACGGCGGTGCACGCCATCTTTCCCGGTGGCTGTGCCGTGCTGGCCGCAACGCAGGTTGAAGAGATCGAAGGTGCCGAGTGGCAGGATCTTGGGATGCCGGAAACCCTGTGGATAAATCGGGTCAAGGAGTTCGGCCCGTTGATCATCTCGATCGACACCAAGGGCAACAACCTCATTCAGCGGAACAAAGAGCAGTTCAACGCTAAGAAGCGTCCGGTGCTTGACCGAATCAACAAGCAGCTCAGTTTCATCAAGTGATTTTGTGTCTGGCGGTGGGACGGCTGCAGTTCGCTAAAGCTGTCCCTTTGCGCGCTCAAGTCCACCGTCAATTCCCTGCTGCTTGCTTGGCTCGTCGGAGTTGATGAAGGAGCTGAGCCATCTATGACGGGAGAGGTACGGTATCGACCTACCGCATGCAGAGGTCAACCGAGTAGCCGAAAGGCTTCCTGGTGCCATCAAGATGGGGAAGATGGGGCCGAGCTTCATCGGTAGGCCAACTTAGCCGTGCCGGTTTGCCTAGCGCGGTCCAGTGTGAGGTTGGCTGCCAGTGTGTTTGCGGTGAGAAGCGTCGCGATGACCGCCGCGGGCGCCCGTACAAAACTGCATGAAGTCCCCCTTTTGTTTTTCGCAGGATAGCCGGCCCTACCTTTCCCCGGTCTTTCACAAACTAAGGCTCGCTGCGTGCCCGCAGATGTCCTAAGCAGCGACTGAATTAGTGCTTGCCCAGCACCGGCTCAAATTCATCATTGCCTCACCGGATAGGGATGGTCAGCGGATGCCTACGACAAAATCGTCTGTGTAGGTCCGGGCAAGCTCCACGTGTCCACCACGAACCTTCGCATTGCTTGCTGCGAGGACTCGTTGCACAGTCGCCGGCCCATCGGGCGGCATGCGACCATCCACGCTGAAAGCTGGCTGTGCAATTTCCAATGCCTGGAGGTAGAGACGTGGGTTCGGCCCCAGATATTCGGGTGGAAGGCGCTCTGCAATCTCCTCCGCCGTATGGCTGTGAAGGAAACGCAGCGTCCGAACAAACGCCCTGGCCAGCTTGTGAACCAAATCGGGATTCGCTTGTAACCACTCCGTCTGCACATATAGGCAAGCAGCCGGGTAGATGCCACCCAGCGCCTTCCGAGTCCCATCGATGGTTCGCAGGTCCAGTATGGGGCGCGCCTGCCCGGTTGCGACTAGCACAGACGCGGTCGGGTCTGTTGTCATGCCCGCATTGACGCGGCCATCGCTAACAGCGCGAATGAACCCTTCCTCGGCACCGGCGGGGACCAACATGTAGTCGCCAGGCTTTTGCCCGTGCTGACTCATCAGGTAGCGCGTTAGGAAGCTGGAAGACGATCCAAGCCCCGTTACGCCAAGTGCATAGCCGCGAAGGTCCTCAATCGCTTCAGCGTCCAGCGGCTTACGTGTCGAGACAAGCTCCAACTGCCCGGGAGCATTGCTGAGAACAACAATTGAACGTGCTTCACGTCCTTTGGTTTGCAGATCGACGGTATGGTCGTAGAAGCCGACGACGCCCTGGGCAAAGCCGGTAAGCAGCTCGTTCTCCGCATCGACACCAGCGGGACGGGAAACGAGCTCCACATCCAGCCCTTCGTCACGGAAGTAGCCCAGGCGTTGTGTCAGGATGGCCGGTAGGTAAATGATCTTGGCTGTGCCGCTCACCATGATGACGAGGTGCGGCCGGGAGGTCATCGCTGGAAGTGGAACATTGGCGAGCCCGAACAAGACTGCGAGGATCAAGATAGCTACCGGCAGCCGCCAGCGGTCGACTCGTCGAGTCGAGACCGTGATGTCGCGATGCTCGTGAAGACCACGCATGTTTTGTTATCGCCGAGTTGTCACGATGAACTGTTTCGTTTTCGGCCGCAGGGCTCAAGCAAAATCCGCGACTTGGCATCTTGCTTCGAGCCGCTGCGCCGGAAGACGGGCCGCCCCGGAGTTACCACGGGATGCGCGTTACTGTGCGCGCGCGAAAACCAAGCACACGGGGCTGCCGGTCTGAAGCACCAGTCCAGACGGTGTCAGTTGTCCGTTTGCTTCGTCGATGCGGAATCCCACCACGCTGTCGCTGTTCTCGTTCGCCGCGTAGAGCGCCTTTCCCGCTGGATCCAACGTAAAGAAACGCGGCCCCTTTCCTTGAGTAGACGTCCAGCCGACCGGTTTGAGCAGGCCGGTATCGGGGTCCACGCGCATCGTGACAATGCTGTCGTGCCCGCGGTTGGAACCGAACAAGAACTTGCCGGATCGACCCATCTCAATCTCCGCGCCTGTGTTGTCCCCTGTGAAACTCTCCGGAATCGTCGGGACGATCTGGACGGGAGTCAGTGCTGCCGTTTCAGCGTCGTAGCGGTAGGTCGTGATGGTCGAGTCCAGTTCGTTCATCACATAGGCCAGCGGTTTGGCCGGATGGAATGTGACATGGCGCGGACCCGCGCCTTCTCGTGCTTGAACGAACGGCGGATTCGCGGGCGCAATCTTGCCGGTAGCGCCATCGAGTCGGAATGCGAACACGCGGTCTAGACCCTTGTCCGGAACGATGAAGAATCGACCATTGCGGTCAAATGGGACGTCGTGAGGATGGGAGCTCGCTTGCTGCGTACGATGCGGCCCCGGTTTGCCGGGAAGCTGCACCAGGTCGCTGACGCGTCCGAGGCTGCCGTCTGCCTGGATTGGCAGACTGACGACCGAGCCGGTCGCATAGTTGCCGACAATTACGAATTGATTGGTGGGATCGACAACGAGATGCGCCGGGTTCTTCCCCTCAGTGCTCTGTTGATTCAGGAGCGTGAGCTTGCCGGTTGCACGGTCCACCGAATAGGCGGAGATCTGGCTTAGGTCACCATGAACGGCATAGAGGTATTTCTGGCTACGGTCCAACGTCAGGAACGAGGGGTTGTCTGTTCCTTCGACCAGTTGAACATGCTTCCAATCTCCCGTCTTTCCATCTACACGGTAGACGTTGATGCCCTTACCGCGAGCATTGCGCTCCTTAGTCGTGCGGCAGCCCACGTAGGCGTACATAGCGGTTGGTTCGATTCCCATAGCGTTGACGGTTGGTAGTTGATAGAGCGCTGTCGTCAGCGCGGCCAGGTTCTGAATCGCCTGGCGTCTTCCTGGGTTCATTCCCCTGTCTCCTGGTTTCCGTTTAAGAGGTGGCGTCTTGCGCACGCACTGTGCACCGGCATGCACCAAGGGCGGGCCATCGAGCGGACGACATGTCCATTGGCTGCAGATGTTCCGTCTTGCGTTCCGACGAAATGCATTCTATGATCATAAAACGCGATATGCAAAGAGGCATTACCTCGGCGTAAACCCGGGGCTGCAATGCGTAGGCTTCGGCACATTAAGGAGACGGCTGTGGGAATGGCACAATCGACATCAGGAGGAGCGGGTTCTCGCGCGGCTGCAGCCAGCGCGCTCGACTCCATGCCTCATGTCGAGCCTCTGCACTTGTCCCATTCCATGCCGTTGACGCCGCTTCAGATCCGAGTCACCCGAGAAATCCTTGCTTTGGCCAGACGAGATGATCTGGCGGAAGGCGAACGCCTCGCCGAGTCCGTTTTGGCGGAGCGAATCGGGACGTCTCGCACGCCTGTCAATGTGGCGTTGCGGCACCTTGCGGAGCTTGGTGCGGTGTTTTATGACCACAACCGTGGCTTCTTCATGGCGAAGGCCGCACGTGAGCTGAACGAGCTTGCATCGCAATTCTTCGAAGAACCGGATGAGCCGCTGTATCTGCAGATCGCGGAAGACCGCCTAGCTCGTCGGTTGCCCGACGTGGTGTCGGAGGCAGACCTGATGCGCCAGTACGGCGTGGCGCGCAGCGTCCTGCGCAAGGTCCTGTCTGTAATGCAGGAAGAAGGTTGGTTGGAACGGCAGGTGGGCCAAGGTTGGCAGTTTCTGCCCATGATCGACTCGGTCGAGGCCTACGAGGAAAGCTATCTGTTCCGCGCCGCGATTGAGCCGACGGGCGTTTTGTCCCCGTCGTTCCGCTGCGATCCGGTGGAGTTGGCCGAGTTGCGGCGGCGGCAACAAGTCATCGTGGACGGGGGTTATCTGACCATGACCTCTGTCGAACTGTTTGAGGCAAACAGCGAGTTGCACGAGACCATCGCAAAGTGGTCGGGCAACCGCTTCATCCTCCAATCGGTGCGGCGGATGGACCGGCTGCGGCGACTCGTCGAATATCGGCAAGCCAGAGCACGCAAGCCACGGCAGATCCAGTCCATGGAGCACCTGGCCATTCTGGACGCCATTGGCCAGCAAGACCTGCTGAAGGCGGCAACGCTGCTGCGCGAGCACATCGAAGGTGCCCGGCGGTCGAAAGTGCACGCCGGTAACGTATTCACAGCTGAGGCAGCAGCGGCAGCAGCGGCACCGACCTGATGTTGATGATGTTCCAAGCCACGGCGACTCCGTCGCCTTTTTTTTAACCCTAACTGCGTTTTGTAGTCACAAAACACTTTAAGGCACTTTCAGATGCCCAACAGGAGACCATGATGTCTTATCGCCGCGGCTGGATCGCCGTCTTCCTTTTCACGCTGGCCATGATCAACTACATGGACCGTATCGCACTGTCCATTGCGGCCGCGCCCATCGCCGCTGAGTTCAAGCTCTCGACGGTCAGCATGGGCTATCTGTTTTCGTCGTTCATCTGGAGCTATGCACTGTTCCTGCTGCCTATGGGGTTACTGCTGGACCGTTTTGGAACGAAGCGGATTGCCGGTTTCGGCATCTTCGTGTGGTCCGCGGCAACTGCACTGACTGGCGCGGCAACGAGCTTCGGAGCGTTGCTGGCGGCACGCCTCGTGATGGGCGGAGGTGAGTCCTGCAGCAATCCGGTGGGCGCCAAGGTCATTCGCCAATGGGTTCCTGCTGGTGAACGTGGTGTCGTAACGGCACTCTTCAACAGCGGTTCGTATGCGGGACCAGCCATCTGCTCTGTCTTGCTTGCCTACCTTGTCGCCCACTTTGGCTGGCGCATTTCCTTCCTGATTGCGGGTGGCATTGGTTTCGTATGGCTCGCTGCTTGGCTCATGTTCTTTGATGCACCGGAGAAGGCGTCCTGGCTTAGCCAGGAAGAGCGCGACAAGATCGTGCGTGAGCGCGAGGTCAAATCTGCGGTGCCGGCCGGTCAGGAGGCACATGGACTTCGCGCGTTGATGAAGACGCCGACCCTGTGGGGCCTCGCGCTGACGCAAGGTTGCAACGTCTACACGCAGTACCTGTTCCTGACGTGGCTGCCCAGCTACCTGCAGGCGACCCGGCACCTTTCGATTTCCAAGACGGGCATGTTCGCCGCTGTGCCCTACGCGGTTTCCGTGATCCTGTGTGTGCTGGCGGGCCGACTGAGCGACGTCTACGTCAAGCGTGGCGGCGTTGCTACTGGCCGTCGCCGCAACGCAGTGGCGCTCGCTATGTTGACGGGCGCGGTGATTCTTGCGGTTCCGTTCATGACCAACCTGACCGCGCTGCTCGTGGTCTTCTCGATCACGCTGACGGGCATCGCGTCCACCACGTCGCTGAACTTCGCCCTCCTGAACGACCTGCTTCCGAGCTCGCGTGATGTCGGCAAGGCCATGGCGTTCGTGGTGGTGGGCGGCAACATCTTCGGCTTGATTGCGCCGATTGCCACGGGCTACGTGATTGCGGCCACCGGCAGTTACGACTGGGCCTTCGGCATCGCGGGCATGTTGCTCGTTGTTGGCGCAGCGATCACGTTGACCATGACGCGTCGGCCAATGATTCACGTCCAGACACCCCAAACGGCGGCTTCCAGCGCCTGAGGCGACTTGGTTCTCCCCGTACACCCAAATTCTGATTGGAGTTACTCATGACCAACAAGACCCCATCCGGCGCAGTCCTGCTGAAGCCCGAAGCCCTGCCGACGCACGAGCGTGGTGGCGGTGCGCGGACCACGCCTCTGGTTTCGCGTGAGCTGGGAACGACCAGCTTCATCACCGGCTACACGTCATTCGACGCAAGCGTGGAGATCCCTTTCCACAGCCATAACTGTCAGGAAAGCGTTGTGCTGATGGAGGGTGAGGCGATTCTGGACATCGACGGCCTGGAGTACGAACTCAAGCCGCACGACGTGACGTTCATTCCGCCGAACGTGAATCACCGCTTCCGCAACCTCTCGAAGGCCAAGCCCATGAAGATCCTGTGGATCTACGCGACGGTCGACGCGACGCGTACGTTGACTGAGACGGGCGTCACCAATGCTGTCGCGGCAGAGCACGGCAAGAGCTGACTTAGGAGACTCAAATGCCACACACCGTTCAAGCGGAACAGCTCACCCAGTTTGGAACCGCTGTTCTCGAGTCCTTGGGCGTGCCCTCCGCCGATGCGCACCTGCTGGCGGACAGCCTAGTCGTCGCGGAGCTCTGGGGCCATTCATCGCACGGCATGCTTCGTCTGCCCTGGTATGTCGACCGCCTGCGCAGCGGTGTCATGACCTCGGTCTCCAAACCGGAGGTCGTCATGGACGGAGGAGCCATCACAGTCGTAGACGGCCACCACGGAATTGGCCAAGTATTGACGGCGAAGGCGGTTGACCTTGGCATCCAGCGTGCACGTGAGCACGGTATCAGTGCGGTTGGCGTTCGAAACTCCAACCACTTCGGCACGGCAGCCTACTTCACGCGCATGGCGGCGAAAGAAGGATGCGTTGCGCTGCTCGCTACCAATGCGAGTCCTGCCATGGCGCCGTGGGGCGGGCGTGCCAAGAGCATCGGCACGAATCCGTGGTCGATTGCAGCTCCAGGCGGTCGTGGCGGTGTGGCTGTCATGGACATCGCCAACACCGCTGTGGCGCGCGGGAAGATTTACCTCGCAGCCGAGCGCGGCGTCGATATCCCGAATACCTGGGCCGCGGACGAGAACGGCGTTCCAACGACCAACGCCAAGGATGCAATCCACGGGCTGATTCTGCCCATGGCGGGACATAAGGGCTACGTCATCTCTTTTATGATGGATGTGCTCGCCGGCGTCCTGACGGGCAGCCACTTCGGCTCGAATGTCGCTGGCCCGTACGAGGCGAAGAAGACCAGCGGCTGTGGTCACCTTCTGATCACCATCGACGTGAAATCGATGATGCCGCTTGCCGAGTTCGAACAGCGAATGGAAGCGTTGATCGATGAAGTGAAAGCTGTTCCGACGGCGCAGGGAATCGACGAGATCTTCTTCCCAGGCGAGCTTGAGGATCGCAATACGTCTCGACTACTTGAGACCGGCATCTCGCTCGCGGACACGACGTGGGGAAGCCTGGCCAAGCTCGGCACCGAAACCGGCACGGCACTGCCGGAACTCCTAACCGCTTAACCCAGAGGACCGCAACATGATCGCGCTTATCGTTTCGCTGGACGTCCATCCGGAACGCCTGGACGAGTTCCTCGCGGCGATCAAGGAGAACGCCGAGCGGACGTTCAACGACGAGCCGGGCTGCACGTATTTTGACGTGACGCAGGACACCAAGAACCCGCTGCACTTCATGTTCTACGAGCTGTACGAGGACCAGGCGGCTGTCGACGCCCATCGGGCCGCACCGCACTTCGCCAAGTGGCGCGAAGCTGCGGACCGATGCGTTGTGAAGGGCAGCCAGGTCAACACGCTTTGCACTCAGCTCTTTCACCACGCGTGACCACTCATTGCTCTCCGTGCTGCAGGTGCGCAGCTCGCGAGCATTTCATCACCCCAAGACTTGGCAGGACGCAGAGCCATGACGACATCCATCACTACCTTTAATCCGACAACCGGCACACCGCTGCAAACCTACGAATCCTGGTCCGCCGACCAGATCGAGCAAGCTGTCGACGATGGCTACGCCGCAGCCAAGGCATGGGGAAAGCAACCGCTGTCCGTGCGCGTTGAAGTCGTCCGTCGATTGGCACACGAGCTTCGCCGTCAAAGCGCCGCGTTTGCGGATCTGATCACGACCGAAATGGGGAAGGTCAAGGCCGAAGCAGCCGGCGAGCTCGAGAAGTCCGCCGTCACGGCAACGTACTACGCAGACAACGCAGCTCGAATTCTGGCCGACGAGAAGGCCAGCATCGACGGGGTCGATGCATGGGTGAGCTATGAGCCGATTGGCTTGGTGCTGGCGGTCATGCCTTGGAATTTCCCTGTCTGGCAGGTCATGCGGTTTGCGATTCCCGCCATTACCGCGGGCAATGGCGTGCTGCTGAAGCACTCGCCCAATGTGACGGGCTGCGCGTTGGCGCTGGAGCAATTGTTCGTTGATGCTGGCCTGCCCAAGGGCGTGGTGACGACCATGGTGGTGGCAGAGCCGGATGTGCCGAGAGTCATCGATCAACTGATCCAGGACGATCGCATCGCTGCAGTAACGTTGACGGGGTCGAACCGCGCAGGGGCCGCAGTGGGCGCCGCTGCTGGACACGCGTCAAAGAAGTCGGTGCTTGAGCTCGGTGGTTCGGATGCCTTCATCGTTCTCGATGATGCGGATGTGCCGGCTGCGGCGGCGGCTGCAGTGAAGGCGCGCTTCCACAATGCGGGGCAGAGCTGCGTCTGTGCCAAGCGGTTCATCGTCTCCGAAGCCATCGCGAAGGAGTTCACCGAGCGCTTCGTTAATGGCGCACGCGCACTCGTCGTTGGTGATCCGAGCGAAGCTGGCACACAGATGGGGCCGCTCGCACGTGGCGACCTTCGGGACGCGCTGGATCGCCAAGTCAGGCGTTCGCTCGAGGCCGGTGCTGTGCTTCTGGCAGGTGGTCAGGCTGTCGATGGCCCTGGGAACTTCTACGAGCCGACTGTTCTTGGCAATACCGGTCCCGGTATGGCGGTGTTTGATGAGGAGACGTTCGGCCCGCTTGCTGCCATCGCGATCGCGAAGGACGACGCAGATGCTATCCGGCTGGCAAATGCGACGCCTTTTGGGCTCTCGGTGAGCGTGTGGTCGTCATCAACAGAACGAGCCCTTACCGTTGCGAAAGGCGTGACGAGCGGCGCCGCCTTCATCAATGCCATCACGGCGTCGGATGCACGTGTTCCCTTCGGCGGCACAAAGAAGTCAGGCTATGGGCGGGAACTGGCAGCGGCAGGTATTCGCGAGTTCACGAATACCAGGACCTACTGGTCGGCTTCTGCTGCCTAGAACTCGCTGAAGTCTTTTCGACCCGGCAGTGGCATCCAATTGACCACCCCGGGTCGAAATCTGCTTAGCGCAGGTAGTGCAGTCGCTGATCTCCCGCTGCCGTCTACGGCGTGTGCCCAAGCTTGTCATTGGGGCTACGGAGCGTCTCCGCTTTTGCCCCCATTTTTTCCTTTCTCCACAAACCATATCGCCCGACTATGTCTGCCGGGCTTAGCGCTGTTCCGACGTCGAATCTCGCTCACTAGCTTCGGCAACTAGGAGCGCGGTCATGTTGACGATGCGACGCACCGTTGCGGATTCCGTCAGCACGTGAACAGGTTTGGCTGCCCCCAACAGGATCGGACCAATAGCAACATTGTTGCCAGCAGCGGCTTTCAGCAGGTTGTAGGAGATGTTGGCGGCATCGAGGTTCGGCAACAGAAGCACATTGGCGTCGCCTTCGAAAGCAAAGTCCAGGTATCCCTCCCGCAGGCTGCTATCTATCGCGACATCGCCATGCATCTCTCCGTCGACCAGCAGGCTCGGTACCTCGCGTCGAAGAATCTCCAATGTCCGCCTCATCTTCTGGGCCGATACCGCGTTGCTGTCGCCAAAGTTTGAGTGTGATACCAGCGCGACTCTTGGCTCGATCCCGAATCGACGCACCTGTTCCGCTGCGAGAACGGCAATCTCTGCCAACTCTTCCGCAGTCGGATCAGTGTTGACATGGGTGTCGGCCAAGAAGATCTGTCGGCCGGGCAAGACCAACCCGGTCAGTGCAGCAAACACGCTGGCGCCAGGACGTTTTCCGATGACCTGATCGACATAGTGGAGGTGTCGGTGCGTCGTGCTGATCGTTCCGCAGATCAACCCATCTGCCTCGCCCTTTGCAACGAGCATCGCACCGATCAGCGTCGTACGCCGGCGCAGTTCCAGCTTTGCCATTTGCTCGCTGACGCCGCGTCGCGCCATCAACCGGTAGTACGTCTGCCAGAAATCGCGATAGCGCACGTCGTGGTCGGTGTTCACAACGGTGAAGTCGACATTCGTGCGGATGCGCAAGCCCAGTTTCTCAATGCGCTTCGCTATCACCTCGGGGCGCCCGATCAGGATCGGTCGCGCTAGCTGTTCATCAACTACGATTTGTACCGCGCGCAGAACACGTTCGTGCTCGCCTTCCGCGAATACCACGCGCTTGCCCTCTGGCGCTGCAGTTTTCGCTGTCTGGAAGACCGGCTTCATCAGGTTTCCGCTATGGAATACGAACTGCTGAAGGTGCTGGCGGTACCCCTCCATGTCTTCGATGGGCCGCGTCGCGACACCGGAATCCATCGCAGCCTGCGCCACTGCCGGCGCAATCTTGACGATCAATCGTGGATCGAACGGTTTCGGAATCAGGTACTCAGGCCCGAAGCTCAGGTCTTTCGAGCCGTATGCCGAAGCCACGATGTCGCTCTGCTCTTGGCGGGCCAGTTCTGCGATTGCATTGGTGGCTGCGATCTCCATTTCCCTCGTGATGGTCGTTGCCCCAACGTCTAGCGCACCACGGAAGATGAACGGAAAGCAGAGCACATTGTTAACCTGATTCGGATAGTCCGCTCTCCCGGTGGCCAGTACGGCATCGGGCCGGGCTGCTAATGCCACATCAGGCGCAATCTCCGGCGTTGGGTTCGCCAGGGCAAAGATCAGCGGCCGTGGGGCCATGCTCTTGACCATCTCCTCTTTCAGCACGCCGCCCGCAGACAGCCCCAGGAAAATGTCCGCGCCCACAATTACCTCTGCCAGGTTGCGCAGTGACGTATCGCGTGCAAACCTAGCCTTGTGTGGGTCCATCAACTCGGTACGACCTTGGTAGACGACGCCAGCAAGATCGGTCACGTAGATGTTTTGGAGCGGCATGCCGAGATCGACCAGTAGGTCAAGGCAAGCCAACGCTGCCGCACCCGCACCGGACGCGACTAGCTTTACTTCCGAAATGTGCTTTCCCACCACCCGCAGACCGTTGGTGATGGCAGCCGCGACGACGATGGCGGTGCCATGTTGGTCATCGTGAAACACGGGAATCTTCATGCGCGAGCGGCAACCTTGCTCGACCGCGAAACATTCCGGCGCTTTGATGTCTTCGAGATTGATCCCGCCGAACGTCGGCTCAAGTGCCGCGATAACTTCAACGAGCTTGTCGGGGTCGGTCTCGTTGATTTCGATGTCGAAAACGTCGATGCCCGCGAACTTCTTGAATAGTACGGCCTTGCCTTCCATGACCGGCTTTGCGGCCAGCGGTCCGATGGCACCGAGACCCAGCACAGCCGTGCCGTTCGTGACGACACCTACCAGGTTGCTGCGTGCCGTGTAGCGCGCGGCATTCAGAGGATCCGCAACGATCTCCTCGCACGGGAATGCGACACCGGGCGAGTAGGCAAGCGATAGATCTCGCTGATTCAACAACTGCTTGGTTGGGGAGATCGCGAACTTTCCCGGGGTCGGAAACTCGTGATAGTCGAGCGCTGCCTGACGCAGGCTGCGTGCTGCGGATTCGTTCTTCATGTTGATGGATGCGTGAGAAGGCTGCAGCGCCGCGTCATGACGGCGCCGCAAGCGAGATCCAAACCGGATTACTGATTGTGCGAGGACAGGGGAACGCTCGGAAGTGGGTCGATGTCCTGCTCCGGCGAATCGGCTTGCTCGCCATTCAGCACAGCCCTCGCGGTGCGCATGTCAATGGCACGTTCCCACCGAGCCACTGCGATAGTGGCGACACCGTTGCCAATCAGATTAGTGACGGCGCGGGCCTCGTTCAGGAACCGGTCGATACCAAGAAGCAAGACCAAGCCGGATACGGGGATCTTGTTCATTGAAGCGAGCGTCGCTGCTAGTGCAACAAAGCCAGCACCAGCAACACCGGCTGAACCCTTGGAGGTCAGCAACAGCACGCCGAGCACGATCAATTGATCCCAGATGGACAAATCGATGTTCATCGCTTGGGCCACAAAGATCGTGGCCATCGTCAGGTAGATCGCCGTGCCGTCGGCATTGAACGTGTAACCGGTCGGCAACACCATGCCGACCACGGGGCGGGAGCAGCCCAGCTTTTCCAGCTTCACCAGCATTTGCGGAAGCACTGCCTCGGTGGAGGCCGTGCCAAGCGTCACGAAAATCTCGTCCTTGATATAGCGAAGAAATTTCCACAACGACAAACCGCACATCCGCATGACGACGCCGAGGACGATCACCACGAACGCAATCGACGTCAGGTAGAGGCAGAGCATCAGTTCGCCATATGATGCGAGCGTCCCGATCCCATACTTGGCAACGGTGAATGCCATGCCGCCAAACGCGCCAATCGGCGCGACATGCATGACGATCCGTACAACGCCAAACATCGCGTGGAGGAACATGTCGAGCATGTCGACAAACGGCGCGGTGCGGGGACCCAGTCGTGCGAGCGCAATAGCGAGTAGTATCGAGAAGAAGATGATGGGCAACATCTCCCCATTAGCGAACGCGCCGACGATGGTGTTCGGCACGATGCTCATGAAGAAATCCATCACGTTGTGATGCTGGGCTGCCGACGTATAGGCCTTGATTGCCCCGCTGTCCAGGTGCGCGGGGTCGATGTTCATGCCATGCCCCGGCTTGAACACATTCACCACGAGCAGCCCAATGCCGAGCGCGAGGGTGGAGGCGATCTCGAAGTAGATGACGGCCTTGACACCAACACGGCCTGCCTCGTGGATGTCGTGCATCCTCGCAATGCCGACAACGACTGAGGCAAAGATGATCGGAGCCAGTAGCATCCGGATCAGCTTGATAAAGAGATCGCCAAGCGGTTTGAGCTGGGTGCCGATGTCCGGTGCGAAATGGCCGAGCAGAATACCGGCGATGATGCCGATGAGGACTTGAACGTACAGCTTCGAGCAGTACGTCTTAATGGTTGAGGCACGCATGGTTGTCTCCTCCGCGTGGCGTTCTATGGGGCGGTCACCGACTAATGCGGGCGATTGCCGCTGGCGACTCACACAATGCGATTCGGGCCGTGACTGAAATGCGGGAAGGGGCACCGCTTGGCGTTAAGCGCGTGCCCCGAGTGGCCCAGTCAGCTCCCGGATCGCCGTCCGGGTTTCAATTGACGTCGGCCTTTCTTCGTCAGGAAGCCAGTTGCTGCATGACGCTGTAAAGGTCGGACTTGCCTTCGAAGCCGATGCCAGGCAACTCAGGCATCGTCAGGTAGCCCTTTTCAACCTTCACGTTGTCCGGGAAGCCTCCGAACGGCTGGAACAGGTCCGGATAGCTTTCGTTGCCGCCCAGGCCCAGGCCGGCCGCAATGTTCAGCGACATCTGGTGGCCGCCATGGGGGATACAGCGGCTTGCTGACCAGCCGTGCTGCTTGAGCATGTCCAGCGTGCGCAGATACTCAACCAGGCCATAGCTGAGAGCGCAGTCGAATTGCAGATAGTCGCGGTCGGGGCGCATGCCGCCGTAGCGGATCAGGTTGCGCGCGTCCTGCATGGAGAACAGGTCTTCCCCCGTGGCCATCGGCTTGTCGTAGTAGTTGCGCAGCGTCGCCTGCAGTTCGAAGTCCAGCGGGTCGCCCGGCTCTTCGTACCAGAACAGGTCGTACTGGGAGAGCGCTTTCGCATACTGGATCGCAGTGTCCAGATCAAAGCGACCGTTAGCGTCGACGGCGAGCTTCTGGCCGTCCTGCAGCACGCTCAGAATCGAATCGATACGGCGCAGATCTTCGTCGAGCGATGCGCCGCCGATCTTCTTCTTGACCACGGTATAACCGCGATCAATGTAGCTGCGCATCTCGTCCTTGAGCTTGTTGTGATCCTGGCCCGGATAGTAGTAGCCGCCGGCGGCATACACGAACACCTTCGGGTTCGCCTTGCCATCGCCGTAGCGGTCTGCCAGCAGTTGGAACAGCGGCTTGCCTTCGATCTTGGCGACGGCGTCCCAAATTGCCATGTCGATCGTGCCGATGGCGACCGAGCGCTCACCGTGACCACCGGGCTTCTCGTTCTTGAACATGGTGTCCCACACTTTGTGGGGATCGAGGTTCTTACCGGTGGCATCAACCAGAGAATCCGGATCCGCTTCGAGAATGCGCGGGATGAAACGCTCACGCATCAGGGTGCCCTGACCATAGCGACCGTTGGAGTTGAAGCCGTAGCCAATCACTGGCTTGCCGTCTCGAATGACATCGGTGACGACGGCGACGAGACTCAGCGTCATCTTGCTGAAGTCGATGTAGGCGTTGCGAATGGGCGAGCTGATGGGGAAGGTCTTTTCCCGGATTTCTACGATTCTCACAATGTGTCTCCTGACTGACGGAACCCTGCCGCGTGGGATGCGGGAAGTCGTAGAGTAGGCGTGGAACGATGTACTAGAATTGAACGAGGTTCATTTCATTATTTCCCCAAAGTGAAGACTGAGATTGCGTCCGAACTGGAGTTCTTCACCCTGATCGCGCGGCACGGAAGCTTGGCAGCTGCGGCGCGGGAGCTCGATCTGACGCCGCCCGCCGCCACAAAGCGGTTGTCGCAAATGGAAAGCCGCCTCGGGGTACGTCTGGTCAATCGCACCACGCGCAGCATTAGCCTCACGAACGAGGGCGAGACATACCTCGCGTATGCGCAGAGAATCCTCGCCGACCTGCGGGAGATGGAAAGTGTGGTGGCCAGCAGCGGTGCGGAGCCGCGCGGATTGCTGCGTGTCAATGCAACCCTCGGATTCGGGCGGACCACTATTGCGCCGCTGGTCTCCGAGTTCGCAAAACGCTATGCGCAGGTGGAGGTGCAGCTTGAGGTTACGGATAGGCCCGTCGATCTTGTGGACAGCGGTATCGATCTCGCGATCCGATTCGGAACGCTTCCCGACAAGCGGCTGAGCGCAAGGCGAATCATGTCTAACCGACGTTTCCTCTGTGCTTCTCCGGTCTACTTGGAACGATTCGGAACGCCCGAATCACTGTCTGATCTGCACCATCATCGGTGCATCATTCATCGGCAGAACGAGGATACTCATGCGCTCTGGCGTTTCGAGCACGAAGGCCATCATGAAAGCGTGAAAGTAGCGGGGGCGCTGTCCAGCAACGACGGAGACATAGTTCTGGGTTGGGCACTCGACGGGCACGGCATCCTAATTCGATCAGAGTGGGACTTGGCGAAGTACCTAGAGAGCGGCCGCCTGCGCGTCGTGCTTCCTCAGTTCAAGCTGCCGTCTGCAGACTTGTTCGTCTATTACCCTCAGCGCCGCAATCAGACTGCGCGGGCACGCGCGTTTATCGATTTCCTCGTTGAGAAGTTCCAGATCATGCAGGATGCGAAGGCGCAGGCGCCTGCCCGGAGACGCTCATGACCGGTCACCAGGCCGCGTAATCTCGCCAAGGGATTGCTCCCACGACCTAAATCGTGGGGCGGGCCCTATTTTGGGCCGTGGTCAGCATGCCCACGGCCATCCAGCGACAGGAACTTATTGCAGCAACTTAAGCAAGAGCGTGGCGCAGACCACCATGGCGGCGCCCCCGATACGCGTCGATATCTGGGCGAATGGCATCAGGCCCATGCGGTTCGAGGCGGAAAGGATTGCAACGTCGCCTGTGCCACCCAGTCCACTGTGGCACGCCGTCACAATGCCGGACTCGACTGGATACATCCCCAGCCACTTACCGACAAAAAAGCCTGAGGACACAAGCGCGAGCACGGTGGCCGCACAGACTGCAAAGTACCCTGGGGTGAAGGCCGCAACGAGCTCCTTCCACGACACGAACAGTGCGCCGAGCCCAACCAGGATCGCGAATGTCAGGCTCGTCGATACAAACTTGTACATCTGGTAGGCACCTAGCTCCATTTTTTCCGGCAGCACCTTCGACACCTTCAAGACTGCCGCACTGACGATCATCAGAATCGGCCCCGGTATGCCCGTGAACTTCGAGAGCAACGCGCCGAAGATGAAAAATGCGCAACTGATCAATAGTCCGGCACCCATGAGGCTCAGGCTGACAGGCTCGTCGGCGCGGTCGGTTTTCAGCAGATCGGCATCGGCTCCTGATTTGACAAGCTCCCCGTTGCCACTCAAACCTGACCGTTTCTCACCTAGCCATTTGAGAACACCGCTGGACAAAATGGCGACCACGTTACCCAGCAGAGCGGCGGGCACCAGCATGGCAACGAGTTCCGCCTGCGGACGGCCAAGAATCTCGGAGTAGCCAATCGATAGGGGCAAGATGCCTTCCCCGATACCTCCGCCAACGATCGGAATGACGATGAAGAAAAACGTGTGCTTCGGGTTGTAGCCAAACAGCAATCCGACCACTACGCCTGCGACGACGGCAGCGAACGTGCCCACGAGCAGGGGGACGAACATGCGCATGAAACCTTGCACGAGCACCCGATGACTCATGCCCAGAATACTTCCAGCCACCAAACAAGCGATGTACAGATATTGCAAGTTGGCGGTCTTCATTGCTGTGGTCAAGGCTTTGACCATTGCGGGGTCGATTACCTTATAACCCACTAGGGCAGATGGCACGAACAAGCAAAGGATAGCCGCACCGCCAATATGCCGGAACACCGGCAAGCGCGTACCGATCTCCCCGAGCAAGAACCCGAGCAACATCAACACCGCTAACCCGCCGATCATGTCGTTGGGCAACTTATTTTGAACTGCCGCCAGTTGCGTTATAACGGCGATGGCAGTGTATACGGGAAGGGGAAGTGGCCCGATCTTATAGGCCAGAAGTGTGCGCCAAAGACTCAGGCGTGCGCCTTCCGCACGGATGGATGCTTCCATGGTTGTCTCCTTGTCGCGCGCAAGGCGCCCCCTCGTCTTAAGCGAGGTGATACAGCGCCTGCGTCGCTTTGGCTTGTTGAAAAGCTACGCTGACGCGCCTCAGGCGCGGTTGGGCGGCGTTATGGTCCGATGGCATGCGCGCGTCGTCGCAGCCACGTCTCGCAGCCATGGGCGGGTCTTCCAGTGCGCCTGCTGGAAGGTCTCGATCTCATCCCAGCGCGCCAGCGTGGTGCCGATCACGTCCAACCCGTGCAAGAACATATGGCGATGCCGCTCGGACAGGTGAAATGGCACCTCGACGTGTTGGCTGCGGACGGTCATGGTTTCGATGTCGATCGCTATTCGGTGCGTTTCCGGGTTCGAAACATCGGCCAGGATGCGCTCCGCATCTGCGGCATCGACCATCACAAGCAGCAAGCGATTGTTCATCGCGTTGCTATAGAAGATCTCGCCGAAGCTGGGTGCGATTACGGCCCGGATGCCAAACTGCTGAAGGCCCCAGACAGCGTGCTCGCGACTGGATCCGCAACCGAAGTTGCTACCGCAAACCAGGATGGACGCGCCCTGATACGCTGGTTGGTTGAGCACGAAATCGCTGCGCAAGCGGTGATCGCTGTCGTATCGCAGGTCATAGAGCAGCCCCTTGTCGAGACCGGATTTGTCGATGCCGCGCAAGAACTGTTTCGGCATGATTTGATCGGTGTCGAGATTTGGGGTCGGCAACGGTGCGGCGATGCCCTCGAAGCGTGTCGTGTCAGACATGGGAAGCCTCTGGTTGGAGTTGGCGAACGTCTGTGATGCGGCCAGTGAGCGCTGCGGCAGCCGCCATGGCCGGGCTCATCAGATGCGTGATGCCGCCGCGCCCCTGGCGCCCTTCAAAGTTGCGGTTCGTCGTTGACGCACAGCGCTCGCCGGGTGCGAGGAAATCGTCGTTCATCGCCAGGCACATCGAGCAGCCCGGTTGCCGCCACTCGAATCCACTGGCCAACAGGATGGCTGCAATGCCTTCCTGCTCGGCTTGCCGGCGCACGGAACCGGAACCCGGTACCACCATGGCACACACGCCGGGTGCCACTTTCCGCCCCTTCGCAATGGCGGCGACCGCGCGCAGATCTTCGATCCGGGCGTTTGTGCAGGAACCGATGAACACGCGTTGCACGGGCGTGCCTGCAATAGCCGTTCCGGGCTGCAAACCGGTGTAACGCAGTGCCTGTGCAGATGCCAGCCGCTCCACAGCGGTCTCTGCTGCCTCGGGCTCTGGAATCGTAGCTGTGACAGGGATTGCTTGATCCGGGCTGGTGCCCCACGTAACGTACGGAGCAACGTCGCCAGCATCAAAGCAGTGCTCCGCATCGAAGCGTGCGTCAACATCACTGAAGAGTTGCGCCCAATCGGCGAGCGCAGGGCCGGTGTCCGGCTGGGCCAGATCTCGGGTGTGTTCGAGGACGTAATCCGTTGTTTTGCGATCGGGTGCAATCAAGGCCCCGCGCGCGCCGGCTTCCACTGCCATGTTGCACAGGGTCATGCGCGCCTCGACGGAAAGCGCGGCAATGGCGCTGCCGGTAAATTCCACGACGTAACCGCGGGCACCTTGCGCACCGATTCGACTGATGATGTGCAGGATGAGATCTTTTGCGGTGGCGCCGTAATGCAACTGGCCGTCCACGCGAATGCGCATGTCGCGTGCAATTCGGTAGACCAGTGTCTGGGTCGCCAGCACGTGTTCGACTTCCGACGTCCCAATGCCGAAGCCCAGCGCTCCGAACGCGCCGTAGGTCGTGGTGTGGCTGTCCCCACAAAGCACGACCATTCCCGGGCGAATCATCCCGAGCTCGGGCGCGATCACATGCTCGATTCCCTGCAATTCGTCGTTCGCGTCAAACAGGACGAGGCCGTGCTCGTCGCAGTTCTTTGCCAAGTTGGATGCCTGCAGCGCGGATGCAGGGTCGTGAATGAGCCGTACCTTCACGGGGTGCGTGGGAATGATGTGGTCCACCACAGCCATGTGCTGCCCCGGCACCGCGACCGGCCGACCCGCGCTCGACAACCCCGCGAACGCTTGTGGGCTTGTGTACTCGTTCATGATGTGCAGATCCGCATACAGCAGCACATTCTGCGCATCGAGCTGGGCGACGGTATGCGAGTTAACCAGCTTCTGATACAGCGTCTTTGCCATGCTTCCTCCAGTTCGGGTGGCCGACCATGCCGACCACAGAGGAGACGGAGTCTATCCATGCAAAGCGTTTTTATAATTAGCGCTAAACTTTATCTATTCTTCATTTCATCTGAATAATGGATCGCGTATCGGATCTGGAGTTTTTCACCCAGCTGGTGAAGCAAGGGTCGTTGGCCGCGCTGGCTCGCGAATTAGGCGTGACACCGCCCGCCATCACGGCGCGGCTGGCACAGCTCGAGAAGCGCTTGGGCGTGCGGTTACTGAACCGAACCACTCGCCGATTGAGCGTCACGCACGAAGGCGAAATCTATCTGGCGACCGGCGCGCGTTTGCTCGAAGAACTCCAGGAGCTCGAGCAGGCCGTGTCCAGCAGCCGCGGTACCCCAAAGGGGCTGTTGCGGGTGAATGCCACGTTCGGATTCGGGCGCCGGCACATCGCCCCTGCCATCGTCGAATTCGCGCGGCGTTACCCAGAGGTGGAAGTCCAACTTGAACTAACCGATCGCTCGGTCAATCTGGCGGATAAGGCCTTCGATATCGGCATCTGGTTTGGAACCGTGCCCGATTCGCGCATGGTGGCACGCAAGATTGTGAGCAACCGCCGGCTACTATGTGCGTCGCCCAGCTACGTTGCGCGTGCAGGCGTACTGCAGGTGCCGCGCGACCTTCAAGCCCACCAGTGCATCGTGCTGCGCGAGAGCGACGTCGCTTACGGCACTTGGTACCTTGCCCGCGGCAGCAAGCAGGAAACGATTAAAGTGCGCGGTCCCCTCAGCACGAACGATGGGGAAACCGGCGTGCTATGGGCGTTGGCCGGCTACGGCATTCTCATGCGATCGGAATGGGATCTCCACGAACACTTGCGCGCAGGACGCCTGACGCGCGTGCTTGCCGATTGGGCTCTGCCACCAGCCGACGTGTTTGCCGTCTATCCGGAGCGCGCCAACCTATCAGCCAAAGTCAGTGTGTTTATCGACTTTCTCACAGATTGGTTCGAGAAAGAGGCGGCGTGGACGGTGACCTCTTGACGGGGGGGGGGGCGGCGCCAGCGGAGACGAAAGTGAGCGAGGCAGATGCGTAGCTGGATAGGCAAGCCTAGGTGATTGTCCAGAGGTTCTGCGGCCATCCTTCGGCCACGAGGGCAGCGTTTGGGTAGCTCGCGTTCATGTAAGTTACTGAAACATAAGGGGATTTCTTTTCCTCCGTATGCTGCCCCTCCCTGGAGGAGTTCAGAGTTACGTGAACAAAGTTCAGAGTTGCGTGAATCTCGACAATAGGGATGGTCAGCGGATGCCTACGACAAAATCGTCTGTGTAGGTCCGGGCAATGAGAGAGGAAGGCGGCGACGTACAACGTCGCCGCTTATTCTCGCTGTGCTATTCCTCTCCGAGTTCGCCTAGTCGGTTGTCCGGATCAATACGATTGACCGGCCATCGTCGCCCGGCTACTAAGGCCTGCGATGTGCCTCAAGGTATTATTCGTTGTTTTTCTGCTCTGCTATTGCGATAACTATTCTTATCGCAATAGCTTCATGGTGGCGCTAAACTGCTTCCCATGCAAACGCGTCTGCTTCCCGTCGATCCCTCCGGCGGTACCCCGCCTGATTTCCCCGATGCCACCGAACTGGCGGCGCTACGAGCCTGGCATGCCGGCTTGTCCACCCGCGAAGCCATTCAGCGCTATCTGGGCGAGCGCCTTACGTCAGGACAGTCCTCGCGTGGAGAGCTCAGCCGCATCCGGCGCCGGCTCGCGGCTTTCGCACGCCGGCGTCAGCGCGAAGACCTAGCCGTGCTGTTTGAAATTCAGGCGCTTGAGCGGGCCAAACAGGGCAGGGCAGCCGACCAGGCGATCGAGTTGCTCCGCACGCTACAGCTGCCAGCACCGCTCATCAGCGATGACGTGAAACTGTGGTTGGATGCGCGTGCTGTCGCCGCGCTGCGGGCTGCCGGCATCGACACCCTGGCCGACCTGACCGTCCGCGTGCCGCGCCGGCGCCGCTGGTGGGCGGCCATTCCCGGGTTAGGGCAAGCCAGTGCGCGGCGTATCGAGGCGTTCTTTGCTGAACACCCGCGATTGACCGAGCGTGCCCGCTCGCTGATCGCCGAACAGGTCCGCGGCGTGGTGGTGCCATGGGAGCAGTTGCGCCTACCGTACGAGGTCGACGGCTCGCAGGGGCAATTTCGTGCGCCGCGCGAAACCTGCGTGCTCACCGCCGACAACGACTACGAAGCGGTCCAGGCCTGGCTCTCCCTGCACGAGTCGCCTGCGACCCAACGGTCATACCGCAAAGAGGCAGAACGGCTCATTTTGTGGGCAATCGTCGAACGCGGCCGGCCGCTGTCGTCCCTCACCACCGAGGATGCGATCGCTTACCGCAGCTTCCTGCGCCGGCCGACACCACGGGACCGTTGGGTCGGACCGGCACGCCCACGCACGTCTGTCGAATGGAGGCCATTCACGGACGGGTTATCTGCGCGCTCGATCGCCTACGCGTTGTCTGTGTTGGGGGCGATGTTCCGTTGGTTGATTCAGCAACGCTACGTGCTGGCCAATCCATTCGCGGGCGTCAAGGTACGAGGCGCTGGGCGGACCGCCGCTGTCGACGCGTCGCGGGCTTTTACCGACGGTGAATGGACGCTCGTGCGCACCATCGCAGACGGTTTGGAGTGGTCCTACGGCTGGGAGGCGCCGGCCGCGCAACGGCTGCGCTTCGTACTGGATTTCGGTTATTCGACCGGCCTGCGGGCCAGCGAACTCGTTTCTGCGAAGCTCGGCGACATCGAAACGGATCGACAGGGCGATCATTGGCTCAACCTGATAGGGAAGGGCAGTCGTGCTGGCAAGGTGGCACTGCCGCCGCTGGCGCGTGGAGCGCTTGATCGCTACCTGGTGGAGCGCGGGCTGCCCGTCACGCGGACGCGCTGGAATCCGAAGGCGCTGTTGGTTGGCGGGCTGGGGCTGGATCCTGGCGGCGGGATTACGGGGACGAGGCTGTGGAGTGTTATCAGGAGGTTTTTTGAGACAGCGGCCGACACCATTGCGAATGACCATGCGATGCTAGCGGAGAAGTTGCGCAAGGCGAGTCCACATTGGATGCGGCACACGCACGCCACCCACGCCCTTGCGCGCGGCTCGGAGCTGACAACCGTGCGCGATAACCTACGCCATGCGTCCATCTCGACGACATCGATCTATCTGCATGGTGACGACGTAAAGCGGGCGCGACAGATCGGTGCTGCATTTGCGGCCGATAGAAGTCAGTTGTCGGAAGCCGGAAATCGATGAGCGAGCCCAATAGGGATGTGCTCGTGTTGTCCTCAACGGTTGCCGACTCCATAAGGTCGAGCCACTGCGATTTGGCTCTGTAGGTCGTGTGTTTACGAGGTGGGGCGCTTACGACTCGGGGGGCGCTTTCGGACTCGGGGCTTGATATCCTGGGGCCAAAGATGCACTGCTGGCGCCATAAAGGGCGAGGGGGTCTGTAAGCCACAGTGCGTATTCAAGTCCGCGAAGGCTGTGATCGGGCGAACAGTCGACACTCCATCGTCTTAATATGTAGCCAGCGTTCGCTGCGCGAACTTTGACCCTCAATAGGCCGTCGGGCATGTCGTAATCCAACATTACGACCTCTGGCCTAGGGTGTTCTGGATGTGGCACTAACTCGAGTTCAATGAGGCGGCTCCATTGGACGTCATGTTCCGCCGTTTCTTCCCGAGCCACTGGACTGTCCTCCAGCAACGTCGGGTGCTCCATACGAGTGAATACGAAATCTCTGAACTGTTGGCTTTTGCGATCGAACGCACGGACGTGCCAGCGAATGCCAGTATCAACCAGTGCTAACGGCACCAGTTCACGATCCGACTTTCCATTGCCAATGGACGTGTAGCCCACACGTACCGCTTTGCTTCTGTGAATTGCGCGTGTAATGGGCGCCAAGACTGACATCTTGGGCAAGCTCAAGGCAGTCGGGAACTCGCATCGCACCATCGACTGCAGATGATCGCCAATACCCTCCCCGAAACCTTGAGAGAGTGCCGTGAGGACACGTTGTGGCTGATGCTCGAAGAGCGGAGTGAACTCGACCGTGGGCCGGTAGGCCTTCGTAGTCGGGTCAAGCTCCAAATTCTCAGGGGCTATTTCTCTGTACTGAGCGATGTCTCGGGTTGCCCCTGCAGGGCCCGTCTCAAACCGCTCGACAACATCGGCGCGCCTCAACTCCCCGAGGAAGTACAGCTTGAAATCGATGTGGGATAGGCGCTCTCGTTGAGCGCGAGGGAGTCGGTCAAGGTCGCGGCGGCGGCGTTCGGCTAGTTCTTGGTTCATCCGGATATGGTAGCAAATCTGGTCACAAGGGTGAATCCATCTGGATTAGTGACATAATCAAATTGATGATGTACTGTACTCGTATCGGTTTTGGAGGTGGGGTATGGCCAAGAACAGTCCGCCCGGTGACGGGCATAGAGTTGGTGCCGTTAAGCAGCGCAGCCAGACGGTTACGCCGTCTGGACACTATGTGAAGCGCGATACAGCCACTGGGCGCTTCGTCGATGTGAAGACCTCGGACAAGACGCCTTTCAAAGGCGTCCGCCGTGAGAAAAAGTAGAGGGCAACCGTGCTAGAGCGATGTGTCGATTTTTTCTTGGGCGAGCCACGCAGACTGGTGCAACTTGGGCTGGCTCTATTGCGGATCGGTTGCGTTCTCATAGGTGTCGGGCTGCTTGGCGCAGCGGCGACGACCGCGGTTTCCGTTGTTAAAGGGCTGGGCGGCGGAGTGAGACCGACAGTTGAACTTGCCGAAGTGATACCTAGTTTGCCCACTTGGTGGATACCAGAGTCTGCGCTTGGCTATGGTTTCGCGCTGTGCAGCGTTGCTGCCGGAATTTGGACGATTCATACCGGGCGCACATATCAGCGCCTTCTGCAGTACTGATCCACGCTCTTGTGACTGCTTCACATGGTGGCCATCACTGGCCGAGTATGCGATTTACCAAGCGCTTGCTATGACAACCAACATCCCGGCACCGAACGTCGTTACCGCGGCGGCATCGAACTACCTGGAGCGACTGGCTGCGGAACTTGACGTTCCGCCGTCGCGCTACGAAGAGGCTAAGCGTCGCTACAAGTCGGTCGGCGAATGGCTTGGTCGAGAAGAATCCACACTGAAAGATCTCGATCCGGATGTCTACGTGCAGGGGTCATTCCGGCTCGGCGTTCCTATTCGACCGGTGAATGACGATGAGCACTATGACGTCGACTTGGTGTGCGAACTGAGAGCGGCCGACAAGCACCGGTCCCAGCGCAAGCTGAAGGAACTCCTCGGGCATGAAATGAAGCTGTATGCCAAGGCACACGGCATGAAGGAGGTCGGCGAAAGTCGGCGTTGCTGGACGCTGGAATATGCCGAAGGCGCGCAGTTTCACCTGGACGCGCTTCCTGCTATTCCCGACGGTGAGGGGCAACGTCGTGTTCTGGCTGCACTGCGCCTTAACAGCGATTGGACGGACACGGCCATCGCGATCACTGACAACGAGCACCCCCAGTACAACGTGGTTTGTGAGGAATGGCCACATAGCAATCCCAGGGGGTACACCAAATGGTTTCGTAGCCGCATGCGGGTCGCTTTTGATGCTCGCCGGGGAGCAATGGCCCTGGAAGCGAAGGCATCTGTGGAAGATATTCCGTCCTATCGCGTCAAGACACCGCTGCAACAGGCTGTTCAGATTCTCAAACGTCACCGCGACGTGATGTTTGCCAACGATCCAGAGAACAAGCCGATCTCCGTCATCCTGACTACGCTTGCCGGGCAGGCGTATGCAAACGAGCCAACAGTTGGTCAGGCGCTGACGTCGATTCTGCAGCGGATGGATTCTTTCATTGGGAAGGATGCGCAAGGCTTCCCGGTCATCCTCAACCCAACGGACCCTGCGGAGAATTTCGCCGACCGCTGGCGGACGCATCCAAAGCGGCGGGAGAACTTTTACGCATGGCTGCAGAAGGCCCGAGCAGACTTTGCCGAACTGGCTTTGCAATTGAACAACCAAGGGCTGGTCGGAGTGGCGCAACGCTTTGCCGGTCAACGGACCGCGGTGTTGGCGGGTAACGCTAGTTCGTCGACTAAGAGCCCGCTGTCTGCGTTGCGGAACTGGAGCACCCTCATCAAGGCTACCCACAAGCAGGAGGCGCCTTGGCCAGTGGTTCGGCAGGGGCAGGTTGTCATCGCCAAGGCTACATGGCGCTCCAATGGGTTCTCCCGACCAACGCGCTTCTATAGTGACTCGGAGCCGCTAAGGAAGGGCGCGAGTTTGAGTTTCGAGGCAAGCACCAATGTACCCGCCCCGTTCGACGTGTACTGGCAGGTCGTTAACTCTGGTGCAGAAGCTGCTCGTGCGAATCAACTCCGTGGTGGATTCGACCGCGGTGCGGTTGAGCGTGGCTCAGCAACGCGTCAAGAGTCGGCAGTCTATACAGGCTCACACACCATCGAATGCCTCATTGTAAAACAGGGGCACCTTGTCGCACGAAGCGGCGCCTTCGTTGTGAACATCGGCTAAGCAGTACACGAATTCAATGACGGCAACAGTTGACATGCAAAGTACCACTCCCCTGAGCGATGAAGGGGTGGCGCAGCTCTTGAGCGATCAGGCTAAGGCGGGCGTGGAGGTCTTGGTTGTGGCAAATGGCTTCACTGCGCGAGTTGCCGCAAGGATGTCAGGCGATACCTGGACTGAGATTGGTCGAGGTGACTTTGGGCTCAAGAGTGGTGCTACAGCAAAGCACATCGCAGCTGCGGGCAGACTTAGTTGGTGGGAGGTGGAATCTTCACCGTCTACCCATGATCTTTCCACGGTAGTTGGGACGCGGGCCACATCGAGCTCCATCGACAAGTGGCTAACGAATGCGGAGGCCTTGACGGGTACCGCTGGACGTGGTGAACCGCCGAACAAGAAGGATCAGCAGTACTTAGGCTACCTTGCGGGCTGGCGCTGTCAGTTCGCTGGGTGCGGTAAGGACCTCCAGCGCGAGAGCCTGAGCGGTACAGCTGGCAACTTCTCCTACTTTGCTCACATCATTGCGTCCTCGCCGAAGGGACCCCGCGGCGACCAACTGCTTTCTGGTCAATTGGCGGATGCGGTAGATAACCTCATGCTTATGTGCGACGAGTGCCATCGCCGCATTGATCGTGTTGACCCTGACCGCTTTACGATCGACGTCCTTCGCAAAATGCGTCAGGACAGCATCAACGAGGTTAGACGGCTGCTCGATACGTTAAGGTACGAAGAGGTATTGCCCATTGTGGTGATGGGGAACATTACCGCCCAGTCTCCAAGGTTTGTTCAGCGCGATGCCGAGGAGGCGATGTGGACTCGCAAGCTTCGGATGACTTCGAGCGGGCCAGAACAGTACTTCCACAACGGTGGCCATCTCCACAATCCCCACGCGCCCCACTATTGGGGCGCTCTCTTTGAGGCATTGAGCACCGATATTCCGCTTCTACGTAAGCGCTTGAATGGCACCTTGCGAGCCGATGGCACGCTCATGCCACTTGCCGTGTTTCCCCTGCATGGCGCATCGATTTTGGTGTTGGCAGGGCGGGTAATTGGCGAGGGCAGCCGTATCACCGTATTCCAATTCAGTCGCGACCGGCCCGCTGACCTTCCCGGCGGAAAGTGGGCGTTCAACGAAGGGACCTTACCGCCGCCGGCAGGCAAGTATTGTGTGACGGAACTCGCAGCTCATGCTGATGGTGAGGAGGCATGCTTAGTTGTGTCACTGACCTACAAGGTGGAGCCAAGCAGATTACCGGCAACGTTGCATAGCGATGGTGCTTTCAAGGTTGGCGCATTAGAGGTAACGGTGTCAGACCCGGCAGATCTTCGGCACGATGTTATTTCCCACCCTGCTGACTTGGACGGCGTTTCCATTGTCCTTGAGCAGGCCATTCGAAGTCTGCAAGACGAGTGGCGGGTTAAGAGGGTTCACCTCTTCGTTGGCGCTCCGGCCAGTGTGTGCTTCAAGATTGGACAAAAACTGCAGGCGAGGCATCACGCGGCCTTTACTTGTTATGAGTCCCTCCCTGGTAGTGGCACCCCATTCATGCCAACCATTGAAATTTTCAACACCAAGGTTGAAGAACTGCAATCCAAACAATCTATTTCGTTGATCTAATGAGTGTCAGTTATCAGGTAACTCATGGTAGGGCCAGTCGGCTTCGTCCTCCGCGATCTTTTCTTTTGGCTTGAGAGAGTGGGTTCCGCTGGTGAGGTCACGCTCACCAATGCAACCCGGTAGAGCGACATTGGAAATGCTGGATACAGCCGAGCCTCGACGATGAGCCGCAGGCGAAACCCGAACATTCGGCACGCGGTTCTTAGCGTATGTTTTCCTCGCACATCGGTAAGTAGTAATTCCCAGTGATGACAAGCCGACTGACATCGCGCTTGGAGCTGCGTGTATTTTGGCAAACGTAGACAGTTGATGGAGGGACACATGAGCGTGATCGAACGCGGCCAACTGGCTGGAGAATTCACGGGCTTCAGCGACCAAGGGACAGTGTTCGAATTCTTTGGAGGCGGTCGATGGCGCCAGGCGCGCTATTTCTACCACTATCACTACGCCTTCATGCCGCGGGCGCGAGTGGAGCGTGAGGGTGGACGCCACATGTTGTATGTCGACGGGGTAGGGCAAGCGATTGAAGTCGTCCGCGAGTATTGAAAGTCAGCGGTGATGAACCCACTCCAGGCTGCACTCTTTTCCCCAATGCCATTGGCAGCAAGTCACTATTCTGACCAAACGTCCCGCGCAGTTCGGCGTTTGAAGGGACGACACCGTCTATCTCAAAAAAAGAAGGAATGCTGGTCAGCCGTTAGCCAGGACGAAGCAAATTCGAGGACTTGTTCGCCATCGCCCAGTTTTGGGGCGGAAATGCATAGGTTTGCTTCGCAAGAGTGAACAAGTTTGCTTGCGTCGGACATGGAGGGCGTTGGATCGAGACCGGCGGATGCTGGCCGATCCATCATTTAACATAATGCAAATTATGAGAAATAAAGATGGCGCGCACTGGACCGATTCTGACAATAGCCGACCGACCCAGCGACGCGCATCTCGCTCCGTCACTCCACTATTGCGGGCACCGCCTCCACGCGCTTCGGCACGCCCGTCACGATGGTCGCGACGGCAATCGCCAGCACCACGGCGGCGCCAATGAACACACCGGCCGCGCCGTTCGCGTCGAACACCACGCCGCCGGCTGCTGCACCGGTAGCAATCGCGAGCTGCACGGCGGCGACGATCAGGCCGCCCGCGCTTTCGGCTTCATCAGACACGGTGCGCGTGACCCATGTCGACCACGCTACCGGCACGCCGCCAAACGCCATGCCCCACAGGGCGATCAGCACGGCGTCGATGACCGGCGCGCGGCCCAGCGCCACGAGTGCGATGCCGAGCACCACCATCAGCGCCGGCATTGCAATCAGCATTGGGCGCAGCCGGTGTTCCAGCACGCGGCCTGCGAGCGATGTGCCTACAAAGTTGGCAATGCCATAGCCCAGCAGGATTGCCGATAGCCCGTTCACGCCAACGCCCGCCACCTGCTCCAGGAACGGCCGCAGGTACGTAAAGAACGCGAAGTGCCCGGTGAACACGAGGATCGTGGCGAACATCCCGATGCCGACGGATGGGCGACGCAGCACGTCGACGAGCGTGCGCAGGCGCGTCGTGCCGCTTGGCGCCATCGAGGGCAGCGTCGCCACCTGCGAGACGAACGCAACCACGCCAAGCCCGGCCGCGGCCAGGAACACGTTGCGCCAGCCGATCAGATGGCCGAAGTAGCTGCCCAGGGGCGCGGCGGCAATCGTGGCGACGGCCACGCCGCTGAAGATGATCGACAGCGCCCGCGGCACCAGCGCTGCAGGCACGAGGCGCATTGCGGTAGCGGTGGCCATGGTCCAGAAGCCGCCCAGCGCAATGCCAAGCACCACGCGACCGATCAGGATCGTCGTCAGGTTGGTCGCAAACGCTACTGCAAGGTTGGATGCCACGAGCAGCACCGAAAACGCCAGCAGCACGCGCCGACGGTCAATGGAGCGCGTGACGGCGGCGGTCAGCAAGCTGGTGACGAGCGCAACCGTTGCGGTGGCCGTGACGGCCTGCCCTGCTACGCCTTCGGTCACGCCCAGGCTTTCCGCCATGGGCGTCAGCAGGCTTGCGGGCAGGAATTCGGCCGTGACGAGCCCGAACACGCCCAGCGCCATCGCAAAGACAGCGCCCCAGGCGGGTTCACGCGGGGCCGCGATTGAAGCGGCCGTGGAGATTCCGGGATTCATGCGTCGTTCCGTGGAAAGGATCAGGGAAAGTACTAATAAGACCGCATGGTAGGGCCCGTTAATCGGACGGTCTATGACATACAATCCGGTCTTGTTGATCAATCGTCCGGACTTTCGACATGCTTACTCCCCTGCCCGACGTGCACGACCTTGTCAGCGAGCTGCTGCTGGGCATGCGGCTGAGCGGTGTCCAGTACCGCCGTATCCACGTGGCGCGGCCCTTCGGGCTGAACTTTGGTGAGGCGCCAGGGCGTGCGCAGTTCCACTTCGTGGGGCGCGGGCCCGTGTTGCTGCGCGACGCGTCGGGCGCAACCATGCAACTTGAGGCTGGTGATGCGGTGTTGCTGCCCCAGGGCACCCCACACGCGTTGCTGTCCGATCCAGATGCGCCTTGCCGCGAGATCGCCGGTTTTGAAGCCGCGAAGATCTGCGAGACGGTGGCGTCGGTGGGTGCCGGTACGGAAGCGGCCCCGGGCGATGCGCTCATTTTCAGCGCGTGCATGGAGCTGGATCTTGGCGGCATGCAGCCCTTGGTGGGCACGATGCCGGAGTTCATGCACGTCGGCACCCTGCTCGCGCGCTACCCGGAAATCCGCCCGATGCTCGACGCGATGGAGCGCGAATCGTGCTCCGAGCGCGCAGGCTTTGCCGGCATCCTCGCGCGGCTGGCGGACGTGGTGGCGGCCTTCATTGTGCGCGGCTGGGTGGAATGCGGTTGCGGCGACGCGACGGGCTGGGTGCAGGCGCTACGCGAGCCGAAACTCGGTCGTGCGATCGTCGCGCTGCATCGTGACCCGGGTCGCAACTGGAGCGTCGCGGAGCTGGCGGCGCAAGCAGGCGTCTCGCGCTCGGTGTTTGCCGAGCGATTTCTTGCAGCGACCGGAATGACGCCCGTGCGCTATCTGACCGAGCTGCGAATGCGTCTCGCCGCGCAATGGATCACGCGCGACCGCGAGGCAATCGAAGCCGTCGCGTACCGGCTCGGCTACGGGTCTCTCGCTGCGTTTAGCCGTGCATTCAAGCGCGTCGTTGGGCGACCGCCGGGGGCGATGCGCACGGAAGGCGCCGAACTTGGGGCGTGATGGTCAGCGCTGGCGATAGTGCTGCGCCGCGTGCCGGATCTCTTTGCTGAATTCCGCACACACATGCGTCATCAGGTCCGCCGACCGATAGACCATGTAGACATTGAAATCCGGCAGCTCATCTTCCATCGGCAAGGTTTCGAGCGAGCCCGGCACCATGCGCAGCGGCCCGCCGGTGCCGCTGAAGACAAACTCCGACCACATGCTGACGACATCCGTCTTTGTGGCCAATTGCAGCCCCAGCAGATTCGACGCGCTTTGCACGATCCGGCGCGGGATGTCGAGACGATGCAACCGCATCAGACTCACCATCGGGCTGCCCGGATCCTCCAGCGGGTCGAGCACCAGCCAGTCGGCATCCAGCAGCGGGCGTAGCCGGCGCACGCGGCGCAACGGATGGCCCGGGCGCACCGCCAGGCGCATCGGCACTGAAAACAGCGGCTCCCACTGAAAACTGCCCGTGCCGGGGCCGCTGTTGCTGGAGATCAAACCGATATCGAGGCGCCCCTCCCGCAGCCCTTCCAGGATCTGCTGCGGACGCTGTTCGAAGCCGCGCAGCGCGACGTTGGGAAAGCGCTTGCGCAATGCCGCCATCGCGTCTGGCAGCGGCCCGCTCGACGCCACGGCGGTAAAGCCGATGTTGAGTTCCGCCTCCGCATGGCCACGAATGGCTTCGATGTCTTCCAGCGCGTGACGCAGTTCCTGCTCGACCACACTCGCGCGCTTGACCAGCGCCATGCCATATGAGGTCAGGCTCACGCCGCGCACCGAACGCGACAGCAGCGTGACGCCAAGCTCCCTTTCCAGTTCCGCAATCGCCTTCGACAGCGCCGGCTGCGAGATGTGCAGCCCGCGAGACGCTTCGTGGATGCTGCCGTGCTGTGCCACGGCCAGCAGGATGCGCAATTGGTGCAGCTTCACGTCGCTCTCCCCATCGTTGGGCGCACTGCCCGGCATTCGGTACGTCACCCGACATCGCCCCAATGATTCGCGGGCTTTCCCCGATAGCGGATGCAGGCCGGTTATGACGGCGATTCTATTTGGTTATCGGGATGAATATTTACGATTTTTTCCGGACGGCGGCTTGGCGGAATACTGCAAGCGCCCAAGGGTTCGCAGAAGCCCTCTCGCCAATACCCCGGATGGAGATCCACATGAATGACGCCACCCTGCAGCCGCCCTTGACCGCCTCGGTCGCTGCTGCGCCCAAGCCTGTCGGCCAGGCACGCCTGATCGCCGCATGCTCGATCGGCAATGCGCTGGAGATGTACGACTTCACGGTCTACAGCTTCTTCGCACTGATGATCGGCAAGCTGTTCTTTCCGTCCGATAGCGCGTATGGCTCGCTACTGCTGGCAGTGGCGACGTTCGGCATCGGCTTTGTGATGCGCCCGCTGGGCGGCTTCGTGATCGGCAACTATGCAGACCGCCACGGACGCAAGGCCGCGATGACGCTGACGATCGGGCTGATGGTCGTCGGCACGCTGTGCCTGGCGGTTGCGCCGACTTACGCCACCGCAGGGCTGTTCGGCCCGCTGGTCATTCTGGCCGGCCGGTTGCTGCAGGGCTTTTCGCTGGGTGGAGAAATCGGTGCGTCGACCGCGATGCTGATGGAGTCAGGCGGCGTCCGTGGGCGCGGGTTTCGCGTGAGCTGGCAACTCGGCAGCCAGGGCATTGCGGCGCTGTGCGGCGCGCTCACTGCGGCCATTCTGTACGGCAGCCTGTCGCCGGAAGCGCTGCAGAGCTGGGGCTGGCGCGTACCGTTCTTCCTCGGCTTGCTGATCGCGCCGGTGGGCCTGTATATCCGCTCGCACCTGGATGAAACGCACACCGCCGAAGCGCATGCCCCGAGCCCGCTCGGCACCCTGTTCCGCGACCACGGCGGGCTGGTCATCAAGGGCGTGCTCACGATCATCGGCGGGACGGTCGGCACGTACCTGGTGATCTATTTCATGCCGACCTACATGATCCGCGAGCTGCATCTGCCGCCTTCGCTGTCGCTGCTGGCCGGCTGCGTGACGGGGCTGACTAGCTTTGGCGCGTCGCTCCTTTCCGGTTGGCTGGCGGATCGCCTGCCGCGCCGCAAGCCGCTGGTGGTGGGCGCAACGCTGGTCACCGTGGTGGCGCTCTATCCGGCCTTCTGGCTGATGACGCATTACCCGAGCGTGCCGCTGGTGCTGGCGCTGTCTGCGCTGCTGACCGGCACGTTGTACCTGGGCACCACGCCCATGCTGCTCATGATGATGGAGCTGCTGCCCATCAAGGTGCGCGCCAGCGGCCTGTCGGTCATCTACGCGATCGGCGTGACGGTGTTTGGCGGTTCGTGCCAGTTTGTCGTGACGTGGCTGCTGGCCCGCACCGGCAATCCGCTCTCCCCTGCCTTTTACATGATGGTGTGCAGCGCCATCACGCTGCTGACCGTGCTGAGCCTGCGCGAAGCGCGCGAAACCCACTGAACCCGATTCCTACCGCCCACCCCGGAGCCCCGACATGACCAAAGCCCCCACGCTCACGCCGTTCCAACTGTTGCCGCATCTGCTGCCGCCCGTCCACATCGATGCGGAAACGTTCGTCAACATCCGCCGCCAGATTCACGCGCAACCTGAACTCGGTTTCGAGGTGGGCGCCACCAGCACGTTGGTGGCCGATCTGCTCAAAAGCTGGGGCTACGAGGTCCACACCGGCATCGGCAAGAGCGGCGTGGTGGGCCAGCTGAAGCTCGGCAGCGGCACGCGCCGTCTCGGCATTCGTGCAGACATGGACGCCCTGCCCATCGTTGAAGCAACCGGTCTGCCTTACGCCAGCCGCAACCACGGCAAGATGCACGCGTGCGGCCACGACGGGCACACCGCCATCCTGCTCGCCGCGGCCAAGGCATTGGCCGAGAGCCGCGATTTTGACGGCACGCTGAACCTCATCTTCCAGCCCGATGAGGAAAACCTGTGCGGTGCGCGCGCCATGATCGAAGACGGCCTCTTCGAGCGCTTCCCGTGCGATGCCGTCTATGCCCTGCACAACATGCCGGGCGTGCCGGCCGGTAGCTTCCGCGTGCTGCCGGGGCCGGTGAGCCTGTCTTCCGACGTGGCCGACGTCACCATCAAGGGCATGGGCGGACACGGCGCGATGCCGCATCGCGCGCGGGATCCGATTGCCGCATCGGCCGCCATCATCACCGCCTTGCAGACCGTGGTCGCACGCAACGTCGCGCCCGATGACACGGCGGTGGTGTCGGTCGGTTTCATTCGCGGCGGGGCAACGCACAACGTGATTCCGGAATCGGTGACGATCGGCCTGAATGTGCGCGCGGCGCGGCCCGAGACGCGCGCGCTGGTGGAAATGCGCATTCGCGAGATCGTCAGCCTGACCGCACAAGCCCATGGCGTCGAGGCGCAGATCGACTATCGTCAATTGACGCCGCCCATGGTCAACACCGAGGCCGAGACGCAACTGGCGCAGCAGGTCTGCACCGAACTGGTGGGCGCGGCCAACGTCGTCACGCAGGCGCCCAAGGGGCTCAACGGTAGCGAAGACTTTGCCTGGATGCTGAACGAAGTGCCTGGCTGCTACCTCATCCTCGGCAATGGCGAAGGTGAGTTCGGCGGCTGCATGGTGCACAACCCTGGGTACGACTTCAACGACCAGGTGCTGCCGTTGGGCGCGGCCGCCTGGGTGCGACTGGCACAGACCTACCTGACCGCGTGAAGTGAACTTCGAGTCAAGCAATGCAAGCGAATCTGAGCCATGCAGCCACACCGGCGGCCACCAACGAAGAGATCGTGCAATGGAGCGCGATCGAGCTATCGCGGCGCATCCACGCGCGCGATGTGTCGTGCGTCGAAGTCATGGAGGCGTTCCTTGCGCAGATCGATCGCCATAACCCGGCGGTGAACGCCGTCGTCGCCCGCATCGATGCCGAATCCGCCATCGACCAGGCACGCGAGCGCGATGTGCTGCTGTCGCAAGGCTTGTCCGGCGGGTGGATGCATGGCTTTCCGCAGGCACCCAAGGATCTTGCCGCCACGGCGGGCATGGTGACGGCGATGGGCAGTCTCGCCATGGCGCGCAATGTGCCGACACACGACAGCATCGTCGTCGAGCGCATTCGCCGCCAAGGCACCGTACTGATCGGCAAGACGAACACGCCGGAGTTCGGCCTCGGTTCGCACACCTACAACCGCGTGTACGGCATCACACGCAACGCCTGGAACCCCGAGCGCTCGGCGGGCGGCAGCAGCGGTGGCACGGCCGCCGCGCTGGCGCTGAACATGCTGCCCGTGGCCGACGGCAGCGACATGATGGGTTCGCTGCGCAACCCCGCCGCCTGGAACAACATCTACGGCCTGCGCCCGAGCCTCGGTCGCGTACCTTACGGCCCCACCGGCGACGTGTTCTTCCAGCAACTCGGCACTGAAGGCCCGATGGCGCGCAATCCGCACGACCTCGCCTGGCTGCTCGCCACGCAAGCCGGTTACGACCCGCGTGCGCCGCTGTCGCTAAGCGACGATCCGGCGTGCTTCATGCAACCGCTGCACCGTGACTTCCGGCAGGCTCGCATTGGCTGGTTGCGTGATTTCGGGGGCTACCTTGCCATCGATTCCGACGTGCTGGCCGTCAACGAGCAGGCGCTCGACACGTTCGATACGCTGGGCTGCCATGTCGAGACCGTGCGGCCTTTCTTCGCCATGGACGCGCTATGGGAATGCTGGTGCACACTGCGCGCGCTGAGCGTGTCCGGCAACCTCGGCCTGCTGTACGACAACGCCGCCACGCGCGATTTGCTCAAGCCCGAAGCGATCTGGGAAATCGAGCACGGACGCAGCCGCACCGCCATCGACATCAACCGTGCCATCGCCACGCGTGCGAGCTGGTACCAGGCGCTGCTGCGGCAGTTTGCGCACTACGATTTTCTCGTCCTGCCCTGCACGCAGGTTGCGCCCTTCCCTGCTGAAGAACACTGGCCCAAGACCGTCGCCAGCCGCGCAATGGACACGTATCACCGCTGGATGGAAGTCGTGATTGGCGCCACGCTGGCGGGCGTGCCGGCCGCGAGCCTGCCGTCGGGCTTGACCGCCGAAGGCCTGCCGCTGGGCCTGCAGGTGATTGCGCCGCCCCGGTCGGAGTTTGCCTTGCTGCAACTTGCCGCCGCGTGGCACGAGGCGTTTGCGCCAGCGCGTGCGGCGTCGCCGCTATTGGGCTGAGGGGTGCACACGTGCCGTGTTTTCGCGGCACGCGCAGAGCCAATCCCACACCGCGCGCACGGCAACGTCGTCAAGCCGCGCAGATGGCGCCACGGCCCAGAAGGCATAGCGCTGTATGACTGGCGCTGCGAACGGCTGGACGAGCGCGCCAGCCTCCAAGGCATCGCGCACCAGCGGCAGGTTCGCCAGGATCACACCCTGCCCGGCCATTGCCGCCGACATGGCGTGCCCGTCGTCGGACAGCACGATGCCCGTGTCGGTCTTGAGCGTTTGCTCGATACCAGCGGCGCGTGCCCACATCGGCCAGCCGATGGCCTGCGGCAGCGTGCGCTGCCACTCGGAGTGGATGAGCGGCACGCGCGCCAGATCGTCGTGCGACTGCACCTTCAGGCCCGGGTGGCAGACGGGTGCATAAGCATCGCCAAAGAGCCGTTCGGTGACGAGTCCATTCCCCGTGGCCGGCGTATCACCATAGCGCACGGCAAGGTCTGCACTGCCGCCATGCAGGTCGACCACGGTGTCGGACGCATGAATGCGCAGATCCACCCCCGGATGCTGCGTCGCAAATTCACCGAGCCGCGGCACCAGCCAGCGCGCAGCAAGCCCCATCGGCGCCGTGAGCGTCACGCGCTGACGCCCCGGTCGCGCCTGCTCGCCGCGAATGGCATCGATGGCCTGCGCAAACGCATCAAAGCCGGTGTTGAGCACCGGATACAACTGCTCGCCGGCGGCTGACAGGCGCAGCGCACGCACGTGGCGCTCGAACAGCGCCACCCCCAGCGCATCTTCCAGGCGGCGAATCTGATGGCTCACGGCCGTGGGCGTGACCGACAGCTCGTCGGCAGCGCGCTTCATGCTGAGGTGGCGCGCGGTGGCTTCAAAGGTCCGCAGCGCGCTCAGGGGTGGCAGTTTCCGCATGCGCGGGATTGTGTCATGAGCGCTTTTCCCGCGTGGGCGGCATGGATGAATCCATATCAGCCGTGGCACACAAAACATGTCGTTTGTCCTAGTGCAGCGCGGTTCGTAGAGTGGGCACACCTTCACTCATCAACGATCCAACATGACCCGCCTTCTGCATCTCGATTCCAGCGCCCGGCCGGGCACCTCCGAGACTTCGCGCCATGGCTCGCACACGCGCCGGCTCTCCGCACGCTTTGTACAGCGCTGGCTTGAGCATGAGCCCGACGCGCACGTCGTCTATCGCGACATCGGCGCTGAACCGCCAGCCCCCGTGGATGGCCGCTGGGTCCATGCCGCGTTCACGCCGCCCCCGCAGCGCGAACCGTGGATGCACGACCGCCTTGCGCAAAGCGATGCGCTGATCGACGAACTGCTCGCCGCCGACGTGATCGTGGCCGGCGTGCCGATGTACAACTTCGGCATGCCCGCGCAGTTCAAGGCCTACGTCGACAACATCGTGCGCGTTGGCCGCACGTTCGGCTTCGACCGCAGCCGCCCCGGCGAGCCCTATTGGCCGCTGCTGGCCGGCATGAACAAGCGCCTCGTCATCCTCAGCGCGCGCGGCGATTTCGGTTACGGCCCTGGCCAGCGCATTGCGCACCTGAACCACGTCGAGGCCGGCGTCGCCACGGCATTCGGCTACATCGGCATCACCGATGTGGCCTCCGTCGCTATCGAATACGACGAGTTTGCAGACGAGCGACTGCGTGCGTCCATCGCATCGGCGGAAAACGACGTCGATGCACTGGTCGCGCGGATGGCCGCCGCCGAGGAGGCGGCCTAGTCGATCAGCCGCCCGTCTGCCTCAAAGAACGGATGCGGACCATCGAATTGCCCCACGTAGGCGAGGTGGCTCACCAGGCCCTGCTCCGGCACCCATGCGTGCACCTTGTAGGCGGGCGGCTCCATCACGAAGCCGGGCGCCGCGTCCGGGTCGAGATCCAGCGCCACCTGGTGCGCGGGTGATGGGCATGTCGATGCGACGGTGCCCGCAAAGCGCACGTCAATGGAGCGGTGCAGATGCCCGCAGATGATCCGCTCGACGTTGCCGGCCGTACGCACGATCTGGGCGAAGGCCGGGATGTCTTCCTCGGCCAGCGATTGCACGTCCATGTGGCCGATGCCGGTGGCGAACGGCGGGTGATGCATCGCGATGACGGTCGGGCGTTGCGTCTCGCATGCCAGCGCTTCGGCCAGCCAATCCAGACGCCGCACGCCCAGGCGGCCACCCGGATGGCCGGCGTCCAGCGTATCGAGCGCGATCAGGCGCACGTCGCCAATGTCGGTCCAGTATTGGAAAGCGCGCGTGTCTTGCGCGGTGGCCGGAATGGGCGCAAGCCAATCGGCAAACGCTTCGCGGGCGGCATCGCGGCCGTCGTGGTTGCCCAGTACGGGCAGCATGCGGATGCCAGCCGCATCGAGCGGCGCCAGTACGGCGCGCAGGTGCGCGTACTCCTCCGGCGCGCCAGCGTCTACGAGATCGCCGGTCAGCACGATGGCGTCCGGTTTCTCCGGCTGCGCCAGGATATGCTCCACGCAGCGTGCCAGATACGCCGCCGAATCCACGCGCCGATACGCCAGTCGCCCCGGGCGCTTGATATGAAGATCGGTGAGTTGCAGGAAATGCATCGGCATCAGGCTTGCAGGGTCAGAAGGCGGTCTTCCGGAACATCGAAGCCGACCGTATGGCCCGGCGCAAATTGCTGGCGGCCGGGCACGTCAATGAACAGCGGCATGGCCGACACGCCCGCCACGCGCACGCGGGTGCGGAAACCGAGAAACACCGCCGATTCGACGGTGCCTTTGAGCGCGGCCTGGGCCGGGTCCGCCAGCACGGCATCTTCGGGGCGGAAAAACACGGCGTTGCCTTCGCCTGCCGGCACGAGGACGCGGCCCCCCGCGCAGACGAATGTGCCATCCTCTCGCGCGCCGTCAAGCCGGTTCATGACGCCGATGAAATCCGCCACGTGCCGATTGGCCGGCTGGAAGTAGATTTCGCGCGGCGTGCCGATCTGCGCAATGCGGCCGGCTTCCATGACGACGATGCGATCGGCCAGCGCCATTGCCTCTTCCTGGTCGTGTGTCACGTAGATGGTCGTGATGCCGAGGCTGCGCAGCAGGCGGTCCATCTCGGCGCGCACGGATTCGCGCAGCTTGGCGTCGAGCGCCGTGAGCGGTTCGTCGAGCAGCAGCACACGCGGCTCGGGCGCCAGCGCGCGCGCCAGGGCCACGCGTTGGCGCTGCCCGCCGGAGAGCTGATCCACACCGCGGTCTGCGTACGGCGTGAGGTGCATCATCTCCAGCAGCGTGTTCGCCCGGGCGCTGATCTGCGTGTCGGACAAGCCGTTCTGCCGGCGCTGGATGCGCAGGCCGTATTCCACATTGCCGCGCACGCTCAGGTTGGGAAATAGCGCGTAGCTCTGGAACACCATGCCGACGCGGCGGCGCTCGATCGGGCGTGCGGTGACGTCTTCGTCGCCAAAGTGCACGGTGCCGCCGGCGTCCGGCGCTTCCAGCCCCGCGACGATGCGCAGCGTGGTGGTCTTTCCGCAGCCCGAGGGGCCGAGCAGCACGACGGTTTCGCCCGCCGCGATGTCGAGGTCCATCGACTCCAGCACGCGCTGGCCGCCGAAGTGTTTTCCGCAGCCACGCAGCCGGATCGGCACGGGCGCGAGATGTAGGGGTTCGGTACTCATCGGGAAGCCTTTCCGTTGTTCACCCGCAGGCCGCCAAAGCGCTGCATCAGCACCAGCAGCGGCACGATCATGACGAAGAAAATCAGCGTGTAGGCGCTGGCGATTTCCAGGCGCATCGACGCATAGGTGTCGGCCAGGCCGACCGGCAGGGTTTTGGTTTCCGGCGTGTGCAGCATCCAGGTGAGGTTGAACTCCCCCACCGAGAGCGTCACGACTGTCAATGCCCCGGCCAGGATGCCGGGCTGCACGTTGGGCAGAACGATGGTGCGAAAGCGCTGCCAGAACGACGCGCCCAGGCTGGCGGCGCCCTCCTCCAGCGTCTTCAGGTTCTGGCCTGCCGCCACGGCTGCAACCGAGCGCACCATGAACGGCAGCGTGAACACCACATGCCCGACGACGATGAACCACAGGCTCTCGCGAAAACCGCCAAAGCCGCCATAGGCCACGATCAACCCCAGCGCCGTCGCCAAGCCGGGCAGCGCCACGGGCAGCGTCAGGAATTCTTCGATCAGGCGGCTTGCACGGCTCTGACGCCGCGCCAGTACATAGCCCGCAGGCACGCCGGCCGCGAGCACGATCACCAGCGTGCACAGCGCCACCAGCAGCGACATCCAGATCGACGCGTGATACATGTCCCATACCTGGGCTACCCAATCCAGCGTCCAGCCACTCTTGAATCCGCGGATGTAGTTACGTGTCAGGCCCACGGCCATCGACAGCACGACCGGGACGATCAGGAACAGGCACAGCAGCAGCGTGATACCCCACTGGGCAATGGACAAAGCGCGCTTCATGCTGCCGCCCCCGTCGGGCTACCGCTCGCAGTACGCGCAATTGCCAACACCAGCCACGTCACCACGCCCAGCACCACCGACAGCGCCGCCGCCATCGCAATACCCGCGTTGAGCGTGAACTCGGTATAGATCGTCATCGGCAACACGTCGATATCGGTGGCGAGCGTAAAGGCGGTGCCGAACGCGCCCATCGACGTGGCAAAGCAGATGGCCCCCGAGGCGATCAGGGCGGGGGCGAGCCCGGGCACCAGCACATCGCGCGTCACCTGCCACGACGATGCACCCAGCGAGCGTGCCGCCTCTTCCAATGAACGATCGAGTTTTTCCGCCGCTGCCATGACCGTCAGCACCACGCGCGGAATCGAGAAATACAGGTAGCCGAGAAACAGCCCGCCGATGGAATACGCGAAGACCCATTTCTCGCCGACGAGCTTGTGCGTGAGGTCACCCAGCAGGCCCTGGCGCCCGGCCAGCAGGATCACCATGAAGCCGACCACCACGCCGGGAAACGCCAGCGGAAACGTCAGCATGGCGGTAATCATCCGCTTGCCCGGCACGTTGTGGCGCACCAGAAACAACCCGGCAATGGTCGAGAGAATGAGGGTCGCCAGCGTGACCGCCGCAGACAGCACCACCGTCGAGAACAGACTGCCCAGGTAGCGTGGTGTGGTGAGCGCCGCCGTGTAGGTGGCGACCAGCCCTTCGCTGCCGCTCACACGCAGCAGCGCGGCCATCGGCAGCAGCCAGAACGCGCAGAACAGCGCGACGGCCGGTGCCAGCAACGCCACCCGCCACCGTGCGGGCAACACCGCATCGTCGGGCAAGGTGGTTCGGGTGACGGTGCTCATGCTCAGCGGACCTCGTTCAGGTAGCGCGTGCCAAACGCCTGCTGGCCGGCTGCCATCTTGTTGAAGTCGACCGTCTTTGCGCGGGCGTATTCGCTGGCCGGCAGGAAGCGCGAGGCGGCTTCCTTGCTCATGGCGCTGGCGCGCACCGGGCGCAGATAGGCGTTGGCCCACAGCGTCTGGCCTTCGTCCGACAGCACGAAATCGAGCACCTTCTTGGCATTCTCGGCGTGCGGCGCACCGGCGGTCAGGCTCATCACATATGGCACGGCAATCGTGCCTTCCTGCGGAATCACAAACTCCACGTTGGCGTGATCCTTGTACTTGGCCCGATAGGCGTTGAAGTCATAGTCCAGCAGGATGGGGATTTCGCCTGCCACAACGCGCGCGTAGGCCGTCTGCTTCGGCACGATCGGCGCGTTCTTCTTCAACTGCTTGAACCACTCGATGGCCGGGCCGAAGTTGTCGAGCGTGCCACCCAGCGCCTGGTTGACCGCCACGGCGCCCACGTAGCCGACAAAGGCGCTGCTCGGGTCCAGATAGCCCACCATGCCCTTGTATTCGGGCTTGAGCAGATCCTTCCACGAGCGCGGCACGGGCTTGCCTTCCAGCGCGTCCTTGTTGACGAAGAAGCCCAGCGTGCCGGAGTGGATCGAGAAGAACGCGCCATCCGGGTCTTTCATGCCGGCTGGAATGTCTTCCCAATGCTTGGGCTTGTAGTTGGCGACCAGGCCCTTTTCCTTGGCCTGATACGCGGACGTGATACCCAGGTAGGCCACGTCAGCCACGGGGTGCGATTTCTCGGCCAGCATCTGTGCGATGGCCTGGCCGGAATTCTTGTTGTCGAACGGCACAGTGATGCCGGTCTTTTCCTTGATGGCCTTGATCTGGCTGGCCCAGTCGGCCCATTCGGGCGGGCAGTTGTAGCAGATGGCGACTTGCTGGCCAGCAGGTTGAGCCTGCACCGGCGCAGCCAGGGCAAATGCGCCGGCAGCCACAAGGCCGCACGCGCGCAGCCATTGAACGAGACGTTTCATCGAGACGCTCCTTGCGTATCAGACGTGAGGGAAGAAACAACGGAGAGAGACGCTTCAGCCGGCGCACGGGCCAGCGTGCCGCCCGCCAGCAGGCGGTGCGGCAACGTAATCGAGGGCACCGCCTCGCCAGTGATGCGGCGGGCCAGCGCCATGGCTGCGTCGGTGCCGATCCGGCGATGCGGCTGCGCCACCGTCGCCAGCGTGGGCGAAAGCCACTGCCCCATCGCCAGGCCATCGAAGCCGACGACGCTCACGTCTTCTGGCACGCGCAGGCCCATCTCGCGCAGCGAGCGGATGGTGAGCAGCGCAAGGCGGTCGTTGCTGCAGAAAATGGCGGTCGGCCGCGGCGGCGCCAGCAGGCGGGCCAGCTCGGCCGGCAGCATGGCGTCGGCATTGAAATCAATTTCGACCGGCGGCTGCGGCGCAATGCCGGCCGCCTCCAGCGCTTCGCGGTAGCCGTCGTGGCGCAGTGCTGCACGGTCGGAGGCTGCCAGCGTGCCGGTGAGCATGCGGATCTGCCGATGGCCCTGTGCGAGCAACGCGCGGATGGCGTCGCGGGCGGCCGCCCGGTTGTCGACGGTCACACAGCAGCGTGCAGGAATGCGCGCCTGGCCGACCGTGTCGTTGTAGACCAGCACATAAGGCACATGCTCGGCGTCGAGGCGGTCGAGGTGCGGATTGGCGGCGGCATCGGCCACGGTCAGGATCAGGCCGTCGACGCGCTGCTCGAGCATGGTCTCGATGGCGCGGGCTTCACGCTCCCGGTCGTAGGCGGTGGTCATGAGCATCACACGCTGGCCTGTGATGGACGCAGCCTCCTCGATGCCCTGCATGCATTCGGCAAACACGGGGTTGGCCAGCGATGGCAGCACCACGCCCAGCAAGCCCGTGCGCTCGGCGCGCAGCTGGCGGCCCAGCGCGTTCGGGCGGTAGTGAAGCGCATCCATGGCGGCCTGCACACGGGCCAGCGTCGACGCGCTCACCCGCTCCGGCGTATTGACCGCCCGCGACACCGTGGCAATCGAAATGCCGGCATGCGTCGCCACGTCCTTGATGCTGCTGCCCACTGCGTGCCCCTTGGAATGTGTAAACGTTTACATCGTAGGCGGCCGCAGTGACTGTTTCATGACAATCGATGCTGCAGTGCAGTCATCGCCGCAACGCAGCATCGCCAGGGTTGTGCATGGCAAAGTTACAAAGCTCGCATATGCTTCTTACGAAAATGGGCAGGCGGCGTGCGCCAACGCGCGCGCAGCGGCATGGCCCACTTGCTGCTGTGCTGTTCTCGCTGCCTGCTCTGGAGACCCCATGCGCGTATCGCCCGTTTTTGATGTGTCAACTACCGCCCTGCCCGCGCTGATGCAGCACTACGGCGTCGTGCGAGCGCAATCGCTGGCCCTGGCCGCGCCCCTGTCCGACGCCGATGCCACCGTCCAATCCATGGACGACGCCAGCCCCGCCAAATGGCATCTGGCCCATACGACGTGGTTTTTTGAAGAATTCATCCTGGGCCCGAACGTGCCGGGCTACCGTTCGCCGGACGCACGCTACCGCTACCTGTTCAATTCGTATTACGAGACCGTGGGTGCGCGGCACCCGCGCCCGCGCCGTGGCATGCTTACCCGCCCCACGCTCGACGAAGTGCGTGCCTATCGGGCCCATGTCGATGCGGCCATGCAGGGCTTGCTGGCCGACGGCGTAACGGATGACCTGGCGCGCCTGATTACGCTTGGTCTGCACCACGAGCAGCAGCATCAGGAACTGCTGTTGACCGATCTGCTCCACTTGTTTGCACAGAATCCGCTATGCCCGGCCTATGCAGAAACGCCGCCGCCACGCGTGCATCCGGCGCCCGCGCAACCAGGCTGGGTGAGCTTCCAGGGCGGCGCAGTGCAGATCGGCAAAACCGAGTCCGATGCAGGTTTCATGTTCGATTGCGAAGGTCCGCGCCACACGGTCTGGCTGGAGCCCTATGCATTGGCCACGCACCCGGTCACCAACCGCGAGTGGCTTGCCTTCATGCAGGACGGCGGTTACCGGCAGCCCACCCTGTGGCTGTCCGACGGCTGGGCATGGGTGCAGCGCGAAGGCATTGACGCCCCGCTCTACTGGCGCGCCGGCATGGACGAGGCCGAAGGTTGGCAGCAGATGTCGCTGCACGGCCTGCAGCCGGTGGATCTGGACGCGCCGGTCACGCACGTCAGCTTTTACGAGGCCGATGCCTATGCCCGCTGGGCCGGCGCCCGCCTGCCGACGGAAGCCGAATGGGAGCACGCCGCAGAAGGCCTCCCCGTGCAAGGCAACTTTGCCGGACGGGGCGCACTACGCCCGTTGCCCGACCACGGCATCGCCGAGGCAGGCAGCCTGCGTCAACTGTTCGGTGATGTGTGGGAATGGACCGCCAGCCCTTATGGCCCCTACCCGGGCTTTGAGCCAGCCGAGGGGGCCGTGGGGGAATACAACGGCAAGTTCATGTGCAGCCAGATGGTGCTGCGTGGCGGGTCGTGCGTGTCGCCAGAGGGGCATCTGCGGGCGACGTATCGCAATTTCTTCTACCCGCACCAGCGGTGGCAGTTCACCGGAGTGCGGCTGGCAAAGCGGGCGTGACGCTTCACGCCCGGTAGTTGCGTCGCGTCTAGCGGTTGCTGTCAAACAGCATGTTGGTTGGGGTGCCGATCGTTTCCTGGCCAGCCGGGCTGGGTGCCGCTGCGTCTCGTTTTGGTGCCGGCATTGGCGTTGACGTTGGCGTTGGTGTATCGGGCGCGCTTGCCTTGGCAGGCTGAGGGGCAGCCGCCGGAGCTGGCTGGCCAGCCTGCGCCGCCAGCTTGCGCCGGCGTGACTCCAACCCCGCCGCAATCTCATCCTGGTGATACCGCTTGGCGAAGTCGATCACGTCCATCTTCTGCTGGTTGCGCAGGTTCATGTCCGCGCCCTCGTCCAGCAGCAGCTTGACTGTCGTGATGTGCCCGCCCATGGCTGCCATCATCAGCGGCGTGGTCGCGTTGGGGCTTTCCGCATCGATATAGGCCGCGTGGTCGAGCAGGTATTTGACGATGTCGTCATACCCATTGGTGGCGGCGTAATGCAGCGCGGTCCAGCCGGTCTTGTTGACCTCCACGTCGTAGGTTTCCACCAGCAGCTTCACCATGGGCAGCAGGCCCTGGTAGGCGGCCATCATCAGCGCATTTTCGCCGGCAGCGTTGGTGCGTTCGAAATCGATGTTCTTGGCGCGGATGAGCGCCTCGGCCACCTCGATGTTCTTGTCCTTGAGCGCGTCGACCAAGAGCGGCGTGCCGTCGCGCGTGTTCAAGTTCGGGTCAACGCCCTGCGCGATGTACTTCTGCACCAGCGCCGGGCGGTTGTACTCGACGGCGTTGCGAAGATCGTCCTGCGGCGCGGCGAATGCTGCGCCTGACAACGCCATCGTCAGCGCCGCAGCCAGCGCGATCTTGTTCATCATTTGCGTCAAGTTATCGCGGTATCGCATTGAATAGATTGAAGAAATTTTCAGTGGTGACCCCGGCAATACGCTCCAGCGGCTCACCCCGCAGCGTGGCCAGGAATTCGCCCACGTGCCGCACGTATGCCGGCTCGTTGGTCTTGCCGCGGAACGGCACCGGCGCAAGGTACGGCGAGTCGGTCTCGATCAGCATGCGATCCAGTGGCACCTTCCTGGCGGTTTCCTGCAGGTCCACCGCGTTCTTGAAGGTGACGATGCCCGAGAACGAGATGTAGAAACCCAGGTCCAGCGCGGCCTTGGCCACGTCCCACGTCTCGGTAAAGCAATGCATGACCCCGCGTGCAGCCTCGGCGCCCTCTTCGCGCATGATGGCCAGCGTGTCGTCAGCCGACGAGCGCGTGTGGATCACCAACGGCTTGCCGGTCTGCTTCGACGCGCGAATATGCGTGCGAAAGCGGTCGCGCTGCCATTCCATGTCGGCCACGGTACGGTCGCCCAAGCGGTAATAGTCGAGACCGGTCTCGCCAATGCCGACCACGCGCGGGTGATCAGCGAGGCTCAGCAGACGCTCCAGCGTGGGCTCTTCAATGGCTCTGCCTTCCTCAATGTCCGCTTCGGCATCAGGGTGCACGCCCACCGTGGCGTACACGTTCGGTTCCTGCTCGGCGATCTCCAGCACGCTCGGAAAGTCTTCCAGCGTGACGGAAATGCACAGCGCGTGGGTGACGCGGTTTTCGCGCATGCGCGTCAGCAACTCGGGCAGGCGCGCGCGCAGGTCGGGAAAATTGATGTGACAGTGGGAGTCAACAAACATCGAATAATCAGAAGGTTACGGCGCAAACTTCATGCACCGTATAAGGAAAAAATCAGAGGGTTTGCGTCGGGCGCTGCGAGTTGATCTGCTTGCCGAGCAACTCTTCGATTACGCGGCGCAACACGCGGCACTGCTCATCTTCGCCAAGATGCACGCCAATGCCCGGCGTCTTGGCAGGAGTGCCCACCGGCGTGATCCAGGCCACCTTGCCGGCCACCTGATACTTCTGTGGGCGATCCAGCAGCGACAGCACGAGGAAGACTTCCTCGCCAATTCGATAAGGGCGCTGCGTGGGCACGAAGATGCCGCCGTTCTTCAGGAACGGCATGTAGGCGGCGTGCAGGCCAGCTTCATCCTTGATGGCCAGCGAAACGATGCCCGGACGGGTCGGAGCGCCCGGCGCCGTGCCGGCTGCAGCGGGCGTGCCAGGGGTGACGGGGGTGCCGGGCGTACGAAGAGGTGCAGTGCTCACAGGGTGTCCACAGAGTGCAAACGTTCAGGTGCGGGTGCGGGTTCGGGTTCAGGCAGCCGGAAACAGCTGCCGGTAATCCAGCAAAAGACTTTCGATGACAAGTCGCGCGGCAAGCGGATGTTGCTCGGTGCGGCGCCGCGCTGGCAGGGCACGCGCAAAACGTTCCAGGCGATCCAGTGGGATGGTGTTTGCGCAACGTTGCAACACATCGCGCTGCGCCGGAAAGTAGCGCGGACGCCCCGCCAGCCGCGCCGCCATCAGGTCAAAGACCCACCGGTGCATGGTACTGAGAACGGCAGGCACCGACAATTTCTGTAAATGATCCGCCGTGGCGAGCGCATCAAGCTTGGCGCCCTGACCCAGCTGTTCGAGCAGGAATTGCAACAGCGGACGGTCTTCGGACTCGGCGGCGGCCAACGCGGCCAGCGGCGCATTGCCGAACTCGGCCAGCAGGTTTTGCGCGTGCGGCACGCCTTGCTGCTCTAGCCACTGGCGCGCCGCCTCGGGTTGCGGCGGCTGCAGCGGAAACTGCCTGCAACGCGACAGGATGGTCGGCAGGATGCGGTCGATCCGGTCCGTCACCAGCAGGAACACAGTGTTCTGCGGCGGCTCTTCCAGCGTCTTTAGCAGCGCGTTGGCGCCCTCAGTCTGCAACGCGTCGAGCGGATACAGCACCACCACCCGCAACCCGGCCCGGTGCGTGCCCACCCCCACCCCCTCGATCAGGTTGCGGACCTGCTCCATGCGGATGATCTTGCTCGGCGCCTTTTTCTTGCCGTCGGCGTCTTTCTCCGTCTCGGGCGCGTCTTCCATGGCTTCCGGGCGCACGAGGTGGAAATCCGGATGGTTGCCCTGCGCAAACCAGTTGCAGGCCGCGCATGTGCCGCACGGCTGGCCGTCGGCCGCGGGCGTATCGCACAGCAGGCTCTGCGCGAAATGCATGGCGAAATCGCGCTTGCCGGTGCCAGCCTGGCCGTTGAGCAGAATCGCGTGCGGCAACTTGGCCCGCATGGCTTGCAGGCGGGACCAGTCAGCGGATTGCCAGGGATAAAGCATCATGAATCAATGGGTTGCGTCAGATTGTTGATGCAGAAACTCGTCGTGAAACCATTATTTCCGTATCCGAAATTGCCTGCAAAATCAGAGTGTTGCAAGCAGATTCTCTAAGTCTTTCTGGATATCGGCTCGCTCTCGGTTGGCGTTGAGCACGACAAATCGATCCGGCTCGGCTGCCGCACGGCGCAGGTATTCAGCACGGGTGCGCAAGAAGAACTGCGCGGACTCGGCTTCGAACTTGTCTGGCGTGCGGGCATCGGCCAGGCGTGCGGCGGCAATCTCGGGGGCCAGATCAAACAGGATGGTTTTGGTCGGCTGCAGGCCCTGCTGCACCCAGCGCTCCAGCACCTCTAGCCGGTCGATCGCCAAGCCCCTGCCGCCGCCCTGATAGGCGAACGTGGCATCGGTGAAGCGATCGGAGATAACCCAATTGCCGGCGTCAAGCGCAGGCTGAATCACCTCGGCGATGTGCTCACGTCGACCGGCGAACATCAGCAGCGCCTCAGTTTCAAGGTGCATGCGCTCGTGCAGCAGCACTTCGCGCAGCCGCTCGCCCAGCGGCGTGCCACCCGGCTCTCGGGTGACGATCACCTTTTTGCCCTGCGGAGCGAGCTTCGCCTGCAACTGCTGGGCAAACCACGCGAGGTGCGTGCTCTTGCCCGCGCCGTCGATCCCTTCGAATGTGATGAACTTGCCGGTCATGGTTGGCCGCGCTGATATTTGTTGACGGCCCGGTTGTGGTCCGTCAGGTTGGTCGAAAACTGGCTGCTGCCGTCGCCGCGCGCCACGAAATACAGCGCGTCCGACGGTGCCGGGTTCAGCGCCGCCTGCAGCGATGCCATGCCCGGCAGCGCGATCGGCGTGGGCGGCAGGCCCGTGCGCGTGTAGGTGTTGTACGGGGTGTCGGTCTGCAGGTCTCGCTTGCGCAAGTTGCCGTCAAAGCCGGCGCCAAGGCCGTAGATGACCGTCGGGTCGGTCTGCAGCAGCATGTTCTTTCGCAACCGGTTGACGAATACGGCGGCAATCATCGGCCGCTCCAGCTTCTGGCCGGTCTCCTTCTCGATGATGGAGGCCATGGTCAGCGCCTCGTACGGCGTCTTGTAGGGCAGATCCAGCGAGCGTTTCGCCCAGGCGTCATTCAGGCGCTTCTGCATCGCCTGATAGGCGTGGCGGTACAGCTCCACATCGCTGCTGCCACGCGCAAAAAGATAGGTATCGGGAAAGAACAGGCCTTCCGGGTTGGTTTCGGGCGCACCGATCTTGCGCATCAGGTCCGCATCCGACATGCCGGCCGTGTCGTGCTTGAGCGCGGGTTCCGCGTCAACCACCGCCCGCATCTGCCGCATCGACCAGCCCTCGATGACGGTAACGACGTAGTGCGTAACCTCGCCACGCGCCATCTTGTCGAGAATGGACATGGGCGTCGCGCCAGTCTCCAGCGCATAACCGCCGGCTTTGAGGCTCTTGGCGTTGCCCGTGGCACGCGCCAGCAGCGAAAACAACTGCGGCTGCACGCCGACGCCGGCATTGGCAAGCTGCTTGCCGACCGAGATCACACTCGAGTTCGGTTTGATCACCACTTCCAGCGGCGACGCCGCCAGGCTCACTGGTTGCTGGGCCCACCACACCACACCGCCTGCTGCCGCCAGCACAATCAGGGTCGCCAGCAGGATCAAGCGTTTGAGAAAAGAGAACATTGTGTTGCGAATCTGCGTGTGGAACCGGCCGACACCGGCGATTTCCGCACTCTTGAAATGGATAGACAGGGCACAAGCTGCCCTTCAGACAGCCCAATATAATACCGGTCTATCCAAGGCCGCCCCGCACACCATGAACGATGTCTTCCACGATTTTGTCGATACGCTGAGCTTTCCGCCGCTCGACGTGCAATTTGACGCCGCCACGCGCGGCAGTGTGCTGTGCGCACCGACCGATCTCGCGCGCATCGCCGTTGAAGGTGCCGATGCTGCCGAGTTCCTCCACAACCAGCTTACCAACGCCGTTACGGGCCTCGGCCTGAACCAGGCGCGCCTGGCCGGCTATTGCTCGCCCAAGGGCCGGCTGCTCGCCACGCTGCTGGTGTGGCGTCAGGCCGATACGATCGTGCTGCAGACAGACAAGCTGATCGCGCCCGCGTTGACCAAGCGCCTGTCGATGTTCGTGCTGCGCGCCAAGGCCAAGCTGCGTCCGATGGACGAGTTCATCGCCATCGGCGTCGCCGGGCCCGATGCGGCAGAAGCGCTGCGTGAGGCCGGCGCCGTCTTGCCTGAACCCGATACCGTCAACGCGGTGGCGCAGCAGCCCGCCACGGTTGGCCAGCAGTTCGGCGCGGTCGTCCGCCTGCCGGATGCCGGCGGGCGCCCTCGCTATCAATGGATGGTCCATGCCGAGCACTTCCAGGACGCCTGGAAGACGCTGTCGTCGCGCCTGTCGCTGGTCGGCACCGAGGTGTGGGACTGGCTGAGCCTGCAAGCAGGGGTGCCGCACATCACCCTGCCCACTCAGGAACAGTTCGTCCCGCAGATGGTCAACCTGGAGCTGCTGGGTGGCGTCGATTTCCGCAAAGGTTGTTACCCCGGCCAGGAAATCGTGGCGCGCAGCCAGTATCGCGGCACGCTCAAGCGGCGCATGCAGCGCGCGCACGTGAATGCACCCACGTCCGCTGGTGCCGAGGTCTACAGCGCAACTGATCCGAACCAACCTTGTGGCATGGTGGTCAACGCCGCCATGGCGCCGGATGGCGGCACCGATCTGCTGGTCGAGCTGAAGCTGGACGCGCTCGACACCGTCATCCACCTGGCCACAGCAGACGGGCCGGTTCTGACGTTGCAAAACCTGCCTTACGCCATTCCCGTTTCAGAAAACGCCTGACACCGTACCCCATCATGGCCGACCACCTGTTCGTCTACTTCCGCATCGCCGAGCATGACGCTGCCGCTGCGCTACCGCGCTGGCAGCGTTGGCTCGATACCGTGGAAGAGGCGACCGGCGTGGCCGGCGCGTTGATGCGCCGCCCGGAAACACGCGACGGCCAGGCCACGTGGATGGAGTCCTACGACGACGTCCCGCCCGCCTTTGCCGCCACGCTGGCGGCGCTGTGGGAAACCGGCGGCCCGCGCGAATTCGTCGCGGGTGAACGCCACGCCGAGCTGTTTGTCGATCTGGAAAACAGCTGACGGCGCCCTGCCGCAATCGTCATCGCAAAAATCCGGCAGGCTGCTATGCTTGGCCGAAGCCCGCGCGACACAGATCGTCACATTGGCCATTGGCCGTTCGTTGCGCGGCATGTTCAAAGGAAGTGCTCATGTGTTTGATTCTCACGGCCTGGCACGCCCACCCCGACTACGCGCTGGTGGTGGCCGCCAACCGGGACGAATTCTATGACCGCCCTGCCGCACCGCTGGCGTGGTGGAGCGACGCGCCCAATGTGCTGGCCGGGCGTGACATGGCCCAGGTGGTCGGTCACGCAGGCACGTGGATGGGCATGACGCGCGACGGCCGCTTTGCCGCGCTGACGAATTACCGCGCACCTTCTGAGCGCCGGCCCGATGCGCGCTCGCGCGGAGAACTTGTCTCGAATTTCCTGACGGCGGACGACATGTCGGTGCCCGCCTATCTCGATAGCCTCACAGCCCGCGACCGTGCCTACAACGGCTACAACCTGCTGACCGCCACACGCGACGAACTGTGGTGGACGAGCAACCGCGCCGAAGCGCCGCGCAAGCTCGCGCCTGGCCTGTACGGGCTGTCCAACGCATTGCTTGATACGCCGTGGTTCAAGGTGCGGCATCGCATGGCCGCCTTTGCCGAAGCCCTCGCCGCAGATACGGGCCGGCACGGCAACGCACTGGACGTGGCGCGCTATCTTGATCTCCTGTCGGAAACGCGTGAAGCGCCGGCCGCCTCGTTGCCCGCCACCGGCGTGGCGCCGGAGTGGGAGAAACTGCTGTCTGCCGCCTTCATCCGTTCATCGCGCTATGGCACGCGTGCCAGCACCATCGTGCGCATCCGCCACGACGGCTGCTTCGACGTGACCGAACGCCGCTTCGACGCCCAGGGCCAGATTGGCGAGACGCGCTACCTCGGCGTGCTCGATACCGTCACGCACGCCGATACGTAAGCGCCGCCCCGCTCAGGCCGCCTCCTGCTTGGCGCTCGCGGCCTGATCTCTTTCCATTTCCATTTCGGTGACGGCGGCGCCGCCGGGGCGCAATGCCGAATGTTCGCGCTTGGACTGCACCAGCGGATAGAACATCTGCGCCGTCCAGGGTTCGGCGCCGAACAGCACGTCATCCTGCAAGCCAATCTTTGCGGGATATTTGCGCGTGATATGCGCCGTGCCGAACAGCACATCCCAGAAGAACAGCAGGTTGCCGAAATTGCCCTTGTAGTAGCCGATGCCGTCGGCGTTGGTGAGCGCGTGATGCGCCCAGTGCGTGGCCGGCGTGGAGATCGTCCGCTCGACCACCCACATCAATGGACGCAGCGCACGGATGCGGTACAGCGGTGCATCCCACGGCCAGGCGCAATGCGCGCCAACAATGACGGCCAGCTTGACGACCAGGTACGCCGCATAGACCGGACCAAAACCCAGGTACACCGCCACACCACCAATCCACAACCCCGGCATCATCAGGTAGTAGAAGAAGTTGTTGCGGTACGTAATGCGCACGCTCATGTAGGACGCGCTGTGATGCGCACGGTGCAGCGGCCACAGCAGCGGCGTGTGCGAAGCGCGGTGCCAGAGGTATTGCGTGAGGTCGTCGCCGATGAGCAGCAACCCGGTCATCGCCCACCAGGGCAGATCCGCCCACGCGTTGTGCTGCACCGGAATGAGCCACTTGCACAATGCATTGCTGCCCAGCAGCGCGATCGGCTGGGTGACTGCGACAAGACTGATGAACATCAGCACCTCGAGCCAGGCATCGTTGGCTGTTGCGCGGCCACGCACGTTGGCTTGGTAGCGCCGCGTGGCGAACTCCATGGCGGCAAATCCCAAGATGCAGGCGACGATCAGCGCGTGCTCCATGTGCGAACTCATTGGTGTCTCCTCGATTTTGTTGTGGAGACAAGCCTAGGAGTGCCCCATCAATGCGTCCAATGCATAATGAACATCCGTTTAATGCACAAGACGCAACGCCATGGATTTGCGCCGCCTGAGTCACGTTGTAGCCCTTGCCGACACGCTGCACTTCGCGCGCGCCGCACAAGCAGTGCATCTGAGCCAGCCCGCATTCAGCCGGAGCATCCAGGCGATTGAAGACGATCTGGGCATCCGCCTGTTCGATCGCGAAACCGGTGACGTGCGCCCCACGCCCGCAGGCGAATTCGTCATCGAACGCGCGCGGCGCCTGCTGTTCGAGGCGCGCTGCCTGCAACGCGACGTTGATCTGTATCGCGACAGCCAGCTCGGCGATACAGCCTTCGGCGTCGGGCCGCTGCTGACGGCGACGTTGATGCCGCGCGCGCTGCAGGAACTGCGGCAGCAGCATCCCCGGGTCGCACTGCGCATGGAGGTCGGCAATTGGGTGCAACTGCTGGAGAGCCTGCGCAGCGAGAACATCGAATTCTTCGCCGCAGACGTGCGCGACATGCCGAAAGACGCCGCGCTGGATATCCAATTGATTGGAGGCCAGCCTCCTCACCTCTATGTGCGGGCTGGACACCCGCTTGCGGGGCGTACGCACACGCTGCGTGAAGTCTGGGAATACGGCATTGCCGTGCCGAAACTCCTGAGCCCGTCAAAGGTGGAGCTGGCGATGTTGCTTGGCCTGCCTGCGGGTCAGGAGGCCAGCATCGCGCTGGAGTGCGACAACTACGGCGTACTGAAAACGGTTGCGCTGTCGACGGACACCGTGCTGGGTGCCACGGACGCCGCCGTGCGGGAGGAACTGGAAATCGGCGCCCTGCTGCGGCTGGCGGTGAAGGGTTGGCTATCACCGCCATCCACGACGGGGATTGTGCGGCTGCACGGCAGAACCGCGTCGCCGGCAGCGCAGGCGGCCATCGCAGCCATTGTGCGGGCCGCCCAGGACATCAACGTGTAAGCACGCGGCGCATGGTCCGGTGCGGAATACCGGCCTCTTCAAACTCCTCACCCTCGGCCGTAAACCCCGCGCGCACGTAAAACGGCATGGCGTGGGTTTGCGCGTTCAGGATCAACTCGGGGTAGCCAAGTGACTGCGCCTTGTCGATCAAGGCCTCCAGCACGCGCGCGCCAACACCCGTGCCCCGCGCTTCCTTGCGCACCGCCATCCGGCCGATATGGCCGTCGGGAAGCAAGCGGCCCGTGGCAACGGCGCGCCCAGCCGTGTCGTGTGCCAGCGCGTGCCAGCACTGGTCATCCCACTCGTCCCATTCCAGCTCAACGGGCACGCCTTGTTCGGTGACAAACACGTCGTAGCGGATGGCGCGGGCCTCTTCACGCACGGCGTCCCAGTGGGCGACTTCAACACCGGCAAGCGGTCGGACAGATTCAGGGGCAGTCATGCTCAGTTCTCACACTTCAGGCTTCAGGATTTCGAAATTGAGGATGCGCTCGCGCAACGTGTCGGGAATCGGCGCGGAGGTCTGCGTGGCAGGGTCGGCACACACGTAGATGACTTCGCCGGTGACGAGGTGCTCGTCTGCGCGATACATCTCGATGATAAATCGCATGCTGGAGCGGCCCAGGCGCGCCACACGGCAGCGCAGGTCCAGCTCGTCGTCAAAGCGTGCGGAGGCGTGGTATTCGAGCGTGGATTTGACCACGTAGAAATCCACGCCAAAGGTGTCGACCACATCAACCGGATACCGGACGCCGATGCTGCGCCAGTATTCGGTGATGCAGACATCGGCGTACAGCAGGTAGTGGCCGTTGAAGACGATGCTCTGCGCATCGACTTCGGCCCAGCGTACGCGCAGCGGCGTGCTGTGACGGAAATCCTCGATCGCCATGCGGTCTCCTTTTGTGCGCTCGTTATGGGGACTCGGTCTCGGTGCCGAAGGCGCGGCGTAGCGCGTTGGCGGCATCGCGGTGCGCGTCTTCGACGGCCGGCACGAAGCGCCCGATCTTGAAGAAGTCGTGAATCATGCCTTCGTACAGTTTCAGCTCGACCGGCACCTCCGCCGCGCGCAGCTTGTTGGCGTAGCAGATGCCCGCATCGCGGATTGGATCGAAGCCCGCCACGGCAATCCACGCGGGGCACACGCCGGTGACGTCTGCGCCGTGGCCACCGGCATCCAGCGGGGCGAAACGCCAATCGTCGCGGTCGGCGTCGGTGCGCAGGTATTGCGAGAAAAACCAGTGGATCATCTCCTGCGTCAGCAAGTAGCCCTCGGCAAACTCGCGGTGCGACGGTGTGGATTCGCGCGCGGTGGTGCCCGGATAGATCAGCAGTTGCAGCACCGGCGCGAGGCCGCGGTTGCGTGCCTCGATGGCTGTCACTGCGGCCAGCGTCCCGCCCGCGCTGTCGCCGCCGAATGCGATGCGGGCAGGGTCGGCGCCGATGGTGGCGGCTTCATCGAACACCCATTGCAGCACGTCGAATGCGTCGTTCGCTGCGGTCGGGAATTTCCACTCGGGCCCAAGCCGGTAATCCACCGACAACACCATCGCCCCCGATTTAGCTGCCAGCGACCGGCAGAGCTGGTCGTGCGTCTTGATGCTGCCTACCGTAAAACCGCCGCCGTGGAAATACACCAGCAACGGCAACGGATCGGCCCAACTGGCCTCACGCGCCGCGTATGTGCGAATGGCGATGACATGGCCATCGCGCGCCGTCACCGTCAGGTCGTGCACGGCTTCCAGTGGGATGGCTGGGATGTCGACGATGGGGCTGCTTTTTTCGTAGGCGATCTTGGCGTCGGCTGGGTCAAGGGCATTCAGCGGCGGACGCTTGGCACGCGCCACCAGATCGAGCAACTGGGCGACGTGCGGGTCGAGAGAGGGGTGCTGCATTCGGGGCGGGAACTGAACGATCGTTCTAATTTGGCTATCATCGCAGTATCCATTGAACCACGCCCGCACGACAAGACAGGCGACGCAGACAAACACCCTCCGGAGACAGCATGGCCCTCATCTTTTACCTCACCCACGTTCACCTCGGTTTCGGCACCGTCAATGAGCTGAAAAGCGAATGCGCACGCGTCGGCATCCGCCGGCCGATGATCGTGACGGACAAGGGCGTGGCCGCTGCAGGGCTCGCACAGCGCGCCATTGACGCCACGGGCGGCTTGCCTGTCACCGTGTTCGACGAGACGCCTTCCAACCCGACCGAGGCGATGGTGCTGAAGGCCACCGCGCAGTACAAGGACGCCGGCTGCGACGGGCTGATCGCCATTGGCGGCGGTTCGTCCATCGACCTGGCCAAGGGCATCGCCATTGCGGCCACGCACCCGGAGCCGCTGACCACCTACGCGACCATCGAGGGTGGCAGCACGAAGATCACCGAAGCGGCGGCGCCGCTGATAGCGATTCCCACCACGGCCGGTACCGGCAGCGAGGTGGCGCGCGGCGCGATCATCATCCTGGAAGACGGCCGCAAGCTCGGCTTCCACTCGTGGCACCTGCTGCCCAAGTCGGCCATCTGCGACGCGGAACTGACGCTCGGTCTGCCGCCCGCGCTGACGGCCGCCACCGGCATGGACGCGATTGCGCATTGCATCGAGACCTTCCTGGCGCCGGCGTTCAACCCACCTGCGGACGGCATCGCCCTGGATGGTTTGGAGCGCGCATGGGCCAACATCGAACGCGCCACGCGCGATGGCGCCGACCGCGATGCGCGGCTGAACATGATGAGCGCATCGATGCAGGGCGCGATGGCATTCCAGAAGGGCTTGGGGTGCGTGCATTCGTTGTCGCACCCGCTCGGCGGCGTGAAGGTCGATGGCAAGACGGGGCTGCATCACGGCACGCTGAATGCGGTGGTGTTACCGGCGGTGCTGCGCTTCAACGAGACGGCAGAGACGGCGGTGCGCGACAACCGCTACGCGCGCATGCGCCGCGTGATGAACCTGCCAGCGGGCGCTGACCTCGCCCAGGCCGTGCATGACCTGACGGCGCGCCTGGGCCTGCCGACTGGCCTGCGCCAGATGGGCGTGCCCGAAGATGCGCTGGAACACGTCGTGGAAGGCGCCCTGCTCGACCATTGCCACAAGACCAACCCGCGCATCGCCACGGCGGACGACTACCGCCGCATGCTAGCGGAATCGATGTAACGCAGGCGTTCAGGAAACGAACGACCGGATCAGCGCGGCAATGCGCTCCGGTTGTTCGTGCACGACCCAGTGCGTGCCGTCGGGGATGCGCTCCAGGCGCATATCGGGAATGAATCGCTCCAGCCCATTGAGCAGGCTTTTCGGCAGCGCCATGTCCATCTCGCCCCAGATCACGAGCGTCGGTACCTTCACGACAAACGCCTCGGGCGGCATCTGGTCGATGCGCAGAGGCGCCGTGCCCTCCGTGGGCGGGTGCAGCGGCGAGGCGCGGTAGTAGTTCACGCCACCGGTCAGGCCGTGCGAGCCGCCCTCGCCCGGCTGGCTCCAGGCGGCGTGATAGCGCGCTCGCACCTCGGGCGTGAACCATTCCGCCACTGGCTGCCCCATGCCGCTGAAGAAACCTTCGAGCTTTTCAAAATCGTTGGCGGCCAGCGCGTCTTCCGAACCCGGCTGGCGCAGCCAGTTCATATACGCCGATGAAGCCTGCTGCGCCGGATCGCTCAGCAGCGCATTCGCAAACACCCACGGGTGCGGCGAATTGACGATCACCAGCCGCTCGACCAGCTCCGGATGCTGGATGGCAAGGTTCCAGCAAACCGCGCCACCCCAGTCATGCGCAACCACGATGGCGCGCTCATAACCGAGCGCCGTGATGAACTGCGTCAGATCCTGCACCAGGAACTTCGGGCGATACGCATCCACCGCCGCCGGCTTGCTCGACAGGTTGTAGCCGCGCATGTCGGGCGCCACGGCAAAGTGCGTATCGCCAAACGCAGCGAGTTGCGCTTCCCATTCGTACCAGAACTCCGGAAAGCCATGCACGAACAGCATCAGCGGTGCACCGCGCTTGCCCGCGCTAGCGTAGTGCAGCCGTGTGCCGTTGGGCAGATCGGCGAATTGCGATTCCGTGATGGCGGCAGCTGTTGCAGTATTCATGGCGATCTCGGCGTTATGGCAGTCGTAGAGGTGGAATTACCCGCGCAGCGCATCGACCAGACGCGCACGCACGTCTGGCTTGCCTTCAAACGGATCAGACGGATTGCGCTGCGAGATGATGTCTTCAAAGCGATGCTGCACGGGCGCCAGCGCGTGCGGATGCGAGTAGATGTAAAAGCCCGCGTTGCGGATGGCATCAAAGGTCATCTGGCCGACCTGCTCGGCGGTGACTTTGCCCGAGCTGACCGCCTTTTCCGACATGGCCCGTGAAACCAGCTGCGACTTGGTAGGCGGTGCCGTGTTCGCCAGATCCTGCGGGCGATTGCGGTCAGACTGCGTAATGCCGGTCGGCACAAAATACGGGCACAGCACCGAGCAATGGATCTGCTCGGTCACCAGGCTCAAGTCTTGATACAGCGATTCGGACAGCGCCACCACCGCGTGCTTGGACACGTTATAGATGCCCATGGCCGGCGCATTCAGCAGCCCCGCCATCGACGCCGTATTGACGATATGGCCCTCGTAGGACGGATCTTTCTTGGCGGCTTCCAGCATCAGCGGCGTGAAGATGCGCACACCGTGAATGACGCCGTGCAGGTTCACGCCAAGCACCCAATCCCAGTCGCGCTCGGTGTTTTCCCAGATGAGGCCACCGGCGCCCACGCCGGCGTTGTTGAACAGCAGGTTGACCTTGCCGAACGCCTTGATGGCCGCATCGGCCAGCGCCTGCACGTCTTCCACCTTCGACACGTCGACACGCAGGCCAATCACTTCCACGCCCTGCGCCGAGAACTCGGCCACGGCAGCATCCAGCGCATCCTGTTGGATATCGGCCAGCACCAGCTTCATGCCCAACCCGGCAGCGTTCTTGGCGAACTCCTTGCCGAAACCCGACGCACCGCCCGTGATGACGGCCACACCGCCTGCGAATTGCTTCATACGTGTCTCACTGATGTCGTTGTAATAGGAAAGGCGATCTAGATAGCCGAGCCGTATCAGCCGGCCGCCTCGACCTTGCGCACGGCATAACCCACGCGCGGAAAATGCACGACCACCTGGCCGACGCGCGGGTCTTCGCGCAGCACGCCGACGCTATCGCGCGTGGAGACGACGAGGTCTCCTTCGACGGGATCGACGCCGTAGTCAACCGCGGCCACCGTTACGCGCGTGCCCTTGGGCAAGCCGTGGCTATCGTCGAAGATGGCGTTCGTTTCAGTCAGCGCACGCGGTGTGGCGGCCTTGGCAATGTCCAGTGCCTCGGCGGGCGTCATCGGTTGCGCTTGGGAGTGACCGAATGCCGCAACGCGATGCATCCATGCAACGACTTCCGGGTGCGCATCGAGAATGCCAGCCACCGCCGTCGCGCGGCGGATGAACCACAGGCAGTGATAGACGGAAAAGTCGGCCACGGTCGGCTGCTCGCCAAACAGGAAGATGCGTTCGCCTGTTGCAAACTGCCGCTCCAACTGCGCGAGGAACACCTGCAGCGTTGAGGTCGCTTCCGGCAGCGGCGTGCGCAAGCCGGTGCCGCCCACACGCATCGCCTTGCGGTCTTCCACAAAGGCTTTGACGAAGGCTTCCGGTGCATCACCGAACAGGCTCTGGAAGCCCGCCGGCTGCGTCACGAACGTTGCTGTAGCCCAGAACAGCGTCGTATCGGCCCACTGCGCCATCGAAAACACCGCTGCGGCATGGTCTGCCGGATACAGCGTCGGCGCGGGATGAATCGACTCCAGCACCTGCGCGATCAGCGCGGTATCGCAATAGATGTCCGCGCCGATCTGCAGGAACGGCGTGCGCCGGTAGCCGCCGGTGAGCGGCATCACATCCGGCTTGGGCAGAACCACGGGCACCGTGACGGACTTCCACGGCTGGTCCTTGTAGCCAAGGATCAACCGCACCTTCTCAGAAAACGGCGAGGTGGCGTAGTGATGCAGGATCAAGTCCGTCATGCGTGCTCCAGAAATTTGCGATGCCGATCAATCGAGCAGATCGGGTTGTTCTTTGACGATGCGCGCATACAGCGGCTGGAACTGGAACCACCCCGCCTGTGCCGATCCGACGATCGAGTACGCCTGACGGGCAGCGGCATCGGAAATCGTGCGCGGTGCGTCGCCAGTGCGCGCAGCGGCGGCTTCGGCCAGCAACTGCACCTGGCAGGAGCGCTCCATGGTGATGAACCACCATGCCGCCTCGTCGACCGTCTTGCCGACCGTCAGCAGGCCATGGTTCTGCAGGATGGCGGCCTTGTTGTCGCCCAGCGCTTCTGCAATGCGCTGGCCTTCGTCCAGCTCGACCACCACACCGCCGAAATCGTCGTACAACGCATGGTCGTCATAAAAGGCGCACACGTCTTGCGTGAGCGGATCGAGCTTGCGGCCGAGTGTCGACCACGCGCGGCCGTACGTGCTGTGCGAGTGCGCCGCGGCCACCGCATCGGGCCGTGCCTGATGCACGCGCGAGTGGATCGCAAACGCGGCGGCGTTGACGGGGTAATCGCCTTCGACCACGTTGCCGTGGTGATCGCAGCGGATCAGGTTCGACACCGTCACCTGGCTGAAATGCACGCCGAACGGGTTCACCCAGAAGCTGTCCTGATGCTCCGGATCGCGCGCCGTGATGTGCCCGGCCACGCCTTCGTCGAAACCGAATTTGGAGAACAGCCGGAACGCCGCAGCCAGACGTTGCTTGCGGTGCAGGCGCTCTTCTTCAACGGTGGCGATTTGCGGCGGACGCGGCAGGTTGCGATAGCGGGCAGCGGCCTCGGGGCTGAGGTTGGCCGTCATGCTGTCGGGCCGCTTGGCGTGGGCGGTTTCGGGTGCGTTCATGGTGTCTCCTTCACGCGTTCGTTGTGGGTGGGGCCATTCTGTGGCGGCCCTCGCCCGGCGGACTGTCAAGCGATTGACAGTCCGCGTGCGGCTTAACTCAAACCAGCTTGACGAGCTGCTTGCCGAAGTTCTTGCCTTTGAGCAGGCCCATGAACGCTTCCGGTGCGCTCGCCAAGCCCTGTGCCACGCTCTCGCGGAACTTCAGCTTGCCTTGCGCCACGAAACCGCCCAGCTCGCGCAGGGCTTCCGGCCACACGTCCATGTGTTCGGAGACGATGAAGCCCTCAATGGTCAGACGCGACACCAGGATCAGTTGCGGATTCTGCAGCGGCAGCGGCTGACCATCGTAGCCGGCGATCATGCCGCACATGGCGATGCGGCCGAACGCGTTCATGCGCGAGAGCACTGCATCCAGGATCGCGCCACCGACGTTCTCGAAGTACGAATCGATGCCGTTGGGCGTCGCTTCCTTGAGCATCTTGTACAGCTCTTTCGGGTCCTTGGCGGCCTTGTAGTCGATGCAGGCGTCAAAGCCCAACTCGTTGACCACGTAGTCGCACTTGTCCTTGCCGCCGGCAAAACCCACCACGCGGCAGCCCTTGAGCTTGGCGAGCTGGCCGACCACGCTGCCGACGGCGCCCGAAGCGGCGCTCACCGCCACGGTCTGGCCCGGCTTGGGCAGCATGATCTTGTTCAGGCCATACCACGCCGTCACACCGGGCATGCCCACCGAACCCAGGTATGCCGACAGCGGAATGTGGCGCGTATCGACCTTCTGGATGCCGCGGCCGTCCGACACACCAACCTCTTGCCAGCCGAACATACCGACGACGTTGTCGCCCACGGCAAACGACGGGTTCTTGGACGCTTCCACCACGCCCACGGTGCCGCCGATCATCACTTCATCCAGCGGCTGCGGCTGTGCATAGGATTTGCTGTCGTTCATGCGGCCGCGCATGTACGGATCGAGCGACAGGAAATGGTTGCGCACCAGCACCTGGCCGTCCTGCAGTTCCGGAATCTCCACCGTTTCCAGGCGGAAGTTGTCGGGCGTTACGGCCCCTTGCGGGCGCGAAGCCAGAACGATGCGCTGATAGGTCTTCGACATGAAAAAACGCTCCTGAATATCGGATATCGGTGTTGGGTCGGGTTGTTACTTGTGTTGCATGAAGTACTCGGCCAGCGCCGCATACGCGCGGTGCGTGACCGGATCATTGGCAGCATTGGCAGCGATCGGGTGCGAGGCATAGCGCACGATCGTCATCTGGGCCACCGGATCAATATAGATGCGCTGGCCATGGATGCCGCGCGCTTCGAACGTTTGGTGGTCGTTGCTCGAAACCCACCACATGTTGCGATACGAATAGCCGGGCAGCGTCGTGTAGCCTGCCTTGGCAAACTTGGCGGGGTCGCCACCGCGGCGGATGTCTTCAATCACGCTCTTGGGCAGGATCTGCTTGCCGTTGAAGCGGCCGTCGTTGCGGATCATCTCGCCAAAGCGCGCCAGATCGCGCAGCGTGGTGTTCAGGCCGCCGCCGCCCGATTCCGTACCGATGCTGTCGACCGAGAAGTACGCATCGTCCTGTGCGCCCATCGGTTGCCAGATGCGCTCGGACAGCAGCGCTGCTAGCGATTTGTTGGACGCACGGCGCACGATCCACGCCAGCGTTTCAGCGTTGACGGTCTTGTACGAGAACTCCGCGTCGTGCTCGCCTTCCTTGCGCAGCGTCGTCAGATAGTCGTAGAAGTTGTCCGGGCCCTTGTAGCCGGCCGGACGTGGGAGCATGCCGCCGGCGCGGGCATAGGCCCAGACATCGGCGTTCGGATCGGCATAGTTTTCTGAGTAGTGCACGCCCACGGTCATGTCCATGACCTGGCGCACGGTGGCGTCGCCGTAGGCGGTGTCCTTCAGCTCCGGCACGTACTGCGTCACCGGCGCGGCCGGATCAAGCTTGCCGTCGGCCACCAGCATGGCGGCCAGCGTGCCGACAAACGATTTCGTGACCGACATGGCGATGTGCTGCGTATGCGCATCGAGCGCGCCAAAGTAGCGCTCGTAGATCACCTTGCCCTTGTGCATGACGAGGATGCCGTCGGTGTAAGTCAGCTTGAGAGCTTCGGCAAACGTACGGCGCGTGCCGTTCGGATCGGTGAACAGCACGCCGCTGATATCGCGCTCGGCGCGCGGCAGCTTGCTGACGGGGCCATCGCCCCGCCACACCGCGCGCGTCGGCGCAAACTCGCGCACGTGGCTATAGCCGTAGCGCGTGCGCGGGAACATGTTGCCCGCCAGGTCAAAGCGGATGATGCGATCGGGCGGTGGCGGGAAGCCCTGCATCCAGCCCATCTTGTTCGGGTCGGATTCGTCCGCCGTGAGAGGCTTCTGTATCGGCGGCGCCGGTGCGGGGGGTGCCTGCACCGTGGTTTTCGTGTCAGCGGCTGTTGCGGCAGCAGGCGCGGAACTCGAGGCGCATCCTTCCAGGGTCATGGTCAGTCCGGTGCAGCAAAGCAGAGTGATGGCAAGGGCAGACGCCGTGCGCCGCGCAGGTTGTTGCATGCTTGTCTCCGTGGTTGCTCTTCTTGTGTGCCGGACGCTGTCCGGTGTGCAACTGGGTACTGCAACTGCGGTGTCGCCGGGTCAGCCGTCGGCGCCCGGCTCGGGCGTGCGCGGCGGCGGCATGCGCTTGACGAACTTGAACGTGCCCGAGCTGCGTGCGACCAGCTTGTCATCCGCATCGCGCACCTCGCCTTCGCAGAAGGCCATGGTGGTGGACTGATGCACGCAACGGGCGCTCGCCTTGAGCGTGCCGCGCCCGGGCTGCATGAACGCCGTTTTCATCTCGATGGTCACCACGCCGCGGCCATGCACGTCGGCCGAACGCCCAGCCATGGCCATGGCGACGTCGAGCATCGTCATGGTCACGCCGCCGTGGGCCATTTCCCAGCTGTTCATGTGCTGGGCTTCGAGTGCGAGTTCGACCACACCCTCGCCGTCGGCCACCTTCAGGCAGCGCATGCCGAGGAGCTTCAGGAAAGGAATGTCGATCGGAAAACCGTTGTTGTCTGCGTTCATGCTGCGTCAGAAAGAGTGAGAAGCAGCCGAAATTAGACCACGCTCACGCCGCCGTCGACAGCGAGGATCTGGCCAGTGATGTGCTTGGACGCATCCGACGCAAACAGCGCAGCCACGCCCTTGAGGTCTTCATCGTCGCCAATGCGATGCAGGGGGGATTTTTCGGTCAGCTTATCCACGCCCAGCTTTTCCAGCGAGCCGCGCGTCATCTTCGATGGGAAGAAGCCCGGCGCAATCGCGTTGACGGTGATGTTGTGCTCGCCCCACTCGCCGGCAAGCGCGCGCGTGAAGTTGACCACCGCGCCCTTGCTGGTGTTATAGGCAATCGTGTCCAGCGAGCCCGGCGGATTGCCCTTCAGGCCCGCAATCGACGCCACGTTGACGATCTTTCCGTACTTGCGCGGGATCATCGAGCGCTTGCCGATCTGCTGCGTGAGCAGGAACAGGCCGCGGATGTTCAGGTTCATCACCTTGTCCCAGGCTTCGACCGGGTGATCTTCCGCCGGCGAGCCCCACGTTGCGCCCGCGTTGTTGACGAGGATGTCGACATGGCCGAGCTTGGCCAGCGCCTCGTCGGCCAAGCGCTGGATGTCGGCTTCGATAGCGCCGTCGGCGGCAATCCAGTCCGCTTCGATGCCGAGCGACTTCAGATGCGCCTGCGCTTCCTTCAGTTCATCAGCCTTGCGGGCAGATAGAACAATGCGCGCGCCCTGCTCGCCCAGTGCTTCTGCAATCTGCAGGCCAAGCCCGCGTGAGCCGCCCGTGATGAGCGCCGTCTTACCGGAAAGATCAAACAGATGCTTGAGCGTACCCATGGTGTCTCCTGTGTCTCGTTGTCGTTGTGAGATTGCCGTCAGAACCAGGCGTCCTGCATGTCCAGCGTGGTCGTGTCGAGCGAGCCCAGCAGCACGATCTGAGGGTCGATCTTCGGCAGTTCCCACTGGAAGAAGTAGCGTGCGGCCTGCAGCTTGCCGCGGTAGAAATCGGCGTCTTCGCCCTGCGCGTTCGGCAGCGCCTTTGCGGCAGACAGGGCCTGTTCCAGCCAGATCCACGCGACAACAACATGGCCGAACGCTTCCAGATAGACGGAGGCATTCGCCAGCGTCACGCGCGGGTCGCCAGCGGCCCACAGCGTTTGCGTGACCTTGGCCAATTTCTGCGTGGCCATGCCGAGCGCACGGCCGTAACCGACCAGCGTTTCATCGTCGGTTTCCAACGCGCGGCCGACGGTGGCCTGCACGCGCTCACCCAGCGCGGCGAAGGCGGCGCCGTCCTGCATGACGACCTTGCGACCCAGCAGGTCCAGGCCCTGGATGCCGTGCGTGCCCTCGTGAATCGGGTTCAGGCGGTTGTCTCGGTAAAACTGTTCGACGTTGTATTCGCGCGTGTAGCCGTAACCGCCGTGCACCTGGATCGCCAGGCTGTTGGCCTCCAGGCACCACTGCGACGGCCAGCTCTTGGCAATCGGCGTGAGGATGTCGAGCAGCAGGCCGAGCTTGGCGCGTTTGGCCGCGTCGGTTTCTCCGCGCTCTTCATCGACGAGCTTGGCGCAATACAGGTTCAGACCGAGGGCGCCTTCCACGTAGGCCTTTTGTGCGAGCAGCATGCGACGCACGTCGGCGTGATCGACGATGCGGATTTGCGCAGACGCTGGATCCTTGCCCGACGGCCCGACGGGACGGCCCTGCGGGCGATTGCGGGCGTAGTCCACCGCATGCAGGTAACCCGTGTAGCCAAGCATCGTTGCGCCCATGCCAACGCCGATGCGCGCCTCGTTCATCATGTGGAACATGCACGCGAGGCCCTTGTGCGGCTCGCCGACGAGGTAACCGATGGCACCGGCGCGCGGCTGCCCGTCTGCACCCTTCGGGCGGAACTGCGTACCCTCGCCAAAGTTCAGCAGGCAGTTGGTCGTGCCGCGATAGCCCATCTTGTGGTTCAGGCCGGCCAGCACCACGTCATTGCGCTCGCCGAGCGAGCCATCGGCATTGACGAGAAACTTTGGAACGATGAAGAGCGAAATGCCCTTCACACCGGGAATCAGCTTGCCGTCCGGGCCGGGAATCTTCGCCAGCACAAGGTGGACGATGTTTTCGGACAGCTCGTGTTCACCGGCGGAAATCCACATCTTGTTGCCGGTCAGGCGATATTGCGCGCCAAGCGGCGACTCGCCTTCGTATTCGGCCCGTGTGACGACGTCCGACAGCGAGGAGCCCGCCTGCGGCTCCGACAGGCACATCGTGCCGTAGAAGCGGCCTTCCATCTCGGGCTGCACGAACGTCTCGATTTGCGCGGGCGTGCCGTGCGCGAGCAGCAGATTCGCGTTGCCGATGGTGAGGAACGGGTATGAGCTGGTGCCGACGTTGGCGGCCTTGAAGAAGCCGAAGCCGGCTTTCTCGACCACGGTGGGCAGTTGCATGCCGCCGCGTTCAAAGTCTTGCCCAGCAGCCATGAGGCCGGCTTTGTTGAAGGCGTCCAGCGCGACCTTCACTTCGGGGATGATGTGAACCTTGTTGCCGTCGAAGTGCGGTTCTTCCTGGTCGTTTTTCTTGTTGTGCGGGGCGAACAGGTCCGTTGCGATGCGCTCGCAGGTATCGAGTGCGGCGTCGAAGGTTTCGCGGGAGTGGTCTGCGTAACGTGGAATGCGAGTGAGCGATTCGACGTTGAGCCATTCGTAAAGCAGGAAGCTGAGGTCGCGGCGGGATAGCAGTTTCGAGGACATGATGTTGGTGGTGCATCCTGTGTTTCGTGCCCTGCCTGGGCGAGGGCCTTGGGTCAACCCCTTGTTTCGTGCCCTGCCGGGCCCGACTCACTTTCTTTGTCTTGCCAAAGAAAGTAAGCAAAGAAAGGCGCGCCCGAGATGGCGAAAGATTCCTTGAATTTCCGTAACCGTGCGGAGACGGGAAAAACTCGCTTCGCTCAGACAGTTTCCCGTCTTATTTCCGCCCGCTTACGAAAATTCAAGGCGCCATCTAGGGCAGGAACGGCACAAACCGTGTGCGTGCAGGGGCTGACACTGAAATCAGCGCTGCCAGAAACAAAACAGGCTCCCGTTTTTACTCGGGAGCCTGGCCTCTTTAGAGCACCTCGAACAGGCCGGCTGCGCCTTGGCCGCCGCCGATGCACATGGTCACGACCACGTACTTGACGCCGCGACGCTTGCCTTCGATCAGCGCGTGGCCGACCAGGCGTGCACCCGACACGCCGTACGGGTGGCCCACGGCGATGGCACCGCCGTTGACGTTCAGGCGGTCCATGGGGATGCCCAGCTTGTCTGCGCAGTACAGCACCTGCACGGCAAACGCTTCGTTCAATTCCCACAGGCCGATGTCGTCCACCTTCAGGCCGGCCTTCTTGAGCAGCTTGGGCACGGCAAACACCGGGCCGATACCCATTTCATCCGGCTCGCAACCGGCTACGGCAAAGCCACGGAATACGCCCAGCGGCTGAAGGCCCTTGGCGGCTGCCACCTTGCCATTCATCACCACGGCAGCCGATGCGCCGTCTGAGAACTGGCTGGCATTGCCTGCCGTGATGACGCCGCCCGGCACTGCGGAGCGAATCTTTGCCACGCCTTCAAGCGTCGTGTCGGGGCGAATCCCTTCGTCGGCGGAGATGGTGACTTCGCGGGTCATGAGCTGGCCGGTCTTGGCATCGGCCACGCCCATCACCGTCGTCATCGGGACGATTTCGTCGTTGAACTTGCCGGCAGCAGCAGCGGCGGCGGCGCGCTGCTGGCTTTGCACGCCGTACTCGTCCATGCGCTCCTTGGCGATGTTGTAGCGCTTGGCGACGTTCTCGGCGGTCTGGAGCATGTTCCAGTAGATTTCCGGCTTGTGCTTGTTGAGCCAGCCTTCGGTCATCATGTGGCGGTTCATTTCCTGCTGCACGCACGAGATGGATTCCACGCCGCCGGCCACGAAGATGTCGCCTTCATCGGCAATCACGCGCTGCGCGGCCATGGCGATGGTCTGCAGGCCCGACGAGCAGAAGCGGTTGACGGTTGCGCCCGGCACGGTCACGGGGCAGCCGGCACGCAGGGCGATCTGGCGGGCGATGTTGGCGCCCGTTGCGCCTTCCGGGTTCGCACAGCCCATCAGGATGTCTTCCACTTCGCCCGGCTCGATCTTGGCGCGCTCGATGGCGTGCTGAACCGCATGGCCGCCCAGCGTGGCGCCGTGCGTCATGTTGAAGGCGCCCTTCCAGCTCTTGGCCAGGCCGGTACGTGCGGTGGAAACGATGACTGCTTCGGTCATGGTGTTGCTCCTCGTATCTGGTAGCGGGCGCGGCTTCGGCAGCGCCCGATGTATTCCGTTATCCGTTCAAGACAAGGTGTTCAAAACGTCCGGCGACTGCAACCGCGCGATGCCCACCTCCGTCATCTGCTGCCACGCCTGCGCAAGCGACCCGTTCAGGTCGATCGCGCGGCACGCATCCTCGATGACGGCAACTTCCAGCCCGGCGGCACGCGCATCCAGCGCTGACCACGCCACGCAGAAATCGGTGGCCAGGCCAACGCAGAACACGCGCTTGATTTCAAGCTCGCGCAGGTAGCCCAGCAGGCCGGTCGGCGTCTTGCGATCCGCTTCAAAAAATGCGGAGTAGCTGTCGATGTGCGGGTGATAGCCCTTGCGAACCATCAACTGCGCATGCGGCACGTCCAGGTTGTCGGCCAGCGCGGCGCCTGCGCTGTGCTGCACGCAGTGCACCGGCCACAGCACCTGCTGGCCGTACGGCAGATCGATCGTGCCGAACGGCTGCGTTCCCGCATGGTTGGCTGCGAACGACACGTGCTCGCGCGGGTGCCAATCCTGCGTCAGCACCACGCGCCCGAATGCCTGGGCGAGCTGGTTGACGACCGGGACGACCTGGTCGCCTTCCGGCACGGCCAGCGCGCCGCCGGGCAGAAAATCGTTCTGCACGTCGATGATCAGCAGGCAATCGGTGGGCGTGAGTCGCATGGCGGTTGCTTAGTCGCTTGGTCCGTTAGCCGCGCATCAGCCGTTGAAGCCCTTGCCTTCATCGGCCAGCTTCTGCAGCAGCGGCGCGACCTTCCAGGCTTCCCCGTGGTAGCCCTTGCTATAGCGGTGCATAGCTTGCGCAACGTTGTACAGGCCGACGGTGTCTGCGTAGAGCATCGGGCCACCGCGGAACAGCGGGAAGCCGTAGCCGGTCAGGTAGACCATGTCGATATCCGAAGCCTTGGAGGCAATGCCCTCTTCCAGGATCTTCGCGCCTTCGTTGACCAGCGCGAACACCAGGCGCTCGACGATTTCTTCGTCCGAAATCTTGCGGCGGGTGATACCCAGATCCTTCGAGTGCTGGACGATCATGTCGTTGACTTGCTGGTTCGGATACGGCTTGCGGTCACCCGCCTTGTAGTCGTACCAGCCGCCGCCGGTCTTCTGGCCAAAGCGGCCCATCTCGCACAGCAGATCGGCGGTCTTCGAATAGACGATGTCCGGCTTGTCCACAGCACGGCGCTTGCGGATGGCCCAGCCGATGTCGTTGCCAGCCAGATCGCCCATGCGGAACGGGCCCATCGCAAAGCCGAACTTTTCGATGGCCTTGTCGACCTGCTCCGGCAGCGCGCCTTCGTCCAGCAGATAACCCGCCTGACGGCTGTATTGCTCGATCATGCGGTTACCGATGAAGCCATCGCACACGCCGGACACGACCGCCGTCTTCTTGATGGCCTTAGACAGCTTCATGACGGTGGCCAGCACGTCCTTGGCCGTCTCTTTGCCGCGCACGACTTCCAGCAGCTTCATCACGTTGGCCGGGCTGAAGAAGTGCATGCCGACCACGTCCTGCGGACGCTTGGTGAAGCTGGCGATCTTGTCGACATCCAGCGTGGACGTGTTCGACGCCAGGATCGCGCCCTGCTTGACGACTTCGTCCAGCTTCTTGAACACGACTTCCTTGACGCCCATTTCTTCGAACACGGCCTCGATGACGAGGTCGGCGTCCTTGATGTCGTCGTAGGACAGCGTCGGGGTCAGCAGAGCCATGCGCTGCTCGACCTTCTCTTGCGTGAGCTTGCCCTTCTTGGCGCTATTTTCGTAATTTTTGCGGATGGTGGCCACGCCGCGGTCCAGCGCTTCCTGCTTGGTTTCCAGCATCGTGACCGGAATGCCTGCGTTCAGGAAGTTCATCGAGATACCGCCGCCCATCGTGCCGGCGCCGATCACGGCGACCTTCTCCACCTTGCGCACCGGCGTGTCGTCCGGCACGTCGGGAATCTTGCTCGCTGCGCGTTCGCCGAAAAACGCATGGCGCAGGGCGCGCGATTCGGACGTATTCACCAGCTCGATGAAGAGATCACGCTCGAACTTGATGCCGTCGTCAAAGCGCTTTTCCACCGCGGCCTGCACGGCGTCGACGCACTTGCCTGGCGCCGGGAAGTTCTTGGCGACAGCGGCCACCGTGTTACGGGCGAATTGTAAGAAACCTTGCGGATTGTCGTGCTCGACCTTGCGATCGCGCAGCTTCGGCAGCTTGCCTTCGGCAGCAGCCTTCAGCGCGAAATCGATGGCGCCGGCCATCAGGTCGCCTTCGATCATCTGGTCGAACAGGCCGCTCTTGGCCAGCTTTTCCGACGGGATGGCGTTGCCGGAAACGATCATGTTCAGCGCCGGCTCCAGGCCAATGGCGCGCGGCAGACGCTGCGTGCCGCCTGCGCCCGGCAGAATGCCCAGCTTCACTTCCGGCAGCGCGATCTGCGCGCCCGGTGCGGCCACGCGGTAGTGACAGCCCATCGCCAGTTCCAGCCCACCGCCCATCGCCACCGAATGGATGGCCGCCACGACCGGCTTGCTGCTCGACTCCACTGCCTTGATGACGGCGTGCAGCGTCGGCTCTTGCGTGGCCTTGGGGGTGTTGAACTCGCGGATATCGGCGCCGCCCGAGAAGGCCTTGCCCGCACCGGTGATCACGATGGCCTTGACGTTGGCGTCGTCGCCCGCTTTCACCATGCCCTCGACGATACCCAGGCGCGTGGAGTGGCCAAGGCCGTTGACGGGCGGGTTGCTGAGCGTGATGACGGCAACGCCGTCCTGGACCTTGTACTCCGCAGTCATGCTGGTTCCTTTGGTGATGCGAGGGCCGGCAGATCAGGCGCACCGTGCCTCGCGGTTGAACTGTCTCTCAACTATCGTTTTTTTAACGCGCGGTAAGGCCGCGACTCGACACAGAATACACAAAATAGCACGGTCGTTCAATTTTTATTTTTGCGCTGCACGGCGCCGTCTGGCGGGCGATGCGGCGAGCCCCGACGGGTTCAAACGCGTGTGCCGCAGCATGGATTTTTTGCCCGCTGCGTGACGGTTTTGATAGAGTCGCGCATTTCGTTCGCCGGACGCCCACCAGGCGCGGGAACGTTTCGTCACATTTCGTCGATTTGATTCGCGATCCGAGCAAAATCGACCACTCTGTATCCATGTCAGAACACGTTACCCCGTCTTCAGAGACGCCGGGCTTGCGCCGCACCTTGCGCGCGCGCCATCTCACCATGATCGCCATCGGCGGGTCGATCGGCACCGGGCTTTTCGTGGCCTCGGGCGCGTCGGTCTCGCAGGCAGGCCCCGGAGGCGCACTCGCCGCCTATATCCTCATCGGGGCAATGGTCTATTTCCTGATGACCAGCCTGGGCGAGCTTGCCGCTTACATGCCCGTTTCCGGATCGTTTGCCACCTACGGCGCGCTGTATGTGGACGAAGGCTTCGGCTTCGCGCTTGGCTGGAACTATTGGTACAACTGGGCTGTGACGATTGCCGTTGAGCTGGCGGCCGCGCAGCTCGTCATGCATTACTGGTTTCCCGATGTGCCGGGCGTGCTGTGGAGTGCCGTGTTCCTCGCCATCATGTTTCTGCTCAACGCCATCTCGGTGCGCGGCTTTGGCGAGGCGGAATACTGGTTCGCACTCATCAAGGTCGTCACCGTCATCTTCTTTATCGGCATTGGCCTTGCGATGATCTTCGGGATCATGAAAGGCGGTCCGCAATCGGGCCTGCAGAATCTGACGATCGGTGATGCGCCGTTCGTCGGCGGGTTGCCGGCGATGATCGGCGTGGCGATGATCGCGGGATTCTCGTTCCAGGGGACGGAGCTGATTGGCGTGGCGGCCGGCGAATCGGCCGACCCGGCGCGCACCATTCCGCGTGCGGTCAAGCAAGTGTTCTGGCGGATCCTGCTGTTCTACGTGCTGGCCATCTTCATCATCGGCGTGCTGGTGCCGTACACCGATCCGAATCTGCTCTCGACGGAAGTGACGAACATTGGCGTGAGCCCTTTCACGCTCGTTTTCAAGCACGCAGGCCTTGCGTTCGCTGCAGGCCTGATGAACGCGGTGATCCTGACGGCAGTGCTGTCGGCCGGCAATTCGGGCATGTATGCGTCCACGCGGATGCTCTACAACCTGGCCACCGAGGGCCGCGCGCCGCGCATCTTTGCGCAACTTACCCGGAACGGTGTGCCACGCAATGCACTGCTGGCCACGACCGCCGTCGGCGCGCTCTGCTTCTTGAGTTCGTTGTATGGCGACAAGACGGTCTACCTGTGGCTGCTGAACACCTCGGGCATGACCGGCTTCGTGGCATGGCTTGGCATTGCCATCAGCCACTATCGGTTCCGCAAGGGGCTTGTGGCGCAGGGGCATGATCCGGCGCAGTTGCCGTACCGCTCCAAGTTCTTTCCATATGGCCCGTTGTTCGCGTTTGGGCTGTGCCTGATCATCACGCTCGGCCAGAACTACCAGGCATTCACCACCGGCACCGTCGATTGGCCAGCGGTGATCGCCACGTACATCGGCATCCCGGTCTTCTTCCTGATCTGGATCGGCTACCGGCTAGTGCGCGGCGGCGGCATTGTCCGTTACCAGGACATGCACTTCCCGCGCCCGCCGGTGCTGCGCGATTCGCTGGCCGGCCAAGACCCCGGCCCCGAATTGCCGACCGTCGCAAACCGTACGCAGTAATCCCCCCCGCTCCGCCAGCCGGTTGCACAGCATCCGGCGGGCGTTTTTATTGGGGCGCCCGCTCCGGCGCCACCGGCTATGCATACACCCATCACCCCCACCGGCCTCGAAGCCCAATCCGAACTGCGCCGACGCCTGCGCTCGCGCCACCTGATGATGATTGCCCTGGGCGGCGCCATCGGCACGGGGCTGTTCGTTGCGTCCGGAGCGTCCATCGCGCAGGCTGGCCCCGGCGGCGCACTGCTGACCTACACGCTGATCGGCGTGATGGTCTATTGCCTGATGACGAGTCTTGGCGAGCTGGCGGTGCATCTGCCCGTCTCGGGCTCGTTCGTGACTTACAGCCGCCTGTATGTCGAAGAAGGCTTCGGCTTTGCGCTCGGATGGAACTACTGGTTTGCGCTGGCCGTGTCCGTTGCCGTGGAACTGGCCGCCGCGCAACTCGTGATGAAGTACTGGTTCCCGGGCGTGTCGGGCATGGTCTGGAGCGCCGCATTCCTGCTGCTGATGTTTGGCCTCAACGCCTTCTCCGTGCGCGGTTTTGGCGAGGCGGAATACTGGTTCTCGATGATCAAGGTGGTGACCATCGTCGTGTTCCTGCTGATCGGCCTGGCGATGATCTTCGGCATCATGCACGGCGGGCCGCAGTCGGGTTGGCAGAACTTCACCGTGGGCGATGCGCCGTTCGTGGGCGGCGTGCCGGCCATGGTCGGCGTGGCGATGATCGCCGGGTTCTCGTTCCAGGGCGTCGAGACGATTGGCGTGGCCGCGGGCGAGGCGGAGAACCCCTCCCGCACGATCCCGCGCGCCATTCGCCAGACGTTCTGGCGCATCCTGCTGTTCTATGTGCTGGCGATCCTGATCATCGGCGTGCTGTTGCCGTACACCGACCCGAACCTGCTGCGCAATGAAGCGACCGACGTCGGCGTCAGCCCGTTTGCGCTGGTGTTCCAGCATGCGGGGCTTGCGTTTGCGGCAGGGATGATGAATGCGGTGGTGCTGACCGCGCTGCTGTCGTCCGGCACGTCCAGCCTCTATGTGTCGACGCGGATTCTGTATGACCTGTCGCTTGAAGGTCAGGCGCCGCGCTGGTTTGCCAAGGTGTCGGCCAACGGCGTGCCGCACCGCGCGCTGCTGGCCACGTCGGCGGTTGGCGCACTGTGCTTCTTCAGTTCGCTGTTTGGCGACCAGGTGGTCTACCTGTGGCTGCTGAATACGTCTGCGGTCACGTGCTTCATCGCCTGGTTCGGCATTGCGCTGGCGCACTACCGGTTCCGCAAGGGGTTCACGAGCCAGGGGCATTCCGTGGAGCAACTGGCGTATCGGTCGCCGTTCTTCCCGTTCGGGCCGATCATGGTGGCGATCCTGTGCGTGGTGATCATTCTTGGGCAGAACACCAAGGCGCTGTTTGCACCCGTCGACAACTTCGGCGCCTTCATCGCAACGTATTGCGGCGTGATTCTGTTCGTGGTGATCTGGCTGGCTTACCGCTGGAAGTTCAAGACGCGCTTTGTGAAGTATTCGGAGATGCAGTTCAGCGCCGAGCATCTCCAGCAAGCCAAGGCGACCACGGAAGCCTCTGCGGCGGGCACAGTCGTCAACTGACTGCCAGAAAAAAGCCCGCACGGTTGTCCATGCGGGCCATCTGTACGCCGTGGATCGACCTGCGGCGTTTAAACCTCCAGCCACTCCTGCCGGACCTTCGCATCGGCTTTCAACTGCTGGGGCGTCCCCTCAAACACGATCTGACCGTGCCCCATCACATACACCCGCTGTGAAATGTCGAGGGCAATGGCCAGTTTCTGCTCCACCAGCAGCACGGAGATCCCCCGCTCCTTGAGCGTCTTCAAATACTCGCCGACAAGCGTCACAACCAGCGGCGCAAGACCTTCGGTGGGCTCGTCGATGATGATGAAATCGGGGTCCCCCATCAGCGTGCGGCATAGCGTCAGCATCTGCTGCTCGCCGCCTGACAGCACACCCGCAGCCGTGTTCTCGCGCTCCTTCAAACGCGGGAACATCTGATACATGTCTTCCACCTGCCAACGCGGCTTGGGCTGACTGGGGTTGCGTTTCTCGCCAAGCAGCAGGTTCTGCCGCACCGTCAGCGTGGGGAAGATGTCGCGGTTCTCGGGCACATAGCCGATGCCCTTGTGTGCGACTTCAAAGGTTCGCAGGCCGCTCACGCTTTTGCCGCGCAGCAGGATTTCGCCTTCGTGCCGGACCATGCCCATGATGGATTTGGCCAGGGTCGAACGCCCCACCCCATTGCGCCCGAGTAGCGCAACGATCTCGCCCTCGCCCACGTGCATGTCGACGCCGTGCAGGATGTGGCTCTTGCCGTAGTACGCGTGCAGGTCGCGCACCTCCAACATCGGAGTATTCGTTGCCATCAATGCGCTCCTGCAGGTTCGTCCAGCGTGGTGCCGAGGTAGGCCTCTTTCACGCGGCGGTTATTGCGAATGGCTTCAGGCGTGTCGGTAGCGATCACTTCGCCATAGACGAGCACCGAGATGCGGTCGGCCAGGCCAAACACCACGCTCATGTCATGCTCGACCATCACCAGCGTCTTGCCGACCGTGACCTTGCGGATGAGGTCCACCGCGTGGTCAGATTCAGATCGGCTCATGCCGGCGGTCGGCTCATCCAGCAGGATCACGTCGGCACCGCCCGCAATGGTGATACCGATTTCCAACGCTCGTTGCTCGGCGTAGGTCAGCAGGCCCGCGGCGGCGTCTCGCCGATGTGTCATGCCGATCTGCTCGAGCACTTCTTCAGCGCGCTCGCGTGCGTCACGCAGCTCGGCCAGCTTGTGCCAGAACGAATATTTGTAGCCGAGCGACCAGAGCACCGCGCAGCGCAGGTTCTCGAACACCGACAACCGATGAAAGATGTTGGTGATCTGGAAGCTGCGCGACAGGCCCTTGCGGTTGATCTCAAATGGCGCCAAACCGCTGATCTCTTCGCCGTTCAGGCGCACGCTGCCCGAGCTGGCCGGAAAGCGGCCCGAGATCAAGTTGAACGTGGTCGACTTGCCAGCACCGTTCGGGCCGATGAGCGCATGGCGCTCGCCCTTGCCAATGGTGAGGTTGACCCCTCGGATGATTTCCGTTGCGCCAAAGCGCTTGCGAACATCGCGCAACTCGAGCGCAGCGGTCGGCCCAGATGTCGGTTGGCTCATGGTTGCGGCTCCTGCAATGCGTGATCCCAAGCGGTGCGCAGCTTGCTAGCCGCGGCACGCAGGCCGAAGGCGCCCACCAGCCACAGCACGGCGGTAACGATCCACGGCTTGAAGGTATTCGGTTCGACAGACAGGCCAAACAGCGTGGCCACGCCACCCGAGGCGTCGTCCTGCACGGCGTAGATCATTTCCACGGTGGAAATCAACGCGACCAGCAGGATGATGGTCGGCACGATCGCCACACCGTAAGCTGGCAGCAGCGTCTTGAGCTTGCCGCGTCGAAGGATCGGCAGGTGCATGACCAGAAGACTGGCGATGCCGCCCGGCGCGTACATGACCATCAGCACAAAGAACAACCCCAGGTACAGCAGCCACGCCTTGGTGATGCCCGACAGCGCCACAGTAAAGAACACCGTGAGCACCGCGCCGATGATCGGCCCGAAGAAGCTGCCCATGCCGCCAATGAAGGCTGCCAGCAGCACCGAGCCCGAGCGCACTGCCGACACGTTCTCGGCCGTCACGATCTCAAAGTTGATGCAGGACAGTGCGCCGGCAATGCCCGCAAAAAACGCGGACAGGATCACCACCAGAAAGCGCACGCGCTGCGTGTTGTAGCCGATGAACTCCACACGCTCGGGGTTATCGCGCACGGCGTTGGCGATGCGGCCCAGCGGCGTCTGCGTCCACGCATACATCAGCGCCATCGAAATCAGGCACCACGCGGCGATCAGGTAATACACCTGGCGTCCCGGCCCGAACGTCACGCCAAACAGCGCGTCGCCGATGCTGCGGTTCGTGGAGACACCGCCCTCGCCACCAAAGAAGTCCGGAAACATCAACGCGCTGGCAAACACCATCTCGCCGATACCGAGCGTGATCATGGCGAACGTCGTGCCGGCCTTCTTGGTGGTGACGTAGCCGAAGATCACGCCGAACAGCGCGCCGCCCAGGCCGCCCGCAATGGGCAATAGCGCAACGGCGAGCGGACCGCCGATGCCCAGTGTCTGCATGGCGCCGATCTTGTTGAGCGCGTGCACAGCCATGAAGGCGCCCAGGCCGGCGTACACCGCATGCCCGAACGACAGCATGCCGGACTGGCCAAGCAGCATGTTGTACGAGAGCGCGAAGATGATCATGATGCCCATCTGCGAGAGCAGCGTGATGGCAAAACCCTGTGGCCAGATGAGCGGCAGCACGATCATCACCAGCGCGGTGGTGCCCCAGAGCAGCCAGCGAGCAAGATTGACCGGCTTGAATTTCATCGTCCGCGCTCGATCGTTGGCCGGCAGCGCGGCTTGTTGTTGCGCTTGTTGGTGCATGGTGCGTTCCATTTAGCTCTCCCGCGTACCCATCAGCCCGCGCGGGCGGAAAATCAGCATCAGCACCAGCAGCAGATACGGCAGCACCGGTGCGACTTGCGCAATCGTCAGGTTCCAGACAGAGATGAGCGGCACGTCCGGATTGAGCGTGACGCCGATCTTCTCCAGCACGCTCGTCACTGAGATATCAAGCGTGACGGCAAAGGTCTGGATGCAGCCGATCAGCAGCGACGCGATGAACGCCCCCACCAGAGACCCCATGCCACCCACGACCGCCACCACGAAGACGATGGAGCCGACCGCTGCCGCCATCGATGGCTCGGTCACGAACGCATTGCCGCCAATCACGCCCGCCAAGCCGGCCAGCGCACAGCCGCCGCCGAACACCAGCATGAACACGCGCGGCACGTTGTGGCCCAGCGCTTCGACCATGTCCGGATGCGTCAGCGCGGCTTGAATGACGAGCCCGATACGCGTGCGCGTGAGCAGCAGGAAGATGCCAACCAGCATCAGCAGCGACACCAGCATCATGAAGGCGCGGTACTTGGGGAACGACGAGGTGAACAGCGTGAACAGCGGGCCGTCCAGTGCGTCTGGCACGCGGTACGCCACGGCGGGCAGGCCCCATACCAGCTTCACGCCTTCTTCAATCAGATAGGCCAGACCGAAGGTAAACAGCAGTTCGGCGACATGGCCATAGCGGTGCACCGTGCGCAGGCCGTAGCGCTCGACCACGGCGCCCAGCGCACCCACGAGCAGCGGTGCCACGATCAGCGCGGCCCAGAAGCCGAGATAGCCGCTCACGACATAGGCGAAATACGCGCCCAGCATGTAGAAGCTGGCATGCGCAAAATTGAGAACACCCATCATGCTGAAGATCAGCGTCAGGCCCGAAGACAACATGAACAGCAACAGCCCGTAGCTGATGCCGTTCAAGAGATTGATGACTAGAAATTCCACGCTGCAGCCCTTCCAGCAGATTCGGCGGAGCATGGGACGCACGCATCAATGCGTGGCCCATGGACTCCGTTTAAAACATCGCCGCACGATAGCATCGGGCAGCCCTTCGGCACACTACCCGCGCCCTTACTGCGGACGCTTCATCTGGCAGGAGGTCGGCTGCGACGCGACGTACTGATCGAGCACAGCGTCGGTCTTCCAGCCGTAGCCGGTGTTTTCCTGGTCGAACTTGACGTTCTTGCCGTTCGTCTTTTCCCAGGTGGCGATGTAGAGCGGCTGCTGGCCCTGGTGGTCAGACGCACGCATCTCGAAGGTGCCGTTCAGGCTGTCAACCTTCATGCCTTCGAAGGCCTTGGCAACCTTGGCGGGCTCGACAGACTTAGTCTGCTTGATGGCCTTGGCCAGCATGGCGATGCCGGTATACGAGGCCATGAGGTAGTAATCGTCGTTGTACTTCTTCTTGTAGCCCTCGACGATATCGGCGCCCTTGAAGCCGTCGTTGTTGACGTTCCAGTAGCCCACGTACTTCACGTGATCTGCGCCTGCAGAACCCATCGCTGTCGGCACGCCCGTGGTCGAGGCGTAGTACGTATAGAAGTTCGCGTTCAAGCCTGCATCCTTGCCGGCCTTGATCAGCAGGGCCAAGTCGCTGCCCCAGTTGCCGGTGATGACGGTATCGGCACCCGACGACTTGATCTTCGACACGTACGGCGAGAAGTCCTTCACCTGCGCCAGCGGGTGCAGGTCTTCACCCACGATCTCGATGTCCGGACGCTTGCGCTTGAGGTATTCCTTGGCCGCACGCGCCACCTGATGGCCGAACGAATAGTTCTGGTTGATCAGGTAGACCTTCTTGACCTTCGGATCCTTCGCCAGGAAGCTGGTCAGCGCTTCCATCTTCATGTCGGAGTTGGCGTCCAGGCGGAAGTGCCAGTAATTGCACTTGCTGTTCGTCATATCCGGATCCACCGCAGCGTAGTTCAGATAAACGATTTCCTTGCCCGGATTACGCTCGTTGTACTTGGCCACGGCATCTTCCAGCGCCATGCCGACGCTCGAGCCGTTGCCCTGCACGATGTAATGGATGCCCTGATCGGCCACCTGCTTGAGGGCCGTCAGGCTTTCCTGCGGCGAGAGCTTGTTGTCAAAGCCCACCACTTCGAACTTCGTGCCGTCGCCGGCCCAGTTCTTCTGCGTGGCGAGATCGGCGATGTACTGCCAGCTGCGCAACTGGTTCTGGCCCAGCGCACCCATCAGGCCGGACAACGGATCGATCCAGGCGATCTTCACGGTTTCGGCGGCGGACGATGCAGTGGGCAGGACTGCCCCACCGATTGCCGCAACACATGCAACAGCCACAACCAACGGACGGAACTTCGTCATGCGTGTCTCCTTCATGTGGTGGAGCCGCCGGCGAGTCACTCTCCGCGTGCCTCTGGTGGGCGTGCGGCTGCTTGCGTCTCCAGGTTGCAACGCGCCCGGGCTTCATCCCACCGCGTCGACGTGTCCGTCGCGCGGCGGCCGGCCCTGATCCGGTTGTCTTACGTCCGCCGTCCTCGTGCCGGGGTGACCCGTGCACGGGCGGCGGTTTCTATATGTAGCTAAGCCTGTACAGCGGGGAACTGATAATCCTTGAACTGCTCGCGCAGTTTCAGCTTCTGCATCTTGCCGGTGGCCGTGAGCGGAATTTCGGTGACGAACACCACGTCATCCGGAATCCACCACTTGGCGACCTTGCCTTCGAAGAACTTGAGCATCTCCTCGCGCGTGAGTTCCACACCGGGCTTCTTCATCACCACCAGCAGCGGGCGTTCGTCCCACTTGGGGTGATGGCATGCGATGCACGCGGCCATGTGCACGCCGGGGTGCGCAGCGGCCACGTTTTCCACATCGATGGACGAGATCCACTCGCCGCCGGACTTGATCACGTCCTTGCTGCGATCCGTGATCTGCATGTAGCCGTCGGCATCGATGTTCGCCACGTCACCCGTGGGGAACCAGCCGTCGACCAGGGGCGACTTGTCGTTGCGGTAATAGCTCTGGATGGTCCAGGGCCCGCGCACGTAGAGATCGCCGAAGGCCTTGCCGTCCCACGGCAGTTCGTGGCCCTCGGCGTCGACGATCTTCATCTCGACACCGTAAATGGCGCGGCCCTGGCGCTCCAGCACATGCTGCTTGGCCTCGTCCGGCAGGTCGGCGTGCTTGCCCATCAGCTTGCACGTCGTGCCCAGCGGTGACATCTCCGTCATGCCCCACGCGTGGATGACTTCCACGTCCAGCTCGTTGAGCGTACGGATCATGGCCGGGGGGGCTGCGGAACCACCGATGACCGTGCGACGGAACGTCGAAAACTTCAGCTTGTTGGCCTGCACGTGTTGCAGCAGGCCGAGCCATACCGTCGGCACGCCGGCCGAGAATGTCACCTTCTCCTGCTCGAACAATTCGAACAGCGACGCACCGTCCAGTTTCGGCCCGGGAAAGACCAGCTTGGCGCCCACCAGCGGCACCGAATACGGTAGCCCCCACGCGTTGACGTGGAACATCGGCACCACCGGCAGGATCACGTCCTGCGCCGAGCACCCAAGCGCATCCGGCATGGCCGACGCATACGAATGCAGCACCGTGGATCGATGGGAATACAGCGCGCCCTTGGGGTTGCCCGTAGTGCCCGACGTGTAGCACAGGCTGGACGCGGTGTTCTCGTCGAACTGCGGCCACGTGTAGTCGGCGCTCTGCGCGTCGAGAAGCTCCTCGTAACAGAGCATCGGCACGCTGGAGGTGGGCATGTGCGCACGATCGGTCATCGCCACCCAGCCCTTCACGTTCGGGCAATGCGGCGCGATGCCCTCGATCAGCGGCACGAACGTCAGGTCGAAGAAGACATACTGATCTTCAGCGTGATTGACGATGTAGGCGATCTGGTCGGGAAACAGCCGCGGGTTGATGGTGTGGCACACCGAGCCCGAACCGGAGACGCCGTAATAGATTTCGAGATGGCGATAGCCGTTCCAGGCAAGCGTACCGACACGCTCGCCGGGCTGCACACCGAGTGCGGCCAGCGCATTTGCCAGTTGCTTGGAGCGGTCTCGCACTTGCCGGTACGTGGTGCGATGGATATCGCCCTCGACACGGCGCGACACGACTTCAGTCGAACCGGAATTGCGCGCTGCATGTTCGATGATGGTCGAGATGAGCAAAGGCGCGCTCATCATTTGTCCCATCAGGGCCATGGTGTCTCCTAGAAAAAACTGAACAACCGTTCTATTTTTTGGCCGATTGTTCCCGTGATCGCCAAGCACGTCAACGGGATATTGTTGTGCGCTGCCACATCGGCCCCCATGTTTACCCGGCCATCTGTAAAACCCTGCGAATCGTTGTGGTGCAAGGGTTCGCAGGCTGCAGCTTTCTTTACTCGCAAGTACAATACGCGATAGCGTTGCTGCGTCTCAACATGGCGTTTTCCCCTACGTGAAGCGTATTTTGCTGCGCTGCAAAGCGCACAACATTTGAAGGTTCGGCACTGTTTTTACGCCGTTTCCTGTGCTATCCGCCGCATGCCCTGCCGCCCCATCCCATGACTGCTTCCCCCGCCGCCTTGCCTGACGATTCCCTTGCAAACCATTTCGACTGGGCAGGCCGCCCCGCCGCCGCCCCTGGCTTCTCAGCGCTGGGCGAACGCTTTCTGACGCGCCTGCCGCCGATGCCCATGCCTTCCGGACCGATTGGCCAGCCCTATCTGGTGGGCTTCTCGCCGGACGCCGCAGCGTCACTCGGCCTTTCACGAGCAGAACTTGACACCCCTGCCGGGCTGGCCGTCTTTACCGGGAACGCCGTCGCCCCCTGGAGCGATCCGCTCGCCACCGTGTATTCGGGCCATCAGTTCGGCGTGTGGGCCGGGCAGTTGGGCGATGGCCGCGCGCTGTTGCTAGCCGAGCTGCAGACCGCCGATGGCCCCTGCGAAGTCCAGCTCAAGGGCGCCGGCCGTACGCCGTATTCGCGCATGGGCGACGGGCGAGCTGTGCTGCGCTCGTCCATCCGCGAATTTTTGTGCTCGGAAGCCATGGCAGGACTTGGGATTCCAACCACCCGCGCCTTGTGCGTGACCGGCGCTGACGCCCCCGTCCGCCGCGAAGAGATCGAAACCGCCGCCGTTGTCACGCGCCTCGCGCCGTCGTTCGTACGCTTTGGCCACTTCGAGCACTTTTCGGCCAGCGAACAATTGCCCCAGCTTCGCGCACTTGCCGATTACGTCATCGACCGCTTCTACCCCGCCTGCCGCAGCGAGCCGCAACCGTATCTCGCCCTGCTGCGTGAACTCGCCCGCCGCACCGCTGAACTGATGGCCGACTGGCAAGCCGTCGGCTTCTGCCATGGCGTGATGAACACCGACAACATGTCGATCCTCGGTCTCACGCTCGACTACGGCCCGTTCGGCTTCCTGGATGGTTTCAACGCCAACCACATCTGCAACCACTCCGACACCGGCGGCCGTTACGCCTACGCTCAGCAGCCACAGATCGGCTACTGGAACCTGTTCTGCCTCGCGCAGGCGTTGCTGCCGCTGTTCGGCGAAGATCCCGACGTTTTCGTCAACTTGAGCGACGAAGCCCAGGCGCAACCCGCGATCGACGCCGCGCAAAACGTGCTGCTGACCTACCGCGACGTCTACGGCGCAGCGTTCTACGCACGTTATCGCGCCAAGCTTGGCCTTTCCACCGCACAGGACGAAGACGAAACGCTGTTCGGCGACCTCTTCAAGCTGCTGCACACACAACGCACCGATTACACGCTGTTCTTCCGCCACCTTGCCGACGTGCGCCGTGACGACACGCCCGCCGCGGCAGAAGCGCGCACCGTGCGCGATTTCTTCTTCGACCGCGCAGCCGCAGACGTGTGGCTTGCTGCCTATCGCCAGCGCTTGCAGGCCGAACCGCAATCCGACGACCAGCGCGCGGCAGCCATGCACCGCGTCAACCCGAAATACGTGCTGCGCAACCACCTGGCTGAAATCGCCATCCGCCGCGCCAAGGAAAAGGATTTCTCCGAAGTTGAAAACCTGCGCGCCGTGCTGGCCCGCCCGTTTGACGACCACCCTGGCTTCGAGCACTACGCGCAGCCTGCGCCCGATTGGGCGTCGTCGCTGGAAGTGAGCTGCTCGTCGTAATCCGGCATGCCGACATGCAGGCAGGCGTGATGCGCCGGAACTGACACCGTGCTCTAATCCGCGCCTGTCAGGATTACCGCAGCAGCACGACAAAACAACGTCAGCCGCCCGATCGCTTCCATCCCGCGGTTGCCGAATCCAACAAGGAGTCTCATCACCATGACCGTCACGAAGTCCGACGCCGAATGGCGCGACCAACTCTCCGACATCGAATACCGCGTCACCCGCGAAGCCGCCACCGAACGCCCCTTCACAGGCAAGTACTGGGACCACTGGGACCGGGGCGTCTACAACTGCGTCTGCTGCGGCACGCCGCTGTTTGAATCGTCGACCAAGTTTGATGCCGGTTGCGGCTGGCCGAGCTATTTCCAGCCCATCAACGGCGAGGTGATCGCCGAGAAAACCGACCGCTCGCACGGCATGCTGCGCATCGAAGTGCAGTGCAAGAACTGCGGCGCGCACCTTGGCCACGTGTTCGAAGATGGCCCTGCGCCCACCGGCCTGCGGTATTGCATCAACTCGGCTGCGCTAAAATTCGGCGATTGATCTTCCGCACCTGCCCGCCTAAGCGCGTTCCCGCATGAAATTCCTGTTCGATCTGTTCCCGGTCATCCTGTTCTTTGCTGCCTTCAAGGTGGCCGGTATTTATGTGGCGACCACCGTCGCGATGGTCGCCACCGTGCTGCAGATCGCCTGGGTGTGGTTCAAGCACCGCAAGGTCGACGCCATGCAGTGGCTGTCGCTGCTCATCATCGGCGTGTTTGGCGGCGCCACGCTTATCTTCCACAACGAGACCTTCATCAAGTGGAAGCCTACGGTGCTGTACTGGCTGTTTGGCGTGGTGCTGCTGGGCAGCGTGGTGTTCGTTCGCAAGAACCTCATCCGCGCCATGATGGAGCAGCAGGTTTCGCTGCCCGATCCGCTCTGGGCCCGTCTGAACCTGGTGTGGGCGGCGTTCTTCCTGGCCATGGGCTGCCTGAACCTCTACGTGGCCTACAACTTCGACACCGACGTGTGGGTCAACTTCAAGCTGTTCGGCTCGATGGGCCTGATGGTGGTCTTCATCCTCGTGCAGAGTGTCTGGCTGGCGCGCCACATGCAGGAGCGCCCCGCCAATGCGGCCAACGACGCCAACATCGGAGACGACCGCTGATGGCTGCCGATCCGCGAGAAATCGAACGCCTTCTGCGCGAGGCGTTTCAGCCCGCCCACCTCGTCGTGGAAGACGACAGTGCCAAGCACGCCGGACACGCCGGCGCGGCCTCCGGCGGCGGACATTACAACGTCGAAATTGTCAGCGCGGCCTTTGCCGGCAAGAACCGTTTGGCGCGTCATCGCATGGTGTATGATGCGCTGCACACGCTGTGGCCGGCGGCAATCCATGCGCTGGCGATCCGCGCGGTCACTCCCGAAGAAAACACGTAAGCGCATTCCACGCTCACTCGTCCTTCCCTCGAACGCAATCCCATGAAGATTTCCAGCCTCACTGCCAGCCTGCTGGCTGTTGCCTTTGCTGCGACCGTTGCTCCCGCTATGGCGCAAAACGCCGCGGTGGTCAACGGCAAAGCCATCCCGAGCGCCAAGGTGGACGCGCTGATCAAGAAGTCGGGCCAGCCCGAATCGCCCGAGCTGCGTGCCAAGGCCCGCGACATGCTGGTCGACCGTGAACTGATCGAGCAGGACGCCGCCAAGCGCGGCCTGCTGGAACGCGACGACATTCAGGAACAGCTGGCATCGGCCCGCCTGAACGTGCTCGTGGCCGCCGAGTTCGAAGACTACGTCAAGAACAGCCCCGCCACCGAAGAAGAGCTGCACAAGCAGTACGACAAGATCAAGGCGCAGTTCGGCAACGGCAAGGAATACCATGCCCACCACATCCTGGTGGACAAGGAAGCCGACGCAAAGGCCATCATTGCCAAGCTGAAGGCCGGCGCCAAGTTTGAAGACATCGCCAAGGCGCAGTCGAAAGACAAGGGATCGGGCGCCAACGGCGGCGATCTGGACTGGGCGAACCCGGGCACCTACGTGCCGGAATTCTCGGCCGCGCTCACCAGCCTGAAGAAGGGCCAGATCACCCAGACGCCGGTCAAGACGCAATTCGGCTGGCACGTGATCCGCCTGGACGACACGCGCGACGCGAAGATCCCGTCGTACGAAGACGTCAAGCCGCAACTGCTTGAAATGATGATGGGCGACCAGAACTGGCAACGCAGCAAGTTCCAGGCGATGCTGAAAGACCTGCGCGAAAAAGCGAAGATCCAGTAAGCAGCGGCCCGTTGGGGCAGTAAAAAAAGGGGCCTCGTGCCCCTTTTTGATTTGATGGCTGCGTTGCATCGCACGCAACCGGAATCCCCTTTCCTGCCCCGAGTTCTTTTGAAGTGTTTGCTGAAAAGCATTGCGATTTGTCCCATAATGTGCGCCCACGTGCACCGGCATTGCACTGCTTCGGTGCACTCAAGAATCGAGAGTCTGAAAAACCAACCACGCCGGCACGGGCATATCCCGCTCGCCGCCAGAGCGAAACCACCCAAAAGGCAACAGGAGATCCTTATGTCCACGTTCAAGCACGCCTTGCGCATTGCCGCGCTTGCCGCCATTCCGATGGCACTGCTGCAAGCCGCACCGGCACTTGCCCAGGCCACCAAGTCGGTCGAAGTGCTGGCCATCGTTGAGCACCCGGCGCTCGACGCCATCCGCGACGGCGCCAAGGAACAACTCAAGGCCGAAGGTTTTGACGCAGGCAAGAACCTGAAGTGGGAATACCAGAGCGCACAAGGCAGCACTGCCACCGCCGCACAGATCGCCCGCAAGTTCATCGGCGACAAGCCGGACGCCATCATCGCCATCGCCACGCCGTCGGCGCAGGCTGTTGTGGCCGCCACCAAGTCCATCCCCGTCGTGTATTCGGGCGTGACCGATCCGGTTGCCGCGCAACTGGTCAAGAGCTGGGCGCCGACCGGCACCAACGTGACCGGCGTGTCCGACAAGCTGCCGCTGGACAAGCAGATTGCCCTGATCAAGCGCGTGGTGCCGAATGCCAAGCGCGTGGGCATGGTCTACAACCCGGGTGAAGCGAACTCGGTCGTGGTCGTCACTGAACTGAAGAAGCTGCTGTCGGCGCAAGGCATGACGCTGGTCGAGTCGGCCGCACCGCGTACCGTGGACATCGCGCCGGCGGCCAAGAACCTGATCGGCAAGGTCGACGTGATCTACACGAACACCGACAACAACGTGGTGTCGGCGTACGAATCGCTGGTGAAAGTGGCCAACGAAGCGAAGATTCCGCTGGTGGCCGGCGACACTGACAGCGTGAAGCGTGGCGCCATCGCTGCGCTGGGCATCAACTACTACAAGCTGGGCCAGCAGACCGGCAAGGTCGTCGCCCGCATCCTGAAGGGTGAGAAGCCGGGCGCGATTGCGTCGGCCGGCAGCACCGACCTGGAACTGTTCGTGAACGAAGGCGCGGCCAAGAAGCAAGGCGCGACCCTGTCGGCAGATCTGCTGAAGGACGCCAAGGAAGTCATCAAGTAACTCGCAAGGCGCCGGGTCGGCCTCCGCCTCACGGAGCCGGCCTGGCGCGGGTCTGGCAGCCCGAGCCGTAACGTGGCTATCCGCCGCATAATAGCCGGGCGCTTACGCTGCTACCCACAAGCGTCCCCGTTCATTGCACACAGGCCGGTGCCCAATCACCGCGCCCTACTCTGTCATGTCACTGTTTTCATTACTCGGCGCCCTGGAGATCGGTCTGATCTTCAGCCTCGTGGCGCTCGGGGTGCTGATTTCCTTCCGCATCCTTAATTTCCCTGACCTCACCGTTGATGGCAGCTTCCCGATGGGCGGCGCCGTGGCGGCCACGCTCATCGCCGGCGGCCACGATCCGTTCGTGTCGACGATGGGTGGCACCCTGGCCGGTGCCGCTGCCGGCTTCATCACGGGCTGGCTCAACGTGCGCCTGAAAATCATGGATCTGCTCGCCAGTATCCTGATGATGATCGCGCTGTACTCGGTCAACCTGCGCATCATGGGCAAACCAAACGTGCCGCTCATCTCCGAGCCCACGGTCTTCTCGCTGCTGCAGCCGGAATGGATGCCCGACTACGTGTTCCGCCCCGTGCTGCTGGGTGTGGTGGTGGTGGTCGTCAAGCTGCTGGTGGACTGGTTCTTCTCCACGCAGATCGGCCTGTCGCTGCGCGCCACGGGCGCCAACCCGCGCATGGCCCGCGCCCAGGGCATCGCCACCGGCGCTGCCACGCTGGCCGGCATGGCGCTGTCGAACGCACTGGTAGCGCTTGCTGGAGCGCTCTACGCGCAAACGCAGGGCGGCGCCGATGTGTCGATGGGTATCGGCACCATCGTCATCGGCCTGGCCGCCGTCATCATCGGTGAGACCGTGCTGCCGGCCCGCCGCCTGGTGCTGACCACGCTGGCCGTGGTGGTCGGCGCGATCCTGTATCGCTTCTTCATCGCCCTTGCGCTCAACAGCGATTTCATCGGCCTGCAGGCGCAGGATCTGAACATGGTGACCGCTGCGCTGGTGGTGATCGCCCTGGTGCTGCCCGGCATGCGTCGCAAGGTGTTCGGCAAGCTGGCCAAGACCGGTACCAAGGGGAACTGACATGCTGAGCGCACAAGGACTCACCCTCACCTTCAACCCCGGCACGCCCATCGAGACGCGCGCGCTGCGCGGCTTGTCGCTCGAGATCCCGTCAGGCCAGTTCGTGGCCGTAATCGGCTCGAACGGCGCCGGCAAGTCGACGTTCCTGAACTCCATCAGCGGTGACTACATCGTCGATTCGGGCAGCATCACCATCGACGGCGAAGACGTCACGCGCAAGACCGCGTGGCAACGCGCCGACAAGGTCGCCCGCGTGTTCCAGGACCCGATGGCCGGCACCTGCGAAAACCTGACCATCGAAGAGAACATGTCGCTGGCCATGTGCCGCGGGCAGCGTCGCGGTTTCTCGTTCGCGACCAACCGCAAGTGGCGCGAGATTTTCCGCGAGCAACTGCGCCGGCTGGACTTGGGCCTCGAAAACCGCCTGACCGATCGCATCGGCCTGCTCTCGGGTGGCCAGCGCCAGGCCGTGAGCCTGCTGATGGCCTCGCTGCAGCCGTCGCGCATCCTGCTGCTGGACGAGCACACCGCCGCGCTGGACCCGAAAACGGCCGCCTTCGTGCTGGAGTTGACCGCCAAGATCGTGTCGGAGAGCAAGCTGACGACGATGATGGTGACGCACTCCATGCGCCAGGCGCTCGACTACGGCGATCGCACGGTGATGCTGCACCAGGGCAACGTGATCCTCGACGTGCAAGGCGAAGAACGCCGCGGCCTGGACGTGCCGCACCTGCTGCAGAAGTTCGAGGAAACGCGCGGCGCCAAGGTGGACGACGACGCGCTGTTGCTGGGCTGATCCCGTTCCTGGGCGTCACCACGACGCTCAGGGCACATCACACACAGACCGGGCTCCCTTAGCGGAGCCCGCGACATTTCCGCTCCATGACCAAGGCCCATCGCCCTGCCATCAGCATCGCGCCCGATCAGCATGCGGACGACTCATCAGCGCTGACAAAAGGCCAGAAAGCATTCAACGCGCTGATCAAGCAGATCGAGAATCGGCGCAAGCGGCTGGCGGATTGGGAGACGGCCACCGTTCAGTTCCAGAGCCGATATGCCGGCGAGTTCCTGCCGCTGGAGCGCAGCCGAATCGCATTGCAAATCCGCTTTGTGCGCAGCCTGGACCAGATCTACGAGCACGAGGCCTTCACCAAGGCCGAGCGCCGCAAGATATCCGCCCTCATCATCGATCTGACACGCGATCTGATCGATGAAGACACAAGCCTGAAGGCGCTTTACAACAAGTACAGCGGCACGGACTTCGACCGGGAAGCCGTGCTGCAAGCCGCAGAAATGAAAGCTAGGCTGGAGGCCGCCCTCGGCGTCGACCTGGGCGACGACGCGGATGTCCACTCAGAGGAAGCGCTACTACAACGCGCCCGCGCACACATCGAGCAACGCGCCGAGAAAAAGGCCGCCGCCGCAACCAAGCGTGAAGCCCGCCGGGCCGCGCGAAAGAAATCTCCGAAGCAACTTGCGGCAGAAGCGCGGGAAGAAGATGAACAGGCGCAGATCAGCATCTCCATCCGCGAGGTCTATCGCAAGCTCGCCAGCGCCCTGCACCCCGACCGAGAGAGCGATCCGCAGGAGCGCGACCGGAAGACGCGGCTCATGCAGCGCGTCAACGAGGCTTACGACAAGAACAACCTGCTGCAACTGCTGGAGTTGCAGCTTGAGCTGGAGCACATCGACCAGCGCTCGATCAACCAGATCAGCGAAGCGCGGCTGACGCATTACAACCAGATCCTGAAAGACCAGGTGCGCGAGCTGGACCGGCAAATCCATCGTGTCGAGACGACGTTTCGGTACACATACGGGTATCGGCGGTTCGGGGCACTTCCGCCGGACGCCATCTTGCAAAAGCTCGATATCGACATCGCAGCGCTGCGCCAACACGTCCGCAATATCGAGCAGGACCTTGCCGCCTTTGACGATTTCAAAGACGTGCGGCGCATGCTGAAATCCCGCCCAGTGCTCGACTGATGGCCTGTTGAGCTGCGCACCGATCCAACAGAACGGGCACCCGAAGGTGCCCGTGTTCTTTACAGCGATCGTTCGATTGGCCGATCAGAAGCGGTGCTGCAGGCCCATCGTCACGCCAACCTGGTTGTTGGCGTAGCCGATCACGTCGCGCGACAGGCTCACGTTCTGGCCGTTCTTGGCCTTGGCATAACCGGCAGACAGATACGCCGTCGTGCGCTTGGACAGCGCGTACTGACCGCGCACGGAGAACAGGATCGGATCGGCATCCGTGCCGTCCTTGATGTTCTGCTTGTACACCGCGCCGTACAGCGTGAAGGCCGGCGTCACGTCATAGCTGGCGCCAGCCCAGTACATGTCGCTGCGCAGGCTGGCGGCGGCCGTGGTAAAGGCGCGCTTGTAGTTGCGGTAGCCCGCAAACAGCTTCAGTGCACCAAAGTCGTAGCTGGCACCCGCATGGATGCCCTGGATGTAATCGGTCGTGTCTGCCGGCGTGGTGCTGGTGCCCGCGCCATTCTGGCGATCCCACGTGACTGCGGCCGAGAAGCCGCCCACGCTGTAGCCGACGCCCAGGTCGTACTTGGAGCTGCTCTTGAAGTTGCCGGCCGCCTCGCCAAAGCCCACGGTGGCACCCAGCTTCAGACCGCCAAACTTGCCGTCATAGCGCACAGCGTTGGAGGCGCGCGAGAACAGGCCGTCCTTGCGATCGCCCGTGGCCGTGGACGACGTTGCCCACGAGTAGTTCGGCGCGTAGCCCATCGGGTCGTACGGCAGCATGAAGTCGTACGTGGTCGTGAAGGTGCGACCTGCCACCACTTGCCCGAAGCCGCCCGCCAGACCAACCACCGCGCGGCGGTCGAACAGCGTGTTGTCGGTGTCGAGCTTGCCGGTGTCGATGGCGATGCCGCTTTCCAGGTTGAACACAGCCTTCAGGCCGCCGCCCAGGTCTTCCGTGCCGCGCATGCCCCAGCGCGACGTGTTCTTGCCGCCCGAGACGAGGCGCGTGGCACTGCCGCCGTTCGGGCCGGCGTGGTTCACGTACTCGATACCCGAATCCATGATCCCGTACAGGGTCACGTTGGAGGATTGTGCGGCGGCCGTGCCGGCCGTGGTGGCGGTGGCAAGCGCAACCACTGCCAGCGCCATCGAAGTCTTGTTCATCAGGTCTCCCTTATTCGTTGTCCTTGCGCAAGAGCCCCGGTCACAGGGGCTTTGGGCGGGACGGATCGTATGAGGGGCGCACTTTCAGTTCACTTTCGATTGGCGGGAAATTGCCCAGGTGTGTCGCGGCGTTCTCGGGGGTTTCCCTAGCTTCAAAACATGCAGCGATGTCTGTATTCCTCTGCGGCTGATTGAGAGACGTCCCGATATGCGCATCCTGTTGGTGGAAGACAACCTGAAGCTGGCCAGCACGCTGGAAGAAGCCCTCGGCCAGGCCGGCTTCACGGTCGATTGCGTGCATGACGGCCACGCGGCCGACTTGCTGCTCACCACGCAGGACTACGCGCTCGCTATTCTCGACATTGGCCTGCCGCGCATGGACGGGCTGGAAGTGCTGCGCCGCCTGCGCGCCCGCAAGAACCCGCTGCCCGTGATGATCCTGACCGCACATGGCGCCGTGGAAGAACGCGTGCGCGGCCTGAACCTCGGGGCTGACGATTACCTTGCGAAACCGTTCGACCTGACCGAAGTGGAGGCCCGCGCCCGGGCGCTCATCCGCCGCAGCCACGGGCACGAGAGCACGCAGCTGCAATGCGGCCCGCTGCACTACGACGGCATCAGCGGGGCCTTCACGCTTCATGGCGAACTGCTCGCCCTCACCGGCCGCGAGCGCGCCGTGCTGGAGGTGCTGATGCTGCGCGATGGCCGCGCTGTCAACAAGGCCGCCATCTCGGAAAAGATCTTCAGCATCAACGAATCGGTCAACGCCGATGCCATCGAAATCTACGTGCACCGCCTGCGCAAAAAACTCGACGGCAGCGGCGTGGCCATCGTCATGCTGCGCGGGCTCGGCTATCTGCTGGAAGCCACGCCCAGCACGACTGCGACCGCAGGCCGATGAGCCCGCCCACCCTGCGCCGACAGCTTTCGTTCTGGCTGCTGCTGCCGCTCATGGGGCTGCTCGCGCTCGACGCGTGGCTTACGTATGCACGGGCCATGACGGCTGCAAACGCCGCGTTCGACCGTACGCTCGAAGCGTCGCTCAAGGCCATGCGTGAGGGCGTGCGCCTTCGCGACAAGCAGTTCGCTATCGACCTGCCCTACCTCGCGCTGGACGTTCTGCAATCGGAAACCGGCAGCAGCGTCTTCTATCGCCTGACCGATGCCAACGGCAAGACCCTGACCGGTTATGACGATCTGCCCATGCCGACCGGGCGGCGGCCGGCGCCCTATCGCTCCGTCTTTTACGACAGCCAATTCCAGGGCATGCCCGTGCGCCTGGCCGCGCAAGCCGTGCCCGTGCGCGACGCCCAGTCGGCTCAGATCCAGCTCGTGTGGCTGTTGGTGGGTGAGACCTTGGAGCCGCGCGAGGCGCTGGCGCACGAGATCCTGGCGGGCTCCCTCCAGCAAGAGGGCCTGCTCGTGGTGCTGGCGGTCGGCATTGTCTGGCTGGGTATCAGGCGGGGCCTGCGACCACTGCGCCAACTGAGCGAGACCGTTACCGGACGCGGTACCGATGAGCTTGCCCCGCTACCGCAGCAAGGCTTACCGGCGGAAGTGGCTCCGCTGGTCGAGGCCATCAATCAGTACGTGGCGCGCCTGCTGCGCATGGTGCAAGCCCGCAAGCGCTTCTTTGCCGATGCCGCACATCAATTGAAGACGCCGCTGGCCGTGATCCAGGCGCAGTCCGAACTCGCGCTGCGCGAGCCCGATGGAGAACGCATCCGCCGCCACCTTGAGCCGTTGCACGGCACCGTGCGCCAGGCCGCGCGGGGCGTGCAGCAGCTGCTGTCGCTCTCGCGCCTGGAGACCGACAGCGGCTACGCACCGCAGCTCCAGCCGCTGCGCCTGGACACACTGGCCGGCGATGTCGCGCTGGAACTGGCGCCCGTTGCGCGCCGATCCGGCGTCGACCTCGGCTTTGAAGGCGAACCCGTGACGATCGCGGGCGAATCCCAATGGCTGCAGGAACTGATCAGCAACCTGCTCGACAACGCCATCCTCTATGCGGGCAACGGCGCGCGCGTCACGCTGCGGGTCAAGCGGCAGGCGATGGCGATGCTCGGCGAGCAGGCCGTGCTGCAAGTGGAAGACGATGGCCCCGGCATTGCCGTGCCCGAGCGCGATGCTGTGTTCGGCCGTTTCTATCGCGGTGCGGCATCGGAAGGCCACGACGGCAGCGGGCTGGGGCTGGCGATCGTCCGCGAGATCGCTCGCCTGCACGGCGGCACGGTCGCGCTGTCTGAAACGCCCGGTGGGGGCCTGACCGTGAGCGTCTACCTGGCCCTGGCGTTGGCGGAGGACACGCCCGCCTGAACGCGGGTTGCTGCATGACAACATCGTCTTCCTAGCGCTCCACACACCTGCCCAACGCCGTGCACCATTTGCGTGACGACGCGGCGCACCAATTCCACGCGCCCTGACCCGGCCCGCGGTTTCGCCGAAATTGGTTCCATCCGCGCTCTGTTATGCCCGCCGCATATGGGCTGGCATACGACCTAAACTCAAACACGTCGCCATCACCGCACGATTGACCGCCGAGCTTGCTCGGGCAAGGCATTCGGGGTTTTCCCTATTGTGGTGCCACAGGCCTGCACGCCCAGGGCTCGTGCCTGCGGGGCTGTCAAAAATGGCTCCATCAAATAACCAGGATTGGGTCCACTTTGCAGAACAATGAGCCGCTATAGTCCATCAACAATTCGTCACAACACGGCATGTTGACCGACCCGAACGGATCGGAGAACGGCAGGACGGGCGGCACCAGCGTAAGCCAGCGAATGCCACCTGCAGCCGACAGCGCTCAGGCCCGATGACCGACATGGTATGGAGGAAGCAGCAATGAAGACCGACGACGTGATCGTCAGCTTTCGCGGTGTACGCAAGACGTATGACGGCGAGACCCTCGTGGTCAAGCATCTGGACCTGGACATCTACCAGGGCGAATTCCTGACCCTGCTGGGCCCCTCCGGGTCGGGCAAGACCACGTGCCTGATGATGCTGGCCGGGTTCGAATTCCCGACCGGCGGTGAGATCCGCCTGGAAGGCGCGCTGCTCAACAATGTGCCGCCGCACAAGCGCAACATCGGCATGGTGTTCCAGAACTACGCGCTGTTTCCGCACCTGACGGTCGCGCAAAACGTGGAATACCCGCTGACGGTGCGCAAGATTCCCGCCAGCGAGCGTGCAGACCGCGTGCACAAGGCCCTGCAGATGGTCCGCATGGAAGGCTTTGCCAAGCGCTACCCCGCGCAGCTCTCGGGCGGCCAGCAGCAGCGTATTGCGCTGGCCCGCGCGCTGGTGTTCGAGCCCAAGCTCGTGCTGATGGACGAACCGCTGGGCGCACTCGACAAGCAACTGCGTGAGCACATGCAGTACGAGCTGAAATCCCTGCACGAAAAGCTGGGCGTGACCTTCGTCTACGTGACGCACGACCAGGGCGAGGCACTCACCATGTCCGACCGCGTGGCCGTGTTCGACAAAGGCATCGTGCAGCAGCTCGACACCGTGGACAGCCTCTACGAACGCCCCTGCAACGAGTTCGTCGCCAACTTCATCGGCGACAGCAACACGCTGCGCGGCACCGTCACCCGCGTCGACGGCGACTACTGCGAGCTGCAACTCAACGACGGCGCCCGCATCATGGGCCGCAACATCGCCGGCGCCAACGTGGGGGCCACCGCCACCGGCTGCATCCGCCCCGAGCGCATGCGCCTGGCCGAGGGTGCCTCCGCCGCCGGCAACGCGATCACTGGCCAGACACGTGGCCTCGTCTACTTTGGCGACCACGTGCGCATGCGCTGTGCCCTGCCCGATCAACCCGAATGTTTCGTGAAGGTGCCGCTGGGCACGCGCGCGCTCGAAGGCTTCGCACCCGGCGCACCGATCCAGCTTGAGTTCGCACCCGAACACCTGCGCGTTTTTGCATGACGCACGCGGGCAACCCTGCCCGCATGCCACGACCACACGTTGTACCCACACGCCAATAAGAGGAGCCAGGAATGAAACACATCACAAAGACGCGTCTGTCCGTGCTTGCCGGTGCGTTCGCCATTGCATTCGGCGCGCACGCATCGGAAATCACCGTCGTCAACTTCGGCGGCGCCAATGGCGACGCGCAGAAGGCGGCCTTCAACAAGCCGTTCGAGGCGCAGACCGGCAACAAGGTCACCGTGGTCGAGTACAACGGCGAGCAGGCCAAGATCAAGGCCATGGTCGAAGCCAAGCACGTCAACTGGGACGTGGTGGAAGTGGAATCGGGTGACATCGGCCGCGGCTGCGATGAAGGCCTGTTCGAGAAGCTCGACTGGAGCAAGATCGCCAAGAAGAGCGATCTGATCCCCGAGTCGCCGAGCACCTGCGGCGTGGGCTTCTTCGTGTGGTCGACCGCGATGGCGTACAACGCCGACAAGCTCAAGACCGCCCCGACCGGCTGGGCCGATTTCTGGGACGTGAAAAAATTCCCGGGCAAGCGCGGCATGCGCAAGGGTGCCCGCGGCAACCTGGAATTCGCATTGATGGCCGACGGCGTGCCCGTCAAGGACGTGTACAAAGTGCTGGCCACCAAGGACGGCCAGAACCGCGCGTTCAAGAAGCTCGACCAGCTCAAGCCGAACATTCAGTGGTGGGAAGCCGGTGCGCAGCCGCCGCAATTCCTGGTGGCGGGTGACGTGGTGATGTCCACGGCGTTCAACGGCCGCATCGACGCCGCCCAGCGCGAAGGCAAGAACCTGAAGGTGGTCTGGAACGGCAGCATCTACGACCTGGACTACTGGGCCATCCCCAAGGGCACGCCGAACAAGGCGCTGGCCGAGCAGTACATCGCCTACACGCTGTCGCAAAAGCCGCAGCAGGAGTACGCCAAGCACATCGCCTACGGCCCGGCCAACGTGGCGGCCATCAAGGCGCTCGACGCCAAGACGCAGGCGAACATGCCGAACTCGCCGGAGAACGCCAAGAACGCCGTGCTGCAGAACCTGCAGTTCTGGACCGACCACGGCGACGAGCTGGAGCAGCGCTTCGCCTCGTGGGCATCGAAGTAACCGCATAGCGGTGTAACGCAGTGACCGCGCGGTGCCCTGCCGGCTTGGCAAGGCAACCGCGCGGACGAATTCCCGTAGCGATGGCGAGGCAGCATTGAACACCATGACGATCGCGGCTGAATCGGTTCCTGATTCGACGGCCAAACTCAAACGCGAATTGAAGAGCGCTGAGGCGCGCAGGCGTGCCATGGCGCTGGCGCTGGTGGCGCCCCTCGCCATCTTCCTGCTGCTGATCTTTGTCGTGCCGATCGGCGCCCTGCTCACACGCGCCGTGCAGAACCCCGAGGTGGCCGACGCGCTGCCCAAGACAGTCATCGCCCTGAAGGACTGGGACCGCAAAAGCCAGCCGGCCGAAGCCGCCTACGCCGCGCTCGCCGCAGACCTCACCATCGTGAGCGAAGGCGAAGCGATGGGCGCACTGGCCCGCCGCCTCAATACAGAAATCCCGGGCTTCCGCTCGCTGGTTGCCAAGACCGCACGCGCGATGCCGCTGGCCGATGACCAGGGCAAGGCATTGACGCTGACGCCCGGCCAGACCCGCGCCAAGCTCCTCGAACTCGACGAGCGCTGGGGCGATGTCACGTACTGGCAGGCCATCGCCAAGAACAGCAGCCGCACGTCGCCGTTCTACCTGCTGGCCGCGCTGGACCACCGGCAAGATGCCTTCGGCCATATCGAAGCGACCGACCCCGACGAGCAGATCTACGTGACGGTGTTCATCCGCACCTTCGTCATCAGCGCGATGGTGACGCTGTTCGCACTGCTGCTGGGCTACCCGCTCTCGTACTGGATCGCCTCGCTGCCGGAGCGTCGCGCCAACCTGGTCATGGTGATGGTGCTGATCCCGTTCTGGACGTCCATCCTCGTGCGCGTGGCGGCGTGGATCGTGCTGCTGCAGACCGAAGGCCTGATCAACCACGGGCTGATGGACCTCGGCATCATCAAGGAGCCGTTGGCGCTGCTGTTCAACCGCGTGGGCGTGTACATCTCGATGACGCACATCCTGCTGCCGTTCATGATCCTGCCGCTGTACAGCGTGATGAAGTCGATCCCGCCCACGTACCAGCGCGCGGCCGTATCGCTGGGCAGCCATCCGTTTGCCGCGTTCTGGCGCGTGTATGTGCCGCAGACGTATCCGGGCATCGGTGCCGGCGCGCTGCTGGTGTTCATCCTGGCGCTCGGCTACTACATCACCCCCGCGCTGCTGGGCGGGCCGAACGACCAGATGGTCAGCTACTACGTGGCCTACTTCACCAACGTCACGATCAACTGGGGCATGGCGTGCGCGCTGGGTGCGCTGCTATTGCTGGCAACGCTGGTGCTGTACGCCGTGTATGGACGCTTCACGCGGCCCAAGGTCCGCGTTGGTTGAACGGAGCCCATCGACAATGAAACTCGCCAAACCGATGTTCGCCCCGCACACCTCGCTCATCGAGCGCATCTGGTACTTCTCGCTGCGCGGCCTGGCCGTGCTGACGCTGCTGTACCTTGTGCTGCCGGTGCTGGTGATCGTGCCGCTGTCGTTCTCGTCGAGCACGTTCCTTTCGTATCCGATTCCGAGCTATTCGCTGCGCTGGTACCAGAACCTCGTCACGTCTGACGAATGGCGCATGGCGGCCAAGAACAGCTTCATCGTCGCCCCCGCCGCCACGATCGTCGCAACGGTGCTCGGCACGCTGGCCGCCATCGGGCTGAACAAGGCCGACTTCCGAGGCAAGGGCCTGCTGATGGCGGTGCTGGTGTCGCCGATGATCGTGCCCGTGGTGGTGGTCGGCGTGGGCATGTACCTGTTCTTCGCGCCGCTGGGGCTGGCCAACACGTATATCGGGCTGATCCTCGCGCATGCGGCGCTGGGCGTGCCGTTTGTGGTGACGACCGTGCTGGCGACCCTGCAGGGCTTCAATCACAACCTCGTGCGGGCGAGCCTGTCGCTGGGTGCCAACCCGGTCATGACGTTCTTCCGCATTACCCTGCCCGTCATCGCACCGGGCGTGATTTCCGGCGCGCTGTTTGCGTTCGCCACGTCGTTTGATGAGGTGGTGGTGACGCTCTTCCTGGCGGGGGCCGATCAGGTGACGCTGCCACGCCAGATGTTCACGGGCATCCGCGAGAACATCTCGCCGACGATTGCAGCGCTGGCGACGATTCTGATTGTGTTCTCGACGGGGCTGCTGCTGACGTTTGAGTGGTTGCGGGGGCGGGCTGCGGCTAAGGCCGTGGCCTGACAGCGTCCGCCCCAACGCCTGCCGTTATGGCGAAACGAACACGTCCGTCCGGTTGGTCAGGTTGCCCGAGTTGGTCTGGATGAAGAACGGCACGAACTTCGTGCCGGTCGCCGCCAGGCCAGCGTAGTCGCCAATGAAGAAGCCCTCCGCAACGGGTGCTGTCTTCATATCGAACGGCCCGGCCAGGTGCGATTCACTGCCGAAAGATTGGCCCCCGTTGGTCGACAGCGTCTGCCAGTAGTCCGTCGGCAGTGTGGTGGTATTGCCTGCCGCCAGATTGCGCACGTCGTAGTACGTCACCGCCACCGTGCCGGCGGAATTGACGCCCACCATCGCGTTGAAGGCCGCCTTGCCTGTCGGCGTGTTCACCTGGCTTGGCGCGCTCCAGGTCCGGCCGCCGTCGGTGGAGGTCGAGAGCGCAATATCCGCATGCGCGCCACCGCTGAAGCGCCCATCCTGCCAGACCACATAGAGCTGCCCCGTGGCCGGGTCGATGGCAGGCTCGGGAATGATGTCGCCCGTGCGCAATGCCTCGCCGGTATTCGGATCTGTGACGCTCACCAGTTGCAGGCTCGCAATGATCTGCGGCTTGCTCCACGTCGCGCCGCCATCCGTCGATTTGACGAACGCCACGCTGTTGCTGCCAGCCGATCTACCCGGCGCGTGGATGTAGTTGAAGAAATCGTACAGCGCGCCGGTCTGTGCATTCACCACGATCTGGTTGCCGATGGTCTGATACTCCGACGGCGTGTTCACCATCACGCTGGGCGTACTCCAGGTCTGGCCTCCGTCCACCGTCTTGGAGAACATCCCCGGTCCACGAAACGCCAGCGCATGCTGATCCGCATACGGGTTGCCGTTGGGTTGCTCCAGACGGTCCCACACTGCGTAGGCCACGCCGCGCTTGACGGGGTCCGCCGTTACCGACTCCTTGTCGTTGAAGAACTGCGTGCTCGGTTCGTCGTCGGTGATGAGCTTCGTGAGGTGGGTCCAGCTCAAGCCGCCATCTCGTGAGACGGCTGCACCGACTGCGTTGCTGTTGTTGGTGTGGTTGAACGAAATCGACACCGAGTAAGCCGTGCCGTCCGACCCGAACGACACCCACGGATCGGAAGCCCGCTCGTACCCCAATCCACCCGCACACGTGCTGAACGGCTGAGGCACCGGCTTCCACGTGGCGCCGCCATCGAACGAAGCCGCAGACATCAGGCCATGTGCGCCGCCATTGGACCACCGGTCCTGCTGCCAGACGCCAATGTAGTTCGTTGGATTGGCGGGGTTGACCGCCACGTAAGGCTCGACTTCTGCGTTCACGTAATTCGTCCCTGGGCCGCCGACGGTACAGCCGGCAAACGGGCTGGGGCCGGAGACGAGCGTTGCCGCCCAAAGCGTCGGGCTAGCGATCACGGCTGCCGTCAGCATGCTTCTGCGCAGCAGCGCAGTCGCTCTGTTACAAGACATGAGAACCTCCTCGTTCGGAGACTGCCTAGTGGTGGACGCCCCCCTTCTTCTCGATGTGCAACGCGCGGGCAACTGGCAGCGGAGCCATACATTCGACGCTCCGCATGACCGTCACCTCGTGGCCCAATGGCGACGCGATGCCATTGCGTTCTGCCATCACGCCCATCACCGCGAAACCCGGCGGGGTCGCGGTCGGGTATAAGGCGCTCAGGCAGCCGTTGCCGCGTAAGCTTAGGAAATGCTTAGGATCGCGGAGTGAAGTAATTTTTATCGCTGTGCAAACCAAAACTAACGGTGCGCTGCAGCCAACCGTGCGGATCAAGCCCACACAGGCAAGCAAGGCAACGGTAGCTCGCCACTCGATTCATTTCGCTGCGATGCAGAAGGGGTAAGCGCTGGCCAGTCGGTCCACCGTCCGGTGGAGATCACACGCGGCGCGGCACGCTGCCTCCCCTATCCGGATGACAGTGCAAGGCAGGACTCCCACGCTGAGCTTTGAGCACGAAATAACGGACGGAGCCGCCGAGCCTCTTTTCTCGAAGTCCCGAGTTCAGAACGCGACGCGCGAGGCTTTTTGCTCGACGCATGGAGTTCAGAGCTCGGCGAACGGAGCTCAGAACTCGGCGCGTGGAGCTCAGAACTCGGCGCGTGGAGCTCAGAACTCGGCGCGTGGAGCTCAGAACTCGGCGCATGGAGCTCAGAACTCGGCGCATGGAGTTCAGAACTCGGCGTATGGAGCTCAGAACTCCACAGTTGGCGTTCTGAACCCCATGCGCAGGGACGTGCCCTGCTTACAGGAACATCCCACCCGATGCCTCGATGCGCTGGGCATTGATCCACCGGTTGTCCGGCGACAGCAACGAGGCCACCACGCCGCCGATGTCGTCCGGCACACCAGCGCGCCCCAGCGCTGTATTGGATGCCACCATCGCATTGAGGCTCGCGTTGTCGCGCACGGCACCGCCGCCAAAGTCTGTCTCGATGGCGCCCGGCGCGACCACGTTCACGGCAATGCTGCGCGAGCCAAGTTCCTTCGCCAGATAGCGCGTCAGCACCTCCACGGCGCCCTTCATTGCCGCATACGCGCCGTAGCCCGGCAGCGCAAAGCGCGCCAGCCCCGACGAAATATTCACGATGCGCCCGCCGTCCGCCATGAGCGGCAGCAGGATCTGCGTGAGGAAGAACACGCCCTTGAAATGCACGTTCATCAGTTCGTCGAACTGCGCTTCGGTGGTTTCGGCCACGGCGGCATGCACGCCCACGCCAGCGTTGTTGACGAGGTAATCAAAGCGCTCGGCCTTCCACTGCGCCAGCACGCCGCGCACGGCCTCGGCAAAGGCGGGGAACGTGGCGATCTTGCCGGCGTCGAGCTGCAAGGCGGCGGCACGGCGGCCCTGGGCTGTCAGTTCAGCGACAAGGGCATCGGCTTCAGCGCGGTTGCTGCGGTAGGTGAAGATCACGTCGGTGCCGCGCTGCGAGAGCTTCTGCACCATGTTCTTGCCAAGGCCGCGGCTGCCGCCGGTGACGATCGCGATGGGGGTATGGGTCTGCGTCATGTTTGCTCTCCGGTTGGGTTTGGTATGGGTGTCGAACACCGTGAGAGCATGGTATTGGGCGACAAAAAAAGAATAAATCTCGCTTATCCTATCGCTGTGTTTGCCCACAGATAACAATCAACCCGCCCGCCATGTCCACCAACCGACTCGAAGCCATGCAGATTTTTGTGCGCGTGGCTGAACTTGCCAGCTTCACGCGTGCGGCCGAAGCCTTGAGCATTCCCAAGCCGGCCGCCTCGGTGGCGGTGCAGCAGCTGGAAACGATGCTCGGCACGCGCCTGCTGCACCGGACCACCCGCAAGGTGCAGCTCACGCAGGACGGCCAGACGTTCTACGAGCGCTGCCAGGACCTGCTGGCCGACATGGACGAGCTGCAGACGATGTTCCGCCAGAGCCCGCAGGCGCTGCGCGGCCGCCTGCGCGTCGACATGCCGGTCGGCGTTGCCCGCCGCATCGTCATCCCAGCCCTGCCCGCGTTGCTCGATGCGCATCCCGAACTGGAAATCGAACTCTCCAGCACCGACCGCCGCGTGGACCCGGTGCGCGAAGGCTTCGACTGCGTGCTGCGCATCGGCACCCTGACCGACAGCAGCCTGATTGCGCGCCCGCTCGGCCAGTTGCATCAGGTCAACTGCGCGAGCCCCAGTTACATCGCGCGCTATGGCATGCCGAAAACGCTCGACGACCTCGACCACCATCGCATCGTCCATTACGTGCAGACGCTGGGGACGAAGTCGCCGGGGTGGGAATACACGATCGATGGCCGCTCGGCCTTCCGGTCGATGAAAGGCGCGGTCACCGTCAGTTCGGCCGAGAGCTACGACGCAGCGTGCCGCGCGGGGCTGGGGATGATCCAGGCGCCGGTGTACGCGGGGCTGTCGTCGGCGATTGCGGACGGCACGCTCATCGACGTCATGCCTGACTTCCGGCCGCCGCCGATGCCGGTGTCGCTGGTGTATCCAAACCGGCGAAACCTGCCGGTTCGGGTGCAGGTCTTCATGAACTGGATGGGCGAGTTGCTGGGGCCGTATCTGGAACCGCTGGGCACAAATGCGTAGGCGCTCCGTCTTGCAGCCGGTGTAGTCTCACGGCTTGCCGCAGTCAGCAACCTCACTCCTGCCCTGGTCATGAAAGCTCTCAGATATTGCACAACGTTCGCGCTGCTCGCCTGCGGCGTCGCCATCGCCTCTCCCGATGAAGATCGACTCGGCAAGGCGCAAGGCTATCCGCTTGCCCCAAGCGCGGCACGCATCCACGAGGCGCAGTACATCGTGGGGGCCTTCAGCGGAATGGACCGCATCTCGCCGTCTTGCGACCTGGCGCCGGCCGACAAACCGGTGCAGCTCAAAACTTCAGAAAAGGAGCCGGACGTCCGGTATCGCTTCCGCAATCGTGAGTACACGCTGGCCGACTACATGGAGCATCAGCGCGCAACCGCTGTGCTGATCGTTCAGGACGGCGTGATCCTGGCCGAGCATTACGGCTACGACCGCACGCAAGACATGCGCATGCTGTCCAACTCGATGGCCAAGACGCTGGTTGCACTGGCCATCGGCAAGGCGCTGGAGGATGGAAGCCTGCACTCGCTGGATGACCGTGTGGACCAATACGTGCCGGAGCTGGCGGGCACGCTGTACGGTGGAACGCGCATCGTCGATCTGCTGCGCATGGCCTCCGGTGCGAAGTACGTCGAGGACTACACCCCGACCGACGACCGGGCGCGCTTCCTCAAGACGGCAGCGAAGCAAGGCGTGCTCGCGGCAGCGGCCCAGGTCAACGAGCGCGCCGACGCGCCGGGCACGCGTTTCAACTACGCGGGCGCGCAAACCGAAGTGTTGGCGCTGGTGCTGCAGGCGGCTACGCACCGCAGCCTGTGCGACTTCGTTGACGACAAGCTATGGAAGCCGATGGGGGCCGAAGCCAAGGCGACCTACCTCGTGCGCCAATCCGACGGATCGGCGTTTGCACAAGGCGGCTTCAATGCGACGGCGCGGGACTACGCGCGCCTCGGTTCCATGCTCGCCAACGATGGCGTGGTGCAAGGCCGCCAAGTCGTGCCGCGTGCGTTCCTGCTCGACATGACCGACGCATCGCGCCAGCCCGATCCGTTTCGCCCGGGGCAGATGACGTATCACGGCAGCCGCTATTACGGCTACGGCTTCCAGGTCTGGCTTTTGCCGGGACAAGCGCGGCGGTTTGTGCTGCTCGGCATCCATGGACAGGCAATTTACGTGGACCCGCAATCCAGGCTCACGATGGTCCATCTTGCAGTGGGCCAGGACGCGGCCGGCGATGCGAGCGGCGCGCACCTGGGCGCTGAGCGGGAGGCGTTGTGGCGTGGTGTCGTCGAACAGTTTGGTCGATAGCGAGTGCGCTCAGAGCGCCGGCTTATCGCTGCGCTTTTTCAGATTGGCGCGCAGCGCATCGCTCATCGGCATGTCGAGGTTTGCCCCGGCCGGCGGGATGGGCGACTCGAACCACTTCTTGTACAGCGCGGTGAACTCGCCGGATTTCATCAGGCGTTTGATGGTGGCATCGACGAGCCGCTTGAAGGCGGGGTCGTCCTTGCGGACCATGCAGGCATACGGCTCGACCTGCAGGGTTTCGGCCACGACTTCGAGCGCCGCCGGATTCGCGGAGTTGGCGCGCAGGCCATACAGCAGCACGTCATCGAGCGCCAATGCCGATGCACGGCCAGTTTCGACCAGCTTCAGCCCGTCTGCATAGTCCTTGCCGGAGATGATCTGGACGTCGATGTTGTGGTCGACGGCAAATTTCTTCAGCACCTTTTCGTTCGTGCTGCCGGCTGTGCTGGCGACGGTCTTGCCGGCCAGGTCCGTGTAGTTCTTGATGCCCGAATCGCGCTTGGTCAGCAGGCGCGTTCCTGCGTAGAAGAAGTTGATTGAGAAAGCCACCTCCTTGCCGCGCGCGCTGGTGTTGGTGGTCGATCCGCATTCGAGGTCGTAGGTGCCGTTGACGAGCAACGGAATGCGGTTCGTGCCGGTGACGGGAATCGCGTCGACCTGCAAAGACGGCTTCTTCAACCGGGCGCGCACATCGTCGACGATGGCTTGAGTCAGATCGACGGAAAACCCGACCGCCTTGTTCGGGGCCAGCAAGTAGCTGAACGGAACCGCCGCTTCGCGATAACCCACCGTGATCTTGTCTGCCGCAGCGATCTTTTCCAGCGTCTGCGCGTGGATGCCCTGCGCAGTTACCGTTAGGCCCGCCACGACGAGCGTGGAAGCGAGTGTGCGTATCGTGTTCATGTGCGTCTCCGTGGATGCGTCCCGCGCTCTGTAGCTCGCTGACTCTGTTGGTTTGTGGCCGCTACAGCCCCTCTACGGAAATCTAGACGCCATGCCGTTCTTGCCATTGATGCAAGTCAACATGCCCGACACGCCTGGCTCAGCGCGCAAAAGAAAAAACGCGCCGAGTTGCCCCGGCGCGTTGTTCGTCATCGCCTGGGCGTGCGCATCGGCACGCCCTGCTCCGTCAGAACTTGTGGTTGACCCGCACGTACGCAGACTGCGCAGACACGTGGCTCGTGTTGATGGTGGCATCCACGCCCAGGGACACCGTGGTTGCCTTGGCTGCCTGGAGCGTGACGCTCGCCCCGGTTGTCAGGAACGAACGCGGCAGGTCGGTGCCCGGGGCCGCGAACACGGTGCCGTCCTGGCTCTGGACCTGGACCACGCGGCCGGCGTTCATCAGCTCGTGCGCATAGCCCACGCGAAGCTGCACGTTGACCGGCCGCACATCGCCGAAGGCCTTGTCGAGCGTGACGCCCACATACGGCTGGAGACTGCGCGCGCTGTCCGGGCCGACTTGCAGGTTCTGGCCGTTGGCACCGTTCTCGCCGAAGCCGCTGCCGCGCACATAGGCATAACGCAGCCCCACGTGCGGCGCGAGCCGAATGCCGCCCATCTCCATGGGCAAGCTGGCCTGCGTGGCGGCCGTGAATTCGTGCGCGAGATGGTCGCCTTCGGCCGTACCCACGCTGCCGAACGGCCGCTTCTGCGAGAAGAAATCAAGCCCGTAGCCGACGGTGGCCGACAGGTTGACGGCACCCATCGGCTGCGCCCCGTAAAGCGCCACACGCAGCGTGTCGATGGCGCCCGATGCGCCGGTGGTGTCTTCGCCGAGCGTGGTGTGCGTGTAGCCGCCCGCCGCGCCGACGGTGGCTGCCCCAAGGCGGCCCTCCGCTCCTGCGAGGAACCCGTAGGCATGCGTGAGGAAGCCCGGCGCATTGCCTGTGCCGCCCACCTTCGTGCTGGAGCCGCTGGCCGTAGCCCATACGTTGTTGGAGCCGCCAAGCGCGTCTTGCGGCCCGGACAACCGGCCGAGCAGCGCGGCGTTGGCGCTTTGCGCCTGCAGCAGCGCCGTCGTGCCCAGTGCCGTGTAGATGGAGGTCTTGGTCGGCGCGACTACGGTCGGGCCACCGGGTGCACCGGGCACTGTTGCTTCTGCGAGCAGCAGATCGACCGCATTCGTTCCGTAGTCCACCGAGGTCTGCAAGGTGCCGAGGCTGGCGCCGGCCGTTGCCGTGCTGACGTTGGCGAAGCGGCCCGTCACGCCGTTGGCCGCGCTCAGCACGGTGTAGCGGCGGGCGGTATAGGTGCCCGGATCGAACACGATGGCCAGCGACCCGCCGAGCGCCGCGGCACCGCCCACGCGCAGTTGCGACGCGTCCGTCGGGCTGACTTCGATGGAGAGCGTGCCGCCCGACGCTTGCGTGTAATTGCCGCCCACGGACAGCGTGCCGATGGAGCCGCCCGGCGCGACCACTCCGCTGCTGGTCACGTCGCCCGAAACCGTGCCGTGGCCGCGCAGCGTGCCAAGCGCGTTCACCAGGACATTGCCGCCAAGCACCGCACTGGCGTTTGCCGCGTCGCCAACCGCCAGGGTGCCGCCCGCTACCGTGGTCGACCCCGAGAAGCCGCTGCTGACACCGTTGAGCGTGAGCGTGCCCGTGCCCTGCTTGATCAACGACCCATTGCCGCTCAGGCTGCCGGTGAAGGTTTGGGACGAGTCGTCAGCCAGCGTCAGCGCACTGCCGTTCAGCACCACGCGGCTGCCGGCGACGCCGGAGAGATGCGTGACCGTCTGGTTGGCCCCTCCGGACAGATCGAGTGTCGAGCTGGCTCCCGTAAGCGTGACGCTCGTAGCCGAAGCCAGGCGGCCGGCGCCCGTCAACGCCAGCGTGCCAGCGTTGATGGTCGTTGCCCCGCTATAGGTGTTCACGCCGGACAGCGTTTGCGTGCCGCCATCCAGCGTAAGGCCGCCCGTACCACCGATGGCGCCGCTGAACGTGCCGGAGGCATTCGCCAAGTTGAGCGTCCGGCTGCCCAGAGCCACCACGCCCGAGCCTGTCAGCGCGTTGATGGTGGCGCCGGAGGTCGTCCCGGAGATATCGAACGTGCCGTTGTTGACCACGCCCGAGGACGCCGCAATGCTGCCGGCGCCCGACAACGCGAGCGTGCCGGCGTTGATGGTGGTTGCGCCGGTAAAGCCGTTCGCGCCCGACAGCGTTTGCGTGCCACCGCTGACAGTGAGGCCGCCCGTACCGCCGATCGCGCCGCTGAATGTGCCGGTTGCATTGGCCAGCTTCAGCGTCTGGCCACCCAGCGCGACGGTGCCCGTACCTGTCAGGGTGTTGATGGTGGCGCCGGAGGTCGTCCCAGAAATATCAAACGTGCCGTTGTTGACCACCCCGCCGGAGGTCGCAATGCTGCCTGCACCCGACAGCGCGAGCGTGCCCGCGTTGATGGTGGTTGTGCCGGTAAAGACGTTTGTGCTCGACAGCGTTTGCGTGCCACCCGCCACGGTGAGCCCGCCTGCGCCGCCGATGACGCCGCTGAACGTGCCGGCTGCGTTGGCGAGCGTCAGCGTCCGGCCACCGAGGGCGACCGTGCCCGTACCCGTGAGTGTGTTGATGGTGGCGCCCCCAGTTGTGCCGGCAATATCCAACGTGCCGTTGTTCGCCACGCCGCTAGAGGCAGCGATGCTGCCAGCGCCGGACAGCGCGAGCGTGCCGGCGTTGATGGTGGTACTGCCGGCATAGCCCGCCGTGCCCGAGATGGTCAGCGTGCCAGACCCTGCCTGCACCAGATTGCCCGTGCCGCTGATGGTGCCGGCGTACGTCATCGCATCGCCGCGGTTGAAGGCCAGTGTGCCGTTGTTGACGATATTGCCCGCCACCGAGCCCGTGGTGCCGCCGTTGCCGATCTGCAGCGTGCCGGTGGTGATGGTGGTCGCGCCCGTGTAGGTGTTGTCGCCCGTCAGCGTGATCGTTCGACTGCCGGTGACACCCACGCTGCCCGCACCCGATATGACGCCTGACACCACGAGGTTCGTCGTGGTCGAATCGAGCGTGACGCGGGACGTAGCGTCGCCCAGCGTGACGTTGTTCGACAGCGAAAGGCCTGCACTGCCGGCGGTGATCTTGGCTGCTGCCCCCGCTGCTACGTCGAGGTTGCCGACGATGTTGGAACCCGTAACGAGTTGCAGCGTGTTGTTCGTCCCGTTGAACTGGATGGCTGCCGCACGCGTTACGCCGTCGCTGAACAGCCCGCCGCTGATGGTGCCGCCATTGACGATGACCGCGCCGTTGGCAATGACACCCACGCCCGCTGCACCGCCGTTGCCCGCACCGCCGGTAATCGTGCCGACGTTGGTGAGCACGTTGAACCCGGCAGCCAGATTGACGCCCGCGCCACTGGCACCAGCCGTGCTGCCGCCGCCACCGGCAGCGCCGGCTACACCGCCCACGATCGTCCCAACGTTGGTCACCTGAGTGCCGGAGCCCAAGACGAGCAACCCATCGCCGCCGCCACCGCCGCCGCCCGGGTTTCCGCCGCCCCCTCCGTTACCGCCATTGCCACCGACCAGCGTGCCTTGGTTGTTCACGTCGGCGGCAGGCGTCACCATCACCAAGGCAGCGCCGCCACCCCCGCCACCGCCGCCGTTGGAGGCTGGCCCCGATGTGCCGGCGCCCCCATTTCCGCCGGCGCCGCCCTGCACGGTCATCCCGTTGTTAACCGTGAGGCTGGTGCCGGTGGAATACACGCCGGAGCCGCCGCCACCGGCGCCGCCAGCGAAATTGAATCCGTCGAACGCTTGGCCCGACCCGCCCTGTACGTTCGTATTGACCACCGCATCGCCAGCGAGCACCACTGCCGGCGCCCCGCCGGGGCCGTTTTGGTTGCTGTCGTTCAGGGCCCCGGTGCCGCCAGTCCCGCCTGACGTTGCACCGCCAGGAATCTGCACCGTTGCGCCACCGTTGCCCAGCCCGGACGAACCGCCGCCACCGCCGTTACCGCTGCCCCCATTGCCGCTGCGGTTGGGGATGCCGGCGCCGCCGGCCGCGCTGCAGTTTGCGATCGTACTGGGCGAGCAGGTTGCGGCCCATCCGGGGAGCGCCGCACCGGCCAGCCCAAGCGATACGCCGATTGAAATGATGGAGGCTCGCCGACGCGCATGTGTCGTGTCGTTGCCGGCGTCAACGCCCCCGTGCGACGCCTTTGTACATTCGGACACCACTTGCGGAGCGCGCAAGCTGCGGCTCCAGACCAGCCGATAGACCCGGTTCATGTCGATCCCCTCGTTGTGTTGACCCATGGGTCGGGCGCTGATCGTTGAGAGGCAGGACCGTGGCGCGGGTGACCCGTTTTTTTGTGTTGTCGTTCTCTGGCGCGCCGGCTGCGGGTATTGCGTTTTCGGCTCATAGGCCGGGGCGCATGCGCGCGAAATATAACACTTGCCTAGGAAATATTGCCCGGGCTGTCGGTAAGGGTTGCTTTACGGCTGGGGGCTTGTCGCCTCAACGGAGGGCGAAAAAAAAACGCACCGAGTCGCCCCGGCGCGTTTTTCATTTTGCTGCGCAGCGGACTGCTTACGCCATCCACTTCCGAGCGTTGCGGAACATCCGCATCCACGGGCTGCTGCCGTCGCCAGCGGCTTCCCATTCCTTCGGATGCCAGCTCATCTGCACGGCGCGGAACACGCGTTCCGGATGCGGCATCAGGGCGGTGAAACGGCCGTCATGCGTCGTCACCGAAGCAATGCCCTGCGGCGAGCCGTTCGGGTTCAGCGGGTACGTCTGCGTGACTTCGCCGCGGTTGTCGACGTAGCGCAGGCCAACGGCGACCTTGCCGATGTCGCCTTGCTGCGAGAAGTCTGCATAACCCTCGCCGTGCGCGACGACGATGGGGATGCGGCTGCCTTCCATGCCCGCGTAGAAAATCGACGGGGATGCTTCGACCTGCACGGTCACCAGGCGGCCTTCGTACTGCTCCGACTGGTTGCGGGTGAACTTGGGCCATGCGCCGGCACCCGGGATGATCGGGGCGAGGTTCGCCATCATCTGGCAGCCGTTGCACACACCCAGCGCGATCGAATCGGTGCGGTTGAAGAAGGCCGCGAACTGCTCGGCGAGCATGTTGTTGAAGAGGATCGTCTTCGCCCAGCCTTCGCCCGCGCCAAGCACATCGCCGTAGCTGAAACCGCCGCAGGCGACGAAGCCCTTGAAGCTGGCGAGGTTCGTGCGGCCGGCCAGCAGGTCGCTCATGTGGACGTCGTAGGTGTCGAAGCCGGCCTTGTCCATCGCGTAGGCCATTTCGATCTGCGAGTTGACGCCCTGCTCGCGCAGGATCGCCATGCGCGGGCGGGCGCCCGTGGCGATGAACGGCGCGGCCACGTCTTCCGCAATATCAAACGTGAGCTTGGGCGAGATGCCCGGGTCTTCGGCGTCGAGGATGCGGTCGTATTCGCTCTGCGTGCACTCGGGGTTGTCGCGCAGGCTGGCGATGCGCCAGGAGACGTCCGTCCAGGTGCGTTGCAGCTCGATGCGCGACGCGCTGAACACCTTCTTGGCGTCGCGCCAGATTTCGATGTGGTCGTTGGCGTTGGGGGCGCCGATCACGTGGCTGCAGCCGGCCAGGCCGTGCTCGCGCAGCACCGCGAACACAGCGTCGCGCTGGGCCAGCGGCACCTGGATGACAGCACCGAGTTCTTCGGAGAACAGCGCACGCAAGGTGAGGTCCGCGCGGCGGCCGGAGACTTGCTGCGCCCAGTTCTTGGCGTCGCCATGATCGGCTGCATCGTCCAGCGTGAGCATGTCGACGTTGATCGACACGCCGCAGTGTCCGGCGAAGGCCATTTCGCAGACGGTCGCCCACAGGCCGCCGTCGGAGCGGTCGTGATACGCCAGCAGCGAGCCGCTTGCGTTCAATTGCTGGATGGCGGCGAAGAAGCGCTTGAGGTCTTCGGCGTCGTCCACGTCGGGCACGCTGTTGCCGATCTGCTCGGTGACTTGCGCCAGGATGCTGCCGCCCATACGGTTCTTGCCGCGGCCGAGGTCGATCAGGATCAGCGTGGTGTCGGCCGGCGCGTTAGCCGATTCGACTTGCTTGAGCTGCGGCGTGAGCGTCTTGCGCACGTCCGTCACCGGCGCAAACGCCGAGACGATGAGCGACACCGGCGCCACGACTTCCTTCGCTGCGCCTTCGTCTTCCCACTTGGTGCGCATCGACAGCGAATCCTTGCCCACCGGAATGCTGATACCCAGTGCCGGGCACAGCTCCATACCGACCGCCTTGACGGTGTCGTACAGGCGGGCGTCTTCACCGTTCACGCCGCAGGCGGCCATCCAGTTGGCCGACAGCTTGAGTTGCGTGAGCGAGTCGATCGGTGCAGCGGCGATGTTCGTGATGGATTCGCCGATGGCCATGCGGCCCGATGCAGGCGCGTTGATGACGGCCAGCGGCGTGCGCTCGCCCATCGTCATCGCCTCGCCGGCATAGCCCTTGTAGTCCAGCGTGGTGACGGCCACGTCGGCCACCGGCACCTGCCACGGGCCGACCATCTGGTCGCGCGTGTTCAGGCCGCCAACGGTGCGGTCGCCAATCGTGATGAGGAACGACTTGCTGGCCACCGTCGGATGACGCAGCACGTCGCGTGCGACAACTTCCAGGTCCAAGCCGGTGACATCGACTTCCGGCAGTTCCTGCGCGGCGCGGCGCACGTCACGGTGCATGCGCGGCGGCTTGCCGAGCAGCACGTCCATCGGCATGTTGACCGGGAAGTGCTCGGCGACGTCAGGTGCGGTGTCGCTGTCAACGACTTGCAGCTGCTGCTCGTCCGTGGCGAAACCGACCACCGAGAACGGTGCGCGCTCGCGCTCGCACATGGCCTGGAAGCGCGGGAAATCGCCGGGGGCAATCGCAAGCGTGTAGCGCTCTTGCGATTCGTTGCACCAGATTTCTGCCGGGCTCAGGCCGGACTCTTCCAGATGCACCTGGCGCAGGTCGAAGCGCGCGCCCTTCTCGGCGCCGTCGACGATCTCAGGGAAGGCGTTGGAGATGCCGCCCGCGCCGACGTCGTGGATCGACAGAATCGGGTTGTCTTCGCCCAGTGCCCAGCACGCGTTGATGACTTCCTGCGCCCGGCGCTGCATTTCGGGGTTGCCGCGCTGGACGGAATCGAAGTCCAGGTCGGCCGTATTGGTGCCGGTGGCCATCGAGCTGGCCGCGCCGCCGCCCATGCCGATGCGCATGCCGGGGCCGCCCAGTTGAATCAGCAGCGTGCCGGCCGGCAGGCCGTGCTTGTGCGTGTGGCCAGCATCGATGTTGCCGATGCCGCCCGCAATCATGATCGGCTTGTGATAGCCGCGCACGGTGCCGCCCACGTTCTGCTCGTAGACGCGGAAATAGCCGCCCAGGTTGGGCCGGCCAAATTCGTTGTTGAACGCAGCGCCGCCGATCGGACCTTCGATCATGATCTGCAGCGGCGAGGCGATGCGGTCCGGTTTGCCGACGGGGCCCGGTGCGGCTTCATCCGGGTTGCGGTGCGCCACGGGCTGGGCAGTATCGCGGGCGTTTTCCCACGACTGCACGGCTTCCGGCAGCAGCAGATTCGACACGGTAAAGCCGGTCAGGCCAGCCTTGGGCTTGGCGCCGCGGCCCGTTGCGCCTTCGTCGCGGATTTCACCGCCCGCGCCGGTGGACGCGCCCGGGAACGGCGAGATGGCCGTCGGGTGATTGTGCGTCTCCACCTTCATCAGCGTGTGCGTCAGGGCTTCGCGGGGGCCGTATTGCGGCACGCCCGTCTCGCCTTCCGTGCCTGCGTGCGCGAACCAGCGCTCGGCCATGCCGCCTTCCATCACGGCGGCGTTGTCCGAATACGCGACGATCGTGCCCTGCGGCGCGAGCTGGTGGGTGTTGCGGATCATCGCGAAGAGCGACTTGTCCTGCGTCTCGCCGTCGATGGTCCAGTCGGCGTTGAAGATCTTGTGGCGGCAGTGCTCGCTGTTGGCCTGCGCGAACATCATCAGCTCGACGTCGGTCGGGTTGCGTTCGAGCTTGCGGTAGGCGTCGACCAGGTAGTCGATTTCATCATCGGACAGGGCCAGGCCCATCTCGACGTTGGCGGCTTCCAAGGCACGACGACCAGCATCCTGGCCACCGGCGATATCGACAAAGCGCAATGCCTTGGCGGGCAACACGTCGAACAGGCCGTAGCCGGCTTCGCGCGAGTCGATGACCGTCTCGGTCATGCGGTCGTGCAGGTGCTCGGCCACGGCGGCCCGGGTGGCGTCGTCCAGATGCTTGGCAGCACCGGTCAGGCTGCGGATGAGGCCCTTCTTGCACGTGACGGTAAATTCCACGCCGCGCTCGATGCGATGGATTTGCGGCAGTGCGCAGTGGCGGGCGATTTCCGTCGCCTTGCTGGCCCACGGCGAGATCGTGCCGAAGCGCGGAATGACCACGAAGCGGTCCCCCTCGACATCGGCCGGGGCGGGCGAACCGTAGGTCAGCAGCGCTTGCACACGGGCAGATTCATCGGCCGACAGCGGCGTGTCGGCGGCCACGAAATGCAGGTATTGGGCACTGACGGCATCGATATCGGGATCGATGCGCTTGAGGGTGGAAAGCAGGCGTTGCTGACGGAAGGCGGACAGCGCGAGAGCGCCGGGAAAGCACGAGAAATGCGCCATGGTGGGCAAGGCAGGCAGTAGCTGGAAGGAGGAGTTCCCGGCGTGCGCGGGGAAACCGCTATTGTACCTTGCCCTGCCCTCGTTACCGACCCTCAAATCGGGCGAAAATGGCGCCGCCTCGGCTGCAACCGGCTGCAAACGCCCGTTTTACAGCGACGTGGCGGACCGTGCTGCCTGCTCGTACAGGCCCGTCAGCACCCGCAGCAGGCGCGCCAGCTCGCCAATCTCGGCATTTTCCTCGCCGCTGGGCGAAATATTGCTGGTCAGGCACTGCTCGCGGATCTCGCGGTATCGGGCGCAGGCCTTTTCGCCGGCTTCGGTGGTGGTGTAAGTGACTTCCTTGCCGTTGCGGGTGCCCTCCACCAGGTCCATCCCCTGCAGTTTCTTGAGGGAATACGTCACAAGGTGGGTGTCTTCCACGTTCAGCACGAAGCAGATGTCCGCCAGGCGCTTGGCGCGACCACGGTGGTTGACGTGGTGCACCACCAGCACATCAAGGAAGGTCAGGTCGCGCACGCCGGCGGCGGCCATGCAGCGCACGCACCAGCGGTTGTAGGCGTTGTAGGCCGTGTTGAGCGCAAATTCGAACTCCGACAGCTCGGGGCTTCGTGCCGACACCAAGTGTGACGAAGACACGATCGGCCCGCCCTTCCCTGCATCCTCATTGGCTGCGGATTGCGGCAGATCAGCTTTCGGGGTGGTCGGCGATTTGGACATTGCAACGGGCAGGGAAAGGACCGGAAACGCAGGCTATTGTAAGAGAATAGATCGTCATGTCTGCATGGATAAAAGCGTAGTTGCCATGTCCTCACACCCCACCTGGCGCGAAATCCTGATCGACGGTGCCGTGGCCGCACACACCGGCGCCGACCTGCTCTTCGGAACCGCCGGCATCCGCGCACTGGAAGCGGCGGCTTACCGATCCCTCGAACCTTTCACTCTGATGGCGCGCGCTGGCGAGGCCGCCGCCGATTGGCTACAGACGCGTGCGCCACATGGGCACGTGCTGCTCGTTGCCGGCCCAGGCAACAACGGCGGCGATGCGCTCGTTGCGGCGACGGTGCTGCATTTGGCTGGGCGCGCCGTCACGGTGTGGCTTGCCGCAGACCCGGCCAAGCTGCCGGACGACGCGCGCCGCGCCTGGACGGAGGCTTGTGCGGCCAATGTCCCCATCGAACGCCTGCACGCGACGGCTTCGGTGCCGGCTGCCACCTCAGCCATCGTCGACGGCCTCTTTGGTATTGGACTCGCCCGGCCGCTGAGGGGATTGCATGCGGCGCTGGTCGACACCATCAACGCCAGCGGCTTGCCGGTATACGCACTGGACATCCCCTCGGGGTTGAACGGTGATACGGGCCAGCCGCCTGCCCCGGATTCGCCCGTTATCCAGGCGCGCGCCACCATCACCTTTCTGGCGGTCAAGCCGGGCTTGCTGACGGGGGATGGCCGCGACGCGACCGGGGACATCGCGCTGGCCGACCTGCAAGCCGCGCAGGCCGCTTATGACGGCGTGATTGAAGCGGAGGCGTTCGTCAACACGCCGTCACGCTGGCTCGCGCACGTGCCGCGCCGGCGGCATGCCGGGCACAAAGGCACGTACGGCACTGTGGCAATCGTGGGCGGTGCGGCCGGCATGGTCGGAGCGCCCTTGCTGTCGGCGCGCGGCGCGCTATATCTTGGCGCAGGCAAGGTGAACGTGGTCTCGCTTGCTGCCGATGCGCCACGGGTCGACCCAGCGCAACCTGAATTGATGCTGCGTACCTGGGGCGCACTCGATCTGGGTGGCATGCAGGCGCTGGCTGTGGGCCCCGGCATGGGCACCGGCAAGGAGTCAGAAGCCGCACTCGACCATCTGCTGGACCGCATGCTCTCGGCGCGCACGCCAGCCGTGTTCGATGCCGATGCACTCAACCTCTTTGCGAAAACGCCGGCCATGCTCACGCGCCTCACAAAATTGGCCGGAAGCGGGGTCCCGCTGGTGCTGACACCGCATCCGCTGGAAGCTGCGCGCCTGTTGCATACCGATGCGCACGCCGTGCAGCACGATCGGCTGGCCGCCGCCAAGGCGCTCGTCAATCGGACAGGTGCGGTAGTCGTGCTCAAGGGCTCGGGCACGCTCATCGCTGCGCCAAGCATCTCGCCGGCCATCAACCCAACCGGCAACGGCGGGCTCGCAACGGGTGGTACGGGCGATGTGCTGACCGGCATGATCGGTGCATTGCTTGCGCAAGGCATGGGTGCGCGCGAGGCCGCACTCGCGGCTGTGTGGCTGCATGGCCGGGCCGCCGACGATCTTGTCCTAGCGGGCGTCGGCCCCATCGGCCTGCACGCCAGCGAGCTATGCGCGCCGGCACGACGTGCGCTCAACGCCCTGCTGGCGTCGGACGTTCGCCGATAGAAAGCCGTCATACAGCGCCGTTATACTGCGCATTCGTTTTCCCGCCACAACTTCACGTCATATCCCGCCCGTATGCCCACAGCCCTACCCGCCTGGCAGTCCCTGACGCAACATGCTGAATCGATTCGCGCGACGCATATGCGCAACTGGTTTGCCGCGCCGGACGCCGAGGAACGGGTACGCGCCTTCACGCTTGAAGCGGCAGGTCTGACGGTCGACTACTCGAAAAATCGCATCACCCCTGAGACGCTCGCCCTGCTGCTGCAACTGGCCGACGAGGCTGGCGTGCTCACGCTGCGCGATGCCATGCTGCACGGCGACCGGATCAACAACACCGAGCACCGCTCCGTCCTCCACATGGCCCTGCGCGGGCAAGAGGAAGACGGCTATCGCGCAGACGGCGAGCCCGTCATGCCCGAAGTGCTGCGCGTGCGGGCCCAGATGCGCGACTTCGCCAACCGCGTGCATAGCGGCGCGTGGACGGGCCATTCCGGCCAGCGCATCACGGACATCGTCAATATCGGCATCGGCGGATCGGACCTCGGCCCCCGCATGGTGTGCCGCGCGCTCGACCACCTTGCCGTGCCGCAGGTGCGTGTGCATTTCGTCTCCAATGTCGATGGCACGGACTTGGCCGAAACGCTCGACCATCTGAATCCGGATACCACGCTCGCCATCGTCTGTTCGAAGACGTTCACCACACTCGAAACGATGGCCAACGCGCATAGCATGCGCCGGTGGTTTGTCGAACACGGCGTGGCGGAAGATCAGCTCAAGCACCACTTTGTCGCCGTGTCCACCAACCGCGAGGCCGTCGTGCAGTTCGGCATCGACCCGGACAACATGTTCACGTTCTGGGATTGGGTTGGCGGGCGGTTCTCGCTCTGGTCGGCGGTGGGCCTGTCGATCGTGCTGGCGATCGGGCCGCAGCAGTTTGAAGCGATGCTCGACGGCGCGCGTGCGATGGACCGGCACTTTGCCACGGCCGCGCCGCGCGAGAACCTGCCGCTCATTCTCGGGATGCTGTCGGTCTGGTATCGCGGCTTCTTCGACGCGCCGAGCGCCTGCACCGTGCCCTACTGCGCGCCGCTTGAGCTGCTGACAGACTTCATGCAACAGCTGGAGATGGAGAGCAACGGCAAATCCGTCCAGCGTACCGGCGCAACCATCGATACCGACACCGGCCCCATCGTCTGGGGCACGGCTGGCACCAATGGACAGCATGCGTATTTCCAGCTGATCCACCAAGGCTCGCAGATCGTGCCGGTGGATTTCATCACCACGCTGGAGCCCGTGCGCAGCCTGCCCGGCCACCACGCCAAACTGCTCGCCAATTGCTTCGCGCAGGGCGAGGCGCTCCTGCTCGGCCGCACCGCCGATGAAGTCCGCGCGGGCGGCATCACCGACGAAGCACTCGTGCCGCACATGGTGTTCGAAGGCAATCGACCGAGCACGACCATCCTCATGGAACGGCTCGATGCTGCGTCACTCGGCGCGTTGATCGCCTGCGCCGAGCACCGTACCTTCGTGCAGGGCGCGGTGTGGAACATCAACTCGTTCGATCAGTGGGGCGTGGAGCTTGGCAAGAAGCTCGCCAAGCCGATCCAGGCGGAGCTGGAAGGTGCACCCGCCTCAGTGGCGCACGATGCGTCGACGGCGGCGTTGATCCGCCGCGCCAAATCCGCACTCTGACCGCAAACGTTCAGAGTTCGGTGACGGTCTCGTCGCCGACAAGATGCCCGGCTTCGATGGTGAGAATGCGGCTGCAACGTGCCGCGACGGAGCGGTCGTGCGTCACCAGCACCAGCGTGGAGCCGGCACTGCGGTTGAGTTCGAACATCAGCGCGATCACGGCCTCGCCCGTGGCGGTGTCGAGACTGCCCGTCGGTTCATCGGCAAAGAGAATGTCGGGCTCGGTCACGAACGCGCGTGCCAAGGCCACGCGCTGCTGCTCGCCACCGGACAGCGTCTTCGGATAGTGCGACAGCCGTGCCCCGAGGCCAACGCGCTCCAGCAGAACGGTGGCGCGACGGCGCATTTCGGCGGTGCCGACATCGCCACGCAACTCCAACGGCAGCATCACGTTCTCGAGTGCCGTCAGATGGGGCAGCAGCTGAAAGGATTGGAAGACAAAGCCCACGTGGCTGCCGCGCACGCCTGCACGGCCATCCTCATCCAACTTGAACAGGTCGTTGCCCAGCAGCTTGACCGAACCCGACGTCGGCAAGTCCAGTCCTGCGAGCAACCCAAGCAGCGTCGATTTGCCCGAACCGGAAGCGCCAACAATCGCCAATGTCTCGCCCCTTTCCACACGGAAGGCAACATCGCTCAGAATAGGCAACTCACCGGTGGCATCGCGCACAGTCTTGTGCAGCGAATCGACTTCAATCACCCAGGTAGCGGAAGACGACATGATTGGACTGGTAGGTAGTAGAAGACGCAGCGTGAAGTCACTTGTAGCAGCGCTTGGCTGCGCAGTGTTCGGCATGCTGCCACTCGCGCAGACGGCAGCAGCACAAGGCGCGCCGGCATCGCATCGCGTGGTGGTGCTGGGCGACAGCCTGTCGGCGGGATACGGCCTTGCGCAAGGCACAGGCTGGGTCGCGTTGCTCGACAAGCGCCTCAAAGAACGGAAGCCCGATTATAGCGTCGCCAATGCAAGCATCAGCGGCGACACCACGGCAGGCGGCCGCTCGCGCCTGCCTGCCGTGCTGGCACGCGAAAAGCCCTCGGTCGTGATTCTCGAACTAGGCGGCAACGATGCACTGCGCGGTCTCTCGCTCGCCTCCAGCGAGGGCAACATGAAGGCAATGATCGAAGCCTCGCAAGCAGCAGGCGCGAAGGTTCTGCTGGTGGGCATGCGCATTCCGCCCAACTACGGCCCGGATTACAGCGAGCGCTTCTTCGCCATGTTCGGCAAGCTGGCGCAGCAGTACAAGCTACCGCTGGTGCCGTTCCTGCTGGAAGGCGTTGCGCAACGGCCCGACTGGTTCCAGGAAGACCGCATCCACCCCATTGCCGCAGCGCAGCCGACGATGCTCGATAACGTGTGGCCCAAACTGGAACCTCTTCTCAAGGTCCGGGTCCGAAGATGACGGTTCTGCCGCGCCGTCTTGCGCCATCAGGTACATCGGATTCTTAAGCGGAGCGCGCGGCCTCATCTCACACGGGCGGGCACCATGAAGCTTCTGGCAAACGGGCTGCGAGCAGCGCGCGACAACAAGCGGTTCCTGGTTGGCATGTCGTTGCTCTTTGCCTTCCGCGCCTGCATTGCAGACTGGGCAGTCGTGCCCAGCGGTTCAATGAACCCCACCCTCATCGAGGGCGACTACATCCTGATGAACCGGTTGGCTTATGGGGTGCGCGTACCGGCCACCACCGTCTGGCTCAAACGCGGCAGCGAGCCGCAACGTGGTGATGTCGTGGTCTTTTCCTCGCCCGAAGATGGTACGAAGCTCGTCAAGCGGCTGATCGGTCTACCTGGCGATGTCGTTGAAATGCGCGGCGAAGCGCTCTACATCAATCACCAGCGCATGGCCTATGCTCCGCTGCCAGACGTCGCACCCGGTACGTTGCTGCAGGCAACAGCAACGCTGCCGCACGAACTCTGGTCCGAAGCGCTACCCGGCCGAGAGCACACCGTGATGGTGTTGCCGGAGGTGCGTGCCCTGCGCAGTTTCGGTCCCATCACCGTCCCGCAAGACCACTACCTCATGCTGGGCGACAACCGCGACAACAGCCGAGACTCGCGTTATTTCGGCCTCGTACCGCGCAAGAACCTGATCGCCCGCGCTTCCCACGTGGCACTCTCATTCGATCCGGACCACTGGTACATGCCGCGCCTCGGACGCATCGGCAAGCCGCTGGACTAGTCGCTCCCAAAGAAAGTACGCAAAGAAAAAGCCCCCTCAACATCGAGGGGGCTTTTTTTCGTCAGGCTACCTTCTGCGCGCCGTATCAGTCCTCTGCCGTATTGGCAGGTTTGCTGGCGTCAATCACGTTGCTGTTGATCTTCACCTTCGAGCGCGCCTTCAGTGCTTCGTAGTAGGCATTGAACTCGGTCTGACCGGCGGCCTGAGCCAATTGCTGGGCATCGGCAGCACGGCGCGCCTCGTCCACGTTGGCTGGCGGCAGCACCTTGTTGATGCGATACAGTGCGTAGCCCTGGGCACCAAGGTCCACGCCGATAGTGACCGGCAGTTTGGTCGCATCAGCACGCAGGATGGCCGTCAGTGCAGCAGGCGACGTGCCTTGCGCCTGCTGGCGCGAGACCGTCTGGGCGGCGCTGAAGCCATCGGTGTTGTTGCTCTGCTTCACTGCGGCCAGCTTTTCTTCGCCAGCTTTCTTGGCCAGCGCAGCCGCTTGCTCGGCGATCACCTTGGCTTTGACCTGCTCACGCACGTCAGCCAGCTTCTTGACCGTGGCCGGACGATACTCGGCGACACGCGCGGCAACGAGCGTGGTCGGGCCCACCTGGATGGCGGCCGTATTGCGGTGATTCTTGATCACGTCGTCTGCAAACAGCGCCTTGAGCACCTTGTCGTTGCCGATGGGGCTGCCTGACTGCGCCGGGCTCGGCGTACGGGTCACGTTGTCAGCCGTCTGGATCTGCAGCTTGAGCTTGTCAGCCACCGGCTTCAGGCTGTCTGACTGATCTTCCACGGTGTTGGAGAACGCATCGGCCAGCTCCGAATACTTTTTGTTGGCGAGTTGCGTTCGCAGTTCGCGCTCAAGCTCCGGCTTGACGGCTTCCAGCGGCTGCACACCGCCGCCCTTCACTTCTTCCAGCTTGATGATGTGGAAACCGAAATCGCTTTGGACCACGTCACTGATGTCGCCCGGCTGCTTGAGGGCGAACAGTGCGTTCTCGAACGGCGGCACGGTCGCGCCCTTGCCCAGGAAGCCCAGTTCACCGCCCTGTGCAGCCGAACCCGGATCGCCCGAGTACTTCTTGGCCAGCTCAGCGAAGCTCGCCGGGTTCTTGCGCACCTCGGCAAGCACTTCTTCAGCCTTCTTCTTGGCGGCTTCCTTGTCGGCGGGCTTGGCGTTCTCGGGCAGCTTGATCAGGATGTGCGCGGCGCGGCGTTCTTCCTGCGTCTTGAAGCGCGCAGCGTTCTGATCGTAGTACTCCTTGATCTGCTCAGGCGTGACCGGGATCTGCTTCATCATGTCTTCGCCTGAGAACACGACATACTCGGCCTTGACCTGCTCCGGCACGGAGAACTCCTGCTGGTGCGCGTCGTAATAAGCCTGAATCGCCTTGTCGTCCGCGTTGACCTTTGCAGCGTAGTCAGCCGGCTTGAACAACAGCGCCTGCACTTCGCGTTGCTGATCGCGTACCTGGATGAGGCGCTCCACCAGCGACTTCGGCACGAACGCCGACGATACGATCGATTGCGGAATCTGTTGCTGCGACAGCTCGAAGCGCAGATTGCCTTCCAACTGCTCGGGCGTCATGTTCTGCGCGGCGAGCAGGCGGACGTAGGCTTCCTGATCAAACGAGCCATCCGGCTTGCGCAGCGCTGCCACGGCCGGAATCTGCAGGATCGTATCGCGAATCTTCTCGTTCGAGATGGTCAGGTTTGCACGCACAACCTCATTGGCCAGCACGCGTTGCTGGATGATGCCGTCGAGCACATCGCGGCGCATCTGCGGACCTTCGAACTGGCGCGGATCATATTGCGCACCAAGCATCTGGCGCAGACGCTCTGTCTGCTCGCGCACGCGCGCGTCGACTTCGTTAGTGGAGATGACCTTGCCGTCGACCTTGGCGGCATCATGCGAGCTGTCCATGAAGCTCGAATAGCTCTGCACGCCGAAGAACACGAACGAAGGGAACACCAGAATCAGCAGCACCAGAAACATCAAGCGCCGATGCGTACGTACGAAATCAAGCATGCTGGATCGGAGGTGAATGGAAGATGGAAAATCCGGCGATTCTATCAGGTGCCGCTGACATTCCGGACAATCGCGGCACAGCGTGCAGGCATGACCTGCAAGCATTCGCCGCTGAAAAGACAAAGGCCCGAACGAATCGGGCCTTTGTACAGGATTTGGCGGAGCGGACGGGACTCGAACCCGCGACCCCCGGCGTGACAGGCCGGTATTCTAACCGACTGAACTACCGCTCCAGATTGGGTCGGACCACCCGACGCTGGAGCGGCAATACGAACGATGGTGGGTGCTGAGAGGCTCGAACTCCCGACCCGCGCCTTGTAAGGGCGCTGCTCTACCAACTGAGCTAAGCACCCGTTCGTACTGCCGGCGTGAGCCGGACTGTCCGGCGCCCGCGTTGTCACTCACGAGCACCAAAGCCCGCTAGTTTAGCGCATCTTTCAGCGCTTTGCCAGGTTTGAATTTCGCAACCTTGCCGCCTTCGATCGTGATGGCTGCACCCGTACGCGGATTGCGTCCATTACGTGAAGATCGCTTGCCGACGAGAAACGTACCGAAGCCAACCAGCGTGACCGACCCGCCCTCGCACAACGCATCTTTGATGCCGTCGATCAGCGCGTCGATGGCGCGCCCCGCCGCGGCTTTTGACATGTCAGTTTGCGCCGCCACATGGTCGATGAGATCAGTCTTGTTCATCGTGCCACCTCCCCGAACACCCGCTTAGTGTGGATTTATTAAAGTGGCCGTCAATCGACGTGTCAAGGCGAAGAACGGGGCGCCACACGTCGCAGCCTGCGCAAAGAAAAAGGGCCCGAACATGTCGGGCCCTTCCTCAACCTTGGCAGGCTACGGTGTCAGTGATGCACCATTTCCTGCGACTTGCCGTCGTCGCCCTTGGCGGGTGCCGGCTTGGCTTCTTCTTCCGGCAGCGGCTCCGGCTTGCGCACCAGCGCGAGTTCCAGCACCTTGTCGATCCAGCGCACCGGCTGAATCTCGATGCTGTTCTTCACGTTGTCCGGAATGTCCGCCAAGTCCTTGACGTTCTCTTCCGGAATCAGCGCCAGCTTGATGCCGCCGCGGTGTGCAGCCAGCAGCTTTTCTTTCAAGCCGCCGATCGGCAGCACCTCGCCGCGCAGGGTGATTTCGCCGGTCATCGCCACGTCGGCGCGCACCGGAATACCGGTCAGCACCGATACCAGCGCCGTCGTCATCGCGATACCCGCCGACGGGCCGTCCTTGGGCGTCGCACCTTCGGGCACGTGGATGTGGATGTCGCGCTTCTCGAACATCTCATCCTTGATACCCAGCCGAGCCGAACGCGAACGTACCACCGAGCGCGCAGCCTCAACCGACTCCTTCATCACGTCGCCCAACGAACCCGTGCGGGTGATGTTGCCCTTGCCCGGCATCAGCGCGGCTTCGATGGTCAGCAGATCGCCGCCCACTTCGGTCCATGCCAAACCGGTCACCTGGCCGACTTGGTCTTCCTTACCGGCCAGGCCAAAGTCGAAACGACGCACGCCAAGGAATTTGTCGAGATTGTCCGAATCGACCTTCACCGACGTACCGCCTTCCTTCTTCAGCAGCAGCTGCTTGACGACCTTGCGGCAGATCTTCGAGACCTCGCGCTCCAGCGAACGCACACCAGCTTCCCGCGTGTAGTAGCGGATGATGTCGCGCAACGCGGCTTCGGTCACCTCGATCTCGCCTTCCTTCAGACCATTGTTCTTGATCTGCTTGGGCAGCAGGTAGCGGCGGGCGATGTTGACCTTTTCGTCTTCCGTGTAGCCCGACAGGCGAATCACTTCCATCCGGTCCAGCAACGGCGCCGGAATGTTCAGCGAGTTCGACGTCGCCACGAACATCACGTCCGACAGATCGAAGTCCACCTCGATGTAGTGGTCCTGGAACGTATGGTTCTGTTCCGGGTCCAGCACTTCGAGCAGGGCGGACGACGGATCGCCGCGGAAGTCCGCACCCATCTTGTCGATTTCGTCGAGCAGGAACAACGGGTTGCGCACGCCGACCTTCGTCAGGCTCTGCAGAATCTTGCCCGGCATCGACCCGATGTACGTACGGCGGTGACCGCGAATCTCGGCCTCGTCACGCACGCCACCCAGCGCCATGCGCACGAACTTGCGGTTCGTTGCACGCGCCACCGACTGCCCAAGCGAGGTCTTGCCAACACCCGGCGGCCCCACGAGGCACAGGATCGGCGCCTTCAGCTTGTCCACACGCTGTTGCACTGCGAGGTATTCAAGGATGCGCTCCTTGACCTTCTCCAGACCGTAGTGGTCTTGATCCAGCACTTGCTCGGCGTTCGACAGGTCGTTGTTGACCTTGCTCTTCTTGCGCCACGGCAGACCGACCAACGTGTCGATGTAGTTGCGCACGACCGTTGCCTCGGCCGACATCGGCGACATCAGCTTGAGCTTCTTGAACTCGGACTCGGCCTTCTTCTTGGCCTCCTTCGGCATGCGGGCGGCCTTGATCTTCTTGTCCAGCTCTTCGAGATCGGCGCCCTCTTCGCCTTCGCCCAGTTCCTTCTGGATGGCCTTGACCTGCTCGTTCAGGTAGTACTCGCGTTGGCTCTTCTCCATCTGGCGCTTGACGCGGCCGCGGATGCGCTTTTCCACCTGCAGGATATCGATCTCACCTTCAAGCTGCGAAAGCAGGCTCTCCAGACGTTCGGTCACGTTGAACATCTCGAGAATCTTCTGCTTCTGCTCGAGCTTGATCGGCAGATGCGCGGCGATGGTGTCAGCCAGACGACCCGGCTCATCGATGCCCGACAGCGACGTCAGGATCTCGGGCGGGATCTTCTTGTTCAGCTTCACGTACTGATCGAACTGCGACACGATGGCGCGACGCAGCGCCTCGGTCTCTGCCGATTCAGTGGGTTCCGGGCCGACGGGCACGGCTTCGCAGAAGAAGTGCGATTCGTCGTCGGTAACGGAAAGGATGTTGGCGCGCTGCGTGCCCTCGACCAGCACCTTCACGGTGCCGTCCGGCAGCTTCAGCATCTGCAAAATGTTGGCGATACAGCCGACCTCGTAGAGGTCCTTGTCGGTCGGCTCGTCCTTGGCGGCGGTCTTTTGCGCCACGAGCATGATGCTCTTGCCCGCCTCCATCGCGGCTTCCAGCGCCTTGATGGATTTGGGGCGCCCCACGAACAGCGGAATCACCATGTGCGGAAACACCACCACGTCACGCAGCGGCAACAGCGGCAGGCGAATCTGCTCAGCGGGTAAAAGTTGGGTTCCGGACATTATTTTCCCCAGAAAGTCATGTAAGGGCTAAATTGGGCACAGCGACGGTTTTACAAGACCGCTGCTGCAAGTCGCATGCCGACCCGGTTTCCCGAAGCAAAAAAAGCCGCTCGCGAGCGAACGGCTTCCTGCATGGGATGCATACGGCGCATCCCGGCCGGGCATTCGCGTCAGTTGGAACCTGCAACCTTGGGTTGCTCTTCGTAAATCAGCAAGGGCTTGCCTTCGTCAGAGATCGTACTTTCATCGATCACCACTTTTTGCACACCCTTATGGTTGGGGAGGTCATACATCACATCCATCAGAGCGTGCTCGACAATGGAACGCAGACCACGCGCCCCCGTCTTGCGCTTGATTGCCTTGCGGGCAATTGCCGTCAGCGCACTCGGACGAATTTCCAGTTCCACCCCTTCCATCGCCAGCAGCTTCTGGTACTGCTTGACGATTGCATTCTTGGGCTCGACCAGGATTTCCATCAAGGCAGCCTCGTCGAGCTTGGCCAGCGTCGCCACCACGGGCAGACGGCCGATCAACTCGGGAATCAGACCGAACTTGATGAGATCTTCTGGCTCCACTTGCGGCAGCACTTCGCTGACGTCGCGTTCTTCCTTGCTCTGCACCTCCGCCCCAAAACCGATACCGGTCTTGTCGGAGCGCTGCATGATGATCTTCTCCAGACCATCGAAAGCCCCACCGCAAATGAACAGGATGTTGGTCGTATCCACCTGCAGGAAGTCCTGGTTCGGATGCTTGCGACCACCTTGCGGGGGCACCGACGCCATCGTCCCTTCCACCAGCTTGAGCAGCGCTTGCTGGACGCCTTCCCCGGAAACGTCCCGGGTGATGGAAGGGTTGTCAGACTTGCGCGAAATCTTGTCGATTTCGTCGATGTAGACGATCCCACGCTGGGCCTTGTCTACCTCGTAATTGCAGTTCTGCAGCAGCTTCTGGATGATGTTTTCGACATCCTCGCCCACATAACCAGCTTCGGTCAGTGTGGTGGCGTCGGCGATGACGAACGGCACGTTCAAAAGACGCGCCAGCGTTTGAGCAAGCAGGGTCTTGCCCGAGCCGGTCGGCCCGATGAGCAGGATGTTGCTCTTGGACAGCTCGACATCGTCCTTCTTGCCGAGGTGCTTCAAACGCTTGTAATGGTTGTAAACCGCCACCGCCAAGATCTTCTTGGCCTGCTCCTGACCGATCACATATTGGTCCAGGCTTTGGCGAATTTCATGCGGCGTGGGCAGATCGGACTTGACCGCCAGACCACCTTCCTTTTCGGAGATGGCGGCTTCGTCCCGGATGATCTCGTTGCACAGGTCGATACATTCATCGCAGATGAAGACCGAGGGGCCGGCAATCAGTTTCTTGACCTCATGCTGGCTCTTGCCGCAGAACGAGCAATACAGCAGCTTTTCGCCAGTCGAGCCTTTCTTGTCCGCCATAACGATTACCAGTAGTTCTTGGCAGCATCATACGCCAAATTATCTGGCGACGATCCGCAGGTGTTGTTCAAAGCAAAAACGAGGCGCGAGGCCTCGTTTTTGACACCGCTTGACATGTTTGACGCGGTTAACCGGTGTGCCGTGGAACGCACCGGCAATACCGCCTACCGCGCACATCGACGCATGACTGTGACACTTCAGCGCTTTGCGATGACCTGGTCAATCAGGCCATATTCCTTGGCCTGTTCGCTGCTCATGAAATTGTCACGATCCGTGTCGCGCGCGATCTTGTCGACTGGTTGACCGGTCGCTTCCGAAAGCACAGTGTTCAGGCGCTCACGCAAGTACAGAATCTCGCGCGCCTGGATCTCAATGTCCGAGGCCTGGCCACGTGCACCGCCCAGCGGCTGGTGAATCATGATGCGCGAGTTCGGCAAGGCCAAGCGCTTGCCCTTCGCGCCGGCCGCCAGCAGGAATGCGCCCATGCTGGCCGCCATACCCATGCAAAGCGTGGACACATCCGGCTTGATGAACTGCATCGTGTCGTACATCGCCAGACCGGACGATACCGAACCGCCCGGCGAGTTGATGTACAGCGAGATGTCCTTGTCCGGATTCTCGCTTTCCAGGAACAGCAACTGTGCCACCACGAGGTTGGCAGTCTGGTCGTTGACCTCGCCCACCATGAAGATCACTCGCTCCTTGAGCAGGCGCGAGTAGATGTCGTAGGCGCGCTCGCCGCGGCCAGACTGTTCGACCACCATCGGCACCAGACCAAGCCCCTGCGTTTCGAGCGCGGAAGCCTGGGTACGGGCAAGTTGGTCGATCAGTTCATTGCGGATCATGCGGTTCTCCGGTGCTTATTTCGGAAACTCTATCGATCGAATCAGCCTTGCGCCGGCGTGGCGGTCAGCTCTTCGAACGACACGGCCTTGTCAGTAACCTTGGCCTTGTCGCACACAAAATTTACCACGTTGTTTTCGAGCACGTAGGCTTCCATCTCGGCCAGGCGCTGTTGGTCGCCGTAGTACCAGCGGATGACTTCCTTCGGATCTTCGTAGCTCTTGGCAAACTCTTCGATCTCGGCCTTGATCTGCTCCGGCTTGGCTTCCAGGCCATTGGCCTTCACGACTTCTGCCAGCACCAGGCCCAGCTTCACGCGACGCTCGGCTTGCTGCGTGAACATCTCGGCCGGGATCGGCATGTTCTTGGCGTTCGGCATGCCACGCGATTCGAGGTCACGGCGGGCCATTTCAACCAGGCGCTCCTGGTCTTGCTCGACCAGCGACTTCGGTACGTCCAGCTCTGCCACCTTCAGCAGCGCTTCCATGACTTGGTCCTTGAGCAGCGCGTGCGTGCGGCGCTTGACTTCACGCTCGAGGTTTTCGCGGATGTCGGCGCGCATCTTGTCGAGGTTGCCGTCGGCGATGCCCAGCGATTGCGCGAAGGCTTCGTTGACTTCCGGCAGGTGTGCCCACTCGACTTGCTTGAGCGTAACGGTGAACTCAGCCGTCTTACCGGCGACGTCCTTGCCGTGGTAGTCCTCGGGGAATGCCAGGGGGAATTTCTTCGACTCGCCTTGCTTCAGGCCCAGCGTGGCTTGTTCGAACTCGGGCAGCATGCGGCCTTCGCCCAGCACGAAGCTGAAACCTTCAGCCTTGCCGCCGGCAAATTCCACGCCGTCGATCGTACCCACGAAATCGACCGTTACGCGGTCGCCATCCTGTGCAACCGCTGCACCACCGTCGCCGTGCTCGCCGGCTTCGCCGCGCGGGTGGTAGTGCACGCGTTGCTTGCGCAGGATGTCGAGCGTCTTGTCGATCTCGGCATCGGTGATTTCGGTTTTGGTGCGGGTCAGTTCTGCGCCGGCCAGATCGCCGAGCTTGACTTCCGGATACACCTCGAAGGTGGCGTCGAACGCGACTTGGTCATCGGCCACGCCTTCGGTCTTCAGCTCAAAGCGCGGTTGGCCGGCAACCTTCACGCCCTGCTCGTTGGTGATGTCGAAGAACTGACGGGCAGCCTTGTCGTAGCGGACTTCGAATTCGACCTGTTGGCCGTATTGCTTCTCGACCATCTTCATCGGGACCTTGCCCGGGCGGAAGCCGGACATCTTGACGGTCTTGGACAGACGCGCCAGACGGCTTTGCTTCTCTTGCTCCACTTCGGCCTTCGGGACAGCCAGGGTCACTTTGCGATCAAGCTTGCCGAGGTTTTCGATAGTCGACATGGTCGTAATTCCAGATTCAGAAGATGGTTGCGTCGAACGGCGCAGCGCCAGCAGCAGCCGTGGTTCAAAGTTCTTGGTCTTGCCGGGCTTGCAGGAATGCGGCGCGAGGGCCGCTTCAATGCACAATGCACGGCACAACGGGCGCGTTCAGGCTGGCAAACGCAAAACGCATATTATGGCATGGAACGTTCGGCGGCCCTGATTTTTTGGCTCGGAATGCTTGGAAAACCCTCCAAACGGCGCGTTAGTCCAGCAGTTGCGCAGCTTCGTTTTGGGTGGGTGCAGCGCTCTGCCCTTGCGAGCGTCCATGCTGCAATGCTCGCAAGATAAAACGGCCCGGATCAAGCGCTGCGGCCAGATCCGATTCCAGCGGCAGCGGACCGCCGTCGATCTGGGCCGCCAGCAACTCAGCGCCCAGCACAGACCATGTGAGCCCGCGCGAGCCGTACGCAAGGGCGGCATACAGCCCGCCGAGGCGAGGCAGTTGCGCATGCGGCCCGCGCAAGCGAAAGCCGGGCGCCCTGGCCGCCGCCTCATCCACCAGCGGACCGATCAACGGCAACCGGTTGGCGGAGACGCACCGCACACCAACATATCCATGCAGTTCTGCAGGATTCAGCTTCGCCAGCGCGCCCGATTGCTTTGGCTGCAATCGACCAAGCCGATCGAGGTTAGCCGCGTGATCGGCGACGCGCTCGGCCAGATCGGATTCGCCCGGCTGGAACGACGAGCCTGTACGTACCGTCCTTGCCCCCGCTTCGGCGGGCAGCAGGTAGCCATCGCCGCAAACGACGGCCTTCGGCCAGGCAGCACCCGGCTCCAAGCTGCTGGTGGGCACATCAGTGAGTTGACCGCGCACCGGCTTGAGCGACGCAGATGTCAGCGGAGCCAGGCGTGCGGCACCCAGACTGTTGGCGAGAACGACGACCGGCGCACTCGCAATCACATCGCCTTGCGAATCCAGCGCATGCCATTGATCGCCGTCTTGGCGCAGCGATTCGACGTGCGTATTCCAGCGCGCATCAACTGCGGCGCCGGCAGCGGCCAGATTGGCGCGACAAACATCAGGCGGCGCAACCCAGCCGGCTTGCGCAAACCACCAGCCGCCCTGCGGCACGCTGGCGCCGACACGTCGGGCGGCTTCGTTCACGTCGAGCCAATCGATGTAATCCGTCGGATAGCCGAGCGCTTGCACGATGCGTTGCTGCTCGATAGCGTCGTCGGCATGTTCGGCGAGTTGGAGCACGCCGGTAGGTTGGAAACCTGTGGCGAAGCCGGCGCGATCGAGTGCGTCCCAATGGCGGCGTGCGAGCAGGTTGCCGGTGCGCGAAAGGCGCGAAAGCACGCTGTCGTCGATGGACACATGCGGATGCATGGCCGCTGCGCGATGCGCCGACGTGCCTAGCGCGGGGCCGTCGTTTGCGTCGATGAGGGTGATGCGCCAGCCGCGCGATGCGAGCCGCTCCGCAACAGAGCAGCCTGCAAGCCCCGCGCCGAGCACGATGGCGTGATGCTGGCTCCAGGCGGGCGCTTCAGCCGGTCCGCGCCTGGTGCGCCAATGGGTTGGGAACTGCGCGACCGTCATGTCGCGCTTGGAGCCGAAACCGGGCGCCTTGTGCGCCTCGAAGCCAGCCTCCTGCAGGCCGCGTCGCACGAATCCTGCGGCGGTGTACGTGGCTAATGTCGCGCCGGCACGAGCGACCCGCGCGAGCTGCTTGAACACGCGCGGCTGCCACAGGTCAGGATTCTTGGCTGGTGAGAAGCCGTCGAGATAGAACGCGTCGGCGGCGCACGACAGCTGTGGCAGCGTCTCCATCGCATCACCGAACAGCAGCGTGAGGGTGACGCGACCGCTGTCGAACTCCAGGCGATGCACACCGGGCACCGGCACCGGCCATGATTGGCGGAGCATCTCGGCCAGCGGGGCCAGCGTACCGCTTTTCGGATGCACGGTCGACAAGCCTGCGCGATCGAACGGATGCTTCTCGATCGAGACGAAATCGAGCCGCGCGCAACGCTGCGGATCGTCGCGCCATGCAGCCCACGTGGCCAGGAAATTCAGGCCCTGGCCGAAGCCGGTTTCGACGATAGTGAAGGTGCGCTTGCCCTGCCATGCAGCCGGCAAGCGGTTGCCGCCCAGGAAGACGTGCTGCGCCTGCGCCAAACCGCCTTCGGAGCTGTGATAGACGTCGTCGTACTCTGCGGAGAACGGCGTGCCGTCCGACGTGAGCTGAGGCGTGGCGAGAACGAGGCCGCGTGGCATGAAACACCTTAGAAAGAAGCGGCGAATTGTAACGCCGCCCTTCCCTTGCGCCTTGATCTGAAGCAGTCTGCCTACCGTCTTTCCCCGGAGGCCGGGTCGGCCAGACTCACCGGCTGCACGATCATTGGATGCTTGGTTATCGCGGCCGGATAAGCGTACGGTTTGCCCCCCCAAGCCGGTCTCTACAGCGCTGCCAGTCCATACATGAGGGCGTCGGACAATACCTCTGCCGGGTCCGATAAATGCCAATCCAGAAGGGTGCGCTAGGAATTGGCGAGGAGCAGCAAGATGGCGCTAGACCCGATCGTCCGGGGACCGGCGCTGCCAAGCCATGAAGGCAACCGCCAGCGCGGCCACAGACAGGCCGATTGCCAGCCCAGTCAACCTCCCAGCGCGACGGGCCTCATCGGCTTGGCGGCGCGCTTCAATGGCCTGGCGCACCGTTTCCCAGAAGGCCTCGCGATGCTCGTTCTCGTCAAAAATGGACATGGCACGCTTCCCCGTTTCGTATGGCTTGCCTTGCCATCGTAGGGAACGCCCGGCTGGTCTGCCACCGCACGTTTCGTGTAGGACACGGTGTCAGCCATTACTCAAACGGCAGGCAGCGGCTTACGCCCGGGGCCGTCGAGGGGTCGAGCGATCTCGGCATCGCCTTGCCCGAGGTCCATTGCATCTGCGCGTTCGGCGGTGGACAGCTCGTCCGCGCGATAGCCCGTGCGGTTGAGCAGCACCAGCGTGCATGCCAGCGACACCAGCGCATACAGCGCCGAGGACACCGCCACACCCACGATATTGCCGCTGCTGTTGAGCATCCACTGCGCAAACACGGGCGTGCCGCCCCCCACCACAAGCGAACACAGCTGGTACGCCAGCGACAGTCCCGTGTAGCGAATGCGCGTCGGGAACACGCGCGCCAGAATGCCGCCGATGGCACCGTAGAACATCGAATGCGGAATCGTTGCCAGGCACATGCCGAGCAACGCAATCCAATACACCTTGGTCTCGATGGCAAAGAACATCACCGGCATGAGCAGGAATTCCGGCAGCACCATCAGGCAGATCGCACGACGCATGTCCATGCGCGAAACCAGCCATGCACCGATTGGCTGCATGATGAACTGCACCACCAACGCAATCGCGATGATGCCGAGGAAGGTGTCCTGCGCGTAGCCGAGCTCCTTCGTGGCCCACGCGAGCGCGAAATTGCTCTTCAGGTACGTCACGTGAATGAGCGGCAGCGTGCCAGCACCCAGCAGCACGAGGCCCCAATGGTCACGCACCACTTCTTTGAGTGGCAGTTTGACGGTCTTCTTCTGTGCCAGCACGCGCTTCATGTCATCCGACTCGTCCAGCTTCAGGCGGATGACCATGCCGACAATCACCAGCAGCGCCGACAGCAAGAAGGGCACGCGCCAGCCCCACAGCATGAACTGCGGTGTCGGCAATGCGCTCAGCGCAAAGAACACCAGCGTTGCAAGCAGATTGCCCGTGGGCGAACCCTGCTGCGCAAATGCCGAGTACAGAATGCTCTTGCGCTTGGGTGCGCTTTCGCTGGCGATCAGCACTGCACCGCCCCACTCGCCGCCCACGGCCACGCCCTGGATCACGCGCAGCACCACCAAGCCCACCGGCGCCCACATGCCGATCTGCGCATAGCCCGGAAGCAGGCCAATGCCCATCGTCGCCACGCCCATCAGGATGAGCGTGATGATGAGTGTGGTCTTACGGCCAATCTTGTCGCCCAGATGGCCAAAGATGATCCCGCCGATGGGCCGCGCCGCAAAGCCCGCCCACAACGTGACGAACGACAGCAGCGTGGCGATGCCCGGGTCCAGCGTCTTGGAGAAGAACACCTTGCCGAAGACAAGCGCGGCAGCAAGGCCGTAGATGTAGAAGTCGTACCACTCGATGGTGGTGCCGATGAATGCGGCCACCGCGGCACGGCGCGGCTGCAGATTTGCGGCCGCGTCGGTCTGGGGCGCAGGCTGATGAGGCATGTTGGTCTCCTTGGTGGTACTGCCGGTTTGGCGAAGCCTCTGCTGGGCTGTCTGCCTTGTTGTGGTGAACCTGGGTTACTTCATTTCAAAACGCCAGCCTGAAACAAGCGCTGCCGGGTGTCTGCGTCAATGCCCAGCGAAGCCAGCACGGCATCGGTATCGGCGCCGAGCGCAGGCGGCGCGTTGCGATACGTAGCCGGCGTGCGCGACAGCTTGATCGGCGAACCGGTCCCGCGGTACTCGCCCAGTGCGACCACCATCTGCCGGTGCAGCGTATGCGGATGGCGCGCCACCACATCGACGCTCAACACGGGCCCGCAGGGTACGCCGCCATGGATCAGGTCTTGTGCAAGCGTCTCGCAGTCGAAGCGTGCCAGTTGTGCTTCCAGCGCGTGCTTCAGCTCCGGGCGATGCGCGCAGCGGCTGCGGTTGTCTGCGAAGCGCGCGTCGTGCGCCAATTCCGGCGCGCCGATATGCGCGCACAGCTTGGCGAACTGGCGATCGTTGCCCACCGCCAGAAAAATCGGCGCGGTGCCGGTCTGGTAGCTGTCGTACGGGGCAATGTTCGGGTGCGCATTGCCGCTGCGCTGCGGCACCTTGCCCGAACCGAAGTAGTTCGGCAGATGCGGATGCAGCAGCGATACGCCGCAGTCATACAATGCAATGTCGATGGATTGGCCATGCCCGCTCTTTTCACGCTCCGCCAACGCGAGCAGGATGCCTGCGAGCGCGTTGAGCCCCGTCACCATGTCGACGATCGGCAGGCCGACACGCATCGGGCCGCCATCGCGCTCGCCATTGACGCTCATCAGGCCAGCCATGGCCTGGATGGCGGCGTCGTAGCCGGGCAACCCACCGAGCGGGCCGTCAGGGCCAAAGCCGGAAACGGCGCAGTGGATCAAGCGCGGAAAGCGCGGTTGCAGGTCGCGCTCGAAATCCATGCCCCAGCGGGCGAGCGTGCCAGGCTTGAAATTCTCGACCAGCACATCGGCGTCTTCCAGCAATTGCCAGAGCACGGCGCGGCCCTCTTCGTTCGACAGGTCGACCGAGATACCGGACTTGTTGCGGTTGACGCCGTTGAAGTACCAGGCGGTATCGCTCTCGTCGAACGGCGGGCCCCAGGTGCGGGTTTCATCGCCAACGGGCGGCTCCAGCTTGATGACCTGCGCGCCGTGATCGGCGAGTGCCTGCGTGCAATACGGACCGCCGAGCACGCGGCTCAGGTCGATGACCTTCAGGCCGTGCAATGCGCCGTGGATTGTGCTCATTGCACGTCTCCGGTCGGCAACGCCTGCATGGCCAGGGCAAATGACACCTCGCGCTGTTTGACGAGCGCATCACACAGCAGCGCATCATCGTTCTCGGGCAAGGCCAGCGGATCGACCGGCAGCAGCTTGTGACGCAGCACCAGATGCGCAAGCGCCAGCCGGCGATGGTCCGGCGCCAGACGCACGCCTTCCACCGCCATGAAGATGGCCGTGGTGATGTGATACAGCGCAGAGCCGGCCTGACGCACCAGTTCGTCGCTGCCGTCTTCAGCCACCTTGGCAATTCCACCGCATACGCGGTCGAGCGTGGCGCGCAGCAACGCATCGCTCTGCGGCGGCAGCGTGACGCCATCGAGCATGCCGATGAGATAGGCGCGCAACGGCTCCAACGCGCCTTCGCGCTTCACAGCGCGTGCAATGTCAAGCGCGACGATGTTGCTCGTACCCTCCCAGATGGAGCCCAGATGTGCGTCACGCACGAGGCGCGCATCGCTCCACTCTTCGATGTAGCCGGTACCACCGCGTACTTCCATCGCGTCTCCGGTTACGCGGCGCGCGTCGCGGCAAGCGCGGAACTTGATGAGCGGTGTCAGGATGCGCACGCATTTGGCGGCCTGCGCATCACCTGCATCTGCCAGCGGCAGCCGTTGCGCGATCTGCATGAACATCGAGCGCGCCTGCTCCGTCGGCAGCAACATCTTCAGAAGCTGGCGCTGCATCAGCGGCATGTCGATCAGCTTGCGGCCGAAGGCTTCACGGTTGCGCGCAATGTGCAACGCTTCGGTCGTGGCGCGGCGCATCAGGCCGGCAGCGCGCACGCCGTTCGACAGCCGCGACATGTTGATCATGTCGGCCATCTGGTGGAAGCCTCGGCCGATCTCGCCGATCAGGTATGCGGCGGCGCCCTCGAGCACGATCTCGCCGCTGGCCATCGAACGAGTGCCCAGTTTGTCTTTCAGGCGGACGATGCGGTAGTGGTTGCGCGAGCCGTCGGGCAGCGCCTTGGGCAACAGGAACAGCGCCAGACCGTTGATGCCGGATGGCGCACCGTCCGGTCGGGCGAGCACCATGGCGAGATCGGCATCGGCGTTGGAGCAGAACCATTTGTCACCGTACAGCCGCCAGGTTTGCGTGCCGTTGGGGGCGGTTTCCAAGGCGGCGCGCGTGGCGATTCGGGCGACGTCCGACCCGGCCGCCTGCTCGGTCATGAACATCGCGCCCTGGTACAGCACATCAAAGTCGCGCGAAGCCAGCATCGGCAGGTAGCGCGCCACGACTGCAGGATCGCCAAACTTGCGCAGCGTGCGCGTGAGCGAATCCGTCATGCTGACCGGGCAGCACAAGCCGAACTCCGCCTGCACGAACAGATAGGTGAGCGCGTATTTGACCAGCGGCGGCGGTGCGTTGCCGACATGGCTCATGGATGCGAGACCTAGCTCGGCATAGGCCACGCGCTCCAGCGCAACGTAATCGGGGTGCTTGTCGATGCTCTGCACGGGCTCGCCGCGACGGGTGCGGTGGCGTAGCTGGGGCGGGTTGTGATCGGCGCTGAGGGCCCAGGCGTCGAGTTCGTCCGAGGCGCGCTGGCCGAGCGACTTGAGCTGGGGCTCCAGCTCGCGGTATCGGGCGTCGCCCAGGTATAGCCGCAAGAGGCGCCCGAGGTCCGGATCGACGTGAAAGAAATTGATGCCCAGGCTGTCGGGGATATTTTGATGGCCGCCGGGATGGGTCGTAAGCGGCTCGCGGGCGATGTCGTTCATGCGGGTGGCCTCGCTGTCTCCTGTTTTGTCCGGCCAGCATAGAAACGCTATCGATAATCGTCCAATACAGGTTTTGTCCTGTACGATAAGAATCCCTTATCGACGATCACGCCCGCAATGGACTTGAAGCAACTGCGCTATTTCGTTGCCGTGGCGGAAGAACTGCACTTCGGGCGTGCGGCACAACGGCTGTTCATCTCCCAGCCGGCGCTGAGTTTCGACATCCGCAAATTCGAAGACCAGCTGGGCGTGCAATTGCTCGCGCGCACCAACAAGAGCGTGGCGCTTACCAACGCCGGTCAGGTGTTGTTGGACGAGGCCCGCAAGCTGTTGCAGCAAGCGGCAGAGGTCGAGCGCATCACGCAGCGCTCTGCGCACGGGCTGGCGGGCCGGCTGCGCGTCGCCTTCGTCAATTCGATGCTGTATCGCGGCCTGCCGCGCGCGGTGGAGCGCTTCGAGGCCGATCACCCCGCCGTGGAAATCATCCTGCGCGAAATGAACACCGGTGAGCAGGTCCAGGCCATCCAGCGTCAGCAGATCGACCTGGGCTGCGCATACTGGGGTACGTTTCCCGCCGACGTCGTTTCCACGCCGATCTTCTCGGAGCCCTTCGTCGCCTGCCTGCCCGCCGGCCACGCGCTGGCGCGCCGCAAGAGCCTGGGGCTGGATGCGCTCGCACAAGAGCCGTTCATCCTCTTCCCACGCACGGTGTCACCGCACTATCACGACCTGATCATCGCGCTGTGCGTGGATGCGGGGTTCAGCCCGGTGATCCGCCACGAGGCACGGCTTTGGCAAACCGTGGTGACGATGGTGGGGTTCGGCATGGGCGTGGCGTTGGTGCCCAAGACGCTGCAACACGCTGGCGATGCGCGCGTGAGCTTCGTGCCGCTGGCCGGTGGCAAAAAAGAATCGCCCGTGCTGTCATTACGACGCACGGGTGATGCAGAGCCGGTAGCAAGCCGCTTTCTCGAGTACCTAGAAGCCGCTGCGCACGAGAACGTGAAACCTTGATGGCTCAACTCACAGCATTTTGCTGAGGAAGATCCGGCTCGTACCGGGCGGATCGCAAGGGACCTCTCCAAACCGCACCCAGCCGTTGCGTTCGTAAAACTCCGGCGCCTGAAAGCTGATCGTATAAAGCACTGCCGAGCGACAGCCCCGTCGGCGCCCTTCTTCTTCGAACCTGTGCAACACCTCGGTGCCGATGCCCATGCCGCGCAACGTCTCGGGTAGATGGAACAGATCCAGAAACAACATCCCCAACGACGTCCGCCCGCTCGCGCCACCGACCACCTCGCCGCTCTGAGGATCGCGGACCAGGACCGCCAACGGTTGGCGATCGCCGTAGCCGACGTGCTGATCGTTGAAGTGGTTCAGCCCGTTGCCGATGATCTGGATCGATTCGTCATCCGCCGCGTCGGTGACGATGATTTCCGGAGCCTGCATGCAAACCTTATTGCCTCTATTGCGTTCGGGCCGGCAGGACGGCGGGTGTCGTCTGCGCCGGCCGCATGTGCGGCATCATGTTTGTATTCAGGTGGTACATCACCCACAGCGAACCGCTGAGCGTAATGACCACCAGCACGAGCGTGAACATCAGCGACAGCATGTTCCAGCCGCCTTCGGACTTGGCGTTCATGTGCAGGAAATAAATCATGTGCACCACGATCTGTACCGCGCCGATGAGCAGGATCGCCACCGCCGTGGTCGACGATCTGTCGAACACATTCGCCATCACCAGCCAGAACGGAATCGCCGTCAGGAAGACAGACAGCACGAAACCTGTCAGGTAGCCGCCCAGCGTGGCGTGCGGTCCGATCTCTTCTTCGTGATGATGCGCATCGTGGGCACCACCGTGTCCGTTCATCGTTTGATCTTGCGCGCTCATGGCAGCGTTCCCATCAGGTAGACGAAGGTAAAGACGCCGATCCAGACAACGTCCAGAAAGTGCCAGAACATCGATAGGCACATCAGCCGGCGCTTGTTGGCTGTGATCAGCCCGTGCCTCGACACTTGCAGCATCAGCACGATCAACCAGATCAGGCCAAACGTTACGTGCAGCCCGTGCGTGCCGACCAGCGAGAAGAACGAGGTCAGGAACGCGCTGCGCGTGGGCCCCGCGCCCTCGTGTATCAGGTGCGCGAATTCGTAAAGCTCCACCGCAAGAAACGCAGCGCCTAAGACCCACGTGATGGCCAGCCAGATCTGCATGGCCGAGACCTTGTTCTGCTGCATCTGCAGCATCGCAAAGCCATAGGTAATGGACGACAGCAACAGGAACGATGTGTTGAGCGCCACCAGCGGCAGCTCGAAGAGTTCCGCCCCGGTGGGCCCGCCTGCGTACTCGCGGCCGAGCACGCCGTAAGCGGCAAACAGGCACGCGAAGATCAGGCAATCGCTCATCAGGTACAGCCAGAACCCGAGCAGCGTGCCGTTTGGTACGTGAGGTTCTTCGGTGACGTGGAACTGATACCCGCCCGGCGGTACGTCATCCACCGTGGTGGTACCCGTGGGGCCGGTCACTTGCAGGGATGTGGTCGTTTCAGCCATGGCCTGCCATCAGTTGGGTGCGCGATGCTTCGGTCCGGACCACATCTTCGGCCGGAATGTAGTAATCGCGCTTGTAGTTGAAGGTGTGAACGATTGCCGAGACGATCGTGGCCGCGAACGACACGATGGCAAGCCACCAGATATGCCAGATCAGCGCAAAGCCACACACCGTCGAGAGCCCTGCGAGCACGATGCCGGCAGCGGTGCCCTTGGGCATGTGAATCGGCTTGAAGCCCTCCTGCGGACGCCGGTAGCCGTACTGCTTCATTTGCCACCAGGCATCGGCGTCATGGACGAGCGGCGTGAATGCGAAGTTGTACTGCGGCGGCGGCGACGACGTTGACCATTCCAGCGTGCGGCCGTTCCACGGGTCGCCTGTCGTATCGCGCAGTTCCTCGCGGCGCCGGAAGCTGACCACGAGCTGGATCAGGAAGCAGGCAATCCCGATGGCGATCAGCAGCGCACCAAACGCGGCGATCTGGAACCAGATTTGCAAGGAGGGATCATCGAAATGGTTCATGCGGCGTGTCACCCCAAGCATGCCCAGCCAGTACAGCGGCATGAACGCAAAGTAGAAGCCGACAAACCAGAACCAGAACGAAGCCTTGCCCCACGACGATACGAGGCGGTACCCAAACGCTTTGGGGAACCAGTAGGTGATGCCTGCCATGAGGCCGAACAGCACGCCCCCAATGATCACGTTGTGGAAGTGTGCGATCAGGAACAGGCTGTTGTGCAGCGAGAAGTCTGCCGGCGGCACCGCCAGCAGCACGCCGGTCATGCCGCCCACCACGAACGTGACCATGAACCCGATCGTCCATAGCATCGGCGGCTCGAAGCGGATCTTGCCGTGGTACATCGTGAACAGCCAGTTGAAGATCTTGGCGCCCGTCGGGATCGAGATGATCATCGTAGTGATCCCGAAGAACGAGTTGACGCTGGCGCCAGACCCCATGGTGAAGAAGTGATGGAGCCACACCAGGTAAGACAGCACGGTGATCACGACCGTTGCGTAGACCATTGACGCGTAGCCGAACAGGCGCTTGCGGCAGAACGTGGCGACCACTTCCGAGAAGATGCCGAACGCCGGCAGCACCAGGATGTAGACCTCGGGATGGCCCCAGATCCAGATCAGGTTCACATACATCATCGCGCTGCCGCCCTGCTCGACCGTAAAGAAATGGGTGCCGACGTAGCGGTCCAAAGCGAGCAGGGTCACGGCGGCCGTCAGCACCGGAAACGCTGCAACGATGAGCGCGTTGGTGCACAGTGCCGTCCACGTGAAGATCGGCATGCGCATCAGCGTCATGCCCGGCGCGCGCATCTTGACGATGGTCACCAGCAGATTGATGCCCGATAGCACGGTACCGACCCCCGCTATCTGCAACGCCCATATGTAGTAATCGACGCCCACATCCGGGCTTGCAAGGATGCCCGATAGCGGCGGATAGGCCAGCCAGCCGGTGCGCGCGAATTCGCCCACGAACAACGACATCATCACCAGGACGGCGCCGCCCGTGGTCATCCAGAAGCTGAAGTTGTTGAGGAATGGGAACGCCACGTCGCGCGCGCCAATCTGCAGCGGCATGACGAAGTTCATCAGCCCCGTCACCAGCGGCATGGCGACGAAGAAGATCATGATCACGCCGTGTGCGGTGAAGATCTGGTCGTAGTGATGCGGCGGCAAGTAGCCAAGGTTGTCGCCAAAGGCCACCGCCTGCTGGATGCGCATCATGACAGCATCGGCAAAGCCGCGCAGCAGCATCACGATGCCGAGCACGACATACATGATGCCGATCTTCTTGTGGTCGATGCTCGTGAACCACTCACGCCAGAGGTAACCCCAGAGCCGGAAGTACGTCAGCGCCCCGACCACCACAAGGCCGCCAAGCGCGACGACCGCGAAGGTAGCGAGCAGGATGGGCTCGTGATACGGAATGGCCTCCCACGTCAGGCGGCCAAAGATCATGTTGGCGAGTTCGGAACGCTCGGGCATGGATGTCACCTGTGCCTGTATTGACCAATTCTGGCCGATCAATGTTGGCGAAAAACGTCAAAGGGACTGAAAGAGCTGAAAAGCGGAAAGGACCGGAACGACGCAAGGCCCTCGGCTACCGCAACAGCCTTCGACCGTCGTTGATGGCGGCATCTGGCGCAAACATCGGCATGGCATCGGCCGTATTGCTGGCGGTACAGATTTCCGCCGTAGGGTCGAAGCGCCTGACGTTGCGGTTGCTCGCCATGGTGTCCGCCAGGCATGCCTGGCTATCCACACAGCGGTTCAGGATGCGGTCATACAGGTCTGGCGCCACGCTGGCGTAGCGCTGCACCGGTTCGCTCTCGCTGGGCGTGGCCAGCTTCAGATAGGTGTCCTTGGACAGCGCCGTGCCAGACGACTTGACCTGCTGGACCCACCGGTCAAACTCTTCGTTCGACAGACCATGGAATTTGAACCGCATGTGCGAGAAGCCCGCGCCGCTGTAGTTGGACGAGAACCCGTCATAAACGCCGGGCCGGTTGATCACCGCATGAAGCTTGGTTTCCATGCCCGGCATCGCATAGACCATGCCTGCCAGCGACGGCACGAAGAACGCGTTCATGACCGTGGTCGCCGTGATACGGAACGAAATCGGGCGGTCAACAGGAGCGGCCAACTCGTTGACAGTCGCAATGCCTTGCTCGGGATAGACGAACAGCCATTTCCAGTCCATCGCCACCACTTCCACGGTGAGTGGCTTGGTCTCGGCAGGCACCGGGCGATTCTGATCAAGCCGCGTCAGCGGCCGATACGGATCCAACTGATGGGTGCTGACCCAGGTGATGGCGCCCAGCGTGATGATGATGAGCAGCGGCGCAGCCCAGATGGCCAGCTCCAGCACGGTGGAATGGTCCCAATCGGGGTTGTAGGGCGCGTTTTCGGCGCTCTCCCGATATCGCCACGCAAACAGCAGCGTAAGAAAAATCACGGGCACGATGATCAGCAACATCAGGCACGTTGCAATGATGATCAAGTCCCGCTGTCGCACCGCCATGTCGCCAGCCGGCGACAACAGCACGGCGTTGCTACAACCAGCAAGGGTCACCAACAAGGCAATTGCTGCACCTCGCCAAAGCGACCTTCCCGTAATTCCAAGGGGTGTCACTACTGCATTGAAGCGTGGCATGGGTCTCGGAAGTGGCGTTTGGTTAACGTCGCGCTGGGATGGCCCAACGATCTTTCGACTTGTCGTTGCAGTTTAGGCGCTATTCTGGTCTTGTGATGACGGACTTTTTTTGATCGCCGTACGACACCCCCTCCCCCGAAATCTCGATGGAGACTCCACGATGGCAAGTCTGACCCACCAGCATCGCGCGTCGCCCACTGCACCTCCGGCACCAGGACACCATGAAGTTGCTCCGGCAGAGATCGCCATAGGCGTCGTGATCGGGCGAGCGTCGGAGTACTTCGACTTTTTCGTCTACGGCATCGCGTCGGTGCTGGTGTTCCCGACGGTCTATTTTCCGTTTGCGAGTGAACTCGCTGGGCTCTTGTTCAGCTTCACGGTCTTCTCGTTCGCCTTTATCGGCCGCCCCTTCGGCACGGCGCTGTTCATGCGCATCCAGCGCCGATGGGGGCGCAGCACCAAGCTGACAGCGTCGTTATTCCTGCTTGGCACGGCCACGGTGGGCATTGCGTTCTTGCCGTCGTATGCATCGATCGGCCACTCGGCAATCTATTTGCTGGCGCTGTTCCGCTTCATGCAGGGCATCGCGTTTGGCGGTTCGTGGGACGGTCTGCCATCGCTGCTGGCATTGAATGCGCCGGAAAACAAGCGCGGCTGGTACGCCATGGTCGGACAACTGGGCGCACCCACCGGCTTCATCATTGCTGGCGCGCTGTTCCTGTTCCTCTACACCAGCCTGACGTTTCAGGAATTTATCGATTGGGGCTGGCGTTATCCGTTCTATGTCGCGTTTGCCATCAACGTGGTGGCGCTGTTTGCGCGGCTGCGGCTGGTGGTCACGCACGAATACACGCAACTGCTTGAGGAAGAAGAGCTGGAGCCCATCAGCACCCTGCAGATGGTGAATGCGCAAGGTTTCAACATCTTCCTGGGCGCCTTCGCCGCGCTGGCAAGCTACGCGCTATTCCATCTGGTCACCGTGTTTCCCCTGTCATGGGTGTCGCTGCGCAAGACACAGACTGTGCCTGCCGTGCTGACCGTCCAGATCATCGGCGCTGCGATTGCGTTTGTGGGTACGCTGGTCTCCGGCCTGATCGCAGACCGTTTCGGCCGACGCACCACCTTGGCGGCCATGGCCGTGCTGATTGGCATCTTCAGCCTGGCCGCGCCGTGGCTGCTCGATGGCGGTGTTGCGGGCCAGGACGCGTTCATCCTGATCGGCTTCGGTCTGCTGGGGCTGTCTTACGGCCAGGCAGCCGGCGTGGTCACGTCCAACTTCGAAAGCCGATTCCGCTATACCGGGGCTGCGCTGACGACCGATTTTGGATGGCTGTTCGGTGCGGCATTCGCGCCGCTCGTGGCGTTAGGTTTGTCCTCGCTGTTCGGGCTCGGTGCGGTGAGCCTGTATCTGCTCTCAGGCGTGGTGGGGACGCTGGTAGCGCTGCGGATCAATAAGGCGCTCGGGACGCCGGACGCGTAGTGCAGTTGCCCATAGAGTCCGCCGGACCTCGATGTCTACGCTTCGGCGTAGAGCCGTGTGCCGGCGGGGAAACCATGGCTGAAGCGTGCTCACCCCGATTCAATTTCCTGCGATCGTGTCTCGCAGGGCTCCATCGCGCGATCCGATCAAGTCGTCCGCAGGCACGTCGCCTGCTATTCCGTTCCTGTGCGCAAGGGCGCATTTTCAAAGGAGCGGATCATGAACAAGGACCAAGTGAAAGGGACTGTCGAGAAGATGAAGGGCAAGGTCAACGAGGCCATGGGCAAAGCGACGAACAATCCCGCGCGTGAGCTGAAGGGCGACCTCCAGCAAGCCGGCGGCCAAGCCCGCAAGGATGCGGGAGACGTCAAGGAAGCAGCGAAGGACATCGCGAAGAAATCCCGCTAACGGGCGCACGTATGGGTGCAGCCGCCTGGCGAGGATGCCCATGACCCGGAAAAAGGGCGACCAACCGGTCGCCCTTTTTTCCATGCACAGCGGACCAGATATGTCGCCACTGCACGATGCGACCGCCCCCGTCGCGCTCAAAAAACAGTTTGTCCGATGGCCAGAAGATTGCCTTCGCTGTCTCGAAACCACGCGCCCTTTTCTGCCGCCCCGACCCTGGACGGGTAATTTCCTTCAATGCGTGCAATGCCGTTCACGGTCTTGAGGCCGGGGAAGTCGTATTCCGCAAAGGCAACGCCTCGCCGTTTCAGCTCACTAACGGTCGCCTCGATGTCATGGACGTCCCAACCCATTTGCGTATGGGCACCAGACGCCGTTCCGGCCGACTGAAATAACGTGAAATAGCCATTCCCGCACTTGTAACGTAAGCCACCGGGCCGCTCTTCAATCGGCTCCAGCCCCAGCTTTGACGAATAGAACTGCCGGGCTCGTGCGAGGTCCTGCGCCGGAATCCGAGTTGATACGTCGCTGTCTTTGAGCATGGAATATCTCCGAACAATGCCAAGTGGGCGCCGGGTTCAGGCGACCTGAGAGCCTTCAGCAAAGTGTGCTCCCAGACGGGTGCGGATCGCTAGAGAACCACGGCGTCTGCAAGCCTCCGCCGTCCTCGACGACTGAGCGCAGGCAAGCCGACCGGAAAGCCGGATGCGGGAGAACGGCTGGATTTTCAATAATTTGAAAATCTAAGCCATTGATCTTCAATGGGAATTTTGGTGCGAGGGAGGGGACTCGAACCCCTACACCATTGCTGGCGTCAGGACCTAAACCTGGTGCGTCTACCAATTTCGCCACCCTCGCCGGATGGATCGCGGCGCCCCTGAGTAGGAGCGCCGGAAAGGAAGCCCGCGATTATATCGCAGTCGCTCGGGGGTTTCCATCCCCCGCGCTGCATGGCTTGGTGGAGGGGTTCGAGTCCCCTCCCTCGCACCTGCCCCAGGAACGCAAACGTCAGACAGCCGGCGCCGCCGCCTCCGCATCGGGCCGCTTGACGCGGAACCACGCCGCATACAGTGCCGGCAGGAACAGCAGCGTCAACACCGTGGCGATGATCAGGCCACCCATGATGGCGGCGGCCATCGGGCCCCAGAACACGCTGCGCGACAGCGGAATCATTGCCAGGACCGCCGCGGCCGCGGTCAGGATGATGGGGCGGAAACGCCGCACGGCCGCTTCGACGATAGCCGTCCAGGTCGGCACGCCGGCCGCCACGTCCTGCTCGATCTGGTCGACCAGAATGACCGAGTTGCGGATGATCATGCCGATCAGCGCCGTGATGCCAAGCTGCGCAACGAAGCCCATCGGCGCGCGCAATAGCAGCAGCGTCGCCGCAGCCCCAATCAGGCCCAGCGGCCCCGTCAGGAACACCATCACAGAACGCGAGAAGCTATGCAGCTGGAGCATCAGCAACAAGAAAATGATGAAGATGCACAGCGGCATCTGCGCGGCAATCGATGCACCTGCGTTGGCACTCTCCTCTTCCGCGCCAGCAATCTTGATCTGATAGTCCGGCGGCAAGTCAGCGCGAATCTTGTCGAGCAGCGGGTTGATCTGCGCCGTCACGGTCGGGCCCTGCACACCGTCCACCACGTCGGACTGCACGGTGATGCCGTAGTCGCGGTTCTCGCGCCAGATCACGCCAGGTTCCCACGCAAAACCAACGCGCGCCACCTGGGTCAGCGGCACCGTGCGGCCACTGCTGGTCGGGACTTGCACGCGCTGCAGGGCGTCGAGCGTGTTGCGCTCGTCTTCCTGCGGACGCATCACGATGTCGAGCAGCTTGTCGCCGTCGCGGTACTGGGCAATGGGCGCGCCAGACATCACCGTCTGCGTGACCTGCGAGATGGAACCGGTCGACACGCCCAGGGCGCGCGCCTTGTCCTGGTCGATGTCCAGGCGCAGCACCTTGACGTTCTCGTTCCAGTTGTCGTTCACGCCCACGGTGTTCGGGTTGGCGCTCATGATGGCCTTGACCTGATCGGCAATCTTGCGCACCCCGCCAATGTCCGGGCCCATCACGCGGAACTGCACCGGATACGGCACGGGCGGTCCGTTCGGCAGCAGCTTCACACGGCCACGCAAATGCGGGAATTGCGACTTGAGCAGCCCGATGACGTGTTGCCGAACCCCCTCGCGCGCCTCCAGCGAGGTGGGCATCACGATGGCCTGCGCCACATTGGTCTGCGGAAGAATCTGGTCCAGCGGCAGATAGAAGCGCGGCGCGCCGGAGCCGATGAACAGCGTCACGCTATCGACGTTCTGCTCCTTGCGCATCAGTGCTTCAAAGCGTTTGGCTTCGGTTTCGGTCTGGTTGAAGCTCGAGCCTTCCGGCAACCACAGCTCCACCATCAGCTCAGGGCGACTGGAATCGGGGAAGAACTGTTTCTCGACATACTTGAAGCCGAACACGCCCAGCCCAAACGCCACCAGCGTGATGACGATCACCGTCTTGCGGTACTCCACGCACCAATTCACCCAGCCGCGAAAGCGGTTGTAGAACGGCGTGTCGAACAGCTCATGGTGCCCGCCGCCTTCCACATGCGATTTGGTCCGCAGCAGCAGGAAGCCCAGATACGGCACAAACACCACTGCCGCAAACCACGACAGCACCAGCGCCAGCGCCGTCACCGCAAAGATGCCGAACGTGTATTCACCCACCGTCGAGCGCGCGAGCCCCACCGGCAGGAAACCCGTGGCGGTGATCAGCGTGCCGGTCAGCATCGGCATGGCGGTCGAGGTGTACGCGAAGGTGGCCGCTTCCATCTTGGAGAAGCCCTCTTCCAGCTTGCGCACCATCATTTCGACCGCGATGATCGCGTCGTCCACCAGCAGACCCAGCGCGATGATCAGCGCACCGAGCGAAATCTTGTGCAGCCCGATGTCGAAGATATTCATGAACAGGAACGTCACCGCCAGCACCAGCGGGATCGTCAGGCCCACCACCAGGCCCGGCCACACGTCAATGCGCAACTTCGGCTTGGTGTGCAGACCCAGCGAAAGAAAACTCACGCCCAGCACGATCACCACCGCCTCGATCAGCACATGCACGAATTCGCCCACGGAGCTCTGCACCGATTTCGGCTGGTTCTGCACCTGCTCCATCTCAACGCCCACGGGCAGCTTCGCGCGGATCTTGTCGACCGTCGCGCGCAAGTCCTTGCCAAGCTGGATGATGTCGCCGCCCTTGGTCATCGAGATGCCCAGGCCGATCACCTCCTTGCCGTTGAAGCGCATCTTGGCGTGCGGCGGATCCACGTAGCCGTGCTTGACGGTGGCGATATCGCCCAGGCGGATGTTCGTCGTGCCGCCGGGGCCGCGCAGCGTCAGGTTTTCCAGATCGCGGATGTCCGAGAACTGGCCTGAGAGGCGAATCTGCACGTTATCGGTCGGGGTGACCAGCACACCGCTGGGGCCGATGTTGTTCTGCTGGCTGATCTGCGTGGCGATGCTGTTGATATCGAGCCCCATCTGCGCCAGCTTGGCCTGCTGGAACTCGATGTAGATCTTTTCGTCCTGGTCGCCCAGCAGCTCGACCTTGGCGACATTGGGTACGCGCAGCAATTGCTGGCGGATCGCATCGGCGTAGTCGTTGAGCTGGCGGTATGTAAAGCCATCGGCTGACAACGCATAGATCGAGCCATACACGTCGCCGAAATCGTCGTTGAAGTATGGTCCGCGCACACCCTGAGGCAGCGTGGGCGCGATATCGCCCACCTTCTTGCGCACGGTGTACCAGAGCTGCTGCGTTTCCTTGGCGGGCGACGTGTCGGCCAGTTGGAAGGTCACGAGCGTTTCGCCGGGCTTGGAGTAGCTGCGGATCTTCCAGGCGTACGGCACTTCCTGCAGCGCCTTCTCGATCTTGTCGGTCACCTGGCGCGACATCTGCTCGGCCGTGGCGCCGGGCCAGAAGGCCTGCACGACCATCGCGCGGAAGGTGAAGGGCGGATCTTCATCCTGCCCCAGCTTGGAATACGCAAAGATGCCGCCGAGCAACAGCGCCACCAGCAAGAAGCGCGTGAGCGGCTGATGTTCAAGCGCCCAGCGTGACAGGTTGAAACGGGAATGTTCCATACGCGCGAAGGTTGGCGTGTTGGGGCGGAAGCCGGGTGTGGCTTACCGGCGCGGCGTGATGGCGGACTGCGCCGACGGCTGATCGGCCGGCGCCATCGGCATCACTTTCTGGCCGGCCTTGAGCAGGTGCACGCCAGCGGTCACGATGGTTTGGCCGGGTTGCAGGCCGCTCGTCACCAGCAGCACGTTGTCGCGCGGCGCGCCTACCGTCACCGGCACGGGTTTTACCGTTTGCGATGCGGCGTCGTACAGCCACACCACGTTCTTGCCCTGGTCCTGCAGCAGCGCGCTGATCGGCACGCGTACGCCCATGCCGCCGCTGTCTGCGCCACCGCCGGGCCGCACAAACGTGGCCACTGCCGTCATGCCGAGCCTCAGTTCAGGCGGCGGATTCGGTACCGAAATCTTCACGGTGTACGTGCGCGTGAGCGGGTCGGCCGCCGGTGCAATCTCGCGTACCTTGGCCGGAATGCTGCGCGACTGATCCGCCCACAACTTGACGCTCACCTCGGGCGATTTGCGCAGCGTATCGACCTGGTCTTCGGGAATGCCGACCACGACTTCCTTCTCTGCCGTCTGCGCCACGCGCACGACCGGCTGTCCGGCCGAAACCACCTGCCCGACTTCGGCATCGACGCCCGTCACCACGCCATCGGCGCCGGCTTCCAGCGTGGCATATCCGGCTTGATTCACCTGGTTGCGATAACCGGCTCCGGCTTGCTCGTAGCGGGCTTGTGCGGCGTCATAGTTGGCTTGATGGCGTTGCTGCTCGGCCGCGCTGATGAAACCCTTGGCGAACAGTTCGGAATAGCGTTTGAGATCCGCCGCGGCCAGATCGCGGTCGGTCTTGGCGGCGGACAACTGAGCCTGGGACGATTGCTGAGCGAGGGCGAGATCGGTCGGGTCCAGCCGTGCGAGCACCTGGCCTTTCTTGACGGTGGCGCCCACGTCCACCAGGCGGGCGATGATTTTGCCCGGCACACGGAAGCCCAGGCGCGATTCAATGCGTGGGCGTACGTCGCCTGAGAACTCGGCCGTGCCGGCGCCCTGCTCGCTGGTGACGGTCATGGTGCGCACGGGGCGCACTTCGGGCACCTTGGGCGCCTCCTTGCTGCATCCGGCCAGCAGCGCCGCGCCGATCAACAAGGCGGCCGATGTCGTCATCGGCAATGAACGCCTGCGCGGCCGAGACCGCGTGTCGGAGAAACCGGTGAAGTCGGAATGCGGGTACGGCAAACGCAACGCTGGCATGACACGCTCTCAGTAAATAACTGACCGGTCAGTAATATACCCACGGCAATGCGCAGGGTCAACGACACGGCCGCGTCTGATTGACTTTTCTTGGTAGCTGTTCAAGCAAGGCTTTGCGGCATGCTGCGCTGCAACGCGCTGTAGAATGGCCGCCCCGCTTCAAACCTCACCACGACGGCCCTTTCCGTGACCCCCGACGATTACTGCGCCGACAAGGCCGCCCCGCCCGGCAGCGACGTGTACTACAGCGTATTGTTTCTGGCACCCGAACGCCGCCGCGCGACCATCGCCCTGGAAGCCGTGCGCCGTGCGCTGGAAGACGCCGTGCGCGATGCGAGCGATCCGGCGGTCGTGCAATCGAAGCTGCAGTGGTGGCGACAAGAACTGGCGCGGCTGTTTGACGGCCGCCCCGAGCACCCGGCGGCCAAGGCATTGCAGCCACATCTGGCTCCCTACGATATCGGCGCCGTGCATCTGGGCGAATTGCTGGCCGGCGTCGAGGCCGATGCCATGCAGAACCGCTATCTGGATTGGCCCAACCTGCGCCGCCACGGCGATCAAGTGGCTGGCGTGGCAGGTCGGCTGACGGCCCGCATTGCCGGACAGACGCATGCACGCACGCTGGAATTCGCACGGCTGATGGCGCTGGCCGAGCAGCTCGTGCATTTCGTCCGGAACCTGGGCGAAGACGTGCGCCACAACCGCGTCTACATCCCCGTCGACGAACTGCAGCGCTTCAACGTACCGGCTGCCGATCTGTTCAACCGCCGGTATGCCGAGGGCTTCAAGCCGTTGATGGCATTTCAGGCCGAGCGCGCCCGCGCAACGTACAAGGAAGCACTGGCCGCGCTGCCGGCAGAAGATCGCCGCGCCCAGCGCTCGGCGCTGATTCGCGGCGTGCTGGCCATGCGCCTGCTCGACGAGGTGGAAGCCGACGGCTTCCAGGTGCTTACGCAGCGCACGGACCTGACGCCGCTGCGCAAGCTGTGGCTGGCCTGGAAGACGCAGATCCGCGCCTGACGCGTCTTATTGCGAAGCCCAGGTCGTACCGAAAATGCTCGACTGATCGATCCCAGGAAAGTCAACAAACGCCTTCGAGCAATCAAGGTACTGGGTCGGATCGATCGACTGCGTTGGGCTGCCCATCAATGCCACGCGATTTGCCGTCGACGGGAACAGCGGCAGGTTCGTGTTGTTGAGCGTCAGGTTGGCGTCCGACGACGTCACCGCGATGCTGGCTGGCCTATCGGCAATCACGTTGGTCAACGACATCCCGAGCGGGAATGCCGGCTCCCCGTATCCACCGGTGTTCGCTTCAAAGCCCTGCAGCTTCACCCCGGCGCTGCCCTGGATGACCACGTTGTTCAGCGAAATATCGTGGAAATTCGGATACAGCGGCCCACCCGACGGCACGGCCTTCGTGCTGTAGTACGGCGTGAACAGCAGCGCGTTCGTCGCATCGCGAATGCAGATGTTGGCGTATTGAATGTTGCTGACTTCGCCGCCGCGCGCGTAATCCGATTTGATGCGCAGGCCCTCTTCCGAATTCCAGAACGCGTTGTCGTAGACCTGCACGTTCGTCACGCCCGCATTCGTTTCGCTGCCGATCGAGATGCCGTGACCCCAGTAGATATGGTTGTGCGCGATCACGATGCCGTATTTGCGGTCGGATCGCACGCCACGGTTGCCATCCACCCCGAACAGGCCCGAGCCGGCCGGCGACGGGTTGGCGCTCCCCTTGAGCGCGATGTCGTCGTCGCCTGTGCTGACGTAGTTGTAGGCAAACACGAAGTTCTTCAGATAGCCATCAAACGAAATGGGCCCGGCCGATGTGGTCGTGCTGCCGGTCGACAACTTGCCCGAGATCGCCTTCGAGGCAGAACCCGGATCAAACGCGTCCGTGTTCTTCACGTTGTCGCGCGTGAACGTCGCACCGGTGTACAGCGGATTGCCGTTGCCTGCCGGGTTCGCAAACGCGGCAAGGTTGGGCGTCTGCACCTTCACACCCCAGACGGTGAGGCCATCGACGCCGCTGGGCACGACATGAAAGTTCGGGCTATTGCTCAGCGTGACGCGATACAGCGTGAGGTTCTTCGCATAGTTGAACACCATCAGCCGGAAGTTCGACTGCGAACCGACGCCCGTCGTGCCGTTGTCGACCATGTTGCCGAGATAGGCCAGATCCCACCACGTCATGTTGCGCGCCGGCGATTTCGAATCGACCACCGTGCCGCCGTTGTCGCAAGGCGTACCGTCAGCCGCTACAGTGCCGGTTTTGTACGCGGCGTAGGTGTTCGAACAGGTCAGGTCGACCTTCATCAGCGGGTACTTGGCATTTGACGTGACGATTTCTGCGTAGCCACGGCCATCGATCCGCCCATCGCCAACCACGGCGGAGTTGACGATGTTCGTACCGGTGATCAGCGCCGTGCAGTTGCTGGAACTGCCAGCCTTTGTCGCGCTGACGGCCGTGTTGCCGCAGTACGGCCCTGCCGCGTTGGGCGAATAGGCCATGACATCGCGCGATGCATACAGCGTGACGCCCTTGTCGATCCAAAGCGTCACGCCAGAGGGCAATGTCAGCGGGCCGCTAATGAACGCGTTGCCCGGGCCGCTCGGGTTCACAACAAGACGCACGGCAAACTTGGACGCACGGTACTGCGATTTCGCAAGCTCTTCGCCAGTCGCACCGGCGATGTTGACATTGGGGACTGCAGCCGCAGTCTGAGCAGCCGTGGCAGTCGCGTCCGCCGCGGCGATGGTTGCACCGACTTCCGCGTCAACCGACGCACCGCACGCATCGAGCGCGGCCTGGATGCGCGCCTGGTCTGGGTTCGCCTTGGCTGTCGTCACTGCAACACCCACACCAACTGTCGACGGATCAGCTTCCGGCGGCAGCGCACCGTCCGGTCGGCTCACCAGTGAATTGCTCGCCTGCAGCGTCGCACAGACCTGTGCGTCGGTCGGCAGCGTTGGCTCGGGTGGCAGGTTTGCGTCAGTGGTGGCTGTGCCGACCTGAAAGACGGCGGCTGCCGGGCTGCCGGTGCCAGTGCCAGTGCCCGATGTGTTCGACGATGTCGCATCGCCGCCGCCGCATGCCGCCAGCCCGATTGCCGCTGCAATCAGCATCGCAATCAAGCCAGCCGATTGTCGGTGCCGCTTTTTCATTGTCTGCAATGCACTCACGAAGGTCTCCTCATTGTTGTGGTCCGCCAATCGGGTCGGCACACGCCTTTTTGATATATCAGAATCTATTTATTGATATATCAATGGTCAAGGCAGGGTTTTCCCGTGCATCGCCATGGCAAGCGCGAAACCTGTCAGAGAAGATCGATGGAGTTGGGCGGGCTTAACGCCTGCAGAGGCAATCTGCCCGCCCGATAGGCGTAACTCAGGCTTTGATGAGATCCAGCGGCGCAAACCGGCCCGCCAGCACGGATTGGGAATCCATCCCCCACCAGCGCTCCAGCACCGTGGCGTAAAGCGAGCGGAAATCGACCGACGGGTCGAGATTGCCGCCGCCGTCCAAGCGTTCCAGCACCGGCCCCTGCCCGGCCAGTCCGCCCTTTACGCGGCCACCAGCCACGAAATGCGCGGCAGCCGTGCCGTGATCCGTACCGTTGTTCAGGTTCTCGCGCGGGCGGCGGCCGAACTCCGAATACGTGACGATCAGCGTGTCGTTCCAGCGGCCCAGCTCCGTCAACGCGCTCTTGAGCGAAGCCATGCCCTCACCCAACTGGCGCAGCAAGTTCGCCTGCGTGCCCGGCTGGTTGGTATGCGTATCGAAGCTGCCGAGCGACAGGCACACCACGGCTACGTCCGCACCGCCATGGCCTGGCGCAGCCACCACCTGCATCGCCGCCTTGATCGAATTGCCGAACCCGCCGTCAGGAAAGTGCGTCTGGAACGCAAACTTGCCAGACTTCGGGCGCAGGCCGTCGGCGGCTTTGACAATGTCCGCCTCGACCTTCAGCACATGTGCGAGCGTGGCGTTGCCCATCGCATGGGAAGGCATCGCGAGCTTGGCTTCGTTGAGGAACGCATCGGGATTGGCCAGCGCGACCGCGCGTGCGCCGCCGTCGAGTGGGCCGAGATCGGCACTGCCGATGATCACGCCGTCGGCGCCGAACGATGACGGCACGGGCTTTGCGGCAAACGCACGCGTCAGCCAGCCTTCGCGCAGGTATTGGTCTGAGCGCGAGGCCGTGTCCCAGATCTCGATCGAGCGGAAGTGCGAAAGATTCGGCTGCGGATACGACAGCCCCTGCACCACCGACAATTCACCCGCCTGCCACAGCGGCATCATCGCCTGCAAAGACGGATGCAAGCCGTAGCGGTCGTCCAGTTGCAGCACCTGCTCCCGCTTGATGGCGATGCGCGGGCGCAGCGCGTAGTACTGCGCGCTCGTATACGGCACCACGGTGTTCAGCCCGTCGTTGCCGCCTTTGAGTTCAATGAGGATGAGCAGGTTGCCGTAGCCCTTGCGCTTGTCCTGCCCTTGCGCAAAGACAACCCCCGGCACTGCGCCACCCACGCCGAGCATGGCACCGGCCTTCAGAAAATCGCGACGTTCCATGATGTGTGCTCCCGCAGCGGTGGCGTTACTTCAACTGATAAGCCGGGTCCATCATCAGCGTGCGCAGGTATGCCGTACCGGCCAGCTTGACGGGAATGGGCGCGGTCGGCTCGATCGGCAACACCGCGCGCTGGATCGAGATGCGCGGCGCCAGTTGCGGCGGGTCGTCTCCGTCCGCGCCGAACTGCGCCAGCCACTTGTCCGAGTTGAACGACACCATCGTCTGCGACTGCGCCAGCTTGAAGCGGCCTTCCCGCCCCATGCCCTTGAGCGCCAGGCCCAGGCCCTGCACGGAGCCTCCCTGTTTCAGGTCTTCCCGCATGGCGGCCATCATCATGCCGGGCTTCTGCTGTTGCGCCTGTTGCTTGGCCGGCGGGGCCTTCATCTCGGTGGAGCGGAATAGTTGATCGAGAAACTGCTTGCGCCCCAGCAGGGTGTTCGAGTTGATCCAGGCATCGCCGCCGGGCCAGCCCTTGACGTTGGGCGGTGCCAGCAGGTTCTGCCCGAGCTGCGCGGACTTGATCGCAAACGGCGTGGGGTCGGTGTACTGCACGTTGAACTGCTTGAGCGTGCCGACAATCATCTCTACCGGCGACTTCACCAGCGTCGCGCGCGATTGCGGAGCCCAGAACGCCGGCGTCAAGAACAGCCCGCGCAGCGCCACCTTGATGTCGTAGCCGCTTGCCCGAAACGCATCGGCCACCCGCTGGGCCTGTGCCACATCCACGTCCGGCGAAACGAACTCGTGCCAGAGCTTGGTGACGATAAAGTTCGCCGTCTCTGGGCGAGACAGCAGGATGTCGAGCATCTGGTCGCCGTCGTAATCGCCGCTCTGGCCGAACACCGTCTTCACGCCCGTGTCGTGAATCTGCGGCCGCCAGATGTAGGCGAAATCGTGCTCGCGATCGATGCTCCAGCCGGTATAGGTGCGCGCCGCTTCCTTGATGTCCTGCTCGGTGTAATGGCCCTCGCCGAGCGTGAACAGCTCCATCACCTCACGTGCGAAATTCTCGTTCGGCTTGCCCTTGCGGCTCTCGGCGCCGTCCAGGTAAATCAGCATCGCCGGGTCTTTGCCGATGGCGTGCAGCATCGTGCCGAAATTGCCGACTGCGTTCTGGCGCAGCAGCACGTTCTGCCGGTACATCAACTGTGCGAACTGCACCTTCTGCGAACTGGAAACGAAATGGTTGTGCCAGAACAGCGTCATGCGCTCTGTCAGCGGCGACGGCGTCTTGATCATCTCGCCCATCCACCATGCGCGCAGTTCCAGCTCGTGCGCACCGTTCTTCTGGCGTGCCGCCTTGCGGGCGTCTTCGTCCGGGAGCTTGTTGTACGGGATGATCGGATCGCTCACCCAAGCGGGCGGCGCCTGCGTGGCAACAGTGCCCGTTTGAGCAAGGACGCGGTCGACAGCTTCGCGGTGCGTGAGCCCGGCGTAGGCGTCGAGCTCACTCTCGGAAGGCGCAAAGCCGATGCGGGTGAGGAAATAGCGCGCATCGTCGCGGTCCAGGCGCTGCTCGTCGGCGGCGGACGCCTTGGCCTGCGCGGTATGGCGATGTGGCGTGTTCTGCGTTGCCGCATGCGCGGTCTGCAGTGAAAGCGCGCCGGCGGCTGCCAGCGCCAAGAAGATGGTGGTGCTACGGATTCGCATGTCGGTCCCCCGAGACGACCCTACTGCTTTGCCGGGGCAGCGACTCGCGCGCCTTTCCTCGGCCCCTACCTAGCCGCCACGGTGGTAGATATCCCGCGTGACGTCATAGATGTTCTGACGCAATTGCCTGCGCTCTTCCGGAGACAGCTTGCGTTGCGGAGCCCCACGATCGGCATTCTCTCCACGGCGGTTCTCCATCGCAGCGGCGCGGCGGCTACGTTCCTCGCCCCCACGGCCGCGCGCCGGACCCTGTCCACCCTTCTTATCAGGCGCGCCGGCGTGCATCGCATGCCCGCCGCCGAAAAAGCCGCCGAATCCGCCAAAGCCACCGCGTTCACCGCGCGCGTGCGCCTGCGAGCCGGCCGCACAGAGGGCAAGAACACAGGTCAACAGCGCCGCGCGCCGCCGAGACATCACCGAGCGATTCGAAAAAGGAAGTTGAGAAGCCACGTCTTTGTTGCTGGAAACCGATGCGCCATGCATCATTGCGCGACAATCGATAACAGGCAACCGCATTGCACGCCAGTCCCCTCCGCGGGGGTCGACAGACCCCAAACCGTTGCGAGGAACTGCCAGAGCAGTGTAGCTGCGCGTCCTACAGACTGTTCGCGTGACTCGGTAAATAATGTAACCGTCTGTTTCAATTGGGCTTTTACTGCCTTCTGTTGTCCATTGGGCCCATGTTTTTGTCGTTACCATTAGCGCCATGGAAAATTCCGGTCAAAAGATTCTCGTCGTCGACGACGACCCTCGCCTGCGCGATCTGCTGCGCCGTTACCTCGGGGAACAGGGCTTCACCGTGCTGGTGGCAGAAAACGCCACGGCCATGAACAAACTCTGGCTGCGCGAGCGCTTCGACCTGCTCGTGCTCGACCTGATGATGCCGGGTGAAGACGGCCTGTCGATCTGCCGTCGCCTGCGCGGCGCAAACGATCAGACGCCGATCATCATGCTCACCGCCAAGGGCGAAGACGTCGACCGCATTGTCGGCCTCGAAATGGGCGCGGACGATTACCTGCCCAAGCCCTTCAACCCCCGCGAGCTGATCGCGCGCATTCACGCCGTGTTGCGCCGCCGCGGGCCGGCCGAAATCCCCGGTGCTCCGTCAGAGACGCCCGAAACCTTCGCGTTTGGCGATTTCGTACTCAACCTGGCCACGCGCACACTCAAGAAAAACGACGAAGAGATCACCCTCACGACGGGCGAATTCTCCGTGCTCAAGGTGTTTGCGCGCCATCCGCGCCAACCCCTATCGCGCGAAAAGCTGATGGAAATGGCGCGCGGCCGTGAATACGAAGTGTTCGACCGCAGCCTGGACGTGCAGATTTCCCGCCTGCGCAAGCTGATCGAACCGGACGCCAGCAATCCCCGCTTCATCCAAACCGTGTGGGGCTTGGGCTACGTGTTCATTCCCGACGGCGCCAAGTAAGCATCCGAGCAACCCTTATTTTCCGCATCCGACTTGCGCATTCCGCGTCCGGCCGCGTTGCGGCGTCTGCTGATCAGTGTGTTTGGTTCGCTGTTCTGGCGAACCTTCATGCTGATCGCATTGCTGATCGCGATCTCTCTGGGCGTGTGGTTCCAGAGCTTCCGTATTTTCGAGCGTGAGCCGCGCGCGCAGCAGATCGCCATGCAGGTGGTCAGCGTGGTCAAGCTCACGCGGGCGGCGCTGCTGTATTCGGATCCGTCGCGACGCCGCTTCCTGCTGCTCGATCTCGTGCAGAACGAGGGCATCAAGGTCTACCCGCGCGAGAAGGAAGACGAATACCGCGAACCGCACACCAATCCGTACCTGACGCAGCTTGTCCAGCAGGAAATCCGCAACCGGCTCGGTGCCGACGCGGTAATCGCCACGGCCGTCAATGACATCCCGGGCGTGTGGGTGAGCTTCCAGATCGAGGGCGACGACTACTGGGTCGCCATCAGCCCCGACCGGTTTGAGCACGTGCCGGGGTTGCAATGGCTGTGGTGGTCGATGGCGGCGCTGGTGCTGTCGGTGCTGGGCGCGGCGTTCATTACGTCACGCGTGAACCAGCCGCTCAAACGCCTCGCTGATACGGCGCGCGCCATCAGTGCCGGAGACGATCCGAAGGCGCTGCCCGAGGGCGGCGGCACCGAAGTGGCGCAGGCGAATCACAGCTTCAACCAGATGGTGCGCGACCTCAAACAGCTTGAGGCTGATCGCGCTGTCATGCTAGCCGGCATCTCGCACGACCTGCGCACGCCGCTCACGCGCCTGCGCTTGGAAACGGAAATGAGCCCCGTCGACGAGCAAACGCGCGAACTGATGGTCGCCGACATCGAACAGATGGACGCAATCATTGGTCAGTTCCTCGACTACGCGCGCCCCAGCGGCGAAATGCTCGAAGACGTGGACCTGACCGAACTCGTGCGCGACACGGCGCCCGTCTACTCGGCACACGACGATATCGACCTCACGCTCAAGCTCGCGCCCGAGGCCATCGCCCGCTGCAACCGCATGGAAACGCAGCGCATTCTCGACAACCTGATCGAAAACGCACGGCGCTACGGCAAGACCCCAGGCACGAACCGCGCCGAGATTACCGTCAGCACGTTCCTGCAAGGCAACGAGGTTGTATTGTGCGTGGCCGATCGCGGTGCGGGTGTGCCGACGGATCAGCTTGCGTTGCTCACCAGACCGTTCTACCGCCTTGAATCGGCGCGCAGCGAAGCCAAGGGCGCCGGGCTGGGTATGTCGATCGTCAATCGCATCCTGCAGCGCAGCGGCGGCCGCCTTGTGCTCGAGAACCGCACTCCGCCCGAAACGGGACTGCTCGTCAGCGCCTGCTACGCACGCGCCTGATCAGGCACACCGTCTGGCCGGCGCGTCCGGGCACACCCCCTGCTTCCCACCACTTTCATGCGTCGCCGATAAGGTGCGGCGGCGGGCGGCGCTATGGCCGGCGTTGAGAATATCAATTGGCCGGTTTTCAATTCATCGCCAATACTCCAGCCGCCAGGCTGCACGCCTGCGCGTTCTTCGTATCCGTCCGGATGCCCCAGCCTGACCGGGCGGCCGGTGAGCGTGTGTCTGCCAGTCCCCTTTGGGTTACTTACCCATTGCCACACAACTCCAGGAGAAGCTCATGAAGACCATTGGTGACAAGCTCGAACCGTTCAAGGTCGTCGGCGTCAAGCCCGGGTTCAACAATCACGAGGAGAACGGCGCGTCGGCGTTCGAAGACATCACCGAGACCTCGTTCCCAGGCAAATGGAAAGTCATCTTCTTCTATCCGAAAGACTTCACCTTCGTCTGCCCGACCGAAATCGTCGCCTTCGCCAAACTGAACGATGACTTTGCCGACCGCGACACGATCGTGCTTGGCGGCTCGACCGACAACGAATTCGTCAAGCTTGCATGGCGCCGCGAGCACAAAGACCTGAACAAGCTGAATCAGTGGTCATTTGCAGACTCCACGGGTGCGCTGGTCGACCAGCTTGGCGTACGCGAGCACGAGGCCGGCGTTGCGTTGCGCGCGACCTTCATCGTCGACCCGGACAACGTGATCCAGCACGTGTCGGTCAACAACCTGAACGTGGGTCGCAACCCGGACGAAGTGCTGCGCATTCTCGACGGCCTGCAGACAGATGAGCTGTGCCCGTGCAACCGCGCGGTTGGCGGCTCGACGCTGTAACGGCCGCGCAGCGCTCAGCCGAAGCCCGCCCTTGCCGCGGGCTTTCGTTTTCAGTGCCCGCTGACAGGAGGAATCGATGGAATTTCTGCAGACGATCAAGGGCCGGATTCCCGACTACGCCAAAGACATCCGCCTAAACCTGGACAGCACGATCGCGCGCTCGTCGCTAGAGGGCAATGACGCGGTGGGCGTCGCGCTGGCGGCCGCGTTTGCCACGAAGAGCAAGGTGCTGACCGACGCCATCCGCAACGCGGGAGTGCTCTCGCCCGAGGAGGTGACCGGGGCACTGACCGCCGCTGCCCTCATGGGCATGAACAACGTCTGGTATCCGTACGTCGAGATGGCTGATGACTCCGACCTTGCGCAGCAGAAGGCGGAATTGCGCATGAATGCCTACGCCAACAACGGCGGCGTCGACAAGCGCCGGTTCGAGATGTACGCGCTGGCCGCTTCCATCATCGGCAAATGTCATTTCTGCATCAAATCGCACTACGAACTGCTGAAGAATCACCAGGGCATGAGCGCGCAGCAATTGCGCGACGTCGGCCGCATTGCGGCGGCCATCAATGCGGCGGCGCAGGTCATTGCGGCCGAATAATCGCACCGATTGCACAAACGAAAACGGCAGCCCGGTTCGCTCCGGTGCTGCCGTCTGCCTTGGCGTGATGGCGCCCCGAACTCAGTCCTGCTCGGCGGCTTCTGCGCGATAGATCAACACCACCGCCTGCGCAACGATGCCTTCTTCCTTGCCTTCGAAGCCGAGCTTCTCGTTGGTCTTGGCCTTGACGTTGCACCGCTCAGGCGCAATGCCCAAGTCTTCGGCAAGGTTGGCCACCATGCCTGGCACGTGTGGCGCGAGTCTCGGCTTCTGCGCGATGACGGTGGCGTCGACATTGCCGACCGCATAGCCGGCCTTGTGCACGCGGCGCACAGCTTCGCGCAGCAGCACGCGGCTGTCGGCACCGGCAAAAGCCGGATCGGTGTCGGGAAAGTGCCGGCCGATGTCGCCCAGGCCGGCGGCGCCGAACAGCGCATCGGTAATCGCATGCAGCAGCGCGTCAGCATCGGAGTGGCCGAGCAGGCCGCGCGTGTGCGGGATCTCCACGCCACCCAGGATCAGCTTGCGGCCCTCCACCAGCGCGTGCACGTCGTAGCCCTGGCCAATGCGGATGTCCATCCAGTTCATGCTTGCGATGCCTCGTTGGGTTGTGCGTTCTGCCCGAGGATGGCCTCGGCGAGCGCGAAATCGTCGGGATACGTCACCTTGAAGTTGCGCAGCGCCCCCGGCACAAGCAGCGGCGAGTGACCGGCGGCTTCAATCGCGCTGGCTTCATCGGTGACGATGCGATGTTGCGACAGCGCTTCCCGCAAGGCGCGCTCCAGCAGGCCAAGCGGAAACATCTGCGGCGTCTGCGCTTGCCACAGTCCATCGCGCGGCACGGTCGCGCCGATGTGCTGTGCTGCATCGGCACGTTTGAGCGTGTCAGCCACGGGCAGTGCAAGGATGCCCCCCGCAGCTTGCGTGCCTTCGGCCTCTACCGCCGCGACCAAACGCGCGATCAGGGCCGGTGTCAGGCCCGGGCGCGCCGCGTCATGTACCAGCACCCAATCGTCGTCGTGCGCACCCAAACCTCGCAACGCCGCCAACCCGTGGGCGACAGATGCGTGGCGCGAATCGCCACCGCAATCGACCTCCACCAGCTCGGGCGCGTCAAAACCACCGTCGGGAAATCGCTGCACCAGCGGTTGTGCGCCGGGCGTTGTCACCACAAGCACGGAGTCGATTTCGGGGCTGGCCAGGAACGCCTGCGCCGTGTGCCACAGCATCGGCCGCCCGGCGATCACCTGATATTGCTTGGGCAGGTCACCGCCGGCACGCGAGCCGGTGCCCGCCGAGGGAATCAGCGCAAAACGGCGTCGGCCGGGGAAGGAAATCGACATGGCAGGCGGGAATGTGAACGTGGGCGCGGCATTTGCGTGGTTTTTGGCCCTCGCCAAGCGCGCGACTGCCGCGGATTTTATAATAGCGGTCTGCGCCACGACACCCCGCCTGCACATGCCGGCGGGGTGTCGTGCTTTGTCTTGCAGTCTTGCCCCACAAAACCTGACACCTCATGTCCGATTTTTCGCTCTCCGCCCTGCCCGCCGTCAAACCGGGCTCGCGCTTCGTCTTCAGCGGCCTGCAGGGCGCGGCCGACGCCCTGCTGCTTGCGCGCTACCTGGAGCAGCATCGCGCCGCCGTGCCGATGCTGGCGGTGGTTTGCGCCAATGCCGTCGATGCCCAGCGCCTGGCGGAAGAGCTGCGATGGTTTGCCCCGCAGGCGCGCGTGAAGCTGCTACCGGACTGGGAAACGCTGCCGTACGACAATTTCTCGCCGCACCAGGATTTGATCTCCGAGCGGCTGGCGACGCTGCATGACCTGCAGAACGGTGCGTGCGACATCCTCCTCGTGCCGGCCTCCACGGCGCTGCAACGCGTGGCGCCGCCATCATTCCTGGCCGCCTACACGTTCTTCTTCAAAAAGGGCGAAAAGCTGGACGAAGCTGCGCTCAAAGCGCAGTTCACGCTGGCCGGCTACGAGCACGTCAGCGCCGTGATGCGCCCGGGCGAATACTCCGTGCGCGGGGGTCTGATCGACTTGTTCCCGATGGGCTCACCGCTGCCATATCGGCTCGACCTGTTTGGCGACGAAATCGAGACCATCCGTTCGTTCGACCCGGACACGCAGCGCAGTCTCTACCCGGTGAACGAAGTCCGCCTGCTGCCGGGCCGCGAATTTCCGATGGACGAAGCCTCGCGCACGGCCTTCCGCGGTCGCTGGCGTGAGGTGTTCGAAGGTGACCCGACGCGCTCGCCCATCTACAAGGACATCGGCAACGGCGTGCCGAGTGCCGGCATCGAGTATTACCTGCCGCTGTTCTTTGAAGAGACCGCGACGCTGTTCGACTACCTGCCGGGCGCCACGCATCTCGCCTTTGTTGGCGACATCGAAGGCGCGGTGCGCCGCTTCTGGGCCGACACCACGCAGCGCTACAACTTCATGCGCCACGACCGCGAGCGGCCGCTGCTGCAGCCTTCCACGCTGTATCTGGATGAAGAGGCGTTCTTCGTCGCGGCCAAGCCGCACGCGCGATTGGTGTTGCGCGCCGAGCCGGGTGATGCACCGCTTTCGCTGCCGTTGCCGAACGTGGCCGTCAACCGCCGCGCAGAAGACCCGCTGGTCAATCTCGAATCGTTCCTCATGCGCAGCAATTGCCGTGTGATGATCTGCGCCGAATCCGCAGGCCGCCGCGAGACGCTTGCGCAAATGCTTGCCACCAGCGGCCTGCACCCCGAGGGCGTCGCGGACTTCGCCGATCTGATGCGCGGCGATGCCAAGTTCGTGCTGGGCGTGGCACCGCTGTACCAGGGGTTCATCCTCGGCGACGAACGCATCGCACTCATCACCGAAACCGAGCTGTACGCGCAGACCGTGCGCCGCGCCGGTCGCCGCAAGCAGGAACAGGCCACCGCCGTCGATTCGATGGTGCGCGATCTGGCCGAGCTGAAGATCGGTGATCCGGTGGTGCACAGCGAACACGGCATCGGGCGCTACCAGGGGCTGGTCTCCATCGACATGGGCAACGGCGAGGAAGAATTCCTGCACCTCGACTACGACAAGGGCAGCAAGCTGTACGTGCCGGTGCACCAGTTGCATGTGATCTCGCGCTACTCGGGCGCCGATCCGGAAACCGCGCCGCTGCATTCGCTCGGCTCCGGCCAGTGGGAAAAAGCCAAGCGCAAGGCGGCGCAGCAGATTCGCGATACGGCCGCCGAACTGCTGAACCTGTACGCGCGACGTGCTTTGCGCCAGGGCTTTGCGTTCCCGCTCACGCCGGAGGACTACACCACATTCGCCGAGAGCTTCGGCTTTGAAGAAACGCCCGACCAGGCCGCCGCCATCGCCGCCGTGATCGCCGACATGACGTCGGGCAAGCCGATGGACCGCCTGGTCTGCGGCGACGTCGGCTTCGGCAAAACGGAAGTCGCCCTGCGTGCCGCATTTGTTGCGGTGATGGGCGGCAAGCAGGTGGCCATCCTGGCGCCGACCACGCTGCTGGCCGAGCAGCACTACCAGACGCTGGTCGACCGCTTTGCCGACTGGCCGGTGCGCATTGCCGAGATTTCGCGTTTCAAGAACAAGAAAGAGATCGACGCCGCGATCGAAGCCATCAACGCCGGCACGATCGACATCGTGATCGGCACGCACAAGCTGCTTTCGCCGGACGTGAAATTCGACCGGCTGGGGCTCGTCATCATCGACGAGGAGCATCGCTTTGGCGTGCGCCAGAAGGAAGCGCTCAAGACGCTGCGCGCCGAGGTGGACGTGCTTACGCTCACCGCTACGCCGATCCCGCGCACGCTGGGCATGGCGCTGGAAGGCCTGCGCGATTTCTCGGTGATCGCAACCGCGCCGCAAAAGCGCCTGGCCATCAAGACATTCCTGCGCCGCGAGGAAGACGGCGTGCTGCGCGAAGCCATCCTGCGCGAATTGAAGCGCGGCGGCCAGGTCTATTTCCTGCACAACGAAGTCGAGACCATCGAGAACAAGCGCGCCAAACTCGAAGAGCTGATTCCGGAAGCGCGCGTGGTGGTTGCCCACGGCCAGATGCACGAGCGCGAACTGGAACGTGTGATGCGTGATTTCGTGGCGCAGCGCGCCAACATCCTGCTGTGCACGACGATCATCGAGACCGGCATTGACGTGCCGACCGCCAACACGATCCTGATCCACCGCGCCGACAAGTTCGGCCTGGCGCAACTGCATCAATTGCGCGGTCGCGTCGGGCGCTCGCACCACCAAGCGTATGCGTATCTGCTGGTGCATGACGTCGACGGTCTGACCAAGCAAGCACAACGCCGCCTTGAAGCCATTCAGCAGATGGAAGAGCTCGGCGCAGGCTTCTACTTGGCGATGCACGATCTGGAAATCCGTGGCGCCGGCGAGGTGCTGGGTGACAAGCAATCGGGCGAGATTTCCGAGATCGGCTTCCAGCTCTACACCGACATGCTCAACCAGGCGGTGAAGTCGCTCAAGGCCGGCAAGGAACCCGATCTGATGGCGCCGCTTGCGGCCACAACCGAGATCAACCTCGGCACGCCCGCCCTGTTGCCGCAAGACTATTGCGGCGATGTGCAGGAGCGCCTGTCGCTGTACAAGCGCCTGGCCAACTGCGAAAGCGGCGAGACGATCGACAACATCCAGGAAGAGCTGATCGACCGTTTCGGCAAGCTGCCGCCTCAGGCGCAATCGCTCATCGAAACGCACCGGCTGCGCATTGCCGCCGCGCCGCTGGGCATCCGCAAGATCGACACGGGCACGAACGCCGTCACGCTGCAGTTCATACCGAACCCGCCTGTCGACGCCATCAAGATCATTGATCTCGTGCAGAAGAACCGGCAGATCAAGCTGGCGGGGCAAGATCGTCTGCGTATCGAAAACATTCCGGCCGAATTCGGCGCGCTGGCGCAGACCATTCGCCACGCCATGCGGCAATTGACGTGATCCAGTAGGATCGGCCAATCAGAACAAGGAAACCATCATGAGCACCGCCCCCACACCGTTCTCCACCCTCGACTGGACGAACAAGCTCGTCAGCTTCGACACCACCAGCCGCGGCTCCAACCTGGCGCTGATCGAAACCGTGCGCGACTACCTGCGCGGCGTCGGTCTTGAATCGCACCTCTCGCACAACGACGATGGCAACAAGGCGAATCTGTTCGCCACGATCCCGGCAGCGGACGGCAGCGTGCAAGGCGGCATCGTTCTGTCAGGCCATACCGATGTGGTGCCGGTGGATGGCCAGAAGTGGGACAGCAACCCGTTTGCACCGGAAGTGCGCGACGGCAAGCTCTACGGGCGCGGCACGTGCGACATGAAGGGCTTCATCGCTTCGTCGCTGGCGCTGGTGCCGTCGCTGCTGCAGGCCCGGCTGCGCGAGCCTGTGCACCTCGCGCTGTCATATGACGAGGAAGTCGGCTGCGTGGGCGCCCCGCGCATGATCGAAGACCTGGTCGCCCGCGGCATCAAGCCCGCCGGCTGCATCGTCGGCGAGCCCACCTCCATGCGCCCGATCGTCGCGCACAAGGGCATCAACGCCTACCGCTGCCGCGTGCACGGCCGCGCTGCGCATTCGTCGCTCACGCCGCAGGGCGTCAACGCCATCGAATACGCCGCGCGCATCATCTGTTTCGTGCGCGACTTGGCCGATGAATTCCGCGCCAAGGGCCCGTTCGACGATGCATTTGACGTGCCCTTCACCACGGCATCGACCGGCCTCATCAACGGCGGTATTGCGCTGAACACGATCCCTGCGCTGTGCGAGCTGGTGTTTGAATTCCGCAACCTGCCGGGCGTGGATGCGCCGGCCATCCGCGCGCGCGTCGAGCATTACGTGCGCGAAACCATCGAGCCCGCCATGCGGCGCGAACACCCGGACGCCCGCATCGAACTGGACGAGATTGCCGCCGCGCCGTCGCTGGACGCCTCTGAGCAAGCCGCCATCACGCAGCTTGTGCGCGTGCTGACTGAAGACAACGACAAACGCAAGGTCGCCTACGGCACTGAAGCGGGGCTCTTCCAGCGCGCCGGCATTCCTGCCGTGCTGTGCGGCCCGGGCAACATCGAACAGGCGCACAAGGCCAACGAATATGTCGAACTCGCCCAGCTCGACGCGTGCGACCGCTTCCTCGCCAAGGTGGCGCGCAGCCTGATGGTCGAAACCGCGTCCGCCTGATGCTTACACAGCAACGCCTCACCTTTTGGTGGGGCGCGTTCTGCCCGGGGCGTTCGCTACAATAGTGGGCTTCCTTCGGCGTCGAACTGCCCGCTCCCCCGCTCCTGTCACTCCATGCCCGTCATCCTGCAAAGCCCGTCGCCGCTGTCCTCTGGCGACATTGAATCCGTCCGCAGCCTGTTCGGCAGCGCCACCTACGAGCTGCGCGCCCCCAACGTTGCCGCCATCGAGTGGGTGCACGAACTGCCCAGCGAATTGCGCGTCCAGCTTGATGCCATCTGTGCCAACCTGAAGATGGACTACGCGTGGATTCCGGACGAATGGACGTTCGGCGATTTTCGCGTGCTGGCGATGGATATGGATTCGACGCTCATCACGATTGAGTGCATCGACGAGATTGCGGATTTCTGCGGGCTCAAGCCGCAAGTGGCGGCCATCACCGAAGCGTCGATGCGCGGCGAAATCAAGGATTTCAACGAAAGCCTGACGCGGCGCGTCGAACTGCTCAAGGGCCTGGATGCGAGCGTGCTGGAGCGCGTCTATGCCGAGCGCCTGCAGCTCTCCCTGGGCGCAGAAAAGATGCTCAAGGCCGTGCAGGCACTGGGCATCCGCACGCTGCTGGTATCGGGCGGCTTCGAGTTCTTTACCTCGCGCCTGCAGGAGCGTCTGGGCCTTGACCGCACGCGCGCCAACACCCTGGAGATCGTCGACGGTAAGCTCACCGGCCGGGTGCTCGGCGAGATCGTCAATGCGGATGTGAAGGCGCAGACGCTCAAGGCGTTTTGCCAGGATCTGGGCGTATCGCCACACAACGCCATCGCCATGGGCGACGGCTCGAACGATCTCAAGATGATGGGGGTGGCCGGTTTGTCGGTCGCGTTCCGCGCCAAGCCCATCGTGCAGGCGCAGGCCGACGTGGCGTTCAATGTTGTCGGCCTGGATGGGCTGTTGAATCTGTTCCCGCAGCAGTAAGCCACGATGGCGACTCGCCAACCCGCCCGCAGAAAACTCGCACCGGTGGTGCGAGAAACGGTAGATGCGCGGGATTACGCAGCCCTGCTCACCGAGGTCAGGGCGCGCATTCACGCTGCGCAATACGCGGCCTTACGGGCGGTCAACAAAGAGCTGGTGGGCCTGTATTGGGACATCGGACAACTGATCGTGGCGCGGCAGCAAACCGAAGGGTGGGGTAAAGCCGTCGTACAGCAACTCGCCGCAGACCTGCAGGCGAGCTTTCCAGGCACGGGCGGTTTTTCAGCATCCAACCTGTGGCGGATGAAGGGTTTCTTCGAGACCTACCGCGGCGCGGCAAAACTCGCACCACTGGTGCGAGAAATCGGTTGGAGCCATAACCTGCTTATCCTTGAGCGCTGCAAAGACGCTCAAGAGCGCGAGTTTTACCTGCGCATGACGCGCAAATTCGGTTGGTCAAAGAACGTTCTCGCCCATCAGATCGATAACCAGAGCTACGAAAAATCACTCCTGGGCCAGACCAATTTCGACAAGGCGCTGACGCCAACCCTGCGCGCGCAAGCCAAGCTGGCGGTAAAAGACGAATACGCCTTTGATTTTCTCGAGCTCGGCGACCAGCATAGCGAACGGGAGCTGGAGCGCGCGCTGATCACCCGCATCGAAGATTTCCTGCGCGCAATGGGCGGCATGTTTGCCTTCCTGGGTAGCCAGTACCGGCTTGAAGTGGATGGCGACGAGTATTTCATCGATCTGCTCCTGTTCCACCGCCGCTTGCGCTCGCTGGTCGCCATCGAACTGAAAATCGGTAAATTCGAACCTGAGTTTGTCGGCAAGATGCAGTTCTACCTCGCAGCCCTCGACGAGCAGGTTCGCCAGGACGACGAGAACCCGTCCATCGGCATCATCCTGTGCAAGGAAAAGAAGCGCACCATCGTCGAATACGCTCTGCGCGATGCAAGAAAACCGATTGGCGTCGCGACTTACGCCATCACCAAGAGCCTGCCGAAGGAGTTGCAGGACCAGTTGCCTTCGCCTGAAATCATTGCGCGCCTGCTTGAAACACTGTAGCCGCGGCCATTAAAAACGGGGCGATGCGATTGACTCGCACGCCCCGCCATCGCCGCCCGCCAAAGCTTGAAAGGTCAAGCCTGCAGGTGCGTCTCCATCGCCTGCTTCAAATCCGCAATCAAATCACGCGGGTCTTCCAGACCGATATACAACCGCACAAAACCGCCCGCGTTCTCCCAATCGGCCGGCGGCCAGGCAGTCGCCGTGCGCATCGACGGAATGTTGTATGGCAGCGCCAGGCTGTGCGCCCCGCCCCACGAAAAGCCGATCGCAAAGTAGCGCAGGCCTTCGATAAAGGCGTCGATCTGCGCCTGCGAATAGCGTTCGTGCAACACGATCGAGAACAACCCGCTTGCGCCGGTAAAGTCGCGCTTCCAGTTTTCATGGCCCGGACAATCGGGCAGCGCCGGGTGCAGCACGCGCACGACTTCGGGTCGGTCTGCTAGCCATTCGGCCACTTCGCGGGCGTGCGCGTCGTGCGCAGCCAGACGCGTCGGCAGGCTCGGCAGGCCGCGCAGCACAAAGTAGCAGTCGTCCGCGGACACACCCCAGCCCATGCGCATGCGCGTGGCAAGCAGCTTGTGATGCAACGCTTCATCGTTGGTGATAGCCGCGCCCATCAGCACATCGCTGCCTCCCGATTGGTACTTGGTCAGCGCCTGTACGGAGATGTCGATGCCGTGCTCGAACGGCTGGTAATACACGCCGCCGCTCCAGGTATTGTCGATGGCGGTGATGGCGCCGGCCTTGCGCGCCACCTCGGCGATGGCTGTGCAGTCGGGCACTTCCATCGTCACCGAACCGGGCGCTTCGAGCCACACGAGCTTCGTGTTGTGGCGCATCAGGTCGGCAATGCCGGCGCCGATCATCGGGTCGTAGTAACGCACGGTAATGCCGAACTGGCGCGCCATCCACTCGCCGTGGTCACGGTTCGGGCCGTAGGCGTTGTCCGGAATCAGCACGTCGTCGCCGGATTTGATCAGCGAGAAATACACCAGCGAAATCGCTGCCAGTCCCGAGGGCAGCAGCAGCGCGTGCGAGCCGCCTTCGATTTGTGCCAGCGCTTGGCACAGCGTGTCGGAGGTCGGCGTGGCATGCAGGCCGTAGCGCCAGTGCACCACGCTGCCGCTACCGAAGGCGCGCATGTCGGCGAGGTTCTTGAACACCACCGTGGACGCACGATGCGTGGCATGCGAGAACGCCGTGAAGCCCGGCGGAATCCGCAGTTCCGGATGCACAGCCTGGGTCGCGGGAAACATGGGCGGGAGCTTGGTGTCGTCGTTCACGAGGTTTCCTGTTTGATGGCGTATGAGCGATTGCCGGCCATTTACCAGTGCGCGCTTGATCGCGTTGGATTGCTGGACGGTGGCGCAATCTGACCCGGCGCAGCGGGCACCAGCGGCGTCATTGGCGTTGCGGGCACTGCGGCATTGCTGTTGGCTGCGGCATCGTATGGCGGCATCACCACCACCGCGACGGGCCGCAGGACAAACGGCAGCGTATGACCGTCGTGGCCGACGTCCGTCCACGTGCCGCGCACGACGCCGTGACCGTCAATGGCGCCTTCCCAAGTGCCGGTGACGTGCGTACCGTCATCGGACTCCTCCATGAGGAAGCCGCCGTTTTCGTATTCGCCGGTCACCAAGCGCACGCCTGCCGCGTTGCCGGCGACGTATTCGCCGTGGACGCTATCGATTTCACCGGCCTTACGGCCAAGACGCATGCGGATCGGCATGTCGCCGATCACACCGGTATAGATGGGATATTTCGCGTAGTCGGGTTGCGGTTGCAGCACAGGCGGCGGCGCAGTCTGTGCAGAGAACCCGTTGTCGCCCTTCCTGGCCTGAGCGCGGCGCTTGTCGCCATCGGCAATGGCGCGGTTCAGGCCAAGGTCACCCGGCTGCACGTTGGCGCTGCCGGTCGACACGTCGTAGCCGTTGTTGGCGGCCCGCGTCTGGGCAGACGCTGGCGCCACGCCTACGGCCAGCATCAGCGCGAGCAGCGCGCCGACGGGCCGAATCAGGCGTTCAATCGAGAAAATGCGTTCAGATGCGTTCGAACACCGCCGCAATGCCTTGTCCTCCACCAATACACATGGTCACCAGCGCGTAGCGACCGCCGATGCGCTGCAACTCGTGCAACGCCTTGACCGTGATGAGCGCACCCGTTGCGCCGATCGGGTGGCCAAGCGAAATACCCGAGCCGTTCGGATTGACCTTGGCTGGGTCCAGACCGAGTTCCTTCGTCACCGCGCAGGCCTGGGCGGCGAACGCCTCGTTGGCTTCGATTACGTCCAGATCCTTGACCGACAGGCCAGCGCGCTCCAGCGCCTTGCGCGTAGCCGGCACCGGGCCGATGCCCATGATCTTCGGATCCACGCCGGCATGGCCGTATGACACCAGGCGTGCCAGCGGCTTCAGGCCGCGCTTCTCGGCCACCGAACGCTCCATCAGCACCAGTGCCGCGCCCGCATCGTTCAGGCCCGAGGCATTGCCAGCCGTGACCGTGCCGTTCTCTTTCGCGAAGACCGGCTTGAGCTTGGTCATGTCGTCGATGGTTGCGTCGTGGCGGACGTGCTCATCGGTATCGAACTGGATGTCGCCCTTGCGCGACTTGATCGTCACCGGAACGATCTGATCCTTGAAGTACCCGGCCTGGATGGCACGCGAGGCACGCTGGTGGGATTCGAGCGCGGTCTGGTCCTGCTGCTCGCGGCTGATGCCGAATTCGCGGGCGACGTTTTCTGCCGTCACACCCATATGGATCGTGTGGAACGGGTCGTGCAGCGCGCCCAGCATCATGTCGACCATCTTGGCGTCGCCCATGCGCGAACCCCAGCGGGCCGCGGGCGCAAGGTACGGCGCACGGCTCATGCTTTCGGCGCCGCCGGCGATGGCGACATCGGCATCGCCGAGCAGGATGGTCTGCGCCGCGCTCACCACAGCCTGCAGGCCCGAACCGCACAGGCGGTTGACGTTGAATGCGGGCGTTTCGGCCGACACACCACCGTTCACAGCGGCCACGCGTGAGAGATACATGTCGCGCGGCTCGGTGTTGATCACGTGGCCAAACACCACGTGACCGACTTCTTCGCCCTTCACGCTGGCACGGGCCAGCGCCTCGCGCACGACGAGCGCACCCAGCTCGCACGGCGCCACATCCTTCAGGCTGCCGCCAAACGTCCCGATTGCGGTACGAACGCCGCTGACCACCACCACTTCACGTGCCATTGCTGTCTCCTGTGCCATCGAAATTGGATGGCGGCCAGTATAAACGCACGACCGTTCGCAAAATTTAGGTACGACTACCTAAGGGGATCAGACCTCGCCCCAGAGGTCGTGGCCATCGGCGCCGGTAATTTTGACCGACACGAAATCGCCCGCCTTGTAGCGCTTGTACGGCTTCGACGGCGGTGCGATATAAACCAGGCCGTCAATCTCCGGCGCATCCGCCGACGAACGGCCGATGCCACCGTCCTGATTCACCTCATCCACCAGCACGCGCAGCGACTTGCCCACCTTGCGCTGCAGGCGGCGGGCGGACACGCGCTCGGCGACTTCCATGAAGCGCGCGCGGCGCTCCTCGCGCACCTCGTCGGGCAATGCGCCCGGCAGGTCGTTGGCGGTGGCGCCCTCGACCGGCGAATAGGCAAAGCAGCCCACGCGGTCCAGTTCGGCTTCGGCGATGAAGTCGAGCAGCGTTTGGAACTCTTCTTCCGTTTCACCGGGGAAGCCGGCGATGAATGTGCTGCGGATGGTCAGCTCCGGGCACACCTCGCGCCAGGCGCGGATGCGGTCTAGCGTCTTCTCGGCGTTGGCGGGGCGCTTCATGCGCTTGAGCACGTCGGGGTGAGCGTGCTGCAGGGGCACGTCCAGATACGGAAGGACCTTGCCTTCGGCCATCAGCGGCATCACCTCATCCACGCTCGGGTATGGATAGACGTAGTGCAGGCGCACCCAGGCACCGTACTGCGACGCCAGCTCGCCCAGCGCACCGACCAGCTCGGTCATGCGCGTTTTAAGCGGGCGGCCGTTCCAGAAGCCCATGCGGAATTTGACGTCGACGCCATAAGCGCTGGTGTCCTGCGAAATGACGAGCAGCTCCTTGACGCCGGCCTTCAGCAGGTTTTCCGCCTCCAGCATCACTTCGGCCACCGGGCGCGAGACGAGATCACCGCGCATCGACGGGATGATGCAGAAGCTGCAACGGTGGTTGCAGCCCTCGGAAATCTTCAGATACGCGTAGTGCTTGGGCGTGAGCTTGATGCCCTGCGGCGGCACCAGATCGATGAACGGGTCGTGCGGCTTGGGCAGGTGCGTGTGCACCGCTTCCATCACCTCGCCCAGCGCGTGAGGGCCCGTCACAGCCAGCACCTTCGGGTGCACGCTGGTGATGATGTCCTGGCCCGCCGCGTCCTTCTTGGCGCCCAGGCAGCCGGTGACGATCACCTTGCCGTTCTCGGCCAGCGCCTCGCCAATCGCATCCAGGCTTTCCTGCACGGCCTCGTCGATGAAGCCGCAGGTGTTGACGACCACCAGGTCCGCCCCGCCGTACGTGCCGGAGATCTCATACCCCTCCGCGCGCAGTTGGGTGATGATCTGCTCGGAATCGACCAAGGCCTTGGGACAACCGAGACTGACGAACCCCACCTTGGGGCTCTGGGTACTGACGTCGGACATGGGAACAACCTGATGTGGGAGAGGATTTGCGCTGCGCACGTGGGGTGTGCCGCGCGGTTGCGTATTTTAACCGTTCGCCGCGTTTGGGCGACCAAGCCGAAGCTGCATCTGTTCAATCACGCGCTCGATTTCCAGCGCGTCCTGCAGCCTGCGAATAGCATCGTGCAGTTCTGCGGCCTGCGGCCACGTCCGCTTCAGATAGCTCAGCCACAGTTTGACCCGGCCATGCTCATGCTTGGCCGAGATGCGCGCATGCAGCTTCTTCAGATAATCGGCGAGATGGCCCAGCACAACCGGCCATTCCGCCGCGGACGGCGCCTCGTTCATCTGCCCGCGAATGCGCTGGGCCAGGAACGGATCAGACACGGCACCACGCCCAATCATCACGTCACTACAGCCACTGACGGCCCGGCAGCGCTCCCAGTCGGCCACGGTCCAGACTTCGCCGTTGGCGGTGACCGGAATGCGCACGGCGTCGGCGATGCGCGCGATCCAGTCCCAGTGAGCGGGCGGACGGTAGCCGTGGTCACGCGTGCGGGCATGCACGACGAGCGATTCGGCACCGCCTTCCGCCAGCGCCGTTGCACAGTCAATCGCGCGGGACGTATCGGAAACGCCGAGCCGCATCTTGGCCGTCACCGAAATATTGGCCGGCACCGCGGCCCGCACGGCGTGGAGGATGTCGTACAGCACTTCCGGCGTAGCGAGCAGCATGGCGCCGCCGCCGTGGCGGTTCACGACCTTGGCCGGGCAGCCGAAGTTGAGGTCGATGCCATGCGGCGTGAGGGTTGCCGCGTACGCTGCATTGCGGGCCAGCCATTCCGGATCGCTGCCGAGGAGCTGGATGGTCATCGGCGTGCCGCTAGCCGTATAGCCGCCGTTGCGGATCTCGGGCGTCTCACGTTCGTATGTGCGCGCTGGCAGCAGCGAGCCCGTCACCCGGACGAACTCAGAAACGCATCCGTCGTAGCCACCGGCCCGGGTCAGCACGTCTCGCATGACGTAATCCGCGACGCCCTCCATTGGGGCAAGCAAAAGACGGCTCATGCGAAAAGGGAGGACGGCCGGCGCATGGGCCGGAAGCGAACATCAAACATGGGAGACGGGAGCGGGAAACGTGATCGTCGGTGAGGCGCCCACCTCACCTGAAAGACCGGCATTTTACCTTGCCGTCCTCTGCGGCGTGCGCCTAACAAAAAAGGCGAACCGCCCTGCGATTCGCCTTGTTTTGCCAGCCCGCCGAACTTACTTCTTCTCGGGCGGCTGATTGAACGGGAAGGTCCCGAACATGTTCTTGGCTTGACTCTGCATTTGTTCCTGCATCTGCACGAACAGGTTTTTGCTCTGTTCGATGTAGTTGCTCATCATCCCTTGCATCATCGGCCCCTGCATGTTCATGAACTGCGACCACATGTCGGGGTTGAAGGAGTTGCCGCTGTACAGATCCTTTGAGTTTTCAGCCAGCTTGCTCTGGATGTCGACAAACGCCTGGATGTTCTTTTCCAGGTACGTGCCCATCATGCCCTGCATGGCGTTGCCATAGAAACGGATGATCTGAGCGAGCATCGCGCCGGAGAACATCGGCACGCCGCCGGTTTCCTCTTCGAGGATGATCTGCAGCAGGATGCTGCGGGTCAGGTCTTCACCGGATTTCGCATCGACGACGCGAAACTCTTCGGTTTCCATCACGAGTTGCTTGACGTCTGCGAGCGTGATGTATGTGCTGGTTTGGGTATCGTACAGCCGGCGGTTGGGATATTTCTTGATCAGCCGTTCGGTGCCCTTCTTGCTGGTGGCCATCGTGCCTTTCCGTGTTGGCGATGCTGCTGCGGTGCAGCCGATGCAGTGCGAAATGACTGCACCGAGCGATGCAGCAAATTACGCGGTTGCCCGGCTATTCCGATCTGCGCGCGAATGCTGCATTCAATAGCAGCGCAGATGCATCCGGTTATGATCGGACGCCCCGTGTCTCCCTGCGGAGCGCCTCCGTGATTGGATTCTATGCGGATCGCCCTGCAAAGAAAAGGCGACCTCCCCCGGTAAAAACCCGCAGCATTTTGATGCGGCTCATGCACACGGGCAGTTGCCTGGAAAGGCGGCAACAGGCCTGCTGCAATGCAATCGAGCATCGCAGCATGCAGGGCAAAGCAAGGGGGAAAATTGCTGCACCCATGCTGCAGCATCGCCGCAGCATGGGCGTGGGAGCGTCAGCCCATGTGCAGGCCGCCGTTGAGGGAGAAGTCCGCGCCGGTGGAGAAGCCAGACTCTTCAGACGCCAACCATGCGCAGATCGACGCAATCTCGGTCGGCTCGCCCAGGCGCTTGACCGGGATCGTGCCAATGATCTTGTCGAGCACATCCTGACGAATCGCTTTCACCATGTCGGTGGCGATATAGCCCGGCGACACCGTGTTGACCGTGACGCCCTTGGTAGCAACTTCCTGCGCCAGCGCCATCGTGAAGCCATGCAAGCCAGCCTTGGCCGTCGAGTAGTTGGTCTGGCCAAACTGACCTTTCTGGCCATTCACCGACGAGATGTTGATGATGCGGCCCCAGCCGTGATCCGCCATGCCGTCGATGACCTGCTTGGTCACGTTGAACAGCGACGTCAGGTTGGTATCGATCACCGCATCCCAGTCGGCGCGGGTCATCTTGCGAAACACCACGTCGCGCGTGATACCGGCGTTGTTGATCAGGACATCCACCTCGCCCACTTCGGCCTTCACCTTGTCAAACGCGGCCTTGGTCGACTCCCAATCACCGACGTTGCCCTCGGACGGCACGAAATCGAACCCCAGCGCCTTTTGTTGTTCGAGCCATTTTGCCTTGCGCGGCGAGTTCGGGCCGCAGCCCGCGACCACGGTGAAACCGTCGCGCGCCAAGCGCTGGCAAATCGCCGTTCCGATACCGCCCATGCCACCGGTGACGTATGCAATGCGTTTGGTCATGTCCACTCCTAGTCCTTGTTGTTAGAACTGCCTGGCCTCTTGCCCGGCAGCGGATGCTCAGGTGTCTCGGATTGGCGTGTGCGGTATTCGTTCCACCCCACGCCAATCCCACTGCAAAAAACTTACGGACGCTCAACCGCCAGCGCCACGCCCATGCCGCCGCCGATACACAGCGAGGCCAGGCCCTTCTTCGCATCGCGCTTCTGCATTTCGTGCAGCAGCGTGACCAGGATGCGGCAGCCCGACGCGCCGATCGGGTGACCGATCGCAATCGCACCACCATTGACGTTGACCTTGGACGTATCCCAGCCCATCTGCTGATGCACGGCCAGCGCCTGAGCGGCAAACGCCTCGTTGATCTCCATCAGGTCCAGATCGCCCACGGACCAGCCGGCACGCGACAGGCAACGTTTCGATGCCGGTACCGGCCCCATGCCCATGACCTTCGGGTCCAGGCCGGCGCTCGCGTATGCACGGATCGTAGCCAGCGGCGTCAGGCCCAGTTCTTTGGCCTTGGCGGCGGACATCACGACGACAGCGGCGGCACCATCGTTCAAGCCCGAGGCGTTGGCCGCCGTCACCGTGCCGGCCTTGTCAAAAGCAGGCTTCAGCCCAGCCATCGATTCGAGCGTGGCGCCATGGCGAACGAACTCATCCTGTGCGAAGGCAATCGGATCGCCCTTGCGCTGCGGGATCAGGATCGGAACGATTTCATCATTGAAGCGGCCCGACTTTTGCGCGGCTTCCGCCTTGTTCTGCGAAGCCACGGCAAACTCGTCCTGCGCTTCACGCGTGATGCCGTATTCCTTGGCGACGTTCTCGGCCGTGATGCCCATGTGGTACTGGTTGTAGACGTCCCACAGCCCATCCACAATCATCGAATCGATCAGCTTGGCATCGCCCATGCGAAAACCATCGCGCGAGCCCGGCAGCACGTGCGGCGCGGCGGACATGTTTTCCTGGCCGCCGGCCACGACGATCTCTGCATCGCCCGCCATGATGGCGTTGGCGGCCAGCATCACGGCTTTCAGGCCCGAGCCGCACACCTTGTTGATGGTCAGGCCGGGCACCATGTTCGGCAGCCCCGCCTTGATGACAGCCTGGCGCGCCGGGTTCTGGCCCGAGCCGGCAGTCAGCACCTGGCCCATGATGACTTCGCTCACTTGGTCCGGCGCCACCTTGGCGCGCGCCAGAGCTTCGCGGATCACGGTTGCGCCAAGCTCAGGCGCAGCGATCTTCGCCAGCGAGCCACCAAACTTGCCCACGGCGGTGCGTACCGCCGATACGATCACAACATCGGTCATTTGCTTACCTTCCACTGTCGAAAGAGAGGGTCGTTGGACACCGTCAGCGGCCGAAGCCGCGACGGCAACGGGGATTCATGCGCGCGATCTTACGCTTTCTGTTTGACGTAGCGGCCAGGCGCCGGCTCGATGGCCGGGTAGTCCGCATTGCCGTAGCTCTTGGGTGCAGCCTTCTGCGCGCCTGCGTGCGATGCCAGCCAGGTAGACCAATCCGGCCACCAGCTGCCCGGATGCTCCTTGGCACCCTCGAACCACGCATCAGCCGTATCGGGCAGCTTGGCATTGATCCAGTGCGAACGCTTATTGGCCGCGGGCGGGTTGATCACGCCTGCGATATGTCCCGAGGCACCGAGCACGAAACGCCGCTTGCCCTTGAGCAGCGGCACCGAGCCATAAGCGGACTTCCACGGGACGATGTGGTCTTCACGCGAGCCGTAGATGTAGACCGGCACGTCGATCTTGCCCAGATCCACCGGCGTCCCGTTCACCTTCAGCTTGCCCGGCGTTTTGAGGTCGTTCTGCAGATACGTATGGCGCAGGTACCAGCAGTACCACGGGCCTGGAAGATTGGTCGAGTCGCCATTCCAGTACAGCAGGTCGAACGGGGCGGGCGTCTTGCCCTTCAAATAATTCTCGACAACGTAGTTCCAGACCAGATCGTTCGGTCGAAGGAACGAGAACGTATTTGCCAGCTCCACGCCACGCAGCAGCCCCGGGCCGGTCGGAGCATTGCTGCCGATGGTCTTCTCCCGCATTTCCACCTGGGCTTGATCGACGAACACGTCGAGAATGCCGGTGTCCGTAAAGTCGAGCAGCGTGGTCAGCAGCGTCAAGCTTGCGGCCGGATGCTCGCCGCGCTCCGCCAGTACCGCCAAGGCAGTGGAAAGGATCGTCCCGCCCACGCAGAAACCCAGCACGTTGATCTGGTCCTGCGCAGAAATCTCGCGTGCGACACGAATGGCCTCGATCGCGCCGCCTTCGATGTAGTCGTCCCACGTGCGGGAAGCCATGCTCGCGTCCGGATTGCGCCAGGACACCAGAAACACGGTATTGCCCTGCTCCACCGCATAGCGCACGAGCGAATTGGCCGGCTGCAGATCCAGGATGTAGAACTTGTTGATGCACGGCGGCACCAGCAGCAGCGGGCGCGCATGCACCTTGGCCGTCAGCGGCTTGTACTGGATGAGCTGGAAATAGTCGTTCTCGAAGACGACGGCGCCTTCGCTGTTGGCGACATTGCGGCCGATCTCGAATGCCGTTTCGTCCGTCTGCGAGATCTTGCCGCGCTCCATGTCCTGCAGCATGTTCAGGATGCCGGTGCGCAGGGATTCGCCACGCGATTCAATCAGATGCTTCTGTGCCTCTGGGTTGGTCGCAAGGAAGTTGGACGGCGACATGGCGGCCGTCCATTGCGATACGGCAAAACGCACGCGCTCGCGGGTCTTGGCGTCCGCTTGCACGGCGTCCGCCATTTCCATCAGCGTGCGGGCGTTGAGCACGTAGAACGCAGCGGCGTAGCCGTAGAGCGGGCTCTTGCGCCAGGCGTCGTTCGAGAAACGGCGATCAGACGGCGCCACGGCCTCGGCGCTTTCGCCGGTGCTCATGTGGCGCCAGATCTGGAGCCACTCTTCGAGATATTTCTGTTGGATTTCGGCCAGGCGCTCGTGCGGGATCAGCGCGAAAGGAGCCGCGCCTTCGCCCATCGCTGCGCCGTTGAACTGGCCAAGACCAGGCGCCGCCGCACCGGGTTGTGCAAAGGTGCCCGCAAAGGCTTGCCATTGCTTGAACTGCTCTGCCCACTGCGTAGGGTCCGACAAGCCCTGCCAGGGAGCTTGAGTGTGGGCGCTAGATGCTTTGGATGATGTCGATTGACGCGATGCCATAGTGCCCTCGATCCGACGATATGCGCCGCTCCGGTTGGAACGGCGGCGCAACTCGTAGTATTGCGGGGCATTGTTGCCTTGCCGTTTCAAGGCTGTCAATCGGAGTTAGTTAATGATCGGCCGGAAACGTAGAGCCAGCGCGGGTTTTGCCACATTCACCGAAAACGGCTCCGACCAAATGGTTAAGCGCAGAACCGGGGCTATGGTCCAATTTGCGCAATTTCGTGCGAGACTGCCGCATTGCGCCAATGCCGGGCACCGCTTTTTCCCATGTATATCGTCGCCATCGCCTGGCTCTACGTCGTGCTGATGATGTCCTTGACTGAGCAATCTTGGATTGCCGGCATCGGCACATTTGTCTTCTACGGCGTGGCACCGCTATCGCTCTTCCTCTGGATTGTCGGCACGCCGGCACGCAGGCGCCGCCGCAAGGCTCAGGAAGCCGCGCAGGACCAGGCGGACACCGCCCCCACACTGAGCAGCGATGGAGGCGATGGCGCCGTCTGAACGCTCACTCTGCGCGCCAGATCAGCGTGGCCATGCGGCCCGTGGTGCGCTCCCGGCGGTACGAATAGAAGCGCTCGGCGTCTGTCATCGTGCACAGGCCGCCGCCGTACACGTCAGTACAGCCGACGCGTGCCAGCCGCAGCCGGGCCAGCGCATACAGATCAGCGAAGAACTTGTCGGCGGGTGCGCCTTCCACGAAGGCCGCCTGGGTGGCCGGTAATTCGCCGGGCTGGGCCGCCTCGATGAAGGCCTGGCGCACCTCGGCACCCACTTCAAAGCATGTCGGCCCGATGGCCGGCCCCAGCCATGCCAACCACGTTGGATCGGCTTCCTGGCCGCTGGCGCGCAATCGTTGCGTCATCGCATCCAGCGTGCGCTCGATCACGCCGCCGCATAGCCCACGCCAGCCCGCATGCGCCGCACCCACCGTGACGCCGCGAGCGTCACTCAGCAAGACAGGCAGGCAATCTGCCGTCATGACCACGCAGACCCGATCCCGCCAGGAAGCCACCGCAGCATCGGCCACTACAGGCGCCGACGTACCGACAAGTTGATCAAGATCAGCGACACCGGTGCCATGCACTTGTTCCATCCACGTCGGCTCAGCCGGCAGCGCTGCACGCAGGATGCGGCGGTTCTGTTCAACGGCTTCCGGCGCATCCCCGACGTGCAGGCCAAGGTTCAGGCCACCGGGCAACCCGCCAGCCAACCCGTACGGCCCGGCGCTGACGCCACCCGGGCGAGTCGTGGCAATCGCTTTGACACGCGGATGCGCGGGCCAGTCGGGAACGATCCAGTCAGTTGATGTCGGCATCGGGATCCAGGTCGAGGGCTTCCAGCAGAGCGGCGAAATCGTCGGGTACACCTGCCTCCCAATGCACCGATTTGCCCGAGGCGGGATGCACGAGCCCGAGGCGCACCGCGTGCAGCGCCTGCCGCGTAAAGGGCACCGGCAGCGGTGCCTTGATCGTCTGTGGCTGGCCACGACGGAAATTGCGCGTGTACACCGGATCACCAAGCAGCGGATGCCCCTCCGATTCAAAATGCACACGGATCTGGTGTGTACGGCCAGTCTCGAGCTGACAGCGCACCAGCGATACCTGCGCTCGGCCGAGGCCTACCACGTCCAGCGTCTTGAAATGCGTGCGCGCCGGCTTGCCGCTGGCCGTCTCGATGATGGCCATGCGCGTGCGGTCACGCGGGTCACGGCCGATCGGGGCGTCAATGGTGGCCTCTTCCGGCGTTTCGCCCCACACGAGCGCGAGATAAGTACGCTTGACGGTACGTGCCTGCAGTTGGCGCACGAGATCGGTTTGCGCTGGCAGCGTACGGGCGACCACCATCAGGCCGGACGTGTCCTTGTCGAGGCGGTGGACGATGCCGGCACGCGGCAACTCCGCGGCATCGGGATAGCGGTGCAACAGGCCGTTGAGCACCGTGCCGCTCCAGTTGCCAGCAGCGGGATGCACCACCAGCCCGGCCGGCTTGTTGATGACGAGCAGCGTGTCGTCTTCGTACACCACATCCAGATCGATAGGCTCGGCAACGAAGGCGTTTTCGTCGGCCGCGCGTTGCGGGACGACTTCGATGCGGTCACCGCCGGAGATGGCCGCACGCGGGCGCACCACCTCACCATGCAGGCGCACCGCCCCGGCATCAATCCATTGCTGGAGACGGCTGCGCGAATAGTCGGGCAGCAGCTTGGCAAGCGCCTTGTCCAGGCGCTCGCCGTGCATGGCTTCAGGGATCTCCACGATGATCGGCTCGGCGGCCTGGGCCGCACCGGCCGTAGGCAAATCGAGCGCCTCATCATCGAGGGCGTCTTCCGTCTCCTGCACAGTGAGGGAAACGTCAGCTGCTGCGTCGTCTGACACAGGGCTTGGGCTATAATGCTTGATGCGATTTTTCATTCAGAAAAGGTGCCCATGTCGGTCACGAGCGTAAAGCAGGCGCGTATTGGTAATCGAATCGGCAGCCGAATCGGCAGTCGGATCCGCGCACAAATCGGAGCAGTGTTGGTGGCAGGCGTTGCATGCTTGGCTATCTCGGCCTGCGGCATCCTGCCGGAGCAGCAAGACGAAACTGCCGGCTGGTCAGCCAACAAATTATATTCGGAAGCGAAGGACTCGCTCGACGGCGGCGACTACGCCAAGGCGGTCAAGTACTACGAAAAGCTCGAAAGCCGCTATCCATTCGGCCCGTACGCCCAACAAGCCCAGATCGAAACCGCCTACGCCAACTACAAGGATGGCGAGACGGCTGCCGCGCTGGCCGCGGTGGATCGCTTCATTCAGCTGCACCCAAATCATCCCAGCGTCGATTACGCCTATTACCTCAAGGGCCTGATCAACTTCAACGACAACCTGGGCTGGCTCGGCCGCTTCTCGAACCAGGACTTGAGCGAGCGCGACCCGAAGGCCGCGCGTGCTGCCTATGACGCGTTCAAGACGCTGATCACGCGTTTCCCGAACAGCAAGTACACGCCGGACGCCACGCAACGCATGCAGTACATCGTGAACGCGATGGCCGAGCATGAAGTGGGCGCCGCGCGCTACTACTATCGCCGTGGGGCGTACCTCGCGGCCGTGAACCGCGCGCAAGACGCCATCAAGGATTACGACCGCGCCCCCGCTGTGGAAGAAGCGCTGTACATCATGATGAAGTCGTACGAGGCGCTGGGCATGAAAGACATGCGCGACGACACCGAGCGCATCATCAAGCAGAACTACCCGAAGAGCGACTTCCTCGCCTACGGCCAGCGCAAGAAAGACAAGCCCTGGTACCAGTGGTGGTAAACAAGGCTTGAATAGCACAGCAAAAAGCCCGGTCGATTGGCCGGGCTTTTTGTTTGTGCGTGCGAATCAGTCTTCAGTGTTACCGGCAGGCAGATCCCCCGAACTCTCCGGCCGCAGCGAACGCAGGAATTCGGCAGCCGTCTGCGCCTCGCGCGTACGCTTGAACGGCGGTAGGCTCTGCCAGATCTGGCGACCATAGTTCTTCTCAACGAGCCGCGGGTCGCAGATCATCAGCACGCCGCGATCGGTCTCGGAGCGAATCAACCGCCCTGCGCCCTGCTTGAGCGTGATCACCGCGTGCGGCAATTGGTGGACGGCAAACGGGCTCAGCCCCTTTTTCTCCAGCGCTTCCATGCGGGCGCTCAGCACCGGATCGTCGGGCGGGGCAAACGGCAATTTGTCGATGACGACCAGCGAGAGCGCCTCGCCGCGTACGTCCACGCCCTCCCAGAAGCTTTGGCTGCCGATCAGCACGGCGTTGCCGAGCGCGCGGAAACGGTCCAGCAATTCCGTACGGCTGGCCTGGCCCTGCACGAGCAGCGGGAAATCCCAGCCGCGTTGAGCGAATTCATCTGACAACCGCTCGGCGGCGCGATTCACTGCGCGCAGCGTTGTGCATAGCAGGAACGTCTTGCCGCCCGCCGCCTCGATGAGGGGCAAGGTGGCGTCGAGCACCGCATCGGTAAAGCGCGGATCGCTCGGCTGCGGCAGATCGCGCGGCACATACAGCAAACCTTGTGCTGCGTAATCGAACGGGCTGTCGAGCGTCATTGAGCGATCACGATCCAGGCCCAGTTGCGCGGCGTAATGCGTGAAGTTGCCGCGCACCGAAAGCGTGGCCGAGGTGAAGACCCACGCCCGCGGCTGACCGGCACGCTGGCGCGAAAAGATTGGCGCGATCGACAACGGTGTCAGGTGCAATTGCACGGAATTGGCAAACACCTCGACCCAGCGCACACGCTCGTCAACGGGGCCCGCACTCTCACTGTCCGCGCCCGCAGCATCCCCTTCTTTCTTGGGCGCCTTGGGCGGTTTGGGATCGGCCCACGCTTCAAGCTTCTCGCACAGCGCAACCGCACGGCGATGGCATTGCTCGATGGTCTCGGCGCGTTCGGCCTGGGCTTCCAGCGCGCCGGTAAAGTCGGAAAGCGCCTGCTCCAGCTTGGGCAGCACCTCGTAGAACGGCTTGGCGAGCGCTGCATCATTGTCAATCTGCTTGATCGACAGGCGTGAGCCGTCCTGACGGAAAACCAAGCGCAGATCACGCGCGGCACGCTCAAGCGGTGCCGCAATCGCGACCCAATCCACCGCATCGCGAGCGTGCGAAAGACCTTCGGCCACGCTGTCGCGCGCAAGCTCGAGAATCTGGTTCGTAGAGATCGTCTCGCCAAAGAACAACGTGGCGGTTTCGGGCAGCTGATGGGCTTCGTCGAAGATGATCGTGTTGGCGGCGGGCAGCAGTTCAGCCATGCCGGTGTCCTTCAACATCACATCCGCGAAGAACAGGTGATGGTTGACCACCACCACGTCAGCCTGCTGCGCCTCCTTGCGGGCGCGCATGACGAAGCAGTCCTTGTAATACGCGCAGTCCGAACCCAGGCAATTGTCGCGCGTGGACGTGACGAGACTCCACACCGGTGCGTTCTCGGGCACGCTCGCAAGTTCAGCTTTGTCGCCCGTTTTCGTGGTCTTCAGGAACAGATTGATCTGGCGCAGCCACGCGGCGTCCTGGCGCGAAGAAAGGCGCCCGTTCTGCGACGTGCGCTCTACGTGGTAATGGCAAACGTAGTTGGCGCGCCCTTTGAGCAGCGCCACCGACACCGGCGCATTCAGCGCCTTGCGCACGGTCGGGATGTCGCGCAGGAAAAGCTGGTCCTGCAGGTTTTTCGTCCCGGTCGACAGGATCACCTTGCCGCCCCAGAGCATCGCCGGGACCAGATAAGCGTAGGTTTTACCGGTGCCCGTGCCAGCCTCGACGATGATCGAATCGGCGGCCTCGATGGCGTTGGCCACGGCCTGCGCCATCGTTAGTTGGGCACTGCGGGGCCGATAGCCATCGATACCCTTGGCCAGCGTGCCTTCGTCGGCGAACAGCGTCGCCAGCTCGGCATGATGGGCATCGGCAGGGACAGAGGCAGCGGGAGCCGAAGCGTCGCTGGTATCGGCGTCGGAATCAGCCGACGGCTCGGCCAGCGGGGAAAGCGAAGTCAACGCGGAATCCGTGGGGTCAAATGACGGAGGCCGCACGTGATTGCGGCCTCTCGGGATGAGAGTCGAACCCGCTTTGGGCAGGCGTTAAGCCGGCACGTCCGGCTCAACCTGCAACTGTAGCAGGGTGATGGTGTCCTTGAGTTTCAGACGGCGCTTCTTGAGGCGGCGCAACTGCAATTCGTCGTGACCGACGGTCGCTGCCAGCCGGTCGATCAGGAAATCGAGATCGCGGTGCTCGATCTGCAATTCAATGATGCGACGCGAGATCGTATTCAGATCGCTGTCCATCGCTCTCCTCCGGAAACCCGGCCTTGGCTGAAGTTTAGAACCCCAGCGGACTGGTGTTGTTCTGGTTTTGCTCTTTGCGGTGCTTGCTTTGTTCGCGGCGCTCTTCCAGTTCCTTCTGGCGCTTGGCCGCGTCTTGCTGCTTTTCCTGGAATTGCTTGACGTTTTCCGCACGCTTGGCGGCATTGGCGGCGCCCTGCTCCTGCGCCGCCTTCAGCCTGGCGTCGTAATCGGCTTGCTTCTTGGCCGCAGCCTGCGCATTGGCGGCGCGCTGCGGCGCTTCGGCCTGGCGCTGCGCTTCATTCAGACGCTGCTGCTCCTGCTTGTTCGCGAAATCGGTGCGATTCTTCTGCTCGGCGGCTTCGCGCTGGGGGCGCTCGGCGTTGTACTGAGCCTCGCGGATGGCACGCTCCTGGTCGCGGCGGGCAGCGCGGTCGGCACGTTCGGCTTCGTCCAGTGCAAGCTCGCGTTCGCGGATGGTGTGGAGCTCCGTGCGACGCACATCCTTGGCCTTGTCGATGCAGCGCGTGACGAGGAATTTGTCGTAGCAAGCGCGCTCGGCCTGGGCGTAGCGGTATTCCGCCCAGGCTTTGGCGCTGGTAATGCGATCGTGCTCGGCGCCGAAATCGGGCTGCGTGGCGGGCACCGCCGCGGCTGGCGCGGAGGCCGGCGAAGACTGGCTCCATGCGGGCGCGGCAAGCAGCGCAACACTGAGCATGGACGCCGGCAGAACCAGACGGGAGGCGCGGCGCGCAGCTGCGCGGCGACGGGCAGAAAACAGGAGCGTAGGCATAACGCGCATTTTATCACCGCGCCTGTGCGGCAAACGCCGCGCGGCCACGGATTTCAGCTCAGGAACAGGGTTCGCGTTGTGGCAAAATGCGCGGCTTTCCATCGCACTCTCTGGAAGCAATGACTGATTCCGTGTTGCAGAAGATCGTCTCCCGCATCGCCATTGAACTGGCGGTCCGGCCGCAGCAGGTTGCCGCCGCCGTGCAACTGTTGGACGAAGGCGCCACCGTGCCCTTCATTGCACGTTACCGAAAGGAAGTGACGGACAACCTGGACGACACGCAACTGCGCAATCTGGAAGAGCGCCTGCTGTACCTGCGCGAACTGGAAGACCGCCGCGCGGCCATCCTGGCTTCCATTGAAGAGCAAGGCAAGCTGACCGATGCCCTGCGCACCGCCATCGAGGCGGCCGAAACCAAGCAGGTGCTGGAAGATCTCTACCTGCCCTACAAGCCCAAGCGCCGCACGCGCGCCCAGATCGCCCGCGAATGCGGCCTGGAGCCGCTGGCCCAGGCCCTGCTGGCCGACCCGACGCTCGATCCTCAAACGGAAGCCGCCAAGTTCGTCAACGGCAACCCGACTGCCGATGGTGGCGTGCCGGACGTGAAGGCAGCGCTGGACGGCGCGCGCGACATCCTCTCCGAGCAATTTGGCGAGACGGCGGAGCTGCTTGGCAAGGTGCGCGACCACCTTTGGAATCAGGGGCAGGTCTCGTCGACCGTGGTGGAAGGCAAGGAAACCGCCGAAGAAGAAAAATTCCGCGATTACTACGCATACAGCGAGCCGATCCGGAACGTGCCGTCGCACCGCGCGCTGGCACTGTTCCGCGGCCGCAACGCGGGCGTGCTGTTTGTGAAGCTCGGTTTGGGCGAAGAACAGGACGCGCTGAACCCGCACCCGTGCGAAATCATGATCGCGCGCCACGTCGGCATCGAAAACAAGGGCCGCGCGGCTGACAAGTGGCTGTCGGATGTATGCCGCTGGTGCTGGCGCGTAAAGGTCCAGCCGCATATCGAAACCGAGTTGCTCACGCAGCTGCGCGAATCCGCCGAGGCCGAAGCCATCAAGATCTTCGGTCGCAATCTGCACGATCTGCTGCTGGCGGCGCCGGCTGGCGCCAAGGCGGTGATGGGTATCGACCCAGGCATCCGCACGGGCTGCAAGATCGCCGTGGTCGACCACACCGGCAAGCTGCTGGAAACGGCCACGATCTACCCGCACGAGCCGCGTCGCGACTGGAACGGCTCGCTCGCCACGCTCGCGCGGCTGGCGAAACAACACGGCGTGGCACTGGTTTCCATCGGCAACGGCACAGCCAGCCGCGAGACCGATAAGTTGGTGCAAGACCTGATGCGCAACGCGCCGGAGCTGAAGCTGACCAAGATCGTGGTGAGCGAGGCCGGCGCGTCGGTGTATTCGGCGTCGGAGCTGGCGGCCAAGGAATTCCCGGAGCTGGACGTGTCGCTGCGTGGCGCGGTTTCGATCGCACGACGCCTGCAAGACCCGCTGGCCGAACTCGTGAAGATCGACCCGAAGTCGATCGGCGTTGGCCAGTATCAGCACGACGTCAACCAGCGCGAGCTGGCCCGCGCGCTGGACGCCATCGTCGAGGATTGCGTGAACGCAGTCGGCGTGGATGTGAACACGGCCTCTGCCCCGCTGCTGGCGCGTGTGTCAGGGCTGAATTCGATCCTCGCCAAGAACATCGTCGAGTACCGCGATGCCAACGGCGCGTTCGCCAACCGCGACGCGCTCAAGAAAGTGCCGCGCCTGGGCGACAAGACTTTCGAGCAGGCCGCCGGCTTCCTGCGCATCAATGACGGCGACAATCCGCTCGATCGCTCGTCGGTGCACCCGGAAGCGTATCCGGTGGTCAAGCGCATCCTGGACAGCATCAAGAAGGGCATCGGGGACGTGCTCGGCAACCGCGAGGCGCTGCGCGGCCTGACCGCTCGCGACTTCACCGACGAGAAGTTCGGCCTGCCGACCGTGGTCGACATTCTTTCTGAACTGGAAAAGCCCGGCCGCGACCCGCGCCCAGAGTTCAAGACGGCGACATTCCAGGACGGCGTGGAAGACATCAAGGACCTGCAGCCCGGCATGGTGCTCGAAGGCGTAGTGACAAACGTGGCGGCGTTTGGCGCGTTCATCGACATCGGCGTGCATCAGGATGGTCTGGTACACGTGTCGGCGCTGTCGACCAAATTCGTTCGCGACCCGCACGAGGTGGTCAAGCCCGGCCAGATCGTCAAGGTCAAGGTGATGGAAGTGGACGTGAAGCGCAACCGCATCGGCCTGACGATGCGCCTGTCGGATGAGCCGGGTCAGGCGGCCCCGCGCACCGGAGGCGGCGACCGGCCGAGCAGCGGCGGCAGTCGCCACGGCGGCCAGCAACGTCGCGCGCCGGAACCATCCGGCGCCATGGCCGAAGCATTCGCCAAGCTCAAGCGCTAAAGCAGACCCTGTTTATCGGAACCCGCCCGGTTTTCGGACTCGGCGGGTTTTTTCATGGCTGAGCTCGGTCGTTACAAGTCCTTACGCGCATGGATCTTTCCTAACACTCGCGCGTCGTCGCCGTGTCTTTTCGGCCCGTTATGGAGACACAGGCACACACCGCCTGGCACCCACGAGGAGAAACTCCATGAAGACGAGCCACACCCTGATCGCTGCCCTGCTTGCTGTTGCCGGTACCGCCGCTTTCGCGCAGACCACGCCGCCGGCTCCTGTGTCGCCTGTTACCCAAGTCCAGCAAGACAATCAGAAGATCCATCAGGACAACCGTGACATCCGCCACGACAACCGCGACATCCGCCACGACCGTGCCGATATCGGCAACGACAAGGCCGCGCTGACTGACGAACGCGCTGAGCGCAATACCGCGCAACGCCGCGAAGATCGCGACCTGGCGAACGGCAACGTCAAGGGTGCCGAATACTGGAGCAAGCAACGCGCTCAAGATCAGCATCAGGTCAATGCCGATCGCCGTGATTTGCACCAGGACCGCAAGGACCTGCACGCCGACGTCAAGGATCGCAACCACGACGTACACGCGCGCAACCATGAAGTGCACAAACGCGACCACGACGCCTCGAAGATCTAACCCGAACATCGCCTGACACCCAAACAAAACGGCCCGTGCGTTTCTCTCGCACGGGCCGTTTGTTATGCAGCGGTACAGTCTGTCAGATTTCGACCTTCGTACCCAACTCCACCACGCGGTTCGCTGGGATGTGGAAGAAGTCCGAGGGCTTGGCGCCATTCTGATGCATCCACGCAAACAGACGCTCACGCCACATCGACATGCCCGGCAGCTTGGACGGCACCACCGATTCGCGCGCGATGAAGAACGACGTATCCATCAGCTCGCAGCGCATGCCGATCTGCGGCTGCCCCAGTTCGAGCACGCGGTACACGTCCGGCGTTTCCTTAAAGCCGTACTCCGCCTTGACGATGTAGATGCCGCTGCCCAGATCGCGCACGGACACGCGTTGCTTGTCGTCCACGTAGGGAATATCGCGCGTGACGAAGCTGATGAAGATCACGCGCTCGTGGAGCACGCGGTTGTGCTTGAGGTTATGCAGCAACGACACCGGCACGAATTCAGTATTGCCGGTGAGGAAAACGGCCGTGCCCTCGACACGATGCGGCGGATGCGCCAGCAACCCCGCCAGGAACGGCTCGAGCGGAATGCCATCCTCCAGGCTGCGAGCCCGCAAAAGCTTCTTGCCCTTGTACCAGGTCATCAGCAGGAAGAACACACCGGCGCCCAGCGTCAACGGGAACCAACCGCCATCGCGAATCTTCAAGAGGTTGGCCGAGAAGAACGCCATGTCGACCACCAGGAAACAGAGGCTCACGAGCGTCACCAGCGCTGGGTGCCAACGCCAGACCGAGCGCATCACCACTGCCGCAAGCACCGTGGTGATGACCATCGTTGTGGTCACGGCAATGCCGTAGGCGGCGGCCAGGTTGTCGGACTTCTTGAACGCCAGCACAACGCCAACCACCAGGATCAGCAGCATCCAGTTGACCATCGGCACATAGATCTGGCCGATCTCGGCTTCTGAGGTGTAGCGAATGCGCATGCGCGGCACAAAACCCAGCTGGATCGCCTGGCTCGTCAGCGAGAACGCGCCCGAAATCACAGCTTGCGAGGCAATGACGGTAGCCGCCGCAGCCAACACCACCATCGGGAGTTGCAGTGCTTCGGGCACCGAACGATAGAACGGGTTTTCGATGGTGCTTGGGTCAGTCAGCAACATCGCCCCTTGGCCGAAGTAGTTCAGCAGCAGGCTGGGCGCCACGATAAAGAACCACGCCCAGCGGATCGGACGGGCGCCGAAGTGGCCCATGTCGGCGTACAGCGCCTCAGCGCCAGTCAGCACCAGGAACACCGAACCCAACACGATGAACGCCTGCAGCGCATGGTCGTGCAGGAACGAAATCGCATACATCGGGTTGACGGCCACCAGGATCTGCGGCGCCTTCACCAGATTCATCATGCCCAGCGCGGCCAGCGCGGCAAACCACAGCAGCATTACCGGCCCGAACAACTTGCCGACCACCGACGTGCCGCTTCGCTGGATGAAGAACAGCACCGCCAGAATCACGAGCGTGATGGGCAAGACGAACGGCGTCAATGCGGGCGCGGCAATTTCAAGACCTTCCATGGCCGACAGGACCGAGATGGCCGGCGTGATCACCGCATCGCCATAGAACATGCAGGCACCGAAGACGCCCAGCATCATCAGCAGCGACATGCGCTTGGAATTGGTATTGGCCGTACGCAGCGACAGTGCCATCAGCGCAAGAATGCCGCCCTCGCCGTTGTTGTCGGCGCGCATGACGAACAGCACATACTTGAGCGACACCACGATCACCATCGCCCAGAACAGCATGGAGATGATGCCGAGCACAGCACCGCTGGAGAAAGGAATGCCGTGATCGGGGCTGAAGCACTCCTTGAGCGAATACAGGGGGCTGGTGCCGATGTCTCCGAACACCACACCCACGGCGCCGATCACCATAGCGCGCAGGTTCACGTTGGTCTGGGGCGACCCGGTTGCTGTGAGAGCTTGACTCATGAACTTGGAAATCGGCCGAATGGCTGGCCGCTCAAAAAATCGTGCATTGCACAATGAGGGCGGATTGTACTCCCCGCCTCCGCCACGCCAACCCCTCAGACGGGCATTCGTTGCCGCGGTGCATCACGATGCACAGCCATGCAAATAAAGCGTTCTGTAGGGCCGAAATAACGTTGCCCTGGCACACAAACTCCCGAATAAAGCACATTGTGCAGCGCGGGTCGGCCACCTCGGTTCAAGGGCAACACATTATGTAGGCTCTGCTACACGTAGCCGAAAGTAGGACTGCAACCGACAGAACTTTGTAGGAAAATGCCTGACAAACGTTCATTGCAAATTTTTGTTGAGCAGCTGGCAATCAGCTGCCCGACGCTTCCAAAACGGGGACGGCCTTGCCCCAATCATTCATCCGCATCTTGGGGCGCTCCAAGCCTTCGCTGACCGCATTGATTGTGCTGCTGGTCGTGGCCGCCCTATTGTTTGCGATCCCGCGCATGATCCTGCCGTTGGCACAACCGGCTTTCATGCAGCGGCTCGACCCAACTGTGTGGGCCGATTACGCTGGGCCGTACGACCTGGCAGCCGCCGTGGTGGCCACCAGCGCGCTCATCCTCTTCCTGCTTCGCCGCTGAGCGCGGCCGCCTTCAACGCGCCAGTGCGCGGGCGCATTCCGCCACAAGCGCCGGCCCGCGATAGATCAACCCCGTATACAGCTGTACCAACTGCGCGCCAGCGTCGATCTTCTCGCGTGCATGCTCCCCGGCGAGGATGCCGCCCACACCAATGATGGGCACCGCATCGCCCAGCAAACCATGCAATGCGCGAATCACCCGCGTCGAGGCTTCACGCACAGGCTGACCCGACAGTCCGCCCGCCTCTTCCGCATGTGCCAGACCGGCGACAGCCTCGCGGCTGATCGTCGTGTTGGTTGCAATCACGCCGTCCATCTTGTGGCGCAGCAGCGCGTCGGCAACGTTGGCAATCTGGTCGTCGTCCAGGTCTGGCGCAATCTTCAGTGCCACCGGCACGTAGCGCTTATGCTGGTCTGCAAGACGCTGTTGTGCATCGCGCAGCGTACCGAGCAGGCTATCCAGCTCGCTCGCGCCCTGGAGCTGACGCAGGTTCTTCGTGTTCGGCGATGAAATGTTCACCGTCACGTAGCTCGCGTGCGGATACACACGCTCAAGGCAATGCAGGTAATCGTCGACAGCACGCTCGATCGGCGTGTCTGCGTTCTTGCCGATGTTCAGGCCGAGCACGCCGCCCGCCTCACGCCATTTCGATGCCTTCACGTTATTGATGAATGCATCGACACCGCCATTGTTGAAACCCATGCGGTTGATGAGCGCATTGGCCGCCGGCAAGCGGAACATGCGGGGGCGCGGGTTGCCTGGCTGCGCGCGCGGAGTGACCGTGCCGACTTCAATAAAACCGAAGCCGAGCGCGCCGAGTGCATCGATATACGCACCGTCCTTGTCCAAGCCAGCCGCCAGCCCAACCGGGTTAGGAAACTTAACGCCCATCACCGTGCGCGGCTGCGGGGCTACGCGTGCACCGATGCAGCCTGAGAGCCCCATCGCGTGTGCCCGCTTGAGCTGGTTCAGCGTGAAGTGATGCGCGTCTTCGGGATCCATCGAAAACAGCAGCGGGCGGGCAAACGGGTACAGGGCGTTGAGCACGATCGGAATCAAGAGAAGAACGCGAAAGGCGGCATTGTAAACGGCCGGCACGCCGCAATGCACCGTGCGCGCCGCTTTCGAACGCGGCTAGGCACGAAGTGTCCAAAGGCCAGTCCTCGCCTGACTTCGCGGGCCCGTTACAGGGGCAATACGCACCATCAAAATGCATGCAGACGAGAAAAGTGTTGCATCGCCGCACAGATGTCGCTATAATTTTTTATTCGACGGACGCGGGGTGGAGCAGTCTGGCAGCTCGTCGGGCTCATAACCCGAAGGTCGCAGGTTCAAATCCTGCCCCCGCAACCAGCCAGAAAGTCGAATGCGTTTCTACGGACGCGGGGTGGAGCAGTCTGGCAGCTCGTCGGGCTCATAACCCGAAGGTCGCAGGTTCAAATCCTGCCCCCGCAACCAGCCAAAGTAGAACGGCTCGCTCCAAGACCTGAGCCAAATCATCAAGCCCGCACACAGCGGGCTTTTTGCTTTTCTACGTTTCCACGCACCGTTTTGCGGGCAACTCAGTCGATACTGCCGTCCCACCCCGCGCTGCGCGGGGCCGCCTCGCTGCGGTGATACACTGAGATATTCCACCCGCGACGATTCCCCATGAAATTCTGTTCCAACTGCGGCCAGTCAGTCGTCTCGCGCATTCCCGCCGGTGACAACCGACTGCGCGACGTTTGCGACCATTGCAATACGATTCACTATGTGAATCCGCGCAACGTGGTCGGCACCGTGCCCGTTTGGAACGATCAGATTCTCCTGTGCAAGCGCGCCATTGAACCGCGCTACGGCTTCTGGACCTTGCCCGCAGGCTTCATGGAAATCGGGGAGACCACCGCCCAGGCCGCCAACCGCGAAACCCAGGAAGAAGCCGGCGCCAACGTCGAAATCGGCGAGCTGTATTCGGTACTCAACGTGCCGCACGTGCATCAAGTGCACTTGTTCTACCTAGCCAAGCTGAACGATCTGGATTTCGCGCCGGGCGAAGAAAGCCTTGAAGTCGCGCTCTTCAATGAAGCCGACATCCCGTGGGATGATCTGGCCTTCCCGACCGTCATCCACACGCTGCGTTGCTTCTTCGCCGATCGCGCGGCTGGCAAGCTTGCCGACGGCAGCTTCCGCCTCCACACGCTCGACATCTACAAGCCGATGCGCTCGGCCGCGATCGACACGCCGGCCACGACGCCGTAACGCCTACCTCACGTTGTCTGCATCATGATCGCCTGGCTGGATCCGCACGATTCCTTCCCGCCGGTCGATCGCGCGCTCGGGCCGGAATCCGAAGCGCCGGGGCTACTGGCCGCCAGCGCGGAGCTATCGCCGCAGCGGCTGCTGATCGCGTATCGGCAAGGCATTTTTCCGTGGTATGCCCAGGGCCAGCCGGTGCTGTGGTGGAGCACAGACCCGCGCATGGTGCTTCGCCCCGAGGATTTTCGCGTCTCAACCACCTTTCGCAAGACGCTGCGCCGTGTGCTTGACGACCCAGCCTGGGAAATCCGCATCGACCACGCCTTCCGCGAAACGATGGTCGCGTGTGCCACCACAGCGCGCCCTGGGCAGCACGGCACGTGGATCACTGAAGACGTCATTCAGGCCTATACCGCCCTGCACCGCCGCGGCTACGCGCATAGCGTCGAGACGTGGCACGCCGGCCAACGCGTGGGTGGCTTGTATGGGGTGGCGCTCGGCCGCATGTTCTACGGCGAATCGATGTTTGCCCGCCGTACCGATGCCTCGAAAATCGCGCTCGCGGCGCTCTGTGCCTTCCTCGGCGGTCAGGGCGTCGCGATGATAGACTGCCAGCAGGAGACCGAGCATCTGGCGTCGCTGGGCGGTGCCCCGGTGCCTCGCGCGGCGTTTCTCGCACATGTGCGGGAAGCGGCCAACGCGCCGGCCATTGTGCCGTGGCACTTCGACAAATCGGTGCTCCGCCGGTGGACCGTGCGCAATGAGCAAGCTTAAGGAACTCCCCCTCTCGGCATTGCAGTTCTATGCCACCGCGCCTTACGCATGTAGCTATCTCGATGGCCGCTTGGCGCGCTCGCAGGTCGCCACGCCGGCGCACCTGATCAATGCCGACGTCTATTCAAAGCTCGTGCGCGCCGGCTTCCGGCGTAGCGGCATCTTCACCTACCGCCCGCATTGCGACGACTGCCATGCATGCACGCCATGCCGCGTCGTCGTTGATCGATATGCGCCATCGCGTGCGCAACGGCGTGCCGCCGAGCGGCATCAAGGGCTTGAGGCGCTGGTTGCACCGCTTACCTATGTCGAAGAGCACTATCAGCTCTATCTCCTGTACCAGTCCGTCCGTCACGCGGGCGGCGGCATGGACCACGACAGCCGCGATCAATACGAGCAGTTCCTGCTACAGAGCCGCGTGAATTCGCGTCTGGTGGAGTTTCGAGAGCCACCCGAATCGCCATCGGCGGGCAAGCTGCGCATGGTGAGCATGATCGACGTGCTGGAAGACGGGCTATCGTCGGTCTACACGTTCTACGACCCGATCGAACTGAAGGCGAGCTACGGAACCTACAACGTGCTGTGGCAGATCGCCCAGGCGCAGGCGCTGGACCTGCCCTACGTTTATCTCGGCTACTGGATAGAGCAGAGCCGGAAGATGGCCTATAAGGCGCTGTTCCAGCCGTTGGAACTGCTCGTCAATGGCGAGTGGCGGCAGTTTAAAGACGTAGCGCCACCAGCCACGAAATGACGATCAGCGCGACGTGCGCTCGATCCCGACGTCGACTACGCCGTACGTGCTGATGTTGGAACTCTGGCTGTATTGATCTCGCGAAGTCGTACAACCTGCCAAGGCGCCGCCCACGCAAGCCAAACCTGCCGCCCACAGCGCGACGCGCTTCCACAAAGTCATTTTGCTCATAGGTCGATTCCTTTCAGGGGGCGGTCGACAGCCGCTCGGCGAGGACCGTGTTGTATGCGCGGACCATCCCCGGGATCAGGAACATGTCCACCAGCACCCACAGCCCCCCGATGACGGCCAGCACCCAGCCTGCGGTGTTACCCATGTCACGAAACGCCAGCCATGTGCCCCCGATGTTGGCAATGGCCTGTGCAATACCGCTGCCCGGCCGCTTCAGATAGAAGCGATGTGCCCCAAGAAAGCCCAACAGAAACCACCAGAGATAGGCTACGCCCGAACTCTTCTTCTGGGCGTCGTACAGCATGATTTCGCGAGCGGTCTGATTCATGGCATGGGCTGACACGGGAATAACCTGTCAGACACTAGCACGCATCCCGCGTTCCATGTCGCCCCACGATTACATGCTGCCGAGCTTGGCCTCAGCCTTGTCCGTCCACAAACGCATTTCGGCCAGCAACGACGATGGCGAGAACGAGCAGCTTTCCTCGCCAAACGACACCGCCATGTCCAGCCGCTGCAGCAAGGAACGCCGCACCTGGTCGTACGCCGGCGGCAAGACCGCCAACGGCGCGAGCACTGCATCGTCGCGCCACTGGTTGAGCAGGCGCGGCAGGTCAGGCGACTTGGCGTGACGATCGAGCGCGGCGCGCAGCGTCTGGAGAGATTCAGCAGTAGTCATGCTCGAGCTTTCTTTTCACGGTACAACTCGCGGAACGTTTTGCCTGCTGGAGCCGGCATGTCGCGCGTATCGGTCCAACCTTTGCCGACTGGCAGCGAGTGGATCAGTTTCTTGTCACCGCCCATCCAGCGCAGCACGCGTGCTGCGACCCACGTGCCAGCCGAGTACAACGCCGGTCGCCGTGCTACGAAGCCCCACACGCGCAAGCCAAAGCGCTCAGCTTGCGGGCGCAGTTCGCGCTCCATTTGTTTCTCGCGCAGCGTGCGCAGCAGATCCGACAACGGGATGGACGCAGGGCACACGCGATTGCATTCACCGCACAGCGTGGCCGCCTGCGGAAGGTCCAACGCGTTCGACAGCCCAACGTAGCTAGGCGTCAGCACGCTACCCATCGGGCCCGGATACACCCAGCCATACGCATGACCGCCGATCTTCTGATAGACCGGGCAATGGTTCATGCACGCGCCGCATCGGATACAGCGCAGCATCTCCTGGAATTCACCGCCGATCAGACCGCTGCGGCCGCCGTCGACGATGACGAAGTACATATGCTCAGGGCCATCCTTCTCGCCGGGCGCGCGCGGCCCCGTCAGCAGCGAGAAATAGTTCGAGATCGCCTGGCCGGTGGCCGATCGCGGCAACAAACGCATGACGGTCGCCAAATCTTCAAGCGTCGGCAATACCTTCTCGATACCCGTCACGGCAACGTGCACGCGCGGCATGATCGTGCACATGCCTTCGTTGCCCTCGTTGGTGACGACGGCAACGGAACCCGTCTCGGCAATGATGAAGTTACCGCCCGTCACGCCCATGTCAGCGGACAGAAACTCGGGCCGCAGCACTTCGCGCGCCTCGCGCGTCATCTCGGGAATATCGGTCAGGCGCGGCTTGTTGTGCGTCTTGGCGAAGAGATCAGCAATCTCCTCCTTGTCCTTGTGCACCACCGGCGCAATGATGTGCGACGGCGGCTCGCTGTCGTTGATCTGCAGGATGTACTCGCCAAGATCGGTCTCGATGCTCTGCACGCCCATCTCGCCGAGCACCTGGTTCAGGCGCATCTCTTCGGTCACCATCGACTTGCTCTTGATGACCTTTTTCACCTCGTGCTTGCGGGCAATTTCTGCGACCAGGCGCGCGGCATCTGCCGTGGTTTCCGCAAACAGGACCTTGGCGCCACGGCGCGTGGCCTCCGCCTCGAACGTGGCGAGCCAGACATCGAGGTTCTCCAGCGCGCGGTTGCGGCGCTCCTTCAGCGCTTCACGCGTGGCTGGAAAATCGATGTCCTGGATGGCCGCCGCGCGCGCGGTGACGAACTTGGTCGAGAGCTTGGTGAGGTTCTGCTGCAGGCGCTTGTCGGCGAGCTTCTGCCCGGCGCGCGCCTTGAATTCCATGCTGCGGACTTGCATGCGATTGCGTCTCCGTCGTGTTCTAGGGCAGTTGCGATTTACGCGTCGCCGGCAAGGACTTGCGCGATGTGGAGCACACGCGTTTGCGTGTCGCCCGTACGGCGCAGCCGGCCCTCGATGTTGAGCATGCAGCCCACATCCCCGAGCACGACGGCATCGGCGCCACTGGCCTTGATGTTGGCGCATTTCTCATCCGCAATGGCGGTGGAGATATCGCCGTACTTGATCGAGAACGTGCCGCCGAAGCCGCAGCACGCTTCGCAGGCGGGCATCTCGGTCAATTGCACACCCTCCAGTTTGCCGAGCAGCTCTCGCGGCTGTGTTTTCACGTCCAGCTCGCGCAGCCCGGAGCACGAATCGTGGTACGTCACGTGGCCGTGAAATTGGGAATCGAGCGTCTCGACACGGGCCACGTTGACGAGAAAGTCCGTCAATTCGTACACACGCGGCGCCAGGCGCTCGTAGCGGCCCGCGAGCTCCGGATCATCTCGAAAGAGATCGGCGTAGCCCTTACGGATCATGCCGCCGCACGAGCCAGACGGGATGACGACGTAGTCGAACTGCTCGAATTCCTTGAGCGTTTTCTCCGCCAGATCGCGCGCCAGCGGCCGATCGCCGGAGTTGTAGGCGGGCTGGCCGCAGCAGGTCTGCGCGGGCGGCACGACGACGTCGTAGCCGGCCTTTTCCAGCAGCTTAAGCACCGAAAACCCGATGTCGGGCCGCATCAGATCAATGAGGCAAGTGACGAACAAACCTACGCGCATGGGAGTCTCTTGTGTTCTGCGGGAAGCCGCCATTATGCGCCCGCTGCCATGTCCGGCGCGGCCCTCAAGGCACAGAACTTCTTCATGCCAGTCGTGAGTGCGCTTCACGGGGCCCGTCAAGCACAGTAGCCGGCCGACCGAGAAATTCCTCAAAAATACCGGGAATCATGCGTCGGGATGGTGCGCATTTTCACATCGTGGGATAGAATTTTGCATCGCATCCGCAACCCACTGCACCCATGGCAGAAGCAGACAAGGACCCCGGCAAGACGTCCATTCAGGTCATCGAACGCATGATGATGCTGCTCGACGCGCTTGCCGACCACGCAGATCCGGTCAGCCTGAAGGCGCTCTCCGCCAGCACCGGCCTGCACCCGTCTACCGCGCACCGCATCCTGAACGACATGGTGGCTTGCCGCTTCGTCGATCGCTCCGACCCGGGCAGCTACCGTCTGGGCATGCGTCTGCTGGAGCTGGGCAACCTCGTCAAGGCACGCCTCTCGGTGCGTGAAGCGGCCCTCGCTCCGATGCGCGCCTTGCATCGCCTGACCGGCCAGACCGTCAATCTTTCGGTGCGCCAGGGCGATGAAATCGTCTACATCGAGCGCGCATATTCCGAGCGCTCGGGCATGCAGGTGGTGCGCGCCATCGGTGGCCGCGCACCGCTGCATCTGACTTCGGTCGGGAAGCTATTCCTGGCTGCAGACGAAGTCGGCCGTGTGCGAGCCTATGCCACGCGTACCGGTTTGTCAGGCCACACTCGCACCTCGATCACGGACCTGCCCAAGCTCGAACGCGAACTCAACTGGGTACGCACGAATGGCTACGCACGTGACAACGAAGAACTGGAACTCGGCGTGCGCTGTATCGCTGCCGGAATCTACGATGATTCGCGGCGGCTGGTAGCAGGTCTGTCGCTGTCTGCGCCGGCAGACCGGTTGCAGGAGAGTTGGCTCGACAACCTCAAGGACACCGCGCTACAGATCTCCAAAGGCATGGGCTACACATACGAAGGGGACGCCGTGCGCGCAGAGTGAGCCGCTGGTTTCGCCCAACAAAAAAGCGCGTTCGATGACGCGCTNCGATGCCGCGGCTCAGGCGCCGTGCTGCTCCGAGGCCAGCACGGTTGCCGGCTGGGTCGACACAGGTACATTCCGCAACGGCGCAGCAGCTTGCGTGGCCGGCTCGATGTGCGGGTTGCGCTCCAGCCAATTGCGCACGCGTGTGGCGTCTGCAAAGCGCGTGAGGTTGCCAGCCGAATCCAGGAACACCATCACGACGTTGCGGCCATGCACGTTGGCCTGCATCACCAGGCAGCGGCCAGCTTCGTTGATGAAGCCGGTCTTCTGCAGACCGATATCCCACTCGCCGCCACGCACCAGACGGTTGGTGTTGACGTAGTGCAGCGTGCGGCCGTTGGCGTTGACCGTATGTTCAGGGGTGGTGGTGAATTGACGAATGAGCGGCACCTTGTAGGCAGCCATCACGATCTTGGCGAGGTCCTGCGCGCTCGACACGTTGCTGCTCGACAGGCCGTTCGAATCCACATAGTGCGTGTCGTTCATGCCCAGCTCATGCGCCTTGCGGTTCATGGCGGCAACGAATGCAGGACGACCGCCCGGATAGTTGCGACCCAGCGCCGAGGCTGCACGGTTTTCCGACGACATCAGCGCCAGCAGCAGCAGGTCTTCACGCGTGAGCATCGTGCCGAAGCGCAGGCGCGAGCCGGTGTTGCGCTCGTAGTCACGATCCTCATCGGTGATTTCAAGCAGCTCGTCCATCGGCTGATGTGCATCGGTCACGACCAGCGCCGTCATCAGCTTGGTGATCGACGCAATCGGCAACACAGCCGACGAATTCTTCTGGAACAGCACTTCGCCGTTGTTCTGGTCCATCACCAGGGCGACGGAGGAACGCAGCGCCAACGCATCGGGCGTCGAACGCAAACCCATCGCTTCACCAAGCGTCGGGGATGCCGGCACGAACGACGCACGCACCGGACGCGCACCGCGCTCGACCATGATCACGCGGCGCTTGCCTTTGACGGTAACAACCTTGCGGACTTTGGTGGAGGCGACCTCATCGCTGCTCGCAGCCGCGACTTTGGCGCTGGCCTTGCGATTGACGACGGTCTTACCCTTGGATTTGACTTTGGCTTTCTTGCTGGCAGCGGGCTTTTTGTCGGTCGTGGCAGCGTTGGCCACGGTAGCGACGGAGACGGCAGCGAGCGCGACGGTCATCAGCGAAACGAAGCCGAGACGTCGAAAAAATGAGGAAACAGACCGTGACATGGTTCGATCACCCGCGCGTGAGATGGCGCAAGTGTAGGCAAAAACAAAATTCTTAGCAAGATGAAGGACTTAGCTCACGGCCTTAAAGTTTGACCTCGGGAGCCTTATCATTCGGTCATCATTTCGACGCAATTGTCTGCCGCAGCAGAATCCCAATCGTGAAGAAAGTTGCGCAAGCTGCACATGAGCGGCAGTGCGGAATCAGCACCGGAATTTGAGAGCGTAGCCCGTGAACTCCGTCGTGCATGCCGACAATCACGGTATACAACTCGCTCCAACACCTCCTCACAACACGCGCACGTCGCACGCTGAGTCGCAGACCAAAGTCTAACGACGGATCGGCCGTATCTGTTGACATAATTCGACGACTTTTCTCCGCCAATTCTCGCTTTGCACGAAGATGTGCGCTGTAGCGAGCAGGCGGTCGCGCGATGACGACGTCAATCGAGAAAGCGAGTGAAGTCGGAGACAGGTGCGCGCTCGGTGATGAGCGTGTTCTCGATGGCAGCGAGGTTCGCATAACCCATCGACATACCGCAGACGACCATCTCATCTTCGGTCAGCGCGAGATGCTCAGCGATGATCCGATGGAACTGCGTGAAAGCGGCCTGTGGACACGTATCGATGCCGCGAGCACGCGCCGCCACCATTACGGCCTCTAGAAACATGCCGTAATCGAGCCAACTGCCCTGCTCCATCACGCGGTCGATCGTAAAGATGATGCCAACCGGCGCATCGAAGAAGCGGAAGTTGCGCGCGTGCTGCGCGTGCATGCGTTCCTTGTCGGCGCGCTCGATACCGAGCAAGCCATAGAGATCCCAGCCGACCTTGCGGCGCCGGCTCTGGTACGGATCAATCCACGTGCGCGGGTAGTACGGATACTCCTCGCGATGCAGCGTATCGACCTCCGGATGGTCATACGCCGCCAACACGGACTCGGACAAGCGCGCCTTGGATTCACCCGTCAGCACATAGACCTTCCACGGCTGCGTATTGCTGCCGGACGGCGCACGGCGCGCCACGTCGAGGATCGCTTCGATGTCTTCGCGAGCAACGGGCGTCGGCAGGAACGCGCGCACGGACCGGCGCGAAGTGATTGCCTGATCCACGAGTTCGACTTCTGCGGAGACGGGACGTCGGTCGGTCATGGCGATGCGCAACATTCAAGCGGTGATATTGGATGCAAGCGGCTCAAGCACGGCACGCAGCGCATCGGGCAGCGGCACCGGTCGACGCGTTTCGCGGTCGACATAGACGTGCACGAAATGGCCCTGCGCTGCGGCCTCTTGCGCGTCGCCGCGGAACAGGCCCACCTCATAGCGCACGCTCGTGTTGCCCAGGCGCGCAACCCGCAGGCCTGCCACGACCGGGTCGGGAAACGACAGCGGCGCGAAGTAATTACATTGCGTCTCGATGACAAGGCCGATGGTGTCGCTATGCTCCGGATCCAGCACGCCCTGCTGGATCAGGTAGGCGTTCACCACGGTGTCGAAGTAGCTGTAATAGACGACGTTGTTGACGTGGCCGTAGACGTCGTTATCCATCCAGCGCGTGGTGATGGTGTGGAAGTGGCGGTAGTCGTCGCGCGTCTGGCGTGGCGTACTCATGGGCAGCAGGCGGGTGGCAATGGAAAGTGATCAGGATACGCCAGCCCCCGAACCTCGGTCACTTGCGGATAACGAGCGCCACACCACAAGCGGCAATCACCATGCCGAGCGCTGCCAGCGGCGGAAAACGCTCGCCGAACAGCGCCCACGCCATCACGGCAGTCGTCGGCGGCGTGAGATACAAGAGCGACGTCACCTTGGTGGCCGCGCCCTTGCGGATCAGCACAAACAGCAGCGAGATCGCGCCAATTGACAACGCGAGAACCGACCACACCAGCGACCCGATCATCGGCAGCGTCCAATGCACCTCGCGCGTCTCGAACAGAAACATGAACGGCAGACACAGCAGCGCCGACGCCCCGAACTGGATGCACGCGCCCATCCGCAGATCAAACACCGGGCAATGGCGCTTTTGATACAGCGTGCCTACGGTGATCGAGAGCAACGCGCCCACGCAAAGTGCAAGCGTCGTCGCGCCAACGCCCGCCAGATGCAGCTTATTCGCTACCACGAGGCCTACACCTGCGATGCCGCACAGTAGACCCGCCCATTGGCGGCGCGACACACGCTCCCCGCGCATCGAGACATACAGGGCCGTCAGAATCGGCTGCATGCCGACGATCAGCGCCGTCATGCCTGCCGGCATGCCCAGCTTGACCGCCGCCCATACACCTGCCAGATAGCCCCACTGCATCAGCAGACCAGCCACCGCGATGTGACCGACCGTCACCCAATCGGTCTCGGCCGTGCCGGCGCGGCGCGGCAGCGGCACGCGCGCCAGCCATACCAGCGGCAGCAAGCACACCAGCACGCCAACGAAGCGGAAAAACAGGAACGTGATCGGCTCGGCGTACGGCATTCCGTACTTGGCCACGATAAAGCCCGTGCTCCAGATCAGCACGAATAGCCAGGGCATGGCGACGACAAACAGGGAGCCGCGCGCTGAGGCTGGCGCGACGGAAGACGCTGGGGTCATGCGGAAAGCGGAAGAAAGTTCGATGCGGCGGCAGCCTCGTGGCGAGCCGCCCAACGCTGTGCGTGCCGGGCAGCCAGCGCGATGGTTTGCGCGTGGACGGCCACGGTATCGTCGATATTGTTGCCGTAGCCGCCCGCCATGGTAACGGCAATCGGTATGCGACGCTGATAGGCGAAGTCGAAGACTTCCTGATCGCGCCGGGCCAGACCCTGCAGGGTCAATTTGAGCCGGCCGAGGCGATCCCCTTCATGGGGATCCGCGCCGGCCAGATAGATGATCAACTGCGGCTTGAAGCGCCCGGCCAGGATGTCGAGTGCGCCAGTCAGCGCCTGCAGATAGTCCTCGTCGCCACAGCCATCGTGCAGGCCGATGTCCAGATCCGACGCCTCCTTACGGAACGGGTAGTTCTTCTCGCCGTGCAGCGACAAGGTGAAAACGGTGGCGTCATCGCGCAGGATCGACGCCGTGCCGTTGCCCTGATGCACGTCCAGATCGATGATGGCGACCGGGAAATCCGCCGCCGACCTGCCTGATTGGCGCTGCATCCAGCGCGAGGCGATGGCTGCGTCATTAAATACACAGAAGCCGCCGCCCTTGTCCGCATAGGCATGGTGAGTCCCGCCCGCCAGGTTGACGGCAATCCCATCCGCCAACGCGGCTGCGCTTGCGGCCATCGTTGCACCCGCCGAACGGCGGCTGCGCTCCACCATTTCCGGCGACCAAGGAAACCCGATCTCGCGCTGGCGCGCCGGGTCAAGCCGACCGGCGCTTACGGCCTCAACATATTCGGTCGTGTGCGCTAGCAGCAACGCGTCGTCCTCGGCGCGCGGCGCCTCATGCATGGACAGCCCCGGCACATCGGCCAACACCCGTGCACGCAGGTCGCTGTACTTGCGCATCGGAAACCGATGGCCAGGCGGCAGCGGCAAGACAAAATGGTCGGTATAGAACGCCCGCATGTGAATCAGAAATCGCAACGCAACAAAAATGGCACTCGGGCGCATCCTAACCTACGCTGCACTCGTGTGTTTTTTGAGACGGATTTACCGCCGGAAGTGGTCAAATGCATTTCGCCTGCACCACAGACACGCATTTTTCTGCCACAAAAAATCCCGCCAAACGGTTTGCGGCGCAATTCCTGTGCATAAAAAATCAACGATTTTTGATTTTTGTGCGATGCACAAATGGCGCTTGACACTGGTTGAACATTCAACAACAATGAAATTGTTGCGATGCACCATCCCTAATTTGATCGCGATGTCGCCTGGAAGGCCCGACGCAGACCGTCATGCTTTGTACATCTGGGCGATCTAAATTTTCATTTTGATTCCCCGACCCACCTTTGTATTTGGAGAGACAACATGCTGACTCAGGAACAGATCGCTGCGGCGCACAAGGCCAACCTGGAAACCTTCTTCGGCCTGACCAACAAGGCATTTGAAGGCGTCGAAAAGCTGGTCGAACTGAACCTGCAGGTCGTCAAGGCTACCCTGGCCGAGAACGTCGAACATGCCAAGAAGGCACTGACCGCCAAGGACGCCCAAGAGCTACTGTCGGTGCAAACCGCCGCCGTGCAACCCCTGGCTGAAAAGGTTCTCGCTTACAGCCGTCACCTGTACGAAATCGCTTCGGACACGCAAACCGAATTCAGCAAGGCAGCTGAAGTGCAAATCGCTGAAAACAGCCGCAAGCTGCAAGCGCTCGTCGACAACGTGTCGAAGAACGCTCCGGCCGGTTCGGAATCGGCAGTTGCCCTGGTGAAGTCGGCTCTGTCGGCCGCCAACAACGCGTACGACTCGGTGCAGAAGGCTACCAAGCAAGCTGTGGAACTGGCTGAAAGCAACTTCCACGCTGCTGCCAACGCTGCCAGCAAGGCAACCGCCCAAGCATCCGCCCAAGCGCGCGCTGCTACCGGCAAGAAGTCGGCAACGACCGCTGCCTAAGCGCTAAGCTGCTGCACTACCTGCTTGTTCAAGCGGGCCTCCTCCGGGAGGCCCGTTTTGTTTTGGCCGTCGAGCCATTCTTCCAAACACGTCGTTTGCGTGCATTTGCGCGGAACCCAAATGCGCGGGTGGTGGTCCATTCCACCGTGTTCGTTCGATTGTCTCCCCGGTCCCGCTACCGAAACCTGTCCTCAGTGGTGATCAGTGGGTACCTTTAGCCCGGCTTCGGCCGGGTTTTTTGTGTGCGCCTGAAACGTCTCGCTCTTCAAATTGCGAACTTTTGCACGCAGCCGACGCTCCATCCTGTATTGCGGCTCACCGCCCTCCTCCCCTGCCCAATGTCTCGCGAATCCCTCGCCAAGCGAAGTCTGATCGTCGCGGCTGCGCTTATCCTGCTGTTAGAAGAGTGGATATGGAACGTCATGCAGCAGGCAACCGCCCGTCTGGCGGCGCTCCCTTGGGTCCAAGCGGCGGAGCGGAAGTTGGCGCAGCTGGAGCCGATCGAAGCCCTCTGCGCCTTTGCCCTTCCCATGCTCGCATTGCTGCCGTTCAAGCTTGCGGCCGTCTACGTCCTGGCGCGGGGCCATCTCATTGCAGGCGCCTTGGTTCTGGTTGTGGCGAAAATCGTCAGTACCGGGCTGGGCGTGCGCATTTATTCCGCCGTTCGGCCACAGTTGCACACGATCGCGTGGTATGCGCGCTGGGAATCCGCGTTTCTGGCATGGAAGCAGCGCATGATTGCCGCCCTGCAGGCAACGCCGACCTGGCAAGCCCTTCAGGTTCGAATCGCCGTCTGGCGCGCCCGGCGGCATGGGCTAATGCAACAGATGTGGCGCCGCCTGATCGCAGCGGTGCGCCTGCTGCGCCGCCATCGGCGCCGAGCCGAACCTCGACACTGACCGGCCAACGGTCACTCCAAAGGCAAAGGGCCGCCCAATTGAGCGGCCCTTCCCCTTCGATTTGTCAGCTAGATTTCGAAGTTGTCTCCGAATTCTGGCAGTTAATTGCAGTTCAACGCTTGCGAGCCGGCGGCACGTCCGTGCAAACGCCCTCATAGATTTCTGCAGCCATACCTACCGACTCACCCAGCGTCGGGTGCGGGTGGATGGTCTTACCGATATCCACAGCATCCGCGCCCATCTCGATGGCCAGGCAAACCTCGCCGATAAGGTCGCCCGCATGCGTGCCGACGATGCCGCCACCGATGATGCGGTGGGTTTCCTCGTCGAAGATGAGCTTGGTGAAGCCCTCGTCGCGGCCGTTGGCAATTGCGCGGCCCGACGCAGCCCACGGGAAAACGCCCTTGCCATACTTGATGCCCTGCGCCTTGCACTGGTCTTCGGTCAGGCCTGCCCAGGCCACTTCCGGATCGGTATAGGCGACCGACGGAATCTGCTTGGCATCGAAATACGCCTTCTCGCCATGTGCGGCCTCGGCCGCCACATGGCCCTCGTGCACGGCCTTGTGTGCCAGCATCGGCTGCCCGACGATGTCGCCGATCGCAAAGATGTGCGGCACATTCGTGCGCTGCTGCTTGTCCACGTCGATGAAGCCGCGGTCGGTCACGGCCACGCCGGCCTTTTCCGCGCCGATGCGCTTGCCGTTTGGCGCGCGGCCCACGGCCACCAGCACCATGTCATAGCGCTGCGGCTCGGCCGGTGCGGCTTCGCCTTCGAACTTGACGTAGATACCGTCCGGTTTGGCTTCCACCCCGACCGTCTTGGTCTTGAGCATGACCTTGTCGAAGCGACCCTTATTCATCTTGTCCCACACCTTGACGAGGTCGCGATCAGCGCCCTGCATCAGGCCGTCGAGCATTTCCACTACGTCGATGCGAGCGCCCAGCGTGCTGTACACCGTGGCCATTTCCAGGCCGATGATGCCGCCGCCGATGACGAGCATCTTGGCCGGCACCTCGCGCAGCTCCAGCGCGCCGGTCGAATCGACGATGCGCGGATCTTCGGGGATGAACGGCAGCTTCACGGCCTCGCTACCTGCAGCGATGATCGCCTTGGCAAAGCGGATGACCTTCTTCTCACCGGTGGCCGCTTTGCCGGCGCCATCGGTCAGCTGGACTTCCAGATGGTTCGGATCGAGGAACGTACCGACGCCGCGCACGACTTGCACCTTGCGCGCCTTGGCCATGCCGGCCAGCCCGCCCGTCAGCTTGCCGATGACGGATTCCTTGTGCTTGCGCAGTTGGTTGATATCAACCGTGGGCTCGCTGTAGACAATGCCGTGTGCGGCCATGGCCTTGACTTCGTCCATCACGGCGGCCGTGTGCAGCAGCGCCTTCGACGGGATGCAGCCCACGTTCAGGCAGACACCGCCCAGCGTGGAGAAACGCTCGACCAGCACGGTGTTCATGCCCAGATCGGCGCTGCGGAAGGCTGCCGAGTAACCGCCCGGGCCGGAGCCGAGGACGAGCATGTCGCACTCGATGTCAGCGCCGCCGGCGTGCTTGGCCGCTTGCGGTGCGGGGGCCGATGCTGCCGGTGCGGCAGCAGGCGCCGCCACCGGAGCCGGAGCTTGAGCAGGCGCCGGAGCAGCAGCAGCGCCGGCTTCCGCCGTCGCGATCACCGTGCCCTTGCTAACCTTGTCGCCCACCTTGACCTTCACGTCGACAATCTTGCCGGCCACGTCCGACGGCACTTCCATGCTGGCCTTGTCGGATTCCAGCACGATCAGCGACTGCTCGGGCGCCACGGTATCGCCCGCCTTGATCAGCACTTCGATGACTTCCACCGCATCGAAATCGCCGATGTCCGGCACCTTGATTTCCACCACGCTCATTCCTGACTCCTTGTTCTTGTCGTCGGCACCCGGCATCGCCCGGGCCCGCTGACGCTTTTCAATCCTGCAGACGGACTGTGTGCACTTCGATCGGGCCGCCCGAACTCTTGTCGAACTCCACGCCTGCCGACACGCCCACCTGTGCAACGTCCGCCGCCGACTTGCCCGGCATATCGAACACCGCCGACATCGCACCCAGCGCAAAGTTGCGCCCCGAGCCAATGCCCCAGAAGCGGTCGAACGAAAACACCTCGCGGTACGAATAGACGCCGTAGATGCCGGTTGCGTTGGCGATCAGGCAGGTGATCTGCGACGACTCGTACGGGTCGTCGTCGTCTTCCTTGGTGTTGACGAAATACTCGTCCTTGAGCTTTTCGTGCACCTTGAGGAAGGTTCGGAAGACGTCGTCGCGCGTGCCGAGGCGGCACTCATCGGCCAGCCCCGCCAGCAGGCTCCGCATGACCGGAAAGTGGGCCGTCGTGCCCGCCAGCGCGATCAGCGAATCGCCCACCTGGAAGATCTTCTGGTTCTGCTCGTAGCCGCGCGCCAGGCGCGTATCGCCGAACGTCACGAGTGAATCGGCCGCAATCGCCACTTCGCCGTCTTTCTTGACCACCACGCACGTCGTCATGTCGTCCTCGCCATCAGTCTACTGACCAGTCCGCCGACCGCTGCAAACCCATGCGGGCCGGCACGCACAGGCTCGAAGCCAGATGCGTGCCGAGCCCGCGTGGGCTTACAGGCTGACGCGGCGGAAGTCCGCCAGCACGCTGGCCAGATACGCGTTGAAGCGCGCAGCCTCCGCGCCGTCGATCACGCGGTGATCGTACGACAGCGACAGCGGCAACGTCAGGCGCGGCACGAATTGCTTGCCGTCCCAAACCGGCTTCTGATAGCCGCGCGACAGGCCCAGGATGGCCACTTCCGGTGCGTTGATGATCGGCGTGAAGTTCGTGCCGCCAATACCACCCAGCGAAGAGATCGAGAAGCAGCCGCCCTGCATCTGGTCCGGCTTGAGCTTGCCTTCGCGGGCAGCCTTCGACAGGTCCGCCATTTCCTTGGCGATGTCGATCAGGCCCTTCTTGTCCGCATCGCGGATCACCGGCACCACCAGCCCGTTGGGCGTATCGGCCGCAAAGCCGATGTGGAAATACTGCTTGAAGACGAGGTTGTCGCCGTCCAGGCTAGCGTTGAAGGTCGGGAATTTCTTGAGCGCACCAACGACTGCCTTGATCACGAACGCCAGCATCGTGAACTTCACGCCGGCCTTTTCGTGGTCCTTGTTCATCTGCACGCGGAAGGCTTCCAGCTCGGTGATGTCCGCTTCGTCGTTGTTGGTGACGTGCGGGATCATGACCCAGTTGCGGTGCAGGTTCGCACCGGAAATCTTCTTGATGCGCGACAGCGGCTTCGGATCGATCGGGCCAAACTTGGTGAAGTCGACCTTCGGCCACGGCAGCAGGTTCAGCTCGCCACCGCCGGCCGGCGCACCCGCCGCAGCCTTGCCAGGCGCCGCGGCCTGGCCACTCATCACGCCCTTGACGTAGCGCTGCACGTCTTCCTGCGTGATGCGGTTTTTCGGGCCCGTGCCGCCAACGAGGTGGACGTCCACGCCCAGCTCACGCGCATACTTGCGCACCGACGGGCTGGCGTGCGCGGCCTTGCCCACCGTACCAACCGTATCCGCGGTGTACGTAGCGGGCGCTGCGGCCGGAGCGGCTGCGGGCGCAGCCGCAGGGGCCGGGCTCGGTGCAGCGGCAACCGGGGCCGGGGCCGGAGCTTGTGCAGGTGCAGGTGCAGGTGCCGGTGCAGCGGCAGCGCCGCCTGCGCCTTCCAGCACGACGATCAGCGTGCCTTGCGACACGGCATCGCCAACCTTCACGCGGATTTCCTTGACGACACCAGCGGCCGGCGAAGGCACATCCATCGTGGCCTTGTCCGACTCGAGCGTGATCAGCGATTGCTCGGCTTCCACCTTGTCGCCCACCTTCACGCTGATCTCGATGACCGGCACGTCGGTGTAGTCGCCAATGTCCGGCACCTTCACTTCAACGGCGCCGCCACCTGCGGCAGCCGGCGCAGGGGTAGGCGCTTGTGCGGCAGGTGCGGGCGCCGGCACAGCAGCGGCCGGAGCCGGCGCGGGTGCAGCTTGGGGCGCCGGGGCCGGCACGGCAGCAGCGCCCTGCTCTTCGAGCAGCAGCACCAGCGAGCCTTCCGACACGGTGTCGCCAACCTTGATCTTCACTTCCTTGACGACGCCGCTCTTGGGCGAGGGCACGTCCATGGTCGCCTTGTCCGATTCCAGCGTGACCAGCGAATCCTCGGCGTTGACGGTATCGCCCGCCTTGACCAGCACTTCGATCACCGGGACGTCTTTGTAGTCGCCGATGTCCGGCACCTTGATTTCTACGACTTGACTCATTCTTCTGTCTCCAGAGGTCTGGCGGCGAGAGCATCCGGCGGCGGACACGCGTTGCCCCGCAGGCTACCGCATCGTGCAGGCAAATGCACGTTGCGGGAAGTCTGTCGGGACGGTGCCCGGCCGGGACGCAACCCACGCGCCCGGCGGCTCCGTTATACGGTCATCGGGTTGGGCTTGTTCGGATCGAGGTTGTACTTCTTCAGTGCCTCGGCCACCTTTTCGCGCGGCAGCACGCCTTCGTCGGCGAGCGCCTTGAGCGACGCGACCGTCACCCAGTAGCGGTCCACCTCGAAGAAGTGACGCAGCTTCTCGCGGGTATCCGAGCGGCCGAAGCCGTCGGTGCCCAGCACCACGTAGCGACGCGGCACAAAGGCGCGGATCTGCTCGGCGAAGGTACGAACATAGTCGGTCGATGCGATGACCGGACCGCGTGCGTTCTTGAGCAGCTTCTCGACGTGCGACTCGCGTTGCGGAGCCGTCGGGTTGAGCAGGTTCCAGCGTGCGGTGGCGTTGCCTTCGCGGGCCAGCTCGGTAAAGCTCGGGCAGCCCCACAGGTCGGATTCGACGCCCCAGTCCTTCTTCAGCAACTCGGCCGCAGCAATCACTTCACGGAAGATCGTGCCCGAGCCCAGCAGTTGCACGCGCGGTGCGTTGCTGTTCTCGACGCCCTTCTTGAACTGATACATCCCCTTGATGATGTCCGCCTCGACACCCGCCGGCATTTCCGGGTGCTCGTAGTTTTCGTTCATCACCGTCAAGTAGTAATAGACGTCTTCCTGCTCGACATACATGCGACGCAGGCCGTCTTGCATCACCACCGCCAGTTCGTACTGGAAGGTCGGGTCATACGAAATGCAGTTCGGGATAGCTGCGTGGTACACGTGCGAGTGGCCGTCTTCGTGCTGCAGGCCTTCGCCGTTCAGCGTGGTACGGCCTGCGGTGCCGCCCAGCAGGAAGCCGCGCGAACGCATGTCGCCAGCGGCCCAGCAGAGGTCGCCGATACGCTGGATGCCGAACATCGAGTAGTAGATGTAGAACGGGATCATCGCCACGCCATGCGTCGAATACGACGTGGCGGCGGCAATCCAGTCGCACATGGCGCCGGCTTCGTTAATGCCTTCCTGCAGCACCTGACCCGTCTGCGATTCCTTGTAGAACATCAGTTGGTCGTGATCCTGCGGCACGTACTTCTGGCCTTCCTGGTTCCAGATACCAACCTGGCGGAACAGGCCTTCCATGCCGAACGTGCGCGACTCATCGGGCACGATGGGCACGACGTGCTTACCGATGTTCTTGTCCTTCAGCAGGATGTTCAGAATGCGCACGAACGCCATCGTCGTGGACACTTCACGGCCTTCGCCGGTGGCCTTGAGCAATGCGTCGAACGCGGCCAGCGCCGGAATCTGCAGCGGGTCGGCCTTCTGGCGACGGGCCGGCAGGTAGCCGCCCAGGTCCATGCGCGCCTTGCGCATGTATTCGAGTTCCTTCGAGCCTTCTTCGAACTTGACGTACGGAACGTGCTCGAGCTGATCGTCGGCAACCGGGATGTTGAAGCGATCGCGCAGCTTGCGGATGGCGTCCACCGGCATCTTCTTCTGCTGGTGGGCGATGTTCATCGCCTCGCCGGCTTCGCCCATGCCGTAGCCCTTGATGGTCTTGGCGAGAATGACGGTCGGCTGGCCCTTGTGGTTGCTTGCCGACTGGAATGCCGCGTAGATCTTGTGCGGATCATGGCCGCCGCGGTTCAGCGCCCAGATGTCGTCGTCGGACCAGTCGGCCACCATGGCCTTCAGTTCCGGCGTGTTGAAGAAGAACTCGCGCACATAAGCGCCGCTCTTCGACTTGAAGGTCTGGTACTCGCCGTCGACGCATTCCATCATGCGGCTCATCAGCAGGCCCTTCGTATCGCGGGCAAGCAGTTGATCCCAGCGGCTGCCCCAGATGACCTTGATGACGTTCCAGCCGGCGCCGCGGAATTCCGATTCCAGTTCTTGGATGATCTTGCCGTTGCCGCGCACCGGACCATCCAGGCGCTGCAGGTTGCAGTTGATCACGAAGACGAGGTTGTCCAGCTTTTCACGGCCAGCCATGCCGATCGCGCCCAGTGATTCCGGCTCGTCGGTTTCGCCATCGCCCAGGAAAGCCCAGACCTTGCGGTTTTCCCAGTTCTGGATCAGGCCGCGGCTAGCCAGGTACTTGGTGAAGCGCGCCTGGTAGATCGCCATGATCGGGCCCAGGCCCATCGACACGGTCGGAAATTGCCAGAAATCCGGCATCAGCCACGGGTGCGGGTACGACGAGATGCCCTTGCCGTCGACTTCCTGGCGGAAGCTGTCGAGTTGCTCTTCGCTCAGACGGCCCAGCAGGAAAGCGCGCGAGTACACGCCCGGCGCCGAGTGGCCCTGCACGAACACCATGTCGCCACCGTGCTTGTCAGACGGGGCGTGCCAGAAGTGGTTGTAGCCGACGTCATACAGCGTGGCCGCCGAAGCGAACGACGAGATATGACCGCCGACGTTCGTGTCCTTGTTCGCACGCAGCACCATCGCCATGGCGTTCCAGCGCGTGTACGAGCGGATGCGGTGCTCGATTTCCTGGTTGCCAGGAATGCGGTCCTGGTTCTCAACCGGGATCGTATTGATATAGGGGGTTTCTGCGTGCAGCGGAGACGTCACGCCGTTAATGCGTGCGTATTCGATCTGCTTGTCGAGGAGGAACGCCGCACGTTGCGGGCCTTCCGCGCCGATGACGCCTTGCAGCGCCTCCAGCCATTCCTTGGTTTCCTGGGGATCAACGTCGCTGGCGCTCGTGGCACCCAGGACTTGTTCTGGTACGGCCGACATGGCGGTCTCCTTGGTAGCAGTAACGATAGTTGCGTCTCTTGTGAGGTGCCCCACTGCTACACGCGTTTGCACGCACGCAAGGGCCACCCCGACTTTTGCGCTGATTCTATGGGCACCCACAAACGCAGCACAAGCGGAATTTTCAAATTGCGATATGGTTTTTTATAATGCGGAATATTGCCGCAACGCAAAACAAATCACTTTTGACATTGCAGTGCAGCATTTTCTGAGCGAACAAGACAGCTCACCAATCGGTTTCCCCAAGCGACCCGCAAGTTGATTGCCGTTACACTTGGTTTTGCGCAGTTGCACAGATGCCCACTCCTTTACCTCCGCAGAATTCCGGCGTCCGTCCGCCCATCATGCTTGCCCCCTCCCACGCTTCACAGGACCCGGCCGCCAAGTCCGAGCCGCCAACGCCTGCTGCGCCTGCGCCCATTTCCGCAAACGCGTCTGAACTGCCATCAGACGAAATCGTGCGCCCGAACATGCCTCGCCGCCTGTGGCTGACGCGCCTGGCCCGGCTGTGGTCGACCAACTGGTTCATGTTCATCCCGCTGGTGGCGATCGTCCTGTTTGCCGGCGCGATGATTTTCATCCTGTACCAGTTGCACGCCACGGAGGTACAGCAGCAGCGCGACGCGCTCTACCGCGATGCCGCCTGGGCCGAGCAGAAGGTGCGCCTGTCACTGCAAAGCAATCAGGATCAAGTGGCCGCCCTGGCGCGCGATATCGGTGCCGCGCAGCTTGATCCGAGCGCCTACCGCGATGCCGCCCGCCAGCTCCTGCGCGAGAACCCCGAGCTGGTCTTCATCAATTGGCTGGACGCCACGCGCCGCCCGCGCTGGGCGTTCCCGTCCACCTCCGAGTTCACCGCGCGCGTGCGCGAAACGCGCGACCATCCGCTTGAGCCCGAAATCCAGTCCGCCTACGACGCCGCCCGTGAGACGCAGCGCGCCGTCTATTCGCGCCCCATCCAGAACGAGCGGGGCGAGAGCTTCATGCTCATGGAAGTGCCGATCGTGCGCGACAACGAATTCCTGGGCACGGTGGGCGCCATGTATTCGGTCACGGGCATCCTCACGCAATTGCTGCCGGGCGAGCTGACGGACCGCTACCGCTTCTCGCTGGTCGACAAGAACAACGTGATCCGCGCGAGCACGTCGTTGCGGCCGGTGCCCAAGGCGGCCGCATCGTACGAGGTCCTGCTCGACCCGCCGGGGCATTCGCTGTCGTTGCGGGCCGAGGCGTATCCCGCGCCGTCCAACCTGCCCAACAACATGCTGATGTGGCTGGTGGCGGGCCTGTCGTGTTTCGTGATCTGGAGCCTGTGGAGCGTGTGGCGCCACACCAGCCGCCGTTCGGAAGCACAGCGCGCACTGCTGGCGGAAACGTCATTCCGCCGCGCCATGGAGAACTCCATGGTGATCGGCATGCGCTCGCTCGACCTCAACGGCCGCATCACCTACGTGAACCCGGCGTTCTGCCGCATGATCGGTTGGACGGAGGCTGAGCTGGTCGGCCGCATGCCGCCGTTCCCATACTGGCCGCCCAACGAGATCGGCGAGATGCAGAAGCACATCGAGCTGACTCTGCGTGGCAAGGCCCCCGCCAACGGCATGGAGCTGCGCATGATGCGCCGCGACGGCACGAGCTTCTATGCGCGGATGTACGTCTCGCCGCTGATCGACGCACGCGGCCGGCACACGGGGTGGATGAGCTCAATCACGGACATCACCGAGCCCAAGCGCGCCCGCGAAGATCTGGCCGCCGCGCACGACCGCTTCACCACGGTGCTCGAGAGCCTGGACGCGGCCGTGTCGGTGCTCTCGACCGACAAGGCCGAGCTGCTGTTCGCCAACCGCTACTACCGCCAGCTTTTCGGCTGGGAAGCGTTCGGCCATCTGCAGCTCTCGGGCAACGACGTCAACACCGAAGACGTTTCCAGCGATGCACTGGACCTTGTGGACGCCTACGCCGGCCTGCCCGCCTCCGAACTGACGCCTCACGCTGCAGATGCGCGGGAAATCTACGTGCCGTCGATGCAGAAGTGGTTTGAAGTCCGGCGCCGCTACATCCAGTGGGTGGACGGCCACCTTGCGCAGATGCAGATCGCCACCGACATCACCGTGCGCAAGGCCGCTGAAGAAATGACCCGCCAGCACGAAGAACGCCTGCAGTTCACCAGCCGACTGACGACGATGGGCGAGATGGCCTCGTCGCTGGCACACGAGCTGAACCAGCCGCTGGCTGCCATCAACAACTACTGCATGGGCGCCGTCGGCCGTCTGAAGTCCGGGCGCAGCACGCCGGAAGAGCTGATCCCGGTGCTGGAAAAGACCTCCGCCCAGGCCGTGCGTGCCGGCACCATCATCCAGCGCATCCGCGGCTTTGTGAAACGCAGTCAGCCGCAGCGGCGCGAATCCGACCTGCGCGACATCGTCGCCGACGCCGTGGGCCTGGCCGAACTGGAGGCCACCCGGCGCGGCATCACCATCCTGACCCGCCTGCCGGGCGACCTGCCCCATCTGTACGTCGATCCGGTGCTGATCGAGCAGGTGCTTGTCAATCTGCTCAAGAACGCTGCAGAAGCCATGGCCGCCCACCCGCGCCTGCGCGCCGCCAGCGTCCTGCGCCTGCACGCCAACCTGATCAACGACCCCGAAAACTCTGTGCTGATCGAGGTGATCGACCAGGGCCCGGGCGTAGACGACAGCACCAAGGAGCGGCTGTTCGAGCCGTTCTTCAGTACAAAATCCGACGGCATGGGCATGGGGCTGAATATCTGCCGCTCCATCATAGAATCCCACCTCGGCAGGCTCTGGGTAGAAAACAACGCCGATGGCATCGGCTGTACGTTTAAAATCATCCTGCCGCTGAATCCGCTGTAGATCGTTTTTAAAACATAGAACGTAGACCGAGGACTCCTCCATGAGCACAACGCCCGCCGCAGTTGCGCCGCGCAACGAAACCGTGTTCGTCGTCGATGACGATGAAGCCATGCGTGACTCGTTGACGTGGCTGCTCGAAGGCAACGGCTACACCGTCCGCACCTACCGCAGTGCCGAAGAATTCCTGGTCGACGACAAGCGTGGCGAAGGCGTCGGCTGTCTGATCCTCGACGTGCGCATGCAAGGCATGAGCGGCCCCGAGCTGCAAGATCGCCTGCTGGCCGAAAACAGCCGCATGCCGATCGTCTTCGTCACGGGCCACGGCGACGTGCCGATGGCGGTGTCGACCATGAAGAAAGGTGCGGTCGACTTCATCGAAAAACCGTTCGACGAATCCGAACTGCGCGAGCTGGTTGAACGCATGCTCAGCAAGGCCCGCAGCGAAGACTCGGTCGCCCGCGAGCAAAAAGCTGCCAAGGACCTTCTCGGCCGCCTGACCACACGCGAGCAGCAAGTGCTGGAGCGCATCGTCGCCGGCCGCCTGAACAAGCAGATCGCCGACGACCTGGGCATTTCCATCAAGACGGTGGAAGCGCACCGCGCCAACATCATGGAAAAGCTCAACGTGAACACCGTGGCAGACCTGCTGCGTCTGGCTTTGTCGCGCAACGCCTGATAGGCCGCAGGCACGACCAAGTGCTCATCTGGGCGGCTGGAAGGAAGGCGGCGATTTATAATCGTGGTTTGCCCTCTCCCTCCTCCGCCCAGCCATGACCGCCCAACTCATTGACGGCAACGCGCTTGCCAAACAACTCCGCGCCGAGGCCGCACAACGCGCCGCCGCCCTGACCGCGCGCGGCCACCAGCCCGGCCTCGCCGTGATCCTCGTCGGCGAAGACCCGGCCAGCCAGGTCTATGTGCGCAACAAGATCAAGGCGTGCGAAGACAACGGCTTCCTGTCAAGCTTCGACCGCTACCCCGCTGACCTGTCCGAAGCCGACCTGCTCGGCCGCATCGACGCGCTGAACCGCGACCCGCGCATCCACGGCATCCTGGTCCAACTGCCGCTGCCCAAGCACATCGACAGCCACAAGGTGCTCGAAGCCATCGCGCCCGAGAAGGACGTGGACGGTTTCCACGTGGCCAATGCCGGCGCCCTGATGACCGGCGCCCCGCTGTTCCGTCCGTGCACGCCGTACGGCTGCATGAAGATGCTGGAATCGATCAACTACCCGGTGCGCGGCGCCAATGCGGTGGTGGTCGGCGCCTCGAACATCGTCGGCAAGCCCATGGCGATGCTGCTGCTGCAAGCCGGTGCCACCATCACCATCTGCAACAGCAAGACGCGCGACTTGGCCGCGCACACACGTGAGGCCGACATCATCGTGGCCGCCGTGGGCCGCCGCAACATCATCACCGCCGACATGGTCAAGCCCGGCGCAGTCGTCATCGACGTGGGCATGAACCGCGACGATGCCGGCAAGCTGTGCGGCGACGTCGACTTTGCCGGTGTCAAGGAAGTCGCCGGCTACATCACGCCCGTGCCGGGTGGTGTCGGCCCGATGACGATCACGATGCTGCTGATCAACACCCTGGAAGCCGCCGAGCGCGCTGCCCAAGGAGCCGCCCTGGCGGCGTAAGCTTCACCCTGATCCAGTTGGAAACGGAAAAAGCGTCCCCACCTGTTGGATCGGACGCTTTTTTTGTCCCCCGAATTTCTCTACCGAGCCCGCCATGACCGACATTTCGCCCAAGGTTGCTACCCCGGCCAACAATCCGCTGCTCGATTTTTCTGGTCTGCCGCGCTTTGCGGACATCCGTCCCGAACACATCACGCCGGCCGTCGACGTACTGCTTGAGCGTGCCGCATCGGCGGTGGCGCAGGTCAAGGACCCCGCCACGCCTGTCAGCTGGAACACCGTCGTCACCGCATTGGAAGAGGCGACCGAGCCGTTGGGCCGCGCCTGGGGCATCGTCAGCCATCTGAGCGCCGTCGCCGACACGCCGGAACTGCGCGAAGCCCATGCCGCCAATCTGCCGCGTGTGACCGAGTTCTGGTCGGGCCTGGGTCAGGATCTGGAGCTGTTCGAGAAGTACAAGGCGATTGCCGACAGCGCCGAATACGCCACGCTGTCGCCCGCACGCAAGAAGCTGCTTGAGAACGAACTGCGCGGCTTCCGCCTTGGCGGCGCAGAACTGCCCGAAGACCAGAAGCCGCGCTTTGCGGCCATTCAGGAACAGCAGGCGCAACTGACCAAGGCTTTCAGCGACCACGTCCTGGATGCCACCAACGCCTACGCACTCATCATCAACGACGAAGCCCGCCTGGCCGGCTTGCCCGACGACGCCAAGCAGGCAGCACAGGAAGCGGCTCGCCGCGACAATCCGGGAGCGACCGGCTGGAAGTTCTCGCTGCACTTCCCGTCGTACTTTCCGGTGCTGCAATACGCAGACGATCGCGCATTGCGCCGCACGATGTACGAAGCCAACGTCACGCGTGCGTCCGAACTGGGCGCGCAGTACGGCGGCGGCAAGGCCGAGTGGGACAACACCGCCAACATGGCCGAACAGCTCACGCTGCGCACCGAAGAAGCGCACATGCTCGGCTATCGCAATTTCGGCGAGGTGTCGCTCGTGCCGAAGATGGCCGACTCGCCCGAAGACGTGCTGCGCTTTCTGGGTGAGCTGGCCGACCGCGCCCGTCCGTTCGCGGAGAAGGATTGGGAAGAGTTGCAGGCCTTCGCCAAGACCACGCTCGGCATCGACAAGCTCGAACCATGGGACATGGCCTATGCGTCGGAAAAGCTGCGCGAGGCACGTTACGCATTCTCCGAGCAGGAGGTGAAGCAGTACTTCCCGGAACCCGCCGTGCTGGATGGCCTGTTCAACGTCGTGCAGACGCTGTTCTCGGTGAAGATCCAGCCAGAGGCGGCTGAAGTATGGCACCCGGACGTACGCTTCTTCCGCGTCGAATCGGCACAGGGCGAGTTGCTGGCGCAGTTCTACATCGACCTGTACGCGCGCGAAGGCAAGCGTGGTGGCGCGTGGATGGACGACGCACGTGGCCGCAAGCTGCTGGGCGAAGCGGGCGTGCAAACCCCGGTGGCTTACCTCACCTGCAACTTCTCGGGCCCGGTTGGCAACAAGCCCGCGCTGTTCACCCACGACGAGGTCATCACCCTCTTCCACGAGTTCGGTCACGGCCTGCACCACATGCTCACGCAAGTGGATGAGCTGGGCGTGTCGGGCATCAACGGCGTGGAATGGGATGCAGTGGAGCTGCCGTCGCAGTTCATGGAGAACTTCTGCTGGGAATGGGAGGTGCTCTCGCGCATGACGCGCCACGTGAATTCCGGCGAACCTCTGCCACGCAAGCTGTACGACAGCATGCTGGCCGCGAAGAACTTCCAGAACGGCATGGCGACGCTGCGCCAGATCGTGTTCTCGACGTTCGACATGCACCTGCACACGGACTTCGATCCGAAGGGCGCGACGTCAGTGCTAGATCTGTCGCGTCAGATCAACAATCGCTTCCACGTGGTGCCGCAGGCAGAGCTGTCGCGCTGGCCGAACACGTTCAGCCACATCTTTGCGGGCGGCTATGCGGCGGGCTATTACAGCTACAAGTGGGCCGAGGTGCTGTCAGCAGATGCCTATGCGGCTTTTGAAGAGGCCAGCAAGCTGGGCGGCTCGGTGCTCGATGCGGAAACCGGCGCACGCTATCGCCGTGAAGTGCTGGCCGTTGGTGGCAGCCGCCCGGCCATCGAATCGTTTACGGCCTTCCGCGGTCGCGCACCCAGCATCGACGCACTGTTGCGCCATGGCGGCATGATGGCGGAAGCCGCGTAACGGTCTGTTATGCCAGCCATGAAAACGCCGCTTCGTGCTAACGCCGAAGCGGCGTTTTCATTCGAGCCCGCAGCGCTTGATGGCACAATATCGCACCCCTGAACGGCGCCAAACTGTGCGCCGTCGCCATTTGCAAGGACCGAGCCCTCATGCGTGTCGCAACCTGGAACGTTAACTCTTTGAAGGTCCGCCTACCGCACGTGCTGCAATGGCTGGCCGAGCGCGAAGCCGACGCAACGCCCATCGACCTGCTCTGCCTGCAGGAACTCAAGCTGCCCGACGATCGCTATCCGCTGGCCGAGCTGGACGCCGCCGGCTATTCATCGTTGTTCACAGGTCAGAAGACGTACAACGGTGTCGCCATCCTCGCGCGCAAGGCGTCGGTGCCTGAAGGCCGCGATGTGGTGAAGAACATCCCCGGTTTTGCCGACGATCAGCAGCGCATCGTGGCCGCCACGTATGACGTGGACGGTGGGCCGGTCCGCGTGATTTCTGCCTACATTCCGAACGGGCAGGCGCTCGACTCCGACAAGTTCGTCTACAAGCTGCGCTGGCTGGAAGCACTGCAGGCGTGGCTGACGAGCGAGATGGCGGCAAACCCACGGCTGATGTTGCTGGGAGATTTCAACATCGCCCCCGAAGACCGCGATGTGCACGACCCGAAAAAGTGGGAGGGCCAGAACCTGGTGTCGCCGGAAGAACGCGCGGCGTTTCGTGCGATGCAAGGCGCCGGGCTGGTCGATGCCTTCCGCATGTTCGAGCAGGAAGACAAGCTGTTCTCATGGTGGGATTACCGCATGTTCGGCTTCAAGCGCAATGCCGGCCTGCGGATCGACCACATCATGCTGTCCCCTGAGCTCGCCAAGCTGTGCGAGTCGTGCCATATCGACCGCGTGCCGCGCACGTGGGAGCAGCCCTCAGACCACACCCCCGTCGTCGCCGCCTTGCGCCGCGCATAAGGAGCGCCCCGCATGGCTTCTGCTTTCAAGCACCGCAATCTTCCGCATCTCCTGCTGCGCGCCCGTGAGACCTTCATGGCGCGCTTTCGGCCGATCCTGCGCGAGCACGGCATCACCGAGCAGCAATGGCGCGTGCTGCGTACGCTCAACGATACCGGCGACATGGAGCCCAACCAGCTCGCCGATGCATGTCTGATCCTGAGTCCGAGCCTGACGCGTATGTTGGCCGCAATGGAACAGTCCGAGATGATCGTGCGGACAAAGTCGTCGGTAGACCAGCGCCGGCAGGTGATTTCGCTCACGCCCAAGAGCCGCCAGTTCCTGGCCGATGTGGAGCCGCAAGTGGATGCGGAATACGCACGCATCGAAGCGCAGTTGGGCCGCGCACGGCTGGACGCGCTCTACGCCGCCATCGACGAATCGATCCACGTCATGGAAACGCACACGCCGATGGGGCGTTTCACTGGCGACGAGTAACGCCCATCAATACACGCTGCCGCCCGCCTGCGGCTTGGCAGCGTCCTCCCCCCTGAATGCCTGGGCCAACTGTTCGGCGCTACGCGCCAGCAGCGTGACATCCGTCCCCACCGCCACGAAGGTCGCACCGAGCGACAGGTAGTGCTTCGCCTGCGCCTGGTCGGTCGACAGAATGCCCGCCGCCTTACCGGACGCGACGATGCGTTGAATCGCGCCGTCGATCGCGTTGCGGACTTCCGGATGCCCCGGCGCGCCGAGGTGCCCCATGGATGCCGCGAGATCACCAGGGCCAATGAAGACGCCGTCGACGCCTTGCACGGCAAGAATTGCGTCGAGATGCTCCAGGCTCTCAGCAGTTTCGACCTGAATCAGCGTGCACATCTGCGCGTCGGCCTGGTGCAGGTAATCATCCACCCGGTTCCAGCGTGAAGCACGGGCCAGCGCACTGCCAACGCCGCGAATACCGTTCGGGGGATAGCGCATCGCTTCGACGGCGGCACGCGCCTCGTCGGCGTTCTGGACCATCGGCACGAGCAGGGTCTGCGCGCCGATATCGAGCAGGCGCTTGATCTCGACCGGATCGTTCCACGCGGGCCGCACAATGGGATGCGATGCATACGGCGCAACCGCCTGCAATTGCGCGAGTGTCGATTGCAGCTGATTGGGCGCATGCTCGTTGTCGATCAGCAGCCAGTCGAAGCCGGCACCGGCCACGATCTCTGCCGGGTACGGATGCGTCATTGCGAGCCACAGGCCAATCTGTGGCCGGCGTTCTGCCAACGCACGCTTGAAGTTGTTCACCGGGAGCTGCATCGCGAAGACATCCTTTGAGCGTTAGACGGTTGACGGTCAGACAAAATGGCAGGCGATGCTGCCAAGTGGACCGTAATCGCAATGAAATGTATCACCCGGCCGCGCCGGCACTGGCCGCGTGAACGATCCGCCAAGGATCACCTGGCCCGGTTCCAGCGCCCCGCCGTGCGGCGCCAGCTTGTTGGCCAGCCACACGACACCGTTGGCCGGGTGGTTCAGTACGCCGGCCGCCACGCCCGTCTCTTCGATGACGGCATTGCGTGAAAAGATCGCACTGACCCAGCGCAGGTCCACATCGCGTATACGGATGGGTCGGCCGCCCATCACGACGCCGGCATTGGCGGCGTTGTCGGCGATTGTGTCGAACACCTTGCGCGGACGCCCGCTGTCCGGATCGATCGATTGGGAACGCGCGTCGATAATCTCCAGCGCCGGTATCACGTGGTCCACCGCGTCGTACACATCGAACAGCGTCACCTCCGGCCCTTCCAGCCGCTTGCCGAGCACGAAGGCAAGCTCCACCTCCACGCGCGGCACGATGAAGCGGCTGGCGGGGATCTCACTGCCCTCGGCAAAGAACATGTCGTCAAGCAGCGCGCCGTAGTCCGGCTCGTCGATCTGTGAAGACTGCTGCATGGCGCGCGACGTCAATCCGATCTTGTGGCCCTTCAGGCGCCGCCCCTCTGCAAGCTTCATCGCGACCCATTCGCGCTGAATGGCGTAGGCGTCGTCGATGGTGATGTCGGGGTGGTCAAGCGAAACCTGGCGGATCTGCTTGCGGTCGATCTCGGCCTGGTGCAAGCGGCGCGCGATGGCCTGGATGGTCGTGGCGTCGAGCATGCGTCAAGCCTTGCGAAAACGCGCGTGGATGTTGTTGTGCTTGTAGCTGCCGCCCTCGTCGAACTCGGTCAGCTCCATCGACAGCGCCAGATAGCGGCGCGCGAAGGCTTCCGAAAAATGCGCCTTGATTGCCTCGAACAGCGCATCGCACGCGGCTTTCTTGACCTCGGGCGTACGGCCCGCTGCGATCTTGAGCGTGACGTGGACGAAGGCGTCGTCCTCCTTGCCGTCGGCCACGCGGTAGTCGGTCAGCTTGATGGCGCGCGAACGGATACCCCCGGTCGGAAACACGCCGTTCTGCGCCATCAGCGTCTCGTTTACCGTCTGCAGCAATTGCGGGATACGGGCGTCGTCGCCCAGGTTGTTGGTGTATTCGACGATCACATGCGGCATGGCGACCTCCTCAAACTCCAGTTTGACCACGCGTGGGCAACGGAAAGATCGCGTTGATCTGCCCCGTGCCAGAACTGGCGAAATACTCGGTGACGACTTCGACGCCCCGGTCATAGGCATCCCAGCCAAGCAGGCCGAGCAGCATGGCCGTGTCGTGCATGCCGCCCTCGCCTTCGCACAGCGACGCGTATTCGGGCAGCATCGCGCAGAAGGTCTTCCAGTCGCCCTGCTTCCAAAGCTCGACCACACGCAGATCAACCTGCTTGAAGAATTCGCGGCTGATCTGGTGGATGGATTCTTCGGGGCTGCCGTTATCGTTGAAGCGGTGCGAGAGCGATCCGCTGGCGAGGAACGCGACGGTGCTGTCGCTCGCCTCGATGGCTTCGAGCAGCGCGGCGCCGAAGTGGCGGCTTTCATCCAGTTTGTGCCACGCGCACCAGCCCGCGATCGACACAACCTTGAAGTGCTGGTCGCTGTTCATGTATCGCATCGGTACCAGCGTGCCGTACTCCAGCTCAAGGCTGTCGATTTCGTGCGCACGCGTGAACACACCGCGCGCCGTTGCCGTCTCTGCAATCAATCGGCCAAGCGCCGGGTTGCCCGGATACGCATACCGCATGTCCTTGATGAAATGCGGCAGCTCGTTGCTCGTGTAAACGCCTTCGAAGCGCGCGTTGCAGTTGACGTGATAGCCGGCGTTGACGAGCCAGTGCACGTCGGACACGACGATGGTGTCCACCCCCAAGTCGCGGCAACGCTGTCCGATGATGCGGTGGCCCTCGATGGCCGCCTCGCGGCAGCCATGATGCTTGCCCGGCAGCTCCGATAGGTACATCGACGGCACGTGGGTGATCTTCGCGGCCAAAGCCAGCTTGCCCATGGTGTCTCCTTCCGCCCTTGTTGTGGTGTCTCCGGCGGTGCGTCAAACGCCCCAGCGCGGAATGTGGTGGCTACCCATCGAGATACAGACGTTCTTGATCTCGGCAAACACCTCCAGACTGTACTCGCCGCCCTCGCGCCCGGTGCCGGATGCTTTGACGCCGCCAAAAGGCTGACGCAGATCGCGCACGTTCTGGCTGTTGACGAATACCATGCCGGCCTCGATACCGCGTGCCACGCGGTGCACCTTGCCAACATCCTGCGTCCAGATGTACGAGGCCAGACCGTATTCCACGTCATTGGCGAGCTTCAGGCCATCGGCTTCATCCTGGAAGGGGATCAGGCAGGCCACAGGGCCAAAGATTTCCTCCTGGGCGACTCGCATGCGGTTATCGACGTTAGCCAGCACCGTGGGCGCGACGAAGTTGCCGTTCTTCAGGTGGTCGGGCAGGTCTGCGGGCTTCTCTGCACCGCCGGCCAGAATCTTCGCGCCTTCCTGTTCGCCCAGGCGGATGTAGCTCGTGACCTTCTCCCAATGCGCGCGCGTGATCATCGAGCCAACATGGGTCTTTTCATCCGCTGGGTCGCCCACCACAAGCCGCTTGGCACGCTCGGCAAACTTGCGTACGAAATCGTCGTAGATGCTCTCTTGCACGAAGATGCGCGAGCCGGCTGTGCAGCGCTCGCCGTTGATCGAGAAGATGGTGAACAGCGACGCATCCAGCGCGCGATCCAGGTCCGCATCGTCGAAGACGAGCACGGGCGATTTGCCGCCCAGCTCCATCGAGAATTTCTTCAGGCCAGCGCGCTCCATGATGCGCTTGCCGGTGGTCGTGCCGCCGGTGAACGACACCACCCGCACATCCGGATGGCGCACCAGAGCGTCGCCGGCCGTGGCGCCATAGCCTTGCACCACGTTCAGCACGCCCGGCGGAACACCGGCTTCCAGCGCCAGGCGGCCGAGTTGATCCGCTGTCAGCGGCGACAGCTCCGACATCTTCAGCACCGCCGTATTGCCAAGCGCCAGGCACGGCGCGACCTTCCAGGTGGCTGTCATGAACGGCACGTTCCACGGCGAGATCAACGCGCAAACGCCCACCGGCTGATACAGCGTGTAGTTCAGCATCTGGTCATCGACCGGATATGTGCGGCCGTTGACCTGCGTGCACACCTCGGCGAAGAAATGGAAGTTCTCGGAAGCGCGCGGAATGAGCTGCTTGCTCGTCTGCGCGATCGGCAGACCGGTGTCCATCGTTTCCAGCGCAGCCAGGTGCGGCACGTTCTGCTCGATCAACTCGCCCAAGCGGCGCATCAGCTTGGCGCGCTGCTTGGCCGGCGTGTTGGCCCAGGCCGGGAATGCAGCCTTGGCCGCCGCTACCGCCGCGTTGATCTCCGCCTCACCGCCCGATGCGACCTCGGCTATGGCCTCGCCCGTCGCCGGATTGGTCGTGACGAAACGCTCGACGCTGTCGACCTGGCGACCGTCGATCCAATGCTTGACAGGGTCCATGTTGACGCGGCTCATGCGGGCTCCTTGTTCGGTTCTTCGGCAACGATGGTGCTCACCAGCCGGCCGATGCCTTCAATTTCGGTGATGACTTCGTCGCCGGGTTGCGTATCGGCCAAACCCTCGGGCGTGCCGGTCAGGATCATGTCGCCGGGGCTGAGCGTCATGAAGCTGGAGAACCACGCTATCAGCGCCGGAACGTCGAAAATCATGTCGCGCGTGTTGCCCTCTTGCGTGACACGGCCGTTGACGGTGGTACGCAGCGCGAGTTGCATCGGATCGGGCACATCGTCGCGGTCGACGAGCCATGGCCCGATAGGCGTGCAGGTATCGCGGCTTTTCACGCGCAGGTTCGGGCGGTAGTAGTTCTCGAGGTAATCGCGGATGGCGTAATCGTTGGCCACCGTATATCCAGCCACGTATTCATAGGCGTGCTCGCGCGGCACATTGCGCGCGGTCTTGCCGATCACCACGACCAGCTCGCATTCGTAATGCATGAACGTGACGCCAAGCGGGCGCACGGTGTGGGCGCGATGGCCAATCAGCGTATTTGGCCCTTTCAGGAACGCGAGCGGCTCCTCGGGCGCTTTGAAGGCCAATTCCTTGGCATGGTCGGCGTAGTTCAGGCCCAGCGCGAAGACCGTGCGTGGCTGGAGCGGCGGTAACCAGACGACTTCGGTTTCGTGCAAGACGCGGCCGTCGGCCAGTCTGAGGCGGGTGTCGTCGCCGGGCATGGCCGTGACGTGACGGATCGCGCCGTCATAGGCAATACGCGCGTGTTTCATCGCGAAACCTCCGATTGGCAGATCAACGTGGTCGTCAGTGTGCCAATGCGGGCGATGTCGATATCGATGCGATCCCCTGCGCGCGCCAGCGGCGGATTCTCCGGCATGCCAACGAGCAGCACATCGCCCGCTTCAAGCGTCATGAATGCCGTCACGTCGGCAAGCAGTTGTACGACGGGCCGCACCAGCGTCGATGTATTTGCGCGCTGTTTGATCTCACCGTTAATGCGCACGGTGATATCGAGCGCATCAGCATCAGGCACATCATCGCGATCGACTGTCCATGGCCCCATCGGACAAAAGCCATCGCGGCACTTGTGGCGTATCGCCGGGCGGTAGTAGCTCGCATGCGGCACGGTCAGGTCATTGACGATCGTGTAGCCGGCGATGAAATCCGCGGCGCGCAACACCGGCACGCGCGTGGCTGTACGACTGATCACCACGCCCAGGCAGGCACCGGCCCAAACGCCGTCGACGTCTGCCGGAAGCACGACATCGTGGCCATGACCAATGCGCGTGTTTGCCGGTTTGAGATAGAGGATTGGCGCCTTAGGCGGCGCTTGGTAAGGCGGCGCAGATAGCGCGTTGCCAAGCGCATCCAGTTCGTCGCGGTAGTTCAGTAACGCGCCGACGACGGTACCTTCGACCGGCGGCAGCCAACGAAACGAACTGGCACACTCCGCGGCGGATGCAAACACCGTCTCCACGACTTGACCTTCCGGCAATACCACTCTGCCTCGCAGCATGGCGTCTCCCGCCCCCATATAATTAACATGTTAATCATCTGATCGGATTGCAGCCATGTCAAGTGGGGAAACTGCGGCGCAATGAAAAAGCCGGCCACGCGGACCGGCTTTTCAGTCGGCGGACGATGTGTCCGCCATGCAGAGCATCGGGCACGCCGATGTCTACGCAGGCAATCGATCAGACTCAGATCACCGCAATATGCGCGCGCTTGACCACGATCGGTTGCGGCAAGTCATCTAATCCATGAGATCGCTGCACGCAGTCTGCAATAAGCACACGGGCGGCATCCTGGATCCGCTCTTGGCCAGCCTCGAAGGCTGCCTGAAGCGACAACACCTGATCACCTTCCAGCCCTTCCCAAAGCGCCTCGCGCGTTGCCACGCAAGTCACCTTTTCACCGTCGACCAGTGCGTCGAACAGCAGGCCTTCGTTGTTGATGTCGTACGCCTCTTTCTTTTCGAACTTGATTTCCATCGTCAAAGCCCTCCGATTGCAATGGACAACAACGCACACGCTGTTGCGTGGAAACTTTGCGGGGGGGCCGGCAAGGTTTCGTCAGACATTGTGTCTGGCTGCACAGATCATTTTAACCACAGCTTGCGATGCACGTGCGAGCGTCATTTGCAGCATCGCTGCCGGTGAATGGTGGCTTGCGGCCGCCACCCCAGGCGGCATCAGGCTTCGCGCGCCCTTCGTCGCAGCTATGCTTTTTTGTCAGGGTTGAGCACTTGCTCGTTTGAGCAAAGCGAAAGCCACATGCAAGGCGCGTGCCGGACGTGAAGCCAAACTGTGCCTGCTCATGCAACCACATGGTTTGCGACACGTTGATGTCAGCGCCGGATGCGCTGGAACCGTCGCAAAAAAAGAGCGGCGGTTGAACGCAATACATCGGCGTTGTAATAGTTGCGCGCCGACTGAGGGAAAACCACCTCAGCCGGCGATCTGAACGACAGTGTTGGCCGCGTGGCAGCCATGTCGTCAGGGAATGGACGCGCGTTATCGATCAGTGGACCGTTTCGGAAGCTGGCGCAGCGCCATGTTCCGACGTGTGCAGCAGCGAACGACGGCGCGCATAGCCGAAGTACACCAGCAAGCCGATCGCTACCCACACCACAAAGGCGATCCAGGTAACCCTTTGAAGATGGCTCATCAGGAACAGACACATGCCGATGGCCAGCAGCGGCACCACCGGCACGCCGGGGCAGCGGAAGCCGCGATGCAGGTCCGGGCGCGTACGACGCAGCACCAGCACGGCAATGGCAATCAGCGAGAACGCCGCCAGCGTGCCAATGTTGATCAGCTCCGCCAATACATTCAGCGGGACGAATGCAGCGATCACCGCGAAGACTATGCCGACCACCCAGGTATTCAGAAACGGCGTCGCATAGCGCGGATGAATGTGCGACAGACGCTTAGGCAGCAGCCCGTCGCGCGACATGGCGAAGATGATGCGTGTCTGGCCATACGCCATCACCAGGATCACGGTCGTCATGCCGATGATGGCACCGAGATCGACAAAACCCGCCACCCAGCCTTCACCGGCCATCTGCAATGCCAGCGACACGGGGTGATCCACGCCCGCAAACTTCGCGAACGGCACGATGCCCGTCATGATGGCGGCCACGAGCACGTAAAGAATCGTGCACACCGCCAGCGAACCGATGATGCCGATCGGCAAGTCGCGTTTGGGGTTGCGCACCTCTTCGGCGGCCGAGGTGACCGCATCGAAACCGATGAAAGCAAAGAACACGATGGCCGCCGCGCCGAACACGCCCTCCATGCCGAACGGCATGAACGGTTGCCAGTTGGCGGGCTGCACGTGGCGCACGCCCACGACGATGAACAGCAGCACCACCGTCACCTTGATGGCGACCATGATGTTGTTGGCGCGCGCCGACTCGCGAATGCCGAACGACAGCAGCGTCGTGATCAGCAGCATGATCACCAGCGCCGGCAGGTTGAACAGCGTCTGCACGCCCGGAATAGCGCCCGGCGCAGCGGTGAGCGCCACAGGCAGATGGAGGCCGAAACCCGACAGCAGCGATTGGAAATAGCCGGACCACCCCACTGAAACAGCGGACGTGGCCAGGCCATATTCAAGCATCAGATCCCAGCCGATGATCCAGGCGACCAGTTCGCCCATCGTGGCGTAGGCGTACGTATAGATGGAGCCCGACACGGGGATGGTCGAGGCGAATTCGGCGTAACACAGCGCGGCAAACCCGCAGGCGAGCGCGGCGAATATGAAGGACAACGTTAGCGCCGGCCCAGCTGTGAGCGCGCCGGTGCCGGTCAAAACGAAGATGCCGGTACCGATGATGGCGCCAACACCCAGAAAGGTCAGGTCGAGGGGTCCGAGGACTTTCTTCAGGCCCGTATTGCTGTGGCCCGTGCGGATCATGTGATCGACGTTTTTGGTACGAAACAAACTCATTGACTGCGTCTCCTGTCTGCGCGCTGCCGAATGTGACGGCATGCACTGTCGCGCACGTGTGATGCGCGGCGGCGGATTATGCAAAAAAGCGGGCATTCTACCCGCAGGCGACATTCCGCCCTTCTATCGCCGTAGTGCAGACAGGAAAATAGGACAATTCGTACCCAATTGCCGGGTCGATGGGCTCAATTTCACCCGGCGGCGGGGTCTTCCGCAAACAGCGGTTGCTGGCGCGCATGCGCATCCGATTCATACAGCCGCACACCCACGCCAAGCAATCTCACGGGGATGCCGCGGCGCTCAAACCCCTGCGCCAGCAGCTTGGAGAACACCGGCAAGGACACCTGCGGCGAGATGCACTCCACCGTCGTGCCACGAAAATCGGCAAAACGCAGCTTGACGTAGGTTTTGTGGATCATGTTGCCTGCGCGGGCGCGCTCGACGCGGGCGGCCAACTGCTCGACGAGGATGATCAACTCGCGCTGGCAGTCATCGAGCGTGCGCAGATCGGTGGCGTAGGTCTCTTCCACACTGACCGACTTGCGGATCTGCGAAGGTTGCACCTGCCGGTGGTCGATGCCGCGACAAAGGTCGTGAAGCCGAAAACCGAACACGCCGAAATGCTGCTGCAAGCGATCGGTGCCCCAGCCGCGTAAATCACCACAGGTTTCCGCACCCAGGCGGCGCAGCTTGGCAGCGGTCACCTTCCCCACGCCGAACAGGCGATCGACCGGCAGCTCCGCCACAAACGCGTCGATCTGCTCCGGCCGCACGACGAACAGGCCGTCAGGCTTGTTCCAGTCGCTGGCGATCTTGGCGATGAACTTGTTGGGCGCAACGCCGGCCGACACGGTAATGCCGATCTCTTCGCGCACCCGGCGGCGGATGTCTTCAGCGATGCGGGTGCCACTGCCCGCCAGCATCGGGCTGTCGGTCACGTCCAGGTATGCCTCGTCCAGCGAAAGCGGCTCCACCAGCGGCGTATAGCTGTGATAAATGGCGAAGATCTGGCGCGCAACCTGGCGGTACTTTTCCATGGATGGCGGCACGATCAGCAAGTCCGGGCAACGCTTTACGGCCTGCGCCATGGGCATGGCCGAATGGATGCCGAACTTGCGCGCCTCGTAGTTGCAGGTTGCGACTACACCGCGCCGCTCCGGTCGCCCACCGACGGCCAGCGGCTTGCCCACCAGGCGCGGGGCGTCGCGCATTTCGATGGCAGCGTAAAAACAATCGCAGTCGCAGTGGATGATCTTTCGCACGGCACAAGGCCAGAACCGGCCGCTGGAAGCCGCGTCGGTGTCGGGCTTGCTCGTTCAGGAGGAACGCAAGCGTATCAGCTTCCGCCGGCTGCGCACGCAACGCCGCGCAACAATGCATTTCGCCGATATTGCAACGCAACATCGGCGAATGAGGAGACCGGAAGAATGCGGCTTAGCGGCCGATATCGTGCGCCACGGCACCGAGTTCGTCGTTCAGCGCGTGCTGCTCATCGCCGGACAAACCGCCGCGATGCTGACTGGCCATGTCGTTGGCTTCCTGGCGGATGCGGCGCAGGCGGTCGCGCAGGCCGTCAGCGCGGTACGGATCGATGTAGCCCTGCGATTGGCGAACGTCGATACGGTGGAATTCTTCCGCGAGGCGGCCCTGGATTTGGTCAAAGCGCGCGCGCGGGTCCACCGGCGCCGCAACGGGAACCGGCTCACGCACCACCACCGTGCGCGTGGGCTGCGGTGGCGCCACGACACAACCGGCCAGGGAGGCCGCCAGCACTGCGCACAGGGTCAGACGCGGAAGAATCGACATGATTTGGCTCGTATTGTGGTTGTAGAAACGCGCAGTCGCGCGAGAACTGGCGCTATCTTACGAACCGCTTCACGCAAAGCTGTGACGATTGGTAACAGCAGATTACTTCCGCGACAGCTCCGGTGGCTCGACTGGCGGCGGCGGTTCATCGGGAGATGGCAGATCGGGCGGGATTCCCGGCGGCGAAGGCTCGTCGGGCGGGGGAACGGTATGAGCGGGCAGCACGCAATTGACGGACATGGTTTCCCTCCGGGCAAAACGCATTGACAATCTAGTATGCGATTCCCATGCCAACAAGTCACTCCGCCCAACCCATGCACGACCTGCCCACCGCCCGCTTTCAGGATCGCACGCTCATCCGCATCGGTGACACGCGCGCCGATGGCTCCATGCTGCTGCTCGCACCGGAAGCCGGCGGTCGGCTGGTGCGCTGGCGCCATCGCGGTGAAGACATCCTCTTCTGGCCCGAAACAGCCGACTGGTCGAATCCGGCCAAAGTGCGCGGCGGCAATCCGCTGCTATTTCCCTTCATCGGCCGGCATTTTGTAGATGGCGAAGTCGGCCGCTGGCGCGACGCGCGCGGACAACTTCACGCGCTACCGCAACACGGCTTTGCTCGCGACATGCCGTTCGAGGTGGAAGACGCAAGCGACGCACACATCGTCATGCTGCTGCGTGACAGCCCTCAAACGCGCCAAGGCTATCCGTTCGCCTTCGAATTTCGCGTGACGTACCGGCTGATTGACGACGGGTTGGAGGCGACCTTCTCCGTGAAGCATCTGGACGAAGGCGACGCGCATGCGCCGATGCCCTTTTACGCGGGCCATCATTTCTACCTGGCGCTACCGCACGCGCTGCGTGGCGCAACCGAGCTGTCGATGCCGCCGGCGCGGCTGTCGCGCCAACTGCCCGATGGCAGTCTGGACAGACCCGAGCCAGGGCGCAGGACCTACCAGCTCGACGACCCGGCGCTCCAAGATCGCTATCACCTGCTCGATGACGCCGGCGCGGCCACGCTCGTCATCCCGCCGCATGCAGAAGCACCGCTCGGCCGGCGCATTCGTTTCGAGGTCGACGGCGCACCGGTGCCCTGGCACGCCATCACCACGTGGACGGAAAACGCCACGTCGGACTTCTACTGCGTCGAACCTTGGATGGGCCTGCCGAATGCGATCCACCACGGCGAAGGCTTGCACCTGCTCTCCCCCGGCGGGACCCGACAGGCAACCTGCCGCCTGCGGATCGCTCGGTAGCGGACGTGGTCAGGCCTTCTCGTAGGCCTGCACCGCATCCATCACGCGCGCCGAGTAAACCAACGCGGCCCCGGCATTGAGCGAAATCGCCACGCTCAGCGCGTCGGCAATCTCCTCATGCGTTGCACCATGCTTGACCGCCTCGGCGGTGTGCACGGTGATACAGCCATCGCAACGCGCGGTCACCGCCACGGCCAGCGCGATCAGTTCGCGGGTCTTCGCGTCCAGGCTGCCCGTCGTGGCCGCCGACAGCGTCTTGTAGCCCTTGACCGTATCCGGCGTGATCCGACCGATCTCGCCAATGCGACCCAGCAATTCCTTCCGATACTCGACCCAGTTCAGCATGATGTGCTCCGGTGGTGTGGCGCTGGCCCGATGCCGCGCCGTTGGGAAGAGTATTGCCTTGACGTGCGATCCGTTGAATACTTGATAAACGCAATTTCTATCGAAATCGTCTCAATGGATGCGCTCAGCCAATTCATTCAACTCACCCGGCCGCAGGCCAGCCTCGATTTGCGCTGCCTGTTCCAAGGGCCCTTCTCGATCCCGCATGATCCGGAGCCGAATGGGCAAGTGCTGTTCCACCTGGTGCTGTCGGGCAGTTGCCTGGTCGACGCTGGCGGCGGCACGCTCACGCTGCGCGAAGGCGATTTCATCCTGTTCCCGCGTGGCGCGGCACACACCATTCACGACCTCAGCGCTGCCGACGCACCCACCCGGAAACCCCGCAACTCGCATGACGGCATGCTGCCGCTTCGCCAAACCGGCCGGGGTGCCGCCGACGTCGACCTGCTTTGCGGCCGCTTCGTTCACGAGCACGGCTCGACCACGTTGCTGGTGCGTACGCTGCCTGATCCGCTGCACGTGTCATTGAGTGATAGCGCGTCGTATCCGGCACTGCAGGCGCTCATCGCACTGATGCGCGACGAAGCCGAAACCCGCGCGCCCGGCGCGCTGGCGATCGTTACCTCGTTGAGCCAAGCGTTGCTGACAATGGCACTGCGCGTGTATGGCCAGCAGGAAAACGCGAGCCCCGGCACGCTGACGCTGCTGTCAGACGCGCGCCTCGGACCATCCGTACAAGCCATGCTCAGCGCGCCAGAGCGTGCGTGGACCATCGACACCCTCGCCGATCTGGCAGCCATGTCGCGCGCCACCTACGCGCGGCACTTCAAGGCGCGCGCCGACATGACGGTGTGGGACTTTCTCACGCGCGTGCGCATGACGCTCGCGTGCGACGCGTTGGTCCATACGCGGCTCAGTGCAGGAGAAATCGGGGCGCGCGTCGGCTATCAATCCGAGGCGGCATTCGGCAAGGCGTTCAAGCAGCAACTGGGAATGACGCCGGCGCGGTATCGGCGCGCGCCGGGTTGATCATCCGCCAACGTCCCCGCCATCGCTAGCGCTTGGGCTTGCGATGCGTGCGCGTTTTCGTGGTGCTTTGCGACAGGCTAGGCTCGCGTGCGGGCCGCGTTCCCGTGGCCACCCATTCGCCGTAGAAATCGATCTTGCCGTCGATCAGCGCAAGCGAGCGCGTCCACTCCGCGATCATCCGCGTCACCTGCGCGCGATGTGCCACCAGCAACGCATGTCGAGCTTTCAAGGTACTACGGCCCTCGCACACCAGCGCCGTGTATTCGCGCATCTGCGCGACGGACATCCCTGTGTTGCGCAGGCGCTCCATCAACTCGAGCCAGTTGACATGCTGCTCGGTGTAAATACGTCGGCCCGTTGCATCGCGCGCAACGCCAGGAATCAACCCCTGCGCCTCGTACCAGCGGATCGTATAAATGCTGCGGCCCGTGCGCTCAGCCAAGGCACCGATCAGCAACCGAGCCGAATCGCGCTCAGCCATGGAACTCGGTGGAGACAGCTGCCGGATGGCCAAGCGCCCGGTTGACGAGATCGGTGTCGAAGTATTCGATCAGTTCGCGCATCTTGCCCTCCTGAATGTGGATGACGAAGCAGTACTGATTGTTATAGGCAACGCCATCGCGCGTCGTGTTGCGACCTTGCGCCTCTACGACCACGGTATCGCCATCGGCAATAAAGCGATTGGCAACCGTCGTGATGCGACCGAGCTTCGCGCGCAGCGGCGCGAACAGCTCATCCAGCACCGTCTGCTTACCGGCATAGCGACGAGACCACTGCGTCGTACCGGTGCAAACCCAGCAGAAATCATCCGTCATGAGATCAACGAATGGCTTGGCGTTGCTCACAGCCAGTTCGGCAAAAGCGGCCTGCAAGATCTGCTTGTTCTCGAGCGCGTTCATGGGAGCCTCCTAGTGTGAATGCTCCGATTACAGGTGCTAGAGCGCACTCTAGCGCAAGGACTTTCTTTGCCGCAGCCATACGGAACACGACCACACGGCAAGTGCTCGAACTGTGAGCGAACTACTAGTCATCGGCGCCACGCCTCTGTTATACTTTCAAGCTTCGGGGCGTAGCGCAGCCTGGTAGCGTACCTGCATGGGGTGCAGGTGGTCGGAGGTTCAAATCCTCTCGCCCCGACCAAACAAAAGCCAGTGTAATCAAGCGATTACACTGGCTTTTCTATTTCCCCGCGCCGCGCGGTGGGGGCCGAATATTTGACAGTGTCCAATATTCGAGCGCCCTGACCCGTCAACCCTTGCCGCACCTTCACTATTCCACGCCCGTCTCGCGCCCGTGCGGCTCGTACGAGTAGCTTCTTTTCAGCGGCGCACGTTCGCATTCAACCAGCACGACAAAAACACCATCGAGCCACGCGCGGCGCTCGATGACTCCGAACGCGTCCCTGAAACTTGCCGTCAAACCAAGCGTGCTGCGGCTAGTAGGGGCGCCCCCCTCTGTGCCGCCTAAGGGCGCACCGCGAGGAAGGGGTATATTGATCTATGATCCAAGTGCCCCCTCACCCGCCATGTGCGCAAAGTTAGCTCGCCTCGACCCCTAGTCGCGCTGGACTGCTCTTCGAGTGCCAAGATGATTCCAATCCATGGCGCAAGCCGACCATCGGAACCCAACAACCGCTGCTCCGGATGCAGTTCCGATGACGGCACCTCTATCGAGATGGCGTTCGCATTTCAGCCGATCGTTGATCTGAGCACGGGCGACGCCTACGCACACGAAGCGCTGGTACGTGGACTGAACGGCGAGCCTGCTGCATCGGTGCTGGCGCAAGTGGACGAAGCAAACCGCTACCGGTTTGACCAGCGGTGCCGCACCACTGCTATCGAGCAGGCAGCGGCGATTGGCATGGACACCTTCCTGTCCATCAATTTCATGCCCAATGCGGTGTATCAGCCTGCCGCGTGTATCCGTACAACGTTTGATGCGGCCGAAAAATTCGGCTTTCCGATCAACCGGATCATTTTCGAAACCATCGAGGGCGAAGACATCATCAACCGCCCCCACCTTCTGGAGATCTTCCGGGCGTACCAGTCGTTCGGCTTCCAAACCGCGATTGACGATTTCGGTGCGGGCCACTCCGGGCTCACCCTACTCGCCGATTTCCAGCCCGACCTGGTGAAACTGGATATGGCACTTATCCGAGGAATCGATTCAGATGTGGTGCGCCAACGCATTGTGTGCGGCGTGCTCCGCATCTGCAGCGACCTCGGGATTCGCGTCATCGCCGAAGGTGTCGAGACCGCACCGGAACGCGACTTCCTCTCTGCCGCGGGTGTCACGCTGATGCAAGGCTACCTGTTCGCCAAGCCAGCGTTCAAAGTAATGCCAGTGATATCAAACGCTGGCTGACTGGACGGGGCAAAAAATAAAGGCGGTCCGGAGAGAAGTGGACCGCCTTGAAGGCTGTGGGGAGAGCGAGCTCTCAAGGCAAATGTATCAGCATCAATGCCGAATGTATTAAGTTAGATACATTTTTTTGTGTACAAACGTGGCGTACAGACGACGGTAAGAGGGACACGCAGCTCTGGATGGCGCATAGCTCACGTCTGCATTGTCTACATTGACGCCTAGCACCCGGCCTACGATACTGTATATCCATACAGTATTTGCGCCATGCCCTACCCCCTACGCATCCAATACCCCGCGCTCAGCACCGAGCAACTGACGGCCATCGGCGACCGCTATGGCCACGACCCCGTCGTGCGGCGGCTGGTCATGGAAGTGCAGGCCCTGCGCAACCTCGTCTTCCGCGTGCACCAGGTCGCTCAGGCCGCAGGCCCCGGCGGACGAACAGACGCGTTTGGCATTGCCGTCGCAGCGCTGCACGAAGAGCTCGCGGCGGAGACATGGTTCCACGAGGACGTTGCGCGCAATGAGGCATACCGCGCGTCCCTCGCCGCCGAGCCCTCCCCGCATGACCGCCGAGCCATGCGCAACGCTCGCAAATGGTGACGGTGCACCCATGGCGAAATACATCCGCGAGCGCTTTCCCGCGCTCACCCTGGCCGAGCTTCACAAGCTGGCCGAAGAACACCGCGACAACGAAACCGTGATGCGGCTCCTCTGGGAGATCCGCGCGCTCCACAACGTCGGCTACCACGCCTGGCGCGTAGAAGCGGAAGAGTATTTTGTCTACCCCGACAACCCGCTCGGCGCCGCGCTTTTAGCCTTGCGGGCGGTGCTGCGACAAGAGAGCTGGCTGTCAGAGATGATCGACAAGGTCAGAGGCAAGCGCGGCCCTAGCGACGGTTGGTAAGCCGCCATGCGGCGTATCCCGATGCCTGGGGTGCACGATGTCGAACGATTGGCAGACGCCTTTCGACGCCTGCTTTTTCCGAAGCCCGCGCTCCTCGACTCAGCAGAGCGTGGGTTCGAGCTGCTATCCAGCGTTATTTCGACGCCGTCAGCGCAGTGAAGCTCGTGATCAGGTTGCGGTAATCGGGAATGTGGTTCGAAAAAAGCGAGCCCAAACCTTCGATATCGTTGCGCCAATCACGATGCAGTTCGCATGCAACGCCGAACCACGTCATCAGTTGCGCACCGGC
>NZ_JBQEPR010000006.1:0-2090 GCF_052045895.1 Ralstonia sp. 22111 | reverse complement strand
CGCATGGCGCGTGACTTCGTTAAAGGTGCCCGAGGCGTCCGTGACGATAAAAACGTCGTAGCCTTCAGCAAGCGCAGAAAGCGCCGGGAAGGCGACGCATACCTCCGTCACGACGCCAGCGATGATCAACTGCTTTTTTCCTGTGGCCTTCACTGCAGCAACAAACTCTTCGTTGTCCCATGCGTTGATCTGCCCCGGACGAGCGATGTAAGGAGCATCCGGAAACTGTGCTTTCAACTCCGGCACGAGAGGCCCGTTTGGACCGGTCTCGAAGCTGGTGGTCAGAATCGTCGGCAGCTTGAAATACTGCGCCAAATCGGCCAGCGCCAAAACATTGTTCTTGAACTTATCGGGCTCAATATCGCGTACCAGCGAAAGCAGGCCCGCCTGGTGGTCGACCAGCAAAACTGCGGCGTCATTCTTGTCCAGGCGCTTGTAGGTTGTGTTCACGGCAATCTCCTTCTGAAAACTAGTAGCGTCGGCACATGGCCGACCGTAGCCACATCCTATTTGCGCAACAATCTGGTGAGTAGTGCATTAACATGGCATCAGTGTTCTTATTTGAGAACAATCCATGCATGATCTGAACGACATCTATTACTTCGTGAAGGTGGTAGAACACGGCGGGTTCACACCGGCTGGGCGTGCGCTGGATGTCGCCAAATCGAAATTGAGCAGACGCATTGCGGCGCTTGAGTCCCAATATGGCGTCCGCCTGCTGCACCGCTCCACAAGACACTTTTCGGTCACGGAGACCGGCCGCGCGTTCTATGAACGATGCCTGGGCGTTCTCGCCGAAGTCGACGCCGCGACGGAAATCATGGAGCGCAGCCATGCTGAACCGCAGGGCACCGTACGCATGAGCTGCCCCACAGCGCTGCTGGAATACCGAATCGGAGATCTGGTCGCGCAATTCATGACCGAATATCCCAAGGTGCATGTGCATCTGGACGCAACGAATCGGCGGGTCGACGTCCTCAGCGAAGGGCTGGATCTCGCGCTTCGCGTACGGTTCCCGCCGCTGGAAGACAGCGATCTCGTAATGCGTGTCCTTTCCGAAAGCCCCCAGAGATTAGTCGGCAGCCCCGACCTTCTCTCTGGCCAAAGCCAACTACAAAGCCCCGAAGTACTCGCTGGCATGGATACGCTGGACTGGGGCCCGCCCAGAGACCATGTGTGGCAGCTTGTGGGGCCCGACGGCCAGGAGGCACAGGTCCGACATCACCCACGCTACATCACCGACGACATGACCGCGCTACGACAAGCCGCCCTTCGCGGCGTTGGCGTGGTCCAACTTCCCTGCATGGTGGTTGAAGATGACCTGCGCTCTGGCGCGCTGATTGACATGTTGCCCGGATGGGCGCCCAAAGGCGGAATCATTCACGCCGTATTCCCATCGCGCAGAGGGCTTCTACCAGGCGTGCGCTTGTTGATCGACTACCTGGCGACGCACATACAACCGAACTAAACCTGGGCGGCGCTTATTGAATGTGATGACCGCCAAAATCAAAACCTAGCGCTCAGCCGGCGGCCGAAAGTCGACCACCATGGGGCGTATCATCAGACAGCCCACCCGGGAGCCCCGCACCCATGTGCTACTCCGCCCAAATCGAAGCCGACTATCGACGGTTCGTACACGAGTACGGCGCCATCATGTCGCTCGACGAATTCACGCGCATGGTGATGGAGTACTTCGCCAACCCGAAGATGCACGTCCCGAGGGCGATGACCGCGCACTTCCTCGAATCGCCCGAGACCGACGAAGAAAAGAAGATCGCCGAGGTCATCCGCGCGCGCATGGCCGCAGACGAGATCGCGCTGCTGCAGGAGCTGGCCAAGCAGACCGAACGGCTGGAGAAAGCCCAGCAATCCCTCGCCGCCAAGGCCACCAAGAAATCCGCTGAAGACGCCCGCATCGCCACCAACAAGATCGCGGCGGCCAAGGGCAAACTCGAAGAACTCAAGAGCACCGAGCTCAAGCCGCGCGACTCGCGCATCTACCCCGGCTGGTAAGGTGTCCGTTTCGATTGACCGCTTAAGCCTAAGCACGCCGCCCCCCGCCGCCGATTAGGTTCGGGAGCTTGCCGCCA
>NZ_JBQEPR010000005.1:278593-407521 GCF_052045895.1 Ralstonia sp. 22111 | reverse complement strand
TGGTTCACGTTGACACGGTAGGCCGCGCCGATCAGCGTCAGCGCCGGCGTGACTTCGTAGTTGATGCCCAGCCAGTAGTGGTTGGCCTTGGTCGGGGCGCCCGCAGCAGCATCCGGCGCTGACAGGTTTTCATACGCCGCAAACAGCTTCGCCTTGCCGATGGTGTACGTGCCGCCGATCGTCGCTTCCTTCGAGAAATTGAAGATGTCGCTGAACTTGCCGTTGCCGTCGCGGATCACGTCGTAGATCGCGCGCACTTCCAGCGGGCCCGTCTTGTAGACGGCGGACACGCCATCGCGGCGGCTGTTCGTGAACGAGCCGGGTTGCTCGCCCAGGCCGGTCTGCAGGCCGATCTGGAAGCCGCCCCAGGTCGGGCTCTGGTATTCGACGACGTTGTTGGCGCCCGGCCAGTTGCGCCCGCGCACCAGCGTGGCCGAGCCAATGAACTGCTGGCCGGTCGGGTCGAGGAACCAGACGTCGTTGCTGATGAAGAGGTTCTTGCCGGCCGTCAACGTGCCCCAGGTCGGGCTGGACAGGCCGACGTACGAACGCCGATTAAACAACGCGTCGCCGTTGGTCCGGCCTTGGGCCGCGCCAAAACCGGACTCGAGCCGGAAGAGCGCCTGCAGGCCACCGCCGAGATCCTCCTTGCCCATGAACCCGAACATGCTGGTCCCCCACTGGTTGTCGGCGGCGCGCCAGAGGCTGCCGCCCGGCGAGGTCGCGGTGGGGGCGACGTTGTTCTGGTAGTCGATGCCGCTGGCGACGCGGCCGTACAGCGTGACGTTGGTTTGTGCATGCGCGGCGCCAGCGGCCGCGCACACGATTGCCGCGCACAGCGGGCCAGTTACTCGTTTTTTCATTGTCATCTCCTCTCTCTGGTGTCATGCCGGCCACGGCCGGAATTGCTTCTACTGCGGTTGCTGTTGCAAATCGAAGATTCGGCGCATCGGTGTCCACTTGTGCCCGGCGGGCGTCCATGGGGTGGGCGCCTGAAACTGCCACATCAACGCTTCCCATTCCCGGATCTTCGGGTCCGTGTCGGTGGCAAGCGCCATGCGCTCGGCGTCGTAGATGGCGTCGTCGGTCTCCATGAGCATCACCATGCGGGTGCCAAGGCGATAGATCTCCATGCCGGTCACGCCATGCACGCGCAGGTGCCGCGCAACTTCGGGCCAGATGCGTTGATGGTGGGCTTCGTACGTGGCGATGAGCGCCGCGTCGTCTTTCAGATCCAGAGCGAGGCAGTAGCGCATGGCAGCCTCACGTCAGCGCACGGTCGAGGTGCGTGTAGCCACCGTCGACAAACACCCACTGGCCCGTCGTGTGCGAGGCCTGTGCAGAGAGCAGGAAGACCGTGGTGCTCGCGATCTCGTCGGCGGTGGTCATGCGTTGGCCGAGCGGGATCTTCGATGTAATCGCTGCGAGCTTGGCATCGGGGTTGTCGAACGTGGCGATCCAGCGTTCATACAGCGGCGTGAGCACCTCCGCCGGAATGACCGCATTGACGCGCACGCCATCCGGCGCCAGCGACGCCGCCCATTCCCGCGTGAGCGACAACTGTGCACCCTTCGCGGCGGTGTACCCGCTCGTATTGCCTTGCCCCGTCAGCGCCGTTTTAGACGAGATATTGACGATGGCCCCTCGGCTCGCTTTCAGGTGTGGCACACACAGATGTGCCATGACGTAGTAATGGATGAGGTTCTTTTCGAGCGACCGAACGAAGGCGTCCCGGCCCGCGTCCAGTCCCACGCTGTCGTTGATGCCCGCGTTGTTGACAAGACCATCGATGTGCCCGAACTCGCGCACGGTTTCTTCCACCATGCCGCGGCAATCGACCTCATCTTCCAGGTCGAACTGGAAGAAGCGGGCTTTCGGCTGCCGACCCATCAGCTCAGCTTCAAACGCCGGGGCCATCGGGCTCTTGCCGCAGACGACGGGAATGGCGCCCTCGGCCGCCAGTTGCAGCGAGATGGCCGCGCCAATGCCGGCCGCGCCGCCCGTGACGATGATGACTTTGTCTTGCAGATGCAAATCCATGGTTCAAGCCTTGAGTTGCAGGTTGTAGCAGCGGGTGGCGTTGCCACCCCAGAGATCGACGCGTTCCGTGGCGCTGAGCCGCTCTTCGGCCCAGACGTGCAGCACGTCGTACACCGTGCCGTACGACGCGGCCAATTGGCAGACGGGCCAATCCGAGCCGAACATCACGCGACCCGGGCCAAACACGTCGAGTGCCACGTCCAGGCACTGGCGCGCGTGCTGGATGTCGCGCACGGTCACGCCCTTTCGCCAGTCGGCTTCGGTCAGCAAGCCGGAAAGCTTGCACGCGACATGCGGCATGTCCTTGAGCGGTGCCAGCGCGGCGCGCCAGTGCGCAAGGGCTTGCGCGTCACGCTCGAACGCAGCCAGCGGCGGCTTGCCGAGGTGATCCAACACCAGCCAGTGGTGATCGTGCCGGCCGCAGAAATCCACGGCGGGCGCGAGTTGGTGGCCAAACACCAGCACGTCGTAGGTGTAGCCCCAGAGCTGCAGCAGCGCGATGCCTTGCTCGAATGCCGGGTCCGACAAGAATGCGGCCACGTCCGGTTCGTCCTGCACGGTGTGCCGGAAGCCGACCAGTTTGTGCTCACCGCTCCTTGCCTCGAGGCGCGACTCAAGATCGGTGGCATGCAAGTCTTCCCAACCGACCACGCCGACAATCCAGTCGTGCGCAGCGGCAAGGTCGAGCAGGAAATCCGTTTCCTCACGCACGCCGCGCGCCTGCACGGCAATCGCCGCGTCCAGGCGTTGCGCGCGCAGTTGGGGCAGCAGGTCGGCAGGCAGATGGTCTCTGGCCAGGGCTTCCATGCCGGGGCCGATCCAGGAATACGCCTCGGTTTGATAGCGCCAGAAATGCTGGTGCGCGTCTATTCGGGGCACGGGCAGCGCGGGGTCCGTCATCGCATCAGCCCCGGAAGCGGTACTGCTCAAGCGATGCCGGTTTCATCGTGATGGAGAAACCGGGAGCCTGCGGCGGCAGATAGGCGGCATTGCGCACCACGCAGGGATCAACAAAGTGCTCGTGCAGATGGTCGACGTACTCGACGACGCGGCCCTCGCGCGTGCCCGACACGCAGATGTAGTCGATCATCGAGAGATGCTGCACGTACTCGCACAGGCCCACGCCGCCGGCATGCGGGCACACCGGCAGGCCGTACTTGGCGGCCAGCAGCAACACAGCCAGGATTTCGTTCACGCCGCCCAGGCGGCACGCGTCGATCTGCACAACGTCAATCGCGCCGCGCATGATGAACTGCTTGAAGAGAATGCGGTTCTGACACATCTCGCCGGTGGCGACCTTGACGGGGGCAACGGCTTCGCGCACCTTGCGATGGCCTTCCACATCGTCCGGGCTGGTCGGCTCTTCAATGAACCACGGCTTGGCGAAACCGAGTTCGCGCACCCAGTCGATGGCTTCCTTGACCTCCCAGACCTGGTTGGCATCGATCATCAGTTCGCGGTCCGGCCCAAGCACTTCGCGGGCGATGGAGACGCGGCGAATGTCGTCCTTCAGATCGCGCCCGACCTTGAGCTTGACGTGGCGGAAGCCGCTGTCGACGGCCTCGCGGCAGAGGCGGCGCAGCTTGTCGTCGTCATAGCCGAGCCAGCCGGCGGACGTGGTGTAGCACGGGTAGCCTTCCTGCTCCAGCGTGCGGATCCGCTCGGCCTTGCCCGGCGCCTGCTTGCGCAGCAGGTCCAGCGCTTCTTCGGGCGTGATACCGTCGGTGATGTAGCGGAAATCGATGCAGCGCACGAGTTCTTCCGGCGTGAGATCGGCCACCAGGCGCCACAGCGGCTTGCCTTCGGCCTTGGCCCACAGATCCCACGCCGCATTGACGACCGCGCCGGTGGCCAGGTGGATGGCGCCCTTGTCCGGGCCGATCCAGCGCAACTGGCTGTCGGACGTGACATGACGCCAGAAGCGGCCCATGTCTTCACGAATCCAGTCGAGATCCAACCCTTCCACCAGATGGCGCATCGCCGCGATGGCCGCGCAGCAGACCTCGTTGCCGCGCCCGATGGTGAAGGTCAGGCCGTGGCCTTCCAGGCCAGGCTGGTCAGTCTCCAGGATCACGTAGGCCGCGGAGTAATCCGGGTCCGGGTTCATCGCGTCGGAGCCGTCGAGATGCTGCGAGGTCGGAAAGCGCACGTCCAGCACGCGCAGGGATCGGATGATGGTCATGAGTATCGTGTTCGGGATTGCGGAATGCCTGCCCTTCAGCCTTGTGCGTCCACCGTGCGCTGGCGCTGCTCGCCCAAGCCCTCGATGCCCAGGCGCATGGTCTGGCCCGCGCGCAGATAGACCGGCGGCTTCTGCCCCAGCCCCACGCCCGGCGGCGTGCCGGTGGAAATCACATCGCCCGGCTGCAGGCTCATGAAGCGGCTCAGGTAGCTGACGAGATGCGCCACGCCAAACACCATGGTCGACGTCGATCCGTTCTGGTAACGATGCCCATCCACCTCCAGCCACAGATGCAGCGCCTGCGGATTGGGCACCTCGTCGGCGGTGACGAGCCACGGGCCGATGGGGCCGAAGGTGTCGCAGCCCTTGCCCTTGTCCCACGTGCCGCCGCGCTCGAGCTGGTATTCGCGCTCCGACACATCGTTGATGACGCAGTAACCGGCCACATGCACGAGCGCATCGGCCTCGCTGATGTACCGGCCGCCCTTGCCGATCACCACGCCAAGCTCGACTTCCCAATCGGTCTTGACCGAGCCGCGCGGGATTTCAACGTCGTCGTTGGGGCCGCAGATGGCGCTGGTCCATTTGCCGAAGACGACCGGCTCAGCCGGCACTTCAGCGCCTGTCTCGGCAGCGTGATCGGAGTAGTTCAGGCCGATGCAGATGAACTTGCCGACGTTGCCCACGCAGGCGCCCAGGCGCAGGCCCGCTTGCGGCGTGCCATCAACGATGGGCAAGCGGCTGATGTCGAGCGTGCGCAGTCGAGCGAGGCTCTCGGGCAGCAGCGCAGCGCCGGCAATGTCGTCAATCACGCCGGACAGGTCGCGCACTTGACCTTGCGCATCGAGCAGGCCGGGCTTTTCCTGGCCCTTGGGGCCGTAGCGGAGGAGTTTCATCGTGTTGTCGTTGTGAACTGCAATCAATCAAGCCAAATCAGTTGGACCAGCCGCCGTCGATCACGCAGCAAGTGCCGGTCGTGAAACGGGACTCATCCGAAGCGAGGTAGGTGGCCAGCGCGGCAATCTCGTCTGCTGTGCCGACACGGCCCATCGGTTGGCGCGCAACGAAGGCCGCACGGATGGTGTCGATTGGCACGTTCTGTTCCTGCGCCTGCGCCGCAATGCGCTGCTCGAGGGACGGAGACTCGACCGTGCCCGGGCAGATGGCGTTGCAGCGGATCCCGCGCGACACAAAGTCGGCGGCAATCGCCTTGGTCATGCCGATGACGGCGGCCTTGGTCGTGCCATACACGAAGCGGTTCGGCACGCCCTTCACGCTTGAAGCGGCGGACGCCATGTTGATGATCGACGCCCCGCCGTTGTCCAGCATCTTCGGCAACAGCGCACGCGTCAGGCGGTACATCGACGTCACGTTGAGCTGCCACGAGAACGCCCAGTCGTCTTCCGAACATTCGAGGATGCTGCCGGGGTGCACGAAGCCCGCGCAGTTGAACAGCGCATCGAAGGCGGCTTCTTCGCGTGCCAGGACGGCAACAGCGTTGGCGTCCGTCACGTCCAGGCGCAAGGTGCGAACGCCGGCGGTCTCTGCCAGCGTGGCCAGCGCCTCTGCGTTGATGTCAGTGGCGAGCACCTGCGCGCCTTCTTTTGCAAACATCATCGCGCTGGCCCGGCCAATACCCTGCCCAGCCGCCGTCACGAGGATGCGTTTTCCTTGGAGTCTCATTGCGTCTGCGTTCCGGCGCGGGCCACGTTGGCGATGGCCCATTCCGGCAATGGAGTTAAAACACTGCGCCGTTCAGGAAAGGGATTCAGCCGGCATGGCGGCGAACGACGCTCCGCCACGCCCCTTGTTGCGATGATTCGTCAGTACAGGACGTTCTTGGCCTCGGGCGAATCCAGGTTCTGCTTGTTGACCATCATCACGCCCGTGTCGACCTGCTTCTGCACGGGCTTCTTCTCGATCACGCTGACGACCGTCTCGATGCCCTTGTAGCCCATCTGGTACGAGCTTTGGACGGCGATGGCGCGGATCGTGCCGTCGCGCACGAAGCCCTGCAGATCCTGGTTGCCGTCAAAGCCGATGGCCGCCACCTTGCCGCTCTTGCCCGACTGCTGCAGCGCGCGTCCCATGCCGACTGCCGTCGGCTCGTTTGCACCGAAGATACCCTTCAGATCGGGGTTGGCGGCCAGCACGTCGGTCGTCTGGTTCAGCGCCGTTGCCATTTGCGATTGCGAGTAGAACGGCCCAACGATCTGCAGCTTCGAGTGCGCCTCGATGTATTTCTTGAAGCCGCCCACACGGCCGATTTCAGACCCGGCGCCCGGCACGTACGACATAATCGCGATCTTGCCGGTCTGGCCGACAGCGTCGATCATCGCCTTCGCGCACAACTCGCCCGCCTTCGCGTTGTCCGTGGACAGGAACGATTGGTAGTACTGCTTGCCGGAGTCGGACACCATCGAGTCGATCAGCACCACGGGGATGTGCGCTTCCCAAGCTTTCTTCATCGCCGGCACCAGCGCGTCCGGGTCGGACGGCGCCAGCACGATGCCCGCGACATGCCGGTTCACAGCGTTCTCGACCATGTTCACTTCGTCGGCAATGGCCGATTCTGCTGCGGGGCCCTGAAAGGTCATCGTGTAGCCCTTCGCTTTGCCCATGGCGGCCGTCGCGCCCTTCTGAACGTTCTGCCAGTAGTTGGAATTTGCCGATTTCACGATCACGGCAATTTCACCGCCTGCCGCCTGCGCGTAGGCAGAGAACAGTGCACAGGTTGCTGCAACCACCGCCAGTACGGAAAACTTCTTCATGTCTCACTCCTTGGTTTTGGTTTGAACTTCTCGACTTAGAGCCGCCAACAAAACCGCCCTGGCGTCGTTGCGCCTCCTTGCCGTACTACATGTACTGTCTGCGTCGGCACGCCTAGCCAGGACAATTTTGTTAGCGGCTCTTACAACTTGCGGTTTCTGAGCTGATCGATCCAGACGGTGCCAAGGATGACCACGCCGATGATGATCTGCTGGATAAAACTCGATACGCCGTTCATGTTGAGCCCGTTGCGCAACACGCCGATCACGAACGCGCCAATGGCCGTGCCCGAGACCGTTCCGACACCGCCCATCAGCGACGTCCCGCCGATGACGGCACTGGCAATCGCATCAAGTTCGTACATCACGCCTTCGTTCGGCTGCGCCGTCACGAGGCGAGACATCAGCACGCAGCCGGTCATCCCGGCCAGCAAGCCCGACAGCACATACGTGAACAGCTTCACGCCCTGCACGTTCACGCCGGACAGGCGCGCCGCCTCGGCGTTCGAGCCGACTGCGTAGATGTGGCGACCCAGTGAAGTGCGGGAGAGCAGCACAGAGACGGCAATGAACAGCGCAAGCATGATCACCACCGGGTAAGGAATGCCGGGGAAGACCGTGTCCGGAAAACCGTCCGCCCCGATGTGCGAGATGCGGAACAGCGCGCCGTTGCCGAGTTCGCCGAAGGCGTCCCCCAAGCCCGAGACCGGACGGGCGCCCGTGATCTGCAGCGCCACACCGCGCGCGACCAGCATCATGCCCAGCGTCGCAATGAATGGCGGCAGGCCCATCCGCGTGATGCAGATACCGTTGACCCATCCGCACATGGCACCAACCGCCACACCAGCCAGCATGGCAATCGGAACCGGCACGCCCATCTTCACGAGCAATGCGGCCACGACGCCGGAAAGCGCCAGCACTGAGCCCACCGACAGATCGATGCCACCGGTGATGATCACGCACGTGGCGGCCACGCCAAGGTAGGCAATCGACGTGACCTGTAGTGCGACGGTCATGAAGTTGCCGACCGAAAAGAACGCTGCGCTGGTGGCGGCAAACGCAATCACAAGCGCCACGAGGCTACCGAGCGCCGCAAACTTCTGGATCAAGTCCCGGTGGTGTTGCTTGCGCTGCGTTTTCACGGCCTGCGGCTGATCTGATGTCATTTCAAGCATGTGTTCGTCCTGATGCGTAATGCAGAATTTCTTCCTGGTTTGTCTTCCGTGTTTCCAGGACTGCAGTGATGCGGCCTTCGTGAAAGACGGCAATTCGATCTGTCATGCCCAGCAGTTCCGGCAGCTCCGAGCTGATCAGCACGACTCCGACACCGTCCGCGGCGAGTTCGTCCATCAGCCCATAAATCGCGTACTTGGCGCCGACGTCGATGCCCCGTGTCGGTTCATCGAAAAACAGGATGCGCGAACCGCGATACAGCCATTTGCCGATCACGATCTTCTGTTGATTGCCACCCGACAGATTGCGCACCGTCTGCCCGACGGACGGCGTGCGGATATTCAGCTCGCGCACGTAGCGCTGCGCCACGGCGGTCTCTTCGGAAAAGCGCAGGAATCCATGCGATGAAATCGCCCGGACATTGGCCAGGGTGATATTCACGGCCACCGGCATCGACAACGCCAGACCGTCCTTCTTTCTGTCTTCCGACAGGTAGGCAATGCCTTGCCGGATGGCCTCGCGCGGCGAACGGATCGTGACCGGCGTGTCACCCAGCATGATCGACCCGGAATCGAGCCGTTCCGCCCCAAAAATGGCCCGCGCCACCTCCGTGCGGCCCGCGCCCATCAAGCCGGCAAAACCGAGAATCTCGCCCTTGCGCAACTCGAACGACACCGGCCCGAAGACGCCTGCGCGGCTCAGTGCGTTCACGCGTAACAACACCTCGTCGGTCGGCACCGATTTGCGCGCGGGGAATACATCGTCGAGTGAACGGCCGACCATTCGCGCGACGATCTCGTTGACACTGGTGGAAGCGAAATCACTCGTGGCGATATGGCGGCCGTCACGCAGCACCGTCACCCGATCGACGATCTCGGCCATCTCGTCGAGTCGGTGTGAGATATACAGAATCGCCACGCCATCGGCGCGCAACTCCTTGATGATGCGAAACAGCTGAACGGTTTCGGATTCCGTGAGCGAAGACGTGGGCTCGTCCATGATGAGCACGCGCGCATTGAGCGAGAGCGCCTTGGCAATCTCCACCATCTGTTGCTGCGCGATCGACAGCGCGCTGACCAGCGTGGTCGGCTCGACGGTCAGCCCGATCCGCTGCAGATAGCTGCGTGCGTTGGTGTTGAGCTTGCGGTAGTCAATGAACGGGCCGCGCTTGGGCTCGCGCGCCAGGAAGATGTTCTCTGCCACCGACAGGTGCGGCACCAGATTCAGCTCCTGATGGATGATCGCAATGCCGGCAGCCTGCGCCTCGGATGTCGAAGTGAAGCGCACCGCCTCGCCGCGGTAAGTGATGGCACCATCGTCTGCCGTGTACTGGCCGCTGATAATCTTCATCAGGGTGGATTTGCCGGCACCGTTTTCGCCGCAGACGGCATGGACTTCGCCCACGCGCAGATCCAGATCCACACCATCCAGCGCAACAACGCCGGGAAAGCGTTTGCCGATGCGCTGCAAGCAAAGAATCTCTTGCGGCATCGACGATCTGGAGCTGCTTACGTGCGTAGGCACGGCATCAGCACTGCTCATCGTGGTCTCCGTTGTGTTGCGAGGCTCTGATCTTCCGCTCGACGCACTGGTAAGTCCAGTTCGGAGCGATTCGAGTAAGCCAAGCATTTTTTGGTCAAGCCAATATCACTTAGAACACACCTGCCTGACCACTAGTGCAAACCCTGAAGTGTTGCTGACACCAGTCTAGACAACGGCTGGCGGTGCTCATGCTAGACTCGAAACACACCCATGCGCGGCAACGCGCGCGCCAAAAACCACACCACAATGAAGCAGACAGAGCCAAAGCGGCTTTACCAATCTGTAGCCGCGCAGATTCTTGCGCTGATCCAACAGGAAAAGCTCGGACCGGGCACACGCTTGCCTCCAGAGCGCGAGCTGGCGCAGACGCTGGGCGTATCGCGCCCGTCGTTGCGCGAGGCGTTGATCGCCCTGGAGATTGGCGGCCAGGTTGAGATCCGCATGGGTTCTGGGGTGTACGTGCAGGACGCAAGCGCGGCGAGCGAGAGTGCGGCCATTCCGTCGCTGGGCGAAAGCCCCTCCGAACTGATGCAGGCCCGAGCCGTTCTTGAAGGCGACGTGATCACGCTCGCCACGGGGCGCCTGACGGCGGCCACGCTTGATAAGCTGCAGCGCACCATCGACCGCATGAAGAAACTCGCATCGGGTGGAAAGTCGCCCACCGATGCCGACCGCCAGTTCCACATGCTGATTGCAGAGACCGCCGGCAACTCAGTCCTCAGCCGATTCGTGGCCGAGCTGTTCGATAGCCGCCATGACCCGCTCGCCATGGCCATCCGCGACCATGCGGAGGGCGAATCAAGCTGGCATGCGGCCGTGCATGAGCACGAAGAGATTCTCAAGGCGCTGCAGGCGGGCGATCCCATCGCGGCGCAAACCGCCATGCGGGCGCACTTGAAAGCGTCTGAAGAGCGCTGGATTGCGGGCGCCATTCAGCAAGACAGCACGCAGTAGCCGCGCTCACCGCATGCGCGGTGCGCTCGCGCCCGCGCAACCTCTCCCCGGCACCCACGCTGCTCCCGCCCCAATGCGGCCTGACCAAATTTCGGGCCGTCTCGCCTTGACCCCTTGAAAACAAGGGATTTTCAGCATCAGGGTTTCCCCCATCAAGGAATTTCCCGCAAGATGTTAAATTGGTCTGACCAATAGGTGAGGCCAGTTTGGCATGACCAGTTGCTGTAGACGAAGGCTGTTTCCTTCAACTTGGTGCAGTACACGGCGCAACCAAACCTCACCTCATCCACTCAAGGAGACCGGAAGGTGACCCACTGTTTGCCATCGCCACGCGCCCATACACAACCTCTTCAACGGCTCCGTCAAGCGGAGACTGGCGACGCCGCTTCCGCCGGAGCCGCATCATGCTGACGGTCGTTTGCGAAACCCCAGGCACCCTGCTCGCGCTCGACCGCCCGGTCCCCACCCCTGCTGAGGGCGAGGTGCTGCTGCGCGTGAAACGCGTTGGTGTGTGCGGGACCGATCTGCACATCTTCACGGGCAATCAGCCTTACCTGAACTACCCGCGCGTGATGGGGCATGAGCTGTCGGGCATCGTCGAACAGGCGCCGGCCGGCAGCGCGCTTGCCAAGGGCGACGTGGTCTACGTGATGCCCTACCTGTCATGCGGGCACTGCGTCGCGTGCCGCCAGGACCGGACAAATTGCTGCGTCAACATCCAGGTGCTGGGGGTGCATCGCGATGGGGCGTTCACTGAATACCTGAGCGTGCCGCAAGCCTTCGTGCACAAGGCGGACGGCGTGAGCCTGGATCAGGCCGCGATGGTGGAATTTCTGGCCATTGGCGCGCACGCGGTGCGTCGTGCGCAGGTGCGGGCCGGGCAGCGCGTGCTGGTGGTAGGCGCTGGCCCGATCGGCATGGCGGCCATGATCTTTGCCAAACTGCGCGGCGCGGTGGTCACAGCGCTGGACTCCCGCGCGGATCGCCTCGCCTTTGCAGTGGAGCAACTTAGTGTGGACGCCAGCGTTGCGCTGGGCGATTCCGACGAAGCGCAACTCAGTGCGCTCACGGCTAATGAGTTTTACGACGTCGTCTTCGATGCCACGGGCAATCCGAAAGCCATGGAGCGCGGCTTGCGTTTCGTGGCGCATGCCGGCACCTATGTGCTGATCTCTGTGGTGGCGGCAAACATCTCGTTCTCCGATCCGGAATTCCACAAACGCGAGACCACGCTGCTCGCCAGCCGCAACGCCACCACCGAAGATTTTGAGACTGTGCTCGACGCCATGCGCGCGGGCAAGATTCCGACCGCGCTGAACACGCACCGCATGGCGCTGGCGGACGTGCCCGAGCACTTCAAGACGCTGCTCGACCCCGCTGCCGGCGTGGTGAAAGCCATCGTGGAGTGCTGAGCGCATGACCGAGCCGATCCTCCAGTTCGGCACAAGCCGCTTCCTGCAGGCGCACGTCGACTTGTTCGTGTCGGAAGCGCTCGATGCGGGGCAAGCGCTGGGTGGGATGACCGTCGTGCAAACCACATCCAACCCGGCCAGCGCAGCGCGTGTGGCGGCGCTGGCAGGCGGAGAGGGTTATCCGGTGCGCATTCGCGGCTTGCAAGACGGCGCACCCATTGACCAGACCGTCACCTGCCGCGCCGTGCAGCGCGCCCTTCAGGCCGAGGCCGACTGGGAACAACTGCGCGAGCTCATGGCAACGGACGTGCAGGTGGTGATCTCCAACACGGCCGACCAGGGCTACCAGCTCGACCCGCGCGATGATGCCAGCCTGATCAAGCAGCCATCGCGCGTGCCACACAGCTTTCCCGCCAAACTGGTGGCGCTGCTGCTCGGCCGCTGGCTGCGACAGCCGCAGGCACCGCTGTCGCTGTTTCCGTGCGAACTGATCGAGCGCAACGGCGACACGCTCTGCGAGACGGTCTGCACGCTGGCACAACAATGGGCACTGCCCGCCGCGTTCGTCGATTGGCTGCGCACGCATTGCGTCTGGGCGAATTCGCTCGTAGACCGCATCGTCTCCGAGGCATTGCACCCCGTGGGCGCCGTGGCGGAACCGTACGCGCTGTGGGCCATCGAGCGCCGGCCCGGGCTGGTGCTGCCATGCACGCATCCGGCCATCGTGCTGACGGATGAGCTGGATCATCACGAGCGGCTCAAGCTCTTTCTGCTCAACGCGGGCCACACCTTTCTGGCCGAGCGTTGGCGCGAAGATGCGCATCCCACCGATCTGACTGTCGTGCAGGCCATGGAAGACCCGCGCCTGCGACCGGAGCTGGAAGCGCTGTGGCGCGACGAGATCGTTCCTGTATTCGCCGCCCTGCACAAGCGCGAGGCCGCCGAGGCCTATCTCGTCTTGCTGCGAGAACGGCTGTTTAACCCTTACCTTGCCCACCGCCTCGCCGATATCGCGCAGAACCACGCGCAGAAGAAGCTACGGCGCCTGGCACCCATCGTCGCTCTGACGCGGCAGTTGGGCTTGCACCTCGCCCAGCCGCGCCTGAACGCCGCGCTGGCCAATCCGAATTGAACCTGCGAAGCACCATGTCCGACTCATCCATCATTCTTCTTGCCCCCGACGACGACGTAGCCGTCGCGCGTGTTGCGCTGGCTGCCGGCGCGGCACTTGATGCTGCGGTGACCACGCGCGATGCCATTCCCGCTGGCCACAAGGTCGCGTTGCGTGACATCGCAGCGGGGCAACCCGTGCACAAGTATGGGCAGGTCATCGGCGTGGCTACGGCGCCCATCCATGCGGGCGAGCACGTGCATGTGCACAACATCGGTATGGCGCATTCGTCTGCCCAGCACGCTGTTGGCCACGCGTACCGCGCCACAGTCCCTGTGGACACACCTGCCTCGTTCGAAGGTTACGTGCGGGCGGATGGCCGCGTCGGCACGCGCAATTTCATTGGCGTCATCTCCAGCGTGAACTGCTCGGCCACCGTGTGCCGGCATATCGTGCAGGCAGCTCAGGCGGAGGCGGCGGCGTTTCCCAACGTGGATGGCGTTGTCGCCATCACGCACGGCAGCGGCTGCGGCATGGCCGGTAACGGCGAGGGGCTCGAACTGCTGCAGCGCACGCTACGCGGCTACGCCGACCACCCCAACTTTGCCGGCGTGCTGATCGTTGGCCTCGGTTGCGAAGTCAACCAGGTCGCCCCGCTCGTACAGATGCTTGGGACGCGCACGCCGGGCTTGTTTGCCTCGCTGACGATTCAGGAAGAAGGCGGCACGCGTGAGGCGATTGCTGCCGGCTTGGCCATGCTGCTCGACATGCTGCCGATCGCGAATCAGGCGCAACGCAGCACCGTCCCGGCAAGCCACCTGACGGTGGGCCTGCAATGCGGCGGGTCGGACGGCTATTCCGGCATCAGCGCCAACCCCGCACTGGGCGCAGCGGTGGATCTGCTCGTGCGACACGGAGGCACCGCAGTGCTATCTGAAACGCCCGAGATTTATGGCGCAGAACACCTGTTGACTGCACGCGCCGCAACGCCTGCCGTGGCCGGTGCGTTGATGGATCGGCTGGCCTGGTGGGAGCATTACACCAGCACGCTGGGCGCCGACATGAACAACAACCCGTCGCCCGGCAACAAAGCCGGCGGCGTCACGACCATCCTGGAGAAATCGCTCGGCGCGGTCGCCAAGGGCGGCAGCAGCGGGCTGATGGCCGTGTATGAATACGCCCAGCCGGTGCAGGCGCACGGCCTCGTCTTCATGGACACACCCGGCTACGACCCTGTCTCGGCCACTGGCCAGGTCGCCGGCGGCGCCAACCTGATCTGCTTCACAACGGGCCGCGGGTCCACCTATGGCTGCAAGCCGGTGCCCTCCTTGAAGCTGGCCACCAACAGCACGCTCTATCGGCACATGGAACTCGACATGGACTACGACTGCGGCGGCATCGTCGATGGCCGCCTCAGCATTGCGCAAGCCGGCCAGGCGCTGTTCCAACTGATGCTGGCTACAGCGTCGGGCAACCACACCAAGAGCGAACTCAACGGCCTGGGCGACAACGAGTTCGTGCCGTGGCAGCTTGGTGCGGTGATGTAAAGCAAGTCATGGCAACGCGGCGGAAGCCAACTGGAGCAACCCCGCCACGATCGCCACGACACCAATGCAGCGGGCTACGCGGTCACCGGCGGGCGCCAGGCGCTCCAGCGTGATCGCCACTGACACCGCCGCCATTGCGCGCAGATCCATGACGCCGATCACAAGCAGGATTGCCGTGAAGCTCGCGCAAGAACCGGCGCAGCGCATGCCGAGGCGCAAGCCATATCGCCACGCTGTACTGCCCAGTGCAGGCGCCGCGCGGCACCCTGCAAGCTGCCGCGCCTTCCATGCGCTGAACTGCAGTGCACCGGCCGCAAGAACGACTGCACCGCTAGCAGCCGGTAACGCGCGCGCCAGCACGGGCCACGTCATTTCAAGCCGTGCCACCGCAGCGCCTAGCGCAAAGACCATCGCGCCGATCACCCCCCACACCGCGAAATACCCCGCGCTTGCCAACGCGGTAGGCGCATCAACATCCGGCTTGCCCGCCATGTGAAGCGCAACGCGATACCGCCGCAGCATCGGCAGTAATGACGGCAGCATCATCGCCACCATCATCACCGTCCACATACCGGTGAACGACGCGGCAAAACTCCACCACGTCTGACCGCACATCGGCATCCAGGCCATCGGCATCTCAGTCATGGCCTGCATGGCGTTGCACCACGCCACCGTCGTTGCCGCGCTGGCAATGAAGAGCAGTGCCGAGACTGCCAGGAAGCCGCGCTCGGACACTGCATGCTTGCGTGGCAGCTCAACGTTGCTGAGCGTATTCGTCATGGCGACGCCACCAGACACCGGTTTCGTTGCGGCCCAGCGGCGCGCGATCGAGCCACTGGTATGCGCCCCACAAGCCGTCGAGGCCGCGCGCGTAGGTGGAATACGTGTGGTACACGACACCGTCTTCCAGCACGAACGCGCTCATGCCAGGCCGGTCGCGCACGTAGGTGGGCGCGTCGGTGCCGCACATGCTGGCGAACTGCTGCACAGGCTCAGGCAAGTCGGATGCATCCATCACGTGGCTGCCGCGCACGTAGTTGTAATCGGCGCTGCCTGCGCGCTGCTGGTCTTCTGTGATCGAGACGTTGAAGTCGTAGTTGAAATTGCTGCCCACCGACGACACCCACGGAAAGGTCCAACCCATCCGCTCGCGATACTCGATCAGCTTGGCCAGCGGCCCGCGCGACACCGCCATCAGCGTCACGTCGTGATTCGCCAGATGCGTGACGAAGCCGTCAAAGCCATCGGCAATCATCGAGCACGAGGGGCAGCCCGCCTTGTAGTCGGGCCCAAACATGAAGTGATAGACGAGCAGTTGCGACCGCCCGCCAAACAGATCGGCCAGCGAGGCCCTGCCTTTCTCGGTTTCAAAGCGGTAGTCCTTGTCGATGCGGACCCATGGCAGAGCCTGCCGGCGGCGCGCGAGTTCATCGCTGCGGCGCGTCAGTTCCTTCTCGGCCTTGAGCAGTTCAATGCGCTCTGCCAGCCAGGTTGCGCGGGTTGCTGTGGGGTGTGTTGCACTCATGCTTGCCTCCGTTTTTGGGTGAGTGGTCGTGTGCTAGATTAGGCGCCGACCTCAAACGGTGGGAGTGACAAGTGTGGCGGGATTCGAATGGATTCATTGATCACGGCTGCAGCGCGCGCACTCGCTGCCGGTGACCCATTCGGAGCGCTGAACCGCGTCGCCTTGCGTGACGACGCGCCGGCACTCGCACTGCGCGGCATCGCCATGGCACAGCTCGGTGACCTGGCACGGGCCAAGCTGTTGCTGCGTCGCGCAGCCCGTGCGTTCGGCTCACGCGAGGCCGTGGCACGCGCTCGCTGCATCGTCGCTGAAGCCGAAGTCGCCCTCGCCTCGCGCGATCTGGGCTGGCCCGAAAAAACCCTCGACACGGCACGCGCCACGCTTGAAGCCCATGGCGATCACGTCAACGCTGCGCACGCGCGGTATCTCAGCATCCGCCGTCTTCTGCTAATCGGGCGCCTGGACGATGCAGAGGCCGCCCTTGCGACGCTCAACCCGGTGCATCTTCCGCCGGTATTGCGGGCAGCTCACGCGCTTGTCGTCGCTGGCATTGCGATCCGGCGCTTGCAGACGACATCCGCGCGCGCCGCTCTGGCCGACGCCGATCTCGCGGCGCGCCAGGCCGGTATCCCGACGCTCACCGCCGAAGTCGAACGCGCCGCCCTTGCACTGAGCGCACCGGCCGCGCGGCTGGTCTCACGCGGCGAGGAGCGCGTTCTGCGCCTTGAAGATGTCGAAGCCCTCTTTGCATCAGACGCACTCGTTGTAGATGCGTGCCGGCTCGCCATCCGGCAGGCCGATACGGTTGTCTCGCTCGCCAAGCGGCCGGTGCTGTTCACGTTGGTACGTGCACTGGCCGAAGCGTGGCCGGAAGACATGCCCAGAGACACCCTCATCGCCCGAGCATTCCGCACCCGGCATCCGGACGAATCGCACCGCGTGCGCCTGCGCGTAGAGATCGGACGCTTGCGCACCGCGCTGGGTGCGTTGGGCACGATCAAAGCAACCCGGCACGGATTTGCACTGCAAACGCACGCGACACAGCGCGTGGTCGTGCTCGCGCAACCCGTCGATGAGCAATACGCCGCCGTGTTGGCCTGTCTGGCCGATGGGGAATCGTGGTCCAGCTCCGCATTGGCGCTGGCGCTTGGGGCCAGCCAGCGCACCGTACAGCGCGCGCTCGACGCATTGGCAGCCGCCGGCAAGGTGCAGTTTTTCGGACGCGGCCGCGCGCGCCGATGGGTGACGCCTCCGGTACCTGGATTCGCGACCACCTTGTTACTCCCCGCACCGCTGCCAAGTGACTAGGATGAAGACTCCACAACCGATTCCAGCGAGCCCAACATGAAACGATCCACCGCCGAAGTCGTGCGCGAATACGGCCCCTTCCCTGGCGCAGAGAACGTCGGCGGCGTGACCTACGATGGTCAACACGTCTGGTTTGCTGCCGGCGGCCAGTTGAAGGAACTCGACCCCGACAGCGGCAAGACGCAGCGCTCCATCGACGTGCCCGCCCATGCCGGCACCGCATTCGACGGGCGGCACCTGTTCCAGATTGCCGAAGACCGCATCCAGAAGATCGACCCGCAAACGGGCACCGTGCTCGCCACGATTCCCGCGCCAGGCGCGGGCGGAGATTCAGGCCTCGCCTGGGCCGAAGGGACGCTGTGGGTTGGTCACTACCGGGAGCGCAAGATCCGCCAGATCGATCCGGACACCGGCAAGGTGTTGCGCACCATCGAATCCAACCGGTTCGTCACGGGCGTCACCTGGGTCGACGGTGAACTCTGGCACGCCACCTGGGAAGGCGATACGAGCGAGTTGCGGCATATCGATCCGCAAACCGGCGAAGTGCTGGAGCAACTTGATATGCCGGCGGGCATCACTGTGTCGGGGCTGGAATCGAACGGTGCCGATCAGTTCTTCTGCGGCGGCGGCACCACCGGAAAGATTCGCGCGGTACGGCGGCCCCGCAAGCAGGCGGCATAGGCGCTCTGCGGAGCACTCGACAGCGCGTGCGTTTGGCCGCGAAAAAAAACCCCGCAGTGCGGGGTTTTTTCTTGGCAGATGCGACCGATCAGATCGCTTCAATCTTCGTAGCAGCCGGACCCTTTTGGCCAACGCCTGCAACGTAGCGAACCTTCTGGCCCTCTTGGAGGGACTTGAACCCGCTGCCCTGAACTTCAGAGAAGTGAGCGAAGAGATCGTTGCCGCCTGCGTCCGGGGTGATGAAGCCGAAGCCCTTGGAGTCGTTGAACCACTTTACTGTGCCGGTTTCCATGTTGGATATCCTAAAAAGTTCTGCATGAGCCTGTGCTCATCAGGCACGACAATCAAGGAAGAAACATGGAGCAAAGGAAGCACCGCTTGGTGTGACAACCCAGAACATCGGAGTAACTGCTTGAAGATCCTGCGAGGATGGTTTCTACAGGTGTTCCGTTCATGTGTCAACAAATATCACATAGCGTGCCACCCTCCACCTCCTTGTGCAGGCACTGGAAAGAAAAAAGCCCGCATAACGCGGGCTTCTGTCCATCTTGAGAGAAAACCTCACTCCCACTCGATCGTCGCAGGCGGCTTGCCCGACACGTCATACACGACACGGCTCAAACCACGCACCTCGTTGATGATGCGGTTCGACACGCGTGTGAAAGCCTTGTCCGGTGCGGGTTCTTGCGGTTTTAGCCCGTCCCTGTCCAAGCTCTGTCCAAAAGGGTCAGAGCAAATGAGTATCCGTCTACGTGGGAGCCGATTTCAGGTCCGTGTCACTGTTAATGGTCATACAGCCGCACAAAGCTTCGACACCCTAGCTGAAGCGCAGCGCTGGGAAGCGCACCAGAAGATCCTGCTCGAGCATGGTGTAGCTGGGCGAAGCAAGCCCGTAGCGCCAACGGTCAAGATCTCGCTGGCCGATGCTATCGATCGGTACAGCATTGAGGTTCTCCCCGAGAAACGGGGGTGTCGGTCGGAGCAGTACCTGTTGCGGTACTGGCGAAACTCATCTCTTGGGGGGCGTCTGGTAAGCGAGATTTGTAGACAGGATCTGGTTACGGCCCGAGACGAGCTTCAGGAGTCCGCCCTCAAGCCCGCCAGCGTACGCCGATACCTCGATTGCCTCTCAGCCGTGCTCACCGCTTGCTGCAGAGAATGGCTGCTAGTCAACACGAACCCAATGAGGGAAATCCGCAAGCCATCGAACAGCAAGCCAAGGGAGCGTCGAGTAAGCCGGCAGGAACTCGGCCGCATTCTTCATGCTGCCCGCTTCGCTCCTGACCTTCAAACACCAAGCCCTTGTTGGTATTGCTTAACCGGCCAAACGCCGCCCGAGCATAGTTTGCCGATCGTTCGTGGTAGAGCCTCTCCAGCCAATCGAGCGCCTCCCTTGCAGGAGTCAAGGCAAGCGCAATGTAGAGCACCTCCTCATCGGCATCTTTCGGAAAGATGTCATCTGATCTCAGGAGCACATTTGCCCGATACACCGCCCTGCTCGGAACCGGTGGGAGCGTAGCGCAGAACTTCTGAAATGGATTCGGGCCAGCATTATTGGTCATGGTGCCCTCCTTCGTAGGCAAGAGCCCCATGCAGTTTGCGCTGGGTGCAATCCCAGGTTGCCAAGGTGTTCGACTGAACGCCCATGTAGGCGGCGGCTTCCTGACTGGTGAAAAGCCGGCTTTGATGTTGCTCCAACATTTTTCTGCTCCTTGCTAAGTAGATCTCGTTTGCCGTGCACGTTTCTCGTGGCACTGAAATCAATCTATTTGCAAGGTGCACCTCAGTCGATCACACACCCTAAGGATCTTGCCGGCACAATCCTTGGATCTTGCCTAAAAATCGTCGTGCGATTTCCCGGGTCATGTAGCAGTCAAGACGAGGAAGAGCGTCGGCTTGGTACAAATAGGTCGGGGCGCTCCTGATGGATCTCTCGGAGAATTTTCTTGTACGTGCTCTCGCCAAGCCCGCCCGGCACCTTTGAGGCCACCTCTTCCAAAGTTTCCAAAGCGTGGTTCGCACTTTGCCAACGACTAGCCCGCCTCTCCAGCATTGAGATGGCGTGCTGTTTGATTTGTGCCCATCGGGCGATCTTCTGCTGAGTCTTGACCTTTGCACCAAGTTTGGAGTGGACGCGTTGCCGAGCAAAGTTCATGGCATCTATCATGGCGCCAATGCACCTTTCGAGAGTCTCCCTAGGGACAGCCTGCAGATGTTCCAGGGCATAGCTCAAGCTGGCAGCAGCGCTGTAAGCGAGCAGTGCCTTATCGTGGTTTCCCTGCTGGTATAGCCGGACGGAGCAATCCATCACGAGCAACACCACAATGGCAGCTAGATCCCAGGCATCCAGACTAAATGACAGTTCATCAAGGAATTTCAGCCGATACCGGGACCGATCCTCACCTGGCACCTCGGCGAGGGCTTTTCCTATTGGGGAGCTAGAACCAATGCCGGAGGCCACGCCGTCAAGCAAAGGACTGAGCGGGACGGCATCGGCAGCGACCAGTTCGGGGAGGCCTCGAAGAACACCAAGTACATCGGATAGCGTAGCTTCACTCGGAGCGGCGGCAGTTGCTTGCACCGCTTTGAGAATGATTGAAGCAATGGCCGTTGCAAGTGCAGTGGGATCTGCGAGCAGCGTACGGCTGAATCGGTCCCGCTTCATCGCGTCTACAGGGGGAAGGTTCCGCCCAATCAATATCTGAAGCGCTCGCTGAAGAGGCAATACCAGTGCGGGCAAAGGTGGGAGCCCCAAAGCTCCGACCGCCGCCAGCGGGTCACGGTCCAACATTTCGAGGTCCAGCCATTCAAACGGCCTCTGCTCGACTGGCGAAGTGCTCATATCCATGAAATCTGTTGCGTAGAGCCATCTCGTTACCACTCAGCCCATTGGTACAGCATGGGGCTGGAATGAGAGGGCGGCGTTCGATTGGTGAGGATGGGGCAATATCCCAAACGGCGATCGATGGAAGTGCTGGTTGAAGCATCGCCCTCGCCTGCTTACGCCCTTCGCCGATCCACCAGCGTTGGCAAAAGCCTTAGAATGCAAAAACGGCTTGGCAATCACCAAGCCGTTCTTGTCCAAATCTTGTCCAAATTTGAGCTTGGACAGAGGACGAACTGAACCAAAAACCCTGTGCCGGGCGATTTGGGCACCACTGAATGTTGGGCTAGACAGGTGGCTTAACCCATTGATTTATCGGAGTTTTCACTCCCATTCGATCGTCGCAGGCGGCTTGCCCGACACGTCATACACGACTCGGCTCAAACCACGCACCTCGTTGATGATGCGGTTCGACACGCGGCCGAGCAGCGTGTACGGCAGATGCGCCCAGTGCGCGGTCATGAAGTCAGTGGTCTGCACTGCACGCAGCGCCGTCACGTAGTCATACGTACGGCCATCGCCCATCACGCCGACGGACTTGATCGGCAGAAACACCGCAAACGCCTGGCTGGTCAGGTCGTACCAGCTCTTGCCAACGTCGCCCTCGACGCAAAGGCCGGCAGCGGCGTCCTGTGCCGTGGCCTTGGTGCCGCGCAATTCCTCAATGAAGATCGCATCGGCACGGCGCAGCAGGTCTGCGTATTCTCGCTTGACCTCGCCCAGGATACGCACGCCCAGACCCGGGCCCGGGAACGGATGGCGATACACCATTTCGTGCGGCAGGCCCAGCGCCACGCCCAGCTCACGGACTTCATCCTTGAACAAGTCGCGCAGCGGCTCGAGCAACTTCAGCCCCAGCGTCTCCGGCAGGCCGCCCACGTTGTGGTGGCTCTTGATCGTGGTTGCCTTCTTGGTCTTGGTGCCGCCCGATTCCACCACGTCCGGGTAGATCGTGCCCTGCGCCAACCACTTGGCATTGCTGAGCTTCTTGGCTTCGGCCTGGAACACCTCAACGAACTCGCGGCCGATGATCTTGCGCTTGGCCTCCGGGTCCGTCACGCCAGCCAGATGGCCGAGGAACTGCTCCGACGCATCCACGTGCACGACCTTGGCGTGCAGGCGGCCGGCGAACATGTCCATGACCATCTTGCCTTCGTCCAGGCGCAGCAGGCCGTGGTCGACAAACACGCAGGTGAGCTGGTCGCCAATGGCGCGGTGGATCAGCGCCGCTGCCACCGACGAATCAACACCGCCCGACAGGCCGAGGATCACCTCCTCATCGCCCACCTGCTCGCGGATGGCCTTGACGGCTTCGTCGATGTGGTCGCGCATGACCCAGTCGGCCTTGGCACCGGCAATTTCCAGCACAAAGCGCTCGAGCAGGGCGCGGCCCTGCACGGTATGCGTGACTTCCGGGTGGAACTGCACGGCGTAATAGCCGCGCGCCTCATCGGCCATGCCGGCAACCGGGCAGCTCGGCGTCGACGCCATCAGCTTGAAGCCGGGCGGCAGTTCCGTGACCTTGTCGCCGTGGCTCATCCAGACCTTGAGCATGCCGTGGCCTTCCGGCGTGGCGAAGTCCTGGATGTCCTTGAGCAGGCGGGTGTGACCATGCGCGCGCACTTCGGCGTAACCGAATTCGCGGTGGTCGCTCCACTCCACCTTGCCGCCCAATTGCACGGCCATGGTCTGCATGCCGTAGCAGATGCCGAGCACCGGCACACCCAGGTCCCACACGGCCTGCGGGGCGCGCAGCTGGTGGTCTTCGTACGTGCTGGCGTGGCTGCCGGACAGGATGATCGCCTTGGGCGCGAACTCGCGCACGAAGGCGTCGGACACGTCGTTCGGGTGAATCTCGCAGTAGACGTGTGCTTCACGCACGCGCCGCGCAATCAGTTGCGTGACCTGCGAGCCGAAATCAAGGATGAGGACTTTGTCGTGCATGTTGTGGAGGAATGGAATCGGCAATCGTGTCGACTTCAGTGCCAGGGCCGTAGCCCGGGGGCGGCATGTAGCCAGGTTCTTTGCGTTGCACCTTTTCTGCGCGTTCGCGTTCGCGCGCGGCCGCGGCGTCTTCACGGGCCTTCTGTGCGCGCACGCGCTCATTGGTGCGCACGCGGCGCGAGGCGGGAATCTGCACGGCAGAAAACGCCGCCAGCACCGCAGCAAACGTCGGCAGCCAGATGCGGCCGGCGCCATCCACCGGCAAGTGGAAAAACAGCAGCCAGGCAATCACCAGCACGGCGACAGCCAGGTTCACATGACCGACCACCTGTGCCACGGCGGTGGTCAGTTGGCCGTTGACGGTGGCGTGCCACAGCAGCCAGGCCACGCCAATCAGCGTGACGCCGAGCAGTTGGCCGTACATCGCCGGCTCCGGCTGCGGCAATTGCAGCGCGCCAAAGATGGACGTCATCGGTGAAGCCAGCAGGACGAGACCGACGCACAGTGCGACAGCCGCATCCAGAAACAGAACGAGTCGCAAAAGCGCTTTCATCATCGTCTCCAGTTGCGGGCGGCCGCCCGTGCTTCGACCGCCGGTTGATTCAGCCGGAGCGCCCGCGCACCCCGGCGGCAGTACTGCTTGCCTTCTATCTTGTTTGTGCTGATCAACAACCGATCAGTCGCGGTGATAGTTCGGCGCTTCCTTCGTGATCTGCACGTCGTGCACGTGCGATTCGTTCATGCCAGCGGCGGTGATCTCGACGAACTGCGCCTTCTCGTGCCATTCGGCAATCGAGGCGCAACCGCAGTAGCCCATCGACGAGCGGACGCCGCCCGTGAGCTGATGCACGATCGGCAACGCTGAGCCCTTGTACGGCACGCGGCCCTCGATACCTTCCGGCACCAGCTTGTCGACGTTGGCGGTGTTGTCTTCCTGGAAGTAACGGTCGGCAGCGCCGTCCTTCATCGCGCCCACCGAGCCCATGCCGCGGTAGCTCTTGTACGAGCGACCCTGGAACAGGAACACCTCACCCGGGGATTCGTCCGTACCGGCAAACATGCCGCCCATCATCACGGTGTGTGCGCCGGCAGCCAGGGCCTTGGCGACATCGCCCGAGTAACGGATACCGCCGTCAGCGATGAGCGGAACGCCGGTGCCCTTCAGGGCCTCGGCCACATTCGACACGGCAAAGATTTGCGGCACGCCCACGCCTGCCACGATCCGCGTCGTGCAGATCGAGCCCGGGCCAATGCCAACCTTGACGCCGTCCGCGCCGTGGTCGACCAGCGCCCTGGCTGCGTCGCCGGTGGCGATGTTGCCGCCAATCACCTGCACTTGCGGGTAGTTGTCCTTGATCCAGCGCACACGGCTGAGCACGCCCTGGCTGTGGCCGTGCGCGGTGTCGACCACGATCACGTCCACGCCGGCCTTGACCAGCAGATCGATACGCAGATCGTTGTCCGGGCCCACGCCCACCGCCGCACCCACGCGCAGCGAACCGCGTTCGTCCTTCGAGGCCAGCGGGTATTCGGTAGCCTTCTGAATATCCTTGACGGTGATCAGGCCGCGCAGCTCGAAGGCCTCGCCCACCACCAGCACACGCTCCAGGCGGTGCTTGTTCATCAGGCGCTTGGCCTCTTCCAGCGTGGCGCCTTCCTTGACGGTGACGAGCTTCTCACGCGGCGTCATCTTGGCGCGCACCGGGGCGTCCAGTTCTTCTTCGAAACGCAGGTCGCGGTTGGTGATGATGCCCACCACCTTCTTGCCTTCCAGCACCGGGAAACCCGAGATGCCATGCTGTGCCGACAGCGCCATCACGTCGCGGACCTTCATGTCCGGACCAATGGTGATCGGGTCGCGCAGCACGCCCGATTCAAAGCGCTTGACCTTGGCGACTTCGCGCGCCTGTTCTTCGGGCTTCAGGTTCTTGTGGACGATACCGATGCCACCTTGCTGCGCCATGGCGATGGCGAGCCGCGCTTCCGTAACCGTATCCATGGCGGCGGAGACGAGCGGAATGGCGAGTTCGATCGAACGGGTGAGCTTGGTGCGAAGGGACGTATCGCGGGGCAGGACGGCCGAATAGGCCGGGACGAGCAGCACATCATCGAACGTGAGTGCTTTCTGGACAAGACGCATAGCAATTTCCTCTAGGCGCAAAATCGGATTATACGGGAATTCGCCCCACGGTTGTAGAGACCCGTGCTATGCTCGATAAATTTTTCTTCGCGCACGCACCTCCAGCGCCCTGCGCCGCCAGCAGCCGCGCAGAATCAGCCTCGCGAGTGTTCGAATGGGAATTGGCGTATTGTGCGCCTTGCTGGCCGGGGCGATGTGGGGCATGGTGTTTATTGCGCCCCGCGCGCTGCCCGCGTTTTCACCGTGGGAACTGACCCTCGGCCGCTATCTCGCCTACGGCGTCATCGCAGCCGTTGCCGCTGCCCCGATCCTTCCCCGCATTGCCCGCAAGATTACCCGCGCCGATTGCCTGGCGCTGGTCATGCAATCCTGCAGCGGCAATCTGGTTTACTTCGTTTTCGTGGCGTTTGGCGTGCAACTGGCTGGCGTTGCACCCACCTCCCTCATCGTCGGCATCCTGCCCATCACAGTGACGATGCTTGGCCGGCGCGATCACGGCGCCGTGCCGCTCTCCCGGCTGATCTGGCCGCTACTGGTTGTCGCTGCGGGCATCGCCTGCATCAACGTCGACCTGTTCGGCCATGAATCGGCAACGGCAGCCACCAACGCCCGGCCGGTCTGGCAACGCATTGCCGGCATCGCTTGTGCCGTGGGCGCGCTTTGCAGCTGGACTTGGTACGCCGTGGACAATGCCCGCTACCTGCAGCGCAATCCGCATTTCTCCAGCAACGAATGGTCTGCGTTGTACGGCATTTCCAGCGGCATTCTGTCGGCGGCCTTGACCTTGGTGGCCCTGCTCGCGGTTGGTACGAGCTGGATGCATGCCGGCGGGCGCGTCTGGGGCACGTTCTGGGCGGTCAATGCCGCCGTGGCACTCGGCGCGTCGCTGATCGGCAACAACCTGTGGAACATCGCCTCCCGACGGCTACCGCTCACGCTGTCGGGCCAGATGATCGTGTTCGAGACGCTGTTCGCGCTGGCATATGGCTTCGTGTACGACGGCCGCTGGCCGCGTCCGCTTGAGATCGCCGCAATCGCCTTGCTGATTGCGGGTGTCGGCTGGTCGGTCCGCTTGCACGCCAACGACAAGTCTGCATAAACTGGGCGCCTTGCCGGGGGGCGAGTCGACAGGCCAAGCCAGGCCGTCGGCCTAAATTGGCGAGTGGCGATCACGCCACCGGGCTCCCGTGCGCGTCGAGGGGCCGTCGTCGGGTCGGCCAGCGCGCCGTCGGCAGTCCACGAACGAGAACTTCATGAAACGACTGCACGTCCTGTTACCTGCCACCGCTGCCCTGATCGCCCTTGCCTGCCCGGTTGCCCAGGCGCAATGGGCCTGGCAATGGCGCGATGACAAGGGCCACATGGTCTACAGCGACGCCGCACCGCCGCCGTCAGTGCCGCCCAGCCGCATCATCCGCAACCCGAACAGCCGTACGGCTACTGCGTATGAAGCCCTTTCTGCGCCGGCCTCTGGCGTTAAAGCGGTGGACGCGAACGGGGCAGCCAAACCCGGCCAGCCAGCCTCGGGCGTCGCGGCATCCAACCCCGATGAAGAGCTGCGCAAACGTCTGTCCGATCGCGCCAAGAAAGAACAGGACGAAGCCAGGCAGGCAGAGGCTGCCCAGCGCAAACAAGCCGAATGCGCACGCCTGCGCAACGAAACCACGTATATGCAGGATGGCCGCCGCGTCGGCTCAGTGCAGGCCGACGGCTCGATCGCCTATATGGATGACAACCAGCGCGCCGCAGCCGTCCAGCGCAACCAGGCTGCCCTGAGCGCCAACTGCAACTGATTGCCCGTTACTCGAGGACGTCGTCTTTGGGCGGCGCCTCGTTGCGCAGCCACTTCAGCCCCTCGCGCGTGCCAGTGGCCCGCACCTTCTGCACGCGCCGCCGGCGTGCGGTTTTTGGATCGGCGATCAGCGGTCCCAGTATTTCTATCCGGTCACGTGCGTGCAACGGTGCATCGGGCGTCTTGCGCTTGCCGTAGATGCCCAGGCGGCAGGTATCGATCGTCAGCTCCAAGCCATCGAGCAGGCCAGAGGCACGCACAGCGTCAGCCACCGTCGCCTGCGCCGCCACCTGCACGTTGACAAGCCGCGGCGGCGTGACCGTCGCCAGGCAGACCATCACGTCGATCACGTTGTCGGACTCAGGATTCGCCATACACCGTCTCAGCGCGTTTGACGAACGAATCGACGAAGGTGTTGGCAATCATGCTGAACACCGGCCCGATCAGCTTTTCCAGAATCACGCTGGAAAATTCGTAATGCAGGTGGAAGTTGATCTTGCAGGCGTCCGCGCGCAGCGGCGTGAAGACCCAGAAACCGGTAAACGACTTGAAAGGCCCGTCTGCGAACGTCATATCAATGCGGGTGGGTCGCGTTTGCACGTTACGCGTGCGAAAGAACTGGTGGATGCCCTTGAAGGCAATATCCACGCGCGCGTCGAGTGACGTTTCGGTCTGCTCGTAGATTTCCACGCCGCCGCACCACGGCAGGAAGTTCGGATAGTCCTTGACGTCGGTGACCAGGTCGAACATCTGTTCGGCCGAGTAGCCAATCAACACGGTTTTTTCAACGTCTGCCATGCGTCATCCGAAAGCTTTGCGCGCCGCGTCCCGGTTTGGATTGCGGCGGATTTGTTAAACTCGCCATTTTATCGCAGCGCATGCAGGGATCGTCACCCCAAGGCGCGCACCGCATATTCCAACGTATGACCATCGCCGACAACAAGAAGGCCTTTTTCGATTACTTCATCGAAGAGCGCTACGAGGCAGGCATGGCTCTCGAGGGCTGGGAGGTGAAAGCCATCCGGGCCAACCGTGCGCAGATCAAGGAAGGCTACGTCGTCATCCGTAACGCCGAGCTGTTCCTGATCGGGGCCCATATCAGCCCGCTGCAATCGGCCTCCACGCATGTCCATCCAGACCCCGTGCGCACCCGCAAGCTGCTGCTGCACGCCGAAGAGATCAAGAAGCTCATCGGCAAGGTGGAGCAGCGCGGCTACACGCTCGTGCCGCTCAACCTGCACTACACGCGCGGCCGAGTGAAGTGCGAAATCGGTCTCGCCAAAGGCAAGAAGCAGTTCGACAAGCGCGAAACCGAAAAGAACCGCGACTGGCAGCGCGAAAAAGCCCGCCTCATGCGCGAGAAGGCTTGAGCCCTTTCGCTCGCCGAGCTTTTACGCGCTCGGCCGCTGCTGCTTCACAATCGTCAACGCTGACGCAATCATCGTGCTCAGGTCGCCCATGTTGCCCGGCACGATGAGCGTGTTGCCCTGCTTGGCCAGGTTGCCGAACGCACTCACATACTCTTCCGCCACTTTCAGGTTGACGGCATCGACACCGCCCTCGGTGCGAATGGCCTGACCGATCTTCTGGATCGCCTGGGCGTTGGCTTCGGCCACCGCCAGAATCGCCGCCGCTTCGCCCTGCGCCTTGTTGATGGCGGCCTGCTTTTCCCCTTCCGATTTCTGGATGGCCGCCTCGCGCGCACCGGATGCCAGGTTGATCTGCTCTTGGCGCTTGCCTTCGGATGCGGCGATCAGCGCACGCTTTTCGCGCTCTGCCGTGATCTGCGCCTGCATGGCGTGCAGGATTTCCTTCGGGGGCGTCAAATCCTTGATCTCGTAGCGCAGCACCTTCACGCCCCAGTTCGATGCCGCCTCATCCAACGCATTGACCACGCTGTGGTTGATGAAGTCGCGCTCTTCAAACGTCTTGTCCAGTTCCAGTTTGCCGACCACCGAGCGCAGCGTCGTCTGCGCCAACTGGGTAATAGCGATCACGAAATTGCTCGAGCCATACGAGGCCCGCATCGGGTCGGTCACCTGGAAGTACAGAATGCCGTCCACCTGCAGCTGCGTGTTGTCCTTGGTGATGCAGATCTGGCTCGGCACATCAAGCGGGATTTCCTTGAGCACGTGCTTGTAGGCCACCCGATCGACAAAGGGCAGCACGATATTGAGCCCGGGCGAAAGCGTCGCGTGATACTTGCCCAGCCGCTCCAGAATCCAGGCGTGCTGTTGCGGCACGATCTTGATGCCTTGTGCGATCAGCACAATGGCGGCAAACAGGACGATGATCGCGAGAGTCCCCAGCTCGAACATAGAACCTCCGTGGTTGAGCTTGTTGGTTGTTTTGGATGCTATTTGCGTGCTATTTGGGTGCGACGACGAGCACGTTGCCGCGCACTTCGACGATGCGGAATTCGCCAGCGGTGGCCGGCGCATGCGGTGCCAGTTCGACATCCCACGCGGCGCCGCGATACTGCACGCGCGCGCGGCGCTCTGGCGACCAGGCATCGACACGCAAAGTCTCGCCGATATCCAGATTGACGTTGCGATTGCGGGCGGCATTCTCGCGCGTGGTCCGCCCGTAGCGCGTGCGCCGCAGCCCGACGATGCCGAACACCGCCACAATCGCGGCCACGATGGCCTGGGCGGGAAACGTAAGGCCGATCAGCGCGCCAAGTCCGCCGGCGACCAAGCCGATGACCACCATCAGCAGATAGAACGTCCCCGTCATTAGCTCGCCGATGACGAGCAGCACGGCCAGAGAAAACCAGACGGTCTGAGCCGACATACTCCCTCTCCCGAAATCCCATAAAAAAACCCCCGCGACGCTGCACGTCCGCGGGGGCATGTCGCTCGGCCCCCGCCAGCGTTGGACGCCACCGGGCACTTCGCGTTCTTGTTGGCGCATACCCGTCAGGATACGCGCCGTGTCTTACGACACTCTAGGCCGGCATTAAACCGAACCGAGCTTCTGCCACGTGTCGATCACCGAATCCGGGTTCAGCGAGATCGACGAGATGCCTTCCTTGGCCAGCCATTCGGCAAAATCCGGGTGATCGGACGGGCCTTGACCGCAGATACCGACGTACTTGTTCATCGACAGGGCCGTGGAAATGGCACGCTGCAGCATGAACTTGACCGCCGGATCGCGCTCGTCGAAGTCCTTGGCCAGCAGCTCCATGCCGGAGTCGCGGTCCAGACCCAGCGTGAGCTGCGTCAGGTCGTTCGAACCGATCGAGAAACCGTCGAAATGCTGCAGGAACTGCTCGGCCAGGATCGCGTTGGACGGCACTTCGCACATCATGATCAGACGCAGGCCGTTCTCACCGCGCTTCAGGCCGTACTTGGCCAGCAGCTCGACAACCTTCTCGGCCTGGCCGAGCGTACGCACGAACGGCACCATCACTTCGACGTTGGTCAGGCCCATCTCGTCGCGCACGCGCTTCATGGCGCGGCACTCCATCTCGAAGGCTTCGGCAAAGTCTTCAGCGATGTAGCGCGAGGCGCCACGGAAGCCCAGCATCGGGTTTTCTTCGTCCGGCTCGTAGCGCGAACCGCCGATTAGCTTCTTGTACTCGTTGGACTTGAAGTCCGACAGGCGCACGATCACGGGCTTCGGATAGAACGCCGCCGCGATGGTGGCAATGCCCTCGGCCAGCTTGTCAACGTAGAAAGCACGCGGGCTGGCATGGCCGCGGGCCACGCTTTCCACGGCCTTCTTCAGGTCGCTGTCGACCTGCGGGTAGTCGAGGATCGCCTTCGGATGAACACCGATGTTGTTGTTGATGATGAATTCAAGGCGGGCCAAGCCCACGCCGCCGTTCGGGATCTGGCAGAAGTCGAACGCCAGTTGCGGATTACCGACGTTCATCATGATCTTGGTGCTGATCGTCGGCATTTCGCCACGCTGGACTTCTGTGATTTCGGTTTCCAGCAGGCCATCGTAGATCTTGCCTTCGTCGCCTTCGGCACACGAGACCGTCACCAGCGTCCCGTCCTTCAGCAGGTCGGTCGCATCGCCGCAGCCAACGACCGCCGGCACACCCAGTTCACGCGCGATGATGGCTGCGTGGCAGGTACGGCCGCCACGATTGGTGACGATGGCCGAGGCACGCTTCATCACCGGTTCCCAGTTCGGGTCGGTCATGTCGGCAACCAGCACGTCGCCTGGCTGCACGCGCTCCATTTCAGCCGGGTCGTTGATGACACGCACCGGGCCCGTACCGATCTTCTGGCCGATAGCGCGACCGGTGGTCAGCACCGGCGCCGAACCCTTCAGGCGGAAGCGCTGCTCGACCTTGCCGTGCGCCTGGCTCTTCACCGTCTCCGGGCGGGCCTGCAGGATGTAGATCTTGCCGTCCTTGCCATCCTTGCCCCATTCGATGTCCATTGGGCGGCCGTAGTGCTTTTCAATGATGACGGCGTACTTCGCCAGCTCTGCCACGTCGGCATCGTTGATGGAGTAGCGGTTGCGGAGTTCGCCCGGCACGTCGACGGTCTTCACGCGGCCTTCTTCGCCCGGCGCGGTGAATTCCATCTTGATCAGCTTGGAACCGATCGAGCGGCGGATGATCGGGTACTTGCCGGCGGCCAGCGTCGGCTTGAAGACGTAGAACTCGTCCGGGTTCACAGCGCCCTGCACCACCGTTTCGCCCAGGCCGTAGCTGGAGGTGATGAAGACGACATCCTGGAAGCCCGATTCGGTGTCAATCGTGAACATCACGCCCGAGGCGCCGCAGTCCGAGCGCACCATGCGCTGGATGCCGGCCGACAGGGCCACCACGTCATGGGCGAAGCCCTTGTGCACGCGGTACGAAATCGCGCGGTCGTTGTACAGGGAGGCAAACACGTGCTTGATCTTATCGAGCACGTCGTCGATGCCGAGCACGTTGAGATAGCTCTCTTGCTGACCGGCGAACGAAGCGTCCGGGAGGTCTTCTGCCGTGGCCGAAGAACGGACCGCGAACGATGCCTCGGCGCCTTCGCGGGCGGCCACGCGAGCGTACGACTCGCGAATCTCCTGCTCCAGACGCGGCTGGAACGGTGCGGTGGCGACCCACTCGCGGATCTCCTTGCCGGCGGCAGCCAGCGCCTTGACGTCGTCGACGTCGAGGCTGGCCAGACGCTGCGAGATGCGTTCGGTCAGATTGTTGTGTGCAAGGAAATCGCGGAATGCCAGTGCCGTGGTGGCAAAACCGCCCGGAACGCGCACGCCGGCGCCATCCAGCTGGGAGATCATCTCGCCCAGCGAAGCGTTTTTACCGCCGACAACCTCGACATCGGTCATCCGCAATTGCTCGAACGGCAGCACATAGGCGCCGTCTTGCGACAGGTTAGTCATACAAGCCCCTAAACTAAGTGAAAAACCGGTCGGATGCGCACGGGGCTTTCTTCTTGTCGTCTGGCCGCGCGAATCGCTTGGCTAAATCATCCGGAAGCCCTGCCAGGACTGCCGCGATGGCATTGCCTGGCGGGCGATTGGCCCGAATTGCTTAGCTAAACGATCGCCGCTATTCTACCGTGCCGCAGCACGATTTCCTGCCGGCGTGCTGGAAAAACCCCTCGTTTTCGATGACCGACCTCGCCACCGCATCTCCCAACCGCACACCGTTCCGCACCGTTTTCATCGTGTCGGATGGCACCGGGATCACCGCAGAGACCTTCAGCCACTCGATCCTGGCGCAGTTTGAGATGAAATTCCGCCAGGTGCGGATCCCGTTTGTCGACACGATCGACAAGGCGCACGTTGCAGTCGCAAAGATCAACGAGGCCTTTCACGTCGAAGGGGTGAGGCCGATCGTCTTCACCACGTTGGTGGATGCCGAGGCAAACGAGATCGTCCATCGGGCCAAGGCCACCATCCTGGACATGTTCCAGACCTTCATCGAGCCGCTCGAGAGGGAGCTGAACCTCAAGTCCACCCACGCCATCGGCCGGTTTCACCAGAACGCCGACACCGAGGCGTACAAGAACCGCATTGAAGCGATCAATTTTTCACTTGCCCACGATGACGGCCAGTCACACAAGAACCTGGCCGAGGCGGATGTGATCCTGGTGGGGGTATCGCGCAGCGGCAAGACGCCGACCAGCCTGTACCTGGCAATGCAATACGGCGTGAAATCGGCCAATTACCCGCTCATTCCGGACGATTTCGAGCGCGGCAAGCTGCCCACGGTGCTGTACGACTACAAGAACAAGATTTTCGGCTTGTCGATCGATCCACAGCGCCTGTCGGAAATCCGCAATGAACGTCGCCCAGGCAGCAAATATGCCGCGCTGGAAAATTGCCGGTATGAAGTCAACGAAGCCGAATCGATGATGCGGCGCGAGGGCGTCAAGTGGCTGTCGTCGACGCACAAGTCGATCGAGGAAATTGCCACGACGATCCTGCAGGACATCAAGATGGATCACAACAACTACTGAGCGAGCACGCTCAGACCTCAGACACAACGGCCGGCCTTGCACCGGCCGTTTTGCTTTTCTGCGGCCCAGTCAGGCGCGATCGCGCACCCAGTTACCGCCATGCGCCGCGGCTTGCGCAGCCGGCGATGTTTCCAGGTAGGCCAGCGCCTGCTCGGTCGATCCCTCGTGATGCGGCGTATAACTGGGCCGGAAATAGCGCAATGCGGCCCCCAGCATTTTCCAGAACGATGGCAGGCAGTTGCGCCGCGAGCCGTGCCACCACCCACGGACAAAGCCAGGGAACTTGCCCGCGCCCGGATCCCGCTTGTACATGAAGCGAAAGCCCGTCACCAGGAAGTACAGCAGCAACAGGATCGTGGTCAGCATGTGGAAGCAACGTTCGAGATACGTGCCGCCCATGTGCCGGAAGATGTCGAACGCGACGGTGCGGTGCTCGACCTCTTCTGCGCCGTGCCAGCGCAGCAGGTCGAGCATGACGGGATCGGCGCGGGCGGCATCCAGCCCCTTTGCGTTGAGCACCCAGTTGCCCAGATAGCCGAAAAAGTGCTCAAGCGCGGCGATGATGCCCAGTTGCTGCCGCAGCCAGAAGCGCGTGTGGCCAATCTTCAGGCCCAGCGGCTGTTCGCCGAGCACCTTGGAGAAGAGCCAATCGAGGCGCTTGGTGAAGGCCTGGGTGTCGATACCGTGGTCTTTGTAGTAATGCGTCAGCACGCCGCCATGCGAGCGCGAATGGACCGCCTCCTGGCGCAGAAAGCCCTCCGCGTCGGCGCGCAGCTTCGCGTCGGTAATCAGCGGCAGCGCCTTGTTGTAAACGCGGCAGAACCACAGTTCGCCGGCGGGAAACAGCAGGTTCAGGATGTTGATGATGTGCGTGCTGGACGGATCGCCGGGAATCCATTGGATGGGCGTGTCCTTCCAATCGAAACGGACGTGGCGGGCCTTGATGAAGTAATCGGGCGCGGTCATGGTGGTCTCCTGATGTTCTTGTCTGCGGGATCAATGCCCCGCCATGCTCACGCGCGCGATCAACCGGCTGAGCCACTGCGCATAGCGCGAGATGAAGCGCGACGAATGCGCCTCGATGCCGATCGTGACAACAGGCTTGTTGCGCTGAACCGCCCTGAACATGGCTTTCGCGACGGTCTCGGGCTTGAGGCCGCGCAGTTGGTAGAGCTTGGTCGCGCGGGCGCGCAGTTGGGCCTGTTGCGCCTCGGTCGTGCCGGTGTAGACGGTGGAAGCCATGATGCCGGTCTCGGCAAAACCGGGGCAGATGGCCGACACGCCGATGCCCTGCCCGGCAAGCTCGCCACGCATGCATTCGGACAGCATCAGCACCGCGGCCTTTGTCGTTGCATAGGCGGCAAGATCGCGCGATGGTGCAAAGGCCGCCGCCGATGCAGTGTTCAGGATGTGCCCGCCCTGCCCGCGCGCCCCCATCTGCTTGGCAAACAGCCGGGCGCCATGGATCACGCCCCACACGTTCACGTGCAGGATGCGTTGCCAATCGCGCTCGGACGTGTCGACAATGCCACCCGCCATGCCGATGCCCGCGTTGTTGACGACGATGTCGGCGCCACCCAACTCCTTGCCGACCCAATCGACCAGCGTTTCCATCTGCTCGCCGTTGCCGACGTCGACGGTACGCGCCCACGCCTTGCCGCCGGTGAGGCGGATGAGTGTGGCCGTGCGTTCGGCATCTTCGGCGCAGATATCGACAGCCACGATCGCCGCACCCTGCTCCGCGAATTCCAACGCCGCGCAACGGCCAATGCCGCTGCCAGCCCCCGTGATGACGGCCAGCTTGCCGGAGAACGGCTTGCGACCGCCCTGCTGACGCGCGCGTTGCAGTGCTTCGGATTCCGGCTTGCCCTCGGCATGCTCGATCAGTTCGCGCGCCATTTCCGCCATGCGTGCGGCATGCGTGACGGGCAGCCAGTGCCGCGCTACCACTTCACGGCGCCAATACTGCGGCACCCAGCGCGAGAGATCTTCCGACAATGCCGGACTGACGTATTTGTCCAGCGTCGGCACGATGACCTGCACGGGCGCGTGTGCGACACGGTTGCGCGGCGTGAACAGGCTGCGGATGAAATTGGCACGATACAGCGAGACACCGCGCACGCCATCGGCCGTCTGCGTGGCGCGCGGCACGATGGCGGTCTTCTCAACACGGCGCAGCACACGCGGCCACGCGCGCCCGAGCCACAGGCGCCAACTGAGCTCCGGCACGATCGGCAAATGGAACAGCAGCACGTACCATGAGCGCACGAGCTGCCCCAGCATCTTGCCCAGCGACGACGGTGTCGGCCGCAACAGCCGCGCGCGCATCCAGTGCCCGACGTGGTCCAGGCATGGGCCCGAGCACGACGTGTATGACGCGATGCGTCCACGCAGGCGCGCTTCCGTCACGAACTCCCACGACTGGATCGAACCCCAGTCGTGCGCGATCAGGTGCACGGGTTTGCCTGGGCTCAGCGCATCGATCACGGCGATGAAGTCGTCGGTCAATCGCGCGAAGGTGTAGTTGCGCATTCCCTTGGGCGAACTCGACTTGCCGGCACCGCGCACGTCGTAGGCAATGACGTAGTAATCGCGCGCGAGCAGCGGTGCCATCTCGTGCCAGACCTCGCTGTTGTCGGGGTAGCCGTGCACGAGTACGACGGTCGGATGCGCCGGGTCGCCCCAGGTCTTGGCGGCGAGTGAGACGCTGCCGGATTGCACGGTGCGCTCGGCGTATTCCTTGGTCGGAAACGCTGCAGCCGGCTCGAACAATGCCAGCGGAGCCTCTTCAAGAAGCGTCTTCATGTGAGCCTCCTCGCGCATCAGGCGGCGCGCTGCTGCGCAAGCTGGCGCTGCTGCGCAAGCTGGCGTTGCTGCCAGCGGCGCACGTGCGGCAGATCGTCGTCGAGCCAGTAGGCGTCGTCTTCGGTGATGACGAGCAGCTCTTCGAACTTGGCACCGACGCCATGGAAACCCAGGTGCGGCTCAACGGCCCACAGGCCCGGCACCGGTGCGTGTTCCGATCGACGATCGATCGACCACAGTGGCGACCATCCTTCCTGCTTGCCGCTACGCACCTGGTCGAGGATCAGATTGCGCGTGGCATTCAACCCGAACCGCGCAACGAAACGCGGCTTGGATGGGCTGTCGAGCTTGGCCACACGATGCGCCAGTACTTTGAATGGATACGCCTTGTGGCGTGGCTCCACGCCCTGCTTCATGCAAAGCTGGTCCACCGCACGGGCCACATCCGCCATCGACCGACGCTCGCGGATCAGGCGCACGATCAGCTCACGATGCGCCATCAGGTCGTCCTGCAGCTGGTCGAGGATGGCGTTTTCGCCGAGGCACATGGCATAGCCCACATCGGCGATCACGCCATTGCGCACGGGCGCCACGTCGAGGATGACCGGCATGTTCTCCTCCAGCCGCCGCGACGACGGAAAGAACGCCAGGTTGAAGCCGGCCATGTGCGTGAGGCCTGAAAAGCCCTGGAATGCCGTGCGATCGCCAAACCAGGCGAACGGCTTGTGCAGCCAGTCGTGCACGCCACGATCGCCGAGCCACTCAGAGAGCAGCTTGGCTGCGTCCTTCTCGGTCATACCCGGGCGAAGCATGCCGCCGACGGCTTCGACGCACGCGTAGGCGAGTTGCTGGATTTCGCGAAACTGGGCGAGTTCGTCGACATGGACGCGCGCCAGGGTGGGGTTCGGCATGCCGGTCTCCTTGAGTGTGGGTATTCGAGGGTGCTCAATGGCACCGCGCCCAATGTTCCATTACTCAATGGCAAAGTCAATGCGGGACTTTTCTGGCGTTTGAAAACACCATGTGACCGGTAATCGACAGCAAACGGAGAGGTTTAGCCCGCGCGGCGTTGTCGCACGGCCTCAAACAGACAGATGGCTGCTGCGGCAGCCACATTGAGCGATTCCATGCCGCCCGGTTGCGGAATCGTCACAGGCGTCGTCACGGCAGAAAGCCATTCTTCTGACACGCCCGCACCCTCGTTTCCGAACACCCAGCCGACGGGCGCCTTGAGCGGCACGTCAAATACAGCCTGCTTGGCGTGCGACGACGTCGCCAACAGCGGCACCTGAAGACGCGAATGCACGCTCTCGAACGTGCAGTGTTCAACGATGTTCAGGTGGAAATGCGCGCCCATGGCGGCGCGCAACGTCTTGGCCGACCACGCGAACGCGCAGCCCGGCGTCATGAACACATCACGCACGCCGGCAGCAGCCGCACAGCGAAGGATAGACCCGACGTTGCCAGCATCCTGAATGCCATCAAGAATCACGCAGTCCGCATCAATGGTTTGCGGCAACTTGCCTTCCGGCGTTTCAACCAGGGCCATCAGATCAATGCCGTTGACGACGGTGGTCAGTTGGCCAAACAGGTTGTCGGCCAGCAGGATGACGGTGTCCGGATCGACGCGATCCAGCACCGCAGCCACTTCCGGGTGCCGGATATGGCGCTCCGACACCAGGCATTGCGCTGGCGTGTGGCCTGCATCCAGATACGCCACAACCAGATGCACGCCGTCGAGCACGGACTGCCCTGCACGCCGACGATGCTGGGTTGAGCCCGAAAGCGCCTTGAGATGCTTGAACACCGCGTTGTCGCGGGAAGTGATGTGCTTCACGAATGGGCCCAGCAGAAAAAGGTCAGTCGTCCCAGGCGCTGCCTGCAGCGGTGGTGTCGGCGCTGATCGCGCTCATCCCCTCCAGCGCACGACGCACGGGCGCGAACGAACGGCGATGATGCGGCGTCACGCCATGCAGGTCGATCGCCGCAAGATGCTGCGGCGTGCCATAACCGGCATGGACGTCAAAACCATAGAGCGGAAACTCGACATGCAGCGCCGCCAATTGGCGGTCACGCGTCACCTTCGCCAGGATGGATGCCGCCGAAATAGCCGGCACCAGCGCATCGCCCTTGACGATGGCCTCCACCGCAAACGCCACCTGGGGGCACCGATTGCCGTCCACCTGCACGAGATCAGGCAGCGTGCCCAATGCGGCCACGCCGTGCACCGCACGCTGCATGGCGAGCATGGTCGCGTGCAGGATGTTGATGCGGTCAATTTCCTCGACGGTAGCTTCCGCGACATGCCAGGCGAGCGCCTTTTCGACGATTTCCTCGTAGAGCGCTTCACGCTTCTTGGCGGTTAGGATCTTCGAGTCGGCCAAGCCTTTAATTGGCTTGCGCGGATTGAGAACGACCGCCGCAGCCGTCACTGGTCCGGCCAAAGGCCCGCGACCAGCCTCGTCCACACCACAGAGGATGCGACGCGCACGCTTGGCCGCTGGCTCTTGCGAGAGCGCCAGGCCAAGCTGGTCGGGATTGGGTTTGCGGGAAGCCATGGACTCAAAGCTTACCGCGACTGCGCAGCAGATCGACCACGACTTTCGCGCCGATCTCCGCCATGTTCTGCTTGAGCGTCAGGTGCATCTGCGTGAAGTGTTCACGCAGGAACATGGCGTTGCCATGGTCGCTCAGTTGCAGCAGCGTCTCGCGTGCGAGTGCCTCAGGCGTCGCGTCATCTTGCAGCAGCTCCGGCACGACAAAGCGGCCGGACAGGATGTTCGGCAGCCCCACGTACGGCAGATAGCCCTTGCGCTTCATGATCTGCGCCGTCAGCCAGGGCACCTTGTAGGTGATGACCATCGGCTTCTTGTACAACGCTGCTTCCAGCGTGGCCGTACCGCTGGCAAGCAGGATGACGTCAGCCGCTTCCATGGCGGCGTGCGACTGGCCATCGACGACCCACAGATGCAGGCCTGGGTGCTCCGCGCGCATGGCATCAATGCGCTCGCGCAGCGTCGCATTGGCCGCCGGCAGCACGAACGCCAGATCCGGTTCGACCGCCTGCATGCGCGACATCGCCGCAAACAGCGTCGGCCCGAGATGCTTCACTTCAGAATTGCGGCTGCCCGGCAGCACTGCAATGACTTTACGGCCCAACGGCAGGCCGAGGCGCGTACGTGCGCCTTCGATGTCCGGCACCAGCGGAATCTCGTCCGCCAGCGGATGCCCGACGTACGTGGCCGGAATGCCGGCCTTGGCGTAAATCTCGGGCTCGAACGGGAACAGGCAGAGGATATGGTCGACCGCGCGGGCGATCGTCTTGATACGGCCGGCACGCCACGCCCAGATCGACGGGCTCACGAAATGCACCACGGGCACACCCGCCTGCCGCATGGCGATCTCGACGTTGAAGTTGAAGTCGGGCGCATCGACCCCGATGAAAGCCAGCGGCGGCTTCTCCAGCAGATCTTGCTTCAGCTCCTTGCGGATCGAGAGAATCTCACGCAGTTGGCCGAGCACCTCAACATAGCCGTTGACCGACAGCTTGTGCATCGGCCAGTTCGACTGGAAACCCTGCTCCGTCATGCGGGCCCCGCCGATGCCGTTGTAGGCAATGTCGGCAGGCAGTTGTGCGTGCAACCCCTTGAGCAGCAGCGAGGCCAGCAAATCGCCGGAAGCCTCGCCGGCCACCATGCCGATGCGGCGCACCGGCGTGGTGTTCTGAGGCTGCTCGCTCAACGCACGATGCCGCGCTTGGTGGCGGCAATGAAATCAGCAAATGCGGTCAACACCTCGCGTGTGGGGGCGTCATCCGTCTGAGCGATCTGCGCGGCGATTTCCGTCTTGGCCTGATCAAAGCTCAGATCGCTCTTGTAGAGCAGCTTGTACGCCTGGCGCAGACCGGTGATCTGCTCGGCAGTAAAGCCGCGGCGGCGCAGGCCTTCCACATTGATGCCGTGAGGTGCGGCCTTGTTGCCGCCCTTGTCGCTGGCGGCAATCACGAACGGCGGTACATCTTGCACCAGCGCGGATGCGCCGCCCAGCATGGCATGCGCGCCGATGCGCACGAACTGGTGCACGCCCGACATGCCGCCGAGGATCGCCCAGTCGCCCACTTCCACGTGCCCCGCGATCTGCGCATTGCTCGAGAACACCGTGTGGTTGCCCACGCGGCAATCGTGCGCGATATGCACGTAGGCCATGATCCAGTTGTCGTCGCCGATGGAAGTGATACCGGCATCCTGCGCAGTGCCGGTATGGATCGTGGTGAACTCGCGGATGGTATTGCGATCGCCGACGATCAGCTGCGTCGGCTCATCGCGATACTTCATATCCTGTGGCCGGCCGCCCACCGATGCGAAGTGGCCGATGCTGTTGTCACGGCCCAGCGTCGTGTAGCCCTCGATCACCGTGTGGTGGCCGACGCGCGTGCCTGCACCCATCCGCACGTTCGGGCCCACGACCGTAAACGCTCCGATCTCGACGCTCGAATCGAGTTCGGCCTTCGGATCGATCTGCGCGGTCGGGTGGATCTTCTGTGCTTGCGTCATGCCTCGCCCTTGGACTTGTCTTCGCGCACGGCACACATGATTTCGGCTTCCACGGCGACTTCGCCGTCAACCTTGCCGTACACCTTGAACTTCCACATACCGCTCTTCGAGCGCAGCAGTTCTGCCGTCATCACAAGCTGGTCGCCCGGGATCACCTGCCGCTTGAAGCGCGCACCATCAATGCTCACGAACAGGTAGAGCTGATTTTCCTTGCGCTCGTGATCGGCCTCGCCGAAGGTCAGCAGCGCAGCGGTTTGCGCCAGCGCCTCAAGCATCAACACGCCTGGCATCACGGGGTGGCCAGGGAAGTGCCCGTTGAAGAACGGCTCGTTGAACGTCACGTTCTTGATCGCCGTAATCGACTTGCGCGGCTCCAGCGAGATCACGCGGTCAACCAGCAGCATCGGGTAGCGATGCGGCAGCAGGTCGAGAATCTTTTTGATATTGAAATCGCTGACGACGCCGGGGGTCGCGCTCGTCGCATTCGTTGCTTCGGTCATGATTGTTGCTGCAGGTCTTTGACCCGCTGTTCGAGTTGTTGCAACCGTTCGCGCATGCGCGTCAGGCCTCGGACGATGGCCGCGTTACGCTCCCAGTCGCCATGTGGCATAAATGGGAAAACGCTGGTGAAATGGCCACCGGGCTTGGTGATGGATTTGGTAATGGAGGTGCCGCCCGAGACGGTCACACGATCAGCAATGGTCAGGTGGCCGGCAAAATTGGCCGCGCCGCCGATGATGCAGTAGCGCCCGATCTTCGTGCTGCCCGAAATGGCAGCGCAGCCGGCGATCACGGTATAGGCACCCACGTGCACGTTGTGCGCGATCTGCACCTGGTTGTCGATCTTGCAGCCTTGCTCGACCACCGTATCGGCCATCGCACCGCGGTCGATGGCGGTGTTCGCGCCGATCTCCACGTCGTCGCCAATCACGGCCCGGCCGACCTGCGGAATCTTCACCCATTCGCCGCCCTGCGGACCGAAGTCGGGTGCAAAACCGAAGCCATCCGCGCCGATCACGACGCCGCTATGCACAATGCAGCGCGCACCGACCACGCAGCCGTGGTAGATCGACACGTTTGCGTAGAGCAACGTGTCATCGCCAATGCGGGCACCGGCGCCAACGAAACTGTTGCCGGCGATGCGCACACGCTCGCCGAGCACCGCGCCAGCTTCGATGGTCACGTTCGGGCCAATGGAGCACGACGCCGGCACCGTTGCGCCCTCTTCCACGCTGGCCGTCCGGTGAATGCCGGGCACAACGGGGCGCGCCGCCAGCGCAACAAAGCGCTGGGCGACACGAGCAAACGCAGCATAGGGGTTGGCAGCGATGAGCCAGTTCCGGCCAGCAGCGTGGCCCTGGCTTTCGAGCGTTTCCAGATCACGGGGCGACACGATGATCGCCCCCGCACCGGAACTCACAGCCTGATTGAGGTACAGCGGATTGGAAAGAAAAGCGAGCTGATCGGCGCCCGCTTGATCCAGCGGCGCGATCGACTTGACGATCAGGCCTGCGTCACCCTGGACGGTCGCGCCGAGCGACGCAGCAAGTTCACCAAGCGAAAACGACATGCGAACAACCTCATTTGGCCGATTGCGAATTCAGCGCCTTGAGCACTTCGTCCGTGATGTCGATGCGCGGGTTCACGTACACGGCTTCCTGCACGATCAGGTCGTACTTGCGCTGTTCAGCAATCGAGCGGATCACGCGGTTGGCGCGCTCGAGCACCTGGGCCAGCTCTTCATTGCGGCGCTGGTTCAGGTCTTCGCGGAATTCGCGTTGCTTGCGCTGGAAGTCACGATCCAGATCCGACAGTTCACGCTGACGGCGGGTGCGGTCGGAATCGGCCAGCACGGCCGATTCCTTGTCCAGCTTGTCGGACATGCCCTTGAGCTTGGCGGCCATGTCCTGCAGTTCGCGGTCGCGCTTGGCGAACTCGGTTTCCAGCTTGGCCTGTGCGGCCTTGGCGGGCTGGGAATCGCGCAAGATGCGCTCGGAATTGACAGCAGCGATGCGCGCTTCCTGCGCCGTGGCCGGCAGCGCGAAGCTGGCTGCGGCAAGTGCGGCGAAAGCAGCGGACACGCCCATGCGGGACAACGTGAGGCGCGTGGATTTCATGATGAATGCGGTCATTAGAATGCAGTCCCGATCTGGAACTGGAAGCGTTGCGTTTGATCTTCGGTCTTGCGCTTGATCGGGAAGCCCATGCTGATCTTGAGCGGGCCGATCGGCGACAGCCACGACAGACCGAAACCAGTCGAGTAGCGCATGTCGCCCAGCTTGTACGGCTGGCCTTCGGCGAACACGTTACCGTAGTCAAAGAACGTGAACAGGCGAACCGTGCGGTCCACGCCCGAACCCGGCAGCGGGAAAATGAATTCCACATTGCCAACGAACTTGCTGGCACCGCCGATGGCCACGCCATTGGCGTCGCGCGGGCCCAGCGTACTGGTTTCGTAACCGCGCACCGAACCGATACCGCCGGCGTAGTAGTTCTTGAAGACTGGGAAGTCCTTGCCGCCGTAACCGTGGCCGTACCCAATTTCGTTGTTGAACGCCATCGTGAACGACTTCGACAGCGGATAGAAATACTGGTGCTGATAGTACGCGCGGAAGTACTGCAGATCGCCGCCCGGAATACCGAACTCCAGGTTGGCCTGCTGATAGCGACCACGCGTCGGCACCAGAGCGCTGTCACGCTGATCCTTCGACCAGCCGATGGTGATCGGGAAGTTGTTGGTGATACGGCCGTTCTTCGCGACGTAGTTCTGGTAGGCCAGCGGCGTGTTGGCCGTCACGTCGATGGTCGTGCGCTCGTAGCCGATGCCGAAGAATACGGTGTCGGTTTCCGAGAACGGCACGCCGAACTTGACGTTGCCACCCTGTTGCACGACACGATAGTCCTGGTCACCCGTGTAGTACAGCGGGCGGTACGTGCGGTAGTACAGCTCGGTTGAACGGCTGATGCCATCCACCGTGAAGTACGGATCGAACTGCGTCACGGCAATGGTGCGGTTCGACTTGGACGTGTTCACATCCAGGCCCAGGCTCGTGCCCGAGCCGAACACGTTGTCCTGACGGATACCCGCCGACAGCACCAGCTTGTCGGTCGACGAGAAGCCCACGCCCAGGTTGATCTGGCCGGTCGGCTTTTCGGTCACATTGACGTTCACATCGACCTGGTCGGTCGTACCCGGCACGTCTTCCGTCGTGATGTTCGCATCGGTGAAATAGCCTGTGCGGTTCACGCGGTTCTGCGAAAGCTGCAGCTTCTCGCCGTCGAACCACGAGGCTTCCATCTGGCGCATTTCGCGGCGCACGACTTCGTCGCGGGTCTTGCTGTTGCCGACAACGTTCACGCGACGCACGTACACGCGGCGGCCCGGATCGACCACCAGCGTGAGCGCAACCGTGCGGTCTTTCTGGTTGATCTGCGGCTGCGGGTTGATGGTGGCAAAAGCGTAGCCGTACGTGCCCAGCAGATCGGTAATCGACTTGGTGGTCGACGACAGTTTGGCCGAAGAAAACACATCGCCCTGCTTGAGCTTGATGAGCTTCTCCATCTCGGCCTGCTTGCCCAGCAGCTCGCCGGTCAGCTTGATGTCCGATACCTTGTACTGCTCACCCTCGTGGATGTTCAGCGTCAGGTAGATGTCCTTCTTGTCGGGCGTAATCGACACCTGGGTCGACTCGATGGCGAATTCCAGGTAGCCGCGGTCCAGATAGAACGAGCGCAGCGCCTCCAGGTCAGCCGTGAGCTTCTGCTTGGAATACAGATCGTTCTTGGTGTACCACGACAGCCAGTTCGGCGTGGACAGCTGCATCTCGTCGCGCAGATCGCCTTCCTTGAAGGCCTTGTTGCCGACGATATTGATCTGGCGAATCTTGGCGGTCGGGCCTTCATCCACCGTGAACGTGATCGACACACGGTTGGCATCGACCGGCGTGACGGTGGTCGTCACCTCGGCCGCATAGTAGCCGCGCGAAACATACTGGCGCTTGATTTCCTGCTCGGCGCGGTCGATGAGCGACTTGTCGTAATAACGGGCCTCAGCCACGCCCACGCCGCGTAGCGTACGACGCAGCGCTTCCTTGTCGAACTCCTTGAAGCCGATGAACTCGAGCTGCGAGATCGCCGGACGCTCTTCCACGCGCACCACCAGCACGTTGCCTTCGGAGCGGATTTGGACGTCCTTGAAGAAGCCGGTGTTGTAGAGCGCGCGAATCGATTCGGCGCCCTTCTCGTCGGTGAAGGTCTCACCCACCTTCACGGGCAGATAGCCGAACACGGTGCCCGGCTCGACGCGCTGCACCCCCTCCACGCGAATGTCCTTGACGACGAACGGCTCCACTGCATGAGCCTGACCGGCAGTAACGGTCAGCACGGAAGCCGCCAGCACGCTGAGCGGGAAGCGATGTTGTCTGATCAATCTAATCCCCTAGTTGGATTCAATCGGAATCCACTTCTGAGTGTTTTCAAAACCCTGAGTTGCCCGCTCACGCCGGTGGCAACGATGCGGCTTACCGAACCCACTTGAATACGGTCTAGCCTCGAGTCAGAAACAACCGACTCAAATCGTTGTACAGGGCGAGCGAAGTGAGAAGCAGGATGCAGGCGACGCCGATCTTCTGAAGGACTGTTTGCCAGGATTCCGGCACGGGTCGGCCAGTCAAAAATTCCACGCAATAATACAGCAAATGCCCCCCATCCAATACCGGAACGGGCAATAAGTTCAGTACGCCGAGACTCACGCTGATCAACGCGAGAAAGCTCACAAACGTCTGCCAGCCAAGGCTTGCCGCCTTGCCCGCAAAGTCAGCCACCGTGATCGGTCCACTCAGGTTTTGCAGCGACGCCTGGCCAACGATCATCTTGCCCAGCACCTGCAGCGACAGCACCGAAGTCCGCCAGACCTCGCTCACGGCATGGCCCAGGGCGGCGACCGGCTCATCCCGGATCATCGCCGTTTCCACCTTCTGGTTGAGCTGCGCGCCGAGCTTGCCGATCTTCGGGCCAGTGGGGTTCTTGGGATCGGTGTCTGCATCGGGCCGAACCGGCAACGTCATGGGCTGATCGTTGCGCAGGATATCGATCGACGCGTTCTGCTCCGGCATGGCGCGGATCTGGCGGATGAGGTCCATCGCCTGATCGGCCGGCTGGCCTGCGAAGCGAACTATCTGGTCACCCGCCCGCAACCCGGCGCGCGCCGCGGCACTGCCGGGCAGTACGTCGACGATGGTGACGGGACCGCCAAGCAGGCGCAAACCAATCTGGTCAATCACGTCGGCCTGCGGCGTACGGGCGGCACTCGGCAAGCCCTGCAGGCGGACGGTACGCTCGACTCCGTCAGTGCCGCGCACTTGCACAAGCGCGTCGCGCCCTGCGATGCCAGCCGAATACAAGCGCATGCGGACATCGCTCCAGCTGCGCACGGGCGCAGGTGTTTCATCGTCCGTACCGATGGCGATCACCCGGTCCCTGGCACGCAGGTCGGCCTGAGCGGCAATGCTGCCCGGCGGCGGCGCGCCGAGGATAGGCAACGGCTCGATTGCTCCGACCCATGCCAGCACCGCATAGAGCGCAATTGCCAGCAAGAAATTGGCGATCGGGCCAGCCGCAACGATGGCGAATCGCTTGTAGACCGGCTGATGATCGAAGGTACGCGGGAGATCTTCGGGGAGGATGGGCGGGTCTTTCTCCGCATCCCGGGAACCCTCGCCCAGCATCTTGACGTAGCCGCCCAGCGGAATGGCGCAGATCGTCCATTCGGTGTGGTCGGGCCCACGGCCGACACGGCGGAACAGCACCTTGCCAAAGCCAACGGAAAACCGGAGCACTTTCACGCCGCACATACGCGCGACGCTGTAGTGGCCCAGCTCGTGAATGACGATCAGTACCGCGATCGCAAAGACAAACGCTAAAACGGTCTGCAAAACCTTCTCCGGATGCACTGAAGGGCACGTGCGGGGCTGGCCCCGCGCGAAGCCGCTATGTTACCCGCTTGCTCTGACGGGGCGCTTTCACGCGGCCGGCAGTTGCGCGCATACGGTCGCGATATAGCGTGCGGCTTGCTGACGTGCTTCGGCGTCGGCCGCAAAAACGGTGTCGAGCGAGTCGGCGGGCACGATGGAAGTGCGCGCGAGCGTATCGTCTACCACGGCAGCAATCTCTGTGAACCGGATGCGGCGCTGCAAGAATGCTTCAACAGCCACCTCGTTGGCCGCGTTCAGTGCAGCAGGCGCCGTACCACCGGCGCGCAATGCGTCAAAAGCCAGCGCCAGGCACGGGAAACGACGCAGGTCCGGCGCCTCGAACGTCAGCGCGCCCGTGGTGACGAGATCGAGCAGCGGAACACCGGCTTCGATGCGCTCGGGATACGCCAACCCGTAGGCAATCGGCGTGCGCATGTCGGGATTGCCGAGCTGTGCCAGCACCGAGCCATCGTCGTAGCCGACCATCGAATGGATGACACTCTGCGGATGGATCAGGACTTCGAGATGCTCGACCGGCACACCAAACAGCCAGTGCGCCTCGATCACCTCCAGCCCCTTGTTCATCATGGTGGCGGAATCGACAGAGATCTTGCGGCCCATCACCCAGTTCGGATGCGCGCAAGCCTGGTCTGGCGTGACATCCGCAAGAGAATCCACCGCGCGCGTGCGGAACGGACCACCCGATGCTGTCAGCACGATGCGCGACACACCACGCGCGAACTGCGGAACTTGCTGCGGCAAGCATTGGAAGATGGCGTTGTGCTCGCTGTCGATCGGGAGCACGGTGGCGCCATGCTGACGCACGGCATCCATGAAGAGCGCGCCGGACATCACCAGCGCCTCCTTGTTGGCAAGCAGCACGCGCTTGCCGGCGTGCACGGCGGCAAGCGTCGGGCGCAAACCTGCCGCGCCAACGATGGCCGCCATCACGGCATCGCAGTCGGGGTGGGCGGCCGCCTCTTCCAACGCTTCAGTGCCAGAACGGATTTCGATGCCGGCAGCATCTGCGCCCAGTTGGTCTCGCAATGCATCCACTGCTGCTGCCGAACCGAGCACCGCCATCTTCGGGCGGAACTCGCGGCAGAGCACCGCGAGCTTGTCGGCCTGCGCATTGGCGGTCAGCGCAAAAACGCTGTACTTGTCGGGATGACGGCGCACCACGTCGAGCGTGCTGTCGCCAATGGAGCCAGTGGCGCCAAGAACGGTCAAACGCATCATGTTCGGACGCCTCAGGAAATCAGCAGCGCAGCCAGCGGAAACACCGGCAGCAACGCGTCGATACGATCGAGCACGCCGCCGTGGCCGGGTAACAGACGGCTGCTGTCTTTCATGCCGACTTGACGCTTGAGCAGGGACTCAAACAAATCACCACCGACGCTCGCGGCTACCAGCAAGATGGTCAGTCCAAGGGCGGCGACCGCGCCGCGCTGGTCGAACTCGTGAGAGAACCACGTCGGGGCAAACCAATGCGTAATGCCAGCCACGGCGGCAATCACCACAACCAGCACGGCACCGCCGATTGCACCTTCCCACGATTTGCCGGGGCTGATGGTCGGAGCAAGCTTGCGGCGACCAATGGCCTTGCCGACAAAATAGGCCCCCACATCGGCCGCCCACACGAGCAACGCCACCGAGAGCAAAAAGGCGACACCGTGCGTGCGCAATTCAACGGCGCCATGCACGAACGCCGGCAGCATCACCAAGCCCAATAGCGTGAACACGACGCGACGCGTGCCATGCAATTCGCGCACGCCGCCCGCGAGCAGCCCCCAGGCGATCACCCACGCGATCACCGCACCATGGAACAGCGGCTGCACATCACCCCGAACCGGAATGTCATGCCAGGCGATCGTCAGCATGACGACAAGGACCGCATAGAGAACCGGCCCCCACCAGCCCGGCAGGCGCACGAGACGCCCCCACTCCCACGCGGCGAGGGCTGCAAACACCGTCACGAGCCCGGCCAGTCCGGCGGGCGGCGCGAAAAACAGAATGGGCAGGATGACAATCAGCAGGCAGACAGCGGTAATGACGCGAGTCAGCAGCATGTGTCAGGCTCCGGCAGATAGCGCGGGGGGAACATCGGGCTCGAGCTGCGCGCTGGTACGGCCGAAGCGGCGCTCACGGTTGCGATACCACGCAAAGGCGCGATCGAGTTCTGCGGCATCGAAGTCGGGCCAGTAGCGATCGGTGAAATACAGCTCGGAATAGGCAAGCTGCCACAACAGGAAGTTGCTGATGCGCTGCTCGCCACCGGTACGGATGAAGAGATCCGGCTCCGGCGCGTAAGACAGCGCCATGTACGGCGCAAGCATCTCTTCCGTGATGGCATCGGGCGCAATGCCGGGCTGCGCCGCCAGCAAGGCGCGCATGGCCTGCAGGATGTCCCAGCGCCCGCCGTAGTTGGCGAGGATCGTGACGGTCAAACCGGGGTTGGCAGCCGTCTTGGCCTCAGCTTCGCGAATCAAAAGCTGGATGCGCGGGCTGAACGCAGACAGATCGCCCACCACGCGCAGGCGGATGCCGTTGTCGTGCAGCTTGCTCACTTCGCGGCGCAGCGCCGTCATGAACAGCTTCATGAGGAAGGTGACTTCCTCGGCAGGACGACGCCAGTTTTCGGAGCTGAAGGCAAACAGCGTCAGGTAACCGACACCACGGCGTGCCGCCGCTTCAACGGTTGCTCGGACGGCGTCGAGGCCGCGGCTATGCCCGGCCACGCGCGGCAGGCGCCGTTCGGTGGCCCAGCGGCCGTTACCATCCATGATGACGGCAACGTGACGCGGCGTATCGGCGGTGTCGGGCACCGCCAGTGTGGAACTGATATGCATGAATCGGGCTTCCCACCGCATGCGCCCAATGCGCCGGCGGCGGGAGACGGCCTTACACCGTCATGATTTCCTTGTCTTTCTCGGCGACCAGCTTGTCGATCTCGGCGACGAACTTGTCGGTCAGCTTCTGAACGTCGTCTCCGCCGCGACGCTCGTCATCTTCGGAGATGGCCTTGTCCTTCACCAGCTTCTTGAGCTGTTCGTTGGCATCGCGACGCAGGTTGCGCACGGCGACCTTGGCATCTTCGCCCTCGCCCTTCACAACCTTGGTCAGCTCCTTGCGGCGCTCTTCGGTCAGTGCGGGGGTCGGCACGCGAATGATGTCACCCATGGTGGCGGGGTTCAGGCCAAGGTCCGCTTCACGGATGGCCTTTTCGACGGCTTGCACCATCTTCTTTTCCCACGGCTGCACGCCGATCGTGCGTGCGTCCACCAGCGTCACGTTGGCAACCTGGCTGATCGGCACCATCGAGCCGTAGTAGTCGACCTGCACGTGATCGAGCAGACCGGTGTGGGCACGGCCAGTACGGATCTTGGCCAGATCCGTCTTCAGAGCCTCGATCGACTTCTGCATCTTCTGCTCGGCATTCTTTTTGACATCGGCGACGCTCATACTTCCTCCGAACGATAACGGCGGTCTGCCGAACTTGTGCCCCGGAAAACGACACAGGGCACCGGCAAGACCAAAAAGACAATAGGCGATTTTACATGGAAGCCGCTCGCCAACGCCATTTACGCTGGGTCAGCGAACGGTAAAAAAGGTGCCCGCAACCAGGCTTGCCGCCAGCTTTAGACGTGCACCAGCGTGCCTTCGTCTTCACCCAGGATCACACGCTTGAGCGCGCCCGGCTTCTGAATCGAGAACACTTTGATCGGCAGCTTCTGGTCGCGGCACAGCGCAAAAGCGGTCGCATCCATCACCTGCAGGTTGCGCGAGATAGCCTCGTCGAACGTGATGGTGGTGTAGCGGGTAGCGCTCGGATCCTTCTTCGGATCAGCGGTGTAGACGCCGTCCACCTTGGTGGCCTTGAGGACAATCTCGGCGCCGATTTCCGAGCCGCGCAGCGCGGCCGCGGTGTCGGTCGTGAAGAACGGATTGCCGGTGCCGGCCGCGAAAATCACGATCTTCCCCTCCTCCAACTGGCGGATCGCCCGGGGACGGATGTACGGCTCGACTACTTGGTCCAGGCGCAGCGCCGATTGCACGCGACCTTCGAGGTTGGCGTGGCGCATGGCGTCCTGCAGGGCCAGCGCGTTCATCATGGTGGCCAGCATGCCCATGTAGTCGGCCGTGGCGCGGTCCATGCCGGCAGCTCCGCCCGCAACACCGCGGAAAATGTTGCCACCGCCGATCACCACTGCCACTTGCACGCCCAGCTTCACGATTTCAGCGATGTCGTTGACCATCCCCTCGATGGTGCTGCGGTTGATGCCAAAGGCATCGTCGCCCATCAGGGCTTCGCCGGAAAGTTTGAGTAGAACGCGCTTATAGGCAGGCATGGAGATCCTCGTGACGATTCCTGGTACGGGAAACAGGAAAGGGGAAATGACGCTGCGGATATGACAACGATGGGCAAAGCGGGGACTTCGCACATCCCGCAACCTTCTTGCGCGGAAGCCGTCAGGAAATCCCCCAACGATGCCCGCGCAAGCAGGCTGCACCTGCAAACAGGGCACCTTTCGGTGCCCTGTTTGTTCGGCATTATACGGCTGCGCCGATGGTGGAAACGACGCCTCCCGGCCTGCGCCGGACGGCGAATCGCCGCACCATTGGAGACGGCCGTCGCAGCATTACGCCTGTTGCTTGGCAGCGGCCACCTGGGCAGCCACTTCAGCAGCGAAGTCGTCCTGCTTCTTCTCGATACCCTCGCCCACCACGTACAGCGTGAAAGCCTTCACGGTCGTGTTGGCTGCCTTGAGCATCTGCTCAACGGTTTGCTTGTCGTTCTTCACGAACGGCTGGTTCAGCAGCGAGACTTCCTTCAGGTACTTCTGCACGCTGCCTTCCACCATCTTGGCAACGATTTCCGCCGGCTTGCCCGATTCCGCCGCCTTCTGCTCAGCAACGCTGCGCTCCTTGGCGACCAGCTCGGCCGGCACGTCGTCAGCAGACAGCGACACGGGCTTCATGGCGGCAGCCTGCATTGCTGCGTCCTTGGCCGCCACTTCGTTACCCTCGAATGCCACCATCACGCCAATGCGGGTGCCGTGCAGATACGAAGTCAGCTGGGTTCCTTCGAAACGCTGGAAGCGGCGGATCGTCATGTTTTCGCCGATCTTGCCGATCAGGCGGGTACGCACGGCTTCAACCGTCTCGTCGCCGATCGACAGGGCCGACAGGGCCGCCACGTCAGCCGGGTTCTTCTGAGCGATCAGCTTGGCAACATCGTTGGTGAAGGCCAGGAAATCGTCGTTCTTCGAGACGAAATCGGTTTCGCAGTTCACTTCGACCAGGGCGCCCGTAGTGCCCTCGACGAACGCGGCGACCACGCCTTCAGCGGTGACGCGGCTCGAAGCCTTGCCGGCCTTGTTGCCCAGCTTCACGCGCAGGATCTCTTCGGCCTTCTCCAGGTTGCCTTCGGCTTCGGTCAGGGCCTTCTTGCACTCCATCATCGGCGCGTCGGTCTTCGCGCGCAGCTCTGCAACCATGCTTGCGGTAATTGCCGCCATTCTCATGCTCCTTGTTTCAGATCGTCGTCCGGTCGCAAGCGGATTCTTCGCTTCGCGCCGGCCTGTCGTCCGGTTTCCATCCGGCCGCCCCCACGAAATACGACGCGCGCGGGGCATCCGAATGACAAATTTCAAAAAAAAGGGGCGTTTGTTACGCGCCCCTGTCTGGCCTTAGGCCCGATGCTTTGCACCGGGTGCGGCCTGGCACGCGTCCCGCGCAATCAAGCCGCGGGCGCACGCCTTCTTGTCTTTAGCCTTCTTGGACTTCGACGAAGTCGTCACCACCGCGAGCGGCTTCAACCACTTCCTGGACCGCGTTGGCACGGCCTTCCAGGATCGCGTCGGCCACGCCGCGCACGTACAGTGCAACAGCCTTGCTCGAGTCGTCGTTACCCGGGATGACGTAGTCGATGCCTTCCGGCGAGTGGTTCGTGTCCACCACGCCGATCACCGGAATACCCAGCTTCGCAGCTTCGGTCACGGCAATCTTGTGATAACCAACGTCCACCACGAAGATGGCGTCCGGAATGCCGCCCATGTCCTTGATGCCGCCAATGGACTTCACCAGCTTGTCCATTTCGCGCTCGAACATCAGCGCTTCCTTCTTGCTCATGGTTTCGGTCGCGCCGGCTTCCTTGGCGACTTCCATGTCCTTCAGGCGCTTGATCGAGGTCTTGACCGTCTTGAAGTTGGTCAGCATGCCGCCGAGCCAGCGGCTGTCGACAAACGGCATACCTGCGCGAGCAGCTTCCTCAGCCAGGATCTCGCGCGATTGACGCTTCGTGCCGACGAACAGGATGGTGCCCCGGTTGGCTGCCAGTTGGCGCACGTACTTCAGTGCGTCCTGGTACATCGGCAGCGTCTTTTCCAGGTTGATGATGTGAATCTTGTTGCGATGGCCGAAGATGAAGGGGGCCATCTTGGGGTTCCAGAAGCGGGTCTGGTGGCCAAAGTGGACACCGGCTTCCAGCATTTCGCGCATGGTCACGGACATGAAATTCTCCAGTCGGGTTAGGTCTAAAGCCGCCTCAGACATCTTTCGCATGCGATACGAAAAACACCCGCGGTGAAGCGGCTCGCGATTTCAAGCGCCACCGGCCACACGGCCAGTGACTGCTTAGCCAGCGATTATAGCGGCAAAAACCCAATCGACTCAAGACCTTCCAAGCATTCGCAACGAACAGGCTGAGGGCGGCGCCCAGCGCCCGAAAACACCGGCCGGGGCGCTTTGGTGCGATAATTCACACTTTAGCCACGACGCGGCGCTTCGCGCGCCTGCGTGCAGAAAGAGTCACAGCATGGCCGTTACCATTCACACCGCCGAAGACATTGCGCACATGCGCGTAGCCTGCCGGCTTGCGTCCGAAGTTTTGGACTACATCACCCCGTTCGTCGTGCCCGGCGTGACCACGGGCAAGCTGGACCAACTTTGCCATGCCTACATGCGTGACGTGCAAGGCACCGTGCCGGCACCGCTGAACTATGCGCCGCCGGGCTATCCGCCATTCCCGGCATCGATCTGCACGTCGGTCAACGATGTGATTTGCCACGGCATTCCGGGCGACAAGGTGCTCAAGAGCGGCGACATCGTCAACCTCGACATCACGGTCATCACCAAGGAAGGCTATTACGGCGATACGAGCCGCACCTTCGTTGTTGGCGAAGGATCGATTCTGGCCAAACGCCTGACGCAGGTGACGTTCGAATGCATGTGGAAGGGCATCGCCGCGGTGCGCCCGGGCGCACGCTTGGGCGACATCGGCCACGTGATCCAGCAACATGCTGAAGCCGCCGGCTATAGCGTGGTGCGCGAATATTGCGGCCACGGCATCGGCAAGAAATTCCACGAAGATCCGCAGATCCTGCACTACGGCCGCCCTGGCACGGGGATGGAGCTGAAGGCGGGCATGATCTTCACGATCGAACCGATGATTAACGCGGGCAAGCGCGACATCCGCACGATGCCTGACCAGTGGACCGTCAAGACGCGCGACCGCAGCCTGTCGGCGCAGTGGGAACATACGCTTCTGGTGACGGAAACCGGCCACGAAGTGCTGACCGTGTCGGCATTGACGCCCCCGGCACCGGAATTCGTACACGAAGGCGCGCCGGCCACGGCCTGATCCTCGCGGGCGAGCCGCACCGTCAGCGGCAGCACCGTCACGCTGATCTCGCCTCGCACCGGCTCAACTCTTGCAGCGACCGGCTCGTTCCGGTCGCTGTTTCATTCACGCTCCGCTCATGCCCTCCGCTGCCGCCGCCCCTGCCGAAGACGCCCATCCGCGCGACGCCCTGAAAGCTGAGCGCGCGCACCTGTTCGCGCAGTTCGACCAGCACGCCAATGTTCAGCAGCTCGTGACCAAGCTGGCGCGCGCGGTCGACCGTGCGCTCGTACGGCTCTGGCAGGAAGAGCAGATGCCTGGCGACTGTGCGCTGATTGCCGTGGGCGGCTACGGGCGCGGCGAGCTGTTTCCGCATTCCGATGTGGACATCCTCCTGTTGCTGCCGGGCACCGCAGACAAGGCATTGGAGGCCCGGCTGGAGGCCTTCATCGGCCGTTGTTGGGACATGGGATTGGACATCGGCTCGTCGGTGCGCACGGTCGACGAATGCATCAGTGAGGCCGCACAAGACGTAACGGTACGCACGTCCTTGCTGGAAGCGCGCCTGCTGACCGGCGACGAAGGCTTGTACCGCACGTTTGAGACGCACTATCAAGGCCACCTCGACGCGGCAGATTTCTTCCAGTCGAAACTGCTGGAAATGCGCCAGCGGCATGCCAAGTACCAGGACACGCCCTATTCGCTTGAACCGAACTGCAAGGAAAGCCCCGGCGGCCTGCGCGATCTGCAGGTGATTCTGTGGATGACGCGCGCAGCCGGCTTCGGTTCGAGCTGGAACGAGCTGCTGGCTAACGGTCTGCTCACGCGCCGTGAAGCGCAGGAACTGGTCAGCAATGAGCGCCTGCTCAAAACCGTACGGGCGCGCCTGCACCTGCTTGCCGGGCGTCGGCAGGACGTGTTGGTGTTCGACCTGCAGACACAACTGGCCGAATCGTTCGGCTACCGCCCGACCACCGCCAAGCGCGCGAGCGAACAACTCATGCGCCGCTATTACTGGGTCGCCAAGGCCGTTACGCAGCTCAATACCGTGGTGCTGCAGAACATCGAAGCGAAGCTGTTCCCGAGCGAGCTGGGTATCACGCGCAAGATCAACGATCGTTTTGTCGAGCGGCAAGGCATGCTCGAAATTGCCGACGCCGATCTCTACCAGCGCGAGCCGACGGCCATTCTTGAAACGTTCCTGCTGTACGAGCAGACGCGAGGTATCAAGGGATTGGCAGCCAGCACGATGCGCGCGCTCTACAACGCGCGGACGTTGATGGATGCCAAGTGGCGCAAGGATCCGGCCAATCGCGCGCTGTTCCTGTCGATCCTGCAACAGCCGCAGGGCATCACACACGCGCTGCGCCTGATGAACCAGACCAGCGTGCTCGGCCGCTACCTGGTCAACTTCCGCCGCATCGTCGGGCAGATGCAGCACGACCTGTTTCACGTCTACACGGTCGATCAGCACATCCTGATGGTGGTGCGCAACATCCGCCGCTTCGCCATCGTCGAGCACACGCACGAGTTCCCGTTCTGCAGCCAGTTGATGGCGAACTTCGACAAGCCGTGGGTGTTGACCGTGGCGGCGCTCTTCCATGACATTGCGAAAGGACGCGGCGGTGACCACTCCGTGCTCGGCATGTCCGACGCGCGGCGCTTTTGCAAGGAACATGGCATCGCCAAGGAAGACGCCGACCTGATCGTCTGGCTGGTCGAACACCATCTGACCATGAGCCAGGTCGCGCAGAAGCAGGACCTGGGCGACCCGGACGTCATCCGTCAATTTGCCGATCTGGTCTGCACTGAGCGTCGTTTGACCGCGCTGTATCTGCTGACCGTTGCCGACATCCGTGGCACCAGCCCGAAGGTGTGGAACGCTTGGAAGGGCAAGCTGCTGGAAGATCTGTATCGCATGACGCTGCGCGTGCTGGGCGGCGCCACCACGGACCCGCACGCCGTGCTCGAAGGCCGCAAGGAAGAAGCGCGCGCACTGCTGCGTCTGGCCGCGCTGGACGACACTGCGCACGAAGCCCTGTGGAAGCAGCTCGACGTGGGCGTGTTCCTGCGTCACGACGCGCGCGACATTGCCTGGTTCACGCGGCACTTCTACAACCGCGTCGACACGACGATCCCGATCGTGCGTGCACGCACTTCACCGGCGGGCGTCGGCCTGCAGGTGGCGGTGTATTCGCCGGACCGGCCCGATCTTTTCGCACGCATCTGCGGCTACTTCGAGCGCAAGAGCCTGACGATTCTGGACGCGAAGATCCACACTACCAAACACGGCTACGCGCTCGACACCTTCCAGGTGGCCGACCCCAGCAGCGGCCTGGTAGAACCCGGGCATTACCGCGACATCATCACGCTGGTCGAGCACGAGCTGGCCGAGCAGATCTCGCGCGAAACCGCCCTGCCCGAGCCGCCGCGTGGGCGCATCTCGCGCCAGTCGCGCAGCTTCCCGATCAAGCCGCGCGTCGACCTGCGTGCGGACGAGCGCGGCCAGTATTACCTGCTCTCCATTTCTGCCACGGACCGCACCGGTCTGCTCTACGCCATTGCCCGCGTGCTCGCGCACCGTCGCGTGTCGGTGCACACCGCGCGTATCAACACGCTCGGCGAGCGCGTGGAAGACATCTTCCTGGTCGATGGCACTCGCCTGACCCAGGACAACAAACTGCAGCTCGAGCTTGAAAGCGAGCTGCTTGATGCGCTCGCCATCTGAGCGCCAGCCTTACCGGTCTAGATTCATGACTACCGATTCCGATGATTTCCCCGGCGACGACGACAAGCGCGGCGCCAGCGACCCGACTCAGCGCGCTACCCGCCCGGGCAAGCGCGCCACGCTCGGCGTGCGCCGCGACGACGAAGGCAATGCCGTACGTTCCACGGGCAAGCCGCTGCGCTCGTCTGACCTGAACCGCGAGCGCCAGCCGCTGCGTCCATCGCAGCGCCGCCCCAAGCCGGAAGAAGGCGCCGGTAAGCCGCCGCGCCCCGCACGTCCTCCGCGCCGCGACGACGACGGCCAGACGCGCGACGCCAAGCCGCGCCGCGCGCAAGGCGATCGCCCACCGCGACGCTTTGATGACGAGCGTCCTCCGCGTCGATTCAATGACGAGCAACGCCCGCCCCGTCGCGCTGACGATGAGCGACCTCCGCGCCGCTTCGAAGATCGGCCGCCTCGCCGCTTCGACGACGAACGTCCGCCGCGTCGTTTCGACAACGACCGCCCTCCCCGACGTTTCGACGATGACCGTCCGCCGCGCCGGTTCAACGACGATCAGCGCCCGCCCCGTCGTTTCGATGAAGAACGCCCGCGCCGCTATGGCGACGATCACCGCGCGCCGCGCCGTGACGGCGATCAACGTCCTCCACGACGCTTTGACGATGAGCGCCCGCCACGCCGGTTCAATGACGAACAGCGTCCACCGCGTCGGTTCGACGACGAGCGTCCTCCACGCCGGTTTGAGGATCGCCCGCCGCGTCGCTTTGACGAGGACCGGCCCCCGCGCCGGTTCGATGACGAGCGGCCGCCGCGCCGGTTCAGCGACGACCAACGTCCGCCCCGTCGCTTCGATGACGAACGTCCGCGTCGCTACGGCGACGATCAACGCGCGCCTCGCCGTGATGGTGACCAACGTCCTCCGCGACGCTTTGACGACGAGCGCCCGCCCCGCCGGTACGGTGACGACCAACGCCCGCCGCGCCGATTCGACGATGAACAACGGTCACCGCGGCGCTATGGCGACGATCAGCGCGCGCCTCGTCGTGATGGCGACCAACGCCCGCCGCGTCGTTTCGATGACGAACGCCCGCCGCGTCGTTTTGACAATGATCGTCCGCCGCGCCGCTTCGAAGATCGTCCGGCCCGTCCGCAACGGCCCGAGCGCGAGCGTGAGGAACGCGCTCCGCGTCACGCCGAGGAGCAGGCACCGCGCCCGGCGCAGCAAACCGAATCGAGCGGGTTGGTCCGCCTGTCCAAGCGCATGTCCGAACTGGGTCTGTGCTCGCGCCGCGAGGCTGATGAATGGATTCCGCGCGGCTGGGTTCTGGTGGACGGCGAGCCCGTCACCGAACTGGGGTCGCGCGTCAAGCCGGATGCGATGATCGAGATCCATCAGTCGGCGCGCTCCGAGCAAGGCGAGCGCGTGACCGTGCTGATGCACAAGCCGGTCGGCTACGTGTCGGGCCAGGCAGAAGACGGCTATCAGCCTGCCGTTTCGCTATTCGTGCCGGAAAACCAGTGGGAAGGCGACCCCACGCGCAAGCGCTTCGCGCCCTGGCAGCGTCGGGCGTTGGCGCCGGCTGGCCGACTGGATATCGATTCCACCGGCTTGCTGGTGTTGACGCAGGACGGCCGCGTGGCACGCCACCTGATCGGCGAGGATTCGACGGTCGAGAAGGAATACCTGGTGCGCGTGGTGTGGGATTCGCCGAACGGCCTGGTTGAGCGCGATATCTCCAAGGTTTTCCCGGAAGAGTTGATGGAGAAGCTGCGCTTTGGCCTGTCGCTCGACGGCGAAGAACTGAAGCCCGCGAAGGTGAGCTGGCAGAACGAAGAGCAGTTGCGTTTCGTGCTGCGCGAAGGCAAGAAACGCCAGATCCGCCGCATGTGCGAACAGGTGGGACTGGAGGTGGTGGGCCTCAAGCGCATCCGCATGGGCAGCATTGTGCTGGGCGACCTGCCGGTCGGTCAGTGGCGCTTCCTGGGGCCGTTCGAGAAGTTCTGAGGCTGCCTCTGCCACAAAGAAAAAACCGGCCAGCGCGCAATGCGCTGACCGGTTTTTTTATGCCTGCCGTCTAGGTCACAGACGCGGAGCCTGGCAGGCTGCCCCCGTGGTGTTGGCCGATGCGGGCATGCCAAACACCGCTTGCGCACCGCAACGCGAGCCGAACATCTTCGCCTGGTCGTGGCCCACGCCAACCACTTCGTGCGCTTGGTGGTTGATGCGCCTGCGCCCCGCCATATGCCGCTCGTAGCGCCAGTAGTTGCGTGCGCGATCCAGGCGTGTCGGGCCCTCCGCCTCGGCACCGCAGAGCTTGTCGAGCACGCGGTGGTTCGGGTCGTTGTCGCTGGTGCCGGCGAGGTAGGTCACGTGGCGCTGTGCATATCGGTTGAACAGCTGCCGGCCAGTCTTGCCGGCTGCATACGGGACCATATCGACCATGCCGTACTTGTAGTGATCGTAGTCCGGGCAGACGCGGGTGCTGTAACGCGCGAAGCCCTTGCCACGCGGACGCTCCGGAGTGAAATACAGATACGACGACGGATTGGCGACCACGTATTGCAGATCGATGCCGCGCTTGCGAATGGCTTCGTCCACGTTGTTGAGCACGGCGTAGCGCTGCACGATCTGGCCGCCGCCCGAGTGACCTGCCACCGTAACACGCTTGACGTTAGGTGCACGCGCCGGGTCAGTCACGTACCCGATCAGGTCATCAAGCACCTTGAGCGAGCTCAGATCGGTGTACGGTGCATTGGTGGCGTTGAAGCCGCCGATCCAGCCATCCACCGACCAGACCGGCATGCCGTCGAAACCCTTGCCCTCATCGGGCGTGCCAGGAAAGTTCGGGGCAATCAAAAGGACTTCGTCGGGGTTGCGGCCGCTGGCCTGAAGCAGATCGGCGCCCGCGGTGTAGTAATCGTTGCCGTTGCGCTGCAGACCGTGCTGCACGAATACGACTTCGCGGATGCTGCTCAGATCACCATCGAGCGGATGGTTGGCGTAGACGGGAAAATCATAGGCCCCGGCATCCGTGCCCAGATGCACGCGTTGCCAGACCGGGCCCTGAGGCTTCTGGTCAACCGGTGCGGCCGCCGTCGTTTCAGGTGCCTGCGGCCCCGCGCACGCTGCCAACCCCAGCATCGCCGTCATGGCGACCCCAAGCGCCAGCCCGCGCCAGCCCCTCAAACCATCGCGCTTCATATCGTCTCCGTTGTGGATGAAACATGCGCCCACCCGCCCCCGCAGGTGCGACGCTCCCGCAGTCTCGATCAGTCGTCGTAATTGGCGGGCAATTCCGGGAACAGCACTTCGGTAAAGCCGAATCGCGTGAAATCCTTCACGCGCATCGGGTACAACACGCCCTGCAGGTGATCGCATTCGTGCTGTACGACACGGGCGTGGAAACCCTCGGCTATGCGGTCGATGGCGTGACCGTGCTGATCGAAGCCGGTGTAGCGCAGGCGCGTATGGCGCGGCACGACGCCACGCAGGCCCGGCACAGAGAGGCAGCCCTCCCAGCCGTCTTCCATCTCGTCCGATAGCGGCTCGATGGTGGGGTTGATCAACACCGTCTTCGGCACCGCCGGTGCGTCCGGATACCGGTCATTGCGATCGAACCCGAAGATGACGACTTGCAGATCCACGCCGATCTGCGGCGCCGCCAGGCCAGCACCCCGCGCCGCATCCATGGTGTCGAACATGTCTTCAATCAAGGCAGTCAGTTCGGGCGTATGGAAACGCTCGACCGGCTTGGCGACGCGCAGCAGACGGCTGTCGCCCATCTTGAGGATGTTTCGGATCATGCCTGGTCTCCCGCCGGTTTTTTTAACAGCGCGAGCATACCCGCTTCGTCCAGAACCTTCACGTTCAATTCTTCGGCTTTGGCGAGCTTGCTGCCGGCTTCTTCTCCGGCGACCACATAGTCGGTCTTCTTCGACACCGAACCCGATACCTTGGCGCCCGCCGCTTCCAGCATGGCCTTGGCTTCATCGCGCGTGAGGTTCGGCAATGTGCCGGTCAACACGACAGTCTTGCCGGCCAGCACGCCTTCTTCGGCGGCTTCAGCCGGCATGGCGGCAAGCAGTTCGTCGCGCAGTGCGTCGAGCCGCTCCAACTGCGTGCGATGGTCGTGCGAGCCCAGCCATTCGAGCAGCGATGCAGACACATCCGCCGGCAGCCCGGCCAACTGATCGGACTCCACGCTGGCCAACCGGGCAAGCGTTGGCGCTGCCACAGCCAATTGCCTGGCACGCGCGGCTGTCAGCTTGGGCACGCCAAGCGTGGCGTACAGCTCGGCTGGCTCCAGTTTCTCGCGCAGCTTCGCGTTTGGCGCGTGCTCGCCCTGCGGTGCAACACCGGCTTCCAGCAGCGCATCGAGCGCCTGCTGGTTCTTCTGTTCGGCAAAGAAATCGGCGATGGCTTCGGCCACCGTGGCACCCACGTCGGGCAGCGCCAGCAGCAGCGGCGCCGGCGCGCGCCGGATGACGGCCAGACTGCCGAGCCAGTCCGCGAGCGTCTTGGCGGTCGACTCGCCCACGTGGCGAATGCCGAGCGCAAACAGGAAACGCGCCAGCGGCGGCGTCTTGCTGGCCTGGATGCCTTCCAGCAGATTCTCAGCCCACTTGGTGGCGATCTTGCCGGCAGCGACGGTTTCCGGTGTCGCGCCATCGCGCTCATCTGCGCGGCGCTTCATTTCCAGGAAATCTTCGAGCTTGAGTTTGTACAGGTCCGCGATGCCGTGTACGTAGTCCAGCTCGACCAGGTTGTCGATGTATCGCTCGCCCAGGCCTTCGATGTCCATCATGCGGCGGCCGGCAAAGTGGCGGATCGCCTCTTTACGCTGTGCCGAGCAGAACAGCCCGCCTGAGCAGCGGGCCACCGCCTCGCCCTCTTCGCGCACGACGTGCGAACCGCACACCGGGCACGTCTTCGGCAGTTCGAACGGCGGGTACTTCGGCCGCTGCTGCGGACTGAACAAATCGCTGCCCGGCACGTCATCCATTGGCCGGCGATCAAGCACCACACCCACCACCTCGGGGATCACGTCACCGGCGCGCCGGACGATCACGGTGTCGCCAACGCGCACATCCTTGCGGCGCACTTCGTCTTCGTTGTGCAGCGTCGCGTTGGTGACCGTCACGCCGCCAACGAACACCGGCACAAGCCGCGCCACCGGTGTGATGGCGCCCGTGCGACCGACCTGCACGCCAATCGATTCGACGGTGGTCAGCGCTTCCTGCGCCGGATATTTGTGCGCGACTGCCCAGCGCGGCTCACGCGTGCGAAAGCCGAGTTCGCGCTGCAATGCGAGTGAATTGACCTTGTAGACCACGCCGTCGATATCGAACGGCAAGCTGTCGCGCTTGGCGCCGATAGCCTCATGAAACGTAACCAGCCCGTCTCCGCCCTTTACCGCAGCGCGCTCCGTGCTGACCGGAAAACCAAACGCCTGCAACGCGTCGAGCATGCCGGAATGCGTGTCGGGCATGCCCTGCCAGCCGACCACCTCGCCCAGGCCATAGGCGAAGAAAGATAGCGGGCGCTCGGCCGCCATTTTCGGATCGAGCTGGCGGACGGCGCCGGCCGCGGTGTTGCGCGGATTGACGAACGTCTTGTCGCCGCGCTCGCGCTGGCGGGCGTTGAGCTTTTCGAAATCGTCGCGGCGCATGTAGACCTCGCCGCGCACTTCCAGCACGTCGGGCACATGGCCGCCAACAGGCGACAGCCCGAGTGGAATCTGGCGGATCGTGCGGATGTTCTGCGTGACGTCTTCGCCGGTGGTGCCGTCGCCGCGCGTGGCGGCCTGCACGAGATAACCGCGCTCGTAGCGCAGGTTGATCGCCAGGCCATCGAACTTCAGCTCAGCGGCATATTCGACGGGCGGGTCGGTGTCGTCGAGGCCCAGTTCGCGGCGTACGCTGGCGTCGAATGCGCGCGCGCCGTTGGCGGTGGTGTCGGTCTCGGTGCGGATCGACAGCATGGGAATGACATGCCTGACCGCCGCAAATTCGGGCAAGACAGCCCCGCCGACCCGCAGCGTGGGAGAGTCCGGCGTCTTCAGCTCAGGATGATTGGCTTCCAGCGCTTCCAGCTCGCGATAGAGCCGGTCATATTCAGCGTCGGGCACGCTGGGCTGGTCGAGCACGTAGTACTCGTGGGCGTAGCGGTTCAGCTCGGCGCGCAGCCACGCTGCCCGCGCCTCGGGCGTGGCGCCGGACGCGGGTTTCGCAGTCTTACTCATCGTGCGTCCGTCAGTGGCTGAACAAGCGCACCGCGGTGCTGGAACCGGCCGGGATGCCGCGCGATTCGAGCTTGTCGTACAGCACCCGCAGATGCTTCTGGATGGCGACGAACGATTGCTCCGTCAGCGGACGCAGGTTGTCATCCACCACCTGCGCACCCATGCGCTGCGACAGCGTGTAAGCGTATTCGCACACCAGCTTGAACGGCTTGCTTGCCTCTTCCGCCACCGGCACATCAAGCAACAGCGTGATCTGGCGGCCGGCCTTGACGGTCAGGTCATCGCGCAGGAAATTGGTATCACCGAACTGCAGCGTGAACAGTGCGCGCTGCACACCGTCAGCGCCCGCGTGGAAGCGTGTGAAACGCGTGCCGTCGCGCGAAAGCACGAGGCCGTCTTGCGTGGCCACCGTCTGCACGTATGCCGCCGACCAGGGCGCCCCATCGGAGATCACACTCACGCCCAGTTGCACATCACACTCGGCGGCAAAGGCGTCGAGTTCGCGCGCATTGGAAATCGTCTCGCTCATATCCGGAAGCTCGGGCACGGCATCAGCCGCTTCCGACAGCGGATCAATCGCGTTGATGAATTCCGAGAACTCCAGCGCATTCAGCGGGCCCGTGCGGTTGGCCAGCTGCACGGCCACTTGCACGTCAAGGTAGCGCTGACCGGCGCGGATGGCTTCCCACGCATTGGCGGCGGGGTTCAAACCTTCCACGTGGATCTGCTTGGTGCCCGCGCGTCGCAGCTTGGTCAGCGCCGGCAGCAGCCGGTCGCCCGACACTTCGCGTTCCGGATGCAGCGGCACGATGCAATCGATCAGCGGATCGATCACGCCGTTTGCAGGCTCCAGCGAACCCGGGGCTGGTTCGGCGATCTCTTCCGTCTCGGCGGCCTCGAGCGCAGCCTCGTCGCCCGAGGGCGTGAGTTCAGCGCCGATTACCCCCGCTTCGGTTTCGGCGCTGCCCGTGGCGGGCGTGTGCGCCTTCGCCGAGAAACCAGGCTCGAGACGCGGTTCAACGCGGTTGGCGTCATCACGCTCGCCACCCAGGGCGGGTTCGGCGCGCTCGGTCCAACCCTCGCCGCGCGGGATCTCGTCGACGGGCGGGTTGTACGCTTCGGGGCGGCGCGCCTTGCGGATCTGCCACTGGTTGTACACAACGATCACCAGCACAAACACCACGCCGGCGCCCAGCAGGGCCATCACCAGGTTGTTGTCCTGCATTTATGCTGCCTCCGCCATGGTCAGTGCGGCATCCATATCCACCGCCACGATCCGGGACACACCTTGTTCCTGCATGGTCACACCGATGAGCTGTTGCGCCATTTCCATCGCAATCTTGTTGTGAGAAATAAAAACGAATTGAGTCTTGTCGGACATGCGCTTGACCATGTTGGCGTAGCGCTCGGTATTGGCGTCGTCCAGCGGCGCGTCCACCTCATCGAGCAAGCAGAACGGGGCCGGGTTCAACTGGAACATCGCAAACACCAGCGCTATGGCGGTCAGCGCTTTCTCGCCGCCCGACAGCAGGTGAATCGTCGAGTTCTTCTTGCCCGGCGGCTGCGCCATCACCTGCACGCCCGCGTCGAGAATCTCTTCGCCGGTCATCATCAGCTTGGCCTGGCCGCCGCCGAACAGCGTCGGGAACAGTTCGCCAAAGTGATAGTTGACCTGGTCGAACGTGCCTTGGAGCAGCGCACGCGTTTCCTGATCGATCTTCCGGATGGCGTCTTCGAGCGTGGTGATGGCGTCGGTCAAATCGGCCGATTGGGCATCAAGGAAGCCCTTGCGCTCGCGCGCCGCAGCCAGCTCGTCGAGCGCGGCCATGTTGACCGGGCCGAGCGCGTTGATGGCGTTGTTGATGCGCGTGACTTCACCTTGCAGGTACGAAGGTTTCAGGTCGCCCGTCAGGCGTTCAGCCAGCGCGGCTTCGTCCACATTGGCAGCGGTGAGCTGCTCGGTGAACTGCTCCTGGTTCAGGCGCGCGGCCTGCTCCTTCAGTTGCAGTTCGGTGATGCGATCGCGCAGCGGTTGCTGGGCGCGTTCGGCAGTCAGGCGTTGCTCGTCGTGCGTGCGCAGTTGCGCGGTCAGCGCATCCAGCTCCATGCGCGCCTGCCCAAGTTTTTCTTCCTTCTCGGCGCGGCGCTCCAGCGCTTCCTGCAGCCCGGTATGCGCGGTCTGCTCGTTGATGGTTTCCAGCTCGGCGCGTGCGTTCTCCAGCGTCAGCACGATCTGCTGCGCCTGATCGCTCGCCACCTGGATGTTGCGCTTCAGTTCGGCAATGCGGTTCTGCAGATTGCGCTCGGCAAAGTGCGCCTCTTGTGCGCCGCGCTCCTGATCGCGCAAGGCGTTGCGCGCGTCGCTCAGGCGAACTTCAAGCGCTTCGAACGCCTGTTGGTTGTCTTCAAACCGCGCCTGCATGTCGGCGAGCGCCGCATCGTGCTGCTCGAACGTCGCTTCGGACTCGGCACGGATGGCACGCTGCTCTTCGATCTGCGCGCGAATCTCTTCCAGCTCACTGTCGATCTGGCCGCTGCGCGCGTTGTAGCGCTCCATCGCCTGCGACAGTTTGAGCACATCCATCTGCAACACGTGGACGCGGCGCGTGGCCTGCTCGGCACGGGCGCGCACCTGCGTGAGGTTTTGGCTGGCCTGGCTGTACGCCGCTTCAGCGCGCACGGCAGCGCTCTTGGCTTCGTCTGCCAGCAGCATCTGCGCACGCACCTGCTTGTTCAGGTTTTCGATTTCCTGCGCGCGCGCCAGCATGCCGGCCTGTTCGGAATCGGGCGCGTACAGCTGCACCGACGACCGGCCGATCAAGTGCCCGGCCTTGACGACAAACGTGCCGCCTTCCGGCAGCGTCTGGCGCGCGGCGAGCGCAGCCTGCATATCGTCGGCGACATAGACGTCGGCCAGCCAGTCTTGCAGCACGGCACGCATGCCCGGCTCCGTCACTTGCACCAGCGACATCAGCGGCCGCAACCCGGCCGGCGTTTCCACCGGACGCGCTGCGGGCGGCGGCGCATAGAAGGCGAGCTTGGCGGGCGGCGCGTCGGCCGCAAACGCCTTGATCCAATCCAGGTTGGAGACTTCGAGCGCGCCAAGCTTTTCCCGCAGCACCGCTTCGAGTGCGGGTTCCCAACCCTGCTCGATCTGCAGCTTCTTCCAGAAGCGCGGCAGCTCGCTCAGTTCATGCTTGGCCAGCCACGGCTGGACCTTGCCGTCGGTCTGTACGTTCTCCTGCAGCTGCTTGAGCGCGGCGAGGCGGGCTTCCAAGCTGGCGATGGCGGCGGCTTCGGATTGCACACGGTCTTGCGCGGCACGGCGTGCCTCGTCGAGCTGCGGCACCTGCGTCTCGGCGTCTTCCAGCCCGGCTTGCGCTTCGGCCAGCACCTCTTCCTGCTCCGCCAGTTCGGCACGCAGCGTTTCGAGCTGCACGTCGTCCGGCTTGTCGAGGCCCGAGGACTCCTGCGTCAGACGTTCGCGGCGCTGCTCGAGCTGCAGCACGGCCTGATCGGCATTGCGCTGGTGCGCGGCTTCGAGCTTGAGCGCCTGTTCCGATTGCAGGATCGCAGCGCGCTGGTCGTTCAGCGCAGTCTGCGCATCACGCCATTGCGCTTCCATGGCGGGCAGTTCGTCGGCTTTGCGCGCGACGTCCTCGGCGGCCTGCGCGGCACGCTCCTCGGCCATGGCCAGCTCTTCCTCGGCCGCGGCCAGGTCTTCCTGCGCCTGCTCGCCCTGCGTATGCCACTGTTCCTGCTGCGCGGTCAGCGTGGCGATTTGCTGCTGGATGCGGTTGCGCGATTCCACCACGTAGCGGATCTCGGCTTCCAGGCGGCTGACTTCGGAGTTGGCTTCGTAGAGCGCGCCCTGCGCCGCATGCATCGCATCGGACGACGCGTAATGCGCAACGCGCATCGTTTCGAGTTCGGCCTCGATATGGCGCAACTGCGCGGTCTGCGCTTCCAGGTCGATCTGCGCCTGTTCGATGGCGCGCTGATGCCGTTCCTGCTCGGCTTGCGCTTCACGCTTGCGCAGCAGCCACAGCAAGTGCTGCTTCTCTTCGCCGTCGGCCTGCAGCGCCTGGAAGCGCTGCGCGACTTCGGCCTGGCCCTCGAGCTTTTCGAGGTTGGTGCCCAGTTCGCGCAGGATGTCTTCCACACGCGTGAGGTTTTCGCGCGTATCGGAGAGACGGTTTTCGGTTTCGCGGCGACGTTCCTTGTACTTCGACACCCCCGCGGCCTCTTCCAGGAAGATGCGCATGTCATCGGGCTTGGCCTCAATGATGCGAGAGATCATCCCCTGCCCGATGATGGCGTAGGCGCGCGGCCCGAGGCCCGTGCCGAGGAAGATGTCCTGGATGTCGCGACGGCGCACCGCCTGGTTGTTGATGAAGTACGAGGAGGTACCGTCGCGGCTGAGCACGCGCTTGACCGCCACTTCGGCGTATTGGCTCCACTGGCCGGCGGCGCGGCCTTCCGCGTTGTCGAAGACGAGTTCGACGCTGGCGCGGCCAGCCGGCTTGCGCTGGGTCGAGCCGTTGAAGATGACGTCCTGCATCGACTCGCCACGGAGTTCCGCGGCGCGTGATTCGCCGAGCACCCAGCGCACGGCATCGATGATGTTGGATTTACCGCAACCGTTCGGGCCGACGATGCCGACAAGCTGGCCCGGAACATGGAAATTGGTCGGATCGACGAAAGACTTGAAGCCTGCGAGCTTGATCGAAGAGAGGCGCACGTTGTGTTCGTCTCGAAGGGATCAGAAAAGGGGATAAAGCGGGCGCCCAAGGAACGCGCCTTTATCGTCACATCTTCACCGTAAAACGTGAAGTGGCAAGGCACGCCCCAAGGGCGCGGATGGCGCCATCATACCATTCGCACCCCTGCCCCCCGCCAATCAAATCGCTACAAAAATGGACGAAATTTGCAGCGCAGGAAGGCAAATTGCTGCGGATTTGTAAGCAGTTTCACCTTCTTGACAAATAGCGTCAGTCCGGACGGCGCGTGCGCGAGCGTTCCGGGGCGGCGAGCCAAGCGAGCAGCGCATTGTGCAGCGCGTCAGGATCCTGGATTTGTGGCGCATGGCCCGCATCCGGCAATTCCACCAGCGTCGCGCGGGGGATGGCCTTGGCGGCCGCCCGGCCAAGCTCGGGGTAATGGCCCAGCTGTGCGCGCACTTCCGGCGGCGCGGCGTCCTTGCCGATGGCGGTGGTGTCTTTCTGGCCGACGAGTAGCAGCGTCGGGGGGCGCAACTGGCCGAACTCATAGACGACGGGCTGCGTGTAGATCATGTCGTACAGCAGCGCGGAATTCCACGCCACCAGATCGCGCCCCGGGCCGCGGTACATGCCGGCCAGCATCTGCACCCACGGTTCGTATTGCGTGCGCCATTGCCCGGCGTAGTACGTGGATTGCTCGTAGGCGCGGATGCGCTCGGCGGTGGTCTGCTTTTCACGCGCGAACCACTGGTCGACGGTCAGGGACGGCACGCCTTTGGCCTTCCAGTCTTCCAGGCCGATCGGGTTGATCATCACCAGCCGCGACACCGCATTCGGATACATCAGCGCGTAGCGCGTCGCCAGCATGCCGCCCGTCGAATGTCCGATCAGGATGGCTTGCTCGATTCCAAGCGACGCCAGCAGCGCATGCGTATTGTTCGCCAGTTGCTGGAACGTGTACTGATACGCGCGTGGCTTGCTCGATTTGCAGAAACCGATCTGATCGGGGGCGATCACGCGGTAGCCGGCACCTGTGAGCGCAGCGATCGTGCCTTCCCAGGTGGCCGCGCAGAAATTCTTGCCGTGCAGCAGCACCGCCACCTGACCGTTGGGCTGCTTGGGCGCGACGTCCAGATACGCCATCTCCAACGCATTGCCCTGCGACTCGAACTTGAAGAGTTTGACCGGTGCCGGGTAATCGAAGCCTTCCAGGCGCGGGCCATACGCGGGGCCGGTCTTTGCAGGAGCGGCGCCGACGGCCGCAGCGGCTGTCGACAGCGCAAACGTCAGCGCGATGGCAATCGAACGAAGCAACATCGGCAACCCCTCGGTTGATTTGCGAAACACCTGCAGCCTACTTGCGCCGCAACAGCCCCGACAGCGCGCCCGCCAGGATGATGCAAGCGCCACCCAGCATTTCTTGGGGAGACAGGCGCTCCGCTGTCAGCAGCGCCGACGACACGGCTGCCACCACGATTTCAAACAGCATCAGCAGCGCCGCGCGATTGGCCGGCAAGCGTTGCAGGCCGCGCTGCACCAGCGCATTGCCGCCGACCAGTACGCAGGCCATGCCCGCCAGCAGCAGCCACGTATTGCCCTGGGAAAAAGCCGCCGGCACCGTGCGCACGCCATCGAGCATCAGCGCAGCCGGAAAACCCACCAACGCGCAGCCGGTGAAGACGACCACGGTCCGCATCTCCGGGCGCATGGTCGGATGACGCTGCCCCGCCAGGCGTGACAGCACGTTGTTGCACGCAAATGCCAGCCCTGCAATCAGCCCCGCCCATTCCGCCGCTGAACCGGGCCACGGCGTGCCGGCCTCGCCCGACCACAGCATCATCACCGCCCCCGACAGCGCCAGCGCGAGCAGCACGCCGCCACGCCAGCCCAGCCGCTCGTGCAGCCACAGGCGCGCGAGCAGCGCCGTCCACACGGGCGTCAGATAGAACAGCAGCAGCACCCGCATGACCGTGCCGTGCACCGTGCCCCAGACGAAGCCCGCGTTGGTGATGCCCGCCGCGATCCCGAGCGCCGGGATCAGCCACGACCAATGGAACGTCGAAAAGTGACGACGCAGCACTACGGCGGCCAGCACGGCCGCAGCGGCACCCGTCATCGACGAGGCCAGCATGCTGCCGAGCCCCCAGCCGGCCAGCAGCCGGTACGGATACCAGGAAATGCCCCAGACCGAAGCGCCCAGGAGAATGAAGAGTGCCGCCGCCCATTGCGGCTCGTGGTGAGCGGACGCGTCCGCCGAGGAGGCTATCGATGTCATCTAAGCAATAAAAAAACGGCGGAAATCCGCCGCATGCAGCATTGTCTTGGGGCGGCCAGCACACGTTGGCCGTATAATTTCGGGCTTCCCGGCAAGCGCCAAGCTTGCCCGCTGACCAGCCCAACACCGCCGCCCAACACCGTGAATCCGCGTCTGTCCGCCCTCCAGCCGTATCCGTTCGAGAAACTGAAAGCGCTTGTGAAGGACGTCTCGCCCAGCGCCGTCCATACACCGATCAGCTTCGGCATCGGCGAGCCCAAGCATCCGACGCCGGCCCTGGTGAAAGACGCGCTGACGGCGGCGCTTGGCGGGCTGGCGAATTATCCCACGACGCTCGGCTCCGATGCACTGCGACAGTGCATCGCCGCATGGCTGGAGCGCCGCTACGGCTTGCCGAAGGTCGATCCGGCCACCGAGGTCATCCCGGTCAACGGCTCGCGCGAGGCGCTGTTCTCGTTCGCGCAAACCGTGATCGACGGCAGCAAGCCCGGCGCCCGCGTGCTGTGCCCGAACCCGTTCTACCAAATCTACGAAGGCTCGGCGCTGCTGGCCGGCGCCACGCCGCTATTCGCCAACAGCAACCCGGCGCGCAACTACGCGCCCGACTTCGCCGCGATCACGCCCGAAGAATGGCGCAACGTGCAGCTCGTCTTCGTATGCAGCCCGGGCAACCCGACCGGCGCCGTGCTCACGCTAGAAGACTGGAAGCAACTCTTCGCGCTGTCGGACGAATATGGCTTCATCATCGCCTCGGACGAGTGCTATTCCGAGATCTATTTCGACGAGGCCAACCCGCCGCTGGGCGCGCTGCAAGCCGCCCACAAGCTGGGCCGCGGCTTTGACCGCCTGGTGATGTTCTCGAGCCTGTCCAAGCGCTCCAACGTGCCGGGCATGCGCTCCGGTTTCGTGGCCGGCGACGCCAAGCTGCTCAAGGCCTACCTGCTGTATCGCACGTATCACGGCAGCGCGATGAGCCCGTCGGTGCAATCCGCTAGCATCGCTGCGTGGAACGACGAGGCCCACGTGCGCGACAACCGCGCGCAGTACGTCAAGAAGTTCCAGCAGGTCACGCCGATGCTAGCCGAAGTGCTGGACGTGGCCTTGCCCGACGCAGCCTTCTACCTGTGGGCCAACGTCAAACGCACGGGCCTGTCGGACACTGAATTCGCACGCCAGCTGCTGGCCGCTAAAAACGTCGCCGTGCTGCCAGGCAGCTACCTCGCGCGCGAGGCGCACGGCACGAATCCTGGCCAGGACTACGTGCGCATCGCGCTGGTGGCCGGCGTGGACGAATGCCTGGAAGGCGCGCGCCGGATTGTCGAATTCTGCGTCGAGTCCCGCCAGCAACGCTGACCCCTTACCCCATTTTCCCGAATTTCTCCTAGAGCGAACACAGCCATGACGCAACAACTGCAATCCCTGATCGATCAAGCGTGGGAAGACCGCGCCAACCTGTCGCCCAAGGCCGCTCCGGCCGATGTCCGTGAAGCCGTCGCCAACGTGATCGGCCAGCTCGATCGTGGCGCGCTGCGCGTGGCCGAGAAGAAGGACGGCGAGTGGATCGTCAATCAGTGGATCAAGAAAGCCGTGCTGCTGTCGTTCCGCCTGGAAGACAACGCCCCGATGGCTGCCGGCGGCTTCACGCAGTTCTACGACAAGGTGCCGAGCAAGTTCGCCAACTACACGGCAGAAGACTTTGCCGCTGGCGGCTTCCGCGTGGTGCCGCCAGCCGTGGCGCGCCGTGGCTCGTTCATCGCCAAGAACGCGGTGCTGATGCCGTCGTACGTGAACATCGGCGCTTACGTTGACGAAGGCACGATGGTCGACACGTGGGCCACCGTCGGTTCGTGCGCACAGATCGGCAAAAACGTTCACCTGTCGGGCGGCGTGGGCATCGGCGGCGTGCTGGAGCCGCTGCAGGCCAACCCCGTCATCATCGAAGACAACTGCTTCATCGGCGCCCGCTCGGAAGTGGTGGAAGGCGTGATCGTTGAAGAAAACTCGGTGATCTCGATGGGCGTGTACCTGGGCCAGTCGACCAAGATCTACGACCGCGAAACCGGTGAAGTCAGCTATGGCCGCATCCCGGCGGGCTCGGTGGTGGTGGCGGGCAACCTGCCGTCGAAGGATGGCACGCACAGCCTGTACTGCGCCGTGATCGTCAAGAAGGTCGACGCCAAGACGCGCGCCAAGGTGGGCCTGAACGAGCTGCTGCGCGGCGATTAAGCATCGGCGCAAGGCATGCCTGCTAGTCTTGCGGGCATGCCAACCACTTGAAGCCCAGCCATGTCCGAACGCAATGCCACCGGCACCCGCTTCGGCACGCTGCGCCAACGCATCATGGGTCTTGATCCAAACACCATCGGGACTGTCCTGTCGCTGCTGCCCACCATCCTGGAGCAAGCGAACAAGACCATCGACAAGTTCAAGAACCGCAAGAAAACCGGGACTGAGCCTGCCCGCGGAGAAGGCGCCGCGCCTGACCCGAATACACGGATTGCCGAGCTGGAAGCGGCGATCCTGCAGCAGGCCGAGTCCGTCAAGCTGCTGGCCGAACAGCACGCCATCACCATCGACGCGTTGCGCGACGAAGCCGCGCGGCTGGAGCGCCGCCTCAAGCGCATGACGTGGATGGCGTCCATCGGCTTTGCCTTGGCCGTTGTTGCCCTCTCGTTTGCCCTGCAAGCCTCTCGACACTGATTGCGAATCCCACCATGACGACCCTGCACGGCATCCCCAATTGCGACACCGTGAAGAAAGCCCGCACGTGGCTCGAATCGAACGGCATTGCCTACACCTTTCACGATTTCAAGAAGCAAGGCGTGAGCGCCGACATGCTGGCCGGCTGGCTCAAGCATGTGCCGCTCACCACGCTGCTCAACCGCAAGGGCACCACGTGGCGCGCGCTGTCTGACGCCGACAAGGCCCGCGCGGAAGACGAAGCCGGCGCCATCGCGCTGATGCAGGCCAACCCGTCGCTGATCAAGCGGCCAGTGCTCGTGCACGAAAAGAGCGTCAACGTCGGCTTCTCGGCGGATCAGTACGCCGCCCTGTTCTAACCACAACAACATCACCGTGACTGTCGTCATGTCGAACATGCAGCCCACGCTTGCCCTCACTGAAGACCTGATCCGCCGCCGCTCCGTCACGCCCGAAGACAAGGGTTGCCAGGACGTGCTGATCGAACGCCTGACCGCAGCCGGCTTCGAATGCGAAACCGTGATCAGCGGCCCGGACCACTTTCGGGTGACCAACCTGTGGGCCGTCAAGCGCGGCCGGGCCGGCACCGACGGCAAGCTGCTCGTTTTCGCGGGCCACACCGATGTGGTGCCGACCGGCCCCGTCGAGCAATGGCACTCCGACCCGTTCGAGCCCACGCACCGCGACGGCAAGCTCTACGCCCGTGGCGCAGCCGACATGAAGACATCGATTGCAGGCTTCGTGGTGGCATCGGAAGAATTCGTTGCCAAACATCCGGACCACGCCGGCTCGATCGGCTTCCTGATCACCAGCGACGAAGAAGGCCCCGCGCACGACGGCACCGTCAAGGTGTGCGACCTGCTGCGTGCACGCGGCGAGCGCCTTGACTACTGCGTGGTCGGTGAACCGACGTCGGTGTCGACACTCGGCGATATGGTGAAGAACGGGCGACGCGGTTCGCTGTCGGGCAAGCTCACGGTCAATGGCGTGCAAGGCCACATCGCCTATCCGCATCTGGCCAAGAACCCGATCCACCTGGCCGCGCCGGCGCTGGCGGAACTGGCCGCTGCCAAGTGGGACGACGGCAACGCGTACTTCCCGCCGACCACATGGCAGATGTCGAATATCCACGGCGGTACGGGCGCGACGAACATCATTCCCGGCCACGTCACGATCGACTTCAATTTCCGCTTCTCGACCGCGAGCACACCGGACGGCCTCAAGGCGCGCGTGCACAGCATTCTCGATGCGCATGGCCTCGACTACACGCTCGATTGGACGCTGGGCGGCGAGCCCTTCCTGACCGAGCGAGGCGACCTCTCCGAAGCCCTGTCCTCCGCCATCCAGGCCGAGTGCGGCGTGACGACCGAACTGTCGACCACGGGCGGCACGTCGGACGGCCGCTTCATCGCCAAGATCTGCCCGCAGGTGATCGAGTTCGGCCCGCCGAACGCGAGCATCCACAAGATCGACGAACACGTCGAAGTGGCGTTTATCGAGCCGCTGAAAAACGTGTATCGCCGCGTCTTGGAAACGTTGATCGCCTGAGGTTGCCCCGATGGCGCGCAACGTCGAGATCAAGGCGCGTGTGCGCGATGTGGCGGCACTCATCGAGCGCGCGGCTGCCATCGCGGATTCCGGCCCCGAACGCATCGAGCAGGACGACACGTTCTTCGCCTGTGCGAACGGGCGCCTGAAGCTGCGGCAGTTCTCGCCCGAGCGCGGTGAGCTGATCCACTACTTCCGCGCCAACAGCGCCGGCCCGCGCGTGTCGGACTACCACATCGTTCCGACCAGCGCGCCCGACGCGCTGCGCGACACGCTGGCCGCCGCCATCGGCACGGCCGGCCGTGTCGTCAAGGTGCGCCAGCTGTATCTCGCCGGCCAGACGCGCATTCATGTCGATGCAGTGAAAGACCTCGGCGATTTCGCCGAACTCGAAGTCGTGCTGCGCGATACGCAGTCCGAAGACGACGGCGTGAAGATCGCCCACCAACTGATGCACGCCCTCGGCATTGCCGAATCCGACCTGCTCGACGTGGCCTACGTCGACCTGCTCGCTGCCACCCAACGCTGAGCCATACCCGTCAACCATGACCACGCCTACCCTCCCCGCCTCCCACCCGTTCACCACCGTCCGCGATCTGCTGCGCTACGCCGTATCGCGCTTCACCGCCGCCGGCCTTGTTTTCGGCCATGGCAGCGAAAACGCCTACGACGAAGCCGCTTACCTGATCCTGCACACGCTGCACCTGCCGATCGACACGCTGGAGCCCTTCATGGACGCGCGCTTGCTGCCCGAAGAAGTGGCCGCCGTGCTGAAGGTGATCGAGCGCCGTGCCGTCGACCGGGTGCCCGCCGCGTACATCACGCACGAGGCGTTCATGCACGGCATGCGCTTCTACGTGGACGAGCGCGTGATCGTGCCGCGCAGCTTCATCGGAGAATTCCTCGAAGACGGGCTGGAACCGTGGATTGACCAGGAGGACGGCCCGACCGATGTGCTGGAGCTGTGCACCGGCTCGGGCTGCCTGTCGATCCTGGCGGCGCTGCAATGGCCCAATGCGACCATCGACGCGGTGGACCTGTCGCCGGACGCACTGGTTGTGGCCAATCGCAACGTCGCCGATTACCACCTGGAAGAGCGCATCCGCCTGCACGAAGGCGACCTGTATGCGCCGCTGCCGCCGGGCGTGCATTACGACGTGATCCTGACGAACCCGCCGTACGTGAACGAGGCGTCGATGCAGGCGCTGCCACCCGAATACCGCGCCGAGCCACGCATGGCCCTGGCCGGCGGCACCGACGGTATGGACATCGTGCGTCGCATTCTGGCCGATGCGCCACGCCATCTGAAGCCGCACGGCGTGCTGGTTGTCGAGATCGGCAACGAGCGCGAAAACGTTGAAGCGGCGTTCCCCGATCTTGATCTGGTCTGGCTGCCGACCAGCGCAGGCGAAGACCAGGTATTCCTGGTCACGCGCGAGGCGCTGTAAGACGCTGAGCCAAGCGCGCCTCCTGCCATTGCAGCAGGCGCGTTCCGTATCGCTGGCAAGGCAGCATCCGCAGCCAGAACAGCCGCAACGGTTTTGCGCTTCGGCATCGCGGGACATCGAGCGTTGCGCCGCAAGATGCATCCCCGGCCCATCGTCCATGCGGTCCAATCCCCGTCTTGACTTCCCCTCGCCGTGCACTAGGGTCTGATTATGCGTGGAAGGTGCGCACGCCTTAAGCCAGCCGCCCCAGTTTCAGCCCACGCAATCCGTCGTCCTACGACGACGCGCGTCAGGCGCGCACGCGCCTGGAAGAGGCAGGAGAACCACCATGACTCCGTGGGAAATCCAAGGGACTGAGCTCATCAACTGCAATTGCTCATACGGTTGCCCGTGTCAGTTCAACGCGCTGCCAACCAAAGGTATCTGCGAAGCGATGGGCGCGATCTCGATCGACAGCGGCTACCACGGCGATGTGCAACTCGACGGCGTGAAGATCGCGCTCTTGTTCCATTGGCCCGGCCCCATCCACGAAGGCAAAGGCAGATGTCAGCCGATCGTCGACGAGCGCGCCACCCCGGCACAACGCGAAGCCATCCTGAAAATCATGGCAGGGCAAGATACCGAACCGTTCGCGACGATGTTCTCGGTATTCGCGTCGACGTTTGAGCAGGTATTCGATCCGATCTTTACGCAGATCGACTACGACGTCGATGTCGATGCCCGACGCGGCCGGATTCATGTCGATGGCATATTCGATACCGTTGGCGAACCGATCCGTAATCCGGTGACGGGCGCCGAACACCGTGCCCGCATCGATCTGCCGCACGGCTTCGAATACGAACTGGCCGAGGTTGGCTCCGCCACCAGCCACTCACAGGGCAACATCGCGCTGGATCTCAAAAATTCTTACGGGCAATTCGCGCGACTGCACCTGAACAACAAGGGACCGATTCGGCATCGCACCGCTGCATGAGCGGCCTCGAAAGCGTCCTCCAACGCGAGCGCGTCATCACGGGACTCGGCATCGTTGCCGTAGTCACGCTGTCTTGGTGGTATCTGTGGACGGGTGCAGGCATGGGTATGTCCGCACTCGACATGACGGCGTTCACGCTGTTTCCGCATCGATTGCCTAGCGGCATCGGCGGCATGGATGCATCGTTGCCCACCGTGACCCTGATGTGGTGGGTGATGATGACCGCGATGATGACGCCCAGCGCGGCACCGCTCATCTTGCTGTATCTGCGTGTTCTGCGGCACCACGGCACGGGCGAGGCCAGGTCGGCAATCCTTTCGGTAAGTCTTCTGGCCGGTTACCTGGTTGCGTGGCTGGCTTTTTCCCTAGGTGCGGCATCCCTGCAGATGGCGCTGCAACCGACGGGCCTCATTTCAGAAATGATGCTGTGGTCAAAGAGCGCGGGGCTCTCCGCAGCGGTGCTGGCAGCAGCGGGGGCGTATCAGTTCTCTGCGCTCAAGCGCGCATGCCTGGCGCAGTGCCGCTCGCCGGTGGGCTTCCTGACCGCGCATTGGCGCCCTGGCGCGGCAGGCAGCTTCTTGCTGGGCATGCGCCACGGCGCGTATTGCGTAGGCTGCTGCTGGGTGCTGATGGCCTTGCTCTTTGTGGGCGGCGTCATGAATCTCGTCTGGATTGCCGCTCTGTCGCTCGTCGTCTTTGTGGAGAAGATCCTGCCCCGCGGCGAACACGTCGGCCGCGTGCTGGGCGCCGTGCTGATTGCCTGGGCAGGTGCCACGCTGCTGGTTTGATCCCGTGCGGCCGGCAATGCGGATTGTCCGGATACCGCGCATGGCAGCCGTCAGGACTTCACCTCATCACATGCGTCTTTCACGACGCAGATGGAAAAGCGCTTATCGAACACCTGACCGCTCGGGCAGTGGTCGAAGACGGCTTGCGACTGGGCGTCGCAGGTCGCGTAGGCGGTGGTGCAGTTGGTGCGCACGGGTTGCTTGGGACCGCGGTTGGTACCGTCGTCGATCATGAAACGGCCCGATGGCGCGGGGCATTTGAATTCTGCGGCGGCCTTGGCCAGTGCGGCGGCAGCCTTTTCGGCCTTCGACGTCTGCGGCGTGGGCGGATTGGCCGGGGACGGGCGGCGGTCGCAGGCCGTTAGTGCTAGCGCACACAGCAGCATGCCGAGTGTGAGTGCGCGGGTCATGGGGGGCTCCTTCGGGGTTGGGTGTCCTGAAGTTTACGCTGCGATGTGCGTTTTTGGTCTATCCCTGTTTCGTCCCCTGCCGGGGCCGACCTACTTTCTTTGTCTTGCCAAAGAAAGGTAGGCAAAGAAAGGCGCGCCCGAGATGGCGACTTCCCCTTGAATTTCTGTAACCGGGCGAAGACGGGGAAAACTCGCTGCGCTCAGACAGTTCCCCGTCTTTTTTCCGCCGGCTTACAGAAACTCAAGGCGCCATCTAGGGCAGGAACGTCAACGGCCAAACCGTCTGGTCCTAGGGTTGGCGTCGATTGAGGCGCTCAGCGGAGCATCGCGGACATGGCAGAGAGGCTGTTGAGCATGCGCACGGCGTGCTCGACCGAATCGGCCGCGAAGCGCAGCATCGTGCCGTCGACGCGTTCCAAGGCGGGCCATTGGCAGAACAGGTCGGCCTGTGCGGGCGTTTGCGTTTGCAGCCGGCACACGATCGGTGCCTGCAGGCGCAGCGGCATGCTGAAGTGCCCGCGCTGTACCGTTGCCTTCACCGCCGCGTAGATGGCGTCGCACGATTGCTCAGGCGAGAGCGACGTGCCGGCGTTCTGGCCTTCGGCCTGCTTGGTCTCGACAAACGCGGTGTGCGGCAGCAGCGGCTTGGTTTCCTTGATGAACACGTCGTCGCCGCTGGCCACGGCCACCGGCACACCGCGCTCGCCGGCGAGGGCGCCGTAGAGGCCGGCTTCGCCCAGCTCCTGCTCGTTGAACCAGACGCGCGCAAACGCGAAGCTGTTGATGGTGTGTGCCAACACGCCGCGGCTGCCCGCGCGCGCGTGGTAGCCGATCATGCAGACTGCATCGCAGCCGTCCACGCCGGCCATCATGCTGAGGTAACGCGGTTTGCCGAGGACGAAGCGTGCGCGGCGGTCGATGGAATCGGGGATGAGGTTACGGAAGCCGCCGTGCGAATCGTTGACGAGTACGTCAGTGGCGCCACCATCGAAGGCGCCGCGAACAGCTGCATCGGCTTCGGCAGTCATCCAGCGGCGGGCGCGTTCGTACTCAGCGTTACCGGCACGCGTTTGCTCGGGGTGGAACACGTTGGCCACGCCTTCAATGTCGGCGGAAATCAGGATGCGCATGGAGTCAGGTCAGAGCAATTCGGTCAGGGCGCGGCGCGTGTTGCCGTCTCGGCCGGTGACGGCGGTCGCGTGGAACAGCGCGTGCACGATGGCTTGTTCGACGCTGTCGGCGGCGGCCTGGAACAGCGGGTCGAGGTGCGATTCGTGGGTCATGGCGACGGCCGGCATGGCGCGTGTGCCTTCGTGCGGCACGGTGTAGGCGGTGGAGAACGCGAGCGCGATGTCGCCGCTGCCATGGCCGAAGACGGAGCCGGTACGCGCCAGACCTGCGCCCGCGCGCAAGGCGAGGCGGCGCAACTGACGCGCGTCCAGCGGCGCATCGGTGGCGAGCAGCATGATGATCGAACCTTTCTCGGGCTCTGGGGCAACGGCGGCCAGCGCTTTCGCCAGTTCCTCTCCGACACTGCGTCCCGCAAGTGTCAGGTTCTGCGTCACACCAAAGTTGGACAGCACCAGCGCACCGACCGTACGTTTGGCGCCGTCGGCAAGCGTCACCACGCGTGACGCAGAACCGATGCCGCCCTTCACACCAAACGACGACATCCCACGCCCTGCCCCGACCGCGCCCTGCTCGAACACTTCGGCTGCCGCAGCGTGGGCCGCGTCGTAGTGCACGTCCTGCACGGCAAACGCCTGCAGGTCGTTCAGATAGCCGTCATTGCATTCGAAGACGAGCGGGTTGACAGTCGACCATGTGCGGCCGATCTGCGGGTTGGCTGCAACGGCCTGGAGGATCTGCGCCTGCGCCACAGCGCCCACGGCAAACGTGTTGGTCAGCGCGATCGGTGTTTCCAGCACGCCCAGCTCATCCACCTGCACTAGGCCGATGCTCTTGCCGAAGCCGTTGAGCACCACGCTGGCCGCGGGCACTTTGTCGCGGAACGGGTCACCCGCATGCGGGCGCACCACCGTCACGCCGGTCTGGATGTCGCCGCCAGCAATGGTGGCATGGCCAACGGCGACGCCCGCCACGTCGGTGATGCTGTTGCGCGCACCAGCAGACAGCGCGCCGATGTGTGGAATGGTGAGGCGCGTCATCTCAGCGACGGTCGATCTTCGGATCCAGCGCGTCGCGCAGTCCGTCGCCCAGCAGGTTGAATGCCAGCACGGTCAGGAAGATCGCCAAACTCGGGAAGATCGCCACGTGCGGCGCCGTCACCATGTCGGCGCGCGCCTCGTTGAGCATCGCGCCCCACTCTGGCGTGGGCGGTTGTGCGCCCAGGCCCAGGAACGAGAGGCTGGCTGCGGTGATGATCGAGGTGCCGATCCGCATCGAGAAGTACACGACGATGGACGAGATCGTACCCGGCAGGATGTGCCGCATGATGATGGTCCAGTCCGACGCGCCGATGCTGCGCGCAGCTTCCACATACGTCAGGTGCTTGAGCATGAGCGTGTTGCCGCGCACCAGCCGCGCAAATGCCGGGATGCTGAACACCGCCACGGCAAAAACGACGTTCATCATGCCGTTGCCCAGGATGGCCACAATGCCGATCGCCAGCAGGATGCCCGGGAAGGCGAACAGCACGTCGGAGATGCGCATGACGATGCGGTCCCACCAGCCTTCGTAGTAGCCGGCCAGCAGGCCGAGCACGGTGCCCACGATGGCGCCGATAATGACCGACACGAAGCCCGCTTCCAGCGAGATGCGCGTGCCCATCAGGATGCGGCTGAAGATGTCGCGGCCCAGCGAATCGACGCCGAACCAATGCTGCGCCGACGGCCCCGCGTTGAGCGCGTCGTAGTCGAAATAGTTTTCCGGATCGAACGGCACGATGTGCGGCGCGAGGATGGCGATCACCACCAGCGCGATCACGAACACACCGGCGCCCATCGCCAGATGCTGCTTGCGGAACTTGCGCCAGAACTCGGTCCACGGCGTGCGGACGGGCTCTGCAGCGGTTTGCGGCGCGACCGCCACGCTTGTTGCCTGTGTCATGGCGGTCTCCTTACTTCTTGTAGCGGATGGTCGGATTGATGATCGTGTAGAGCACGTCCACCACCAGGTTGATCAGGATGAATTCCAGTGAGAACAGCAGCACCTCGGCCTGAATGACGGGGTAATCGCGCATCTCCACTGAATCCACCAGCAGCCGACCAAGGCCCGGCCAGTTGAACACCTTCTCCACCACGATCGAGCCGCCCAGCAGGAAGCCGAACTGCAGCCCCATCATGGTCACCACGGGAATCATCGCGTTGCGCAGGCAATGCTTGATGACGACCACCGTTTCGCGCACGCCCTTGGCCCGGGCGGTGCGCACAAAATCTTCCTGCAGCACTTCGACAAACGAAGCGCGAGTGAAGCGCGCCATCACGGCAGCCACCGCAGCACCCAGCGTGAGCGAAGGCAGGATGTAGTGTTTCCAGCTCTCGGCGCCGATGGACGGCAGCCAACCGAGCTGCACCGAGAACACTTCCATCAGCAGCATGCCCAGCGCGAAAGCCGGAAACGAAATCCCCGACACAGCCAGCGTCATGCCCAGGCGATCCGGCCACTTGTTGCGCCACACGGCCGAAGCAATGCCGATGGCCATCCCGAAGATCACCGCCCACACCATGCTCGCAATCGTCAGGTTCAGCGTCGGCATGAAGCGATCTCCGATCTCTTCGCTCACCGGACGCTTGGTACGGATCGAGTTGCCGAACTCGCCGCGCACGGCGTTGGCGAAGAAGCGCACGAACTGCTCGTGCATCGGCTTGTCCAGGCCCAGGTCTTTGCGCACCAAGCCAACGGTCACGTCATCGGCCTCGGGGCCGGCCGCGAGCCGGGCCGGATCACCCGGCAGCAGGTGCACGAACAGGAACACCAGCACTGCCACGATCAGCAGTGTCGGGATCACGCCCAGCACACGTTTAATGAAGTAGTTCAGCATGGCAAATCCACCGCAGGCGGCAATTCAACGGCCCGCGCAACGGCTGCGCGGGCCGGTACGGCAATGAGACTTACTGCTTGATGTCGATATCGTCGAAGCTGAACGAGCCGTCCGGTGCCACGTAGGCACCCGAGAGACGCTTCGAACGCGCGTAGATGATCTTCTCGGTCACCAGGAAGGCCCACGGTGCGTCTTCCCAGATACGCTTCTGGGCGTCGGTGTAGAGCTTCGACTTTTCAGCACGATCGGTGGTGCGCAGTGCGCCGGCAATGTCGGCATCGACCTGGTCGTTCTTGTAGTACGCCGTGTTCAACGATTTGGGCGGCATCGACTCCGAAGCCAGCAGCGGACGGAGTGCCCAATCCGATTCACCCGTCGATGACGACCAGCCTGCGTAGTACATGCGCACGCCGGCGTCTTCCGGCTTGGGCACGCTTTCCACGCGCTCGACGCGCTGGCCGGCTTCCAGCGCCTGCACCTGAGCCTTGATGCCGACCTGGGCCAGTTGCTGCTGCACGAACTGGATGATCTTCTGCGCCGTCGTGTGGTTGTAGGCCGACCACAGTTGCGTCTCGAAGCCGTTCGGGTAGCCCGCTTCCTTCAGCAGCTCTTTCGCCTTAGCCGGGTTGTACGGCCACGGGCCCAGCTTGACCGCGTAATCCACGCCCTGCGGCACCACGCCGTCGGCTGGCACGGCATAACCCGAGAACGCCACCTTGGTCAGCGCATCCTTGTTGATGGCGTAGTTGATGGCCTGACGCACCTTCGGATTGTCGAACGGCTTGACGCGCGTGTTGAACGACACGTAACGCTGGATGATGGAAGGCGCGGCGATCAGATCCACCTTCGGGCTGTTCTTGAGTACGGCCGCCTGCTCGAACGGAATGCTGAACGCGAAATCCGCCTCGCCCGTCTGCATGACGGTGGCGCGCGTGTTGTTGTCCACCACCGGCTTCCACGTGATGGTGTCGATCTTGGGCAGCCCGTGCTTCCAGTAGCCGGCGAATTTCTTGCCCTTCAGATCATCGGTCTGCTTCCACTCGACAAACTCGAACGGGCCGGTGCCGACCGGGTGGAAAGCAATGTCCTTGCCGTACTTCTTGAGTGCCGTGGGCGAAATCATCGCGGCCGACGGGTGCGCCAGCACGTTGATGAACGGCGAGAACGGCTCCTTGAGCGTCACGCGCGCGGTGTACGGGTCCACCACTTCGGTCTTGGCGACACGGTTGAACAGGGTGTAGCGCTTGAGCTTGTTGGCCGGGTCCGTCACGCGGTCCAGGTTGGCCTTGACGGCGTTGGCATCAAACGTGGTGCCGTCGTGGAACTTCACGCCCTTGTGCAGCTTGAACGTGTAGACCAGGCCGTCCTTGCTGACCTCGTAGCTGTCGCACAGCACGTTGACGAGCTTCATGTCCTTGTCGAAGCCGAACAGGCCTTGATAGAACGACTTGGCGGCGCTGAACGACAGCGTGTCGTTCGCGTCGTACGGGTCCATCGTGGTGAAGGTCGAGTAGACCGCCATCACGGCGTCCTTGGCGGCAAAGGCCGGCATGGTGAATGCCGCCAGGGCCAGGCCGCTGGCAACCATGGCTGCACGCGGGCCGAATGCGACTCGGTGGGCAAAGCGATTGAACATTTCCTTCCTCCTCATCAAAGATGACGTCTCACTGCATTCAATAAGCGCCGCCAATCGAATGGCGGGCAACAAAGTGGTCTGGCGCCACTTGCACCAACGGCTGCACCACCGGCAGGTCGCCAATGGCACGGATCGGGCTGGGAATTTCGTGCGTGGAGAGTTCACGCTTCAGGTGGCGGCGCGCCGGGTCCGCAATCGGCACGGCTGACATCAGCTTCTTCGTATAGGCGTGCTGCGGGTTTTCGAAGATGGCGCGGCGCGGGCCGATCTCGACGATCTGGCCGAGGTACATCACCGCCACGCGATGGCTGATGCGCTCCACCACCGCCATGTCATGCGAGATGAACAGGAACGCAACGCCAAATTCCTTCTGCAGGTCGAGCATCAGGTTGACGATCTGCGCCTGGATCGACACGTCCAGCGCGGACACAGACTCATCGGCAATCACCACCTTCGGGTTCAGTGCCAACGCACGCGCAATGCAGATGCGCTGGCGCTGCCCACCCGAGAACTCATGCGGATAGCGCGACGCATGCGCGGCCTGCAGGCCCACCTTGTCGAGCAGCCACTCCACCCGTTGCTGCGCCTCTTTGCCGGAGGCCACCTTGTGCACCAGCAGCGGCTCCATGATGGAGTAGCCGACCGGCACGCGCGGGTCCAGCGAGGCGAATGGGTCCTGGAAGATGAACTGGATGTTTCGGCGCAGCGTCTGGAGCGCAGGCCCCTTCAACTCGCCGATGTTCTGGCCGGCAAATTCGATGCTGCCGCTCTGGCTATCCACCAGACGCAAGAGCGACCGTCCCGTCGTCGACTTGCCGCAGCCCGATTCGCCGACCAGCGCCAGCGTCTCACCAGGGTAGAGATCAAAACTGACCTGCTCCACGGCATGCACCCGGCGCGTGACGCGGCCAAAGATGCCCGTGGGCACGTCAAAGCGCGTGACGAGATCCCGCACACGCAAAATGGGTTGCACATCGTGCGACGCCGCCGGTTGCGGTGTCGTGTCGACCGCAGCGGCCGTGCCATCCACACGCAGCAGCGGAAAACGCGCTGGGCCATCGGTGCCTTGCATCGAGCCCAAACGCGGCACGGCTGAGAGCAGCGCACGCGTATACGGATGCGCAGGCTGTGCAAAAACGGTGGCAGATGGCCCCTCTTCCACGCGGTCGCCCTTGTACATGACGAGCACGCGGTCGGCCACTTCCGCCACCACGCCCATGTCGTGCGTGATGAACACCACCGCCATGTGCAGCTCCTGCTGCAGCGCGCGGATCAGTTGCAGGATTTCGGCCTGGATGGTCACGTCCAGCGCGGTGGTCGGCTCATCCGCAATCAGCAGCGACGGCTTGCACGACAGCGCCATCGCAATCATCACGCGCTGGCGCATGCCGCCCGACAGTTGGTGCGGATAGCGCCCCAGCACGTTGCGCGCTTCGGGAATGCGCACCAGCTCCAACATGCGCAGGGCCTCGGCCTTTGCCTGGCTATGCGTCTTGCCCTGGTGCAGACGAATCGATTCGGCAATCTGCTCGCCCACGGTAAACACGGGGTTGAGCGAGGTCATCGGCTCCTGGAAGATCATCGCGATGTCGGCGCCGCGCACACCGCGCATGGCGGCTGGGCTAGCGTTGGCCAGATCCAGCACTTCGCCGTTGCGGCGGCGCAGGTGCATCTGCCCGCCGACGATCTTGCCGCCACCGTGCTCCACCAGCCGCATCAGCGCCAGCGACGTCACCGACTTGCCCGAGCCCGATTCGCCCACCACGGCCAGCGTCTCGCCCCGGTCGACGTGGAACGACAGGTTGCGCACCGCGTCGACCACGCGCTCGGACGTGGCAAAGCGCACGCTCAGGTCTTGCACCTGCACGATGCGCTGATCGGGCATCGCAATGACGCTGCTGGCACTGGGCTGTTTGGTTGCTGTCACGACAAATCTCCTGCTGTCCGGCTTGGCGGGTTCGATTTCTTACCGATAGATCGACACAACGGGCACTTGCGCGCCGCGTGCGAACCCGCGGTACATCCCTTCAGTGTTGAACGGCAACGCAACGTTGCCCAGCGCATCCACGGCGATCAGGCCACCGCGGCCATTGATGGCCATCAGCTTGCGCATGACCACGTCGTCGGTTGCATCAGCCAGTGACTTGCCGGCGTATTCCATCTGTGCGGCAACGTCGTAGGCAGCTACGGCGCGCATGAACATCTCGCCCGTGCCCGTGCACGACACCGCCGCCACGTTGTTGGCAAAGCAGCCCGCGCCAACGATGGGCGTATCGCCCACGCGGCCGACCTTCTTGTTGGTGACGCCGCCCGTGGAAGTGGCCGCCGCAAGGCGCCCTTGCGCGTCGCATGCCACGGCGCCCACGGTGCCGAACTTGCTGTCGGGGTCGATGGGTGCGGCTTCCTTGGCCACGAGCGACGCGGCATCGTGATCGAGCAGCGCCATGCCGTCCTGCTGGCGGGCGCGCTGCCATTGGGCGTAGCGCGCTTCGGTGTAGTAGTAATCGGGCTCGACAAACTCCAGGCCCTGCGCCTGTGCGAAGGCCTCGGCGCCTTCGGAGGTGAACAACACGTGTTCGCTGCGCTCCATCACCGCGCGGGCGGCGAGGATCGGGTTGCGCAGGCGCTTGACGCAGGTGACCGCGCCGGCAGCCAGCGTGGCGCCATCCATGATCGACGCATCGAGTTCGTACGTGCCGGCGCTGGTGAGCACCGCGCCCTTGCCGGCGTTGAACAGCGGGCACTCTTCGAGCAGGCGCACGGCTTCGGTCACGGCATCCAGCGCGCTGCCGCCATCGACGAGGATGCGTTGCCCAGCGGCCAGGATGTCGTTCAGCGCCTGCTGGTAGGCGGCTTCCTTGTCGGCACTCATGGCCGTGCGGGTGATGGTGCCGGCGCCGCCGTGGATGGCGAGGATGGGCGTAGTCATGCGTGGCTCGATGTCAATCAGTTTTCAGCGGTGCGTTTGCGGCCGCGTCGGGTGGTCGTCGGGGTGCCGGGGGTGCCTGCGGCATCGTTGGCGCGGGGCGCTGGGGCGGTATGCAGCCACGGCAGCACGAATTCAGTGAGTCGCTCGGCCGATTCCAGCGAATGCGCCGAGCGATGGGCCACCGCGCCGCACAGTGCTTCGAACAGCGCCACGGCAGCCGTGTCAGATGTGGCTGAGAACTGCCGCTCCGGCCGCGCATACAACGCAATGTCGGCCAGCGGCGCGAGCGGCGATGTGGGGCTGTCGGTCAGGGCCAGCAGCTGGCAGCCTTGCTTGCCGGCCTGCTTGGCCAGCGTGATGGTGTCGGCCGCATAGCGCGGGAATGCGATGGCGATCAGCAGATCCTTTGGCCCGATCTTGCGCAGTTGGCGCGCCGCATCCGATGCGCCGCCCGGCTGCGAAACGGAGATCACCGTGTCGCAGTACAGATCGAGCCCATGGCGCAGCAGACCCGCCAGATAGCCGCTGGCGCCAAAGCCCATCACGTAGATGCGTTGCGCGCCCAGGATGGCATCGACCGCGCGTTCGCACGCTGCGGGGTCGAGCATGCGGCGCGTAGCGTCGAGGTTGGCGATATCTTCGTTGAGTGAGGCGGCGAAGATCTCCGCGCTGGTGGCCGGGCGTGCCAGCTCGTGGCGCAGTTTTTCCACCGGCGCGAGCGTCGCCTCGAAGCCGCGCAGCAGCCCGGCACGGAACTGCGGATAGCCATCAAAGCCCAGCGCCAGCGCAAAGCGGTTGGCCGTGGCAATCGACATGTCCACCGCGGCGGCAAACTCGTCGATGCGCATGGTGGCCGCGCGGAACGGGTTCGCCAGCACGTATTCCGCCATGCGCTGGTGCGCCGGCGTGAGCGTGGCCAGGGCCGCCCCAATGCGCTCGGAGACCGTCGCATCGGCAGCGAATGCGCCTTTCGACACATCCGTGCGCTTGCTGGTGGATTTCGCCATGTTCCTGGGCCGTAAAAATTTTGTGTAAATGTATTTTCACGAATCAACCGTGTAAAGAAAAAAACTTTCATGAAGGCCTATGGTTTTCCCTAGGTCCAATACCGCCGCACAGATTGCGGGCGAGCGCGGCCTCGCCACGGTGCAATGCACCAGTCCAAACGCCGGCGGTGCGCCAGGATCGTGCGACGCAGCACGCTACAATCGCACCCTTCTCCGATTTGCCTTCAAGCGCAGTTTTTCGTGATCCGATTCGACGACCTCGTCCTCCAGCGCGGCACCAAGGTGCTGTTCGACCACGCCACCGCCACCCTCAACCCCGGTGAACGGGTCGGCCTTGTCGGCGTGAACGGCAGCGGCAAATCCACGCTGTTTTCCATGCTGCGCGGCGAGCTGCACGCCGACGGCGGCGAAGTCGCCATCCCGCCCACCTGGCAGGTCGCCCACGTGGCGCAGGAAACCCCCGCAGTCGACCGCAGCGCGCTCGACTACACGCTCGACGGCGATACCCGCCTGCGTGACATCGAACGCCGTCTCGCCGCAGCAGAAGCTGCGCACGACGGCCACGCGCAAGCTGAAGCCCACACCGCTTTCGCCGATGCCGATGGCTACACCGCCCCGGCACGCGCCCAGGCGTTGCTGCTCGGCCTCGGTTTCACGATGGCGCAGACCACGCAACCCGTGGCGAGCTTCTCGGGCGGCTGGCGCATGCGTCTGAATCTGGCCCAGGCACTGATGTGCCCGTCCGACCTGCTGCTGCTCGATGAGCCGACCAACCACCTGGATTTGGACGCCGTGGTCTGGCTGGAAGACTGGCTGTCGCGCTACGCCGGCACGCTGGTCATGATTTCGCACGACCGCGAATTCCTCGACGGCGTGTGCAACGTCACGCTGCATATCGAAAACCAGAAGCTCAAACGCTACGGCGGCAACTACACGCAGTTCGAGACGCAACGCCTGCAGCAGATGGCGCTGCAGGAAGCGTCGTACGCGCGGCAGCAGAAGCAGATTGCGCATCTCGAATCGTTCATCACGCGCTTCAAGGCCAAGGCCAGCAAGGCCAAGCAGGCGCAGAGCCGCGTCAAGGCGCTGGAGCGCATGGAGCGTCTCGCGCCCGTGCATGCGGCGGCGGGCTTCTCGTTCGAATTTCGCGAGCCTGAGGCGGCCCCCAACCCGATGCTCACATTTGAAGGCGTCGATTGCGGCTATCCGGGCCCGAGCGCTGATGAGCCCATCACCATCCTCAAACACCTGACGTTCTCGATCCAGACGGGCCAGCGCATTGGCCTGCTGGGTGCCAACGGCCAGGGCAAGTCGACGCTGGTGAAAACGCTGGCCGAGACGCTGGCGCCGCTGTCCGGCACGATCCGGCGCGGAAAGGGCCTGCAGATCGGCTACTTCGCCCAGCACCAGCTCGAAACGCTGGACGACCATGCCTCGCCGCTGCTGCATCTGGCGCGCCTGGCGCCCGACGTGCGCGAGCAGGAACTGCGTGACTTTCTCGGCAGCTTCAACTTTCGCGGCGATATGGCGACCTCGCCCATCGAGCCGTTTTCTGGCGGCGAGAAGGCGCGCCTGGCACTCGCCCTGATCGTCTGGCAGCGCCCCAACCTGCTGCTGCTCGATGAACCGACCAACCACCTGGATCTCGACACGCGCGAAGCGTTGACGATGGCACTCGCCCAGTTCGACGGCACGCTGATCCTCGTCTCGCACGACCGGCATCTGCTGCGCGCCACGACCGACCAGTTCCTGCTCGTTGGCCAGGGCACCGTCGCCCCGTTCGATGGCGATCTGGACGACTACCGTGACTGGCTGCTCAAGCAGGCCGCGGCCAAGCGCGCAGCGGCCAGCGCACAGGCTGCTCCGGCCGATGCAGATGGCGCACCGGCCACAAACCGCCGCGATCAGAAGCGCGAAGAAGCCGCTGAACGTCAGCGCCTGAATGCGCTACGCAAGCCGCTGCAAAAGAACGTCGACACCATCGAAAAGCGCATGGCGCCGCTGCAGAAGGAAAAGGCCGAACTCGAAGCCTTCCTCGCCGACGGCGCTGCGTATGAAGAGGCCAACAAGGCGCGCATGATGGAAAGCCTGCGCCGGCAGGCCGAGCTGAACGCCGAACTCGACGAGCTGGAAGAGCGCTGGCTCGAACTGCACGAACAACTCGAACAAATCAATTAAGGCTGGCGTGCCCGGCCAAGGAGACCTGTTGATGACATCGCCCTCGCCGGACACCGCCACGCACCAGCCACTGGCCGGCGTGCGCGTGCTCGACCTTACGCGCTTGCTGCCTGGCCCGGCCGCCACGCGCCACTTGGTTGACCTTGGCGCAGAAGTCATCAAGATCGAAGACCCCAGCCCCGGCGACTACGCGCGCGACATGATGCGCACCTCCGCTGACCGCACGGCTGAACGCCCGAGCCTGTTCTTCCGCTCGCTCAATCGCGGCAAGACCGAAATGCGGCTCGACCTGAAACGCGCCGAAGACCGCGACGCGCTCATCGAACTCGTACGCCACGCCGATGTGCTGATCGAAAGCTTCCGCCCTGGCGTCATGGCGCGCCTCGGTGTCGGCTGGGACACCCTGCGTGCGGCCAACCCGGCGCTCGTCATGTGTTCCATCAGCGGCTACGGCCAGGACGGACCGCTCGCACAAGCCGCCGGCCACGACATCAACTACGTCGGCTATGCGGGCATGCTCGACCAGCTCGCCAGCGCGGACGGCACGCCCATCGTCCCCAACGTGCAGATCGGCGACCTGCTGGGCGGTGCGCTCACGGCGGTGGTCGGCATCCTGGCCGCGCTGGTCGACGCGCGCGCCACCGGCCGCGGCCGCTATGTCGACGTTTCCATGACGGACTCGGTATTCGCGCATAACCTGATGGCGTTCTTTGCTGTCGGCACGCGCGGCAAGGCCAGCCCCGCCGGCAGCGATCTGCTCAACGGCGGCGTGCCGTGCTACGGCGTGTATCGCACGGCGGACGATCGCTTCATGGCCGTCGGCGCACTCGAATTGAAGTTCTGGCAGGTGATGTGCGACGTCATCGGCAAGCCTGCATGGAAAGACAAGCACTGGGCGCTCGGCCAGCGCGTCGGCGGCGACGAGGCACGGGCCGTTCGCGACGAACTTGCTGCGCTGTTCCTAACCGCCACGCAAGCCGAATGGACCGAACGTTTTGCCGATGCCGATTGCTGTGTCACGCCCGTGCTGCGCATGGAAGAAGCACTGCAGCATCCGCTCTTTGCCGAGCGCAACAGCGTCGTGAAGGAGAACGGCGAGCCCGTGCAGCTCGCCCTGCCGCTACGGTTTGCGGACTGACGAATCCGCGCGATCCAGCGTATCGAGCAGGCGAGCGGCGTCTTCCAGCTGGTGCTGGCTGAACACGCGGATGCCGTGCTGGCGGAGCAGCGCAGCGGTGACGCCCTCGCCATGCTGCAACTGGCTGGAAAACGTGCCGTCGTAGAGGAATGCAGAACCGCAAGACGGGCTGCGCTCGGTGAGCACGGCGACTTGCACGCCGGCAGCCTGCGCCGCCTCCAGGGCGCGTTGCGCGCCCCGTACAAACGCTTCGGTGACGTCATGACCGTGGTGTTCGACGACACGGGCTGCGCCGCGCAGCACCGCCGCACCACCGCCTTCGCCGTGAATTTCCGCGGGCAGACGCGGCACCGGCAAACCGCCGGCCATCTCGGGGCACATCGACACGATGCGCCCTTCCATCTGCCAGCGCGCCAGGATGCCGCCCTCGGTGACGACCGTGCCGCCGTCATAGCGCACCGGCTGGCCCAGCAGGCAGGCACTCACCAGCACGCGTTGCATGATCGGCGGCCCCGGCTCAGCGGCGCTCGCGGCGGATCATCCCCACCACCAGCGTCAGCGACAGAATCACCAGCCAGATCAACGACCACACCGGCACCGACAGGCCCAGCACCGGCGGCATCGGCCCGACGCACAAGCCATCGGCTTCGAACACCTGCGGCAACCATTTGGCAGTCGGCAGCGCGTTGACCCAGTTTTCGATCGGGTCGATCCCGCACGTTGCCTTCGGATTCAGCAGCAGCGAGACGTGGTACCCCGCCACGCACAGTCCCGCCAAGCCCGAGAGCATCCCGAGCCCGTGCCACAACAGCCGCGTGGCCGACGACAGCGCCGCCAGCAGCGAGAACACGCCAATGCCCAGGAACGCAAACCGCTGGAGGATGCACAGCGGGCACGGCTGCAGCCCCTCAACGTGCTGCAGGTACAGCGCATAGCCGACCAACCCGAAGGAGATCACGGCAATCAGCAGGAAAAAGGCGCGCGAGTTGGCTTGCATGGCGGCGTCAGTTCAGAGGGAGTCGTGGAGAAAAGTTGGCGGATTATCGCACCGCAACGGCACGCGCATTTTCAAATGGCATCAGCGATACCGTTGCGAAATTTTGAACGATCAAGCCTCCAGCGCCCGCACGCGGTCGATGGCCTGCTCGATACGTTCAACGGCAATGACCTCCAGCCCGTCGATCGCCTGCTTCGGGGCGTTGGATTTCGGGATCACGGCAATTGAGAAGCCCAGCTTGGCCGCTTCCTTCAACCGCTCCTGACCGCGCGGCGTCGGGCGGATTTCCCCGGCCAGGCCGATCTCGCCAAACACCACCAGCCCACGCGGCAGCGCCTTGTTGCGCATCGACGAATGAATCGCCAGCAGCACCGCCAAGTCCGCCGCCGGTTCGGTAATCTTCACGCCGCCCACCGCGTTCAGGAACACGTCTTGGTCAAAGCACGCAATGCCGGCATGACGGTGCAACACCGCCAGCAACATCGCCAAGCGGTTCTGCTCCAGGCCCACCGCCAAGCGGCGCGGGTTCGGCACGTTGGCCGTATCCACCAGCGCCTGGATTTCCACCAGCAGCGGCCGCGTGCCTTCCTGCGTGACGAGCACGCATGAACCCGGCACCACCTGCTCGTGCTGCGAGAGGAACAGCGCCGACGGATTGGCCACGCCGCGCAGGCCGCGCTCCGTCATCGCAAACACGCCCAGCTCGTTGACGGCGCCGAAACGGTTCTTGAACGCCCGCACCAGCCGGTAGGCGGAATGCGTGTCGCCCTCGAAATACAACACCGTATCGACGATGTGTTCGAGGACTCGCGGGCCCGCCAGCGCGCCCTCCTTGGTTACATGGCCGACCAGAATGGTGGTCACATCCAGCCGCTTGGCAATGCGCGTCAGTTGCGCCGCGCACTCGCGCACCTGGGCCACGGAGCCCGGCGCCGAGGTCAGCGCCTCCGAATACAGCGTCTGGATCGAATCGATGACGACAACCTCGGGCTTTTCCACCTCGATGGTCGCCTGGATGCGCTCAAGCTGGATCTCCGCCAGCAGCGCAAGGTTCGGGCTTTCGATGCCCAGGCGGCGCGCACGCAGCGCGATCTGCGAGCCGGACTCTTCGCCGCTCACATACAGCACCCGCCGATCGGCCGACAGGTTGGACAACGCCTGCAGCAACAGCGTCGATTTGCCGATCCCCGGATCGCCGCCGATCAGCACCACGCCGCCGCTGACCAGGCCACCGCCCAGTACGCGGTCAAATTCGTCGATGCCGCTGGAGAAGCGCGGCACATCCACCGCGTCGATGTCCGACAGCTTGCGCACCGTCGCGCTGGATGCGAGCGACTGGAAGCGCGCACCGGCACCGGACGTCGGCTGCGCGACGGTTTCCACCAGCGTGTTCCACTGCTGGCAATTCGGGCACTGCCCCGCCCATTTCGGCGCCGTACCGCCACATTCAGTGCACGTATAGACCGTCTTGCTCTTGGCCAAACAACCCCCTGCTTGCGGCACCGCGCCTGGGCGGCGGCCGCTTGATCTTTGTCTTTGTATTGGTGGTGCCGCGCTCAGGCAGCCTTACCCAGGTCGCCGGCGTCTGCCGTGCTGACCGGTTCGACCGACACGGGCACGCGCGGCGCCAGTGCGCACATCAGCTCATAACCGACCGTGCCGGAAGCGTGTGCGACGTCGTCGATCGGCAAGCCTTCGCCCCACAGCGTGACGGGTGTGCCGACACGCGCCTCGGGCACGCCGGCCAGGTCAACGGTAATCATGTCCATCGACACGCGGCCGACGATGTGCGTGCGCACGCCATCGACCAGCACCGGCGTATGGTTGCCGTCCCAGCCCGGCGCATGGCGCGGGTAGCCGTCGGCATAACCGCACGCAACAATGCCGATGCGCATCGGGTGCTCCACGGTAAAGCGCGAGCCGTAACCAATCGTCGCACCCGGCTGCAGATCCTGAATGGCGATCAGTTCGCTCTTGAGCGACATGGCGGGCATCAGGCCCGTGCCGTCAATGTCCGCCGCCACGCCCGTCGGCGATGCGCCGTACATGATCACGCCCGGGCGCACCCAGTCGCGATGCGCCTTCGGATGCCACAGCGTGGCCGCGGAGTTGGAAAGCGACGCCTCGCCCGGCAAACCTTGCGTAGCCTGCTCAAACGCGACAAGTTGATGCTCGATGCCTCGCGGGCCGTCGGCATCGGAAAAATGCGTCATGTGGACGATCGTGCCAACGCCCGAAATGGCGCGGGCGCGTTCCCATGCAGCGCGGTAGGCGGCGGGCGCGAAGCCCAGGCGGCTCATGCCCGTATTGATCTTGAGTTGCACGCTGATGGGGCCCTTCAGGCGCGCCAGTTCCAGCATGCGCAGTTGCTCTTCGCAGTGAACGGTGGTGGTCAGGCGGTATTGCTCGACGATGGCCAGATCTTCCGGCTTGAAAAAACCTTCGAGCAAGAGAACCGGACCCTGCCACCCGAGCTGGCGCAGGCGGACGGCCTCGTCCAGATCGAGCAGACCGAAACCATCGGTCTGGCGCAGACCTTCATACGCGCGTTCGATGCCGTGGCCGTACGCGTTGGCTTTAACGACAGCCCACACGCGCGAATTGGGCGCATGGCGGCGGGCAACCTGGAGATTATTGGCAAGTGCTGGGCCGTGGATGACGGCCTGGATGGGTCTTGGCATGACGGCAAACCTGCAAAACGTGAATGCGATGGCGCGCTCGTGGCGCGGCGTCGGTGCTGCAATGCAACGGGCAAATAGGCTGTGAGCGGGCCGTGCGCCCGGCCTCACGCGCTGAGCGTTCTATTTGACCACAGGACGCCAACTGGTTCGCGCCTGTCATGAGCCTGCCAAAAAAGAAAGTGCGCCGCCGTCACCGGGAGCGCACAAGTTTCGTGATATAAAGCCGTTCAATTCAGGCATGGGAAAACCGTCGAGATGCGCTGCCGGCATGGAGAAAGTTGGGCACCAGCCACTTCTTTTTGCGCGATGGCGTCACATCCGATTTGACCATGCAAACAGGCGAGACCAAAACAAGCTGCGGGCGGAACGCATGGCCCCAACGCCTGTCAGTGAAGATTCCCGCGGTTGCCCGGCGATGCATGTCTTGCAGCACCGGACGGGCCCCGCCCAAGGGAACCACAATCCGGGGAGCCCGCGCGGGCGCTGGCTTCAAGGCCTCCACCGCGCACCTGTGCGCTGCGCGGCGGGTCAGCCGATGCATCGCCTGGCCGGCACCTCGAGGGGGCGCTTCCGAGTACCGGCACGCTGCCGGCACGACGTGAAGACGAACATGGCACCGCGGTCTACGGGGACAAATTCGAAGGTATGAAGAAGGGTTTTTACACCATCATGGCGGCGCAATTTTTTTCGTCGCTCGCCGACAATGCGCTGCTGATTGCCGCCATCGCCCTTCTGACCGAGATGCATGCGCCGCAGTGGATGACCCCGCTGCTCAAGTTGTTCTTCGTGCTCTCTTACGTTCTACTTGCCGCTTTCGTGGGCGCGTTTGCAGATTCCCGGCCCAAGGGCAAGGTGATGCTCATCACCAATGCCATCAAGCTGATTGGTTGTGGCGTGATGCTTTCCGGCCTGCACCCGTTGCTCGCCTACGGTGTGGTCGGCTTCGGTGCGGCGGCGTATTCGCCGGCCAAGTACGGCATCCTGACCGAACTGCTCCCCCCTGAAAAACTTGTTGCCGCCAATGGGTGGATCGAAGGCCTGACCGTCGGCTCGATCATCCTGGGCACCGTGCTAGGCGGGGCGCTGATCTCGAACCATGTATCGGCGTGGCTGCTGTCGTTCGACATTCCTGGGCTGGAGCGCATCAACACCCCGGCCGAAGCGGCCATGCTGGTGATCATGGTGATCTACCTGATCGCGGCACTGTTCAACACGCGCATTCCCGATACCGGCGCACGCTATCCGCAGCAGGAAAAGAACCCGGTACGCCTGGTTTCAGAGTTTGCCGACTGCTTCAACGCCCTGTGGCACGACAAGCTGGGCCAGATATCCCTGGCCGTGACGACGCTGTTCTGGGGCGCAGGCGCCACGCTGCAGTTCATCGTGCTGAAGTGGGCCGAGCAATCGCTGGAACTGAACCTCTCGCAGGGCGCCATCCTCCAGGCCGTGGTGGCTGTGGGCGTGGCCGCGGGGGCGATGGCTGCCGCCGTCAAAATCCCGCTGCGCCGCTCGCTTGACGTGCTGCCGGTGGGTGTGGCGATGGGCGCGGTGGTCATGCTGATGGCGTTCTACACCAAGCACACGATTCCCGAGATCACGTTCCACATCGGCGGGATGAAGCTGCCGTTGTACATGATGATTGCCTACCTGTTCCTGATGCTGGTGGGCGCCATGTCTGGCTTTTTCGTGGTGCCGATGAACGCGCTGCTGCAGCATCGCGGGCATGTGTTGCTCTCTGCCGGGCACTCGATCGCGGTGCAGAACTTCAACGAGAACGTGTCTGTGCTGCTGATGCTGTGCCTGTACGCGCTGCTCATCAAGCTGAACGTGTCGGTGGGCGTGGTGATCGTATCGTTCGGCATCTTCGTCTGCCTGACGATGGCGCTAGTCATGCGCCGGCATCGCGTCAACGAGAAGCTGTTCCACACCGCCGCGCTCATCGGCGAAGACAAGCACCACTGACGCAGTGCCCGCCCCGCCGGACGGGGCTTACTGGCCCCCGCGCTCCGCGTAGATCTTGCGCGCCAGACACAGGTCTTCCCATGCACGCGCCTTGTCTGTCAGCGTCCGCAGCAGATAGGCCGGGTGATAGGTCACCACCACGGGCACGCCTTCCACTTCGTGCACCTTGCCGCGCAGTTTGCCGACAGGCGTTTGCGTCTGCAGCAGGTTCTGCGCAGCAATGCGACCCAGCACGACGATGATGCGCGGCTTGACCAGCGCAATCTGACGTTTGAGATACGGATCGCACATCGCTGCTTCGTCCGGCTCCGGATCCCGATTGCCGGGTGGGCGGCACTTGAGCACGTTGGCGATGAACACGCCTTTTTCGCGCGACAGGCCGATCGATCGCAGCATGCTGTCGAGCAGCTTGCCGGCCTGGCCGACGAACGGTTCGCCCTGCTTGTCTTCCTGCTCGCCCGGCGCTTCACCGATCAGCATCCATTCGGCCTGACGGTCACCAACGCCGAATACGGTGTTTGTGCGGCGCTCGCATAGCTTGCACGACGTGCAGTTGGAAACGGCGGCTTCGAGCTGCGCCCAATCGAATGCGGCGATGCGCTGAGCGCGCGGGGCAGCCGAATCCGGCGGCGCCTCGATGACAGGCGGCTCGACTCGCGCAGCCGCAGGCTCTGCAGCCGCAAACACGGGGGCTTCAGCCTCCGCGGCAACCGGCTCTGCAACGGCCACCTCGACGGCCTCGTCCGCAGCCGGCTCAGCCCCGCGCAATGTCCATTCGGTCGAAACGCCCAGCGCTTCCAGCATTCGGGATCGACGATTCATGCAGCCTCCACCCCGCTCGCTTCACACACCATGCGCATGACGAGCGCATCTTCGCGCGTGTTGTTTTCAGCCGGGTAATAGCGCTTGCGCCGACCGATCTCGGCAAACCCGACACGGTGATACAGCGCAATCGCGCCGATGTTGGAGGGGCGTACCTCCAGCAGCAAGCTGCCGAAACCATGCACCAACGTGAGCGCCGTTGCCAGACGCAGCAGCCAACGGCCCAGCCCTTGCCGCTGCCACGCCGGCGCCACGGTCACGTTGAGCAGGTGCATCTCGTCGACCACCGGCATGAGAATCAAATAGCCCGCGACCTCGTTGCCGCCATCCCGCAGGACAATGCCGAGGTGACCGGACTTGAGCGAATCCTCAAAGTTGCCGCGGGACCAGGGAAACGTGAACGCCGCCTGCTCGACCGCAGCGACGCCAGCCAGATCGCGTGCGGTCATGCGCTCCGCACGCCAGCCCGCAGGCAACGGCGCTTGCGCGATAACGCCGGCCAGCGCGTTCTCGATCAGGCTCATGGCTGTGCACCCGCTGCGGCAGCCTTAGCCTGTTGCACAGCCTGCCGCTCTTCAATGGTGAGCGCGACCTTGTCACGCACATACAGCGGCGCCGCATCTTCGGGCCGCACCGTATGGCCGGCAGCCAAAAGGCGCAGACCCACGGCGATGATCTCGCGGGCGTGCGGCGCGACTTCCGGCAACACAGCGGCAGCGCCTGCCGCAATGCTCAACTGTTCGCCGAACACTGCTGCGGCATTGCCCGCCAGCCAGTACGCTTGCGGCGGCGCGGCAACGCTGTGCGGCCCGCTTACCTGGATGGGCGAAAGTGCATGCCAGCCCGAGGCGTCCTGGGCCGCATCGGCGGGTACGAAGCTGGCCCAGTAGCACTCTTCCATGCGCGCATCGAGGGCGATGGTCACGGCCGTGCCGGCCGGCAGCGTTGCGCGCGTCTGTTCTGCGCAAGCGACGAGGGAATTGACCGGCACGACGGGCAAGTCCGCACCAAACGCCAAACCCTGCGCGACGCCGCATGCCGTGCGCAAACCGGTGAACGAACCAGGGCCGGCGCCAAAGGCAATCGCCGCACAATCGGCCAGGGCGATGCCCGCCTCGGCCAGCAACTCGGATGCCGCCGGCAGCACCCGGCTACTGGAGCGCGGACCGGTGTGTTCATGACGGAACAGCGTGCGCGTGCCGTCACCAAGGGCGACGGAACAGAACTCGGTGGAGGTATCGAAAGCAAGAATCCAGGGCATGGCGGCATTGTACCGGCTGGTGTGGCGCCTGAATGCGCAAACCCGTGGCTGCGCCTCGGGAAACCGGGCCAAAAGTTGCGCAAAAAACCGAAGCCGTCCTCGAATTCAAACGGCCCAGCCATACAACCCCGGCGCTATCATCGCCAGACCATTGTTTTCAGCCGGGAATCATCATGAGCGACTTGCAAGCCCGTTTCGACCAAGCCCAAATCGACGTCAAGGGCCTCTCCGAACGCCCCGCCAACATGACGCTGCTGCGCCTGTATGCGCTGTACAAGCAAGGCGCCGAAGGTGACGCACACGGCGACAAGCCGGGCTTTACCGACATCGTCGGCCGCTACAAGTTCGAGGCCTGGGAAGGCCTGAAGGGCACGTCGCAGGACGAAGCCAAGCAAAAGTACATCGACCTTGTCGAAGAACTGAAGAGTGGCGCAACGACCTGAGCGTCGAATCGCCAAACGAAGAACCGGGCCCGCGCCCGGTTTTTTATTGCGCCGCAGGAATGGCGGATGGCAGCTCTCGGCGGCGCATGCGCCACGCGGCCAGCACGGCAAGTGCGCACAGCGTGCCGAGAAAGATGAATGTCTCGTCGAAGGCCAGGATGCGCGCCTCGGGGTCGACCGCTGCACCGTGCACGGTTTCGATGCCGCGCACGGCGAGCCGCCATTGCAGAAAAATCCCCGTGGCCGACACGCCGATCGCCCCACCCAACTGGCGCAGGAAATTGACAGCGCTGGAGCCTTGCGCAATCAACGTGAAATCGACACCACGCATGGCGCCAAGGCTCAGCGATGGCAGCACGAAGCCAAGCCCGATCCGCCCAATGATGGCGATGGCGATCAGCAGCAGATAGCTTGTTGCCCGCGTGTTGGTTGCCATCAGGAAGAACGAAAGCGCCAGCGCTGCCAGCCCAAACGACACCAGCCGGAATGGCTCGATTCGATTGGTCAGCCGTCCGGCCAGCATGATCGTCACGGCCAACACCAGGCCTGCGGGCAGCAGCACCAACCCGGCGCGCGACGGCGCATAGGCCAGCGCCACCTGCATATACACCGGCACCAGGTACGTCGAACCGTACAGCCCCGCCCCGTAGATGAAGGCCACCACCGCCCCCATCGCAAACTGCCGATAGCTGAAGAGCCGCAGGTTCAACAACGGCGACTCCACCCGCCGCTGCCAGAATACGAAGCCCGCCACACACACGGCCGACACGAGCATCAGCACGATGCCGTGCGCGGCATCGCCATGCAGGGCGACGAGCCCATTGAGCAGCGTGACCGTCGCGCCGCCGATGAGCAGCAGGCCGCGCCAATCAAGCGGTTTGGGCTCACCGGCCATCGACGAGTTGACGGCCATGAAGCGCCGCGCCATCGCCCACCCAATCAACGTAAACGGCATCACCACGAAGAAGATCGAGCGCCAGCCGAACAACTCAACCAGGAAACCGCCTACGCTCGGGCCCACGGCAGGGGCCAGCACGACGCCAAAACCGAACAGGCCGAACGCCTTGCCTTGCTCCCGTTCGGGAAACACGCGCAGGATCAGGATGTTGGGCAGCGGCTGCATGATGCCTGCCGCAATGCCTTCCACGACACGCATGGCGATCATCACTTCGTAATTCGGCGACAGACCGCCCGCCAGCCCGCCCACACCCAGCAGCAGCAACGCACCGATGAACGTGCGACGCAGCCCGAAGCGCAGCAGCAGCCAGGGCGTCAGCAGCATCGACAAGGTCATCGCCACCATGAAGCTGGCCGACACCCATTGCGCGCGTTCCTGCCCGAGCACGAAATGCCGGCTCAGATCGGGAATCGCCACGTTGACGATGGTGGCCGAGATGACGGAGGACACCGCCCCCACCATCAGCGTGAAGAGAACGAGCCACTTGAAGCGCTCGCCGTAACGCGCGCGCAGGGCCTCCAGGGTGGGCGTGAATGTCGTCATGGTCTCGTTGTTGTGATGTGTGAGACGACCAAAGGCAAGCAAAGCAACCCGGCCAGCGCCTCCTCCAGCGCCGGCTGGGCGGGACACGTCAGCCGAGGCGGCCGGTGGCGGCAATCTCGCGGATACGGCGCACGGTGTCGATGTCGGATTCGCGATAGGCGGATTTGACGATCTCGGCGTAGCGCGTGTCGCCAGTTTCGTCGGCGTTGGGCAGCGTGGTGTCGTAGACGAAACGGATGAACGCGGCGTTGGCCTCGTTGCTCTCGATCGTCATGGTCAGCGACCCGCCGGCGTGTTCGCCGGTGGCCGCGGTGGTGTAGGTCACGCGCTTGTGCGGCTCGAGCGTCACGCGATCCTGGATGCGCGCCTTGCCGAAAACGAGCTCGCGTTCGACCCAGCCGTCGCCCTCAGCGGTGATGATGCATTCGTCCAGGCTTTCAACAAATTCGGTTTGCTCGCGCACGCGCAATACCAGGCCTTGCCAGATCTGGTTCAGGGTCAGCGTGTCGATGAGGGGGTTCAGTGGATCATTGACTTCCACCAGGTGTTCAAAGCGCAAAGCGGCCTCCGAAAGATTTCGTGACATTATCGCGCGGCTTGACCGGCCTTGCGGCAAAAGAAAAACGCCGGCGGGTTGCCCCGGCCGGCGTTTCCTCTGCGCGCTTTAAGCGTCGCTTACCTTCAGATTTCTTCGTACAACGGCAGCGTCAGGAATTCTGCAAAGTCTTCCGACGTCGACATCTGTTCGAAGATTTCTGCAGCGCGGTCAAAGTGGCCCACCGCGCCCGTCTCCTTCACCTTGGCCAATTCTTCCGGGATCAGCTTGCGCACCAGTTCAGCCGTGACCTTGGTGCCGTCTTCCAGCTTGCCCTTCGGCGAGCGGATCCATTGCCACACCTGCGAGCGCGAGATCTCGGCCGTGGCGGCATCTTCCATCAGGTTGTGGATCGGCACGCAACCGTTGCCGGCCAGCCAGGCGCCCAGGTAGTGGATGCCAACGTTGATGTTCATGCGCAGGCCGCCTTCGGTGATCGGCGTTTCCGGCTGGAAGTCCAGCAGGTCGGCAGCCTTCACTTCCACGTCCGGGCGTTGCTTCTCGAACTGGTTCAGCTTGTCGCCCAGCACTGCCACGAATTCCTTCATGGCCGGCTCGACCAGGCCCGGGTGCGCCACCCAGCCACCGTCGTAGCCGTCGGTCGCGTCGCGCTTCTTGTCGCCGATGATGCCGGCCATAGCGATGGCGTTCTTCTCCGGATCGTTCTTGATCGGGATCAGCGCGCTCATGCCGCCGATGGCGGGCGCACCACGCTTGTGGCAGGTCTTGAGCAGCAGCAGCGCGTAGGCGCGCATGAACGGCGAGGTCATCGTCACCTTGGCGCGGTCGGCCAGGCAGAAGTTCTTGTCGACCTTGAACTTCTTGATGCACGAGAAGATGTAGTCCCAACGGCCAGCGTTCAGGCCAGCGCTGTGCTCGCGCAGTTCGTACAGGATTTCTTCCATCTCGAACGCGGCGAGGATGGTTTCGATCAGCACGGTGGCCTTGATCGTGCCTTGCGGCAGACCGATCTCGTTCTGCGCCATCACGAAGATGTCGTTCCACAGGCGCGCTTCCAGATGGCTTTCCATCTTCGGCAGATAGAAGAACGGGCCGGCGCCACGAGCGATCTGTTCCTTGGCGTTATGGAACAGGAACAGCGCAAAGTCGAAGATGCCGCCGGACACGCGCTCGCCATCGATCAGCACATGCTTCTCGTCCAGGTGCCAGCCGCGCGGACGCACTTGCAGCGTGGCGATCTTGTCGTTGAGCTTGTAGGTCTTGCCGTTCTGCTCCAGCGTGAGCGTGCGGCGGATGGCGGCCTTCAGGTTGACCTGGCCCTGGATCTGGTTATGCCAGCTCGGCGAATTCGAATCTTCGAAGTCGGTCATGTAGCTGTCCGCGCCCGAATTGAACGCGTTGATGACCATCTTGGCATCGACCGGGCCAGTGATTTCCACACGGCGGCAGTGCAGTGCTGGCGGGATCGGGGCGACCTTCCAGTCGCCTTCACGCACGGCCTTCGTTTCCGGCAGGAAATCCGGGCGCTCGCCGGCGTCCAGGCGCTTGGCGCGCTCGACACGGGCAGCCAGCAGCTCTTTACGACGCGGCTGGAAGGCACGATGCAGCTTGGCAACCAGCGCCAGCGCTTCGGGGGTCAGAATGTCTTCGTAGGCCGGCAGAATCTCGGCCTTGATCTCCATGCCTTGGGGCAGCGTGAGCGCCATGGTTGTTCTCCAGAAGATGATGTGAGGGTTGAACGCGTTTTGGTCTTAATTTGGTCCTATGGCTGGACCGATTGAATGCAATGCCTTAAGTCGCTTGTGTTGCCTGCACGAACTGCAGCAGATCGCGCATGTCGTGGCCGGCCGCGGTGGGCGCCACGTCGAGTGCCTCGGGCGGATGCCCCAGGCGGTTGATCCAGAACGTTGTGAAGCCGTACCACGTCGCGCCGCAGGCATCCCAGCCATTGGACGAGACAAACAGAATCTGTTCCGCCGGCACGCCAAACGCTTGTGGCGCCAGCGCATAGGCTTGGGGCGCAGTCTTGTAGAGCTTGACCGCATCGACCGACAGCACGTGATCGAACAGCCCGGACATCCCCGCACTCTTCACGGCAATGTCGAGCATCTGCGGGTTGCCGTTGGAGAGGATGCCCAGCGGCAAGCCCATCTCACGCAGGCGGCGCAGCGCGGGCACGTTCTCGGGAAACGCAGACAGGCACGCATATTCGCGCATCAGCGTGGCCTCGTCGTGGGCGGAAAGCTCGACGCCCAGGCGTGCCGCGGCATAGCGCAGCGCATCGACGGTGATGTCCCAGAACGGCTTGTAGTGTTCGCCCGAGGGGCCGGCCAGCGAGCGGATGCGCGTGTAATCGATCTGCTTGTCGCGCCAGAGCACCGACAGCGCCTCGCCCTTGCCGGCAAACAGTTGCTCGGCACGCGCGGCCACGGAGTACACGTCAAACAACGTGCCATAGGCATCGAAGACCACCGCGCGAATCGAACGCATCTGAAGCTCCACGGACCCGAAGGCCCCGCAATTGGGCGTTCCATCACGCAGAACGCCTTGCCGACCTTCGCAACGAGGGCCATTGTAGAAAAGCTGACGCACCGCACAAAGACGCCAATGGTCACTTGATCTTTGACTTTTACTGATGGAATGACGAGTGATAACCTTTATATTCGTCACAATCCCGCAGACCTCGGTTGCCACGGTATACATCAGGCATGGATCATTTCAAGCAGCTCGAAACCTTTGTCGCCGTCGCAACACGCGGCAGCCTATCCGCCGCCGCCGCCGCTGAGGGCGTGGCGCCTGCCATCATCGGGCGCCGCATCGACGCGCTGGAAGAACGCCTGGGCGTCAAGCTCCTGGTGCGCACCACGCGACGCATCACCCTCACGTTCGAGGGTTCGGCGTTCCTGGAGGATTGCCAGCGGATTCTCAACGACCTGCACAACGCCGAGGCAAGCGTCTCGGCCGGTGGCGTAAAAGCCAGCGGGCACCTGCGTGTGACCGCCCCCGCCGGTTTTGGCCGCCGCCATGTCGCGCCCATGGTGCCGGACTTTATCGAGGCCCACCCGGATGTCTCGATGACGCTGGACCTGGGCGACCGGGTGGTCGACCTCGTCAACGAAGGCTTCGATTGCGCGATCCGCCTGGGCGATCTGCCCGATTCGAGCCTCGTGTCGATCCGCCTGTGGGAAAACCGCCGCGTGGTGGTGGCCGCACCGTCATATCTGGAGCGCCGCGGCGTTCCGACGCAGGTTGAGCAGCTTTCGACGCACAACTGCCTGGCCTTCGGCGCCAGCGCCAACGTGCAGCGCGGCTGGGTCTTCCAGCAAGGCGGCAAGGCCGTCACCGTCAAGGTGTCCGGCACGATGGAATGCACGGACGGCGCCGTGCTGCGCGAGTGGTGCCTGCAAGGCTATGGCCTGGCGTGGCGCTCCTGGTGGGAGGTCGGGCACGACATTGCCACGGGCAAGCTGGTGACGGTGCTCGATGCCTTTGAAGCGCCGCCGATCGGCATCCACGCGGTGTTTCCGCAGCGCAAGCATCTGCCGCTGCGCGTGCGCCTCTTTATCGATTTCCTCAAGAACACGTATGGCAACCCGGCCTATTGGCGCCGGGCAGACGCCATCATCGGAATGGATTAGCAATCACCCCGAGTGGGTGAAACACCGCGTGCGGCCTACAATCAAGACAAGAACGTCTTCCGCATCCCACTCAGGAGGCCGCATGTTCCAGCACATCCTCATCCCCACCGATGGTTCCGAGCTGTCGCGCAAGGCGGTGGCGGGCGCGCTCGACTTTGCCAAGACGCTGGGCGCGCGTCTGACGGCCTACACCTGCCTTGAGGAATATCCATACACACCGTTCTCCGAGATCGTCGTGGAGACGCCCCAGGCGTTCAAGGAGCGCGTCGAAGCACAGGCGCGCGTGGTGCTCAAGGACGTTGAAGATGCCGCCCGCAGCGCCGGCATCAACTGCGACACCGACATGAGCTGCTTTGCCGTGCCTTACATGGGCATCATCGACGCGGCCGAGCGCCATGGCTGCGACGTCATCTTCATGGCATCCCACGGCCGGCGCGGGCTGGCCGGGCTGCTGCTCGGCAGCGAAACGCAGAAGGTGCTCACGCACACCGAGATTCCAGTGATCGTCTATCGCTGAAGTCTCACCCTGCCCGCACGATAAATAGCCGCCTTTTGAGGCGGCTTTTTTTCTCCTTGACTCTTGTCTTGCTGACGCATACAAATTTGTACACAAAACAAAAACATGTTGTGTACATTTTTGCGCACAACGCCTGCACGGCTTGGAAACCGGCAAAAACCAAAGGAGACAGCATGACCAGCACCACCGCTTCGGCGGCGCAGGCGGTTGATTCGCCACACGCGCATCCCAACGTCGTCATCAAACCGCATTACGACCCGCGGCTTACCAACGAAGACCTCGCCCCGCTACGCAAGCAGACCTGGGGCACCTACAACATCTTCGCGTTCTGGATGTCCGACGTGCACAGCGTGGGCGGGTATCTGACGGCAGCGAGCCTGTTCTCGCTGGGCCTGTCGAGCCTGCAGGTGCTGTTCGCGCTGCTGGTGGGCATCGTGATCGTGCAGGTGTTCTGCAACCTCGTCGCCAAACCCAGCCAGGCGACCGGCACGCCGTATCCGGTGATCTGCCGCGCGTCGTTCGGGGTGCTGGGCGCAAACATTCCGGCCATCATCCGCGGGTTGATCGCGGTGGCGTGGTACGGCATCCAGACCTATCTGGCATCGAGCGCGTTCCTGGTGCTGGCGCTGAAGTTCATGCCGCAACTCGCACCGTATGCCGACGTGGCGCAGCATGGCTTTGTGGGCCTGTCGACGCTCGGTTGGGCGGCGTTCATGCTGCTGTGGGTACTGCAGGCGTTCGTGTTCTGGCACGGCATGGAATCGATCCGCAAGTTCATCGACTGGGCGGGCCCGGCGGTGTACGTGGTGATGATCGCGCTGGCCGCATGGCTCGTGCACAAGGCCGGCTGGAACAACATCAACCTCACGCTTTCCTTCCTCAAATACGAGGGCTGGGATGCGGTGCCAGTGGTGCTGGGCGGGATCGCGCTGGTGGTGTCGTACTTCTCTGGCCCGATGCTGAACTTCGGTGACTTCTCACGCTACGGCAAGGATTTCACCTCCGTCAAACGCGGCAACTTCTGGGGGCTGCCGGTCAACTTCCTCGGCTTCGCGCTGCTGACTGTCATCACCACGTCGGCCACGCTGCCGGTGTTTGGCGAGATGATCTCCGACCCGGTCGCCGTCGTTGCCCGCATCGACAACATCACGGCCGTGGTGCTCGGTGCGCTCACGTTCATGATCGCGACCATCGGCATCAACATCGTCGCCAACTTCGTGTCGCCGGCATTCGACTTTTCCAACGTGGCGCCGCAACACATCAGCTGGCGCACGGGCGGCATGATTGCGGCGGTCGCGTCGATCTTCATCACGCCCTGGAACCTCTACAACAACCCCGAGGTGATCCACTACACGATCGACGTGCTGGGCGCGTTCATCGGCCCGCTGTTCGGCATCCTGATCGCGGACTACTACTTCGTGCACCGGCAGCAGGTGCATGTCGACGATCTCTACACGCTGCGCCCCACCGGCCGCTACTGGTACCGCAACGGCTACAACCCGGCTGCCGTTTTGACGCTGATCCCGTCCGCGCTGATCCCGATGGCCTGCGTGGTCTTCGAACGGCTGCACGCGCTGGCCAACTACAGCTGGTTCATCGGCGTGGGCATCGCGCTGGTGCTCTACACCGTGCTCAGCCGCAAGCAAGGCACCCTCACCCGCTAATCCGAATCATCCACGCGTCAAGAACATGGACATCCGCATCATCAACCCCAACACCACGACGAGCATGACCGCGCTCATCGGCCGCTGCGCGCAAGCCGCGGCCGCATCGGGCACGCGCATCACGGCGGTGAGCCCGAAGATGGGCCCGGCTTCCATTGAAAGCCATTACGACGAGGCGCTCTCGGTGCCCGGCATCCTGGAGGAAATCCGCCACGGCGAATGCGATGGCGCCGACGCCTACGTCATCGCCTGCTTCGGCGACCCGGGCCTCTACGCCGCACGTGAACTCGCACACGGCCCCGTGATCGGCATTGCTGAAGCCGCCATGCACATGGCCAGCCTGATCGGCAACAGCTTCAGCGTCGTGACGACGCTGGAGCGCACCGTCGGCATGGCGTGGCACCTGGCCGAGCGCTACGGCATGCGGCATGCGTGCCGCAACGTCCACGCAAGCGACCTGCCCGTGCTGGACCTGGAGAAGCCCGGCTCCAACGCACGCCAGATCATCCTCGACGCCTGCCGCAGCGCGCTTGCGCAAGACCGCAGCGACTGCATCGTTCTCGGCTGTGCCGGCATGGCCGACCTCTGCGAAGACCTGAGCGCCGAGCTGCGCGTGCCTGTCATCGACGGCGTGGTGGCTGCGGTAAAGCTGGTCGAGGCGCTGGTCGGCATGCGGCTTTCCACCAGCAAGCGCGGCGACTGGGCGCGGCCGCTTCCGAAGCCCTATACCGGAATGCTTGCTCCGTTTGCACTGGCGTAGTGCAAAGCGGGGTGGCGCATTTGCTACCATGCACCATTCCGCTTTTTCTTCTGCACCGCCACCTGCCATGCCCGCACCCGCACGGGAACCTGCCGACAGCCAACCGGCTGCCGAACCGATCTACCAGGGCCTGCTGACGGCCATCATGGAGCACCGACTGCCGGCCGGCACCAAGCTGGTCGAAGAGCGGCTGTGCGAAGCCACCGGCGCGGGCCGGCCGCGCATCCGCCAGGTGCTGGCCCGGCTGGCGCATGAGCATCTGGTGACCCTCGTGCCCAACAAGGGCGCGTTCGTCGCGCAGCCTTCCGTAAAAGAGGCGCGAGACGTTTTCCAGACCCGCCGCATCATCGAACCCGAACTGGCCAGCATGCTCGCAAACGCATGCACGCCGGCAAAAGCCAAACGCCTACGCGAACACATTGCGGCGGAACACGCGGCACGCGAACGCGGCGACCGCGCGGCCACCATCCGTCTATCCGGCGAATATCACGTCCTGATTGCCGAGATGGCCGGCAACCATGTGCTGGAACGGCTGACGCGCGAAGCGGTGTCGCGCACGTGCCTGATCATCACGCTCTATGACCGCCCCGGCCTGCCCGCCTGCCCCGAGCACGAGCACGACACCCTGACCGAAGCGATTGCCACCGGCGATGCCGCGCGCGCGCACGACCTGATGCGCGAGCATCTGGAGCACATCGAGCACTCGCTCGACCTGCACGCGACTCCCACATCGGCGCTGGATCTGGAATCGATTTTCAAGCGCGCCTGATCGGCCACGCCGCAACGCACCGCACCGCACCGCACCGCACTAAGCCGCAATCGCACAGACGAAAAAAAACCGCGCCGTCGAGGAAGCGCGGTTCGAGAGGCCGGTGTGTGGTCAGCACGGCCGGCCCGGGAGCCTGGATGCCGGATGCGTCGGCAACCTCAGGCCACCTTCTTGGCTTGCGCCGTTTCTTCGAAGAATTGTTCGTCTTCCGTCGAGCCCTTCAGCGCCGTGGTCGACGCCTCGCGCTCGATGGTCTGCGTCACGGCATCGAAGTAGCCCGTGCCGACTTCGCGCTGGTGCTTCACCGCCGTGAAGCCCTTTTCCGCCGCCTTGAACTCGGCCTCTTGCAGCTCCACGAACGCGCTCATCTGGTTGCGGGCATAGCCGTAGGCCAGGTTGAACATCGAGTAGTTCAGGGCATGGAAACCCGCCAGCGTGATGAACTGGAACTTGTAGCCCATTGCGCCGAGTTCCTTCTGGAATCGGGCGATCGTCACGTCGTCCAGGTTCTTCTTCCAGTTGAACGACGGCGAGCAGTTGTAGGCCAGCATCTTGCCAGGGAACTTGGCGTGGATGGCCTCGGCAAACTTCTTGGCGTATTCCAGATCGGGCTTACCGGTTTCGCACCACACGAGGTCGGCCACTTCCGCATACGCCAGACCGCGCGAAATGGCCTGCTGCAGACCCGGCTTGGTGCGGTAGAAACCTTCGACGGTGCGCTCGCCGGTGCAGAACGGCTTGTCGTTCTCGTCCACATCGGTGGTCAGCAGGTCGGCAGCTTCTGCGTCGGTGCGGGCGATCAGCACAGTCGGCACGCCCATCACGTCGGCAGCCAGACGCGCGGCCACGAGCTTGCTCACGGCCTCACGCGTCGGCACCAGCACCTTGCCGCCCATGTGGCCGCACTTCTTCACGGCGGCCAGTTGGTCCTCAAAGTGCACGCCTGCGGCACCGGCCTCGATCATGGCCTTCATCAGTTCGAACGCGTTCAGCACGCCGCCGAAACCAGCTTCCGCATCCGCCACGATCGGGGCGAAGAAGTCGATGTCGTCCTTGCCTTCGGACCACTGGATCTGGTCAGCGCGCTGGAACGTGTTGTTGATCTTTTTGACGACCTTGGGCACCGAATCCACCGAGTACAGCGACTGGTCCGGATACATCTCGCCGTTGCTGTTGGCATCGCCCGCCACCTGCCAGCCCGACAGATAGATCGCCTTCAGGCCAGCCTTGACCTGCTGCATGGCCTGGTTGCCCGTGAGCGCGCCCAGCGCGTTGACGAAGGGCTCATTGTTGATCAGGTTCCACAGCTTTTCGGCACCACGCTTGGCCAGCGTGTGTTCGATCTGCAGCGAACCGCGCAGGCGCACGACATCTTCAGCGGTGTAACCACGCTTGATGCCCTTCCAACGCGGGTTGGTATCCCATTCCTTCTGCAGCTTTTGCACTTCGAGTTCGCGTGACATCGCACTCTCCTGTTTGATCGCATCCATCAAATAAAAACCGGGTAACTCACTCTGCGCCTTGAGCCGCTCGCACCTTCTTGGGGCGCAGCCAGGTGGCTCATGTCATATGTCTTATATAAGAGTGTAGAAATGGCCGGTGCAGCGCAACAAGGAGAACATGCGCAGGAATTGAAGTTTTTACCTCATATCTTTCAATGACTTACTCACCGTGTTTCATGATGCGGAAAGATTTTTTCTATCATGAAAGAACGTGATGGTGCTGTGCGATGCAGAATTTTTGCGGACCAAAACCCCTTTCCGCATTGTGAAAAATCGGGGGCATCTGTCCGTCACATCACCGGGGCACAAAAAACGCCGCAGATGCGGCGTTCAGAATGGCGATGATTAGGTGTGTGGACTCAGGACGCCCGCTCTATTTCGGCCAAAACGTCCCACTGCAGAACATCTGGCGCCTTGCCCTGCAGGGCCGCGGCTACGAACAGATAGATCGCATCGATGAAACCGGCGCGGAACTCGCGGGGCAGCGCGTGCGTGATGCCGTCGATCTTCGAGCGCAACCGCATGGCCACGAAGGGCCTGCCGGCACGCGCTTCGATGTGCGTGCGACAGAGGAAATCCTTGGCTGCCAGTGCACCCGATTGGTAATGGCGTAGCGCGCTCAATGTGCACCTCCGGAAAACGGATGCCGGGAGATGCAGGGCGGTGGCGAGGGGTAAGACGCGGGGCGATGCCCGCTTGCTGCGAAAGACATGACGTCTCCTAGATGAAGAGGCCAGACGCTCGCTGCTAAACGAGGGTGGCGGGCCTGACGACGGCGTTAGCAGACCGGCCATCTAGAAACCGGCAGACCCGAAGGTCTCACCGCCCGGCCCGCCATAAAGGATAGGCGTGCACAAGCACCGGACATTGTCCGTCTAGATGGCACATCATGTGGGCTGCTAAACCCGGCTGCTCGAACGAACAGCGCGCGGATTATATCGTGCGCCCCTCCCCCTCCAAATCGGAATCAGCCTCGAGACAGGCGATGTGCCACCCAGTCTCCACCGGTGATGGCGGGCCGCCCGGCAATGTGCTGTGGGCTAACCGGATAGACAATGCAATCGACCGGTTCGCTACCCAGCATGACGGCGTGGTTCTCGCGCAGGAACAGCGCATCGCCGCCGGGGTAGACCTCTTCGATCTCGTCCAGCACGGGGACGAGCGCCGCATCGATGCGATACACATCGCCGCGCACGGCGGTGCCAGTCGGATCGAGCACGAGTCCGGGGTACGCACCAAAGTCATACAGTCGGCCATGCAACATGGCAGTACCGAGCAGCTCCGGCTCAGGAATGCCGCGCTTGGCCGCGGCAACCCGCAGATCGTTCGCCTCGCCGGCACGCAGCGTGCCGTAGACGAACACGTGGATGGCGTTGGCGCGGATCATTCCAGCATGTCCTGCGAGACCAGCACGCCGTCTTCGTCGGCATAGACCCACTCGCCAGACTGGATGTACGCGCCCGGCATCTGCACGCCCACTTCGCGCTGCCCGGCGTTCTTTTTGATGCTCTTGCGTGGGTGCACCGCCAGTGCGTGGATGCCGACGTTGCATTCGGCCAGCTCGCGCGTGTCCCGCACGCAGCCGTTGAGCAGAATGCCCTCCCAGCCGTTCTCTTCGGCCAGCTTGCCGAGGTTGCCGCCCACCAGCGCGCAGCGCAGCGAGCCGCCGCCATCAATCACCAGCACGCGGCCTGCGCCCTGCTCTTCCAACGCGGCGCGTACCAGACCGTTGTCTTCAAACACCTTGAGCGTGGAAGCCGGGCCGGCAAACGCGGCGCGCTTGCCAAAGCTGCGGAACACCGGCGTAAGCACACGCAGGCTGCCGTACACCAGCTTGTCTTCGTGCATGTCGCACAAATCAGTCACGGGAATCATCGTCATGGCAATGGATGGTTTGGCGTTAGCAAAAACAGAAAAACGAAAAGCGAAAGCGGAATCAACTGCGCGACTGTGCACGCAACGAATCGATCGTCGCGCGCGGGCTGATGATGTTCGGATCGGTCTGCACCTCAATGACGGACGCAACGCTTGCCGCCAGCGCAGTTTCCACCGCCGACTGAAACCCTTCGAGCGAACGTACCGTATGCCCCTCGGCGCCGTAGGCTCTGGCGAGCGCGGCAAAGTCGGGGTTGCGCAGCTCGGTCCCGCTCACGTGCTCGGGGTACTCGCGCTCCTGATGCATGCGGATCGTCCCGTACATGCCGTTGTTGACCACGATAAAGATCACCGGCGCGTTGTACTGCATGGCGGTCGCCAGCTCCTGGCCGTTCATCAGGAAGCAACCGTCGCCAGCCATGCAGATGACGGGCGTTTCAGGGCAGATGATCTTGGCCGCCACTGCGGCGGGCGCTCCATAGCCCATCGCCCCGCTGGTCGGTGCGAGCTGCGTGCGCGAGCCCGACGCCAGCGCACCATACTGATAGAAGCGATGCAGCCACGTGGCGTAGTTGCCGGCGCCGTTGGTCAGGATGCTGTTGTGCGGAAGGCGCTCGCGCAGCCATTGCATGGCACGGGCCATATCGATGCCCTTGCCACCGAACGGCGGCGGCGCGATGTTGGCGCGGTAGTCGGCGTTGGCGGCTTCTGTCCAGTCGGACCACCGCGGCGGCGCATCAGGCGACATACTATCCAGCGCTTCGGCGATCGCGGGCATCGACGCGTGAATCATCAGGTCGGCCTGGTAGACGCGCCCCAACTCTTCTGCGCCGGCATGCACATGCACCAAGGTCTGCTTTGGGCGCGGCACATCGAAGAGCGTGTAGCCCGAGGTCGTCATCTCGCCCAGGCGCGGGCCGATGGCGAGCACCACATCGGCGTCTTTCACACGCGCTGCGAGCTTCGGGTTGATGGCGATACCGACATCGCCGGCGTAATTCGGGTGGCGGTTGTCGAACAGGTCTTGCCGGCGGAACACGCAGCCTGCGGGCAGATTCCAGCGCTCGGCAAAGGCTTGCATGCGCGCGGCTGCTTGCGGCGTCCAGCCGGAACCGCCCAGCAGCAGCATCGGCCGCTCGGCGTTCTGCAACAGCGTCTTCAGTTGGGCAAGGTCATGCGGGCCGGGCCACGCCATCGCGCGGGGCATTGGCGGCACATCGGCCACGGTGGCAACTTCGGTCAGCATGTCTTCCGGCAGCGCCAGCACCACAGGGCCGGGGCGGCCGGCGGTGGCAGTCTGGAAGGCGCGTGCGATGTATTCGGGGATGCGCTCGACGCTATCGATCTGCGCGACCCACTTGGTCATCTGCCCGAACATCCGGCGGTAGTCGATTTCCTGGAACGCTTCGCGATCGACGAAATCGCGGCCGACCTGTCCGATGAATAGGATCAGCGGCGTGGAGTCTTGAAACGCTGTGTGGACGCCAATGCTGGCGTTGGCGGCGCCCGGCCCGCGTGTGCAGAAGACAATGCCGGGCCGGCCGGTGAGCTTGCCGTAGGCATCCGCCATGTTGGCGGCGCCGCCCTCTTGCCGGCAGACGATGAAGCGCGTGCGGTCGCGGCGCTGGTAGAAGCCTTCGAGCACCGAGAGGTAGCTCTCGCCGGGCACGCCGAAGGCCACATCGACGCCGTGGGCCACCAGTGCATCAACAAGAATCTGGCCGCCGTGGCGTGGCTCGGCAACGTGGCTGGCGGGGCGTGCGGCTGGTGTCTCCATGGCGGGTGCTCTCGCTCTCTCGATCCGTTGACGACACGAAGGATCATAGCGGACCCGCCCCTGCGGCGACTACATCTGCCGGAACAAATGCGCGTATTGCCGCGCCACCGGCAGCGTCTCCGCGCGCCCGCGTATCTTCAGCCCCAGGCGGCCCAGCGACAGATGCACGGCACTCGACACATGCGCCACGTTCACCACCGTGCCGCGATGCACCTGCCAGAAGTGCTCGGGGTCCAGCTGGGTCAGCAAATCGCGCAGGCTGGTACGAATAAGGGATTCGCCACTGCCGGCCACCACGTTGACGTACTTGTCGGTCGCTTCCAAGTAGATCACGTCATCCACGGGGATGAAGCGCACTTCCTGGCCGACGAGCGCCTTGATGAAGCGCAGATAGCCGCCCTGCGGGGTGGCACGCGTTTGGGCAGCGCCCTGCAGCCCGGCAAGGCGCTCGACGAGTTCAGCCAGCGTCTGCGCTGGGTCCGTGGCGGCAGTGGCGCCGGCGTTGCCGTTCGGGCGCGCGCCGAGCCGGTCCTTCAGCCGCTTGAGGGTCTCGGCCAGGCGCTCGGTCTGAACGGGCTTGAGCACGTAGTCGACCGCGGCTTGCTCAAAGGCGTCGAGCGCGAACTGGTCATATGCGGTCACGAACGCCACCAGCGGACGCATTTCCCGCTGCGACAGCTCGCGCGCTACGTCAATGCCCGACAACCCCGGCATGCGGATGTCGAGAAAGACCACATCGGGCGCCTGCCCGTCGGCCGCATCGTCAATTACATCGAGCACGGATTGGCCGTCGTGCACGGCCGGCAGCAGCGTGGCATCGGGCCAGAGCGCCGCCAGTTCTGCGACGAGGTTTTCAGCCAGTGCCGGTTCGTCGTCGGCAATGAGCACGCGTGGGGAAGCAGGCATCGATCAGGTTCCGGCGGATGCGCGCGATGAGAGCGCGCCGGTGGCGTTGGCGGTTGAGCGAGAGAAGCGGCAGCGCCATTCCGGCGCGTCGGGTTGAGACGGTGCAGGCGACGTTTCGTGCGCCAGCGGTAGCTCGACGATGATCGTCACGCCGTGCGGCACGGTCTCGGTGATGGTCAGGCGCGCATCGCCGTCAAACAGGCGCGACAGGCGTTCGCGCACGTGCGTAAGGCCCAGCCCCGAGCCCGTGGCGCCGTCGTTGCCGAAACCGACGCCCGTGTCGCGCACTTCCAGCACGAGTCGCTCGCCCTCGCTGCCTGCAGCCAGGCGAGCAGACAGGGCGATCTCCCCGCCCTCGCGCGCAGGTTCGATGCCGTGCACCACGGCGTTTTCCACCAGCGGCTGGATCAGCATCGGCGGGATGACGATGTTGGCGATGGCATCGTCCAGCGCCAAGGAGAATCGCAGGCGATTGCCAAAGCGCAACGCCTGGATGTCGAGATACGCGCGCAGCAGCGCAAACTCTTGCGCCAGCGTGCACTGCTCGGCGCGTGCGTGCGAGAGCGAGCTGCGCAGAAAGCCGATCAGGTGCTGCAGCAGACGCCGCGCAGCGGCCGGGTCCCGTGCGATCAGCACATCGACGTGGGCGAGTGAATTGAACAGGAAGTGCGGCTCGATCTGCGCCTGCAGCGCCATCAACTGTGCGCGCACGACCTGCTTCTCGGCCTCTTCACGCTCCAGCGCATCCAGCGCGGCCTGGCGCTGCAATGCGGCCAGCTTGCCGCGCGACCAGTAGTAATACGTGGCGCCAAGCGCAGCCAGCATGGCGATGATGAAGCTCATGCGCAGGCTGTCGGCGCGCCAGGGTTCCGGGTTCGGGTTGTGCAGGCACAGGATCGTCCGCGCGATCCACTGGCCAAACGGCACGCCGATCAGCACCGCGCCCAAGATGATCCACGGGAACACCTTCTTGTTGGGCGGCCCGTCGCCCCAGAGCACGTGGCGCGGTATGCCGATCAACGAGAACATCGATAACCCGATCGCCTGGCTGAATACGAAGTCTTTCCAGAAGGTCTCTTCTGGCCGGATACCGAACGCAAGCACGGCCGCAATCAGCGTATTGATGACGATGATGACCGCATAGCGGATCACCCAGCGCCGGGCAAGGTGCAGGCAGTCTGCAAGGGAAGGGAGCGACACATTGGCGAACATGCGGGCGATCTTACCGGACGGTTCTCCGGGGTTGAAGCTTGGGGTTTCCCGCATTACCGGCGGCCGGCCTGCTCGCGCAACCGGGCGAGTTCCTGATCGACCATGCGCTGGTAGCCGTTGCCCTGGCTCCAGGCCAAGCTCAGGCCGTGCGCAGCCAGGCCCAACCCCCAGCCCAGCAGCGGCCACACAAACCAGAACTGCCCGTGCGATAGCGCGATCGCCGCCAACCCGGCGTTCACGGCCAGGAACGACAGCAGGTGAATGCGGAACCCCAGGCGAGCACCGGCGCGGTGGCGAGCGCGGCGCAGCAGCGCGTCGTCGGATTCAACGGACGGGGAATTTGGGGTGTAAGGCACGGCGGACATGGCGGTCTCTGGTGGAACCGAGGATGCCCGCAGTATAGGAATGGCGCCTGGGCAGGCGCCATGCGGATGCGACGAACGGCGGGATTGGACGGATGAACGGTTCGCAGCCCGCCGCCCGCGGGACGTTTACGCCGCCAGTGCCTCCCGCGCGGATTGCGCCACCACCGTGGAAGCCACTGCCTCCGCCACTGTCTCGCGGGAGAGGTGTGGCGCGAACATGCCGATGAAGTCGTGCGCGTAGCCCCGCAGATACGCCCCGCGGCGCACCGCCACACGCGTCGTGTTCGGCTCGAACAAGTGATCTGCCCCGATGCAGACGAGGTTGTCGTCCTTGCGCCCGTCATACGCCATCGACGCGATGATGCCCACACCCACATCCAGCGCCACGTAGGTCTTGATCACGTCGGCGTCCATGGCGGTCAGCACGATCTCGGGGTGCAGGCCGGCGCCGGCAAATGCCGCGTCGATGTTGCGTCGGCCCGTGAAACCCGCGTCGTACGTGATGAGCGGGTATTGCGCCACGTCTTCCAACGTTGGGAGCGGGTTCTTCGTCAGCGGATGGTCCGGGCTGACCACCAGCACGTGACGCCAACGGTACGCCTCGAACGACGTCAGCCCCGGCTCGTTGGCCACGGCCTCGGTGGCGATACCGATATCGGCCTGCCCCGTCAGCAGCAGCTCGACGATGTGCGAGGGCGATGCCTCCTGCAGCGCCAGCGTGACGTGCGGGTATTCCTTGCGGAACGACTGCACCACCTTCGGCAGCGCATAGCGGGCCTGCGTGTGCGTGGTCGCCACGGTCAGGCGGCCGGATTGTCGGCCGGAGAATTCCTCGCCGGCCTGGCGCAGGTTTTCGGCTTCGAGCAGCAGGCGCTCGACAATGCGGACGATCTCGCGGCCCGGCTCTGTCAGGCCCGTCAGCCGCTTGCCGTAGCGCTCGAAAATCTCCACGCCAAGCTCATCCTCCAGCTCGCGAATCTGCCGCGACACACCGGGCTGCGACGTGTACAGCGCGTTGGCGACTTCGGTCAGGTTGAACTGGCGGCGCACCGCCTCGCGGATGGAACGCAGTTGCTGGAAGTTCATGGCTCGTGTCCTCTCGTATGGGTTGTCGTCGGAGCGTCGTGTTACGCGGCGGCCTGCGCGACGGGCCGTGCATTGCCTTGCGCGAACACACGGATCGCGCGCGGGCGCACCACCAGCGTTTCGCCTTCACGGAAGCCCTCGATGCGGAAGCGCTCGATGGGCAGGGAGACTTCGATGATGTCGTCGGTGTCTTCGCGCTCCAGCTCCAGCTGCGCGATGGCGCCCAGCGTCAGCACGCGGCGCAGCGTCACGGGAATGCCCTCGGCGCCCGGCGCATAGCGCTCCAGGTCGATCTCGTGCGGGCGTACAAACGCCACGGCCTGATCGGCGCGGGACGAATCCACGCCGCCCGACGGCACGGCGATGGCCGAATCACCCACGTGCAGCACGCTGCCGCCCTCGCCTTCTTCCAGGCGGCCGTGGAACAGGTTCACGTTGCCGAGGAAGCCGTAGACAAACGGCGTGGCCGGCGTGTTGTAGACCGCATCAGGGCTGCCGACCTGCTCCACCTGGCCGCGGTTCATCAGCACCACGTTGTCGGCCACTTCCAGCGCCTCTTCCTGGTCGTGCGTCACGAACAGGCTCGTGACATGCAGATCGTCATGCAGGCGGCGCAGCCAGCGGCGCAGTTCCTTGCGCACCTTGGCGTCGAGCGCGCCGAAAGGCTCGTCGAGCAGCAGCACGCGCGGCTCCACCGCCAGCGCGCGTGCCAGGGCAATCCGCTGGCGCTGTCCGCCAGACAACTGCGGCGGGTAACGATCGGCCAGCCAATCCAGCTGCACGAGTTCCAGCAGTTCCTTCACCTTGGCGCGGATCTGCGCTTCACTCGGCCGCTGCGCACGCGGTTTCACACGGAGGCCAAAGGCCACGTTCTCGAACACCGTCATGTGCTTGAACAGCGCGTAATGCTGGAATACGAAGCCGACCTGGCGCTCGCGCACATGCTGGTCCGATGCGTCTTCGCCGTTCAGATGGATGCTGCCCGAATCCGCATGCTCCAGCCCCGCGATGATGCGCAGCAGCGTGGTCTTGCCGCAGCCTGACGGGCCCAGCAGCGCAGTCAGTTCGCCCTGCTTGAAGTCGAGCGAGACGTCGTTGAGGGCCACGAAGTTGCCAAAGCGCTTGGTGATGTGTTGAACCTGGATGCTCATGCTGCGTTCACCTCCTTACACATATCGATAACTCGCCCGTCGCGGTGTCGGTGACCGGCAACATTCACGGTCGTGCGCATCCCCCGCTGCGCGGGGCCCCTGCTTACTGTTCATGCTGCCCCTTCGAGCGGAGATTGCACGGAGACGTGCGAATTCGACTTGGATGCCTGTTGTGCTACGCGCTGCCCAGGGCCTTCGCCCACGCCGGCATCTGCATCAGCCAGCTCGCGGCGGCTGCGCCATTCGACCAGCGTCTTCAGCGCCAGCGTGACGAGCGCCAGCAATGTCAGCAGCGACGCCACGGCAAATGCGGCCGCAAAGTTGTATTCGTTGTAGAGAATTTCCACGTGCAGCGGCATCGTGTTGGTCAGCCCGCGAATGTGGCCCGACACCACCGACACTGCGCCAAATTCGCCCATCGCCCGCGCGTTGCAGAGGATCACGCCGTACAGCAGGCCCCACTTGATGTTCGGCAGCGTCACGCGAAAGAACGTCTGCCAGCCCGATGCGCCGAGCACGATGGCGGCCTCTTCCTCTTCGCTGCCCTGCGCCTGCATGAGCGGAATCAGCTCGCGGGCCACAAACGGAAACGTGACGAACACGGTCGCGAGCACAATGCCCGGTACAGCAAAGATGACCTTGAAATCGTGCTCCGACAGATACGGCCCGAACCAGCCCTGCGCGCCAAACAGCAGCACGTAGATCAACCCAGCAATGACGGGCGACACCGAGAACGGCAAGTCGATCAACGTCAGCAGCGGGTTCTTGCCGCGAAACTCGAACTTGGCGATTGCCCACGCCGCCGCCACGCCAAACACCACGTTCAGCGGCACGGCAATCGCCGCAATCGCGAGCGTGAGGCCGATTGCCGAGAGCGCATCCGGCTCCACGAGCGCTTCGAGATACACGTCGACGCCCTTCTTGGATGCCTCGACAAACACGCTCGCCAGCGGCACGAACAGGAACAGCGCCAGGAACACGAACGACACGAGGATCAGCGTTGCGCGCACCCACGCAGATTCTGCGGTGGCGCCACGGCGGCCCACAGCGGGCGCCTGACCGAGTTGACGGGAGACAGTACCGGCCATGTCAGGCTCCTGCTGCCGCATGGGCGGTCGGGGGTTCAGGGGCACGCTCGATGACGTCATTGCGATTGCCACGGCGGCGCGTCCAGGCTTGCAGCAGGTTGATCACCAGCAGCAGCGTGAACGAGATGCCGAGCATGACAACGGCAATGGCCGTGGCGCCCGCGTAATCGAATTGCTCCAGCTTGGAATAAATCATCAGCGGCGTGATCTCGGAAACCATCGGCATGTTGCCGGCGATGAAGATGACCGAGCCGTACTCGCCGGTGGCACGCGCAAATGCCAGCGCAAAACCGGTCAGCAATGCGGGCAGCAAGGTCGGCAGGATCACGCGAGCGAAGGTCTGCCAGCGCGTGGCGCCCAGGCTGGCGGCCGCTTCTTCCAGTTCGGCCTCCAGGTCTTCGAGCACCGGCTGCACCGTGCGCACGACAAACGGCAGGCCGATGAACGTCAGCGCCACCACGATGCCCAGCGGCGTGAATGCGACCTTCAGCCCCAGCGGTTCCAGCCGCGAGCCGATCCAGCCATTCGGCGCGTACAACGCGGTGAGCGCAATGCCGGCCACCGCAGTCGGCAGCGCAAATGGCAGATCCACCAGCGCATCGATCAACCGCTTGCCCGGAAAGCGATAGCGCACCAGCACCCACGCCACGATCAGCCCGAACACGAGGTTGATCACTGCCGCGATTAGCGAGGCGCCGAACGTCAGCTTGTACGACGCCACCACGCGCGGTGCGGTGACGGTTGTCCAGAACGCATCCCACGTCATGGTGAACGTCTTGAGGACGGTCGCCGACAGCGGAATCAGGACGATCAGCGCGAGGTACAGAAGCGAAAAGCCCAGCGCCAGCCCGAAACCGGGCAGCACATTGGCGGGCTTACGCCGCTTGGACAAAGAAAACGCAGAAAACAGGCTCATCAGCGCACCGATAAAGATGGCCGCAGGGCAAAAAACACTGCGGCCGATATGCAGATGAACCGATTGTGGCGAAACGTTCTTATGACGAAAACGAATATTTGCGCATGTGCATCATCGTTTTAGATATAAGGAGTGCTCGGTAAGACATCCCACTGGGCTTGCCAGTCGGCGCCATCGCGGGTGGTGTCTTCTGCACTTGCGCGACCGATCAGGCGATCAAGCACCGTCAAGCCAGCGTCCCAGTCGCCAAGGTTGGAGTCAGCGTTGATATGGCCAGCCTCGCCGGCGTCAATAAACTCGGCGCCCCAACGCGCGCCCCAGTCGATGGCACTGCCTTGCCGCATCCACGGGTCATTGCGGCTGGCAACAAGCGTGATGGGAAACGGCAACGCGTGGTCCGGAAGCAGATCGCGCACACCGAATTTGTCCGGATCGGCCGGCGCAACCAGCAGCGCCGCGGCCACGGCCTCTTTTGTCTGAACCGCCCAGTGCAGCGCCGCCAGGCAGCCGAAGCTATGCGCCACCAAGATCACGGGGCGCCGCGCGCGTATCGGCGGACGCTCGGCCAGTGCCGCATGTACCGCTTCGCCCACGCGGGCAGACCAGCGCGGCAGGTCAGGCGTTGACCAGTCGGTCTGCTCCACGCGGCGCCAGTTTGGAAACCGCTGCTCCCAGCGCGTCTGCCAGTGGCCGGGGCCGCTGCCATGCAAGCCGGGAACGGTCAGGATGACGGCGTCTGCCGGCCACTGCCAGGCGGATGCGTCCGATGCGGTTGCGAGTGCGCTGCGTGCCATATCGTGCTCATTGCGTCAGAGAAATGCCCGCCGCGCACTGCTGCTGTTGCACCAGCGGCGCCTGCGCCATCGGTATCACCAGTGGCGTGGGTACAGCGTCCGGCTCAGGTTCCGCGCCGGGCAGGATGCTGCCCTGCACATAGGCGATACCGGCCGCCCGTGCCAGCTCCAGATCGCTCGGGCGTTCGCAACGCCGCAATGCCAGCGTCACGCCCAACTCACGCGCGGAATCGGCCAGCGACACCACGTTCCGCGTACGCCAATCGCGCCGCGCATCGAGCTTCAGGTACGCCGGCTTGGCATGCACGAGCAGCGCGCCAGCTTCCGCCGGGTCCGATGCCTGCACGGCCACGGCAAAACCGTTGCGCCGGTAGTTGTCCACCACGAACAGCAGCAGCCCCAGATCGTCATTGGCCGTAGACGGCACCTGGATGACGAATTGCTCCGGATGCAGCCCCAGCGCCGTCACCGCGCGATGGAACGCCTTGCCATGGTCGGCCGCCACCGCCGCCAGCAACCGGCCATGCACATTGACGACCAGCCGCCGCGCATCGGTGCGCGAAAAATAGTTGAGCGTGTGCACCAGCCGGCACAGGCGGTCCAGCTCGACCAGCGTGCCGTCATCCGACGCCAGCGAGAACACCTTCCACGGGTTCAGGCCCAGCTCGCCGTCGCGGGTCCATGTGCGCATCAGCGCTTCGTGGCCGGCGGGGGCCATTGAGCCGTCCGCAGCCAGCTGCCAGACCGGTTCAAACAGGCTGGTCAGCGCGCAGTGGAAGAACTGGCCCTGCACGCGGCCGGCGGCGTCGCGCCACAAGTGGCGGTCCGGCGTCGGGGCGCTGGGCAGCGTGCCGAGAAATTGTGCGAGTGCGGTGGTGTGCATCAGGCTCATGGGTGAGGCTCCTTGTTGGGTCGCCGTCTCCTCCCCGTCCTTACAGTTTGGCGATCGAGACTTCAGTCGCCTTCACCAGCGCAACGACTTCGCTGCCGATCTTCAGGCCAAGGCTGTCGACCGAGCGCGTGGTGATGACCGAGGTCACGATGCCGGCCGGGGTCTCCACGTCGATCTCCGAGAGCACGTCGCCCCGGATGATCTCCTTGATCTGCCCGCGAAACTGGTTGCGTACGTTAATCGCTTGAATGCTCATGATGTTCCTTCTTAGGTGACAACGGCACTACGTGCCAATGAATGTTTTCAGGAGGAAGGTTTGCAGCGCCTTACACGGCCCAGCGTACGGCGGTGGCGGACACGTCAAAGGGTGATGCCCACGCCGTGTGCGGGTGCACATCGGTCACTTCGTTCGGATCGATCTTGCGCTGCATCACGCGATTGAGGATCGCTTCTTCCAGCCGAGCAAACGCGGGCGAACCACGATGGCGCGGACGCGGCAGGTCGATGCGTTCATCCAGCGCGATGCGGCCGTCTTCGATCAGCACCACGCGGTCGGCCAGCGCCACCGCTTCGGCCACATCGTGCGTGACCAGCACGGCCGTAAAGCCAAGCCGTTGCCACAGGCCTTCAATGAGGTTCTGCATGTCGATGCGGGTGAGCGCGTCGAGCGCGCCCAGCGGCTCGTCCAGCAGCAGCAGGCGCGGCCGATGCACCAGCGCCCGCGCCAATGCCACGCGCTGGCGCTGCCCGCCCGACAGGCGAGCCGGCCATTCCCCTGCCCGCTCGGCCAGACCGACTTGCGCGAGCACTTCAGCGGCCTGCGCGCGTCGTGTTTTCGGCAGGCCGAGCGCGACGTTGTCGAGCACCTTCTTCCACGGCAGCAGGCGGGCATCCTGGAACATCACGCGGGCATCGTCGTGCAGGCCGTCTTCGGCGTCGCCATCGCGACGCAGGTGGCCATCGTCGATGCCTTCCAACCCGGCAATCAACCGCAGCAGCGTGCTCTTGCCGCAGCCGCTGCGCCCGACGATGACGACAAACTCGCCCGGGGTGATGTCCAGATCGATACCGTGCAGCACTTCACGGTCGCCATAGCGTTTGACGACGTGCTCGATGTGCAGGGCGGTGCCGGCCAGCGCGGCGTGTTCGGTAGCGTTGCTTTGCATGCGTCTCTCCAATTCAGCCTCAGGCCGCGGCTTGATAACCGGGGTGCCAGCGCAGCCAGTACCGCTCCAGCCCACGCGATAGCCAATCCGCCAGCTTGCCGAGCAGCGCGTACAGCAGGATGCCCAGCAGCACCACGTCGGTCTGCAGGAACTCGCGCGCATTCATCGTCATGTAGCCGATGCCGGCCTGCGCAGACACCGTCTCCGCCACGATCAGCGTCACCCACATCAGGCCGAGCGAGAAGCGCACGCCCACCAGGATCTGCGGCAGCGCGCCTGGCAGGATCACCTCGCGATACAACTGCGCACGCGACAGGCCGTAGCTGCGGGCCATCTCCACCAGGGCCGGATCGACCGAGCGGATGCCGTGATACGTGTTCAGGTAGATCGGGAAGAACACGCCCAGCGAGACAAGAAACAGCTTGGCCCATTCGTCGATGCCGAACCACAGGATCACCAGCGGAATCAGCGCCAGCACCGGGATGTTGCGGACCATCTGCAGCGTGGTGTCGAGCAGCGTCTCGGCGGTGCGGAAGGTGCCAGTCAGCAAGCCCAGCGCCAGCCCCAGCGAACCACCGATCGCAAAGCCCAGCAGCGCGCGCCACGTGCTCACAGCCACGTGCGTCCACAGCTCGCCGGAGCGTGCCAGCGCGACGGCGGATTTCGCCACGTCCAGCGGTGCCGGCAGGATGCGGTTCGACAACCAGCCCCATTGGGCCGATGCCTGCCACAGCACCAGCAGCACAAGCGGCACGATCCACGGCGCCAGTCGTTGCTGGGCGGAACGCAGGAAGGTGTTTGCCTTCGGTTTCGACTTGGATGCCATTGCCCTGCTCCTCTCGGCTCAGCTTGCCGCCACGCGCGGCACGATGCCGGTGGCAATCACTTCGCCAAACGGCCCGTTCAGCACGTTGCCCGGCAGCTTGTCGCGCACCGAGCGCGGCAACAGCGGGAACACCAGTTCGGCAAAGCGGTAGGCCTCTTCCAGATGCGGATAACCGGACAGCACGAACGTATCGATGCCCAACTCGGCGTATTCCTTCATGCGCGCGGCCACGGTTTGCGGATCGCCCACCAGCGCCGTGCCGGCACCACCGCGCACCAGCCCCACACCCGCCCACAGGTTCGGGCTGATCTCCAGATCGGCGCGCGTGCGTTTGACGCCGCCGGCATGCAGCGCAGCCATGCGTTGCTGGCCGGCCGAATCCATCTTGCGGAAGGCCTCTTGCGCGCGCGCAACGGTATCGTCGTCGAGCTTGCTGATGAGCTTGTCTGCGGCAGCCCAGGCTTCATCGTCCGTCTCGCGCACGATCACGTGCAGGCGGATACCGAAGCGCACGGTGCGGCCATGCTTGGCAGCACGCGCCCGCACGTCGGCCAGCTTCTCGGCCACGGCGGCAGGCGGTTCGCCCCAGGTGAGATACGTGTCGACCTGCTCGGCCGCCAGCTCATGCGCCGCTTCCGACGACCCACCGAAATACACCGGCGGATGCGGCCGCTGCACGGGCGGATACAGCACCTTCGCGCCCTTCACGCTGAGGTGCTTGCCGGTGTAATCCAGCGCAGCGCCTTCATGGCTCGCGGCCAGCGTTTCACGCCAGATGCGGATGAATTCTTCCGAGGCTTCGTAGCGTTGCGCGTGGTCCAGGAACAGACCATCGCCTGCCAGCTCCGACGGGTCACCTCCCGTGACGAGGTTCACCAGCAAGCGGCCATTCGACAAACGGTCGTACGTGGCGGCCATGCGGGCGGCCAGCGTCGGTGCCATCAGCCCCGGGCGCACCGCCACCAGGAAGCGCAGGCGCTTCGTCACCGGAATGAGGCTCGCGGCCACGATCCACGGGTCTTCGCACGAGCGGCCGGTGGGAATCAGCACGCCCTCGTAACCGAGCGTATCGGCGGCCACGGCCACCTGCTGCAGATAGGTGTGATCGACCTGGCGCGCGCCCTCGGCAGTGCCGAGATAACGGCTGTCGCCGTGCGTCGGGATGAACCAGAAAACTTGCATGACAGCTCCTCGAATCGTATTCAGCGTTAGGCGATTGCCGGTTCCGCGGGCGTCGCGGGCCGTGCGGCTTGGGTATCGATCGTCATGGCAATCAGCGCGCAGCCTGTTGCGTCGTCGGCTGCCACGCAGCGTCGGCCACCTTCACCGGACGCGGAATCAGCTTCAGTGCGTGGAACGTGTCGGCAATGCGCTGCTGGTCCGCCAGGGCTTCTGCGCCGACGGGCTGGATGCCATAGGCAATGCGCGACACCGAACGCGCCACCACCGCCGGCTCCAGGCCGAGCTGCGGGCCGAGGATGTTCGTCACGTCCCTCGGATTGGCCGCGGCCCAGGTGTCGGTCTTCTTCAGTTCATCCAGCACGATGTTCAGCACATCGGGCCGCGCGCCCGCATAGCCCTTCGACGCCAGGAAGTACTGCGAGTTATTGACCACGCCGGTGCCGTCGGCCAGCACGCGCGCGCCCAGTTGTTGTTCGGCTGCGGCAAAGAACGGATCCCAGATCACCCAGGCGTCGATGGCGCCGCGTTCAAAGGCGGCACGTGCGTCGGCAGGCGTGAGGTACACAGGCTGGATATCGCTGTAAGGCACGTTGGCTTTTTCCAGCAGCTTCACCAGCAAGTAATGCACGTTCGAGCCCTTGTTGAAGGCGACGCGCTTGCCTTTGAGATCGGCCACGCTCTTGAGCGGCGAAGCTTTCGGCACGATGATCGCCTCGCCGCCCGGCGCGGGCGGCTGGTTGCCGACATAGACGAGGTGCGCGCCAGCAGCCAACGCGAAGATCGTTGGCGCTTCACCCGTGGTGCCGAAATCGATGGCGCCCACGTTCAGGCCTTCCAGCAGCTGCGGGCCCGCCGGAAACTCCGTCCACTTCACTTCGATGCCCTGCGCGGCAAGGCGCTTTTCCAGCGTGCCGCGTGCTTTGAGCACCGTCAGCGTGCCGTATTTCTGATAGCCGATGCGCAGTTGCTTGGCAGCGGTCGGGGGCGGCGCATCGCTGTTGGCAAATGCGGCGGGGGCGCCGAGCGTGGCAAGCAGCGTGGCGGCAATGGTCAAAGTCCTGCGCAGGGGCGAGTGGGTTTTCATGGCAAGTTCGGTCGATGCGGGGTGTAGGGACGGCACGATCCGCGCGCAGCGGCTGCGCGACGTGACAACAACGGGAAAGCAGTGAGCCTGTGTGTAAGGCGGCGCAGTCAGCGCATCACGCCAGACATCGCATTCGCTCGATGTCGGCGTGCGTGTTGGCCTGCGTGTTGGCCTGCGTGATGGCCTGCGTGATGGCCTGCGTGTTGGCCTGCGTATGCGCGAGCGTTGCGGCACGCACCGCGCTGCGGCTTGAAACGATGACCTGCGCCACGGCCGGATGCCTTGCGAGCGCCAGCGCCTGATGCACGCGCTCCACGCCGTCATCCAGGCGCTGCTGCAGCGATGGGTCGACGCTCACGCCGTCATCGGCCACGACGATCTGCGAGTCGACTGCAAAGATGCCCGGCAGGATCGAGCGCGCCGCCAGCGCCGTCAGCACCGGGCGCAGCGCGTAGTCGATCGCCAGCGTGTGGGCGAGGCTGCCGCCGGTGGCAATCGGCAGCACGACCTTGTCGCGCAGCCCGCTCTGCGGCAGCAGATCGAGAAACGTCTTGAGCAGCCCGCTGTAGGCCGCCTTGTAGACCGGCGTGGCAAGAATCACCACGCCCGCCGCTTCCACCCGCGCCACCGCATCGGCGATGGCGGGGTCGGACACCTGCGCACCGAGCAGCGCATCGGCCGGCAGGCTGCGCAGGTCCAGGTGGTCCGCCTGCTCGCCGGCGCGTTGGAGCTGCGCACGCACATGGCCCAGCAGGCGCGCAGATCGCGATTGCGCCGAAGGGCTGCCGGAAATCGTCAGGATTTGCATGATGCGGATCACCCGATGTCGTTACGTCGTGTGGGCTTACTTGCCCGGTTGATAGAGCTGATCAAACTGCCCGCCATCGGCAAAGTGCGTCTTCTGCGCCTTCTGCCAGCCGCCGAACGTGTCGTCGATGGTCACGAGCTTCACCTTCGGGAATTCGCTCTCGTGCTTCTTGGCCACGGCCGGGTCGGTCGGGCGATAGAAGTTCTTCGCACCGATCTCCTGCCCTTGCGGCGTGTACAGGAACTTGAGATACGCCTCCGCGGCCTTGCGCGTGCCCTTCTTGTCGGCCACCTTGTCCACCACCGCCACCGGCGGCTCAGCCAGGATGGAAATCGACGGCACCACCACATCAAACTTGTCCTTGCCTTCCACGCGCGAGGCCAGCAGCGCCTCGTCTTCCCACGCGATCAGCACATCGCCGATACCGCGCTCGGTAAAGGTGGTGGTCGCACCGCGCGCGCCCGAATCGAGCACCGGCACGTTCTTGTAGAGCTTCTGCACGAAGTCTTTGGCGGTGGCGTCCGAACCGCCCGGCTGCTTCAGTGCGTAGGCCCAGGCGGCCAGGTAATTCCAGCGTGCGCCGCCGGAGGTCTTCGGGTTCGGCGTGATGACGGCGATGCCGGGCTTGACCAGGTCATTCCAGTCCTTGATGCCCTTCGGGTTGCCCTTGCGAACAAGGAAAACGATGGTCGACGTGTACGGCGAGGCGTTGTGCGGCAGGCGCTTCTGCCAGTCCTTGGCCGTCAGGCCGCGCTCGGCGATCGCGTCGATGTCATAGCCCAGCGCCAGCGTCACCACATCGGCATCCAGCCCGTCGATCACGGAGCGGGCCTGCTTGCCCGAACCGCCATGCGAAGCGCGCAGGGTGATGTCCTCACCCGTTTCGGCCTTCCACTTCTTGGCGAATTCGGTGTTGATTTCCTTGTACAGCTCGCGCGTCGGGTCGTACGACACATTCAGCAGTGTCGTTGCCGCATGCGCACCCACGGTTCCCCCCGCCACGATGGCAGCCGCCGTAGCACGTACAAGCGTGTTGAAAACAAACTTGCGAATCATCTTGCAGCTCCGTTTCTGATCTCTGATGGATTTGGAATAGGAGCAAGACTACCGAGCGGGTCTTGTACGGGGAACGAATGGTTTCAGGGAATGTTCATTGGTTTTTGCATAAAGGCGCGGATTGGGGCTGCGCGGATGCGGGGCAAAGGGCTTTGGGCGGGTGAGCGTGGTGCTTGAGGGTCAAACCCTGGGCTTTGGGTGTTGGAGAGCCGAGCTTGGGCCTTGGACAGCGGGACTCCGGGGGTTTTGGGTGGAATTCAAGCCTTGGACGGTGGAGCTTGAGAGTTTTCGGGTGAAGTTCGAGTCTTGGACGGTGGAGCTTGAGGGTTTTCGGGTGAAGTTCGAGTCTTGGACGGTGGAGCTTGAGGGTTTTCGGGTGGGACTTGAGCGTTTTGGAGTCGTGGCGCGGTTTGGGGCTGTCAGGGATTTCGGGGTTGGGTTTTGTGGTGGCGTGTGTGGGGAGCCTTGCCTGGCGGCGGTTTTTTGTTGGTGGTGCATCCCTTGTTTCATCCCCTGCCGGGGCTGACTCACTTTCTTTGTCTTGCCAAAGAAAGTAAGCAAAGAA
>NZ_JBQEPR010000005.1:0-278543 GCF_052045895.1 Ralstonia sp. 22111 | reverse complement strand
CGCTGCGCTCAGACAGTTTCCCTTCCTTTTTCCTCTCTGCAACAGAAATTCAAGGCGCCATCTAGGGCAGGGTACGGCCACACCATCGAAGCACAACCGCAGTCGTAGATGCGCGGCAAGACGCGAGGCAAAGCAGTAAGAACAGGTTGAGATAGCGAGCGAAGCGAAGCAGCACACCGCAACAAACGAAACTCCGACAGGACACGCAAGCCACCGGTTTGGCCGTTGACGTTCCTGCCCTTGATGGCGCCTTCAATTTTCGTCGGCGGGCGGAAAAAAGGCGGGGAACTGTTTGAGCGCAGCGAGTTTTCCCCGCCTCCGCCCGCTGACGAAAATTGAAGGAGTCTTTCGCCATCTCGGGCGCGCCTTTCTTTGCTTACTTTCTTTGGCAAGACAAAGAAAGTGAGTCGCCCCCGGCAGGGGGTGAAACAGAGATGCACCACCAACAAAAACAAAAAGCCAAAAACAAAAAAGCCGCTCCGGAACCCTCCGGAGCGGCTTTTTAACGCACGACAACACAGCCTCAGTGCACAACCCGATCAAACGAGAACTGCCCATCCCGATAATCCACCGGCACCACATCCTTGGGCGCGAACTTGCCCTCCAGGATCATACGGGCCACCGGATTCTCAAGCTGCTGCTGGATCGCCCGCTTCAACGGCCGTGCCCCAAACACCGGGTCGTAACCCGCAGAGGCCAGCTTGGCCACTGCCTCGTCGCTGATCTCCAGCGCCAGGTCCATCTGCGCCAGACGTGCCGACAGACGCTTGAGCTGGATCCGCGCGATCGATTCGATGTTGCGTTGGTCCAGCGCGTGGAACACCACCACCTCGTCGATCCGGTTCAGGAACTCGGGGCGGAAATGCGTCTTCACTTCCTGCCACACGGCACCCTTGATCACGTCCGCCGGTTCGGTCGCCATCTGCTGGATGAGCTGCGAGCCGAGGTTCGACGTCATCACGATCACCGTGTTCTTGAAGTCGACCGTGCGGCCCTGACCGTCGGTCAGGCGACCATCGTCCAGCACCTGCAGCAGCACGTTGAATACGTCCGGGTGCGCCTTCTCCACTTCATCGAGCAGCACCACGCTGTAAGGCTTGCGACGCACGGCTTCGGTCAGGTAGCCGCCTTCCTCGTAGCCGACATAGCCCGGCGGCGCGCCGATCAGGCGGCTCACGGAATGCTTCTCCATGAACTCGCTCATGTCGATGCGGATGAGGTGCTCTTCCGAATCGAACAGGAAGCCGGCCAGCGCCTTGCACAGCTCGGTCTTGCCGACGCCCGTGGGGCCCAGGAACAGGAACGAGCCATACGGCTTGTTCTCGTCCGCAATGCCGGCGCGTGAGCGGCGGATGGCATCCGACACCAAACGCACGGCTTCGTCCTGACCGACCACGCGTTCGTGCAGGCGGTCTTCCATCTTCAGCAGCTTCTCGCGCTCGCCGGTCATCATCTTCGCCACGGGGATGCCCGTGGCGCGGCTGACGACTTCGGCAATCTCTTCGGCGCCCACCTGCGTGCGCAGCAGCTTGTTCGGCTGCTTCTGGCCGGCAGACTCCGCGGCGGTGGCGGCCTTCAGCTTGCCTTCCAGCTCGGGCAGCTTGCCGTATTGCAGTTCGGCCACTTTCTCGAGCTTGCCTTCGCGCTGCAGCTTGGTGATCTCAAGCTTGATCTTCTCGATCTCTTCCTTGAGCGTAGCCGCACCTTGCGCGGCACCCTTCTCGGCCTTCCAGATCTCGTCCAGATCGGCGTATTCCTTCTGCAGGCGCTCGATCTCCTGCTCGATCAGCTCCAGGCGCTTTTGCGACGCTTCGTCAGTTTCCTTCTTCACCGCCTCGCGTTCGATCTTGAGCTGGATCAGGCGGCGGTCGAGCTTGTCCATCGCCTCGGGCTTCGAGTCGATTTCCATCTTGATGCGCGCCGCGGCCTCGTCGATCAGGTCGATGGCCTTGTCCGGCAGGAAGCGGTCGGTGATGTAGCGGTGGCTGAGTTCAGCCGCGGCCACGATCGCCGGATCGGTGATCTCCACGCCGTGGTGCAGTTCGTACTTCTCCTGCAGGCCGCGCAGGATGGCGATGGTCGCCTCCACGCTTGGCTCGCCCACGAGCACCTTCTGGAACCGGCGCTCCAGCGCGGCGTCCTTCTCGATGTACTTGCGGTATTCATCCAGCGTGGTCGCGCCGATGCAATGCAGCTCGCCGCGCGCCAGCGCCGGCTTGAGCATGTTGCCGGCATCCATCGCGCCTTCGGCCTTGCCCGCGCCCACCATGGTGTGGATCTCGTCGATGAAGAGGATGGTCTGGCCCTCTTCCTTGGCGATGTCGTTGAGCACGGCCTTCAGGCGCTCTTCGAACTCGCCGCGGTACTTGGCACCGGCCAGCAGGCCTGCCATGTCGAGCACCAGCACGCGCTTGTTCTTCAGGCTCTCAGGCACTTCGCCGTTGATGATGCGCTGCGCCAAGCCTTCGACGATGGCCGTCTTGCCCACGCCCGGCTCGCCGATCAGCACCGGGTTGTTCTTGGTGCGGCGCTGCAGGATCTGGATGGCGCGGCGGATTTCATCATCGCGGCCGATGACGGGGTCCAGCTTGCCGATCCGGGCCATCTCGGTCAGATCGATGGTGTACTTCTTGAGCGCTTCACGCTGGCTTTCGGCCTCGGCGCTGCCGACGGTCTGGCCGCCGCGTACGGCGTCGATGGCGGCTTCGAGCGGCTTGCGCGACAAGCCGTGTTCGCGCGCAATACGGCCAGCCTCGCCCTTGTCGTCGGCCACGGCCAGCAGGAACAGCTCGCTGGCGATGAACTGGTCGCCACGCTTGATGCCTTCCTTCTCGGTTTGCTGCAGCAGGTTGCCCAGATCACGGCCGACCTGTACCTGCTCACCACCCTGCACCTGCGGCAGGTGCTTGATGGCGCGGTCCAGCGCCGTGTCCAGCGCCCCCGTGTTCACGCCCGCGCGGGCGAGCAGGTTCTTGGTCGCGCCGTCCGGCTGGCGCAGCATGGCCAGCAGCAGGTGGACGGGTTCGATGTACGGATTGTCGTTGCCCAGCGCCAGGCTCTGCGCGTCGGCCAGCGCTTCCTGGAAGCGGGTGGTCAGTTTGTCCAAACGCATTAAAAACCCCTTGCGGAAAATGTTTCACTGCTCCGAAAGATAGGGAGCTTCGGTGGCATTTCAAGCGTGGAAACGCGGGTTTTGATGCAGATTTGCGCCAGAACAAACGGCGGCGTGCCTGCCGGCCGCGCCGCCGTCCCAAGTGCGTCAAAACCGTCCCGGCTATCGCATCAGTTGGGCACCGATACCGTCGCCACGCCGCCCGACACGCTCACCGAGATGCGGTCGCCCGCCGCCGGTGTGCTCGTGAAGTTCGGCACGTTGGCCGCGTTGATGGCTGGTGCAGCACCGGGCGTGCCACCGCGCGGGGTGGTGCGCACCACCTGCGAAGGCGGCAGCGGCGTGCCGTTCTTCAGGTTGGCGTACATGGCGTCCAGCGCGCGCTGTTCATAGAGCACCAGCGGTACGAAGAGGGAGTCATAGCCGGGCACGAGGTCGATAAAGCCGTCGAAATGCTGCGCGTTCATCACCTCGATGTACGACAGCTTGCTCGAGCCGCCCTCCACCTTCGCATTCAGCCCCAGGTACGGCCGCGAGCCGTGGTTGACCGGCAGCAGCGCGTCGTTGCGGCCCTGCACGATCAACGCCGGCTTGCCTTGCAGGTTGCCGGTACGCAGCGTCTGGCTGATGCCGGTCTGCAACGATTGCGAGGCGGCATCGGCGCCTGTCAGCAGGTTGCGCAGGCACAGCGCGCCATCAAGGTTGGCGGCCTGCGTGCCGGTCGAATCGACCGACTGGTTGCTGCGCGTCGGCCCGCCCTGGGCGTTGTTGTTGACGAGTTGCACGCCGGAGGTGGGCGGAATGCCGTTGCCAACCGCCGCCATCTGCGCGAGCGCCGTGGCGTTCACGGCCGTCGGATGGAACGATGCGTCGGTTGCCGCGAAGCTCAGCCCGCATAGGTTGTCGGTCACGCTGGCGCGCGAGAGCGCGTTGCCAAACGTGGTCGCCACGGACGGGTCGATCTCGTAGAACGACATCGACGCATGCACGAGATCCGACTCGGGCTCCCAGCCATAGGCGTGCATCTTCTGCAGGGCTTCGTCAGCCTGGGCAGCCGCAGTGGTGGACGTCAGCAGCCCGGCCGCCTTGAGCGCAGCGCAGCGATTGGCCTGCACGCCTGCCGGGAACGTCGTGAGGCTGCCAAAGAACGCCTGCGCCGGTGCGGTGGCAACGCTCACAGACGACGCCGCGCAAAGCCGGAACACGTTGGCATAGCTCACGTAGTCGAACAGCGGCTTGCCGGTCGTCGGCAGCGTGGTGCCGCCGCGCACCACCTGCACACCGGTATTGGGCGGCAGGTTCAGGCCCGGCTCGCCAACAGCAACGCCATCGATCCAACCACCGGTGTCCTGCTCAGCCGCCGCGATGGCCGCCCCGCCGCCGTTGGAGATGCTCGATGCGATGACGATGGTGTTGTCCGGACGCACCGGCAGCGCGCTGCCGACCAACGCACCGCTCGTCCCCGACACCTTGTCGTTGATCGCCCAGAACGCGAACTGCACGGCCTGCAGCGTGAACAGGCCCCAATCTTTCTCGGGGTTGCGCTGCGAATGCGCGTGCTTGAACGCCAGTCGGTTCGGCGTGGCCGTGTTGAAGGCGGCGAGCTGGCTGCTGGTGAGCGGCGCGGCAAAGTGCGCGTTGGACCCGGCTGCGCTGCGCGTGGTGCGCGTGCCGTCCTGCAGGGCGACGGTGTCGGTGGCCAGGTCGTGCGGGCCGGCGCCGGTGCCCTTGTCGGTATAGGCGACGGCGCACTTGCGCTTGAGGCCCCATTCGCCGGTGGAAATGGCCCCGTATATGCCGCGCGAGCCCGACGACGTGGCGGTGATGATGCAGGGGTTGTTGACGTCGAAACTGTCTGGGATCTGCACGAGCAGCACCACGTTCTGCTGGCCGGTGCCGTCATCGGAGTACGTCACGTATTCGGTGCCGGCGATCATGCCGGAGCCCTGCGTGACGTTGCCGCTGGCATCGACGTTCGGGCCGTAGAGCGTGCCGTAGCCGCCCTTGGCCGCCGTGTCGACCAGCGCGCGGTAATTGGCGTAGATCGCCAGGCGGCGCAGCTCGGCTGCCGTGGGCGCCGTGGGGTTGGCGATGGTCGGCGCGGTGGCCGAAGCCAGGCCGCTTGCACCCAGGCCGGCGGTCAGCAGGTCATCCGATACGCCGTCGTACCGCGTGACGGTCACCTTGCCGGCAAAGGCCGGCTTGGTATTGCCCGGCACGTTGTTGCCGTCATTGCTGCCGCCACAGGCGCTCAGTACGCCGCAACCGGCCAGCAGCACGGCACCGGCGGCGATGAGGTTGCTTGGCGAGACGTGCCGTCGCAGGCGCGCCGTTCGGGTTGGTTTCATTGCGTCTCCTTCTCGTTATGGATGGAACAACACAAAGCAACCCGCGGCGGCCTTCGATACTGCACGTCCTTACTGGACGTCCGTACTGGACGTCCCTAAGCCACCGCAGGCACTACCAGTATGTGAACCCAACTTCTCATTCGCAACTCAATTTGCAGGGCCGGTCTTGCGATCAACTGAACGTGCGTACCGTCCAGAGACCAAGCATCGTGAGGAACAGCGAGCCGCCCAGATGCGCCACGATGTGCAGCGCGCCCATCAGGTGGTCGCCGGCCAGGATGTTGGCGACAACCTCGCTTGAAAAGGTGGAGAACGTCGTCAGCCCGCCCAGAAAACCGGTGATGACAAGCAAACGCCATTCCGGCGGCAGCCCCGCATGCATGTCGAAAAAACCCACCGCGATGCCGATCAGGTAGCCCCCCACCAGATTGGCTGCCAGCGTGCCGTACGGCAAGGCCGGATTGATGGCGTTCAACAAGATGGCGAGCGCCCAGCGCAACCAGGCTCCCAGCGCAGCGCCCACCCCAACTGCCAGAAAGCCTATTCCGCTCATGCGGTCGCGTCCTTGTTATTCGTAGTCGTTCGGTTGCGCCGATGCGCCGGGCTGATCAGCCGTGCTTTTCGCGGCGTTGTTGGTGGCAATGCCCCAGCGGGCGAGCGCCTTGTCGTCGGTGACCCGCGCATCGACCCAGCGCGCGCCTTCGGGCGTCTGCTCCTTCTTCCAGAACGGCGCCTCGCTCTTGAGGTAATCCATGATGAATTCGCACGCGGCAAAGGATTCGCCGCGGTGCTTGGACGCCACCGCCACCAGCACGATCTGGTCTTGCGGCTTGAGTTTGCCAACGCGGTGGATGACGAGCGCGTCGATCAGCTCCCAGCGTTGCATGGCCGCGCTCACGATGTCGGCGAGCGCCTTTTCGGTCATGCCGGGATAGTGCTCCAGCTCCATCTCCGACACGCCGGTGCCGTCGTTGATATCGCGCACGGTGCCGATGAAGCTGGCCACCGCGCCAATGTTCGGGCGGCCGGCACGGAGCGCTGCAATCTCGGCGCCGAGGTCAAAGTCGGCTTCCTGCACGCGGACGGACATGGTCGGTCTCCTGCGCTCAACCACCGGTCACGGGCGGGAAGAAAGCGACTTCGCAGCCGTCGTGCACGGCGGTATCGGCCGGCACGATCTGGTGGTCCACCGCCATGCGCAGCGCACGGCTTTCGGCCAGCGTTTCGCCCCAGACCGGGCCGCGCTGCGCGAGCCAGCGGCGCACATCACCCACGGTCCGCACGGCCTCCGGCACGACCACCTGCTCCTGCGAAGTCCCGAGTTGTTCACGCACGCTGGCAAAGAAACGAAGCTCGATCTGCATGTCCATCGCTCCTTAAACCAAGCCTGCAAACGGCAGGAAGCTGACCACATCGCCCGGCGCGATCGGCTGGTTGGGCGGGTTGTCGATCAGGCCATCGCCCCACACCGTGGAGGTCAGCACGCCGGAACTTTGATTCGGGAACAGGTCCAGCCCGCCGCCCGCGTTGATGCGCGCACGCAGGAACTCGTTGCGGCGATCGCCCTTGGGCAGCGCAAAGTCGGCACGCATCGGGATGCGCTTCGGTGCCACGTCGGCCACGCCCTGCAGGCGCAGGACGAACGGCCGCACAAACAGCAGGAAGGTGACGAAGCTCGACACCGGATTGCCCGGCAGGCCAATGAAGAAGGCGGTCGGGCCGCCCACCATGCCTTCGGGCCGGCGCACCTCGCCAAAGGCCAGGGGCTTGCCCGGCTTGATGGCGATCTGCCAGAGGTTCAGGCGCCCTTCGGCTTCCACCGCCGGCTTGATGTGGTCTTCCTCGCCCACCGACACGCCGCCGGAGGTGATGATGAGGTCGTGCTCCTCGGCCGCTTCGCGCAGCGTGTCGCGCGTGGCTTGCAGCGTGTCGGGCACGATGCCGAAATCGGTGATGTCGCAGCCGAGGTTTTCCAGGAGTGCGCGCAGCGTGAAGCGGTTGGAGTTGTAGATGGCGCCGGGCTGGAGCGGCTCGCCGGGCATGGCAAGCTCGTCGCCGGTAAAGAACACAGCCACGCGCGGACGCCGCACCACGTGCAGATTGGCACAGCCGACCGAAGCCGCCAGGCCCAGTTGCTGCGGACCGAGACGCGCGCCGCGCGGCAGGATCTCGGCGCCGTCGGCAATGTCCTCGCCTGCGCGGCGGATCCACTCACCGGATTCCGGCACGTGATCGATGGTGACGGTGCCCGTGTCCGCATCAGCCTTGCATTGCTCCTGCATGACCACCGCATCGGCGCCCGGCGGGATCAGCGCGCCGGTAAAGATGCGCGCCGCCTCGCCCGCATTCAGCGGCTGGCCGACATGGCCGGCGGGAATGCGCTGCGCCACTTTCAGGCGCGTGCCAGGCGCGGTGATGTCGGCGGCGCGCACGGCGTATCCGTCCATCTGCGTGTTGTCGGCGGGCGGCACGTTCAAGCTGCTGCGGACCGCCTCGGCGAGGACGCGCCCGTTGGCGTGCAACGTCGACACGGTTTCGGTCTCGTGCAAAACGCGCACTGCGGCAAGCAGTTGCGACAGCGCCGCATCGAGCGTCAGCAAAGACGGTTTGACGGCGGGAGCATCGTTGGCGGACATGCGGGAATGGGAAAGCGGAATCGAAAGGGAGATTTCGATTGTATCGGTTCCAGGCCAATGCCATGCATCAGCCCAGGCGTATCAAGCGAATGCGTCGGCCAGCGCGGCACGCAGTGCCGGCACGATGTGCGCGTCAAACCACGGATTGTGTTTGAACCAGGCCAGATTGCGCGGGCTTGGATGCGGCAGGGGAAACAGCATGCGGCCGTCGGCGTCCTGCACGGGCCCGTTGCGCACCACGTCGGTCAGCGACCAGTCGCGCGGCACGTCGAGGTAGTTGCGCTGGGCATAGGTGCCCACCAGCAGCGCGAGCCGCACATCGGGCATGGCTGTGAGCAGCGGGCGATGCCATTTGGGCGCGCATTCCGGCCGGGGCGGCAAATCGCCATTGGTGCCGGCGCCAGGAAAGCAGAAACCCATCGGCACCACGGCGATGCGCCGGTCGGCGTAGAAATCGTCGTACGGGATTTGCAGCCACTGGCGCAGGCGGTCGCCCGAGCGGTCGTTCCAGGGGATGCCGGTCTCGTGGACGATGCGGCCCGGCGCCTGTCCGATGATCAGGACGCGGGCGCGGCGGTCCGCCACCACAACCGGGCGCGGCTCGTGCGCCAAAGCGCCCTTGCACTCGCGGCAGGCGCGGATGTCGTGCAGGCAGCGCTCGAAGGTTGCCCCGGCGACGTCATCCGGCAGGATCTTCATCTTTTTGGAAGCTGTTCATGGTCCGTAGCGAGCGGCCCGAGGTTGGCGCGAGAAGCACAGCCGTACATGGGTACGGCGAGCATCGCAGCGCCAAGATCGGGGCGCGCAGTAGGACCATGGGCAGGTTCAAAGGCCGGTGTGCTGGGCGATGTAGCCCTTGATGCGGTCAGCGTCTGCCGGCATGACCTCGAAGCGCTGCGGCAGCGATTCGATGTCAGCGTAGCCAGCCGGACGCTCCGGCTCGCGGTCCAGCGCTTCGCGAATGGTGTCACCGAACTTGGCCGGCAGCGCCGTTTCCAGCACCACCATCGGCACGCCCGGGGTCAGGTTCTCGCGCGCCACCTTCACGCCGTCGGCGGTGTGGGTGTCGATCATCGTGCCGTAGGTGGCAAAGACATCGCGGATGGTATCGACGCGGTCTGCGTGCGAGCTGCGGCCCGAGACAAAGCCGAACTCGGCGATGCGGTCGAACTCCGGCTTGCCCGTCATCGAGAAGCCGCCCTTTTCGTCCACGTCCCGGAAGAGCTGGGCGAGGCGCGCCGGATCGCGGTCCAGCAGGTCGAACACGAAGCGCTCGAAGTTCGACGCCTTGCTGATGTCCATGCTGGGGCTGGAGGTGTGATACGTCTGCGCGGCCGACCGCACGCGGTATGTGCCGGTGCGGAAGAACTCGTCCAGCACATCGTTCTCGTTGGTGGCCACGACCAGCTTGTCGATCGGCAAACCCATCATGCGCGCGATGTGGCCGGCGCAGACGTTGCCGAAATTGCCCGACGGCACGCAGAACGACACCTTGTCGCCAATCGTCGGGGCCGCCAGCAGGTAGCCCTTGAAGTAGTAGACGACCTGCGCAACGACACGTGCCCAGTTGATCGAATTGACCGTACCAATCTTCTGGCGCGCCTTGTATTCGAGATCGTTCGATACCGCCTTGACGATGTCCTGCGCGTCGTCGAACACGCCTTCGATGGCGATGTTGAAGATGTTCTTGTCTTGCAGGCTGAACATCTGCGCAGTCTGGAACGCGCTCATCTTGCGGTGCGGGCTCAGCATGAACACACGCACGCCGCGCTTGCCGCGCATGGCATATTCGGCGGCGCTGCCCGTGTCGCCAGAGGTGGCCCCCAGGATGTTCAGCTCGGCGTGCTCACGATCGAGCGCGTATTCGAACAGGTTGCCCAGCAACTGCATCGCCATGTCCTTGAAGGCCAGCGTCGGGCCGTTCGACAGGCACAGCAGCGACAGCGACGTGCCGCCCTCCTCGCCCAGCTTGTGCAGCGGGGTGATGTCGACAGTGTTGTCGCCGGCGCGCGCGTTGCAGTAGACCTCGGGCGTGTAGGTGCGTCGGGTCAGTGCGCGCAGGTCGTCTTCGGGAATGTCGGTGGCGAACTTGCGCAGGATCTCGAAGGCGAGGTCCGCGTACGGCAGGTCGCGCCAGCGGGTCAGCTCTTCAACGCTGACTTGTGGGTACTGCTCGGGCAGGTACAGGCCGCCGTCCGGCGCCAGGCCGCCCAGCAGGATGCGGGAGAAACTTTGCGGCTCTGCGTGGCCGCGGGTCGATCGGTATTGCATGCTCGTGTCCTGCGCTTAGTTCAGTTCTTCCATGCGGATGCGCGTGACCTTCGACAGCACGGTCGGCAGCGCCTCGATGGCGGCGATGGCGGCGTTCACGCGCTTTTCCACCGTCACGTGCGACAGCATGATGATGTCGGTCTGCGGCTCGCCTTCGCGCGATTCCTTCTGCAGCATGGCGTCGATCGAAATACCACCTTCGGCCAGGATGCGCGTGATGTCGGCCAGCACGCCCGTTTCATCGGCCACGCGCATGCGCAGGTAGTAGCTCGAACGCACTTCGTCGATCGGCAGCACGGGCGTATCGGACAGCGCATCGGGCTGGAATGCCAGATGCGGCACGCGGTGTTCCGGATCGGCCGTGTGCAGGCGCGTCACGTCCACCAGATCGGCGACGACGGCCGAAGCGGTCGGCTCGGCGCCCGCGCCCTTGCCGTAGTACAGCGTCGGGCCCACCGCATCGCCGTTGACGACCACGGCATTCATTGCGCCTTCGACGTTGGCGATCAGGCGCTTGGCCGGCACGAGCGTCGGATGCACGCGCAGCTCAATGCCCGCTTCGACACGGCGCGTGATGCCCAGCAGCTTGATGCGGTAGCCAAGTTCTTCTGCGTAGCGGATGTCGACCGCTTCCAGCTTCGTGATGCCTTCCACGTAGGCGCGCTCGAACTGCACTGGCACGCCAAAGGCGATGGCGCTCATGAGCGTGAGCTTGTGCGCGGCGTCAAAGCCTTCGATGTCGAAGGTCGGATCGGCCTCGGCGTAGCCCAGGCGCTGGGCTTCCTTGAGCACGGTATCGAAGTCCAGACCCTTGTCGCGCATCTCGGTCAGGATGAAGTTCGTGGTGCCGTTGATGATGCCGGCGATCCACTCGATGCGGTTGGCCGTCAGGCCCTCGCGCAGCGCCTTGATGATCGGAATGCCGCCGGCCACGGCCGCCTCGAACGCCACCATCACACCCTTGTCCTGCGCGGCCTTGAAGATCTCGTTGCCATGCACGGCCAGCAGCGCCTTGTTGGCGGTGACAACGTGCTTGCCGTTGGCGATGGCGCGCAGCACCAGCTCGCGCGTCAGGTCGTAACCGCCAATCAGCTCCACGACGATGTCGATCTCGGGCGAATCCACAATCGCAAACGGGTCGTTCACCACCGGCACGGTCGCACCGGCTTCCTGCACGATGGCGCGGGCGCGGTCGACATTGCGCACGGCAATCATGGCGACTTCAATGCCGCGACCCGCGCGACGGCGGATTTCTTCCTGGTTCCGTTGCAGAACCTTGAGGGTACCGCCACCGACGGTACCGAGCCCGAGCAGGCCGATCTTGATGGGATTCATGAGACGTGTCGTAAAGAAACGAAAAAGCGGAGAAGCAAAAAACACACAGGGCAGACACTTCGGTCTGCCCCGCAATTACTGATCTGGCGGAAGACCGAATTTATGCGGCCCGGATGCCAGTACCGTGACGCTGACGGTACCGCTCCAGGAAGCGCGAAATTCGGCCAATCGCTTCGCGAAGATCGTCTTCGTGGGGCAGGAAGACGATGCGGAAATGGTCCGGCGAGTGCCAGTTGAAGCCTGTGCCCTGCACCAGCAGCACACGCTCCTCTTCCAGCAGCTGGCGGATGAAGGTCTGGTCGTCTTCGATGGGATACACCGCCGGGTCCAGGCGCGGGAACATATAGAGCGCAGCCTTGGGCTTGACGCAGGTCACGCCGGGGATCGCTGTGATCAACTCATGCGCCAGGTCGCGCTGGCGACGCATGCGGCCGCCCGGCGCCACCAGGTCTTTAATGCTTTGATAGCCGCCCAGCGCGGTTTGAATGGCCCACTGCCCCGGCACGTTGGCGCACAGGCGCATCGAAGACAGCATGTTCAGGCCTTCGATGTAGTCCTTGGCCGGGCGCTTGTCGCCGGATACGACCATCCAGCCCGCGCGGTAACCGCACGAACGGTAGCTCTTCGACAGGCTGTTGAACGTCACGGTCAGCACGTCTTCCGACAGCGAGCCGATCGCGGTGTGCTTGTTGTCGTCGAACAGAACCTTGTCGTACACCTCATCGGCGAAGATCACCAGGCCGTGTTCGCGCGCAATGGCAACAATGCCCAGCAGCAGTTCGTCCGAATACAGCGCGCCGGTCGGGTTGTTCGGGTTGATGACGACGATGCCCTTGGTATTGGGCGTGATCTTGGCGCGGATGTCGTCCAGGTCTGGCATCCAGCCGTTGGCTTCGTCGCAGATGTAGTGCACCGGCGTGCCGCCCGAGAGGCTGGTCACGGCGGTCCACAACGGGTAGTCGGGCGCCGGCAGCAGCAGCTCGTCGCCAGCGTCGAGCAGCGCGTTGGTGGCCAGCGAAATCAGCTCCGACGCGCCATTGCCCAGATAGATGTCTTCCAGCGTGACGTTCTTGATGCCCTGCTCTTGCGTGTAGTGCATCACCGCCTTGCGCGCCGCGAAGATGCCCTTGGAATCCGAATACGCCGCCGAATTCGGCAGGTTGCGGATCATGTCCTGCTGGATCTCTTCAGGCGCATCGAAACCGAACACGGCCAGGTTGCCGATATTCAGCTTGATGATCTTGTGGCCCTCTTCTTCCATCTGCTTGGCCTTCTCGAGCACGGGGCCGCGAATGTCATAGCAGACGTTGTTGAGCTTGGCGGATTTCTGGATCGTTTTCACGGGCAAGGCGGCGATGGGCGACGTTGAACGGGCTGGACTACGGGGCATTCTGTGGCGCAGCAAAGCGGCGACGGTAACGCCACACAGCGGCAGGCGCCGCTACGCTATTCCTTGCCGGACATCGCTTATGGCGCGGCGGGCGAAGGAGAGAAAAAGATATAATTTAGCCCATTATGACAGACTTAGGCGGGCATTTTTGCAACGCAGCGAAACCTGCCCGCAGTCTGAAACCTAGCGCCCTAGCCAGCGTGCCGCACCATGCGCCGCCGCCATGGCGCCCGATGGGATTCCCGCCTTGAAGCTCCATTCATCCGATTCGTCGACCATTCTCAATACCGTTACCGGCTATGGCGACGGCTATATCGAAATCAACAAGGTGCGCTACGAGCACTCCGTGCTGGTGATGCCCGAGGGCGCCGTGGTGCCGTGGGATGTGTCGCGCTTTGAGGATCTGACGCCCGAGCATTTCGCGCGCGTGCTTGAACTGGGGGCCGAAGTGGTGATCTTCGGGACGGGCAACAAGCTGCGCTTCCCGCACCCGCGGCTGACGGTGCCGCTTACCGAAAAGCGCATCGGCGTGGACGCCATGGACCTGCAGGCCGCCGGCCGCACGTACAACATCCTGATGCTGGAAGGCCGTAAAGTGGCCGCCGCCCTGTTGATCGAGCGCGCCTGACCGCATGCCGATCGACCGCACCGCTCAAGCGCCCACCCTGCCCTGGCGCGACGCCTCCCTTTGGCTCCTGGCTGCTGCGTTCCTGGCCGTCTGGCTCGGCACGCTGGGCTACCGGCACCTGATCCCCACCGACGAAGGCCGCTACGCTGAAATCGCGCGCGAGATGTTCGTCTCCGGCGACTGGGTGACCATCCGCTACAACGCCCTGAAATATTTCGAGAAGCCGCCACTGCAGATGTGGGGCACCGCACTCGCCTACACACTCTTCGGCATCGGCGACTGGCAGGCGCGGCTGTTCACGGCGCTCTCCGGCATCGTCGGCATTGTTTTCACGATGCTGGCGGCAGCGCGTTGGTGGGGCAAGCGGACGGCCGTCATCAGCGGGCTGGTGCTCGTGAGCGCGCCTCTGTGGAACGTAGGCTCGCACTTCAATTCGCTCGACATGGGCGTGGCCGGCTGTATGACGATGGCGTTGGGTGCGCTACTGCTCGCGCAGTATCCGGATGCCACACGCGCTCAACAACGTGGCTGGATGTGGGCCTGCTGGGCATCAATGGCGCTGGCCGTGTTGAGCAAGGGCCTCATCGGCGTGGTCCTGCCGGGTTTTGTGTTGGTGGTCTACACGTTGGTCGCGCGCGACTGGGCCCTGTGGAAACGATTGCATCTGGTGAGCGGGCTGATCATCTTCTTTGCCGTCGGCGCGCCGTGGTTCGTCCTGATCTCCATACGCAATCCGGAATTCGCGTGGTTCTTCTTCGTGCACGAGCATTTCCAGCGTTTCACGTCGACCGTGCATAACCGAAACGCGCCGCTTTGGTACTTCGTGCCATTGCTGGTGGCCGGCTTCCTGCCGTGGCTTGCTCAATTGCCGGGTGCCGCACGCCTGACCCTTGCACGTGGTGAAACCGCCCGGAATGGTTTCCGCCCCACGCTCATGCTAGGCCTGTGGGCCATCCTCATCTTCGCGTTTTTCAGCATTTCGGACTCGAAGCTGCCGGGCTATATCTTCCCGATCATCCCCGCGCTGGCGATTCTGGCAGCCCTGGTGCTGGAGCACACCAGCGAGCGCGCATGGCGCTGGCAGCTCAAGGCCTTCCTGGCGCTGGCGGTGGTCGGTCTCGCGGCCAGCGGTTACGTGGCAACCATGTCGTCGGACATGTACCCGAACGCCGTGTTTTCTCGATTTGCGATGTTCCTGGCCGTGGCGTTCGCGGCTGGAGCAGGCTTCACGTGGCTGGCACTTCGCTTGGCAGGCAGGCGCTTCGAAAGCGTGGCCGCGTTTGCTTGCGCGTGGTTCTTGACGTTTACAGCGGCCACGCTGGGTCACGAAGCCTTCGGGCGCTCCATGTCGGGTATCGATCTCGTGGCCGCGGTCAGACAGTGGCTCAAGCCCGACGTGCCGTTCTATGCGGTGGAGCGCCTGGACCATACAATGCCGTTTTACCTCGGCCGGCCCACCATCATGGTGCAGGAGCCCGATGAACTGGCATTTGGCGTCAAACAGGAGCCGGCCAAGTGGGTGCCGACCACCGAAGCCTTCGTGGCGCGCTGGAAAGCCGGCGGTCAGGCCGTCGCCATGATGGGTCCGGGCACCTATGACCGGCTGGCAGCCGAGGGCGTACCGATGATCGTGATCGCCCGCGATGCCCGCCGTGTGATCGTCCGGCGCAACTAGGTTTCACCGCTACGGATTGCCGAAAGGGGCGTGCAAGCGGAATTGTCGTAACATGCGCCCCGGCGGCGGGATTGAGAACATCCGCACGGGGAAACCGCCGCAGTCTGTAAAACATCAAAAGAACACATGAATCTGGTCACTTTCGGGCTGATCCTGACGGGCGTCATGCTCAATGCCTGCGCTCAACTGCTGCTCAAGGCGGGCGTCAACAATATCGGCCGATTTGCGTTTTCGGCCGACAACATCCTGCCGATCGGCATCAAGCTTGCAACGCAATGGCCCATCATTGGCGGCCTGTCGTGCTACGTCATCTCGGTGGTGGTGTGGATTCTCGGCCTGTCGCGCGTGGATGTGACCATCGCGTATCCGATGCTCTCCCTGGGCTACGTGGTCAACGCCTTCCTGGCGTGGTATCTGTTTGGCGAAGTGCTGTCGGTGCAGCGCCTGATTGGCATCGCGATCATCCTCGTCGGCGTACTTGTGCTGGCTCGTTCGTGAGCCGATCCGCCCACACCCGGTACCCAACCTTATTCAAGTCATGACGCAAACCACCGCCACTGCCGAGCTTCCCTTCCTGCCCTTCGTGCGCCCGACCATTGACGAGGCGACCATCGCTGCCGTGGCCGATGTGCTGCGCTCGGGTTGGATCACCTCGGGCCCCAAGGTCGCGGCATTCGAAGCCGCACTGTCGGAATATTTCGGCGGCCGCATCGTCCGCACATTTGCCAACGGCACGGCCACGATGGAAGTCGCGCTGCGCATCGCGGGCATCGGTCCTGGCGATGAAGTCATTACCACGCCGATCTCGTGGGTCGCCACGTCCAACGTGGTGCTGACGGTCGGCGCCAAGCCAGTCTTCGTCGACATCGACCCCGTAACGCGCAACATCGACCTGGACAAGGTCGAGGCCGCCATTACGCCGCGCACCAAGGCCATTATTCCGGTCTATCTGTCGGGCCTGCCCGTCGACATGGACCGTCTGTACGACATCGCCCGCCGCCACAAGCTGCGCGTGGTGGAAGACGCCGCGCAGGCCATTGGCTCGCGCTGGGGTGACAAGCGCATCGGCGAGATCGGCGATCTCGTCAGCTTCAGCTTCCAGGCCAACAAGAACATCACGACCATCGAAGGCGGTGCGCTGGTGCTCAACACGCCCGAAGAAGCGGTGCTGGCCGAAAAATATCGCCTGCAGGGCGTCGTGCGCACCGGCTTTGACGGCATGGAAGTCGATCTGGTTGGCGGCAAGTTCAACCTGACCGACGTGAATGCGGCGATCGGCCTGGGCCAATTCGCTCAGCTGGAAGCCGTGACTGCACGCCGCGCTGCGCTGGCCCGCCGCTACTTTGCAGGCATGCGAGCAGCCGATATCGAGTCGTTCGGCGTTGAACTGCCCGTGGAGGACTTCACGCACACCAACTGGCACATGTTCCAGATCGTGCTGCCGCTGGATCGCCTGAAGGTCGATCGCGCCGGCTTCATGGCTGGCCTGAAGGCGCTGGGCATCGGCGCTGGCGTGCACTATCCGCCCATCCACCTGTTCAAGCTCTACCGCGAACTCGGCTGGAAGCCGGGCATGTTCCCGGTGGCCGAGCGCATTGGCCGCGCCATCGTTACGCTGCCGATGTTTGCCGGCATGGAAGATTCCGATGTGGATCGCGTGGTCAGCGCGGTCCGCCAACTTTGCGCCCAGTACCAATAATCCAATAATGAAGACACCCGCTCTCTCGGTCGTCATTCCTGTTTACAACGAAGAAGACGGGCTCGCCGCGCTGTTTGCGCGTCTGTATCCCGCGCTCGACGCGCTCGGCATTTCGTATGAAGTCGTGTTCGTCAACGACGGTAGCCGCGACCGCTCCGCCGCCATGCTGGCCGAGCAGTTCCGGGCGCGCCCGGACAGCACGCGCGTCGTGCTGTTCAACGGCAACTATGGCCAGCACATGGCCATCCTGGCCGGCTTTGAACATGCGCGCGGCGAACGCGTCGTCACGCTCGATGCCGACCTGCAGAATCCGCCGGAAGAAATCGGCCGCCTAGTGGAAAAGCTCGACGAAGGCTACGACTACGTCGGCACCATCCGTCGCGTGCGCCAGGACAGCTGGTTCCGCCGCACCGCATCGCGTGCGATGAACTCGCTGCGCGAGCGCATCACGCACATCAAGATGACGGACCAGGGCTGCATGCTGCGCGCCTACAACCGGACCATCGTCGACACGATCAACCGCTGCCGCGAAGTCAACACCTTCATTCCGGCGCTGGCCTACACGTTCAGCAAGAACCCGACCGAAATCGAAGTCGACCACGAAGAACGCTTTGCCGGCGAGTCGAAATACTCGCTGTACAAGCTCGTGCGATTGAATTTCGACTTGGTGACGGGCTTTTCCGTCGTGCCGCTGCAGTGGTTCTCGGCGATCGGGATGCTCTTGTCGCTCGCCTCTGCGGTGCTGTTCATCCTGCTGGTGGTGCGGCGCTTCATCCTGGGCGCGGAAGTCCAGGGCGTGTTCACGCTGTTCGCCATCACGTTCTTCCTGATGGGCGTGCTGCTGTTTGGCATTGGCTTGCTGGGCGAATACATCGGCCGCATCTATCAACAGGTGCGTGAACGCCCGCGCTATCTGGTGCAGGGTGTGCTGGAAGAGACGCCGCATCTGCATGAAGCCGGCGCCGCCGATATGAAGACTGGCTCGCAGCGGGGTGTTGCATGAGTTCGCAGCTCAAGCGGCGAGCCGTCGTTTTCGCGTATCACAACGTCGGCGTACGCTGCCTGCGCGTGCTGGCAGCGCGTGGCATTCAGGTTGATCTCGTTGTCACGCACGAGGACAACGCCGCCGAGAACATCTGGTTCGGCAGCGTGCGCGCCACCGCACAGGAACTGGGTATCCCGTACATCACGCCGGACAATGCAAACGGCGAAGATCTGCACGCCCGGATCGCCGCGATTGCGCCGGACTTCATCTTTTCGTTCTATTACCGGCACATGATCCCGATGCGCCTGTTGAGCCTCGCCAAATTCGGCGCGTTCAACATGCACGGTTCGCTGCTCCCCAAGTACCGCGGCCGCGTGCCCATCAACTGGGCGGTGCTGCACGGCGAGACCGAAACCGGCGCCACCCTGCACGAAATGGTCGAAAAGCCGGATGCGGGCTACATCGTCGACCAGACTATCGTGCCGATCCTGCCGGACGACACCTCGCACGAAGTGTTCGAAAAGGCCACTGTTGCGGCAGAGCAAACCCTGTGGCGTGCGCTTCCCGCGATGATTGCCGGGCACATTCCGCAGCACCCGAACGTGCTGGCCAACGGTAGCTATTTCGGCGGCCGCAAACCCGAAGACGGCCGCATCGACTGGTCCAAACCGGCCCAGCAGGTCTATAACCTCATCCGTGCAGTGGCGCCCCCCTACCCCGGTGCCTTTACGGACGCGGGCAGCGAACGCTACGTTGTCGCGCGGGCCCGTCTGGCGCACCAAACCTTTACGAATTTGCCGCCGGGCTTGCACGTCGTGGATAATGCGATGTTCGGCGTGTGCGGCGATGGGGGAGCCATCGCCATCCACGAGCTCTGGCGCGTCGAGCCCCAAGCTGCCAGCGGAACGTCTGTCGTGACCGCGCAGCAGCTCGCCAGCCAGCTCGCCCTCTCCTGATCTTGAGTTTGCCTTCATGAAAAAAGTACTGATCCTCGGCGTCAACGGCTTCATCGGCCACCACCTGTCCAAGCGCATCCTGGAGACCACCGATTGGGAGGTCTATGGCATGGACATGCAGACCGAGCGTCTGGGCGACCTGATCAACCACCCGCGCATGCACTTCTTTGAGGGTGACATCACCATCAACAAGGAATGGGTCGAGTATCACGTGAAGAAGTGTGACGTGATCCTGCCGCTGGTGGCCATCGCCACCCCGTCGACCTACGTCAAAGACCCGCTGCGCGTGTTCGAGCTGGACTTTGAAGCCAACCTGCCGATCGTTCGCTCGGCTGCCAAGTACGGCAAGCATCTGGTCTTCCCGTCGACCTCCGAGGTCTACGGCATGTGCAGCGATTCCGAATTCGATCCGGAAGCCTCGCCGCTGATCTATGGCCCGATCAACAAGCCGCGCTGGATCTACGCATGCTCGAAGCAGTTGATGGACCGCGTGATCTGGGGTTACGGCATGGAAGGCCTGAACTTCACGCTGTTCCGTCCGTTCAACTGGATCGGCCCGGGCCTCGACTCGATCTACACCCCGAAGGAAGGTTCGTCACGCGTTGTGACGCAGTTCCTCGGCCATATCGTGCGCGGCGAGAACATCAAGCTCGTCGACGGCGGCAGCCAGAAGCGCGCCTTCACGTATATCGATGACGGCATCGACGCGCTGGTACGCATCATTGCCAACAAGGACGGCGTGGCCTCGGGCAAGATCTACAACATCGGTAACCCGTCGAACAACTACTCGGTGCGTGAACTGGCCAACATGATGTTGGAACAGGCCGCCCAGATCGACGAGTACAAAGACACTGCCAAGCAGGTCCAACTGGTGGAAACGACCTCCGGCGCCTACTACGGCACCGGCTACCAGGACGTGCAGAACCGCGTACCGAAGATCGCCAACACCATGGAAGACCTCGGCTGGAAGCCGACCACGGTGATGAAGGACGCGCTGGCGAACATCTTCGAAGCGTATCGCACGCACGTGGCTGAAGCCCGCAGCCTGGTCGAAGACGGCAACGGCAACAAGTAAAAGCTGCATCTCAGTCGCACCTTCCGCGCAGGTTCATGGCTCTCATCGTCCTCAAGATCGACGTCGACACCCTGCGCGGCACCCGCGAAGGCGTGCCCAATCTCGCGCGTATGTTGCGCGAGCACGAGGCTGGCGCGACCTTCCTCTTCAGCCTCGGCCCCGATCACACCGGCTGGGCGCTGCGCCGCGCCTTCCGTCCCGGCTTCCTCAAAAAGGTTTCCCGCACGTCAGTCGTCGAGCATTACGGCCTTCGCACGCTGATGTACGGCGTGTTGCTGCCAGGCCCCGACATCGGCCGCAAAGCCGCTGCCGAAATGCGCGCCATCGCCGAGGCAGGTTTCGAGACCGGCATCCACACGTGGGACCACGTGCTCTGGCAAGACAATGTCCGCCAGCGCGATGCCGGCTGGACGGCCCGCCAGATGACCGCCGCACACGCACGTTTCATCCAGGTGTTCGGCCGGCCACCCGTGACGCACGGCGCCGCCGGCTGGCAGATGAACGACCACGCGTTCCGCCAGATCGACAACTGGGGCATGGCCTACGCCTCCGACGGCCGGGGCACGCATCCGTACATCCCGAGCATTGATGGCAAAGCGCTGAACCACGTGCAATTGCCGACGACGCTGCCCACGCTGGACGAACTGATCGGCGTGGAAGACATCACCCTCGATAACGTCGCCCGGCATATCCTGAAGATGACGGAGTCCGACCGTGACCAGGTATTTACCTTGCATGCAGAACTTGAAGGGCAGAAACTCGCCCCGATCTTCCGCGAGTTGCTGCGAGGCTGGCGCGCCCAAGGCCATCGGCTAGGGTCGATGGGCGATTACTACGCGACGCTCGATCGCAGTACCCTGCCCGTGCAGCCCGTCACATGGGGCGAAGTTGCCGGCCGCAGCGGCAGCCTGATCGTTCAGCCGGCCTGATCTTTCCGATCTCCGGTTGGCGTCGGGCGCGGTATCTCAGATTTGCCCGTCCACGAGCTTCTCCATCTCTCTCCTCGCGGTTTTCCGGAACACACCATGCCCGTCACGATCGACCAGCCTCTTCCCGATTTCTCCGCACCGGCAACCAGCGGTATCACGTTCTCGCCGGCATCGCAGCGCGGCAAGATCGTCGTGCTGTATTTCTATCCGAAGGACAACACCCCCGGCTGCACCACGGAGGCGATGAACTTCCGCGACCAGTATGAGGCCTTTGAAGCCGCCGGCGCCGTGGTGTTCGGCATCTCGCGCGACAGCCTGAAATCGCACGAAAACTTCAAGGCGAAACTGGACATGCCGTTCGAGCTGATTTCCGACGCCGACGAAGCCGTGTGCAACATCTTTGACACGATCAAGATGAAGAAGATGTACGGCAAGGACGTGCGTGGCATCGAGCGCAGCACATTCCTGATCGACAGCAAGGGCGTGCTGCGCAAGGAATGGCGCGGCGTGAAAGTGCCCAATCATGTGGATGATGTCCTCGCGGCGGTACGCGCGCTGTAACCGCACGGGGAGCCAGCGGTCGGGAAAGTGCCGTGCAGGACATCCTGGCGGCTGATTCTCCCGTCGATTTCGCATCGTCTGTCGTGGCCAGTTTGCGACGCACCACAGGTCACATGTGAGCGATTGCAAATCACAAAAGCTTCCGATACAGTCGGAACCGATGAGTACGAAATCCGGATGCCATTCCGATAGCCCACGACGGTACCGGCGGCCAAGTTGGCCTGATACCGCTTCTGCGTTTTTCCCGGCAAGCAGGCCGGGCAGAACGTCCGAAACGTGCAGCTTGTCGTGGCGTTCAACTAGGCCGCCCCACCTCTCGCAGGTCATGGCGGCTTTTTTGTGGCCGTCGTCCATGCATCAACCGCTGCGACGCGCCCATCCGTTTTCCAGCGTTTCCCGCCAGCGCCGCCTCGCCATGTGCGCGGACGGTGTTTCGTCGTTGTTCCACCCAGAGAGGTAATCGAAGCATGCCGCTGCCGACCATGCCCACCCAGCCAGCCCAATTGCTTGACCCGGCTGAATTCAAGCCTTTCGGCAAAGCCGGAAAGCCGAAGGCGGGTCAGGAACCTCGAAAACCGGTGCCAGCGCTCGAGCGCGAGGCGTTGTCAGAAACCGGCCGTGCACAACCCAAACGCAATGCAGCCAGCACGGCCCGCGCCCGCTCGGGCGAAGCGTCTCCCATGGCGAAAGACAATTCGCGCGAACATGCAGGCATTCTGGCCAAGGCCGTCGACAAAGTAAGCGCGACGGGCAAATCGACCGAAACTGCCGCCCGCCGCCGCACCCGCCGCGACGAAGGCCCCGCCAAGCTGTTCGTGCTCGACACCAACGTGCTGATGCACGATCCGACATCGCTCTTCCGTTTTGAAGAGCACGACGTCTATCTGCCGATGATGACGTTGGAAGAACTGGACAACCACAAGAAGGGCATGAGCGAAGTTGCACGCAATGCCCGCACGGTCAGCCGCACGCTCGACCAGCTCGTGGCTGGCACCGATGGTGTCATGGACGACGGCCTTCCTCTCGCCAAGCTCGGCAACCGCGATGCGCAGGGACGCCTGTTCTTCCAGACGCGTCTGAACGACATCAAGCTGCCCGATGGCCTGCCGCAGGGCAAAGCGGACAACCAGATCCTTGGTGTGGTGGCCGCGTTGCAGCAGCAACGTCCGGACCGATCAGTCGTGCTGGTGTCCAAAGACATCAACATGCGGATCAAGGCACGCGCCCTCGGCCTGCCGGCTGAGGACTACTTCAACGATCGCGTGCTGGAAGACACCGATCTGCTCTACAGCGGCATCATGGCGCTGCCGACAGACTTCTGGCAGAAGCACGGCAAGAACATCGAGAGCTGGCAGGACCCCAAGACGGGCATGACGTTCTACCGCTTGTCCGGGCCGCTGGTGCCGTCGTTCCTGGTCAACCAGTTTGTCTTCCTGGAGCCAAATGACGGCAGCCTGCCGCTGTATGCACAGGTGAAGGAGCTGAACGGCAAAACCGCCGTGCTGCAAACGCTCAAGGACTACACGCACCAGAAAAACAACGTCTGGGGCGTGACCGCGCGCAACCGCGAGCAGAACTTCGCGTTGAACCTGCTGATGCATCCGGAAGTCGACTTCGTTTCGCTGCTCGGCCAAGCCGGCACGGGCAAGACGCTGCTGGCACTGGCGGCGGGCCTTGAGCAAGTGCTGGATCAGAAGCTCTACAACGAGATCATCATCACGCGCGCCACGGTGCCCGTGGGTGAAGACATCGGCTTCCTGCCCGGCACGGAAGAAGAAAAAATGCAGCCGTGGATGGGTGCCTTCGACGACAACCTCGAGGTACTGCAAAAGTCCGACGACAACGCTGGCGAATGGGGCCGCGCTGCCACGCAGGAGCTGATCCGCTCGCGCATCAAGGTCAAGAGCATGAACTTCATGCGCGGCCGCACCTTCGTCAACAAGTTCCTGATCATCGACGAGGCGCAAAACCTGACGCCCAAGCAGATGAAGACGCTCGTCACGCGCGCAGGCCCCGGCACCAAGATCGTCTGCCTGGGGAACATCGCGCAGATCGACACGCCGTATCTGACGGAAGGTTCGTCGGGCCTGACTTATGTAGTGGATCGCTTCAAGGGATGGAGCCACAGCGGGCATATCACGTTGGCGCGCGGCGAGCGCTCGCGACTCGCGGATCACGCCTCGGACGTGCTTTAAGGATCACGCCGCAACAAATTTGTCTGCCGCAAATCGTTGTGCCATCAGGCCACGCAATCGCGTGGCCTTTTTTTTGCTGCATATCGGGCACCTCTCTTTTTCCCGATGGAGGCCAATGATGCCCATGCAGCAAAACCTGCAGACCCGATCGCGTTTGACCCTGACGTCGGCCGCGCTGGCGATGATGCTGTCCGCCGGCGCCTCCATTGCGCTCGCCGACGACCTCACGCCAAAGACCGCCGGCCAGATCAGCTACGTCTGCGGCGGCGTTGCACAGGACGAGCAGCAGGCGCTGAACAGCGAGGCGCGCAACTACAACCTGTCTCTGCTGTTCACGCAAGGCGCACGCGGGGAGTATCTCGCCGACGTCGACGTACAGCTCACGCGACACGGCAAGGAGGTCGCAAGCTTTCGCGCCGATGGCCCGCGCTGCCTGATCAAGGCCCCGCCGGCCAGCTATAACGTCATCGCCACGTACCAAGGCGCCACCAAGCGCGCAACGGTGCAGACCGGCAGCACGCGCAGCGTCCAGCTACGCTGGTAAAACTGCCCGCAAAACGCGACGCCATCGGGGCAGAATCCGCAGACCCGCGCCCCGCTTGGCGTTGCGCCTCGCCAACACGCAGTTTGGCTTTCTGACGCCGCGCGCATAGCATGCTCGCTATCCAGACTCTCCTGATGGCGCATGCTGACGCGGTACAGCTCTTCCTTTGGCAATACCCGAGTAGCAGGCACCGCTCTGCTTGCGCTGGTCTGCCTGCTGTCCGCCTGCTCGTCAACGCCTACCCGCTCCACCGCCTCGCGCGACGCGGGCCTGCGCACACGCGGCGCCCCGATCCACGACCCCAGCGCTGGTCTGGAAGAAATCTCCATTGAGGCGATGGCGCTGGTCGGTACCCCTTACCGCTACGGCGGCAATACACCCGACAGCGGCTTCGATTGCAGTGGGCTCGTGCGCTACGTCGTGCAGCGCGCTGCTTCTGTGAATCTGCCACGGACCGCCGCCGAAATGGGCCGCCGCGGCACGTTATTGGATCGCCGCGACGTCGCATCGGGCGACCTCGTCTTCTTCAACACGACCGGCCAGCCGAATTCGCACGTCGGCATCTATGTTGGCCAGAACCGGTTTGTCCATGCACCAGCCACGGGTGGCACTGTGCGCCTGGAAGACATGACCAAGTCTTACTGGGCAAGCCGCTACATGGGCGCGCGCCGCGTCGTGGCCGTAAGCAACCTGCCGGATGCACCAGCACCGACCGTCGCACCGATGGCTCCGGCACCCGCCAGCCCTGCCCGTCCGATCGATGATGATCCCCTGGGTACCCTCGCCCGCGCACGCGATGCTCAAACCGACAACCTGATGTCGACGCGCGGGCAGGCCGCTGCGACGGCTCCTGCGGACGATGACCCCATCGCGCGCTTCGCAACGCAATAACTAACGCGGCGCTCACCCAATGCAAAACGCCCACCGATTTGGTGGGCGTTTCGTTTTTTTCGGTGTCGACCTACGGTCAACTTACAGCACGTGTCGGCCGATCCACCAGGCAATCGCCGCCATGAACGCGGATGCGGGAATCGTCAAAACCCACGCCCAGACGATGTTGCCGGCCACACCCCAGCGCACTGCGGAAGCCTTCTGCGCAGATCCCACGCCGACGATGGCGCCGGTGATGGTATGCGTCGTCGACACTGGCACACCCAATGCCGACGCAAAGAACAGCGTCATGGCGCCACCAGTTTCAGCGCAGAAACCGCCGACCGGCTTGAGCTTGGTGATCTTCTGACCCATCGTCCGCACGATCCGCCAGCCGCCCAGCAGCGTACCCAGACCGATCGCCACATAGCAGCACACGATGACCCAGATCGGCGGTTCAGTTGCAGTGGCCGATGCGTAGCCGCCCGCAATCAGCAGCATCCAGATGATGCCGATGGTCTTCTGCGCATCGTTGCCGCCATGGCCCAAGCTGTACAGCGAGGCCGAGAGCAACTGCAAGCGCCGGAACCATCGGTCCACCTTGGACGGCGGCGTTCGGAAAAATAGCCAAGACACCGCCACCATCAGCAGCGAGCCGAGGATAAAACCCAGCAACGGCGAAATCAGGATGAACGCCACGGTCTTGAGCAAGCCACCGGCCACCAGCGAGCCCGTGCCCGACTTGGCCACAGCCGCGCCCACCAGGCCACCGATCAGTGCGTGCGACGAGCTGGACGGAATGCCGTAGTACCACGTGATGATGTTCCACGCGATGGCGCCGACCAACGCCCCAAAGATGACGTAATGATCAACGATGGACGGATCAATTGTGTCGCGCCCTACCGTGGTTGCCACCTTGAGGTGGAAGATGAAAATGGCGATCACGTTGCAGGCTGCAGCCATCGCCACCGCCTGCTGCGGCTTGAGCACGCCGGTCGACACCACCGTCGCAATGGAGTTAGCCGCGTCGTGGAAGCCATTCATGAAGTCGAACACGATGGCCAGCGCCACCAGCAGAACGACCACCCAGAGACTGATCTGAAGCGTATGCATGAGGGCGTCGTCTCGTCAGGCGTTTTCGAGCACGATGCCTTCGATGATGTTGGCAACATCCTCGCAACGGTCTGTGACGCTCTCCAGTTGCTCGTAAATCGCCTTCAGCTTGATCAGCAGCTTGATGTCGTTCTCGGTGCGGAACAGCTTGGCCATGGCGGCACGCATCACGCGATCGGCCTCTGACTCCAGACGGTCGATTTCCTGGGCGATGGTGAGGATCTGACGGCCGTTGTTCATGTCACTGAGCAGCGCCACGGCCTTCCGGACTTCCTCGCAGCAAGCCACGCAGATCATGGCGAGCTGGCGCGATTCGTCCGTCAGGTTGGTCACGTCATACAACGAGATGGTGAGCGACACGTCTTCCATCAGGTCGAGGATGTCGTCCATCGTCGTGATCAGTTTGTGGATCTCGTCGCGGTCGAGCGGGGTGATGAAGGTCTTGTGCAGCAACTCGATCGTGTCATGCGTGATGCGATCGGCCTTCTTTTCAAAGTTCTGCACATTGCGTGCATGCATTTCGGCATTGGGTAAGTCATTGACCAGCTCCTTGAGTGCATGGGCCGCCTTGACGGCGCACTCGGCGTGCTGGTTGAAGTACTCAAAAAACTTGCCTTCGGTGGGCATGAAGCGACCGAACATGATGATCCTTGGGAACGGAAAAAAGCAGGAGTCGTAAAAACAACGCCGGACGGGATCACCGCCGGCGCTGTCATTAAAACGCAATATTTTACCGGAACCGGCCCCGCGAAATACGTGGCACGTTGTGGCGGGCCGACACGAATTACAGGTTACGTATCGTTGTCAAAGAACGCATTGCCCCCGGTGAAGTTATCGAACTTCGTGTATTCACCCAGGAACGTAAGACGAACGGTACCAATTGGGCCGTTACGCTGCTTACCGATAATGATTTCTGCCGTACCTTTGTCCGGAGAATCGGGGTTGTAGACCTGGTCCCGATAGATGAACAAAATCACGTCGGCATCCTGTTCGATAGCGCCGGATTCACGCAAATCCGACATCACAGGGCGCTTGTTCGGGCGCTGTTCCAGGCTTCGGTTCAACTGCGACAGCGCGATCACCGGGCAGTTGAGTTCCTTCGCCAGACCCTTCAGCGAACGCGAGATTTCCGAAATTTCGGTCGCACGGTTCTCGCCACCACCCGAGCCGGACATCAGCTGCAGGTAATCGATGACGATCAGGCCGAGCTGCCCGCACTGCCGTGCAAGCCGCCGCGAGCGCGCACGCAATTCCATCGGGTTCAACGCGGGCGTTTCGTCGATGAACAGTTGCGCGTCGTTCATCTTCTGAATGGCATGCGTCAGGCGCGGCCAGTCCTCGTCGAGCAGACGACCGGTACGCAGGCGGTGCTGATCCAATCGCCCGACCGAACCCAGCATACGCATGGCGAGCTGCGTGCCCGCCATTTCCATCGAGAACACGGCCACCGGCAGGCCTTGCTCCACCGCAACGTGTTCGCCAATGTTCAGCGAGAACGCCGTCTTACCCATCGATGGGCGACCGGCCACGATGATCAGATCGCCGCCTTGCATACCGCTGGTCATGCGGTCGAGGTCAACGAAGCCGGTCGGTACGCCGGTAATGTCGCTCTGATTATCGCGGTGGTATAGCTCGTCGATACGCTCGACCACTTGCGTCAGCAGCGGCTGGATTTCCAGGAAGCCCTTCTGCCCACGCGAACCTTCTTCGGCAATCGCGAACACCTTGGATTCGGCCTCGTCCAGCAGCTGGCGCACGTCGCGCCCCTGCGGGTTGAAGGCTCCGGCGGAAATCTCGTCGGCAATCGTCACAAGTTGGCGTAGCACGCCGCGGTCACGGACGATTTCCGCATAGCGACGGATGTTGGCGGCGCTCGGCGTGTTCTGTGCCAGCGCATTCAGGTAGGCTAGGCCGCCCACCTCTTCCGCCTTGCCAGCGGCCTGCAACTGCTCGTACACCGTGATCACGTCAGCCGGCTTGGCCTGCGAGATCAGCTTGCCGATGTTGTGGAAGATCAGCCGGTGGTCGTAGCGGTAGAAATCGTGCTCATTGATGAAATCGGCAATGCGATCCCAAGCGGCGTTATCCAGCAACAACCCGCCAAGCACCGACTGTTCGGCCTCGATGGAATGCGGGGGCACCTTGAGGGAATCGAGCTGGGGATCGGAGGGCGCGTTCATGGCGGGATTATAGCGGCGCTGCTCGGTCTTCAATCTGGACCCCTGATACAAAGGACAACAAAAAAGGCAGAGACTTTCGTCCCTGCCTTCTTGACTCGCGTCGATCGGTGACCCGGGCGCCGCGAGGTGCTGCGTGCGTGCTTAGGCTGCGTCGCCCTGCACCGACACGTTCACGTCAACTGCCACGTCGGTGTGCAGCGAGACGACGACCGGGTGGTCGCCCACGGTCTTCAGCGGACCGTTCGGCAGACGCACTTGCGCCTTCTCAACCTTGAAGCCTTGCGCAACCAGTGCGTCAGCGATGTCGTGGTTCGTGACGGAGCCGAACAGACGGCCATCCACACCAGCCTTTTGCGACAGTTGCAGCGTCAGGCCGTTCAGCTTCTCGCCTTCGGCTTGCGCGGCAGCCAGCTTTTCAGCGGCCAGCTTTTCCAGCTCAGCGCGGCGGGCTTCGAATTCCTTGATGGCGGAATCCGTAGCGCGGCGGGCTTGCTTGTTCGGGATCAGGAAGTTACGTGCGTAACCATCCTTCACACGCACCACGTCGCCCAGGTTACCCAGGTTGACGACCTTCTCGAGCAGAATAATTTGCATTGTGAGTTCTCCTTATCCCGCTGATTAGTGCTTGTGCTGATCGGTGTACGGCATCAGCGCGAGGAAACGTGCACGCTTGATGGCCGTGTCCAGCTGGCGCTGATAGATCGCGCGCGTGCCGGTCAGGCGGGCCGGGGTGATCTTGCCGTTCTCGCCGATGAAGTCCTTGAGCGTGTCCAGATCCTTGTAGTCGATCTGCTCAACGCCGGCCACGGTGAAGCGGCAGAACTTCTTGCGCTTGAACAACGGGTTTTGCTGCTGGAAGCGCTTCTTGTTCTTCGCGTCGCGCTGCTTCTTGTTCATGAATGCCATGATTCAATCCTTTACGAATACGTTACATCCGGAGATGTGAAAGACCAGTGCCTTACTGCTGCGGTGCTTGCGAGCCAGGAATCCTACGCAATCCAGGACGGTGCCCGGAGCGATGCGATCCAGAACGGAAGCCATCTTGCCGGCTGCCAGTGCTTCCATCGAAAACTCGATCTGCCGCACTGTCTGCGCTTCGACCGCCTGCCCGCTGTATGCCAGCAGACAGTTGACGATCGGCACGCCGGCCGGGGTGTATCGCATCACCTCGCGCTCGACCAGAGTGGCGACGAGCTGCAGGCGGTTGATGGCGTTGTCCCCGTGGGTTTCGTTCATGCTGGCGATGCGCGATCAGGCTTGCGCAGCACCACGCGGCATCAGGCAGCCTGTTCGGTCTGAGCGGCGGCCTTCTTGGCCTCTTCGCGTGCGACTTCCTTCATCATCGGCGACGGCGCCGTTTCAGCCTTCTTGGTCTGAACGATGAGGTGACGCAGCACGGCGTCGTTGAACTTGAACGCGTGCTCGAGCTCAGCCAGGGTTTCCTTGCCGCACTCGATGTTCAGGCACACGTAGTGAGCCTTCGCGAGCTTCTGGATCATGTAGGCCAGTTGACGACGGCCCCAGTCCTCGACGCGGTGCACTTGGCCGCCTTGCGTGGTGACCGTGCTCTTGTAGCGCTCGATCATCGCGGGCACTTGCTCGCTCTGGTCCGGATGGACGATGAATACGATTTCGTAATGACGCATTGACGCTCCTTGTGGATTAAGCCGCCCGGGCGTCACACTCCGGTGCAGCAAGGTTGGTTAGCCTGCCATTATACGCAGGCCTTGGCGATTTTTTCAATATCGATCAATGACTTGCTGCAGGGAGGCAACTTCTGCCCGGGCGCGGCCCGAGGCCAGAAGCAACGTCAGCAGCACACGCGCCTTATAGGGGTTCAGCGAGCCGCTCGATGCCCAGCGCTCTCCGCCCGGCTGCGCGGGCACCACGCCGGCACCGGTACGCGTGGAACGCAGCACGAAAACGCCCTGCTGACTCGCTCGGTTCAGCGCCGCCTCAAGATTCGCATGGATGGAGCCCGCGCCGGTTGCGGCAACGACCAGCCCCTTCACGCCAGCGGCGACCAGGGCATCAACCAAGCGCGCATCGGGCTGCGCATAGCTCGCCACAACCTCAACCCACGGCCACTGGCCTGCGGGCGGCATCGGCAGCACGTCGGTTGCGGCTACACGCTGCGCTGCACGCTGAAACTGTACTTGCGCGTCGAGCACAAAACCCAGCGCACCCGTGTCCGGCGAGACAAAGGCTTCGACCGCGTAAGTGTGTCCCTTCTGCACATCGCGAGCGGCATGCACACGCTGGTTGAGCGCAACCAGAACGCCTCGCCCGCGCGCAGACGGACTGGCTGCCAGCCGCACCGCATTCAGCAGATTCAACGGCCCATCCGCCGACAGCGACGTCGACGGCCGCATCGCCGCCGTCAGGACAATCGGCGTATCGGTCTGCTGCGTCAGGTGCAGCAGCATCGCGGTTTCTTCCAGCGTGTCGGTGCCGTGCGTGATGACCACGCCGTCCACACGCTCGACGTCGATCCAGTGACGGATGCGCGCAACCAGCTTTTCCCACACGTCGAACGTCAGGTCCTTGCTATCGATCTGGGCGACCTGCTCGGCGCGCACATTGGCAAGGCGCTCCAAACCGAGCTTGCTGGCCGCAAGCAGTTGATCGATGGGGACGGCGCCAGCGCGATAGCGTGCGGCGGAGCCAGCGTCGTCAGCAGAGCCGGCGATTGTGCCGCCGGTGGCGAGGATGGCGATGGTAGGCAAGGACATCGTTGCAGACATGCGTTGTGGGCAAGGCGCGCATTGTATCCGCCCGCCCCGCCTTTGCCGACGCGGGATTGCCCTGTGCGCCCAGAAAACAAAACGCCGGCACACAGGCCGGCGTTTGCAGCAGGAGCCGTGTCGATTATTTCTCGACGAAGGCGCGCTCGATCACGTAGTCACCGGCTTCGCCCATACGCGGCGAAATCTTGAAACCGCGGGCATCAAGCAGCTTGCAGGTGTCTTCCAGCATGGCCGGGCTGCCGCAAATCATCGCCCGGTCGACAGCCGGGTCCATCGGGGGCAGGCCGATGTCGGCAGAAAGCTTGCCGTTATCGACGAGGTCGGTCAGGCGGCCCATGTTGCGGAACGGCTCGCGCGTGACGGTCGGGTAGTAGATCAGCTTCTCGCGAACCTGATCGCCGAAGAACTCGTTATTCGGCAATTCGCGGGTGATGAAGTCGGCATAGGCCAGCTCGCTCACTTGGCGCACGCCGTGCAGCAGCACGACCTTCTCGAAGCGCTCGTAAGTGTCCGGGTCTTGGATGATGCTCATGAAGGGCGCGAGGCCGGTGCCAGTACCGAACAGATACAGGTTCTTGCCGGGCAGCAGGTCATCCAGCACGAGCGTGCCGACCGGCTTCTTGCTCACCAGCAGCTTGTCGCCCACCTTCAGATGCTGCAGACGCGACGTCAGCGGGCCGTTCTGCACCTTGATGCTGAAGAACTCGAGGTGCTCTTCATAGTTCGGGCTGGCGATGCTGTAGGCGCGCATCAGCGGCTTGCCCTCGACCTCCAGCCCAATCATGACGAAGTGGCCGTTATGGAAGCGCAGCGCCTGATCGCGCGTGGTCTTGAAGCTGAACAGCGAGTCGTTCCAGTGATGGACGCTCAGAACGGTCTCTTGATTGAAGGCGGACATGGTGACGTTCGGGCCAGCCCAACGAGGCTCAATCGGGCTATGTGGCGATGCAAAAAATCGGTCAAGACCTTGATTTTATGCGATTCGCCGCGGCCGCGCCTGCATGGATTGCGCATAAGCTTCTAACCAGTCGCATAGGTTTTGACGCCGGTCATAAGGGCCGGGTGCTCACGCAACACATCACAACAAAATCACTTGCGCTTCCCGCGCCACTGTATAAAATCACAGCACCTGTTCAAATATACAGTACGCCAATGGCCGCCCTCACCCCTCGCCAACAGCAGATTTACGACTTGATCCGTCAGACGATCCAGCGCACGGGCTTCCCGCCCACACGCGCCGAGATTGCCGCAGAGTTCGGTTTTTCATCGCCCAATGCGGCCGAGGAACACCTGCGCGCGCTGGCACGCAAGGGCGTGATCGAACTGACGCCTGGCGCCTCGCGCGGCATTCGGCTGCGGGCGGCCGGCGACACGGCGCAGCATCAGTTCTCGCTGCCGTCGATGGGGTTGATGCAATTGACGCTGCCGCTGGTGGGCCGTGTGGCTGCCGGTAGTCCGATCCTGGCTGCAGAGCACATTGATCGCCAGTATCAGGTCGATCCGTCGCTGTTTTCTGCGCAGCCCGATTTTCTGCTGAAGGTGCGTGGCATGAGCATGCGCGACGCCGGCATTCTGGACGGTGATCTGCTGGCCGTGCAACGCGCTGCCGAAGCCACCAACGGCAAGATCGTTGTTGCTCGATTGGGCGACGACGTCACGGTCAAGCGCTTCCAGCGCAAAGGCCGCCATGTCGAACTGATTGCCGAGAATCCGGATTTCGAACCGATCCACGTTGATCTGGATCGTGATGAGTTTCACCTGGAGGGCTTGGCCGTCGGTCTGATCCGGCCCGCTGCTCCGTAAGTCTCCGGCGCATCTCAGCGCCAAACCTTCGCCGTTTGATCCTACCTGGAGGTGAGCCATCGGCCCGCCAGGGCGGAGTCTTGCCACTCGCTTTTCCACCCGAACTCACGAGGTCTGCCATGCGACTCGGATCGATGTCTTCCCGCCGCCGTCCGGTACAGCCGGTGCCCTTCCGCCAAACCCAGGGCGTGCGCATTTATCAGGGGGAGCAGCGCCGTACGATGGTCGGCAGCATGGCCGCCATCTGCCGCATGCTGGATGCGATTCCGGCGGGTTCACGTGCTGCTGGCGCCGAAAGCTGCTAAGGGAAGACGACGATGAAGGGCTTTGCATGGCGCTACCGCAGCCGATCAGGGCATACCCCAATGCTGCCGCCGCAACTGATTTCATACACTTGCCCTGCCCTGAGGACAGGGCTTTCTTCAACTGATTTTCGGCCCGCCGCTTGAGCGGGCTGTTTTTTTGTTCGCAAGTTGCTGCAGCGGCACATTCAACGATGTTCCCTCAGCAAAACGGACGTTTACCCCGATGTTGTTTGGCGTACGTGACAGTAGTATTGCCAATGCCCTCAGGGGCAATGAGATCGCTGAATTCGAAGCCCGCACATTGCGGGCTTTTTTTTCGCCGAAACCGGCTGGCGATCCGCTACACGCTCCCCGCTTTCTCGACAACGAGAATTCTTGCCTCGCCGCGCGGGTGCGCCACGTGCTCGCAGCCGACACCGGCGAAGAAGATGTCACCGGGCTCCAGCACTGCGACCTTCTCTTCGCCGGCTTCGCGGTAATGCATGTCGACCGTGCCGTCGAGCACCACGAACACCTCCTCGCCATCGTTCACATGCCAGCGATAAGGCTGGTCGGTCCAATGCAAGCGCGTGGTAATGCCGCTCATGTTGGCAATGTCGAGCGCGCCCCAGGCATGCTCAGCAGTAAACGACTTGGCGCGGATGATGTTCATGGCGGTTCCCGGCGGTTACTGCATGTAAGGCAGATTGCCAATGCGCACCAGCATCTCGGTGAACATCTGCATATCGAGGTCCAGGTCCGGCACTTCCTTGTACTCGTTGGCGTTGTGCGCGGTGTACTTCTTGCCGGGCATCGCCGGGCCGAAGTTGATGGCATTCGGCATCAGCTTGGCGGTCGTGCTGCCGGCCGTCGGGACAGGCTTGGCATCGAGGCCCGTCGTGTCGCCGTAGATCTTGAGCAGCGTCGACAACCACGCGCCCTTCGGATCGCGCGCCATCCAGTTGCCCTGGTCATGATTGATCTCCAGGGCGACATGGTTGGCGGTGGCCCATGCGTTGATCTTGCCGGCGATCTCGCCACGCAGCGCATCGGGCGTTTTGCCGCGCGGCATGCGCACGTTGGCGGTCACCTCCACGCGGCCGTTCTTGTCGCCGATCACCGTAGGCGAGATGGTGAGCGGGCCCATGAAGTCATCCTTGTAGGCCACGCCCATGGTGTTGCCGAGGTAATCGGTGCCGTAAACGTCGGCCAGATACCGCACGGCGTGGGCGTAGGCGTTGTCTGCCAAGCCGAGATCAGTTGCACGCAGGAAGAGCGCCAAGCGCGGCAGCGGGTTCACGCCCTCTTCCGGGCGCGAACCGTGTGCGGAGGTGCCGGTCACCTTCACGACGATGCTGTCCGCGGTGTGCGTGATGTCAATTGCAAACTTGCCCTGTGCGGCCAAGCTACTCACAAACGCATCGCGTTTGGCTTCGAGCGCGGCGGCCGCCACGCCCAGATCCCCGCCCTTGAGGGTAGCGGTGGCCGTTTGTGGGATGGAGCTGGCCGACGCCGCGCCCGTCATCGAAACGATGGCCGTGTGCGTCGCATCACCGGCCTGCGCAGGGAAAAACACCTTCAATGCGCCGGTGCCTTTCTCCGCAACGACGGCCGGGTACTTGCTGTCGAGCACGATGTTGTACGCCGGCAATTGCGTGTGTTCACGGTAGTACTTCATGCCATCGCCACCGGTTTCTTCGGTGGTTTCGATCATCAGGCGGATCGTGCGCGCGAGCGGCACGCCGCTGTCCTTGACCGTTTTCATGGCGTACATCGCGGCAGCAATGGACCCCTTGTCGTCAATCGTGCCGCGGCCGTACAGCAGATTGCCGACGCGCGTGACCTTGAACGGATCGAGCTCGGTGCCGTCGCCGAGCACCCATTCTTCCGCCTTGGCGGGCACAACGTCCGCGTGGGTCAGGATGCCGAATTCGTCAGAGCCGGTGCCCGGCAGCGTAACTTCGAAGACGCGGTTGTCGACGTTGCGGTATTTCAGGCCGAAGTCGCGCGCCATGCCCTCGACCAGCTTGCCGAACGCCACGATGGCGGGGTTCTCGTATTGCGGAATTTTGTCGTCACGCACCGTCGGCAGCGCGACCATCCTCTCGATCGAGGCGATCACGGCCTGCTGATTGTGCAGGCGGTTGTACAGCCCCAGCAGACGCCCAATGTTGACGAGGTCGTCGCCAGTGAGCACGGCCTTCTTCTGGTATGCGGCGACACTGCCTGCAACTTGCGGATCTGCCTTGGCGACTGCCGCGAGAAAGCTGTTCAGGTCAGCCGACGCCGAGGATTGTTCAGCGGCGAGCAACGCATCGAGCTGGGGTTTCTGAAGCGTGGCGGCAAAGGCGCCGGTGCCGCAAGCCAGCGACAGTGCGATCGTCAGCGAAGACAGGCCAATACGGGCAGTGCGTTGCATCGAAGTGGTTTCCGGAAAAGGCGAAGGCGCCATCATAGGGGCGAAGCGCAAGCCCCGCATTGTGCGGCGCGAAAAACGCTAAGCTACGCACGCTGCGCAGTATGCTTGGAGTTTTCCAAGGAGGCTTGCCACATGGAACCGTCTCTGGATACCGCCCCAGCTCTGCTGAGCGTGCTGGAAGAACTGCGCCGGCGCGAACCCATCTTCCATCGCCCCGAATTGGGCACGCGCCGCGAAGACTTCGAGCGCATGACTACGGAAGATTTCTGGGAAACCGGTGCGTCAGGCCAACGTTATAGCCGCAGCTATGTGCTCGGCGTTCTCGATGCCCGGCACGGCCATATCGGCGAGGATTTCTGGCAAACGCGCGATTTCCGCTGCCAGGAGATCGCGCCCGACAACTACTTGCTGACGTACACCTTGGTGCAATCGAACCGGACGACGCGCCGGGCGACGTTATGGCGGCGGACGGCCGATGGCTGGAAGGTGGTGTATCACCAGGGTACGGTGGTAGCCGACGCGCAGACGTAAAAAAGCCCGCAGAAGCGGGCTTTTTTATTGAAACCTTGGGGTGACTGATGGGATTCGAACCCACGACAACCAGAATCACAATCTGGGACTCTACCAACTGAGCTACAGCCACCATCGTGCGAACAGCAAAACTGACAACTGCTCGGCGAAAAACGAAATTATACAAACATTCTTTCAGCGTGCCTAGGGGGTCGCGCAATTTATGCGGCGACCGCCTCCTCGCCTGATTCTTCGCCGCGCCGCAGGTGCGCCCGCGCCTCATCGAACAGCGCATGGGCGTCGGCCAGCGTCTTGACGCGCGCCAAGGCCTTGGAATCCGACAGCACGCGCCGCCACCCGCGCGCACCGGCCACGCCGCGATACAGCCCCAGCATGTGGCGCACCGCCGCCCCTGCGTAGCCGCCCCGCTCAACCCAGCGGCCGACGTAGCCGATCATCACATCTTCCACCTCGGCGCGCGTGGGGGCCTGGGTGCCCGCCCCGTAGTACCGCGCATCGAACGCGGCCATCAGGTGGGGATGATGATATGCCTCGCGGCCGATCATGACGCCATCCACATGCGCGAGATGCGCGTCGACCTGCTCCAGCGTCTGCACCCCGCCGTTAAGGAGGATTTCCAGATGCGGAAAATCGCGCTTGAGCTGGTAGACGACTTCGTACCGTAGCGGCGGAATCTCGCGGTTTTCCTTGGGGCTCAGGCCTTTCAGGATGGCGTTGCGCGCGTGGACGATGAAGGTCTCGCAACCCGCCTCGGCGATGGTGCCGACGAAATCCCGCACGAAATCGTAGGTCTCGATGGCGTCGATGCCGATGCGGTGCTTGACCGTGACCGGAATCGACACCGCATCGCGCATCGCCTTGACGCCCTGCGCCACCAGCTTGGGCTCGGCCATGAGACATGCGCCGAATGCTCCACGTTGCACGCGCTCAGACGGGCAGCCGCAGTTGAGGTTGATCTCTTTGTAGCCCCATTGCTGGCCGAGGCGCGCGGCCTGTGCCAGATCATCAGGTTCGCTGCCCCCCAGCTGGAGCGCCACCGGATGCTCGACCTCGTCGAAATCGAGGTGACGCGGGACGTCGCCGTGGAGCAGCGCTCCGGTGGTCACCATTTCCGTGTAGAGCCAGGTGTGGCGCGAGATCTGGCGATGGAAGAAGCGGCAATGGCGGTCCGTCCAATCCATCATGGGCGCCACCGACAAGCGGCGGGGGTTCGGCGTGGGGCGTTCAGCGGTCACAGCAAGTCAACGATTCAAAATCCAGGCGCGCAGTTTACCGGTTCTAGTCCGACAGCCCCAGCAGCGGATGCTGCTCATGGCGCCACGGCGAGACAAAGAACGCAGTCACTTCATCGTCACGCACGGCGTCGATGCTGGTGTGCTTCCACTTGGGCGCATGGTCCTTGTCGACCGCGAGCGCGCGAATGCCCTCGATACCGTCGCCTTCGGCAAACACGTGCGTCATCATGTCGAGTTCGCGGCGCAGCTCGTCGGCCAAGGTGGTATGGCGGCCACGGCGGATCAGCTCCAGTGTCACCGCCATCATCAACGGCGAGCGCTTGGCCATGTGCGCGGCGGTCTGTGCGGCCCATTCGGTGTCCGTGCTGCCGGCCAGATCGGCGAAGATGCCTTGCACGCTCCCCTGGCTGAAGCAGTCATCGATGGCCTCGCGGTGCGGTGCGATGATGGCCTTGGCATCATCGGGGGCCGAAGCGGCTTCGGTAAAACACGCGGCGATCTGCTCGGCGCTGCTCCAGTTGCCGTCGTGCAGGCGCTGGACGATGGCCGACAGCGCCTCGGTGGTGACGTGGCAATCGGCAAGGCCCACCGACAACGCGTCCGCCGCTTCGATCATCTGCCCCGTCACGCCCAGATATTCGCCCACATGGCCGGGCACGCGCGCCAGGAACCAGCCACCGCCCACGTCTGGGAACAGGCCGATATTGGTTTCGGGCATGGCCATCTTGGTGCGCTCGGTCACCACGCGCAGCGATGCGCCTTGCGAGATGCCCATGCCACCGCCCATGACCACACCGTCCATCAGCGCGAAGTAGGGCTTGGCATAGCTGAAAATCAGGTGATTGAGACGGTATTCCTCGGTGAAAAAGGTGATGAGTTGCGGGTCGTTGGCCGTGGCGGCGCGGTGGAAGAAGCGGATGTCCCCGCCTGCGCACAGGGCCTTGCCGCCTTCGCCGCACAGGATGACGGCGTGGACTTCCGGATCGTGCTGCCAGGCCAGCAGCGCATGCGACATCGCGCGGATCATCTCCAGCGACAGCGCGTTGAGCGCCTGCGGCCGGTTCAGCGTCAGCCAGCCGATGCCGCCGCGGACTTCAGCGATCACGTTGGGTTGAACTTCAGCCTGCGGCGCGATGGAAACGGTGGATTGCATGTCTCGGATGTTGTTGTGGGAATAACGGCTCGCACTGTACACGACAGCGTATTGAAGCGAGGAATGGCTCTAGCCTGCCCCCTTTCGCAGCGCGGGTGTTGGGCGTATACCTGCCAGTTGGAGACGACACACATCACAACAATCCAATGAACCCTGCCAACGCCACCCCGGGCGCGTCCGGTTTCGACCCAGGCCCGATCCTGCTGGCCTTTGCGCCGGTCTTCCTGCTGACCATCGGCGCGGAGGCGTGGTACTGGCGCAAGCGCGATCCGTCCGTCTACAGCCTCAAGGACACCGTTTCAAACGCGTGCCTCGCGCTCATGCACCAGGCGTCGGACGCGTTCTTCCTGTGGCTGATGATCAAGACCGTGTACGCGTGGACGTACAGCCACGGTCTGCGCGCGGTGCCGGAGACATGGTGGTCGTTCGTGCTGCTCCTGCTGTTGCAGGATTTTCTGTACTACTTCTTCCATCGCGCCAGCCACCGCGTGCGCTGGATGTGGGCCTCGCATGTGACGCACCATTCGTCGGAAGGCATGAATTTTTCGACGGCGTTCCGCCAGAGCCTGACCTATCCGATTTCTGGCATGTGGCTGTTCTGGATTCCGCTTGCGTGGACCGGCTTTACGCCGGACTGGGTGATCCTGGCCGTGGGTCTGAACCTAGCATTCCAGTTCTTCGTGCATACGCGGCTGGGCGCGCTGGATTCACGCTACGCCGGCTTCTGGCGGTGGCTCGGGCAATACGTGAATACGCCGTCGGTGCACCGCGTGCACCACGCCAAGAACCCCCAGTACATCGACCGAAACTACGCCGGCGTGCTGACCATCTGGGATCGCATGTTCGGCAGCTTCGTGCCCGAGGAAGACGCGCCCGTCTTTGGCATCACGCGGCAGATCCACACGCATAACCCGATCACCCTCACCTTCCACGAATGGCGCGACATGTGGGCCGACGTGTTCCGCGATCGGGATATTCGCTACCTGTGGAAACCACCCGAGTGGCGCAGCCCGCGCTCCACCTTGACGGCTGAGCCCGACCATATCGGCTATCCGTCCTGAGCGCTAAGCAAAAAAACGCCCCGACATCTCGGGGCGTTCTTCTTGGCAGATCGACCTGCGATCAGACCGCTTCTTCACGCGAGGCGCGCTTGCGCTCATGTTCCTTCAGGTGACGCTTGCGCAGGCGGATGCTCTTCGGCGTGACTTCCACCAGTTCGTCGTCGGCGATGAATTCGACCGCGTATTCCAGCGACATCTGGATCGGCGGCACCAGGCGAACGGCTTCATCGGTGCCCGACGCACGCACGTTGGTCAGCTGCTTGCCCTTGATCGGGTTGACGACCAAGTCGTTGTCGCGGCTATGGATCCCGATGATCATGCCTTCGTACAGCGCATCGCCAGGCGACACGAACATGCGGCCGCGATCCTGCAGTTTCCACAGCGCGTAGGCCACGGCGGCGCCGTCGTCCTGCGAGATCAGCACGCCGTTGTGGCGCTCGCCCAGGTCGCCTTCCTTGACCGGCGAGTAATCGTCGAAGATGTGGCTGATCAGGCCGGTGCCGCGCGTCAGCGTCAGGAATTCACCTTGGAAGCCGATCAGGCCACGGGCCGGAATGCGGTATTCCAGACGCGTACGGCCCTTGCCGTCCGACGCCATGTCGAGCAGTTCGCCCTTACGGCGGCCCAGCTCTTCCATCACGCCGCCCTGGTGGCCGTCTTCCACGTCCACGGTCAGGCGCTCGAACGGCTCGCACTTCACGCCGTCGATTTCCTTGAACACCACGCGCGGGCGCGACACGGCCAGCTCGTAGCCTTCACGGCGCATGTTTTCCACCAGAATCGTCAGATGCAATTCGCCACGGCCCGACACTTCGAAGATCGTGTCGTCGCCGGTGTCCTTCACGCGCAGGGCCACGTTGGACTTCAGCTCGCGGTCCAGACGATCGCGCAGTTGGCGGCTCGTCACGAACTTGCCTTCGCGGCCAGCCAGGGGCGAGGTGTTGACGCAGAAGTTCATCGTCAGCGTCGGCTCGTCCACCTTCAGCATCGGCAGCGCTTCCTGAGCGTCCGGGGCGCACACGGTGCAGCCGATGCCCAGTTCTTCAATACCGTTGATCAGCACGATGTCGCCGGCTTCGGCTTCCTGCACCAGCTCGCGCTCCAGGCCGCGGAACTTCAGCACCTGGTTGATACGGCCCTTGATCGGGTTGCCTTCCGGGCCAAACTTGACCACCACGTCCTGCAGCGGACGCACGCGGCCACGCGTGATGCGGCCCACGCCGATCTTGCCGACGTAGCTGGAATAGTCCAGCGAGATGATCTGCAGCTGGAACGGGCCGTTCGGGTCGTCGTTACGCTGCGGCACCTTGTCGAGAATGGTCTCGAACAGCGGCTTCATGTCGCCTTCGCGCACGTCGTCAGTCAGGCCGGCGTAACCGTTCAGGCCCGAGGCGTACACGACAGGGAAGTCGAGCTGGTCGTCGTTGGCGCCCAGCTTGTCGAACAGGTCGAAGGTCTGGTTGATCACCCACTCCGGACGCGCGCCCGGACGGTCCACCTTGTTGATCACGACGATCGGCTTCAGGCCCAGGGCCAGCGCCTTGCGCGTCACAAAACGCGTTTGCGGCATCGGGCCTTCCACGGCATCGACCAGCAGCAGCACGCCGTCGACCATCGACAGCACACGCTCCACTTCACCGCCGAAGTCGGCGTGCCCCGGCGTGTCGACGATGTTGATGTGCGTGCCGTTGTATTCGACCGCGCAGTTCTTGGCCAGGATCGTGATGCCGCGTTCTTTTTCGATGTCGTTCGAATCCATCACGCGCTCGGCGATCTGCTCGTTCTCGCGGAACGTGCCGGCTTGGCGAAGGAGCTGGTCGACCAGCGTGGTTTTGCCGTGGTCAACGTGGGCAATGATGGCGATGTTGCGAAGCGCGCGCATGGGATGTGAACTCGAAAAGACGTGACACGAGCCCGGGACAGCACCCAAATTCAGCTCGCGGAATAACCTGACATTCTAGCATGCTGCGATGCGCAACACATGACACTCCTTGACGAATCGATGAAGGAGCACAGATTGCGTGCGCACTAGATCACCAATTATTTCTAAAAGTGGAATCGCGCATTCAGTACCTTGCTGTTTGCTGCGCCGATTCGTATATTTGTCCGGACAATGATTGTGCATACATAAGATGTCCGAACAAACAAGACCCGCCACCGAAATTGCTGCCGGAACCCTCTTCCGGGTGGAGGACTACCGCATGTGCGAAAGCGTGGGCTACCTCGTGGGGCGCGCCAAGACGGCGCTGTCCATGGCCATCGAGCAGGAGGTTGCCGCGATGGATGTGACGCACTCGCAGGCCAGCTGCCTGGTGCTGCTCGCCAACGGCCGATGCCAAACCGCTACCGATCTCGGCCGCGAGCTGAATACCGACATCGGCTCACTCACGCGCATGCTCAGCCGCATGGAAAAGCGTGGCCTGATCGAGCGCGTGCGCAGCGAGTCCGACCGCCGTGTCGTGCATCTGGAGGTGACCCAGGCCGGCCGCGACTTGGCCGACCGCATGCCGGCCATCTATACGCACGTGCTGAACCGTTTCTTTGCTGGCTTCACGCCGGGCGACGTCGATACGCTGCGCGGACTTCTCAAGCGCATTCTCGACAACGGCGCCGCAACGGAGGCGCATCGCGTGCGCCCCGCCGGTCACTGACGCCGCTTTGCCCGAATTGCACCCGCAGCACCGGACGCTTCCCGCCCCCTTGATCGCTTGACCCATCAAACAACATGAACGCCTTGAACTCCGCCCCTCAGGCACTTTCGCCCCTAAGCCGCGCCGGCAGTACGCGCGCGCAATGGCCGGCACGCCTGGGTGTGGCGCTTTCCGCCGTGACGCTGGCCGTGCTGGCCGGTTGCGCGAACCTCGGCAATTCGCACAGCACACAGACTCTGACCACGCCGAGCCAGTTGGCGAGCACGCAATCGTTGCCCTCGCAAGGCGGCCAGTGGCCGTCGCAGAACTGGGTCGATCAGTTCAACGATCCGCAACTGCGCGCACTGGTAGATGAAGCCATCAAGGACAACCCGAACCTGCAAGTCGCCTTTGCCCGCGTGCGCGCGTCGCGTGCGATGGCCGATGTGGTGCGCGGCAACCTGTATCCGAGCGTCGGGCTCGATGCCGACATGACGCGCCAGCGCCTGTCGGAATACGACATGTTTGAAGGCACGCCGCTGGCTGGCCGGTGGTTCACGGAATCGAAGATCCAGCTGGGCGTGAGTTACGACCTGGATTTCTGGGGCAAGAATCGCTCCGCGCTGGAAGCTGCGCTGTCCGATGACAAATCGATGGAAGCGGAAAGCCAGGCTTCGCGTCTGATGCTGTCGACCACGGTGGCACGCACCTACGCCAAGCTCGCGGCGCTCTACGCGCAGCGCGACGTGGCCGAACGTGCGATCGTGCAGCGCAAGGATCTGACCAACCTTGCAGGCCAACGCGTGCGTGCGGGTCTTGATACGCAAGTTGAAACCACGCAGGCCCGCGCCAATGTGGCCGCTGCACAAACGGAACTTGAACAAGTCGACGAGCAGATCGCGCTGGCACGCAACCAATTGGCCGCGCTGCTGGGCAAGGGCCCCGACCGCGGACTCGCAATCACACGCCCGACGCTGCTCGCGCAAACCACGCCCAAGCTGCCGAACAACCTGACCATCGACCTGATCGGCCGTCGCCCGGATCTCGTGGCTGCGCGCTGGCGCGTAGAAGCCGCGTCGAAGGATATCGACGTCGCCAAGGCGCAGTTCCTGCCGGATATCAGCCTGACTGCATTCCTGGGGCTGGCCTCGATTGCGCCGGAAAACCTGCTGCTTGGCGCATCGCGTCAGCTCGGTATTGGGCCGGCGCTCAAGCTGCCGATCTTCCAGGGCGGCAAGCTGCGCGCCAACCTGCGCGGCAAGTACGCCAACTATGACGCCGCTGTCGCGAGCTACAACCAGACGCTGACCGAAGCCCTGCACGACACCGCTGACCAGATCACCACGCTGCACAGCATTGACTCGCAGATCGCCATCCAGCGCACCGCCTTGAGCGAAGCTGAGCGCGCCTACAGCCTCGCCCGCACCCGCTACAGCGCCGGCCTTGGCACACAACTGGTTGTGCTGAACGCCGAGACGACCGTGCTGCAGCAACGCAAGCTCGCGACCGATCTGCAGGCACGCCGGCTCGACGCGCAGATGGCCCTCATCAAGGCCCTGGGCGGCGGCTATACAACAGAAGACCTGCCGGGCGCCAAGCCCGAGGCCACCGCCTCACATGGCTGAGCTGTACTGAACTGAACTGAACCGACCGTTCCACCGCATTCTTTCGAGCCAACATCATGAGTGACAACAAGCCCCAAGCCGCACCGTCCGCTGCCCCCGCACCCGCAGCCCCCGCAGCCCCCGCGGCAACGCCCGCCGGCAACGGCAATGCCAACGGAAAGCGCAAGCGCATGCTGACCACGCTGGCCGCCGCACTGGTGGTTGCCGGCGTCGGCTACGGCCTCTACTGGGGCCTGTACGGCCGCTGGTTCGAGTCGACCGACGATGCATACGTGCAAGGCAACGTGGTCCAGGTGACGCCGCAGGTGGCTGGCACCGTGGTCGCCATTCGCGCCGATGACACGCAGCTCGTCACCTCTGGCCAGCCTCTGATCGAACTGGACCGTGCCGATGCACGCGTCGCTCTGGAGCAGGCCGAAGCGGCGCTCGCGCAGACGGTGCGCCAGGTGCGCACGCTGTATTCGAACACCAGCGCGTTCACCGCCACGTTGGCCATGCGCGAAAGCGATCTCGCCAAAGCGAAGGACGACCTGGCACGGCGCAAGCAGATCGCCGGCACGGGTGCCGTGTCGCAAGAAGAAATCTCGCACGCACAAACCGCTGTTCAGGCTGCGCAATCCGCACTGGAAGCCGCCAAGGAACAGTTGCAAGGCAACCGTGTGCTGACCGAGCAGACCACGCTGGAGCGTCACCCGAACGTATTGCAGGCTGCCGCCAAGGTGCGTGAGGCTTACCTCGCCTATGCGCGTACGAGCCTGCCGGCTTCGGTGACGGGCTATGTGGCCAAGCGTTCGGTGCAGGTCGGCCAGCGCGTCGCCCCGGGCACGCCGCTGATGGCCATCGTGCCGCTGGACCAGCTCTGGGTGGACGCCAACTTCAAGGAAGTCCAGGTGCGCCATATGCGCGTGGGCCAGCCGGTTGAACTGGTGGCCGACGTATATGGCAGCAGCGTGACGTATCACGGCAAGGTGGTCGGTTTCTCGGCGGGCACGGGCTCGGCGTTCTCGCTGCTGCCGGCACAGAACGCCACGGGCAACTGGATCAAGGTGGTGCAACGCCTGCCGGTACGCGTGTCGCTCGACCCGAAGGACCTGAAGGACCACCCGCTGCGCGTGGGCCTGTCGATGGAAGCCAAGGTCGACATCCACGATGAAGGCGGCCAGAGTCTGGCCACCGCCCCGACAGCCTCGCCGCTGCAAACGACGGTGTACGACCAGGCCGGCAAGGACGCCGATCAGGTCATTGCCAGCATCATCACGGCCAACGCCGGCCGCGGCGGCGCTACGGCACCGGCCGCCACCAACGTGCCGGCTGCAACGGCTCCGCGCACTTCGCAACCCGCACCCAAGGTCTGACGCATGGCAACCGCCGCGCCCAAGCCGCTACAGCCACTGACCGGCGCCAAACTGGCGATCGGTACGGTCGCGCTGTCGCTGGCCACCTTCATGAACGTGCTGGATTCGTCCATCGCCAACGTGTCGATCCCGGCAATTTCGGGCGACCTGGGCGTGGCCCCGAACCAGGGCACGTGGGTCATCACCTCGTTTGCGGTAGCCAACGCCATCTCGGTGCCGCTCACGGGGTGGCTGACGCAGCGTTTCGGGCAGGTGCGCCTGTTCGTCACGTCCATTCTGCTGTTCGTGCTGTCGTCGTGGGCGTGCGGGCTGGCACCCAATATGGGCATGCTGATCGCGGCCCGGATCATCCAGGGCGCTGTCGCAGGTCCGATGATTCCGCTGTCGCAATCGCTGCTGCTGTCGACATATCCGCCCGCCAAAAGCTCAATGGCGTTGGCCCTATGGGGCATGACAACGCTGGTCGCGCCAATCATGGGGCCGATCTTCGGCGGCTGGATCTCTGACAACATGAGCTGGCCGTGGATTTTCTACATCAATATCCCGGTGGGCGTCCTCGCAGCGTACGCGACATGGGTCATCTACAAGGATCGTGAATCGCCGACACGCGCGCTCCCGATCGACAAGATCGGCCTGGCGCTATTGATCCTGTGGGTGGGCTCGCTTCAGCTGATGCTCGATCGAGGCAAGGAACTCGACTGGTTCAACTCGACCGAGGTCGTGGTGTTGACGGTCGTTGCGATCGTGGGCTTCGCGTTCTTCCTGGTGTGGGAGCTGACCGAAGATCACCCCGTCGTGGACCTGACGCTGTTCAAGGGCCGCAACTTCAGCGCCGGGGTCGTGGCCATCTCGGTGGCATACGGGTTGTTCTTCGGCAACCTCGTGATCCTGCCGCTGTGGCTGCAGACCATCGTCGGCTACACCGCCACGGATGCGGGCCTGATCATGGCGCCAGTGGGCATCTTCGCCATCATCCTCTCGCCCGTCATCGGCAAGAACCTGCCCAAAATGGACGCACGCTGGGTCGCGACCACGGCGTTCATGACTTTCGCACTTGTGTTCTGGATGCGCTCGCACTTTACCGTGCAGGTGGATACGTGGACGCTGATGATTCCGACGCTGATCCAGGGCGCCGCCATGGCAATGTTCTTCATCCCGCTCACGTCGATCATCCTGTCGGGCCTGTCGCCCGAGCGGATTCCGGCAGCATCGGGTTTATCGAACTTCGTGCGGATCATGTTCGGTGGCATCGGAGCATCGATCTCGACTACGGTGTGGGACAACCGCTCTGCCCTGCACCACGCGCAACTGGTTGAACACGTGAATCCGTACAACCCGGCCTATGCGTCGTCGATCAACCAGTACACGCAGCTTGGCATGCCCAACCTGCAGGCCAATGGCGTGATCGAACGCGTGATCTCGCAGCAAGCCGCAATGTTGGGCGCCAACGATATCTTCTGGATTTCGGCGGTGCTGTTTATCGTACTGATCGTCTTCATCTGGCTGACCAAGCCGGCGAAGTCGGCGGCGGGTGCAGAAGCGGCAGCCGGCGCGCACTGATCCAAGATCGCGCAAACAAGAAAGCCACGCGTAGCTGCGTGGCTTTTTTGTTGCCGTCGATCGGCTTAAAGATGCACGAGCCGTTCCGGCCGCAGCACGCCGCCTTGCCAAGCCGCCACACCGAGCAGCGACGCTGTGGCATCCGCTGCAATCGGGTCACGCACGCCGTACACACGCACCTGATCTGCATTCGGTAACGCCAATCGCAACGGCAAGCGCTGACCATGCAGGAAGCGGCGGCTCTCTTCCGCATCCAACTCCACACGCGGCAGGGTCTGCAACAGCGCATCGACTGGTGCCAGCAATGCGGCGCGCGCATCGTCAGGGGCTGCGTCCAGCGATTCGAGCGTCACGGCGCCGTCCAGTGTCAGATTGCCGACCTGCGTGCGACGCAGCGCAACCAGATGCCCGCCGCAGCCCAGCGCTTCGCCAATGTCTTCGCCCAACGTGCGGATGTACGTTCCCTTGCTGCATGACACGCGCAACTTGATCGTCGGCGTTGCCGACTCCAGATCCGTCGCCAGCACATCGATCGCATGGATCGTTACTCGACGTGCAGCACGTTCCACGGTCTGACCCGCGCGCGCGTACTCGTACAACGGCTTGCCGTCCTTCTTCAGCGCAGAGTGCATCGGCGGCACCTGGTCGATCTCGCCGACAAAGCGTGCGATGGCTACGTGCAGTTGCTCCGGCGTGACCGACACCGGACGCTCACTCAGCACCTCGCCTTCCGCATCTGCGGTACTCGTCTTGATGCCAAGCCGCACGACGGTCTCATACGTCTTATCCGCATCGAGCAAATCCTGTGAAAACTTGGTTGCCTCGCCAAAACACAGCGGTAGCAGGCCGGTAGCCAGCGGATCGAGCGTGCCGGTATGCCCCGCCTTCTTAGCCCACAGCAGGCGCTTGGCGCGGATCAACGCATCGTTGCTCGACCAGCCGATCGGCTTGTCCAGCAGCAGCACACCGTGTACATCGCGGCGCGGCGGCTTCTGCGGCCTGGGCGCATGTTGCTCAGCCATCTTCAGTCGTCTTTGGCGCGCGTGGCGTTGGCCTCATCGATCAATCGCGACATCTCGATACCACGCTCGACCGAACCGTCGAAGTGGAAATGCAGTGTCGGCACCGTGTGGATGTGCAGGCGCTTGAACAATAGCGAATGCAGGTAGCCGGCTTTCTCGTTCAGGATGGCGCCGGCGACTTCCGGCTCGGCGCCCAGCACCGTGAAGTAGATCTTGGCGTGCGCGTAGTCAGGCGTGAGCGTCACGGATTGCAGCGTCACCAGGCCCATCGCCGGGTTCTTGATTTCGCGCTGGATCAATTCGGCCAGATCACGCTGGATCTGATCGGCGATGCGCACGTTGCGGCCAGCGGCCGATCCCGATTTCTTCGGCATAGAGTATTCCTCACATGGGCGCCGCCGGCCCGCGCCAGCCCGGCCCAAAAGACAAAACGGTGGCGCGGGACGCGCCCGGGCCACCGTCGCAAAGTCGAGCCGGACACCGCAGCGTCCGGCCAACGTATTACAGCGTACGCGCCACCTCGGTGATCTCGTAGACCTCGAGTTGATCGCCTTCCTGAACGTCGTTGAAGTTCTTGATCGACAGGCCACACTCGAAGCCTTGCTTCACTTCCTTCACATCGTCCTTGAAGCGCTTGAGCGAATCGAGTTCGCCCGAGAAGATGACCACGTTCGCACGCAGCACCCGCACCAGCGAATTGCGCTTGACGAAGCCGTCCAGCACCATACAGCCAGCCACGGCACCCACCTTCGGTACGTGGAAGACCTGGCGCACCTCGACAAGGCCCGTCGTCTCTTCTCGCTTTTCCGGCGAAAGCATGCCCGACATCGCCGCCTTCACCTCATCCACAGCGTCATAGATGATGTTGTAGTAGCGGATGTCGATGCCGTGGTTCTCCGCCAGCTTTCGCGCACCGGCATCGGCCCGCGTGTTGAAGCCGATGATGACGGCCTTCGACGCGGTTGCCAGGTTGACGTCCGACTCAGTGATGCCGCCCACAGCAGCGTGCACGATCTGCACACGCACTTCGCCGGTCGACAGCTTCTTGAGCGAATGCACCAGCGCTTCCTGCGAGCCCTGAACGTCTGCCTTGATGATCAGCGGCAGCGACTTCACGTCGCCTTCGCTCATCTGCTCCAGCATGTTCTCCAGCTTGGCAGCCTGTTGGCGCGCCAGCTTCACGTCGCGGAACTTGCCTTGGCGGAACAGCGCGATTTCGCGCGCCTTGCGCTCGTCCGGCAGTACCAGCACTTCTTCACCGGCGCCCGGCACTTCCGACAGACCCTGAATTTCCACCGGGATCGACGGACCAGCCTCCTTGGCCGACTTGCCGTTTTCGTCCAGCATGGCGCGCACGCGGCCATAGGCCGTGCCTGCGAGCACCACGTCGCCGCGCTTGAGCGTACCGCTCTGCACGAGCACCGTAGCGATCGGGCCCTTGCCCTTGTCCAACTGCGCTTCCACCACCAGACCCTTGGCCGGCGCATTGACCGGCGCCTTCAGTTCCAGCACTTCAGCCTGCAGCAGCACGTTTTCCAGCAGGCTGTCGATACCTTCGCCAGTCTTGGCGGATACCGGCACGAATGGCACATCGCCGCCGTACTCTTCCGGAATCACGCTCTCAGCCACCAGCTCCTGCTTGACCCGGTCGGGGTTGGCTTCGGGCTTGTCGACCTTGGTGATCGCCACCACGATGGGCACCTCGGCCGCCTTCGCGTGGGCGATGGCTTCCTTCGTCTGCGGCATGACGCCGTCGTCGGCAGCCACGACCAGAATCACGATGTCGGTTGCCTTGGCACCACGTGCACGCATGGCCGTGAAGGCCTCGTGACCCGGGGTGTCGAGGAAGGTGATGACGCCGCGATCGGTTTCAACGTGATACGCACCGATGTGCTGCGTGATGCCGCCGGCTTCGCCTGCCGCAACCTTGGCACGACGAATGTAGTCCAGCAGCGAAGTCTTGCCGTGGTCGACGTGACCCATGACGGTCACGACAGGCGGACGGGTTTCGGCCTCGGCGTTCGTCGGCTCTTCCACGCCGCCAATCAGCAGCGCTTCCGGATCGTCCAGCTTGGCTGCGACCGCCTGGTGGCCCATCTCTTCGACCACGATCATCGCGGTCTCCTGGTCCAGCACCTGGTTGATCGTCACCATTTGGCCGAGCTTCATCATCTGCTTGATGACTTCGGCAGCCTTGACCGACATCTTGTGCGCCAGATCGGCCACAGAGATGGTTTCCGGCACGTGCACTTCACGCACGACCGGCTCGGTCGGTGCCTGGAAGGCATTGCGGTTGTCGTCGCCATGGCGGTTGCGGCCACCCTTGGAGCCGGAGCGCCAGCCGTCGGCACCGCCACCGGTGTCGCCGCGCGTCTTCAGGCCGCCACGCTTGCCACCACGGTTGTCGTCTTGCCAACCCGCCTTGCCACGACCGCCCTTCTTGTCACCCGTAGGCGAGCCCGGTGCAGCAGCGGCAGGTGCGGGGGCAGCCGGCTTCTTGGCAGCCGCAGCCGGGCGTGCTTCGCCAGCTGGCTTGACCGGCTTGTGCAGCGTGCCCGATTGCTCGGCCTTCTTGACCTCTTCAGCCTTACGCTCAGCGGGCGTCTTCAGCACGCGAGCCGGAGCGCTCATCATCTCGCGGATGGCTCGGGCTTCGGCTTCAGCAGCTTCGCGACGCTTGCGAGCGGCATCTTCCTCGGCCTTGATCTTGTCGGCAGCAACGCGCGCTTCGTCAGCAGCCTTCTGGGCCGCTTCGCGCTCGGTTGCCAGACGTGCGGCGTCTTCCTCGGCCTTGCGGCGCGGGGCTTCGTCCGACGCTTCAGCGGCAGCGCGGGCAGCCACGGCTTCCTCTTCCGCCTTCTTGGCAGCGAGTTCAGCCTGACGCTTCTGCTCGGCTTCGGCGGCTTCCTGACGGGCGCGACGCTCAGCCTCCTCGCGCTCCATCGCTTCCTGGCGTGCCTTCAGCTCGGCTTCCTGGCGAGCCAGCAATTCGGCCTGGCGGCGCTGTTCTTCCTCGCGACGCGCGACTTCCTCGGCATCGACCACCGGCGCGGCCTCTGCAGCCTCCGATTCGGCCTGTGCCGCGTTCGGCTCATCACGCTTGACCAGCACGCGCTTCTTCTTGACTTCCACTTGCACGGTACGCGTCTTGCCGGTGGCATCCGCCTGGCGGATTTCGCTGGTTTCGCGTTTGGTGATCGTGATCTTCTTGCGCGCGCCATCCTCGGCGCTGCCGTGTGCTCGCTTGAGATAGTCGAGCAGACGGGTCTTGTCCGATTCGGTGATGACGTCTTCCGGCGTCGCCTTTTGCACGCCCGCGGCCTGCAATTGTTCCAGCAGCGCAGATGCGCTACGGTTCAATTCGCCAGCGAGTTGGGCAACTGTTGTGCTTGCCATTCAAACCCTTTCGATGCTTGGTTTCAGTGAGGATTGCGATAAACGATCAACGCTTATGCGACTCACGAAAACCAGTGTTCACGCGCCTTCATGATCAGCGCCTTGGCTTGTTCTTCGTCGACGCCGGTCATCTCGACCAATTCGTCCACGGCCAGCTCGGCCAAGTCGTCACGCGTCTGGATGTTCCCCTCGGCCAGCTTGCCGATCAGCTCCGGGGTCAGCCCCTCGAGGTCGCGCAGGTCTTGCGACACCTTCTCGACCTTTTCTTCCTTCGCCAACTCCATCGTCAGCAACACGTCGCGAGCGCGATTGCGCAGCTCGTTGACGGTGTCTTCGTCGAACGCTTCGATTTCCAGCATTTCCTGCAGCGGCACGTAGGCCACTTCCTCGAGCGAGCTGAAGCCCTCTTCGATCAGGATGTCGGCAACCTCTTCGTCCACGTCCAGCTTCGCCATGAACAACTGGCGAACGACGGAGCTTTCTTCTGCCTGCTTTTGCGCAGACTCTGCCGGCGTCATGATGTTGATCTGCCAGCCGGTCAATTCCGACGCCAAGCGAACGTTCTGGCCGCTACGGCCGATGGCAACGGCGAGGTTTTCCTCGTCGACCACCACGTCCATGCTGTGCTTTTCCTCGTCCACGACGATGGACTGCACTTGCGCCGGCGCCAGCGCACCAATCACAAACTGCGCCGGGTCTTCCGACCACAGCACGATGTCCACGGCCTCGCCGCCAACTTCGTTACGCACAGCCGTCACACGGGTGCCGCGCACGCCGACGCAGGTGCCAATCGGATCGATACGCTTGTCGTGTGCAACAACCGCGATTTTCGCACGCACGCCAGGATCGCGCGCGGCTGCCTTGATCTCCAGCAGGCCCTGTTCCATTTCCGGCACTTCGTTTTCGAAGAGCTTGATCAGGAACTCAGGGCAAGTGCGCGAAAGCTCGATCTGCGGGCCGCGTGCGGTGCGGTCGACATTCAGGATGTACGCCCGGACGCGGTCGCCTGTACGCAGATTTTCCTTCGGGATCATCTGGTCGCGGGCCAGCAGCGCCTCGACGCGACCGGTTTCAACGATCAGGCCCTTCTTGTCGGCACGCTTGATCGTACCGGTCATAACCTTCTCGCCACGATCCAGATAATCATTCAGGATCTGCTCGCGCTCGGCATCGCGGATGCGCTGCAGGATCACCTGCTTTGCAGCCTGCGCGCCAATGCGACCGAACTCGACCGACTCGATCTGCTCTTCCACGAAGTCGTCTACATCGAGGTCAGGATTCTGCTCCTTGGCTTCGAACAGCAGGATCTGCTTGTCCGGTTCCTGCAGGCCTGCATCGTCGGGAACGACGAGCCAGCGACGGAAGGTTTCGTGTTCGCCCGACTCACGGTCGATCGCCACGCGCACATCCACGTCTTCTTCAAAGCGCTTCTTGGTCGCGGAAGCCAATGCGGCCTCCAGCGCCCCGAACACCACATCCTTGTCGACGTTTTTTTCGCGCGCAAGCGCATCGACGAGCAACAGAACTTCGCGGCTCATTGCTTGTTCCCTTTGTTTCGATTTCCTTTGAAGTCCAGCACGGGCACCAGCCGGGCGCGGTCGAGTTCCGACAGCGTAAATTCCAGCAGCGCGGGGCCTTCCTTGCCCTCAAACTCAAGGCCGATTCTTTCTTGGCCTGGTTCGCCCGTCGGGGCCTGAATGATTCCCGTGAAATTCTTTTGCCCGCCAACCGGCAAGCGCAGCGTCACCTTGGCCTCAAGGCCGGCGAAGCGCGTGAAGTCGGCCAGCGTGCGCAGCGGGCGATCCAGCCCCGGCGACGACACTTCCAGCCGGTCATAGTTGACGTTTTCAACTTCGAACACGCGCGTGAGCTGATGGCTCACTTTTTCGCAATCTTCAATGACGATGCCGTTCTCTGCCTGATCGATATACACGCGCAGCAGCCCGGCGGGCGCGCGCTCCACTTCCACCAGCTCGTAACCCATGGCGGTGAGGGTTTTCTCAATCAGATCAGTCAGATGCACGTTTTTCCTGAAGAATTTCCCGGTATGGCCAACCTGCGGAAGCAAAAAAAAATGGGCGCAACGCCCATATCATTCGCCCATCTTCTACAGGATGACTTTTGATTAGACTCACATTGTAATACGCTTCCAGGCAAAACGCAAAAATTGCCCTGAAGCCGCCACAAAAGGGGGGCGTTGCGACGGCTGCCGCACACAACGCCCGCATTTTTTAGCGCTTACCGCCGCGTTTTCCACCACCGCGCGGCGCCTTGTTGCCGTTAGGCATGCCGCCGCCGCTCTTTCCAGGGCGCTTGCCGCCGGGCGAACGATTCCCATCACGCATCCCACCGCCACCGGCCGCGCCGCCGCGGACATTCGTGCGCTCGCCCATACGGGTGCGCGCTGTCAGCGTGGTCGGACCGCCCACATTGATGTAGCCCATGGACGTTTGCATCGGATCGGGCTGACGCGGGTTGGACGGACGGCGCTGCGCGGGCTGCGCGCGATTACCGTTCTCAACACCCATACCGCGCGACTGGAAGTTTGCTTCACCGGCAAAGCCAGACGACATCGGCCCCATCAGCACCGGCGCAGGCCCACGGCGACGATTGCCCTGGCGGTCTTGCCCACCGCCAGAACTGGCCGTCGGCACCTTCATGCCCAGCGTGCCCATCAGCGTACGCACATCCTCGGCCGACACTTCCTGCCAGCGCCCGCGCTTGAGGCCACGCGGGAGGACGAAGCTGCCATAGCGCGTACGGATCAGGCGCGACACGGTCAGGTTGACCGCTTCGAACATGCGCCGGACTTCGCGGTTCCGGCCTTCGGTCAGAGCGACGTGATACCAGTGGTTGACACCTTCGCCGCCGCCATCGACGCAGCGCAGGAAGTTGGCTTCGCCGTCCTGGAGTGGGATGCCGTGCAACAGCTTTTGGCGATCGATCTCAGCCAGCTCTCCAAGCGTACGCACCGCATATTCACGCTCAACGCCATAGCGCGGGTGCATGAACCGGTTGGCGATGTCACCGGAGGTCGTGAAAATCAGCAGGCCTTCGGTGTTGAAGTCTAGGCGACCGACAGCGACCCACTTGCCGGTCTTCATGCGCGGCAATGCATCGAACACGGTCGGACGGCCTTCCGGATCGGACTGGCTGACAATCTCACCGGCCGGCTTGTGATACAGGAGCACGCGCGGCGGCTTGTTGGGAAGCTTGCGCTGGATCAGCTTGCCATTCACGCGCACTTGGTCGGTCGCGAGAATGCGTTGGCCGATATGAGCCGGCAGGCCATTCACGGAAACGCGACCCTGCAGGATCAGGTCTTCCATGTCGCGGCGCGAGCCAAGTCCGGCATCAGCCAGGATCTTGTGCAGCTTGGGCGCGTCATCGTCGGATGTCAGTTCGCGCGTCTTGGGAGACTGCGAGGCGCCGCCGGCGTCAACCTCCGAGTCGTACGCGCCTGAAATCACGTATTGGAAGACGTCTTCGGAGCCCTTGCCACCCTTCAGCCCCTTGCCCCCGCGATTCTGGGTCGGGCCGCCGGCCTTGCCTTGCGGTTTGCCGTTGCGGCTCTGCTGCTTGCCACGACCGCCGGCATTCTTGCCCCCTGCGCCTTCCGTACGCTCGCTGCGCTCGGCGCGCTCTGCCGGCTGGCCTTCGCCTTGACGGCGACGATTCTTGCCAAAACGGCCGCGCGGACCACGTCGCTCGCCCTGGCCGTCTGCTGGCGCCTGTTCGGCCGATGCAGCACTTTCTGCGGCAACGACCGTCGGCTCAGCCGCCGCCTCTTTCGGCTTCCGCACCCGTGGCGCGCGGCTCTTGCGCGGCTGAGCAGGCTGGCCAGCGTCCGCGCCACCCGCCTCAGCGGCTTCACCCTCAGGGCGGCCGTCCTGCTGCTGGCGGCGCGAAGCCACGAGGTTGCGCAAGCCGCGGCGCAGTCCCTTGCGACGAGGCGCGGCCTCAGTCCCATCACCGCCGTCTTGTCGCGGCGGCTGAGCGTCGGCGTCGGCCGGCATACGTGTATCCATGGAATCTGGCTGGGTGCTCACAACGTCTTTCAAATCTAAGGGTTCAGACCATGCGCCGACTGCGCGGCTGCCATGGCATTACGAATGTTCATTGGCCGGAGCCGCAGGCGGCTGGACCGGTGTTTTGTACTCATCTTCGGATGGAACCTCGGTCGCACTCAGCGCTTGCGACTCGGTTTCCAGCGCTGGCTCGTCACCCGCCGCAACCTCAGCAGGCGGCACCGGCGTTTCAACGATGACCTCAACGGAAGCCTCGGCAACCGGCGACCCAGCCGATTCCTGCACCGAAACCTCGGCGCTCTCAGCGCCTTCCGGCGCGTCGTTGACGAGCGCAGTCAGCTCTTCCACAGCAATTGCACCGCCCTCAAATTCGATGGCACCCTGCTCCAGCAAGCTCGCCTGCGCCTGGGCGCGGGCATCTTCAAGCGGCGGCAGTTCGTCCAGCGAGCGCAAGCCAAGGTCGTCGAGAAACTGCTTGGTCGTCGCATACAGCGCGGGGCGGCCCGGCACGTCGCGATGACCGATAACCTCGATCCAGCCACGGTCTTCAATCTGCTTGATGACCTGCGTGTTGACCGTCACGCCACGAATGTCTTCGATATCACCGCGAGTGACCGGCTGGCGATAAGCGATGATCGCCAGCGTTTCCATCACAGCGCGCGAGTACTTGGGCGGCTTTTCCGGGTGCAGGCGATCGAGGTACACGCGCATTTCCGGGCGGCTCTGCAAGCGCCAGCCGGAGGCCAGCGCGACCAGTTCGACACCTCGATTCAACCAATCCTGGCGCAGCTCTTCGAGCAGCACACGGATGGTATCTGCGGACACATCTTCGTCGAAGAGCTTGCGTAAGTCATTGACTCGCAACGGGTCCTGCGCGCAGATCAGCGCGGTTTCGAGGACGATCTTCGCCTCTTGGGTATTCATCGGGTTGAGCGGCTCGTCATTGCTCGCGCGCGGCCAGTCGCCGTCACGCTTGAGGTTTGTCGTCCCACCGCGAAGCACGCGGCATTTCTGAATGCTGTTGCCCGCCCGGGCCCGGCGCGCGAAGACCAATTAATTCAATTGGACCCTGCACCGAAACGCAGTGGCTATGCCCGCGAAGTAGGGCCGGAGGAGCGAGTTGATCCGGTGCCGGTCAGGCACCACAAGGGCAATTTCTTCCGCCGCCATGGGGACGGATACTGCACCGGACGACTGCCAAGAAGAACGGCAGCCCGCCCGAATCGACTGTCCAGGGGACTCTACCGCTGGATGGCATCGCTTGGCGCCGCGCTTAGGATTGTTGATTTGCGCGGGTGGCGAATCGAATTGTGGTTGATTGTAGGGCAATTTCCAGCGGCGCCGCAACCGGGAAGATGTCCTAGCCTCCCATCATGGGGCGATTGGCAATTTTCGGCTGCCTGAACGCCTACAGCACCAGACAGAATCCGTGTGCGTTAAGCATCTCTGGCAACCAGATTGCGTGAGCCAGTCCCCAGACCCCAAACCCGGCGATGGCGATGCCGGCCGCGCCCCGCGCCCATCGCTGGCGCGACAGCCCGCGCAGCCACCCAGCCAGACCAGACATCATCAGCAGGTTCGGCAGCGTACCGGCACCAAAGGCGAGCATGACCACGGCGCCGGAGGCGGCGTTGCCTGCCAACAACGCCACAGCCAATGCGCCGTAGACCATGCCACACGGCACCAGCCCCCAGGCCATACCCGTGAGATAGCGGCGCAGCAGCGGCGGCTGACGCTGCAGCCTACCGCCCAGCGTGGCAGCCCCTCGAGACAGGCCACCTGCCACGCGGCCAAGCAAGCGCTCAAGCCACACACTCCGCCACGCATCTCCAGCGGAACGCACAAGCAGTAAAACCCCATAGGCGACCAGCAATGCGCTAGCGAAAGCAAACAAGCCGCGTTGAATCGGCAGCCATTGCTGGCGCCAGACGGTCGCGCCCATCGCACCCATGATTGCGCCCAGCAACGCATAGGTGGACAGCCGGCCGGCATGCATGACGACCTGTTCAAACCAGAGCCGGCGACGGGACACGATCCGCACCGCCACAGCGCCACGTTCGGCCGCGAGTGCGATACCGCTGCACATCGCCAGACAATGCACACCGCCGAGCAATGCAATCAGGAAAACGCTCAGAAGCGCCGCGGCACTCATCTTTCTGACGCTCTTTTGATATGGACCAAGGTTTTCGTTTTACTGTTGCGAACTAAGCCTAATTGACGCGTTTTGCCCCATCGGAAATGTCCGAGGACAAGAAGGTCGCCGTTATAATAAGCTGGTGCTGTACAACAAGAATTACTCATTTCACTTTCCCGAAATTCGCCCCCGCCCGTGCTCACTCGAATCGCACTTACCGACCAAGCCTCGCGTTGCTCCACCTGTGTACTCGGGCAAATCTGCCTGCCGGTGGGGATGAACTCGGACGACGTGCGCAAGATGGACGATTTGGTCGGCGAGCGCATCCGCATTAAGAAGGGGCAATCGCTCTATTCTTTGGGTGAGCCGCTGGAGGCGGTGTACGGCATTCGTTTCGGCACGCTCAAAACCCATCTGACGCTTGAAGACGGCCGGCATCAGATCACGGGTTTCCACCTGCCGGGTGAAATCGTCGGGCTTGATGGCATTGGCGATATGCGCCACGTGTCGGACGCCACCGCGCTTGAAGATACCGAAGTCTGCGTGGTGCGCTACGACGAGTTGCAGCACCTTTCGCGCCGGCTGCCTTCGCTGCAGCATCAGTTCCTGCGCATCATGAGCAAGGAGATTTCGCAGGATCATCTGATGCTGCTCACGCTGGGCTCCATGCGTGCGGAGGAGCGTCTCGCAGCCTTCCTGCTCAACCTGTCGAAGCGTTCGGCCCAGCGCGGATATTCGTCGACCGAGTTTGTCCTGCGCATGAGCCGCGAAGAACTCGGCAGCTATCTTGGCCTGAAGCTCGAAACGGTCAGCCGCCTGTTCTCGCGCTTTGCCGAAGCAGGTCTCATCCAGATCCGCCAACGCCACGTCAAGCTGATCGACCTGGCCGGCCTGCGCCAGGTCATGAGCGGTCAGGCGGCCTAAGCTGCCGTCCATGGCGCCCGCTCAGACCAGCGGGTGCTCATGCGCTTCCAGCTTGCCAATGCCAGGCGACACATAGAGCGTCAGCGCGCTCGACAATCCGCACAACAACCAGAACACAAAGAACGACACGGTGTAGACGGCCTGGGCCGACACCGTGATCTGTTCGCCGAAAAAGCGCAGGTCGGCGGGGTCTACCACCGCGAAGACCACCAGCTCAGCCAGGGCAGCCGACAGAAATGCCGGCCACAGAATCCACATCAGCAGTCGACGCTTCATCGGGCCTCCGTGTGAATGGCATGCGCCGGTGCGCCAGCCGTCTTTTCGACGACCAAACCGCGCCGTACGACGTTGTCGTGAATGACAGCATCGGGATGCGACATTGCCAGCCAGATGGTCACGCCACAGCCGATCATGGCGACGAACGGCCCTGCCATCAGCAGCCACGGCCAAGGCTCGCGCCACCACGGACGGGCCTGTGCGGAAGATTGCGTTGCGTGCATCGTTGCCTCCTGTTGGGGATGCCGCATCAGCGCGGCACGATGAAGCTCGACGGTTCGCGCAGTACAAGGCTGTCGCTACCGCTGTCTGCATGGATGACGAAACGGATTTTGTGCGAGCCGGGGGCGGCATCGTCAGCCGGCCGGCGCACGCGCACTGGCAGCAGCCGGTTAGCCGCCGGCGGGAGCTCCAGTGTGGTGGACTCGCCCTGACCGCCCTGCACGTCCAGTTCCGGCATGCCCTCTGCGGTGATGGTCACGCGCATGGGGTGCTCGGACGCGTTCATCAGTTGCAGGCGATAAACGTTCTCGATCTTGCCGCCGTCCACTTCACGCGCCAGTGCGCCACGATCACGAATCACGTCAACCTTGAGCGGCTGCCGCATGGCCAACGCCACGATGAACCCCGTGACGAGCACCAGCATGATCCCCGTATAGATCAGCACGCGCGGGCGCAGCAGATGTCGCCGGGCTTCCTTCGGGCTGAGCCGATCAAGCATCGCGCGTTCCGACGTGTACCGGATCAGACCCCGCGGGTAGCGCATCTTGTCCATGACCTGGTCACAGGCGTCAATGCAAGCACCGCAACCGATGCATTCGTATTGCAGCCCTTGGCGGATATCGATGCCGGTGGGGCACACCTGCACGCAGATGCTGCAGTCGACGCACGCACCCAGACCCTGAGCTTCGAAATCGGCGTTGCGCGAGCGGCTGCCGCGCGGCTCGCCGCGCTGCGTGTCATACGTCACGACGTAGGTATCGGGATCGACCATCACGCTCTGGAAACGAGCGTAGGGACACATGTAGCGGCAGACTTGCTCGCGCATGAAACCGGCGTTGCCCCACGTCGCAAATGCGTAGAACAGCATCCAGAATGTCTGCCAGGGGCCGAGAGACAGCGTCCAGGTCTCCATGCCCAGATCGCGGATCGGCGTGAAGAAACCGACGAAGGTGAAGCCCGTCCAGAGCGCAATGAGGATCCAGGCCGAATGCTTTGCGGCCTTCAGGCGGAACTTGCGCAGGCTCCAACGCTCACCGTCGAGGCGGATGCGCGCGAAGCGATCTCCTTCGATATGCCGCTCGATCCACATGAAAATCTCGGTGTAGACCGTCTGCGGACAGGCATAGCCGCAAAAGAGGCGCCCCGCCACCGCCGTAAATAGAAACAGCGCCAGCGCCGACAGCACCAGCAGCAACGTCAGATAGATGACATCCTGCGGCCACAACACGAGCCCAAAAAGGTAAAACTTGCGTGCGCCTAGGTCGAACAGCACCGCTTGGCGACCGTTCCACTGGAACCACGGCAGGCCATAAAAGATGGCTTGCGTGGCCAGAACCAGCCAGACTCGCCAACGCGCAAAGGCGCCGGTCACGGCGCGCGGATAAATCTTGCGCCGGACCTCATAGAGCATCTGCTCGGTGGGTGCGTCTTCGGCGCCCGCCGCCGCGGTGGCGGGCGTCATCGGACGCCAGGCTGGTTCTTTGTCGCTCATTGCGCGTGACTCGTGTTGCTGTTCGACAGACCCCAGACATAGGCCGCCAGCATGCGGATCTTCTCTGGTGAGAGCAGGTTCTCGTGTGCCGGCATCGTGTTGTCACGACCCTTGAGGATGGTCTCGACGATGGTTGCTTCCGAACTGCCGTACAGCCAGACGCGGTCGGTCAGGTTAGGTGCGCCAAGTGTCTGATTGCCCTTGCCGCTTGCCGTGTGGCAGGCCGCGCAGACCGACTTGAACGTCGGTTCACCACGCGCTGCCTTGATCGGGTCGTAAGACAGGCCCGACAGCGAGCGCACGTAGTTGGCCACGTTGACCGCCTGGTTGCCATCCACCACCGCAGCCAGCGATGGCATGACACCGTGGCGCCCCTTGGTGATGGTGGTCAGGATCGTCTCGGGATCGCCGCCGTACAGCCAGTCGCTGTCGGTCAGGTTCGGGAAGCCCTTCGAGCCGCCGGCGTCGGAGCCGTGGCACTGCGCGCAGTTGTTCAGGAACAGGCGCTGGCCGATCTCGTGGGCCTGGGGATCGGCGGCGATCTGCTTGATATCCATGCTGGCATAACGCGCATAGACCGGACGGACCTGCGCATCGGCTGCAGCACGCTGCGCGGCCAATTCGCCCCGTGTCGAGAAACCGAGCGCGCCGCCGTATGAACCCAACCCCGGGTAGAGGATCAGGTACCCCAACGCAAAGATGCACGACAGCAGGAACATCCACATCCACCAGCGCGGCAGCGGGTTGTTCAATTCCCGCAAATCGCCATCCCATACGTGGCCCGTATCTTCCCCGGCGCTGTGCCCGGGTGCCACTTGAATGCGCCGCTGCGAAAACAGCAACCAGACACACCACACGATGCCGACCAGGGCGATCGCTGCGATGTAATACCCCCAGAACTCCGAAATGAAGTCGCTCATGATTCTGTGTCCTTATTGATGCGGGCGCGACGCGTCTGCGTGCGCACCGGCGACCTCGGTCTCATCGGGCAGCAGGAACGGCAGCATGGCCGATTCCGCATTCGCAGCGCGGCGATGCGCGGAGAATGCCCACCAGGTAATGCAGACGAACAGCACGAGGAAGACGGCAGTCGCAATTGCACTCAGCGTGGCCATGGCTTACTCCTTCGCTGCAACGGTGGCAGGCGCGGCAGCCGGAGCGACAGCCACGTCCCTGACGTTACGCAGCTCCACGCCAAGGCCTTGCAGATAGGCGACCACGGCATCTTCTTCGGTCTTGCCTGCCAGTTGCTCGCGCGCCCCGGCGATCTGGGCATCCGTATAAGGCACACCCAGCTGACGCAAGACATGCATCTTCTTCTCGATGTCGCTGTTGTCCAGCGGCGTTTTCGAGAGCCACGCATACGACGGCATGTTCGACTCGGGCACCACTTCACGCGGATCGCGCAGATGGATGCGATGCCAGTCGTCCGAATAGCGCTGCCCAACGCGCGCCAGATCCGGGCCCGTACGCTTGGAGCCCCACAGGAACGGGTGGTCGAACACCGACTCGCCAGCCAGCGAGTAGTGGCCATAGCGCTCGGTCTCGGCGCGAAGCGTACGCACTTGCTGCGAGTGGCAGCCAACGCAGCCTTCGCGGATGTAGATGTCGCGCCCCGCCAGCCGCAGCGCCGAATACGGGGCGATGCCCTTGACCGGTTCAGTGGTCGAATGCTGGAAGAAGAGCGGCAAGATCTGCACCAGGCCCGCAATGCTGACGACGACGAGCGTCATCACAATCAGCAAGCCGATGTTCTTTTCCAGCGTCTCGTGCGAGAAAAACTTGTTGGATTGGTTGCTCATGTTCCCCTCCTCACTGTGCCGCGACCATCGGGGTCTGGGCCGATTGAGGAATCGGTGCATCGATGGCCTTGCTGCCCTGGATGGTCTTGAACACATTGAATGCCATCAGCAGCATGCCGCCCAGGAAGCACAGACCGCCAGCCAAGCGAATCAGGTAGAACGGGTACGTTGCCTTCACCGCTTCGACAAAGCTGTAGGTCAGCGTGCCGTCAGCCTCGGTGGCGCGCCACATCAGGCCTTGCATCACGCCGGCAACCCACATGGCGGCGATGTAGAGCACCACGCCGATGGTCGCCACCCAGAAGTGGACCTCGATCAAACGCGTGCTGTACATCTTCTGCTGACCGAACAGGCGCGGAATCATGTAGTACATCGAACCGATAGTGATCATCGCCACCCAGCCCAGGGCGCCGGAGTGCACGTGGCCGATCGTCCAGTCGGTGTAGTGCGACAGCGCATTCACGGTCTTGATGGACATCATCGAGCCCTCGAACGTCGCCATGCCGTAGAACGACAGCGCCACCACGAGGAACTTCAGGATCGGATCGGTGCGCAGTTTGTGCCAGGCACCCGACAGGGTCATGATCCCGTTGATCATGCCGCCCCACGACGGGGCCAGCAGAATGAGCGAGAACACCATGCCCAGCGACTGCGCCCAGTCGGGCAGCGACGTGTATTGGAGGTGGTGCGGACCCGCCCACATGTAGGTGAAGTTCAGCGCCCAGAAGTGCACGATCGAGAGGCGATACGAATAGATCGGGCGTTCGGCCTGCTTGGGCACGAAGTAATACATCATGCCCAGGAAGCTGGTGGTCAGGAAGAAGCCCACTGCGTTGTGGCCATACCACCATTGCACCATCGCATCCTGCACGCCGGCATAGGCCGAGTACGACTTCCACATCGACACCGGCAATTCAGCGTTGTTGACGATATGCAACAAAGCAATCGTGATGATGTAGGCGCCGAAGAACCAGTTGGCCACGTAGATGTGCCGGGTCTTGCGCTTGGCGATTGTGCCGAAGAACACGATCGCGTAAGCCACCCACACCACGGTGATCAGGATGTCGATCGGCCATTCGAGTTCGGCGTATTCCTTCGAGCTTGTGTAGCCCAGCGGCAGCGTGATGGCAGCCGCCACGATCACTGCCTGCCAGCCCCAGAACGTGAAGGCAGCAAGCTTGTCGGAAAGCAGACGCACCTGGCAGGTACGCTGCACGATGTAGTAAGACGTCGCAAACAGCGCGCTGCCGCCAAACGCAAAGATGACGGCATTCGTGTGCAGAGGGCGTAGCCGGCCGTAGGTCAGCCAAGGCACCCCGAAATTCAGTTGCGGCCAGATCAACTGGGCCGCGATCAGCGCACCGACCGCCATACCGACGATGCCCCAGACGATCGTCATGATCGAGAACTGGCGAACAACGCGGTAATTGAAGGTCTGGGTGGGCTGCAACGCGCTGGACGATTGCATGCTTGCTCCCCGAGAGTGTTGGTTTGATAGGGTCATGTTAAGAATGGGGCGATATTCGAGTCTTGACGTGCGTCAAGGCACCCCAGCCAACGTGGTCAAGTAGTTCCGTCCCGCGACACTGCGTCACGCGCCGGAGTATCAGGGTCCAGCAGAATCGATTCAGCAGGCGCCTTGAGATCGTCGTACTGGCCCGAGCCGACGGCCCACCACAGCACTCCGACAATCGCCACCACCAACATCAGCGACAGCGGAATCAGCAGGAACAGCGTTTCCATTTCGGCTCCTTAAGCGGCACGTGACAAACGCCACGCATTGAGCGCCACCAGCAACGACGACACCGACATGCCGATGCCCGCTACCAGCGGCGACAGCCACCCAAGCGTGGCGAGCGGAATGCTGATCGCGTTGTAAGCGAAGGCCCAGCCAAGGTTCTGGCGCACCACGCGCAACGTGCGACGGCCAATCGACACGGCCTCGCTGATGGCAAACAGGCGAGGCTCGGTGAGAATGGCATCCGCACCGGCCTGGGCCAGCGGCGCACCGGACCCAATGGCGATGGAGACCTGCGCCTGCGCGAGCAACGGCGCGTCGTTGATGCCGTCGCCGACGGCCAGCACGCGAGCGCCGTCTGCCTGCAGCTGGCGCACATAGGCACGTTTGTCTTCGGGGCTGGCGCCGCCCACGGCGCGGTCGATGCCAAGGCGGTTGGCCCACCAGTGCACGGTCTCTGGCGCATCGCCGGAAACGAGATGCAGGCGCAATCCTTGTGCACGCAACGCGCTCAAGCATGCGGGCGCATCGGCACGTGGCGTATCGGCCAGCGTGAAGCGCGCGAGCGGTTGGCCATCGCGGCCGAGCCAGATCGACGTGCATGCGGCCGCCGGCGGCACTTCCTCCATCGGCGCTTGCGTGCCGTAGCGAATGGAAGCAACCGGCTGATCTGCGTAGCGCGCTGCTGCGAACGACTGCGTACCAAGACGCACCAACTGGTTATCAGCCGCGGCATACACGCCCTGCCCCGGCACATTCGTCACGCGCCCCAACGTTGGCAAAAGCATTTCAGCGGAGGTGGCGGCGCGCAACGACTGGGCGATCGGATGATTCTCGGATTGCTCCATCGCGCACGCCAATGCGAGGCAGTGCTCGGCATCCACATCGGCGAATGTCTCGATGCTCAGCAAGCGCAGACGCCCTTCGGTGAGCGTACCGGTCTTGTCGAGCAGCACGTCCGTCACGGCTGCCAGGCTCTCGATCGCGTGACCGCGCGTGACCAGCACACCGCGCCGTGCCAGCGCGCCACTGGCTGCGGCCAATGCAGACGGCGTGGCCAGCGACAACGCACATGGGCAGCTCACCACCAGCACCGCCACGGTGACGGCAAACATGCGAGTCGGATCGATCCACCACCACGCGATCGCCGTCAGCAGCGCCCAACCGAGCAGCACTGCCACAAAGCGCCCGGCCACACGATCGGCGAGTTCAGCCATACGGGGCTTGTCCGACAGTGCGCGTTCCAGCAGATCGACGATGGCGGCAAGGCGCGTCTGGGCGCCCACGCGGTTCACACGCACGCGAATGGCGCTCACGACGTTGTAGCTGCCCGCCAGCACGGTCGCGCCCACGTCACGCGGACGCGGCACGCTTTCACCGGAGAGAAGCGATTCGTCGATCTCGGTGGTGCCGCGTTCAATGGTGCCGTCGGCGGGCAGAACTTCGCCGGCGCGCACTTCCACGCAATCGCCTTGCTGCAAGGCTGCAACGGGGATGGTTTCCAGCGCGCCGCTTTCGGCATGGAAGCGACGGCAGGTGGCTGGCAACTGGTGCACCAACGCTTCAGCGCCAGAAGCAGCACTCTGTCGCGCACGCAGTTCGAGATAGCGCGCCGCCAGCAGGAAAGCGACGAACATCGTCACGGAATCGAAATACGTCTCGCCATGACCACGCAAAGTCGCCAGCACACTGGCAATGAACGCCGCGCCGACTCCCAGCGCCACGGGCACATCCATGCCGACGTGCGCATGCCGCACTTGCCGCCAAGCATTGACGAAAATGGGCCGCGCAGAAATCAACACCACCGGCACGGTCAGCATCAAGCTGGCCCACTGCATCAGGCGCGTCTGGCTCACGGGGATGTCGCTGCCGTGCAGGTAAACCGGCCACGCGTACATCATCACTTGCATCATCCCGAGCATCGCCAGCCCCAAGCGGATCAGCAGGCTGCGGCGCTCACGCGCTTCGGCAGTGCGGCGGGCGGATGGCTGGTCGGGCCACGCTTCGTATCCGACGTCGGCAACGGCGGCAAATACCGCGGACAGCCGCATCGCCCCGGCATCTCCAACGATGCGCGCGCGTTCCGTGGCGTAATTGACGGTGGCTTCGCGCACGCCTGGCACTCGCGAGAGCGCGCGCTCGATCAGCCATACACACGCGGCGCAACGCATGCCGCTGATGGCAAGAGAAAGTTCTTCCGCGCCGTCAGCCCGTGTGCGTACGAAGCGCTCACGCATGACGGGCAGATCGTAGGTCGCCCAAACGGCTTCGGCTTCGGTGCGACGGTCGCCTTCGATCGGCTTGGCGAAGGCGATTGGGCCGTCATAGACGTGCCCCATGCCGGAGGCGTGCAGCGTTTGCGCGACAGCCTGACAGCCAGCGCAGCAAAATTCCCGGGACTTGCCGCCAATGTCGGCATGGACGGCCGTGGCGCCGTCCAGTGGCGACGCGCAGTGATAGCAGGTGACGTGCGACGCGCCTGCCCCGCTCGGGCCGATAGGCGAGCTTATGCCGTCAACCGGCGCGGTTGGATGGTTGGGGGCGAATATCGTCGTCATTATGGGGACGATGCTAGCCAGTAACCCCGGGCGCGCCCTTGATGCGCATCAAGCACGGCGCAATAAGAATCCACCGGTCAGGCGATTCTCAGCGCACATCAACCACGCCTACCCTCCCATAAAAAAATAGGCCGCCTATAGTGAATAGCTGCACCAGGCAAACAGGAGGGCGCGACATGGCAACCGAATTCAGCCTGTACAACATCCACTGTGAATGGGGTGAGCACGGAGCATCCGCGCTGGCGCCACATTGCGACGCCGTCATCGTGGTGGACGTGCTGTCTTTTTGCACCTGTGTGGATGTGGCCGTGGCGCGCGGGGCACGCATCTATCCGTATCCATGGCGCGACGCCAGCGCTGAAACTTTCGCGCGCCGCGCCGGCGCCATGCTAGCGGGCTACAACCGCAGCCAGGCGGGGTATACGCTCTCGCCAGCGTCGCTGCGTGAATTGCCCATCGGCAGCAGCTTGGTCCTGCCCTCGCCCAATGGGGCAACGCTCGCACTCGCCACCGGGTCGACGCCGACGTTTGCTGGTTGCCTGCGCAACGCGCGCGCGGTGGCGGAAGCCGCGTCGCGGTTGGGCCGTCGCGTGGCTGTGGTGGCGTCAGGAGAGCGCTGGGCTGATGGCAGCCTGCGCCCGGCCCTGGAAGACTGGTTGGCCGCCGGGGCGATCGTGCATCACCTGTCGGAAACGGTGGCGGGATTCTTGCCCCAAGCGCTGTCGCCCGAAGCGCTCGCCGCTCGTGCGATCTATCGCGAGGCGTCGCGGACCGGCATGATGAAAGCGTGGTTGCTTGATTCAGTGTCCGGCCGCGAACTGTGCGAACGCGGCTTTACCGAAGACGTGACCATGGCTTCGCAAACCGATGTGAGCAACGTCGCCCCCATGCTGGTCGAAGGCGCGTTCCGCAACGTCAACCGCAAGACCGAGCGCCTGCCACAGGACTTCTTTGGCGCAAGCCTGGGGCCCTCGCAGGCACCGCCGTCGCACCGCAATTCGCCGCCGACGTCACACTAAGGCAAGGCTCAGCACGCTCAGGTCAGTGACGTGTCCACTTCGCGGCGAGGTGCCTCGAGGTATTCGCGCGACTGCATCTCGACGATGCGCGACACGGTGCGCTGGAATTCGTTGGCCATCTGGCCTTCGGTGTACAGCTCTTCCGCCGGCACCTCCGCCGACATCAGCAGCTTGACCTTGTGGTCGTAGAACACGTCGACCAGCCACGTGAAGCGGCGCGCTTCAGACGCCATGCGCGGCGTCATCTTCGGCACATCGGCCAGGATGACGGTGTGAAAGCGTGAGGCGATTTCCAGGTAATCGTTCTGTGAGCGCGGCCCCCCGCACAGCGTGGCGAAATCGAACCACACCGCCCCGCCCGCCTTGCGCGCCGCGCGAATCTCCCGGTGCTCGATGCGTAGCACCGGGGACTCGTCCGGCACTCCGGCCACCGCAGCGAACGCATCGCGCAGCGCCGAGTTGGCCTTGGCGCCTAGCGGCGTGTAGTACGCCTGCACCTGCTCCATCGCCCGCTTGCGGTAGTCGACGCCCGCATCGACGTTGAGGACGTCGAGCTTCTCCTGCAGCAGCGCAATGGCCGGCAGCACACGGTCGCGGTGCAAGCCGTCCGGATACAGCAAGTCGGGCCGATAGTTGGATGTCATCACGAACTGCACGCCGTTGGCAAACAACTGATCGAGCAAGCGGTGCAGGATCATCGCGTCGGCAACGTCGCTGACGTGGAATTCGTCAAAACAGATCAAGCGGTAGCGCTTGGCGATGCGCCGGGCCAGCTCGTCCAGCGGATCCGCGCGGCCGCGCAGTTCTTCCAGTTGGCGATGCACTTCGCGCATGAACTCGTGAAAGTGCAGGCGCGTCTTACGCACCAACGGCACGCAGCTATAAAACGCATCCATCAGGAACGACTTGCCGCGCCCGACCCCGCCCCACATGTAGACGCCACGCGGCAAATCGGGGCGCACGAGCATCTTGCGCAGCGCATTCGATCGACGGGCCTTGTAGGCGACCCATTCGTCGTAGCACCGCTGCAGACGATCGACGGCGCGTTGTTGCGCTTCGTCGGGCTGATAGCCGCGCGCCTTCAGTTCCTGCAGGTAGGTTTCCTGGACGTTCATCTGCTTGTTCTGCATGGGGCACCGTTTGCGGGCCCAAATGGACCGATGCCCGGCAATCTTGTGGATTCACCGGGCATCGTGCTTGCCTTACGGCTTGCGATTTACATGTTGAGCTGACGCTTGTCGACGGCCAGCGCAGCTTCGCGCATCACTTCCGACATCGACGGGTGCGGATGGCAGATGCGGCCGATGTCTTCGGCTGCAGCCTTGAACTCCATCGCCACCACGGCTTCGGCAACCAGGTCCGAGGCGTTGGCTGCCACGATGTGCACGCCCAGGATTTCATCGGTCTTCGCGTCGGCGATGACCTTCACGAAACCGTCGGATGCGCCCATGCCCAGTGCACGGCCGTTCGCCATGAACGGGAACTGGCCGGCCTTGGTTTCGCGGCCTTCGGCCTTGAGCTGCTGCTCCGTCTTGCCCACCCATGCAATTTCCGGGTAGGTGTAGATGACCCACGGAATGCAGTTGTAGTCGATGTGCGGCTTCTGACCGACGATGCGCTCGGCCACGGCCACGCCTTCGTCTTCAGCCTTGTGCGCCAGCATCGGGCCGCGCACTACGTCGCCGATCGCCCACAGGTTCGGAAGCTTGGTCGCGCAGTGCTCATCGACCTCGATAAAGCCGCGCTGATCCGCCGCCAGGCCGATCGCTTCCAGACCCAGGTTGTCGGTGTTCGGCACGCGGCCGATCGACACGATCAGCTTGTCGCACTCCAGCACTTGCGCAGCGCCGGCAGCGTCGGTGTAGTTCACCTTCACGCCCTTGCCCGACGATTCGATCTCGCCGACCTTCACGCCGACGTTGATCTTCAGGCCCTGCTTGGTCAGCAGCTTGTTGGCTTCCTTGGCAACCGATTCGTCAGCCGCACCGAGGAAGCTCGGCAGCGCTTCGAGAATCGTCACTTCGGCACCCAGACGGCGCCACACCGAACCCAGCTCCAGGCCGATCACGCCAGCGCCGATCACGCCCAGCTTCTTCGGCACTTCACCAAACTTCAGTGCGCCTTCGTTGTCGGCAATGGTCACGTTGTCGACCGTCACGCCCGGCAGGTGGCGAGCCTTCGAGCCCGTCGCGATGATCACGTGCTTGGCGGTCACGACTTCCGTGCCGGCCTTGCCCGCGATCTCGACCTGATAGCCGGCGTCAGTCTTGCCGACGAACTTGCCGTGGCCCTTGAGCAGCGTCACCTTGTTCTTGCGGAACAGGAACTCGATGCCCTTCGTCATCTTGCCGACGATGTCGTCCTTACGCTTGAGCATCTTGGCCACGTCGACCTTGACGCCGTCCACCGTGATGCCGTGGTCGGCCAGGTGGTGGTTCACGTTCTCGAACTCTTCCGACGAGGCCAGCAGCGCCTTCGAGGGAATGCAGCCGACGTTCAGGCAGGTGCCGCCCAGGCGCGGCTCGCCCTTCGGATCGTCGTAGGGGTTGTCTTCGCAGCAGGCCACGTTCAGGCCGAGCTGACCAGCGCGGATGGCGGCGATGTAACCGCCGGGGCCGGCGCCGATCACCAGCACGTCAAATTCTTTGCTCATGGAGAAATCCTTTGGTCTGTCGTTCCCGCCTAAGCGGGAACGTCAACAATCGGTTTAAACCTGTTCACGGTCTGTAGCGAGCGGCCCTAGGTTGGAGCGAGAAGCGCGGCCGTACACGGGTACGGCGAGCACCGCAGGTTCAAGATCGGGTCGCGCAGTAGGACCGTGGGCAGGTTTACAGATCCAGCAGCAGGCGGGCCGGGTCTTCCAGCGCTTCCTTCATCGCCACCAGACCCAGCACGGCTTCGCGGCCGTCGATGATGCGGTGGTCGTAGGACATGGCCAGATAGTTCATCGGGCGAACGACGACTTGGCCGTTCTCCACCACAGCACGGTCCTTGGTGGCGTGCACGCCCAGGATGGCCGATTGCGGCGGGTTGATGATCGGAGTCGACAGCATCGAGCCGAACGTGCCGCCGTTCGAGATCGAGAACGTACCGCCGGTCAGGTCGTCGAGCGTCAGCTTGCCGTCCTTGGCCTTCTGGCCGAATTCGGCAATCTTCTTCTCGATATCGGCCAGGCTCATCTGGTCGGCATTGCGCAGGATGGGCACCACCAGGCCGCGCGGCGAGCCGACAGCGATACCGATGTCGAAGTAGCCGTGGTACACGATGTCGTTGCCGTCAACCGAGGCGTTGATGACCGGGTACTTCTTCAGCGCGTGGACAGCCGCCTTCACGAAGAACGACATGAAGCCCAGCTTCACGCCATGGGTCTTCTCGAACTGGTCCTTGAACTTGGCGCGCAAGTCCATCACCGGCTTCATGTTGACTTCGTTGAAGGTGGTGAGGATGGCGTTGGTCGATTGCGATTGCACCAGGCGCTCGGCGATACGGGCACGCAGGCGGCTCATCGGCACGCGCTCTTCCGGACGGTCGCCCAGGGCGGCGAAATCTACCGGTGCAGCGACTTGCTGCAGCGCCGGACGAGCGGCTTGCGGAGCGGCAGCGGCAGCGGCAGCCGGCTTGGCGCCACCAGCCACGGCACCCAGCACGTCGCCCTTGGTGATGCGACCATCGCGGCCCGTGCCGGCCACTTGGCCAGCCGACAGGTTGTTCTCAGCCATCAGCTTGGCAGCCGACGGCATGGCCACGCCACCCGCAGCAGCAGCGGCCGGAGCGGCGGCAGCCGGTGCCGGTGCAGCAGCTGCGGGAGCCGGTGCAGCAGCAGCCGGAGCGGCAGCGCCTGCCTTGCCTTCGGTGTCGATCTTGGCCAGCAGTTGTTCCGACGTCACGGTTGCGCCGTCCGCCACCAGCACTTCAGCCAGCACGCCAGCCGACGGGGCCGGCACTTCCAGCACGACCTTGTCGGTCTCGACTTCGATCAGGATTTCGTCCTGGGCCACGGCTTCGCCCGGCTTCTTCTTCCAGGAGATCAGCGTGCCCTCTTCAACGGACTCGGAAAACTGCGGGACCTTGACTTCAACGATAGCCATTTCGGTGCTTCCTTGGATTCATGTGCACGTACTCCTCTTGTGCGGGAGCCGCGCTAATTCGATATACGGTGGAATTCGGGAGCGAAGATGCGTCAAGGCGACAGCCGAAGCTGCCGCCCTGGTGCAGAGGTCGCTTACTTGTTCAGCACGAAGCCCTTGAGCTTGCCGAACGCGGCATCGATCAGCGCCTTCTGCTGCTCGTTGTGCTTCGCGTAGTAGCCCACGGCCGGCGATGCCGATGCCGGGCGGCCTGCGTAGCCCAGCTTCTGCCCCTCGGTCATGTTCTCGAGGATGTAGTGCTGCACGAAGAACCAGGCACCCTGGTTCTGCGGCTCGTCCTGGCACCACACCACTTCAGCGAGGTTCGGATACTTCTTCAGCTCGGCTGCGAACGCCTTGTGCGGGAACGGATAGAGCTGTTCCACGCGGATGATGGCCGTGTCGGTCAGGCCACGTTCCTTACGGGCGTTGACCAGGTCGTAGTAGACCTTGCCCGAGCAGGCCACGACGCGCTTGACCTTGGCGGCGTTCAGATCTTCGGCCGTATCGGCGATCACCGTTTCGAAATGGCCCTTGGCCAGATCCGACAGCGGCGACACAGCGTCCTTGCTACGCAGCAGCGACTTCGGCGTCAGGATGATCAGCGGCTTGCGGAACATCCGGATCATCTGGCGACGCAGCAGGTGGAAGATCTGTGCCGGCGTGGTCGGCTGCACCACTTGCATGTTGTGGTCTGCGCAGAGCTGCAAGTAGCGCTCCAGGCGTGCCGAGCTGTGCTCCGGACCTTGGCCTTCGTAGCCGTGCGGCAGCATCAGCGTCAAGCCTGAGGCGCGGCCCCACTTCACTTCGCCCGACGAGATGAACTGGTCAATCACCACCTGTGCGCCGTTGGCGAAGTCGCCGAACTGGGCTTCCCAGATCACCAGGGTGTTCGGCTCAGCCGACGAATAGCCGTATTCGAAGCCCATCACGGCTTCTTCCGACAGCACCGAGTCGATCACCGTAAAGGGAGCTTGGCTCTCCGACACGTTCTGCAGCGGGATGTAGCTGCCGGCGTCCCAACGCTCGCGGTTCTGATCGTGCAGCACGGCGTGGCGGTGCGTGAACGTACCGCGACCAGCGTCCTGACCGGTGATACGCACCGGATAGCCCGACGCCACCAGCGATGCGAAGGCCAGGTGCTCGCCCATGCCCCAGTCCAGCGACAGCTCGCCCTTGCCCATCTTGGCGCGGTTGTTGACGACGTTCTCAACCAGCGGGTGCAGCTTGAAATGATCCGGGATGGCGGTGATGCGTTCGGCCAGACGCTTGAGTTCGGCCATCGGCACGGCGGTATCGGCCGCATCCGTCCACTTGCGGTTCAGGAACGGCATCCAGTCCACAGCGAACTTGTTCTTGAAGTTCGACAGCACCGGGTCGACCGTGTGCTTGCCCGCGTCCATGGCGGCGCGGAATTCCTGCACGAGGCCGTCCGGCTCTTCGGTCTTCAGCGTGTTCTGCGTGACGAGCTTGTCTGCGTAGAGCTTGCGCGTACCGGGATGCGTGCCGATCTTCTTGTACATCAGCGGCTGCGTCATCGCCGGCGTGTCTTGCTCGTTGTGGCCGAGCTTGCGGAAGCAGATGATGTCGACCGCGATGTCCTTCTGGAACTCGGTACGGTAATCCACGGCCAGTTGCATGGCCAGCACGACGGCTTCCGGATCGTCGCCGTTCACGTGGAGGACCGGCGCTTCGATCATCTTGACCACGTCGGTACAGTACAGCGTCGAGCGCGAGTCGCGCGGGTCCGACGTCGTGAAACCGATCTGGTTGTTGATGACGATGTGGATCGTACCGCCCGTGCCGTAACCACGCGTCTGTGCGAGGTTCAGCGTTTCCATCACGACGCCCTGGCCTGCGAAGGCCGCGTCGCCGTGCACCTGCACTGCCAGCACTTGCGCGCCGTGCTTGTCACCGCGGCGTTCCTGACGTGCCTTGACCGAGCCTTCCACGACCGGGTTGACGATTTCCAGGTGCGACGGGTTGAACGCCAGCGACAGGTGGACGGGGCCGCCCGGGGTGGTGACGTCGCTCGAGAAACCCTTGTGGTACTTCACGTCGCCGGCCGGCAGGTCGTCCACGTGCTTGCCTTCGAATTCGGCAAACAGGTCGGCGGGCATCTTGCCCAGCGTGTTGACCAGCACGTTCAGGCGGCCGCGGTGGGCCATGCCGATCACGATTTCCTGCACGCCCTTGGCGCCGGCGTGCTGGATCAGTTCGTCCATCGCCGCGATGAAGCTCTCGCCGCCTTCCAGCGAGAAGCGCTTCTGACCGACGTACTTGGTATGCAGGAAGCGCTCGAGGCCCTCAGCGGCCGTCAGGCGTTCCAGGATGTGCTTCTTCTTTTCAGCCGAGAACGTCGGCTTGGAGCGAATGGTTTCCAGACGCTCCTGCCACCAGCGCTTTTGGGCCTGGTCGCTGATGTACATGAATTCGGCACCGATCGAGCCGCAGTACGTTTCGCGCAGGTTGTTGACCAGCTCGCGCAGGCTCATCGACTCCTTGCCGAAATACGTGTTGCTGGCATTGAAGATGATGTCCTGATCGGCTTCGGTGAAACCGTAGAAAGCCGGGTCCAGATCCGGCACCGGCGGGCGCTCCTGACGCTTGAGCGGATCAAGATCGGCCCAACGCAGGCCCACATTGCGGTACGCGGCAATCAGCTGCGTGGCCGACACGCGCTTGCGACCCATATCGGAATCGGCAGACGCGACAATCGTCTTGATCGGGCCGGACTTGGCGCGCTCAGCAAACGACGTGACGATGGGGGCGTGGGGGATATCCCGGGCGTTGGAACCGTCGACGGCGGGGACGTTCTGCAGCGCATCGAAGTACGCGCGCAGGGCCTCGCTAACGGACGTGGGATCTTGAAGATACGCTTCGTACTGATCTTCAACGTAGGCGGCGTTACCGCCGGACAGGTACGAAGTGTCCTGGTACTGCTTATACAGCTCTGTCATGGGGCGCTCACTTTTCTCCGGGTCTGCCGGAGTTCAGCGGGTTCATCAACCTTCCGCGACACGGCTTGACCGGTTAGCGGATCGCAAACTAAATCGCCTGAAATCACCTGGTCGGACCGGATCGCGCAATGCAGAAAGGAGGTACCGAGACAGCTTTTACAGACAAGTTGTGCGGGAAGGACCTAAGTCTTCACGGAGGGGAAGCATAGCATGTTTATAAGCAATATTCTGATTCTTTGACGTGACAAAGGACCGTTGTTATGCCACGTCAAAGCCATGCCTTGATCACATTCAGGCGGGCGAAATGCGGTCAACCCAATCGGTGATCAACCCATCCAGCCCAGCGCCCCAGAGCAACTGCGCACGGTCCAGGTCGTTGACCGTGTAGCAGCAGACGCGAAACCCTGCGGCGTGTGCCTCGTCAATGATTTCGGGCGTCAGTTCGCGATGGTTGGCGTCGAGCGCAACACAATCCAATGCACGCAGGCGATCGAGCCAATCAGCGGGCAGTTTGTCGAGCAGCAAAGCGCGAGGCAACTCCGGCGCAGCTTCGCGCGCGGCGGCCAGCGCTTCTTCGGAGAACGACGACAGCAGCGGCGGCACGTCGGCGCCGGCCCACAGCGTGCGGGCGTCGAGCGCGACAGCAGCGCCCGTGCGCCACTCGGCGCCCGGCACCGGCTTGATCTCGATATTGGCGAGGAAGTTGTTGGCGCGCAGGTAGCGCGTGATGGCTGCCAGCGTCGGCACCGGCTCGCCGGCATAGGCGGGGCTGTGCCAACTGCCTGCGTCGAGGTGCGCAATCTGACCGAGCGTGAGCGCATCGAGGCGGCCTGCGCCGTTGGTGGTGCGATCCAGCGTGGCATCGTGCAACAGGACCGATGCGCCGTCGCCGGAGAGCTTCACATCAAACTCGAACATGCGGTAGCCGAACGATGCGCCATGGCGGAACGCAGCGAGCGTGTTCTCGGGCGCCAGCTTGCCCGCGCCACGGTGTGCAATGGCACGCGGATACGGCCAGGCCGGCAAGACGCGTGCGCCGGTCATGCCAGGGCCTCGATGCGGCGCGTGGTTTGCGGGTCGAACCAGTGCAGATGCTCGGCCGAGGCGGTGATCGGCAGCTTGTCACCGGCCTTTACGCTGGCGTGCGGTTCCAGGCGGACCACGACAGGGTGACCCGCCAGCGTGCCGTACGCGAACGCATCTGCACCGAGGGCTTCGACCACGCGCACGTCAATCAAGGCGATGGCCTCATCGGCAGAGCACGGCTCGATGTGCTCGGGGCGCAAACCCATCAGCGCGCGCTCGGGCAGGTGAAGGCCCATCGGCAGGTGGCCCAGCGTGGCGGCAGCCTCACCCTCCTTCGCACCATCCACCCGGATCTGCGTACCGCCGCCGGCATGGCGCGACACGGGCACGAGGTTCATCGGCGGCGAACCGATGAAACCCGCCACGAACGTGCTGGCCGGACGCGAGTACACCTCAAGCGGCGTGCCGATCTGCTCGACCCGCCCGCCGTTGAGCACCATCATGCGATCAGCCAACGTCATCGCTTCAACTTGATCGTGCGTGACGTAAAGACTCGTCGTGCGCAGACGGCGATGTAGATCCTTCAGCTCCAGGCGCATCTGCACGCGCAGCTTGGCATCCAGGTTGGAGAGCGGCTCGTCGAACAGGAACACGGCCGGCTCACGCACGATCGCGCGGCCCATGGCCACACGCTGGCGTTGGCCGCCCGAGAGCTGGCGCGGCTTGCGATCCAGCAGCTTGCCGAGTTCAAGAATGCCCGCCGCCTGTTCCACACGCGCCTGAATATCGCTCTTGGGCAAGCCGCGAATCTTCAGGCCGTAGGCCATGTTGTCGAACACGCTCATGTGCGGATACAGCGCGTAGTTCTGGAACACCATCGCGATATCGCGCTCGGCCGGCTCCAGTTCGTTGACGACGCGGTCGCCAATCCACACTTCACCACCGGTGATGGGCTCCAGCCCCGCCACCATGCGCAGCAGCGTGGACTTGCCGCAGCCCGACGGGCCGACGATGACGATGAACTCCCCGTCGCCGATTTCCATGTCGATGCCGTGCACGACCTGGAGGTTGGCGTAATGCTTCTGCACGTTGCGTAGCGAAAGTTTTGCCATCTTGCTTCTTTTACTTTTCGGTTTCGACGAGGCCCTTCACAAACCACCGCTGCATGCCGATCACGATTGCCGCGGGCGGCAACATGGCCAGCATCACGGTGGCCATCAGCAGGTTCCAGTCGGTGGCGGAATCGCCAGAGCGGGAGATCATTTGCGTCACGCCCAGCACGATGGGGGTCATGTTCTTTTCCGTCGTGATCAGGAGCGGCCAGAGGTACTGGTTCCAGCCGTAGATGAACTGGATCACGAACAGCGCCGCGATGCTGGTGCGCGAGAGCGGCAGCACCACATCCCAGAAGAACTTGAGCGGGCCGGCGCCATCGATGCGCGCAGCTTCCGCCAGTTCATCGGGAATGGTCAGGAAGAACTGCCGGAACAGGAACGTGGCCGTGGCCGACGCGATGATCGGAATCGTCATGCCAGCGTAGGTGTTCAGCATGCCGAGATCCGACACCACCTTGTACGTGGGCAGGATGCGAACTTCCACCGGCAGCATCAGCGTAACGAAGATGAGCCAGAAGAACGTCTTGCGCAGCGGGAACTTGAAATAGACGATCGCGAAGGCCGAGATGATGGAGATCGCGATCTTCCCGAGCGAGATGCCCAACGCCATGATCAGGCTGTTCATCAGCATGGTGCCGACCGGCGTGGCCGAGTTGCCCATGCCCGACGTGAGCACCGTGCGGTAGTTCTCGATGAGGTGCGGACCAGGAATCAACGTCATCGGTGCTTGCAGCACGTCTTCGGCCGTCAACGACGACGCGACGAAGACGACGTACACCGGAAACGCCACGACGATCACGCCAAGAATCAGCACGACGTGAGTGAAGAAGTCCAGGAACGGACGGCGTTCAATCATGGTACGGTTGCCCCCCTTTCAGTATTGGACTTTGCGTTCGACGTAGCGGAACTGGACGATCGTCAGCACGATCACCAAGGCCATGAGGATCACCGACTGGGCCGCCGATCCACCGATATCGAGACCGCGCACGCCGTCTTGATAGACCTTGAACACCAGCGTCTCCGTCGCTTTGAACGGCCCGCCCTGCGTGACCGAATCGATGATGGCGAAGGTGTCGAAAAACGCGTACACGACGTTCACCACCATCAGGAAGAACGTGGTGGGCGACAGCAGCGGAAAAACGATCGACCAGAAGCGCTTCCACGGCCCCGCACCGTCAATGGCCGCCGCTTCGATCAGCGACTTCGGAATGCTCTGCAGCCCCGCCAGGAAGAAGAGGAAGTTGTAGCTGATCTGCTTCCACGCCGCGATGATGACCACCAGCGTCAGCGCTTGACCGCCGTTGAGCACGAAGTTCCAGTCCACGCCCATCTTGCGGATCACGAACGACACGATGCCCAGCGTCGGGTTGAAGAGGAAGCTCCACAAGACGCCAGCCACGGCCGGCGCAACGGCGTACGGCCAGATCAGCAGGGTCTTGTAGAACGTGGCACCACGCAGCGCGCGGTCAGCAAAGTACGCCAGCGCCAGCGAGGTGCCCAGACCCACCAGCGCAACGCCAATGGCGAACACCGCCGTGGTCTGGAACGACCCGAGATAGGTCGGATCGTTGAAGAGATCACGAAAGTTCTCCAGCCCCACGAATTCGAGGTTGATGCCGAAGGCATCCTGGCGCAGCAGCGACTGATACAGCGCCTGCCCCGCGGGCCAGAAGAAGAACACCAGAGTAATGACGATCTGCGGGGCCACCAGCACATACGGCAGCCAGCGCGACCGAAAAACGACGCGTTTTTCCATGCGACATTCCAAAAACGCACCGCCGGCCGGTGCGAACGCACGAGGCCGGCGGTTTAGACGAGCACCGAATCGGCGCTTATTCCTTGACGGTCTTCTCGAAGCGGGCGAGCAGCTCGTTGCCGCGTGCCACAGCCGTATCCAGCGCTTCCTTTGGCGTTTTCTTGCCGGCCCAGACGGCTTCCAGCTCTTCGTCGATCACCTGCCGGATCTGCGGGAAGTTGCCCAGACGAATGCCGCGCGACTTGTCGGTCGTCTTGACGATCATCTGCTTGACGGCCACGTCGGCGCCCGGGTTCTTGTCGTAGTAGCCGGACTTCTTGGTCAGCTCATACGCTTCCATCGTGACGGGCAGATAGCCGGTCGACTGGTGCCAGTCAGATTGGATATCCGGACGCGACAGGAACGAGAAGAACTTCGCGACGCCCTTGTACTCCTCAGCCTTGTGGCCGCCCATCACCCACAGCGAAGCGCCGCCGATGATCGTGTTCTGCGGGGCGCCCGGCACGCCGGCTTCGTACGGCAGCGGAGCCGGGCTGAAGGCGAACTTGGTACCCACGCCCTTGCGGATGTTCGCCAGCGCTGCCGACGAACCCGTGTGCATGGCGCACTCACCCGCAATGAACTTCGCCTTCGGCTCGTCCTTGCGGCCGGCGTAGGTGAAGTAGCCCTTCTTCTCCATGTCGAGCAGGTTCTGGATGTGCTTGATCTGCACCGGGCCATTGAAGTTCAAGCGAGCCTTTGCGCCACCAAAACCATTGTTCTCGGTCGCAAACGAAACGTTGTGCCAGGCCGAGAAGCTCTCCAGATGCACCCACGACTGCCAGTCGGTCGTGTAGCCGCAGGGCACGCCTGCGGCTTTGAGCTTGGCCGCATCGATGGCCACTTCCTGCCACGTTGCGGGCGGCTTGTTCGGGTCAAGGCCGGCCTTCTTGAAGGCGTCCTTGTTGTAATACATGATCGTCGTCGAGCTGTTGAACGGGAACGACAGCATCTCGCCCTTGTTCGACGTGTAGTAGCCAGCCACAGCAGGCACGTAGGCCTTCGGATCAAATTTCTCGCCGGCGTCCTTCATGACCTTGGCCACCGGCACGATGGCGCCCTTGGCGTTCATCATCGTCGCGGTACCCACCTCGAACACCTGCAGGATGGCCGGTGCGTTGCCGGCGCGGAATGCCGCGATGCCCGCAGCCAGCGATTCATCGTACTGGCCCTTGTAGACCGGCACGATCTTGTAGTCGGACTGGCTCGCGTTGAACTTGGCGGCGATCTCGTTCACCTTGTCGTTCAAGGCGCCTTCCATCGAATGCCACCATTGGATTTCCGTCACCGCGTACGCGCCTTGCGCAAACGTACACGCGGCCAATACTGCTGCGGCCCCCGCAATCTTCTTGATCGACATGATTTCTCCTGGTTTCGACCCGGCGGGCTCCCTCGCTCCGCCCACGGCGCGCCGACTGTATATGCACGGTCGGTCATTTTTATGACAGCGGGATGTTACTTGGCTTTCTGTCACAAAGAAATCGGGAAATCCCTCCAAGGTTTGGCTTGCAACGGCCGTTAGAATGGGTTCAAGACACTCTCTTTTGCACCCGCAGCATGCTCGCCTCGCCCACCACTCCTGCCGCTCCGGACTCGCCTGAAGCCACGCCCCTCATCGCCGAGCGACGTGTTCCGCTGGCCTTGCACCAGCTCTCGGATGATGCGCTGCGCAATATCACCGGCGTCTTCACCGATGTGGACGGCACCCTCACCACGAGGGGGAAGCTTCCCGCGCAGACGTACTCGGCGCTCGAGCGCCTGCATCGTGCCGGCATCAAGGTCGTGCCGGTCACGGGCCGCTCGATTGCCTGGTGCGAAGTCATCGCGCGACTGTGGCCCGTCGATGCCGTGATCGGCGAGAACGGCGCGTTTGCGATGCGCGTCGATTCGCGCGGGCATCTCGCCACTGACTTTGTTGACGACGCGCAAACGCGCGCGCGCAATCTGGAGCGCATCCGTGAAGTCGGTGCGGAGATCAGGCGCGCCGTGCCGGGTTCTGCGCTGGCAACGGACCAGGCTTGGCACGCGGCGGATCTCGCTGTCGATCATGCGGAGCAAGTCCCGCCGCTGCCGCAACACGCCGTGCAACATATCGTCGACATCATGCGCACGCACGGCATGCATGCCACGGTCAGTTCGATTCACGTCAACGGCTGGTTCGGCAAGCACGACAAGCTGAGCGCCAGCGTGTCGCTCGCGCGCCGCGCATTCGGCCTGGACTTGCATGCCGAGCGCGACCGCTGGGTGTTCGTGGGCGACTCTGCCAACGATGCTGCAATGTTCGAGTTCTTCCCGCTCTCGGTGGGTGTGGCCAATGTGCTGGACGTGATCGATACGCTGCCCGTGCCGCCCACTTACCTCACAGAGGCCGAGGGCGGCGGCGGCTTTGCCGAAGTTGCCCAGCGCATCCTGGAAGCGCGTTCTCTGGCCCTGCCCGCGCCACGCGACTGACACAGCATCCTTGCACCGCAACACAACCCGGAGGTGCAGCGTCGCTTGCCGCACACGGCACGCCGCTTGCGCCGAAATTGGGCGTTGCACCGCTTTGCACCATGTGACGGCCTCATAACGGTGCATACGGCGGCAACGCCCTTTTCACGCAACCGACAGGAGCCCTCCATGCAAACAGAGAAACTGCGCCAACGTTTTGAACATGCGGAAAGCACCATCGCCGAACTGGCCCGGACCTGTGCCTCGCACAAGGACGTGCCCGACTCGTTGAAGCAATCGATCCAGCAACTGGACGACCAAGCTCGCCAATGCCACTCGCGCCTGGAAGGCGCTGAAGATCAGCAGACCTTCGTCGAGGCCATCGACAAGCTCGAAGCCTGCTCCGACCGCGCGAAGATGGCCTGCCAAAACGCCACCGGCAAGGTCGACCACTCCGTGGAATCGGCCGTGATGCGCGCGCATGAAGAACTGTCGCAGCTGAAGCACAAGCTGCACTAAGCGCGGCACGCATTCGCGGCACAAAAAAAGGGCGGACTCCCGTATCGGAAATCCGCCCAATCCCAATCGCCAAGCTCGACGATATCCGGTGGACTGGCCCTGCTGACAGCGCGTCAGTCGAAGCCAAGCTCCTGCAATTTGCGTGTGATGGTGTTGCGGCCGATGCCCAGGCGCGTTGCCGCCTCGACGCGGCGCCCGCGCGTGACACCAAGCGCAGCCTCCAGAATCGCCTTTTCGAAGCGACGGGTAAGCGCGTCCATCACGTCAGGCTGGCCCGCTTCAAGCATGGCCTTGGCCTCACCCGCGAGCGCACGCTCCCACCCTGCGGCGATGGATGCGCCTACTGAAGCGGTCGAGAGCAACGTATCGACCGACGGCGCAACACCATACGGTTCGGCACCCTGCGACGGCTCGCCAATGAATGCCTGGCGCGCCGGGGCGTCGCCCATGGCCGGCAGCATCTGCGCATTGCCCCGCACCAGGTCGGCGGGCAAGTCCTTGGCTTCGATGGTCTGCGCCGGCGCCATCACGGTGAGCCAGTTGCAGAGGTTTTCCAGTTGTCGCACGTTGCCCGGGAACGGCAGCGTGGCGATATGCGCCAGCGCATCATCCGACATACGCTTGGGCTCCACGCCCAGCTCCTTGGCGCTCTTCTGCAGGAAATGACGTGCCAGCAGCGTGATGTCTTCCGGGCGTTCACGCAGCGCCGGCAAGCGCAGACGGATCACGTTCAGGCGGTGAAACAAGTCCTCGCGAAACAGACCGTCCTTGACGCGCGTTTCAAGATTCTGGTGCGTGGCCGCGATGACGCGAACGTTGGCCTTGAGCGGGTTGTGACCGCCCACGCGATAGAAATGCCCATCCGACAGCACGCGCAGCAACCGCGTTTGCAGATCGAACGGCATGTCGCCGATTTCGTCGAGGAACAGCGTGCCTCCCTCGGCTTGCTCGAAGCGACCGCGGCGCATGGTCTGTGCGCCAGTGAAGGCGCCACGCTCATGGCCGAACAGCTCGGATTCGAGCAGGTCTTTCGGAATCGCCGCCGTATTCAGCGCGATGAAAGGGCCGCTCGCGCGCGGGCTGTGCTTATGGAGCGCCCGGGCCACCAGTTCCTTACCCGTGCCCGATTCCCCGGTGATCAGCACCGTCACGTTCGACTGCGACAGCCGCCCAATCGCGCGGAACACGTCCTGCATGGCCGGCGCCTGACCGAGAATCTCAGGCGCATCGCTCAGGCGATCGTCGATTTCCTCTTCGCGCAGGCTCTCTTCCAGCGCGCGGCGGATCAGCTCGACCGCGCGATCCACGTCAAACGGCTTGGCGAGGTATTCAAACGCGCCACCCTGGAACGCCGCCACGGCGCTGTCCAGATCCGAATACGCGGTCATGATGATGACCGGCAGCCCGGGGTGCTTGGCCTTGATGGCCTGCAGGAGATCCAGCCCCGAGCCGCCCGGCATGCGGACGTCAGAAATCAGGACTTGCGGCGTTTCTTCGTCGAGCGCATTGAGCGCGTCGCGCACGTTGGTAAAGCTGCGTGAGAGCAGGCTCTCACGCGCGAGCGCCTTCTCGAGGACCCAGCGGATGGATTGATCGTCGTCGACTATCCAGATTGGCTTCATGTGTTGGTTCGTCTGCTTGACTTCGTCTCGCCTGGGCCGTCTCGCGCTGCGTCGCTGAAGCTCAGGCGCTTCAGTGCAGCGGCACGAGAATGCGGAAATCCGTCTGGCCTGGCCTGCTCTCGCATTCAATCAGACCATCGTGCTGCTGCACGAACGTCTGCGCGAGTGTCAGGCCCAACCCACTTCCCCCCTCCCTTCCGGACACCAGCGGGAAGAAGATTCGCTCGCGGATGTCCTCCGGGATACCAGGACCGTTGTCCACTACATGCAAGTCCAATGCCAGCTTGTAAAGACGTTTTGCAATCGTAACTTTGCGTGCCACTCGGGTGCGCAGAATGATTTCGCCGTCGCCCTGCGCAATGCGAGGGCCCAGCGCATGCGCCGCGTTGTGAACGATGTTGAGCACGGCCTGGATGAGCTGCTCCTTGTCGCCTCGGAATTCCGGCAGGCTCGCGTCGTAGTCGCGCACGATCCGCAAGCCCTGCGGAAACTCCGCCAGCACCACCGAGCGCACACGCTCCAGCACCTCGTGGATGTTCACATCGCCCACGATATGTGGATGCCGGTGCGGCTCCAGCAGGCGGTCGACCAGCGTCTGCAACCGGTCGGATTCCTTGATGATCACCTGTGTGTACTCGCGCAGCGAGCGCTCGGGCAGCTCGAACTCCAGCAACTGGGCCGCGCCGCGAATGCCGCCCAACGGGTTCTTGATCTCATGCGCAAGGTTGCGGATCAGTTCTTTGTTGGCGGAGGTCAGGTCGAGCAGACGCTCTTCTCGCTCGCTGCGGATCTTCTGCTCGTTGGGCAGCAGCTCAAGCAGCACCGAACCGGGCGCAAAGTCGAGCGCCCCCACCACGGCGTGCGCGTGCAGCGGCTCATGACCCACACGGTCGAGCGAGACGTCGCGCCGCTTGGCGTCGAACTGACGCGCTGCCACGGTGGCGATCATCTCGGCCAGCTCCGACGGATCGGCAAACAGCTCGTACAGCGACATCTCCACCAACTGGCGGCGGGACACGGCCAGTGCGGCTTCAGCAGCAGGATTGGCGTAGAAAACCGTCAGCGCCGGATGGCGGACGAACAGGATGGGATTGGGCACCGCATCGAGCCCAGGGAACGACGGCGGTGCACCATGTGAGAACGGAATCAGCGGCGGCCCGTCGATGGGCTCGCCTACGGAGACTTCCAGCCCGGCGGCGGAGGCTGACGGCGCGGATGGCGTCGTCTGTTCCTGTTCATCGCGGCGTGCCGCTTTGCGGATCAGTCGACGCATGGTTCATCTAGTCCTTGAGGTTGCCCAGCTCCCGGCGGATCGAATCGACATTGGCCTGGCTGCGCTCGATGTCGCCCTTCAACTGCGCGGTGCGGTCCAGATACTTCTGATAGTTACGTTCGTTGCCCTGGCGCTCGGGCTGACCGTTGTTGTATTCGGTCTTCAACGCCTGGAGCTTGCGCTCCTCGTCTGCCAGCTCGGCCTCCAGCACCTGGCGGCGCTCGCCATCACGTGCCTTCTGCGTGGCGTTGTCCACGCGGGGGAAACCGCCGCCTGCATTGTTTTGAGCCGGTGCGGGCGCGGCTCCTGCACTGCGCGGGCTGCGTGTACCGGGGACGGTCACCACATCGGGCAGCGTCAACTTCTTGCAGCCTTTCACGTTGCCGCTGTTGCGGTACTCCGGCACGCCGTTCGGGCCGGTGCACAGATAGACATCATCGGCGTACGCGGGCGCCTGCACGGACAGCGTGGCAAACACCGCCGCAGCCGCGGCAAACAGTCCGGATGCGATGCGTGGGGAAGGACGGAGCATGAATGGAAACCTGGCGGATACGTCGATCGGGCGCCGGAGTCCGGCGGACGATCATTCTAGCCACAAAACTCCGCTCATAAAAAGGAAGGGCGACCTGCGCCGCCCTTCCTCTCACAACCGTCTCTTCGCCCCGACACATTGCCCGGGGCGCTCACAGATTACAGCGAGTAGTACATCTCGAACTCGAGCGGGTGAGTCGTCATGCGGAAGCGCGTGACTTCTTCCATCTTCAGTTCGATGTAGGCGTCCAGCATGGCGTTGGAGAACACACCACCGCGGGTCAGGAACTCGCGATCCTTGTCCAGGTACTCGAGGGCCTGATCCAGGCTCGAGCACACGGTCGGGATCTTTGCGTCTTCTTCCGGCGGCAGGTCGTACAGGTTCTTGTCTGCGGCTTCGCCCGGGTGGATCTTGTTCTGCACGCCATCCAGACCGGCCATCATCAGTGCCGAGAAGCCCAGGTACGGGTTCATCAGCGGATCCGGGAAGCGCGTTTCGATACGACGACCCTTCGGGTTCGCAACGTACGGAATACGGATCGAAGCCGAGCGGTTGCGTGCCGAGTAAGCCAGCTTGACCGGGGCTTCGAAGCCCGGCACCAGACGCTTGTACGAGTTCGTACCCGGGTTGGTGATGGCGTTCAGCGCGCGAGCGTGCTTGATGATGCCGCCGATGTAGTACAGCGCGAATTCCGACAGACCGGCGTAGCCGTTGCCTGCGAACAGGTTCTGGCCGTCCTTCCAGATCGACTGGTGAACGTGCATGCCCGAACCGTTGTCGCCCACGACCGGCTTCGGCATGAACGTTGCGGTCTTGCCGTAGGTGTGTGCGACGTTCTGGATCACGTACTTCTGCAGTTGGGTCCAGTCGGCGCGTTGCACCAGCGTGCTGAACTTCGTGCCGATTTCGTTTTGGCCTTGGCCTGCCACTTCGTGGTGATGCACTTCAACCGGAATGCCCAGCGATTCCAGGATCAGGCACATTTCCGAGCGCATGTCTTGGAACGTGTCGATCGGAGCAACCGGGAAGTAGCCGCCCTTCTTGCCCGGACGGTGACCCGAATTGCCGTGCTCGAACTCCTTGCCCGACGACCACGGAGCTTCTTCGGAATCGATCTTCACGAAGCAACCCTGCATGTCGATGTTCCAGGTCACGCCGTCGAAGATGAAGAATTCGGGTTCCGGACCAAAGTAGGCGGTGTCGCCCAGGCCGGTGCTCTTCAGGTAGGCCTCAGCACGCTTGGCGATCGAGCGCGGGTCGCGATCGTAGCCCTTGCCGTCCGACGGCTCGACCACGTCGCAGGTCAGGACCAGGGTCGGCTCTTCATAGAACGGGTCGACGTGCGCGGTGTTTGCATCCGGCACGAGCAGCATGTCCGACGCTTCGATGCCCTTCCAGCCGGCGATCGACGAGCCGTCGAAAGCGTGGCCGCTTTCGAACTTGTCTTCGTCGAAATGCGAAACGGGGACCGAGACGTGCTGCTCCTTACCCTTGGTATCGGTGAAGCGGAAATCGACGAACTTGACGTCGTTTTCCTTCACGAGCTTCATCACGTCTGCAATGCTTTGGGACATGCCATTCTCCTGGTAGCGCAATAACGCAAAGTATTGTGAGCCGGTTGTGTGACGGATCGCTGCACATCGGCCGCAATTCGTCCTCACTCCGAAACATCTTCTTTCCAGCAAGGTCGTCCGACACGAACGGACGCCCCCGAAAAAGACCGCGGGAATCTTAGCAGAAACTATGCCAATTCCGGTCCGACATCGGGCATGCACTCCCGCAAACAGTGCAGCGCCGCGCCAGCCCATGCCTGACACGGTGCGCGCGTCCCGCCAATCCGGCCGGCCCCATGTTCGCGCTGCCCCGCTGAAAGAGCTAAGGCTGTCCAAGCAGCATAGTCAACGCACACAAACAGTGCATATCACCCCAAGCAGCACTATTTGTGTGCACAAAGACGGTGCGCGCACCATCTCGGGGATTTTCACCCGCGCCATGTGACGGCGGCGCTAAAATGGTCATTTACCCTTTCACTCGCTCCTGCCCACCATGACTGCCACCACGCTGACCCGCGAGTCCCTGCTCGAGGCTGCTGCCGCCCGCCGCGAGGCAGACCAACTGCCGTACTTCGGCGCACTGTCGCCGCAAGAGGCTGCCGCCCTATTGGCCGCCGACCCGCAGGCTCGTCTCGTGGATGTGCGCACGCGCGCCGAGCTCGACTGGGTCGGCACACCGGACATCTCGCCAAGCCAGTTCGTGCATGTGGAATGGAATCAGTATCCGGGCGGCGTACGCAACACCAACTTTCTGAGCGCGCTGGAAGCTGCCGTTCCAAAAGATGCGCCGGTGCTCTTCCTGTGCCGCAGCGCTGCGCGCTCCAAGCACGCGGCGGCAGCGGCTGCGCAAGCAGGCTATGCGGCAGCGATGGATGTGCTGGAAGGCTTTGAGGGCGCCAAAGACACCGAAGGCCATCGCAAGACCGTGGAAGGCTGGTGCTTCCGGGGCCTGCCCTGGCACGGCGCCTGAGGCACGCTGCTGGGCGTCAGGACGCCGCAGGGGCGTCCGCCTCGAAAATCTCGCCACCCAGCGCCAACGCGCCCTCTCGCAACAACAGATAGGCGCGCGACACAGCGTCCGGTGAGCCCTTAACGCCCAGGTCGATGTGCGAGCGGGCATAGCGCTCGCCGCGCGCTGCATCGCCCACACTGGGCAGACTGAAGACTTTCACCCCATCGAACTCAGCTTCGATGCGCTCCATCAGCGGCGTAAGCCGCGACTCCGGCAAGCCGAACACCAGGAACGAGCGCTCTTCACGCGGCGCGCGGTGGAATTGATCGGCGTAATAGGTGTCAAGCACCCACTCCATCATCGGCCACGCCATCACCGGAAAACCCGGCATGAAATGGTGATGCGCCACCGAGAATCCGGGGATACGGTTGTAGCTGTTCGGGATGATGCGCGCGCCCAGCGGAAATTCACCCATCTTGAAGCGGTGCTGGTTTTCAGGCGTGGAGACATCGGCCTTGACCGGGTCACCGTTGGCCGACTCTGAAATACGCAACGTGATCTGCTCGCGCGCTTCCGGATGCAGCTCCAATGGCACGCCCAGCGCAGCAGCGGCGCATTGGCGTGTATGGTCATCGGGTGTTGCGCCGATGCCCCCAGTGCAGAACACCACGTCATCGCTGGCGAACGTACGCTTGAGTACGCTCGTGATGCGCGCGGGCTGATCGCCGACGTACTCGGCCCACTCCAATGCCAGGCCACGCTCGCCGAGCACTTCGATCAGCTTGCGCAGGTGCTTGTCTTCGCGGCGGCCGGAGAGAATCTCGTCGCCGATGATGATCATGCCGAAAGCCATGTCAGTTCCGATGGTTTCTGATTATTCGCGAGGTAGTTCAATGGTAGTGACTTCGATCACGCTGGCCTCGACCATGCGCGCGGGCGGCGCTTCAGCGCGAAGGCGCGTGAGCGCACGTAAGCAGAAATGACCGAACCACAGTGCCGAGAAAATGAAGATCAGCACATACAACCAGATGACGGCGATGGCGATGATCGGGAACAGCACAATCGTCACCACCGACGATACCCACAGCAGCGTGGGCGCCGAGCCCAACATGCCAACGGCCACGCCGATACCCAGAAGCGGCAGCCGGTAGCGCTGCATGATCGCACGACGCTCTTCGACCGTCGCGTGGTCAGCCAACGCGTCGTACGTCATCAACCGGTACGTGAGCCACCCCCACAACAAGGGTGGAATCAGTGCAAAAAACGGGGGAATCAGCCACAGCGGCAGCGTGACGACGGCCACCAGGATGACCACAAGCGTGCATAGCAGCGCATGCGTCAGGCTGCCCAACACCGAGCCGCCCTTGCGACGCTCCAACTGCGGATAGCTGCGATCAAGAAAACGCATGACCACCGGCACGGACGCCACGCTCACCAGCACCAGGATCGACACGACAATCACCGGCACCAGCAAGGTGATCACCAGCAGCGGTGCGATGGCCGACCACAACCCGGCCATGCCGATAGCGTTGAGGCCGCTCTTGATCCAGCCCATGAAGGCCCAGCCTTCCACGGCGTTGCGGGCCATGCCGTTCATGGCATCCCAGCCGAAATACAGCAGCCCGCCCCAGACAACGACAGCCACGACGAACGGCATGACGGTCAGGAACAGCATGCGCGGATGCAGTTGCGAGAGCAGCGCCCGGCCAAATGAGCGAATCAGGTCGTTCATGCAGAAATCGGGAATTCAGGGAGCGAACAGCCTAGCACAGCGCGCAGAAACGACGCCGGCGCCGCCGCACGTGCGCTTTACGCTCGGCCGAACAAGCGCTTGAGGCCGAGCCACTGCTGACGCAGCACGCCGCGTCCGTAGTCTCGCGAGCGCCCTTGCGGTGCGGGAAGTTGATCGCGGATACCGGTGGCGTGGTACTCCGGCGAGAAGATGGCGGTGCCGAACAGCATGTCCCACCACGGGAACAGCACGCCAAAATTGCAGCCACCCAGCACGCCGGGCTTCCCCGGCACCTCATGCCCCAGCCCGATGGCGTGATGCATCCGATGAAAGCGCGGCGAGATCAGCAGCCGGTCGCCCAGCCAGCCAAAATGCAACCGCACGTTGGCGTGCTGCAGGCTTTGCAGCAACTGCGAAATGGCCACGAGCAGCACGTACTGCGAGGGCTCTACCCCAATGACCAGTGCCGCAACGGCAAACACCGCGCCGCGCAGCACATCGTCGAGGATGTGGTTGCGGTCATCAGACCACAGCGTCATCTGTTGCTGGCTGTGATGCAGCGAATGCAGGTTCCACCACCAGTGAAATTTGTGTGAGAGGCGGTGGTACCAGTAGTCGAGCAAGTCGAACATCACCAGATAGATCAGAAAGCTGACGATGGAAACCGACGTGACGCCTGGCCACCAGTCTTCAACGTTCAAATGCGCCCAGCCCCAGAAGCGCAGCTTGCCGTCGAGGCGGTCGATCAGCGGCTGCAGCGTGAAGAACAGCAGCAGCGGAAAGAATCCCAGGCGGTGAAACAGCGTGTAGAAGATGTCGGCGCGCACGGCCTTGCGGTCATGCATCGGCTCCACCGGGCGCCAGCGCTCCAGCGGGCGGAAGACCAACAGCAGCACTGCAATCTGCACCAGCCCCATCAGCAGCCATTCGGTGCCCGGGTACGCATCTTCAACGTAACCACCCAGGCCGATGGCATAGGTGATCGGCATCACGACGTGCTGGAAGAGCACATCCTGGGCTTGCGTGAAGGTGTCGGCAATCCAGTCAAACATGTCAGCGGGCCGCCGTGTGTGCCGGGTGAGCAGCAAACCAGGCTTTGTACTGCGGATGATCGCGCAGCGTGGCAAAGCAGAAACCCTTGCGCTCCAGACCGGTGATCAGCGGCTCCAGATCCGCTGGCGCCCACGCATCCTTACGCGACCAGATGCCCAGATGCGCCATGGTGATGTCGCCGTCGCGCAGACTGGACAGTGCCTTCTGCAACAGCGCATCGTTCGGGTAACGCTCGGACGGCAACTCATCGCCCAGAAAACCGGCGGACGCCCATGCCACGTGGGCAAACCCGCATTGCTTGGCCCAGGCCTCGGTCGTTGCCGAAAGATGCCCACCCGGCGCGCGCCACAGCGGGTCCATCGGCTGACCGGTCATGGCCTTGAAGCGCTCGGCGCTGTGTTTCAGTTCCGCACAGAATTCAGGCTCGCCCCACACGACATTACGGCCGCCCTGCTCGCCAAACTGCGGGCGGAAGCGGACCTTGCCCACGCCCGCCTCGCCCTTGTAGTAGACGTGGTCGAAGGTGTGCGTACCGAAGGCGTGACCATCGGCAGCAAGCGATTTCCAATACGGCGCCCAGCCGTCATCCAGCGTGCTGTCGCCGTGGATGGTCTTCTCGTTGGCAAGGAAGAACGTGGCGTGGATGCGATGGCGGCGCAGCGTGTCGGCAATCAACTGCGCTTGGCTCATGCTGCCTGTGTCGAACGTCAAATAGACGGTGCCTTTGCACGCGCCGGCATTCACCCCACCGGGCGCAGCCGTGGCCAACGCGCACAAACCAAGCGCCGCCGTAGCAGCGACCGTGCGCAACATCGACAGGCCGGATTTCATCGTCGCAATACTCAAATCAGGGGAGCGCGTGTGCGGAAGTAAATGCCATGGGGCGAGCGCCCCACCTTGATCTCTTCCACCACCTTGCGGCTTGCCACGTCGACGATCGCCACGCGCTTGGCCCAGCGGCAGGTCACCCACAGCTGTTTGCCGTCGGCGGTCAATTCCATGTCATCGGGGCCAGGCGGCAGGCCGGTAATGTCGCCCACCTTCGTCAGCGTTTGCTGATCAATGATGCTGATCGTGCCCGACACGCGGTTCGACAGGAACAGGTGACGCTTGTCACCCAGCGCGCGGAAGTTGTGCGCGCCCTTGCCGGTCGGGATGCGCTTGACGCTGGTGCGGTTGTGCCAGTCGATCACCTCGACGTAATCCGCGCCGGTCATGCCCACCAGCAGGTATTTCTGATCGGTCGTGACCCACACGCCGGCCGGTGCAGAGCCAATGGTCATGCGCCACATCACGTTCTGCGTAGGCAAATCGATGGCCATTACCTCGTTGGAATCCTGCAGGGTGATGAACGCGATCTTGCTGTCGGCGGTGAAGGCAATGTGGCTGGGCGTCTTGGCTGCCGGAATTTGCTTGGCGATGGTCAGCGCGTGGCCGTCCCAACGGTAAATGTCAACGCGATCCAGACGGTTGCCGGTCGTCAGAAACCACTTCTGGTCCGGCGAGAAGCCGATTTGGTATGGATCGTCGATGTGCGGAACACGCTGCTGAATCTTGCCGGTCACGGGATCGAGGAATACCAGCTCGTTGCCGACGGCGTTGGCGACGATCAACGATTTTTCGTCTGGCGTCGCGATCAGGTGGTGCGGCTCCTTGCCGATCGGAAACGTCTCCAGCACCTTGCGGGTGTCTTTATCGATCAAAGAGACGCTTGCGTCGCCCGAATTGAGCACGGTGACGACTTCAGCACGCGCCGCATGCGCTGCCATCAAAGCAGCGGCCGAAAGGACAAGCGTGGAAAACCAACGGGAGGCAAACGAGGCGCGCAAGGCAGACATATCGAGAAGATTCAGCAACTTAGCCAGCCATTTTAACGCTCGCATTTACGCCATCGCTGACACAAATCAAAAAAAGAAAGCGGGAACTTTCCCCGCTCCCGACAACGCATTCCAGCTATCGCTGCATTGATTCCCACACCTTCTGCAGCCGCTTGACCGACATCGGCACCGGCGTGCGCAGCTCCTGTGCAAACAGGGCGATGCGCAACTCCTCCAGCATCCAGCGGAATTCCTCCATGCGTGGGTCGTTACCGCCCTGCCCTTGCACGCGCAAGGCCTTTTCGGCGCGTTGGTATTGCTGGATGAGCGGCGCCATCTCCTGCATGCGCTGCGTGTCGCGGGCGGGGTCAGCCTTGAGCTTGTCGATGCGCAGGGCGATGCCCTTCAGGTAACGCGGGAAATGCGTTAATTGCGCGTACGGCGTCGCCTCGATAAAGCGCTTGTGCATCAGCGTCTTGAGCTGCGCGTCGATATCGGCGGTGGCGGCGGCAAACGGCTTGGCGATCTGCAGCTTGCGCGGCAGTTGCGCATATTCGGCAAGGATGGTGCCGACCAGCCGCGAAATCTCCTGTGCCAGCAACGTCAGGCGCGCGCGGCTTTCGTCCTTGCGGGCACCGAAGCTGGCGTCATCGGTGGGCAGCGGGTCTTGCAGGCAGGCACGCTCCAGCGTGGCATCCAGGATCTGGTCGCGCAAATCGTCCTGCGTGCCGAGGTTCATGAACTGGATCGCCATCTGCGACAGGCCCGGGATGTTCTTTTCCAGGTACTTCAACGGCTCGCGCAGCTGAATTGCAAACAACCGCCGCAAGCCCAGGCGATGGATGCGCGTGGCTTCCGCCGGATCATCGAAGACTTCCACATCGCAGTGATCACCGGCATCAACGAGTGCCGGATACCCGAACAGCGTCTGGTTGCCTTTGCGGACCTCCAGCAGTTCCGGCAACTGGCCAAAGCTCCATGTCGTCAGGCCCGAGTAAAGCGCGGCGTTTGACGGCGCTTCCGACTTGCCCGCCTTGCCGGGCCTCGCACTGTCGCTCTGAATTCCGGCCACGGAAGCGTCCTGCGCGGCGATCGACTGGAATGTCTGCTGCGCGCGTCCGCCCAGCTCCGCGCGCAACTGGGCCAGATTGCGGCCCATGTCGAGCTGGCGGCCGTGCTCGTCGATCACCTTGAAATTCATGAAGTGATGCGCGGGCAGCGTTTCGAGCTTGAAATCGGCACGCTTGAGCGCGATGCCGGTCTGCTCGCGCACGTCGGCGATCAAGCGGTCGAGCAGGTCGCCATCGCCCAACCGCACGCGCGAGACGAACCCTGCGGCGTAGTCCGGCAGCGGCACGCAATGGCGACGCAGCTTCTGCGGCAGGCTCTTCAGGAGCAGATGCACCTTCTCCTTGAGCATGCCCGGCACCAGCCATTCGGTGCGCTGCACGGGCACCTGGTTGAGCGCATACAGCGGCACGGTGAGCGTTACGCCGTCGCGCGGACTGCCGGGCTCGAAGTGGTACGTCAGCCCCATGTCGATACCGGCAATGGGCAGCACCTTCGGGAACAGGTCAGTCGTGATGCCGGCCGCTTCGTGCCGCATCAGGTCATCGCGATTCAGGTACAGCAGCTTCTGGCCGCTTTTGCCGCCCGCGCTGGCGGCTTCGGCATACCAGCGTTCGAACGATACGGTGTTGTAGATGTCCGCCGGAATCTGGCTGTCGTAGAACGCGTAGATCAGTTCGTCGTCCACCAGCACGTCTTGTCGGCGTGACTTGTGTTCGAGGTTTTCGATCTCCCGCACCAGGCGCTGGTTGTGCGTGAAGAACGGCAGACGCGTTTCGAACTCGCCATCGACCAGCGCGCGGCGGATGAACATCTCGCGCGCTTCCTTCGGCTGCATCGGCCCGAAATGCACACGGCGCTGCTGATAGACCGGCAGGCCGTACAACGTGCCGCGCTCAAAGGCCATCACCTGCCCGGCCTTCTTTTCCCAGTGCGGATCGCTCCACGACACCTTCAACAGGTGCGCGCCGACCTTCTCCACCCATTCCGGTTCGATGCGTGCCAGCGTGCGGCCGAACAGGCGGCTGGTCTCGATCAGTTCGCCACCCACGACCCACTTGCCCGCCTTGCGCGCAATGACCGACCCCGGCCAGAGGAAGAACTTGATACCGCGCGCGCCGAGGTATTCGCGGCCTTTCCCATCCGCCTCTTCAATACGCACACCGATATTGCCGAGCAGCCCCGTCAGCAGCGCCAGGTGCAACTGCTCATACGTCGGATCGGATTCGTTGAGTTTCCAGCCCTGCTCCGCCACCGTGGTGTGCAACTGCGAATGCACGTCGCGCCACTCCCGCAACCGCACGTGCGACAGGAAGTGCGAGCGGCACTGATCCTGCAGCTGCTTGTTCGACTTCTTGTGTGCGACAGCCTCTTCAAACCACTTCCACAGCTTCACCCAGCCGAGGAACTCCGATTTCTCATCGGCAAACTGGCGATGCGCCTGATCAGCCTGCTGTTGCAGTTCTTGCGGACGCTCGCGCGGGTCTTGCACGGACAAGGCGCTCGCGATGATCAACATCTCGCGCAGGCACTGGTGGTCGCGGCCAGCCAGGATCATCCGAGCCACGCGCGGGTCCAGCGGCAGACGGGCGACCTGCTTGCCCAGCGGCGTCAGCGCGTTTTCATCGTCGACAGCACCGAGTTCCTGCAAGAGCTGATAGCCGTCTGCAATCGCGCGGCCCAGCGGCGGCTCGATGAAGGGAAATTGCTCGACGTCCGTCAGCCGCAACGCCTTCATGCGCAGGATGACCGCCGCCAGCGACGAACGCAGGATTTCCGGATCGGTAAAACGCGGCCGCGCGACGAAATCCGCCTCGTCATACAGGCGGATGCACACGCCATCGGCCACCCGGCCGCAACGACCGGCGCGCTGGTTGGCCGCGGCCTGCGACACCGGCTCGATCTGCAGTTGCTCGACCTTGTTGCGATACGAATAGCGCTTCACGCGCGCCAGCCCCGTATCGACCACGTAGCGGATACCGGGCACCGTGAGCGAGGTCTCGGCCACGTTGGTTGCCAGCACGATGCGCCGCGCATTGGACGGCTTGAAAACACGCTCCTGCTCCTGCACGGACAAGCGCGCAAACAGCGGCAGGATCTCGGTATGCGCCGGATGGTGCTTGCGCAGCGCCTCGGCCGCCTCGCGAATCTCGCGCTCGCCCGGCAGGAAGATCAGCGCATCGCCCGACCCTTCGCGGGCCAGTTCGTCCACCGCATCGACGAGGGCTTCGTAAAGATCGCGCTCCTTGTCTTTCTCGTCGCGCTGGATCGGGCGGTAGCGCACTTCGACCGGATACAACCGGCCGCTGACTTCAATGACGGGCGCCGGCCCCTTGGGGCCCGCAAAGTGCTCGGCAAACCGCTGCGCGTCGATGGTCGCCGAGGTGATGATCACCTTCAGGTCAGGCCGGCGCGGCAGAAGCTGCTTCAGGTAACCGATCAGGAAATCGATGTTGAGGCTGCGTTCATGCGCCTCGTCAATGATGATCGTGTCGTAGGCGCGCAGCAGCGGATCGTTCTGCGTCTCGGCCAGCAAGATGCCGTCGGTCATCAGCTTGACCGATGCACCCGCCGACAGCGTGTCGTTGAAGCGCACCTGGAAGCCCACGTGCTCGCCCACCGGCGTGCCGATTTCCTGCGCGATGCGCTTGGCGGTAGACGTTGCGGCAATCCGGCGCGGCTGCGTATGGCCGATCAGCCCGGTACCGCCCGCGCCAATGCCTCGCCCGATCGACAGGCAGATCTTCGGCAACTGCGTGGTCTTGCCTGAGCCGGTCTCGCCCGAGACGATCACCACCTGGTTGGCGGCGATGGCCTGGGCGATCTCGTCGCGCCGGGCCGACACGGGCAGCGCTTCAGGAAATGTAATCGGGGGGACGCGGTTCGCACGTGCGCGGCGAGCCTCCAGCGCCGCGGCCAGTTCTTCCGGCGTGGGCTTTTGGCGGCGCTGCGGACGACCATTGCCGCCCGGCTTGCGCTCGGGCGGCGGCGTGTCTTTCGGCGATTTCGGGGAAGGCGCCGCCGGGCGTGGCCGGGGCGGCTGGGCGTGGGAATCTGACATCGGGCGGGATTATAATCCGCGCATCTTTCCTACGCCGGCCCGCGCCCCGTGCCGCTTTTCCTCCTCCGTCCGTGACCGCTCGCTCCTCCGCCCCCGCCTCCGGCGTTTCGCTGGCGGCGCACACGCCCGCCCCAGTCGACGTCGCGCCAATTCCGCCCACGCCCGAACAGCAGCAGTTTGTGGACTGGCTGCGCGAGGTGGCGCCTTACATTCATTCCTTCCGCGACAAGACGTTCGTGATCGGCTTTGGCGGCGAGCTGGTCCAGGCCGGCATGCTGGGCGCACTCGTCAACGACGTCGCGCTGTTGCATGCGATGGGCATGCGCATCGTGCTCGTGCACGGCTCGCGCCCGCAGGTGGAAGAACAGCTTGCCCTGCGCAACGTGAAAACCCAGTTCGTGGATGGCGTACGCGTAACGGACGCAGCCGCGCTGGAATCCGCCAAAGAGGCTTCCGGCGAACTGCGCCTGGATATCGAAGCCGCCTTCAGCCAAGGCCTGCCCAACACCCCAATGGCCGGCGCGCGCATGTCGGTAGTGTCCGGCAACTTCGTGACGGCGCGGCCGGTGGGCATTGTCAACGGCGTGGACTTCCAGCACACGGGGCTGGTGCGCAAGATCGATGCGGAGTCGATCCAGCACTCGCTGTCCAACCGCAAGATCGTGCTGCTCTCGCCGCTAGGCTTTTCGCCCACGGGCCAGGCGTTCAACCTGTCGATGGAAGACGTGGCCGCCAACACCGCCACCGCGCTCAAGGCCGACAAGCTCATCTTCATCACAGAGCTGCCCGGCATCATGGACCGCGTGGGCAAGCTGCAGCAAGACCTGTCGATGGAAACCGCCATCGAACGCCTGCGCGACGGCAGCCTGTCGCACGACACGGCGTATTACCTGCAGCACATCGTCAAGGCGATGCGCGGCGGCGTGCGCCGGGCACACGTGATTCCGTTTGCGCTGGACGGCAGCATCCTGCTGGAGCTGTTCCTGCACGACGGCGTGGGCACCATGGTGTCGCACACCGATCTGGAATATCTGCGCGATGCCACACTGGACGACGTGGGCGGCATCGTCTCGCTCATCGAGCCGCTCGAGGCAGACGGCACGCTGGTGCCGCGCGAACGCCGGCTGCTGGAGCGCGACATCGCAAACTTCTCGGTCATCGAGCACGACGGCATCATCTTTGGTTGTGTCGCGCTGTATCCGTACCCGAAGGACGGCATGGCCGAAATGGCCTGCCTGATCGTCTCCCCAGACAGCCAAGGCACCGGCGACGGCGAACGCCTGCTCAAGCACACCGAAGTGCGCGCCCGTGCGCTGGGCCTCAAGCGCCTGTTCGTGCTCACGACTCGGACGGAACACTGGTTCCTCAAGCGTGGCTTCGTACGTGCCAGCGTGGACGATCTGCCGGAAGACCGCCGCAAGCTGTACAACTGGCAGCGGCGCTCGATGGTGCTGATGAAGAAGCTCTAAACCCTTGGCGCGCGTCGTGGAATCCTAGCCCGGCGGCGCGCGGCCTTTACAATAGCGGCACCTGCGTCGCGCTCGAGCGGCGCTCCCGCCACACAAGAGGAATCCCCATGGCCCGCATGGTCCACTGCGTCAAGCTCAACAAGGAAGCCGAAGGTCTCGACTTCCCGCCCCTGCCCGGCGAACTGGGCAAGAAACTCTGGCAAAGCGTCTCGAAGGAAGCCTGGGCCGGCTGGCTCAAGCACCAGACCATGCTGATCAACGAAAACCGCCTGAACATGGCGGACTCGCGCGCACGCCAGTACCTGCTCAAGCAGACCGAGAAGTACTTTTTTGGCGATGGTGCAGACGAGGCCGCCGGCTACGTGCCGCCGCCCTCGGCCTAATCGGCCGTTGCCAATAAAAAGCCGTTCAGCGCAAAACTGAACGGCTTTTTGTTTGGGCAATGCCGACTCAACGCGCCGCAACGACCACAAAAAAAGCCGCCCATTTGCATGGGCAGCCTTTCGACAATGCGCGAACAGCGATCAGAAATCGCGACGCTGCACACCCGCTTCGGTCCCCAGCAGCAGCACATTGGCGCCGCGCTTGGCAAACAGGCCGACTGTCACCACGCCCGGAATATCGTTGACGATCGATTCCAGGCCCTTCGGATCGGCAATGCGCAGGCCCACCACGTCGATGATCACGTTGCCGTTATCGGTCTTGTAGATCTGGCCTTCCTTCGTCATGCGCAGACGCGGTTGACCTCCCAGCCCAGCAAGTTGGCGGGCCACGGCCGCACGTGCCATCGGCACCACTTCCACCGGCAACGGGAACGCACCCATCGTTTCAACCAGCTTGCTGCCATCGGCGATGCAGACAAACACGCTGGCGACCGAGGCGACGATCTTCTCGCGTGTGAGCGCACCGCCGCCGCCCTTGATCATGGCGCCCGAGGCGTCGATCTCGTCAGCGCCGTCCACGTACACGGGAATGGCATCGACCTCATTCAGATCGAGCACCGTGAAGCCGTGCCCCTGCAGGCGGCGCGTCGAAGCTTCGGAACTGGACACCGCGCCGGCAAAGCGCGCCTTGTGCGGCGCCATGGCGTCGATGAACAGGTTGGCGGTCGAGCCGGTGCCGACACCCAGCACGGCGCCCTCGGGTACGTTGGCCAATACGTAATCTGCTGCGGCCTGCGCCACCAGCGCCTTCAGTTCATCCTGCGTCATCGCAAAAACTCGGTCGGGATCGGAAAACCCGGTAGTGTACCGGATCAATGCGATGGCTCTCGACCGGCTGGCGGAGGCAAACCTGCGGAGTACAATCGATTCACCTTTCCACCTCCAGCGAAACGCTGGAACGCACTTCGGACTCGCTTCATGACTCAGCTCGATCAACTCAAGCAGTTCACCACCGTCGTCGCCGACACGGGCGATTTCCAGGCCATGCGCGCCTTCGCGCCGCACGATGCGACGACCAATCCGTCGCTGATTCTCAAGGCCGTGCAGAAGGCCGAGTACCGTCCGCTGCTGGAACAAGCCGTGCGTGACGCCCGCAGCGACAGCGTGGAGGACATCATCGATGCCGTGCTCGTGGCATTCGGCTGCGAAATCCTGTCGATCATCCCGGGCCGCGTGTCGACCGAAGTCGATGCGCGCCTGTCGTTCGACACCGAGGCGACGGTCGCCAAGGCCAAGCATCTGATTGCGTTGTACGAGGCGCGTGGCGTGGCGCGCGAGCGCGTGCTGATCAAGATCGCGTCGACGTGGGAAGGCATTCGCGCAGCGGATCAACTCCGCGCCGAAGGCATTCGCTGCAACATGACGCTGCTGTTCTCGCTGGCCCAGGCCGTGGCGTGCGCGGAAGCAGGTGTGCAGCTCATCTCGCCGTTCGTCGGCCGTATCTACGACTGGTACAAGAAGGACGCCGGCGCAAACTGGGACCCGATCGCACAAGGCGGCGCGAACGACCCCGGCGTGCAGTCCGTCCTGCGCATCTACAACTACTACAAGAAGTTCGACTACCCGACCGAAGTGATGGGCGCGAGCTTCCGCAACATCTCGCAGATCGTTGAACTGGCCGGCTGCGACCTCCTGACCATCAGCCCCGATTTGCTCGCCCAGCTGCAGCAGTCCGACGCGCCCGTCGAACGCAAGCTCTCTCCGGACAATGCCAACGCCGCCAACATCGTGCGGCTGCCGGCTGATGAGCAATCGTTCCGCTGGCACATGAACGCCGATGCCATGGCCACCGAAAAGTTGGCCGAAGGCATCCGCCTGTTTGCGGCGGACGCGGTCAAGTTGGAAGCGTTGATTGAGCCGCTGCGCGTGGCAGCGTAAGAAGAACGCCGCGCCTTATTCCAGCATGGCGGGCAAGCAGACGCCCGCCCGCTGGTGGATCACCAGGTCGGCCGTTGCATCCAGCGCGCTCGGCTCCGGATTCACGACGATCACCTTAGCGCCGTGGTCCTTTGCCAACCCCGGCAGCCCGGCCGCCGGATACACCATGCCGGACGTGCCAACCACCAGGCATACGTCACACGTGTTGGCTGCCTCTTCAGCGCGGTAGTTCGCCACGAGGGGCAGCTGCTCGCCAAACCACACCACGCCGGGGCGCAACATCGCGCCGCACGTCGCACAACGCGGCGGCCTGCCCTGCTCGGCGGTGGCGATATCGCATTTGCCGCAGCCACCCAACCACTTGTTGGCAAACAGGTTGCCGTGCAGTTCGATCACCCCTTCGCTGCCGGCGCGCTGGTGCAAACCATCGACGTTCTGCGTGACGAGCGTCACCCTCTTGCGCTTGGCCAGTGCGGCAATCGCCAGATGGGCGGGATTCGGCTGCGCCTGCAGCACGCGCTCGCGGCGCTCCTGATACCAGTCCCACACGGTGCGCGGGTGCTTGCGGTACGCGGCCTCGGTGGCCATGTCTTCGGGGTTGAACCGCGACCACAGGCCAGTCAGCGCATCACGGAAGGTAGGCACGCCGGATTCTGCTGAGACGCCAGCGCCCGTCAGCACCATAACGCGCTGGGCGGCCTCGACCCAGGCACGGGCCTGGGCCAATGCGGCCGAGGGTTCGATACTCATTACTTCTTGGCAGGTGCCGCTGCACGCTGGCGCACAGCTTCAAACAGGCACACGCCGCTGGCCACCGATACGTTCAGGCTCTCCACGCTGCCCGCCATCGGAATGCTGACCAGCGCGTCGCACGTCTCGCGCGTGAGGCGACGCATGCCCTCACCTTCGGCGCCCATCACGATGGCGATGGGGCCCTTGAAGTCCGCCTGGTAGAGATCCTTTTCGGCCTCGTCAGCCGTGCCAATCACCCATACGCCGCGCTCCTGCAACTCGCGCAGCGTGCGCGCCAGGTTGGTCACGGTGATGTACGGAACGGTTTCGGCCGCGCCGCTGGCCACCTTGGCGACCGTCGTGTTGATCCCAACGCTGCGGTCCTTCGGTGCAATCACGGCATGCGCGCCGGCAGCATCCGCCACGCGCAGGCACGCACCGAGGTTATGCGGATCCGTCACACCGTCGAGCACCAGCAGCAGCGGCGTGCCTTCGATGCCGTCGAGCAGTTCATCGAGATTGAGCGCCAGCGACAGCGACTCTGCCTTGGCAACCACGCCCTGGTGGCGGTCGGTCCCGGCAATGCCGCGCAGACGGTCGGCATCAGCGGGGATGAGACGCACGCCCGCTGCTTCCGCCGCTTTCAGGAAATCCTGCATGCGGCGGTCGCGGCGGTTGGCCTCGAAGTAGATTTCGTCGATCGACTTGGCGCCGTGGCGCAGTCGGGCGGTAACGGCATGAAAGCCGATGAGGAGCTTGGACTTAGACATGGCGCGATTGTACCCGTCTGCCCTCGCTCCCCGGCCGCTTTAACCGGTTTAACGTCCCTTGGTCTTGCGCGGAGCCTTGCCTGCTGTCTTGCGCGGCGCAGCAGTCTTGGCGCTGCCCTTGGGCTTCGGGCCTCGCGCCGGCTGCTTCTTACGCGCTGGCTTGGCGTGGGCATGGCCCGGGGGCACGGCACGGCCTCCCGGCTCAAACACCGGCTGCTCTTCGATGACGCGATCAAGCGTCTCGTCAAAAGACTCCTCCGGTTTGGCCGTACCGCCCAGCAATGCGGCCAACTGGCGCGGCTTCTTGCGGCCAACCGGCGGCGCCGGCGTTGCCCCTGCAGGCTGACGCGCGGTCGCGGCTTCTGGGGCGCCGGTCACCTTGGCCGGGCGCAGCGCCTTGGTTGAAGGCTCCTGGATCAGGCGGAAATCCATCTTCCGGGCATCCAGATCCACGCGCAGCAACTGCACGCGCACGCGGTCGGTCAGGCGATAACGGATGCCCGTGCGTTCGCCGCGCAGTTCGTTGCGGGCTTCGTCGTATTGGAAGTAATCGCTGCCCAGCTCGGTCACGTGTACCAAGCCTTCCACGTACAGCTCATCCAGCTGCACAAAGATGCCGAACGATGTGACCGCGCTGACGGTGCCCGAGAACTCGTTGCCGAGCTTGTCGCGCATGAAGTAGCACTTGAGCCAGGCTTCAACATCGCGCGAGGCTTCGTCGGCGCGACGCTCGTTGGCCGAACAGTGCACGCCCAGTTCATTCCAGATCGCTTCTGTCTTGGCCTTGTTGACGACCGCTGCCGGCACGCCTTTCTCGGCTTCGGCTTGCAAACGGCGCGCCTTGGGCGACAGCGCGCTATTCAATTGCACGCCCGGTGCCAGCGCCGGTACATAGCGCGTGCGATGCAGGATCGACTTGATGGAACGATGCACCAGCAAGTCCGGGTAGCGGCGAATCGGGCTGGTGAAGTGCGCATATGCCTGATACGCCAGGCCAAAGTGGCCGATGTTGTCCGGGCTGTAAACCGCTTGCTGCATCGAGCGCAGCAGCATGGTCTGCAGCATCGGTGCGTCAGGACGCGCAGCCACTTTTTCCATCAGTTCGGCGTAATCGGCCGCCTGCGGCTTGTCGCCGCCGCCCAGGGTCAAGCCGCTCGTTTTCAGGAAGGCCCGCAGCGCCTGCAGCTTTTCTTCCGTCGGGCCAGCGTGGACGCGGTACAGCGCCGGATGTTTGTACTTCTCCAGCATCTCGGCCGCGCAGACGTTGGCCGTCAGCATGCACTCCTCGATCAGCCTGTGCGCGTCGTTGCGGGTGCGCGGCAGGATCTGCTCGATCTTGCCCTGCGCGTTGCAGACGATGTACGTCTCGGTGGTGTCGAAGTCGATCGCGCCACGCTCGCGGCGCGCCTTGAGCAGCGTCTGATACAGCTCGTACAGATCCTGCAGATGCGGCACCAGCGGCGCACGCTTGGCAGCCTCCGGACCCTTCACGTTCGACAGGATCGCCCAGACCTCGTTGTAGGTCAGGCGCGCCTTCGAGTGCATCACTGCCGGGTAGAACTGATAAGCCTTGATCTCGCCCTTGGCCGTGATCACCGCATCGCAGACCATGCACAGACGGTCCACTTCCGGGTTCAATGAACACAAGCCGTTCGAGAGCTTCTCCGGCAGCATCGGGATCACGCGGCGCGGGAAATAGACCGAGGTCGCGCGATCAATGGCGTCTGCATCCAGCGGATGTCCGGGCCGCACGTAATGCGACACGTCGGCAATCGCCACGATCAGACGCCAGCCCTTGGTGCGGCCGATCTTGACCTGCTCTGCGTAGACCGCGTCATCGAAATCGCGTGCGTCTTCACCATCGATGGTGACCAACGGCACATCGCGCAAGTCGATGCGGCCAGCCAGGTCGGCGTCGCGGACCACGTCTGGCAGCGCTTCCGCCTCGCGTTGCGTCGGCTCGGAAAACTCGTGCGGCACGCCGTACTTGCGCACCGCGATTTCGATCTCCATGCCCGGGTCGTCAATCTCACCCAGCACTTCGACCACGCGGCCGATCGGTTGTACGTAGCGATCCGGATATTCCAGGATCTCGACGCTCACCACTTGGCCGACCTTGGCCTTGCCCTGTCCCTTCGGCGCGATCAGGATGTCGCGGCCCAGGCGCTTGTCTTCGGGCGCCACGACCAGCGTGCCGCTCTCCGACAGCAACCGTCCGATGACGCGCTTGTTGGCCCGCTGCAGGATCTCGACGATCTGCCCTTCCGAACGCCCGCGGCGGTCGTAGCCGACGGCACGCACCAGGGCGCGGTCGCCGTGCATGGCCTTCTGCATCTCGCGCTCGGGCAGGAAGATATCGGGCTCGCCATCATCGCGCACGAAGAAGCCGAAGCCGTCGCGATGGCCGATCACGCGGCCCTCGATGAAATTGGGCTGGTGCGCCAGTTCGTAGCGCCCCTTGCGGTTGAGTTCGATCTGACCATCCCGCTCCATGGCGGTCAGACGCTTGATAAAACCGTCATGCTCCTTGCGCGTGACAGACAACGTCTTGGCAATGTCGGTGGCAGACAGCGGAGACCCCGACGTGCGTAGCACACCGAGGATTTCCTCGCGGCTCGGGATCGGATAAGTCGGTTGATTCAATTTTTTCTTCTAGAGTGTTGACAGGATCGCTGGATCCCGTAATAATTACAGCTTAGGTACACGCACACCTGCCCAGGTGGCGGAATTGGTAGACGCACTAGTTTCAGGTACTAGCGGGTAACTCCGTGGAGGTTCGAGTCCTCTCCTGGGCACCAGAGTTTAGGAACGGCGCAACGCAAGTTGCGCCGTTTTTCTTTTCTGCGGCTGGATTGCCGTTGTTCAGTTGCTGATGCGACATTCCGCGAAGTGCGACGTGCATTGTGTCTTGGCTATCGCGCCAGGGCCGAGCCAGGATCACCGGCCTCACCTGCCCCAAACGCTGGGTGGGCTCGAAGCCCAGTGCATCCACAAAGACACACCTCGCCTCGATCAACCGCGCACCTCCGATTGACCAACTCCTGCAAAGCCAATCCGTACGCGGGTTTCGGGCCAATATTGCAGCCCGTGACAGCAGGTTACCGAAGTGGCACGCACGACGCAAGCCGCACACGCCACTCCATTCGCTCCTCGACGCTATCGACCAACGCCTCAAACTGCCGGCGCCTCGCCGTTGCCGGCTGAACGTGACTTGCCGCGCTTGATCCACGCCGCCAAGTTATGCGGGCGCAGCGTGTCGTATTCCTCGAACGGCTGATGGATCCACGGATTGGTCGCAAGAAACTGCACGGCATAATCAGGCTTGATCTTCGAACACGCCTTGTGCCACAACACAGCAGTACGCACGTCGGTCACGGCCGGGTAGCGCTCCTTGAGGTGACGCCCAACGCGCTCCAGCGTGATGCCCGAGTCCACCAGATCATCCACCAACAGCACGCGGCCCGACAGCTCGCCACGCGTCATCGTGATGTATTGCGCGATGTCGAGATCGCCCTGCTGCGTGCCAGCGGCTTCGCGATAGCTGCTCGTCGCCAGGATGGCCAACGGCAGGTCGTAAATGCGCGAAAGCTGATCGCCAACACGCAAGCCGCCGCGCGCCAGGCACAGAATCTTGTCGAACTTCCAGCCCGACTCGTGCACGACGAGCGCCAGGCGCTCGATCAGGCCGTGGTAGTCATCCCAAGACACCCACAGGTGCGAGTCGTCGTTGATCGGCTGGTTCATGGTGTACCTCTTCGTATCGTGAATGCGGCGTGAGTTGCCGCTATCGTGTTCTATGAAAAACGGCGCTCCATGCAAATTCGCCCGGCGAATCACCGGGCGAATCTGAGAGCAGCGCATCAGTCCTTGTAGGGATGACGCAGCAGGATGGTCTCGTCGCGGTCAGGGCCGGTGGAGATCATGGCGATCGGAATGCCAGCCACTTCTTCGACGCGCTTCAGGTAAGCCTGAGCAGTCTCGGGCAGCGCATCCCACTCCTTCAGGCCGAAGGTCGAGGTGTTCCAGCCCGGGAATTCTTCGTAGATCGGCTGGCAACGCGCCACAGCATCGGAGCCACGCGGCAGGATGTCGATTTCCTTGCCATCGAGCATGTAGCCGACGCACAGCTTGAGCGTTTCCAGGCCATCCAGCACATCGAGCTTGGTCATGCAGAGACCCGACACGCCGTTGATCTGGATCGCCCGACGCAGGGCGGCGGCATCCAGCCAGCCCGTGCGGCGCGGCCGGCCAGTGACCGAGCCGAATTCCTTGCCGACATTGGCCAGACGCACGCCGATCGGATCCTGGCGCGCCGGGTTGTCCGCGTCATACAGCTCGCTCGGGAACGGGCCGGAACCCACGCGCGTGCAATACGCCTTGGTAATGCCAAGGATGTAATGCAGCTGGCCCGGACCAACGCCTGCACCCGCCGCGGCATTGCCTGCCACGCAGTTGCTCGACGTAACGAACGGATACGTACCGTGGTCGATATCGAGCAGCGTGCCTTGCGCGCCTTCGAACATCAGATTCTTGCCGGCCGCGTTGGCGGCAAACAGTTCGGCCGACACATCCGTCACCATCGGGGCGAGGCGGCCTGCGTACGACAGCATCTCGTCCAGGGTCTGCTGGAAATCCAGCGCCGGGTGATTCAGGTACTGCGTCAGAACAAAGTTGTGGAAGTCCAAGTTCTCACGCAGACGCTCGGCAAAGTAAGCCGGATCGAACAGGTCCTGCACACGCAGCGCGCGGCGGGCCACCTTGTCTTCGTATGCCGGGCCGATGCCGCGGCCGGTGGTACCGATCTTGGCGGCGCCACGCTTGGCTTCGCGCGCCTTGTCGATGGCCACGTGGTACGGCAGGATCAGGTTGGTTGCTTCCGAAATGCGCAGGCGGTTCTGCACCTGCACGCCGGCCGATTCAAGCTCGTCGATTTCTTTGAACAGCGCTTCAGGCGAGAGCACAACACCGTTGCCGATGTAGCACGCGACACCATCGCGCATGATGCCCGACGGAATCAGACGCAGAATCGTCTTTTTGCCGCCGATGATGAGGGTATGGCCTGCGTTATGTCCGCCCTGGAAACGAACCACGCCTTGCGCATGATCGGTCAGCCAATCGACGATTTTCCCTTTACCTTCGTCACCCCATTGGGTGCCGATGACGACGACATTGCGTCCTTGGCTCACTGCTGGTGCGGACATGTTGAATTTGCAGATGGGTTAAAAACGTATTCTACCCTTGTTGCCAGGGCCTTCCCTGGAATTACCGGGTATTTACACAACGTTATGCAACAACTTCAGACCGAAGCGTTGCGGGGCTTGACGATCCAGCGACCGCCCTCTTCGACGAGTTGCCGATCGTAAGCGAACTCCTCCAGATCTTCCGGGTGGCCCGGCAGCGACTGGATGACAATCTCGCCCGCCGCGCGCAGCGCAGCGATGGCCTCACGAAGCTTGGCATCGCCCGACCAGGGCGCGTGGATGGCAGCGGCGCGCGCCTCCACCGGCGAAATGCCTGCGACCTCACGCAAGTCCAGCGAAAAGCCGGTCGCCGGGCGAGCACGGCCGAAAGCCTCTCCAACCTTGTCGTACCGACCGCCACGCGCCACGGCATTCGGCACACCGGCCACGTAGGCAGTGAACATCACACCGCTGTGGTAGTGGTAGCCGCGCAGATCGGCCAAGTCGATGTTGACGGTTGCCCCGCCTGCGCGCTCGGCCAGTGTAGCCAAGTCGTCCAGCGCACGGCCGATGGCGGGCAGCGCGGGCCACTGCTTACGCGCACGGTCCAGCACATCGACACCGCCGTACAGTGCTGGCAACAGGTTGATGGCGTCGCGCTGTGTCGGCGGCAAGTCGGCCGTGATAGCACGCAAAGCGGGGACGTCCTTGGCGGCGAGCGCCGTGAAGAGGTCGTCCTGAATACGAGCGGCAACCGGCGACTGGTCTAGCAATGCCGCCACCACCCCAACGTGACAGAGGTCCAAGCGTACATCCGCCAGACCGGCGGCCGACAGCGCGGCAAGCATCAGCTCTTGAATTTCGAGGTCAGCCTCCAGACCGGCATGACCATAGATTTCGGCACCGATCTGCAGCGGCTCACGCGTGACGTGGAATCCACTTGGGCGCGTATGCAATACCGATCCCGCATAGCAAAGACGCGTCACGCCAGCACGGTTCAGCAAGTGTGCATCGATACGGGCGACTTGCGGCGTGATGTCGGCGCGCAGACCGATGGTGCGCCCCGAAAGTTGGTCGACCAGCTTGAACGTTTTCAGATCCAGATCGTGACCGGTGCCCGAAAGCAGCGACTCGATGTACTCCAGCATCGGGGGCATGACCAGTTCATAGCCGTAAGTACGGAACAGGTCGAGCATGCGGCGGCGCAACTCTTCAATCTTGCGCGCCTCGGAAGGCAGCACATCAGCAATGGATTCAGGCAGCAGCCAATTGGTCGGCATGGCGGTCTCGCTCGGGAGTCTTGGTACAGCAGAAATTCGTAAAAACGCAGGGAGTGGGCTAGCGATGCAGCAACCGCAGGAGGATCAGCCCGATCGCCATCGACACGAGACCGATCACGCGAAGCTTTTCGTCCGGCAGTTCGGTCAGCGTCTGGAAAGCGCGTCGCCAGGCCTGCGGCGCTACAAACGGCAGGATGCCCTCGACTACGAGCACCAGCGCGCACGCTGCCAGCAAAACGGTGGGGAGTGACTCTTCCATGGGGTGCGGTTGGCGAACGAACAAAACCCCGGCAAGCCGGGGTCTGTCCGCCTCAAATGATCAGCGACGCATTGTACTAGCGATGGCGCCCCGTCTGGGCAGCTGGCGCTGCGGCCGAGCCGCCGCCGTTCGGGCTGCGCATGTACTTGAAGAAATCGCTGTTCGGCTGCAACACCATCACGTCCTTCCGGTCACGGAATGACGCGCGATACGCCTCCATGGAGCGCCAGAATGCGGCGAACTGCGGATCGCGGCCAAACGCATCGGCGTAAATGTCGGCGGCGCGGGCATCGCCTTCACCCTTGATCTTCTGGGCATCACGGTAGGCGTCGGCCAAGACGACTTCGCGCTGACGATCGGCATCGGCGCGAATCTTTTCGCCCTCGGCAGCCCCCGTCGAACGCAGCTCATTGGCCACACGCTTACGCTCGGCTTCCATGCGGCGATAGACCGATTCGGTCACGCTGGCCAGCAGGTCCACCCGCTTCAGGCGCACGTCGATGATGTCTACGCCGACCGACTTGCCGTACTCCTGCACGCCCTTGAGGATGCTCTGCATCACCGCTTCACGATCCGTCGATACCACGTCAGACACGGTGCGGCGCGCAAACTCATCGCGAGCGATGGAGTTGATCTTCTGCGTCATGCTGTCCTGCGCAAGGCGAGTATCGCCCTTGAAGCTCACGTAGAACAGACGCGGATCAGACACGCGCCACTTCACAAACCAGTCGACCAGCAGGTTCTTCTTTTCAGCCGTAATGAAACGGTCGGCGCCGGCCACATCGATGGTCTGCAGGCGTTTGTCCATGAACACCACGTTCTGCAGCGGCGGCGGAAGCTTGAAGTGCAGGCCCGGCTCCTTGATGACCTGCTTGATCTCACCAAAGGCGAACACCACGGCGTACTGCCGCTGATCCACCACAAACACCACCGACGAGAACACCGCCAGGGCAATGACCAGCGCCACGAAGGCAGAAATCAGACGATTCATAGTGCCCTCCTGTTAGCGCGAATCGCGGTCACGGTTGCGCAGTGCTTCGCGCGAGCGCGAATCTGCGTCATTGGCCGGCGACGGATTGGAGGGGGTCGGCACGCCCTGCGCAGAACCACTATCCTGGGGCGACGCACCAGGCGCGGCGGCCGGACGCGATGTATCGCCCTGCGTTTGCGCGATCAGCTTGTCCAGCGGCAGATACAACAGGCTGCCACTGCCCTGATCGACGAGCACCTTGGTCGAGTTGGCGTAAATGTCCTGCATGGTTTCCAGATAGATACGGTCGCGCGTGACCTGCGGCGCCTTCGCGTATTCGCGTTGCACCGACGCAAAGCGAGCCGCATCACCTTCCGCACGTGCAATGACCCGTGCCTTGTAGCCTTGCGCCTCTTCACCCAAACGTGCGGCGGTACCCTTGGCGCGCGGCACCACGTCGTTGGCATATGCCTGACCTTCGGAGATCGCACGCTCGCGGTCCTGCCCCGCCTTGGTCACGTCATCGAACGCGGCCTGCACCTGCTCGGGCGGCTGCACGCTCTGCACGTTGACGCTAAGGATTCGGATCCCGGTCTTATACGCCGACAAGATACGTTGAATCGACTCGGCCAGGTTGCGGCCAACGGCATCGCGACCTTCGTACAGCACCGCGTCCATCTTGTTGCGGCCGACGATCTCGCGCACCGACGTCTCTGCCGCCTGCGTCACCAGCTCTTCATCGCCGCCGCGGTCCGTACGGTTGTAGAACAGGTAGTCGACGGGGTTGGCAATGTTGTACTGAACCGAGAACCGCACGTCGACGATGTTCTCGTCTTGCGTGAGCATCGACGAGTCTTTCAGGTTTGTATCTTTGATCTGGGTAGTCCGACCGATTTCCAGCGTGCGTACACCCGACAGGTTCACGATCTCGTGCGATTCGATCGGATACGGCAAGCGCCAGTTGATACCTGGCGTTGCCAGATACTTGAAGCGGCCGAACTGCAGGATCACGCCCGTCTGGCCCTCCTGCACGATAAAGAAACCGCTGGCCAGCCACAGGCCAACAAGCACCGCCAGCAGCACACCGACGCCCAGGCCCGAACCACTTCGGCCATTACCCGGACGCAGCGGCGTGGGGCCGTCGTTACCGTTACCGCTATCCTTGCGACCGAACAGGTTATTCAGGCGGCGATTGAAGTCGCGCCACAACTCGTCGAGGTCGGGGGGGCCGTCCTGAGGCGGCTTGCTTTGACGCTTTGGCTCGTCTTTGCCTTCGCGCTCGGCGTTGTTGTCATCGCCGCGACCCCAGCGGGGATCGTTCAGCGAAAGCAGCACACGCAAGCGGTGCCACAAACCTCGCGCCGGACGCGGCGAGGCCATGGAGGAAGACTGGGTCGAAATCTCGGGCATGAGCGGTCGGGCTTGTCCTGATTGTCTGACTGCGAAGGAGTGACGGGGCATTCTATCAGCCCTCTTCGTCACCTTTGGCTGAAGAACCGCTGTTCGGCAAGCTTTGCGACAGTTCGTCACGGTGCGCCGGCAGCGAATCACGGCGGGTATCGAAGCGCGGATCGAAATCGCCGCCATGCGGCGCGGGGTGCTCACGCAAGCGGATCGCGGTCTCGACCAGCGCCTCGCGCAATAAATCGAGCCCGGTACCTTCGATGGCGGAAACGAACACACGCCGCACGGCGCCGGATTCGTCACGCTCGATGCGCGGGCCAGCCGCACGCAGCTCCTCCGCCGCGTCAATCTTGTTCATCACCAGAATCTGGGGAATGCCGCTGGCATTGATTTCATCCAGCACGCGATCTACCTGCTCCATCTGCTCATGCTTGACGGTGCTGGCTGCATCCACCACGTGCAGCAGCACGTCTGCGTGGACGGTCTCTTCCAGTGTGGCGCGGAAAGCCGCCACCAGTTGCGTGGGCAAATCGCGGATGAACCCGACCGTGTCCGACAGCACCACGTTGCCCAGCCCTTCGAGGTACAGCCGGCGGGATGTCGTATCCAGCGTGGCGAACAACTGGTTGGCCGCGTACGCGCGCGCCTTGGTCAGCGCATTGAAAAGCGTCGATTTGCCGGCGTTGGTGTAGCCGACCAGGGAGACGGAAAACGCGTCGTTGCGGCTGCGCGAACGGCGCTGCGTATCATGCTGACGCTGCAGTTTGTCCAACTCGGACGATAGCCGCTTGGCGCGTTCGTCCAACATCCGCCGGTCCAATTCGAGCTGACGCTCGCCCGGGCCACCGCGCAGACCGACACCGCCTTTCTGGCGCTCCAAGTGGCTCCACGCACGCACCAGACGTGCCGCCTGATATCGCACGCGAGCGAGCTCAACCTGCACCTTGCCGACGTGGCTTTGCGCGCGCTGGCTGAAAATATCGAGAATGAGGCCGGTCCGGTCCACCACGTGGCGCCCGAAAAAGCGCTCGAGGTTGCGCTGCTGAGCTGGGCTCAGCGCGTGGTTGAAGATGACGATTTCCGCGTCCTCCTCGTCTGCGGCGATCTTTACTTCCTCCGCCTTGCCTGCGCCGATGAACAGCGCTGCATCAGGCCGGGAACGCTTACCCGTAACCGCGCGCACCGGTTCAGAGCCGGCTGTGGAGGCCAGCAGGGCCAGTTCACTCAGGCTTTCTTGGAAATCATGCTTGCCGAAATCGATGGCGACCAAAATGGCGCGCGTCGGCTCCGAGCTGGAGGTGGGATGGGATGCCAAACGGGGAAATAGAGAAGGGAGAAACGGGGTGGGTGCGTCCCGCCGCGCGGACGGCGGCGGGAGCGAGGCAGAATCAGGCGTCAGGCGCTTCGTCCACGCGGAAGTTCACGGCACGGGCCGGCACCACGGTGGAGATTGCGTGCTTGTACACCATCTGCGTCACGGTATTACGCAGGAGCACGACGTACTGGTCGAACGACTCGATGTTGCCTTGCAGCTTGATACCGTTGACGAGATAGATCGACACCGGCACATGCTCCTTACGCAGCGCATTCAGAAACGGGTCTTGTAGCAATTGCCCTTTGTTGCTCATGGCACACTCCAGATTTATAGGTTTAGTGATGGGTTATGGGGCTAGGAAGCCCGGGTTCAAGCAGGCGACGCAAAAAAAGTTCGTCAAAAGAGTCGGCCAGACGCGTCCAAATGACGCCAATGGCGCCTGGGATTTGCAGACACCAAGCGCCATGTCTCGAGAATTTAGCCTTAGAAATCAGGGAAAGCAAACGGAAAACCGATGACCCCGCCATATGAAATGGCTCGGCCTTTTTGGTGATCCCCCGTTCAAATGCCCCCGCGTCACACGCCCCCGCCGTGGAGCACCGCCCGTGCGATGCTCAATCGTTCGATTGGGCGTACGGGTTTTTGTTCGTACGAAATTCGATCCGCAGCGGTGTGCCCTTCAGTTGGAAGGCCTCCCGGAAACGCCCTTCCAAGTAGCGGCGGTAGGTCTCGGGAATATTCGACAGCGCATTGCCGTGAATCACCACGATTGGCGGGTTGGAACCGCCCTGGTGCGCGTAGCGCAGCTTCGGGCGCGAGACGCCTGCGCGACGCGGCTGCTGATACTCGACTGCCTCCATCAGCACGCGCGTGAGCTTGGGTGTCGGCAGCTTGACCATGGCGGCAGCGTACGCGGCGTCCACGGACTTCATCAGCGCGCCAATGCCCGTGCCCTCCTTGGCCGAGATGTAATGCACGTTGGCAAACGAAAGGAACTGCAGCTTGCGCTCCATATCGTGCTTGATGCGATCGCGTGCATGGCCGGTCAGACCATCCCACTTGTTGACGCCAATCACCAGCGCCCGCCCGGACTCTACGATGAATCCGGCGATATGCGCGTCCTGGTCGGAAATGTCCTGCTGCGCGTCGAGGATCAGCACAACCACGTTGGCGTCGGCAATCGACTGCAGCGTCTTCACCACCGAGAACTTCTCAATTGCCTCGAACACCTTGCCACGCTTGCGCAAGCCGGCCGTATCGATGAGCGTGTAAGGCTTGCCGTTACGCTCGAAATCCACATAGATGGCGTCGCGCGTGGTGCCCGGCATATCGAATGCGATCACACGCTCTTCGCCGATCAACGCGTTCACCAGCGTCGACTTGCCCACGTTCGGACGACCAACGATGGCAATGCGGGTGCCATGGTCGTGCGCGTCGGCTGCCTCGGCAAGTTCAGGGCGCTCGGCAAACGCCAGGTCGAGCGCCTCGGCCACCAAATCATTGACCCCGTCACCGTGCGCGGCCGAGATGGCAGCCGGATCGCCCAGGCCAAGCTCGTAGAAGTCGCTGGCGACGGCGGTGTAGCGCATGCCCTCAGCCTTGTTGACGGCCAAAAGGATGCGGCGCCCGGTTTTGCGCAGATAGTCGGCGATCACGCGATCCTGCGGCGCCAGCCCCAGACGACCATCGACGATAAAGATCACGACATCGGCTTCGACCACGGCCTGACGCGTCTGCTTGGCCATCTCTGCAACGATGCCGTCCTTGGCGACAGGTTCGAAGCCGCCGGTATCGATAGCGATGAACGGACGATCGCCCACGCGGCCCTCACCGTAGTGGCGATCGCGCGTCAAGCCCGGGATATCCGCCACCAACGCGTCACGCGAGCGCGTCAGACGGTTGAAGAGGGTCGATTTGCCGACATTCGGCCGCCCTACGAGGGCAATGACTGGTTTCATGCTTGTGTGCCGCACGCGAATGGCGCCACGGCAAATTCTGGTTGTTGCAACTGCGGTTGGCATCTGTACGGCTGAATGCCTGACGACACAGATGCAAGACGCCCGCGGAATACGCGGGCGCAAGTTCAAGGCGGCGATACCGCCCCGATGTGATGCGTGTGCCGCCGCAGCCCATCCGGGCCAAGGCGGCCGATGTTACTTAGGCAGATAGCCGTAGACACCGCCACCGCGGGTTTGCACGACCAGCGTCTGGCCAACTACCACGGGTGCTGCTCCAATGGCGCTGCTGTCGGTCTTCACGCGGGCGACGAACTTGCCGTCATCACGGGACAGGAAGTGCAGCCAACCTTCGGAATCGCCCACGATGACCGCACGGCCAAACGCCAGCGGCGTGCCGAGGTCGCGCCACAGCAGCGCGTCGTTCTTCCAGAGGTCAGCGCCGTTTTGTGCGTTAAAACCGTAGACCACCGACTTCTCGTCAGCGGCAAACAGCCCGTCATCCTCTTGCGTTACACCGGTCGGCGACGAGAAATCACGACCCCAGCGCGGTGCGCCGGTGCTCGTATCGAAACATGCCACGCGCCCTTGGAAGCTGGCTGCACAGACTTGCGAACCGTTGACCGACGGTGCCCCCGTCACATCGTTCAGGCGCTCGATTTCCGATACCCCACGCGGATACGACACGGCAGCTTCCCAGCGCAAGGCGCCGTTGCTGGCCGACAGTGCGCCGAGCTTGCCGCCTGCAAATCCGAGGATGATGTTATCGCCGGAGAAAATCATCGGGAGACTGCTGCGCAGGTTCAGCGCCGACGGAGAACGCTGGTAAATCCACTTGCGTTCGCCATTGCTGGGGTCCAGACCCATGACGCGGCCATCGGTCGTACGGACGATCACCAATCCCTGGCCAACCAGCGGCGCCGTCAGGACTTCACCGTTGACAGCAACTTTCCACTTCTGTGCGCCTTTCTCGTCGAACGCGATGACCGCGCCCTTCTCACCCGCCACGGCTGTCAGGGTGCCATCGCTGCCGGGACCGGAGGTGAGGTCCACGTCTGCCTTGCCTTGCCAAACCGTGCGACCGGTGGCGCCATCCAGGGCGGTCACAGTACCGCCAGCGGCCGACACATAGACGTTGTTGCCCGCCACCGCCGGCTGCATCACGTAGCGGCCGCTCTTGCCGACGCTCACGCTCCACACCTGGCGCACGACCAGCACTTGCTGAACGTCCTTCAGCTTGGCCGGCTCATGCTTGTTCTTGCTGCTGAACAGCGAGCAACCGCCAAGGACGGCCGTCGCTGCCAGTGCCAGCACTGCCACGCGTGCCGCCCGTGCAACACCGCGCGCAGCACCACCCTGCTCAAGTGCGTGAATCATGAAATCGGGATCCTTTTGTTATGCGTCGAATTGCATGGGGTGCGCCAATCAGGCGCCGCCCAGGGCATCCAGCTTGAACTGCACGATCTGGCGCGCCGAAGCATCAGCCGGACCGAACTTTTCCAGCGCCAGCTTGTAGGCGGCACGGGCATCTTCGTTCTTGTTCTGCGCGGCCAGAAGATCGCCGCGACGATCGGCGTACAAGCCCGCGAACGCCGGCGCTACGTCGCCGGAGACTAGCGCGATGCCCTGATCGTAGGCTTTCTCATCGAGCAGGAGACCGGCCAGACGCAGCTTGGCGAGCGCTTTGTATTCATCGTCGCGCGCGTGATCAACCGTCCATTGCAGCTGCGCCTTGGCGCCGGCCGCATCGTTGGCTTCGTAAAGCGCCTTGGCCGCGGCCAACGCGGTCATCTGCGCGTAGGCCGTGCCGCCGAACTTGTCTTCCATGTCAGTCGCGGCACGCTTGATCTTTTCAGCGTCCTTGCCATCAACGGCCTTCTGCACTTGCTCGTACAGCACGGACGCTTCGCCGGCCTGCTTACGCTGCCAGTTTTTCCAGCCGAACCAACCGGCCACGGCCAGCAGCACCACGATGGCGACCCACGTGATCACGTTGCCGTTATCACGCCACCAGTGCTTGAGACTCTCTATCTGTTCCTGTTCTTCGAGATCGTAGGCCATGCTTTGCAGAGCTTGAATATTGGAAGTGAATCACGGTGGTTCGCTGCCGAACGCACTGTCGCGATTAGTCGTTGTTGGCCACCATGGCGTCAATCAGGCGGTCGACCAGTTGGTCCGACGGCACGGTCTGCTGGGCATCCGCGGCCGGATCGCCACGCAGCGGTTTGATCTGTGCAACACCTTGGGTGACTTCATCGTCGCCAATGATAACCGCATAGGATGCGCCACTTGCGTCAGCACGCTTGAACTGCGACTTGAAGCTGCCGTTGCGACCTTCCGGCGAGGCGTGAAGGATGACGTCGAGGCCGGCATCACGCAGCCGCTCTGCCGCAATCAACGCCTGAACCTGCGCCTCATCGCCCTGATGGACGATGTAGACGTCACAGCCTTGCGCTTCGGGCTCCAGCTTCTCCTCACGCAACAGTTCGATGATGCGCTCAACGCCCATCGCCCAACCACACGCGGGGGCTGGCTTCCCGCCGATCTGCTCGATCAGCGGGTCATAGCGGCCGCCGCCGGCCACGGTGCCCTGTGCACCCAGCTTATCGGTGGTCCACTCGAAGACGGTCAGGTTGTAATAATCCAGCCCGCGCACCAGACGCGGATTGATGGTGAACGGAATGTTGTTCGCCTTCAGCAGCCTCTGCACGCCTTCAAAGTGCGCGCGCGATTCGTCGCCCAGATAGTCGATCAGCTTCGGCGCGCCCCCCGCCATTTCCTGCAGCGCCGGATTCTTTGTGTCGAGCACCCGCAGCGGATTGGTGTAAAGACGGCGCTTGCCGTCCTCATCCAGAATGTCCTGGAAGCCTTCCAGATATTTGATGAGATCGGCGCGGTGCGCAGCGCGCTCCTCCGCCTGACCGAGCGAATTCAACTCAAGCTTCAGACCGACCAGACCGAGATCGTCCCACAGGCGCTGGCACATCAGGATGACTTCTGCGTCGATGTCCGGGCCCGCAAAGCCCAGCGCTTCCACACCCACCTGATGGAACTGGCGATAGCGACCGCGCTGCGGACGCTCGTGGCGGAACATCGGGCCGGTGTACCACAAGCGCTTCGGGCCGTCGTACAGCAGGTTGTGCTCGATCACGGCGCGCACGGCGGCGGCGGTGCCTTCCGGGCGCATGGTCAGTTGCTCGCCGTTCAACGCATCGGTGAAGGTGTACATCTCCTTCTCGACGATGTCCGTCACCTCGCCGATGCCACGCACGAACAATTGCGTCTGCTCGACGATCGGCGTGCGGATCTGCTGGTAGCCATAGGCGCGCAGCATGCTGCGCACGGCGTTATCAAAATGCTCCCACAGCGGGGCGTCACTAGGCAGCAGATCGTTCATGCCTTTGACGCCGGCGATCTTCTGCACGCGTTGTTTTTGTGTATCGCTCATGATGTCACGTTGAAAGCCCGCCTCTCGCATCTACCTTCGTACGGGGGCCGGCCGGTCGTTTCGCGCTTCAGTTTCAAGCTTTGAAGCCTGTGCCGCTTAGACCGTCGCCGGGGTCTGTGCGCCGTAATGCGTGCGCACGTACTCGTCGACGATCGTCTGGAATTCTTCTGTGATGCGCTCGCCGCGCAGCGTTTTCACCTTCACGCCGTCAACGAACACCGGCGCCGCCGGCGATTCGCCCGTGCCTGGCAGCGAAATGCCGATGTTGGCGTGCTTGCTCTCGCCGGGGCCGTTGACGATGCAGCCCATCACGGCCACGTTCATCTCTTCGACGCCGGGGTACTGCTTTTTCCACGTCGGCATCTGCTCACGCAGGTACGACTGGATGCGCGCCGCCAACTCCTGGAACACAGTACTGGTCGTGCGCCCGCAACCCGGGCACGCGATCACCATGGGCGTGAAATTGCGCAGGCCCATGGTCTGCAGAATCTCTTGCGCGACGATGACTTCCTTCTCGCGCGGCGCACCCGGTTCCGGCGTGAGCGAAATGCGGATCGTGTCGCCGATGCCCTCCTGCAGCAACACCGAAAGCGCCGCCGTGGAAGCGACAATCCCCTTGCTACCCATGCCTGCCTCTGTCAGCCCCAGGTGCAGCGCGTAATTGCAGCGACGCGCCAACTCGCGGTACACAGCAATCAGATCCTGCACCGCTGACACCTTGCACGACAGGATGATCTGGCTGCCCGGCAAGCCAAGCTCTTCAGCCTTCTGCGCGGACTGGATCGCCGAGGTAATCAGCGCCTCGACCATCACAGCCCGGGCATCCCACGGAGTTGCACGCCGTGCGTTCTCGTCCATGATGCGCGCGAGAAGATCCTGATCAAGGCTGCCCCAGTTCACGCCGATACGCACCGGCTTGTCGTAGCGGCAGGCGATCTCGATCATCTGTGCGAACTGCGTGTCTCGCTTGGCACCCTGCCCGACGTTGCCCGGGTTGATCCGATACTTGGAAAGCGCCTGCGCGCACTCCGGATAGTCCTGCAGCAACTTGTGGCCGTTGTAGTGAAAATCGCCGACCAGCGGCACGTCCACACCCATGCGGTCGAGCTGCTCGCGGATGGCCGGCACTGCAGCAGCAGCGGCCGGCGTATCGACCGTGATGCGCACCAACTCAGAGCCGGCGCGTGCGAGTTCCTTTACCTGGATTGCGGTACCGATGGCGTCCGACGTGTCGGTATTCGTCATCGATTGCACGCAGACTGGCGCATCGCCGCCAACGTGCACAACGCGATCGCCCCAGCGGATTTCTGCCGCGCGCGAGTTCCGGCGCGGCAACGGGCCCACCAAGGCTGGAGCGCAATCGAGAGGCGTGGTGATTTCCATGATCAGGCAAGGCGCGCCGCCTACAGGCACCGCGCCATTTACAAAACGGTTCAGGGCAACGTAGCCCGTGCCACGCGATTGCGGGCGTACTTCTGAAGATCGACGGTGGCACCGCCCACGGCCAGCGATTCGACAGCTTCCGCGTTGCCAAAGACGACCTTGAACGGCGGCGTGCCGGTCAGATCGCGCGCGTCGCCTTCCTTGGAAATACCACTGGCGAGCGTCTTGCCGGTCTTATCTTTGATCTCGTACCAGGACGGACCCGAGAAGCGTACCGAAACCGTGCCGCTGCCCGATTCAGCCGGCTTGGCGGCTTCTGCCGGCAGCGCAACGACCGGAGCGTCGACGTTGATGACAGCCGGCTTGGCACTCGCACCCGGTACAGCGGGAGCCGGCGCGCCACCGTTGTCCGAACGCGGCAGCGTAGGCGGCGGCGCCAGCGGCGCAGTCACCACACCGGAGGCCGGAGCGGCCGGTGCAACGGGCGTCAATGGCGTCGGCATCGAAGCGGCCGGCGCTTCTGCCGGTGCCTGCTCAGCCGCCGGAGCCACTTGCGCGGGCGCGGCTTGCTCCGCAGTCGGTGCTTCCTTCGCGGTTGAGTCGGTGCTCTGCGTAGCCGCCGTTTGCGTGGCAAACCACTGCTTGAGACGGTCCATACCCGCAAGCGCACCGGCGGCCACGATCACCGCAACCAGCACGCCAATCAGCCAGCGACCACTGCCACCCCGACGCTTGGCAAAGCTCGGCTTGTCAGAGAACGATTCACCGAGCCCGCCTTCAGGGCGCAATCCGATGTTGGTGACCTGCGCACGCGCGTTCAAACGCGCAAGCTGATCATCGACATCGACCTGCAGAGCGCGCGCATAGGCGCGGATGAGGCCCTTGGTAAACGTCATGTCGGGCAACGCACTGACATCCGCCGACTCCACCGCCAACAACTTGCCCGGCGCCACTTTCAAGCGCGTGGCCAGATCGTCGACCGTCAGACGCTGACGCTCGCGGCCGGCACGCAGACGTTCGGCAATCTGACGCAACGCATCGTCGCGCTCAGGCGACGCGGCGGCAGGCGGATTCGAGGCAGGCGCTGTGCCGTGAGAGAGGTCGGCAGCGTTTGCCACGTCGCGGTCAGTCATCCCAGGCTCCTCGTTCGAATGCCGCCTCTTCGGGCGCATTGGGGAAGCGACGCTGCAATTGCGCGCTCCATGCGTTCTGCTGCGAAGTGTCACCCAGGCGACGCGCGATGCGCGCGCCCAGCCACAGGCTTTCTGCGGTCGCATTGCCACGGCCATTCACACGTTCGATAAACGGCATGGCACGCGCATATTCGCGGCGTTTGTAATAGAGCTGCGCCAACGTGAGGTTAGTCAGCAGATTGTTCGCGTCGATGTAGGTGGCGCGCGTCAGGCTCTTCTCCGCGCTATCAAGATCGCCCTGACGCATCTGGCAAACGCCCAGGTTCGTCCACGGTTTGGCCGGGCTGGCAGCAGCAGGCGTCTCGATGGCCCGGCGCAACATCGCCATGCCTTGATCCGGCTTGCCGCCTTGCGAGCACAGGAACCAGCCATAGTTGTTCAGCAGGTCACCATCTTGCGGAGTCGCGGCCAGCGCGCTGCGGAAACTCTCGTCAGCCTGTTCGCGTTGACCGAGATTCATATAGGCCAGCGCGCGGATGTGATACGCATTTGGGACACTCGGATCAATCGCGATGGCGTTCTTGATTTCCTCAAGCGCTGTCGCATTCTGACCAGCTTCCAAGTATTGCGTCGCGAGCTGCAACCGGATCGCGGCGCGACGGCCGGCGTCAGCCTTTTGATCCGGGACGGTCGTGACTTCTCGTGTCTGTGTCTGGACCGGCGGCGACAATGCGCACCCGGCAGCTGCCAGCGTGAAGACCAGACTGACAGCAGTCGACCAACGCTTCATGCGGTACCCATGCGGTGAGTTGAGTCGGCCCCGACCACGGGGATCTCGACGATCTTGCCGAACTTGCCGCGCTCGGCCAGGCGTGTGCGATCTTTGACCTCGCCGGCGAGCTGACCGCAGGCCGCATCGATGTCGTCACCCCGCGTCTTGCGGATGGTCGTGACAATGCCGGCATCCAGCAGCACCTGTGAAAAGCGGCGGATCTGCTCATTGTTCGAGCGCTTCAACCCCGATTCCGGGAACGGGTTGAATGGGATCAGATTGAACTTGCACGGCACGTCGGCCACGACGCGCAGCAGTTCACGGGCATGCTCGACGGTGTCGTTGACGCCATCAAGCATGCAGTATTCAAAGGTGATGAAATCGCGCGGCGCAAACTCAAGATAGCGGCGGCAAGCTGCCATCAGTTCGGCCAGCGGGTACTTCTTGTTGAGCGGCACGAGCACGTCGCGCAACGCATCGTTGGACGCATGCAGAGACACTGCAAGCGCCACGGGCACATCGCGCGCAAGGCGGTCCATCATCGGCACAACGCCAGAAGTGGACACCGTTACGCGGCGCCGCGAAAGGCCATACGCATTGTCATCCAGCATCAGGGCCAGCGCCGGCACCACGGCGTCGTAGTTCAGCAGCGGCTCGCCCATGCCCATCATTACCACGTTGGTGATGACGCGATCGTCCTTGGGGCCGCGGCCGAGCTGCTTGCGCATGGCGAATTCGGCCATCCACAGCTGACCGATAATCTCGCCCGTGCTGAGATTGCGCGAGAAGCCCTGCTTGCCGGTCGAACAGAACCGGCAGTTGACGGCACACCCCGCCTGAGACGATACGCACAACGTGCCACGCGTCTCTTCGGGGATGTAGACCGTCTCGACGGCATTGCCCTGCCCTACGTCGACGAGCCACTTGCGCGTGCCGTCCGACGAAAGGTGATCGGTAATGACCGCCGGCGCCTGGATGTTGGCGCGGGTCGCAAGCTTTTCGCGCAGCGACTTGGCGAGATCGGTCATCTCGCCAAAATCGGATGCGCCCGACTGGTGAATCCAGCGCTGCAACTGCTTGGCGCGAAACGACTTCTCGCCCAGGCTCTCGCAGTACGCGATAAGGCCCTGTGCGTCGAAATCGAGGAGATTCACCACATCGCTCATGACTTGCAACCCGAAACCACCAATTCCAGTCTAGTGTTGACGCTTAGCGGCTGTAAATGTTCAGGCCCGGGAAGAAGAAAGCGACTTCCACGGCAGCCGTTTCAGCAGCATCCGAACCGTGCACGGCGTTGGCGTCGATGCTGTCAGCGAAGTCGGCACGAATCGTGCCCTTCTCAGCCTTCTTCGGGTCGGTTGCACCCATCAGGTCACGGTTCTTGGCGATTGCGTTTTCGCCTTCCAGTGCCTGCACCATCACCGGGCCCGAGATCATGAAGTCCACCAGATCCTTGAAGAACGGGCGCTCCTTGTGCACGGCGTAGAACTGCTCGGCTTCTGCGCGCGACAGATGGATCATCTTGGCCGCGACGACCTTCAGGCCTGCGCCTTCGAAGCGGGCGTAGATCTGGCCGATGACATTCTTGGCCACGGCATCCGGTTTGATAATCGACAAAGTGCGTTCGAGCGCCATCAAAAACTCCAAAAAATGAAGGTGTTACGTGAAAGATAAACGTTAGATTCTAACACGGGAGGGAGCCAGATTGAATGTCAAGCGGTGCAACCCCACGCCACGAATGCTGGCAAAGCCACGAGATTCAGCGATCACTTCGCACTGAGCACACCACCAGTTCGATGAACGCGCCTTAGGATCCCCTTATCGGGCGCACGGAAAGTCACCTGCGGAGGGCATTTTCCGCCGTGATTGCCTGCCAGCGACCGGAACCGCGTGGCATGCTGGCTCTCCAACTAAGGACGATGCGGCTTGCAAAAGCCGTCTTCGGATGCCACATTCGCTGCGTCGTCGCATTGTCTGCAATGTCATTCACCCCAAGGAGTTCGCATGGACAACCAACTCAACACGTACGGTTTTGGCGCTTCCGGCACCGCCGGCGCGTTGGCCGTCCGCAACCGCGTGCTGCGCAATACCTATTGGCTGCTCGCGCTTTCCATGATCCCCACCATCCTCGGTGCGTGGATCGGTGTCGCCACCGGATTCAACCTGATGGGGCGTAACCCGCTGATGGGGTTCGTCATCTTCATGGCAGTGGCCTTTGGCTTCTTCTACGCCATTGAGCGCTTCAAGAACAGCGGCCTGGGCGTGGCCCTGCTGTTGGGCTTCACGTTCTTCATGGGGCTGATGCTGTCGCGGCTGATCGGCATGATCCTGGGCTTCTCGAACGGCGCGTCGCTCATCATGACGGCGTTCGGCGGGACAGCGATCATCTTCGGTGTGATGGCGACGGTCGCCACGGTCAGCAAGCGTGATTTCTCTGGGCTGGGCAAGTGGCTGTTCATGGGCGTGCTGGTGCTGATCGTAGGCTCGGTGGCCAATATCTGGCTGCAACTGCCGGCGATGATGCTCACGATCTCGGTGCTGGCCATCGCGATCTTCTCTGCCTATATCCTGTTCGATGTGCAGCGCATCGTGAACGGCGGCGAGACCAACTACGTGACCGCCACCCTGGCGATCTACCTGGATGTTTACAACATCTTCACGAACCTGCTGGCGATCCTCGGCATCTTCGGCGGAAATCGCAACTGACCGAAATTCGCCCCCCCCCACGCGCGAGCACTGGCGCGTAGCAACAAAAAAACCGGCGCCTAGTGCGCCGGTTTTTTGTTGTCCGCAAGATTACGTGACGAGTGCTTAGTCGCGCTCGAATACCGCCATCGACTCGACGTGCGATGTGTGCGGGAACATGTTCACTACGCCCGCACCGGCCAGCCTGTAGCCGGCTTCATGCACAAGCAGACCCGCGTCGCGCGCCAGCGTCGCCGGATTGCAGGACACGTAGACGATGCGCTTCGGCAACAATTCAGCCGCATCACCACCACGCTGAAACAACTCGGCCAGCGCCTTGGACACAGCCAGCGCGCCTTCGCGCGGCGGATCGATCAGCCAACGGTCAAACTTGCCCAGCGCGGCAATATAATCAGCCGTCACTTCGAACAGATTGCGGCAAGCAAATGTTGTCTTCGCGTCCAGGCCGTTGTACTGGGCGTTGGCCAAGGCACGCGTCGTCAGCGCCTCACTGCCCTCGATCCCCATAACCTCGCGGGCACGCGTCGCCATTGGCAGCGTGAAGTTGCCGATACCGCAGAACAGGTCGAGCAGCCGATCACCCGGTTGCGCATCGAGCAGCTTCAGCGCCCGCGACATCAGCACCCGGTTGATCTGGTGATTGACCTGCGTGAAATCAGTCGGCTTGAACGGCATGGTGATGCCGAACTCGGGCAGCGTGTACGTCAGCGTACGATCAAGCGGATGGAACGGATAAACCGTATCCGGCCCCTTGGGCTGCAGCCAGAACTGAACGTTGTGATGATCGGCAAAAGCGCGCAGCTCGGCCTCATCCTCAGCGGTGATCGGCTCGAGGTTACGCAGCACCAACGCGGTCACATCCTGGCCGACTGCGAGCTCGATCTGCGGCATGCGCTGCACGATCGAGAGGCGCCCCACCAATTCGCGCAACGGCACCAGCAGCGCGGACACGTGCGGCGGCAACACCTCGCACGACGTCATGTCCGCCACATAACTGCTTTTGCGCTCGTGAAAACCCACCAGCACGCCACCTTTGGCCGCAACATGGCGCACGGTCAAACGCGCCCGATAGCGGTAGCCCCAATCCGGGCCAGCAATGGGCCGGAACACCACGTCCGGACGCAGCTTGGCCAAATGCCACAGATCGTCTTCCAGCACGCGCTGCTTGATCGCAACCTGCGCGCGCGAATCCAGATGCTGCATCGAGCAACCACCGCACACACCAAAGAACTTGCATTGCGGCGTCACGCGCGAGGCGGACTGGCGCAGAATGTTCACGACGCTCGCCTGCTCGTATGAAGGCTTGACGCGGTGACTGCGATACATCACCCGCTCACCCGGCAGTGCGCCTTCCACAAAAACAACCTTGCCCGGCGTGCCATCCTCGTTCATCAAACGCCCGATGCCACGCGCTTCGCCATCGAGCGAGACGATGTCCAGCGGCCCTGCCACGGGCATTTCGGGCTTACGGCGACCACGTGGCTTGGCCGACGGTGCGTCCGGCGCAACCGTTGCTGGAGCAGAAGAGGAAGGCGTGACGTTGGGTGCAGCTTGAGACACGAGCGAGCCTGGGCAAAATGAGGGCAAGGGCGGCATTGTAAGACACTGGAGGACCAGCATGGGCACCGTCATCCTGACGTGGAACATCCAATGGGGCCGGGGCGCCGACGGACACGTCAGCCTCGAGCGCCAACTCGCGCAAGCACGTGCGATGGACGAATTTGACGTGTTATGCCTGCAGGAAGTCACCTCCGGCTTCAGCGACCTCCCGGGCCGACCGGGCGTCGACCAATGGAGCGAGCTGACCGAGGCGCTTGGCAGCGAATACACCGTCATCAGTGGATTCGCGCTGGAGCGCCACAACGGCGCGCAAGCGCAGCGCTTCGGCAACGCCATTGTCACGCGCCTGCCCGTGCATTACATCCGGCGCCACGCATTGCCCTGTCCGCCCGATGCCACACCGTGCATGCCGCGCATGGCCATTGAGGCAATCGTGCAGGCGCCGTTCGGTGCCTTGCGTGTTGTCACCACACATCTGGAGTACTACTCGGAACATCAGCGTGTCGCGCAAGTCGATGCTCTGCGGGCCATCCACGCAGAAGGTTGCGCGCGCACGACTCAACCATCCGTGCTTGGCACAGAGCCCGAAGCTGGCCCTTTCCGCCCGCTTGCACAGACCTCGGCAACCATCGTCTGCGGCGATTTCAACTGCAAGCCCGACTCGACGCCCAAGCGCTTGGCTACCGTGCCATTCACTCGCGAACCCGCTTTGCATGATGCGTGGGAGATTGCGCACGGCGCGACGCCGCAGCCACCGACTTTCGGCGTGCACGACCGCGCTGGGTGGACCGAACCGGCCTACGCGTGCGATTTCATGCTGGTCAGCGAACCACTGAAGCCGCGCGTTCTGCGCCTGGAAGTCAACAGCACCACCCAGGCATCGGATCATCAACCGATGCTGCTGGAGCTTCGGAACGACTAGAAAAAGAGACGAGGGACAAAGGGACAGCAGTGCCTTACAGCACCGCGTCCTTGCGCACGCCTTGCGAGGCGAAATGGCGTTTGAGCTTCACCAGCGCTTCCTGCTGAATCTGACGCACGCGTTCACGCGTCAAACCCATCTCGGCGGCAAGTTCTTCCAACGTCGCGGGCTCGATGTAGTTAAGGCCGAAGCGGCGCTCAACGACATAGCGATGCTTGTCAGACAAGCGTGCGAGCCACGACTTCATCAAGAGTGACAGCTCGCGATGTGCCACCTCTTGATCGGGCGAGGCACCATGCTCGTCCGACAGGAAATCGAGCAGGCTCGTACCCGGGTCGAGATCGAACGGCGTATCCAGCGAAGTCGTGTGCTCATTGAGCGAGAGCACGTCCTGCACTTCCTCCGTGGTCTTGCCGAGCAGGTGGGCGATGTCTTCAAGACTTGCGTCTCGGCCATCCACGCCACTCTTTTCCAGATGGCGCTTGGCGCGCAGCACCTGGTTGAGCTCGCGAATCACATGCACCGGCAAACGAACCGTGCGCGCCTGATTCATGATCGCGCGCTCGATGCTCTGGCGAATCCACCACGTTGCATAGGTGGAGAAGCGGAATCCGCGTTCCGGATCGAACTTTTCGATCGCGTGCATCAGCCCAAGGTTGCCCTCTTCAATCAAATCAAGGAGCGGCACACCGCGGTTCAGATAGCCCTTGGCAATGCTTACGACCAAGCGGAGATTGCGCTCGATCATGACTTGGCGCGCGGCAAACTCGCCAGCCTTGGCCAACGTCGAGAAATGCAGTTCTTCGGCCGGCGTCAGAAGCGGCTTGATGCTGATGCGATTGAGATAGTGCTGAACGGTGTCGGCGGCCAGTTCGGCCTGCAGCACCTTGCGGAAATCTTCCTCTGGTGCAGCTTCCTCGGCCTCTTCACCTTCTTCCTCTTCTTCATCGGGCTCGTCGGCACTGTCCGACGTGTCGTTGAGTTCGGCGGAATCGGAAACGGGCAGGTCGTCGACGAGCGCGTCGACGACTTCGATCTCTTCAGCGGGCGGCTGCGCCTCGCCGCGCGCACGCCGCCCAGCGCGCCCATTCGGGGTGCGCTGGCCCTCTACAGCAGCGTCGATGTTGTCATCGGCGGGGGTGACGGGCGTGGCGGCTTTCTGGCGCGGCATGCATTCCTCTATTGAGGCGGCAAGTAGCGCATCGGATCGACCGGCTTACCGTTGCGGCGCACTTCAAAATGAAGCTTCACGCGATCCGCATCGGTACTGCCCATTTCGGCGATCTTCTGCCCTTTCTTAACCGTGGATTGCTCGGTGACCAGAACCTTATCGTTGTTGCCGTAGGCGGTCAGGAACGTGTCGTTGTGTTTGATGATGACAAGATTCCCGTACCCACGCAAGGGTCCAACGTGGATCACTTTTCCGTCGTCGGCAGCGACCACCGCGTCACCACGTTTGCCACCAATGTCGATGCCCTTGTTGCTCTTGTCATCGAAACGGTTGATGAGCGAGCCGCGGGCAGGCCACGCCAGCGAAATTGCGCCGTCGGTTGCCCCGGCAGGAGCGCTGGACGACGCTGCGGGCGGCGGCGTGACCGGTGCGGAATCGACCGGCTGCGTGCTCGTGTTGGCGGGGCGAACCGGCGTGACCACGGCCCCGGTGCTGCTGACTTCCGCGTTCGGCGGAACGACGCGCAACAGCTGATCGACTTCGATCTGGTTGGGGTTGGCGATGTTGTTCCAGGCCACTAGGTCACGCGGCGCCTGGCCGTTACGCAAGGCGATGCTGTACAAGGTATCGCCACGCTTGACCCGATAGTAGCCGGGGGGCGGTGGCTCTTGCGACACGGTGCCAGTGTTGCCGGCGCGCGATGTACGATCGAGAACGGGCGCTTGGTTGCCGGAGGATGCGCAAGCCGCCAGTAGTGCGGCCGATACCATCGCCACGGCGAGCCGGCCTGCGCGTACGGGGCTTGGACGGTTCATGGAGCTCCGGGAAATGAACATGCTAAACAGTTCCTGATTTTAACGGGACAAAGAAAACGCCTTCAAGCGCGGTACTGTGAAACTGGAAGCGACTGCGGCGCTCGATGAGAACGAGCTGCTGCGCGGGGCCGCTGTTGCGGTCGGTAGCCACGGGGGCGATCAGCCTGCCGCCGATTGTCAACTGGTCGAGCAGCGCCTGCGGCACCTCCAGCCCCGCCGCAGCCAGGATGATGGCGTCGAACGGCGCGGCCTTCGGCAGCCCCAGCATGCCGTCGCCATAGTGCAGACGGATGTTTGGCACGCGGAGTGGCCGCAAGTTCGCTTTGGCTTTTTCATGCAGCGGGCGAACGCGCTCGATCGAGTACACCTCGTCGGCGAGCTGTGCGAGAACGGCTGCCTGGTAGCCGCAGCCGGTACCAATTTCCAGCACGCGCGCCAGCGGCATGCCAGTGCGGCCGGGCCGCCCACTCAACAACAGCTCGATCATCCGTCCGACCACTGACGGCTTCGAGATCGTTTGCTGATGGCCGATCGGCAATGCGGAATCTTCGTACGCCTGCGAGGCAAGGCCGGCATCGACAAACAGATGACGCGGCACCGTGCCGATTGCAGCCAACACGCGCTTATCACTCACGCCTCCCGCCTGCACACGGCCAACCAGCGCCTGACGCGCACGATCCGATGCCATGCCACCGGCTGCCGCGTGCGCTGCAGCCGTGCGTGCCTGAACGGCGCTCGCGGCGACGGCACCGACTGCCGCATCGACACCCGCCACACGCTGTGGCGCAGGCGCCGGAGCGGATGCGGGCGACGCGCGCTCGACGGATGCCATGCGCACCGGCGTGGGGCACGACACTGCGCTCACCCCCGACGAGATGCGCGTTTCACGCTGACGTTCCACGGGCTTGCGCTCGACCACAGCATCGAGCGTCAACGGAAAGCGCCGGTCGCGCGGGCGTTCAGACATGAGCCACCAAGGCGATCATGGCGTCTGCCAGCGGCGCACAGTACGCAGTTGGGCCGTATCGGTCAGATCAAGCTGCAGCGGTGTCAGCGAGACGAAGCCATGCGCGACGGCATGGAAATCGGTGCCTTCGCTGGCGTCTTTCGCATCGCCGGCGGCACCGACCCAGAAGATCGGCTCGCCGCGCGGATTGGCTTGGCGGATCACCGGCTGCGATTGGTGCCGCTTGCCTAGACGCGTTGCGCGCCAGCCGCCAAGCTCGCCGTACGGCAGATTCGGGATATTGACGTTGAGCAGGACCGGGCCATCCGGCGGATCGGACAGATAGCGCTCGACAACCTCACGGGCGACGCGCTCGGCAGCGTCAAGGTGCGTCCAGCCTTTGTCGGCCTGCGAGAACGCAATCGACGGAATACCGAACAAATAACCTTCGATGGCAGCGGCGACGGTGCCGGAATACAGCACGTCTTCACCCATGTTCTGGCCCTGGTTGATGCCCGAGACGACCAGATCGGGCTTCTCTTCGATCATGCCGGTGAGCGCGATGTGCACGCAGTCCGTTGGCGTACCGTTGACGAAGCGAAAGCCCTTCTGGGCACCCTCGGTTGCTTCGAACACCGAAAGCGGCCGTTGCAGCGTGAGCGAGTTCGACGCGCCGCTGTGGTTCTGCTCCGGTGCGACCACCGTCACGCGGCCGAGAGGGCTCAGCGCACGATGCAGCGCCGCGAGCCCGGGCGCGAGGTATCCGTCGTCGTTGGCAATGAGAATATGCATGGCGCGGATTGTAACCGAGCAACGTTCGCGAATCGTGCTCGCGCACACGTTCTACACGCTTACAAAAAATGCATCGACAAGCCGCACGATTTATCGCCGCCGGCTAAATCGAACGACCGTGCTTTTATTCGGTTACACTGCCGGACGAGATCGCGTGCAATGCATGCGAGATGGCGAACAATCCAACGCAAGACTGTTGAGGAGACACATGATGAAAGCCGTCGTCTGCAAAACCTGGGGCCCGCCCGAATCGCTGGTGATCGAAACGCTGCCGGACCTCTCGCCGGGTGCCGGTGAAGTGGTCATCGACGTGAAGGCTGCGGGGGTGAATTTTCCTGACGTGCTGATCATCCAGAACAAATACCAGTTCAAGCCGGAGCTGCCGTTTACGCCCGGCTCGGAAGTCGCGGGCGTGGTCAATGCAGTAGGCGAAGGCGTGTCGCACCTCAATGCCGGCGACCACGTGATCGCGTTTCTTGGCCAGGGCGCGTTTGCTTCACAGGTCAAGGCGTCGGCCAAGGTGGTGATGCCAATGCCGCCTGGCATGGCATTCGACACCGCAGCCGCATTCACGCTTACATACGGCACGTCGCACCACGCGGTGGTCGATCGCGGGCAACTGAAGGCTGGCGAAACGATGCTGGTGCTCGGCGCGGCGGGCGGCGTCGGGCTGGCGGCCATTGAGATCGGCAAGGCAATTGGCGCACGCGTCATCGCGGCGGCGTCGAGCGACGAGAAGCTCGCGGTCTGCAAAGACCACGGCGCCGATGCGCTCATCAACTATTCGACCGAAGACCTGCGCGAGCGCATCAAGGAATTGACCGACGGCAAGGGCCCGGACGTGATCTATGACCCGGTCGGCGGAATCTATGCAGAACCGGCGTTCCGTTCGATCGCCTGGCGTGGCCGCTACCTCGTGGTTGGCTTTGCCAACGGCGAGATCCCGAAGATGCCGTTGAACCTGGCGCTGCTCAAAGGCGCGTCGCTGGTGGGCGTGTTCTGGGGCGAGTTTGCACGTCGGGAGCCGAAGGCGAATCTGGCGAACATGATGCAGATGCTCGGCTGGATGCAGGAAGGCAAGATTCGTCCGCACATCTCGGCGCGCTATCCGTTGGAGCAGACGACACAGGCGCTGCTCGACATGGCGGCGCGCAAGGTGACGGGCAAGGTGGTGATCCAGCCTTAAAAACGGGGGCGCCGGAGACAAAAAAGCCGCGCAGGTTGATCGCCTGCGCGGCTTTCTTTTTGACGCGACCGATTATCAGGCCGCTTCTTCCAACGTCGGGTAGTCGGTGTAGCCCTTTTCCTGGCCGCCGTAGAAGGTTGCGCGATCGGGCTTGTTAAGCGAGGCGCCGACACGGAAGCGCGCCACCAGATCGGGGTTGGCAATAAACGGACGACCGAACGCAACGGCATCCGCCAGACCGGAGGCAATCATCTGCTCGCCCTCTTCCGCCGTGTATTGGCCGCACACGATAAGCGTGCCCTTGAAGGCGTCGCGCAGTTGCCGGCGGAAATCGTCGGTCAGCTCGGGGCCGCCAGCCCAATCCGGCTCGGCGATGTGCAGATAGGCGATGCCACGCTTGGTCAGCTCGCGGGCCAAGTACAACGCGCTTTCTTCGGCTTGTGCGTCGGCAATGTCATGCGCGACGAAGTGCGGCGAGAGGCGGATGCCGACGCGGTCTGCGCCAATCTCGGCGATGGCGGTATCGACCACCTCGAGAATCAGTCGGGCGCGGTTTTCCAGGGAGCCGCCGTATTGGTCGGTGCGCTGATTGCTGTTGGTCGACAGGAATTGGTGCAGCAGGTAACCGTTGGCTGCGTGGATTTCGACGAAGTCGAAACCAGCGCGGCGTGCACGCAGCACAGCCTGACGATATTGCGCGATCACGCCAGGGATTTCTTCCGTGGCGAGCGCGCGCGGCTCGCTGGTCGGCACATTGGCGGGCGTGCCGTCGGGCTGCACGACAAAGCTCTGCGCGCCCTTGGCGACGATGGCCGACGGCGCGACAGGCGCCTGGCCGTTTTCCTGCAGCAACGTGTTGGAAATGCGGCCCACGTGCCAGAGCTGTTGCGAGATGCGGCCACCCTTGGCGTGCACGGCATCCACGACCGCCTTCCAACCGGCTTCCTGTTCGTCGGTGTACATACCCGGCGTCCAGGCGTAGCCCTGGCCCTGGCGGGAAATTTGCGTTGCTTCCGTGACGATCAGGCCGGCGGTTGCACGCTGGGCGTAGTAAATCACGTTCAGCTCGGTCGGCACGTCCCCAGGCTGACCGGCGCGCGAGCGCGTGAGCGGCGCCATCACGACACGATTGGCGAGGGTCGTACGGCCGGTCTGAATCGGGGACAGCAATTGTTGAGTCATATCAGCTCCTGAAAGAAAGACTATTCGACCGGTCATCTAGAACCGGAGTCAAAGAAAAAGCGAGGAACGTGCCTCGCCGGCAATGGCTTTTGCAATCAGTGTTTCGGCTTGGCCAGCAGAATTTCCGTTTGCGTCACACAGCTCTTGAACGCGGCGACATTGCGGTGCGCCTTGGCCAACAGCGCGCCGCCCATCCACATGGCGTACAGCCCTTCGGCCAACTGGCGCGCATCCTCCACAGGCGCTAACGAACCGTCGGTGACGCCCGCCTCGATTGCCGTGGCGATACGCTCGACCATGCGCGTCATTCCCGTCGACAACACTTTGCGCATCGGCTCCGACAAATCCGATACCTCCCCCGACAGCTTGACCGCCAGGCAGGTGACCTCGCATGCGCTGCGCTCGTGCAGATCGATCCAGGCCGTGAAATAGCGCAACAGCCGCTCGCGGGCGGTGATGCGCGTGTCGTTGAACAGGCTGACAACGCCTGCGTCGTAGTCTTGGAAATAGCGCTCCAGCATGGCGACGCCAAAGTCTTCCTTCGACCCGAAGTAGTAATAAAACGAGCCTTTGGGTACCTGCGCGCGGCCGAGGATTTCCGCCAAGCCGACAGCCGAGAAACCGCGCCCGAGGATCAGCTCGGCACCGGCGTCCAGAATGCGGTCGCGGGTGTCGTGCCGGGCTTCGGCGCCTTCAGCGGTGACGGGTTCGGGGTGCTTGCTCATGATGGATCGCATTGTAGTAGACCGACCGTCTAGCCGCATGACCCTGCCACGAGCAGGGTCGATGTGACGTTCGCGTCGTTAGCGCGCTCGCTCAGAGCTTCTCGGTCTCGCCGCTCTTCGGCTGCCAGCGCATCAGGCGTTTTTCCATCAAACCGACGAGCCAGTCGAGCACCAGCGCAAAGACCGTCAGCACGACGATGCCTGCAAACACGGTGTTGATGTCGAACGTCCCCTCGGCCTGGAGGATCAGGTAGCCAACACCGCGCGCGGAGCCGAGGTACTCCCCCACCACCGCGCCCACGAAGGCCAGGCCCACCGACGTATGCAGGGACGAGAACACCCAGCTCGTCGCGCTCGGCAGGTAGACAAAGCGCAGCAGTTGCCGCTGCGATGCGCCCAGCATGCGCGCATTGGCCAGCACGACCGGGCTCACTTCCTTCACGCCCTGATAGACGTTGAAGAAGACGATGAAGAACACCAGCGTCACCGCCAGCGCGACCTTTGACCAGATCCCCAGCCCGAACCACACGCCAAAGATTGGCGCCAGGATCACGCGCGGCATCGAGTTGGCAGCCTTGATGTACGGATCAAGCACCGCCGATGCGGCCGGGCTCAGCGCCAGCCACAGCCCCGCACCCAGGCCAGTGGCCGTGCCGATCGCAAATGCCAGCACCGTCTCGGCCAATGTCACGCCAAGGTGCTGATAGATATCGCCCTCAGTGACAAACCACGCCCAGATGCGCTGGGCAACGATGAGCGGTTCTCCGAAGAAGAACGCGACTTCCTGCGAGCGCGTGGCGAAGTGCCACACGCCCAACGTGACGACCAGCAGGCCAAGCTGCCAGGTGCGCAGCGCGAATAGAGAAAGCGGACGGTTAGCCATGGATGCAATCGATCAGATTCAGTTCAAGCCACGCGGCGGTGCTGCGCATAGCCCTTGAGCACTTCTTCGCGCAGCACATCCCAGATGCGCGAATGCAGGTCGACAAAGCCGGCCTGGTCGCGAATCTCGGCCACATCGCGCGGGCGCGGCAGGTTGATCGTGAATTCGCCGATCGGGTGCGTGCCGGGTCCGGCGGCCAGCACGACCACGCGGTCACTCATGGCAATCGCTTCGTCCAGATCGTGCGTGATGAACAGCACCGCCTTACGCTTGGCGGCCCAGAGATCGAGCACCTCGTTTTCCATCAGCTGGCGCGTCTGAATGTCGAGCGCGGAAAACGGCTCGTCCATAAGAATGATGTCTGGGTCGAGCACCAGCGTTTGCGCCAAGCTCACGCGCTTGCGCATGCCGCCGGAAAGCTGATGCGGATAACGGTCTTCAAACCCAGCCAAACCCACGCGCGCGAGCCAAGACATAGCGAGATCACGCGCTTCCTTGTCGGGCATGGCCCGAAACTGCAGCCCGGCTGTCACGTTGTCGAGCGCGCTGCGCCATGGCATCAACGCCTCTGCCTGAAACATGTAGCCGGCGCGACGATTGATGCCGACCAGCGGTTCGCCAAACACCCGGACCTGCCCGGAAGACGGCTGCAACAGGCCCGCCGCCAGATTCAGCAAGGTGGATTTGCCGCAGCCGGTCGGGCCCACCACGGAGACGAACTCCCCGGCCTGCACCTCCAGCGAGGTGTTTTGGACGGCGGTGTAACGCTGGCCCGGCGTGTCGGGTGAAATGAACGTACAGGTGATCTGATCAAACGAAAGCGCGGGATGAGACATGGTCTGCGGTCCAAAAGCAATACGCCCGGGCGGAGCCGGGCGCGTTGCTGAAAGCCTGTTGGAATTACTTGTACTTGGCGTTGGCCTTCTGCACGAAGGCATTGGTGAAGGTCTGGTCGAGCTTGATCTGCTTGCCCTTCACTTCCGCATCAAACTCCGACAGTGTGCGCAGTGCCGTGGCGGGGCCGTCGGTGGGCATCGTGCCATCCGGTGAGATGGCCTGGCGCACCTTGTCCCACGCTGCCAGATACAGCGCGCGATCGCCCAGCAGATAGGCTTCCGGCACCGTCTTGACGATGTCCGACGGGCCCGCCTTCTGCAGCCACTTGAGTGCGCGCACCATGGCGTTGGTCATCGCCTGCGTCGTGTTCGGATTCTTCTGGATGAACGCCGTGGATGCGTACAGGCAGCCGGCCGGCATGTTGCCGCCGAAGACCGCTTTGGTATCGGCCAGCGTACGGGTATCCGAGACGACGCGCACTTCGTTCTTCTGCGTGAGCATCGACATCACGGGGTCCAGGTTGGCCAGGGCGTCGATCTGGCCGGCACGCACGGCGGCAATCGCACCGCTGCTCGGGCCCACGCCGATGATCGACACTTCGTTCGGCTTGATGCCGGCGCGCGCCAGCACGTAGTTGACCATGATGTTGGTCGATGAACCCGGAGCCGTCACGCCGATCTTCTTGCCTTTCAAATCGGCAATCGACTTGTAGTTGGGCATCGTCTTGTTATTGACCGCCAGCACGATCTGCGGGGCACGCCCTTGCAACACGAACTCCTGGTACATCTGGCCCTTGGCCTGCAGCACCAGCGTGTGCTCATACGCGCCGCTCACCACGTCGGCGCTGCCGCCCACCACCGCCTGCAGCGCTTTCGCACCGCCGGCAAAGTCGACGATTTCAACGTCCAGGCCTTCGTCCTTGAAGTAGCCCAGGCGCTCGGCAATCGTCAGCGGCAAGTAGTAGAACAGCGCCTTGCCGCCCACTGCGATGGTGACCTTGCTCTTTTCAGGCTTGCCCTGTGCCAGAACGGTGGGGCTGGCAGCCACCAGGCTCGTCGCACACAGTGCTGCTCCCACCCATTTTGCCCAGCGCCCAATGACTCGTGTCCCCATGTCTGTCTCCCGTTTTGCGGCGTTCACTGCCTCGGCGGCGATATTACCGCAACGATTTGCAACACAACATGCGGGATCGTCCTAGCTGTTCAGCTTTTGGCTTCGGCAATGATGCCTTGCGAAGCCAGCGCGTCGATCTGCGCGTCGGTCAGGCCGTGGCCGCGCAGTACGTCCCGCGTGTGCTGGCCCAGACGCGGCGCGCTCGCCTGCACGGCGCCCGGCGTAGCGGAAAGCTTGGGCACCACGCCCGGCATCTCTACATCAATGCCGGACTGCGCGCGCACCGTCTCGATCACGCCGCGCGCCCGGTAGTGAGGGTCTGCGGCAATGTCGGCGACGGTGTAGATCGGGCCGCTGGGCACTTCGGCCGCATGCAGCGCGGCCAGTACATCGGCGATGGGCAGCGTGCCCGTCCAGGCGTTGATAGCGGCATCGATTTCTTCCGCCCGGGCGGCGCGGCCGTCGTTACGCGCCAAATCGGGATCGTCAGCCAGATCTTGCCGGCCCATCTGCTGCATCAGGCGGCGGAAGATGTTGTCGCCGTTGGCGGCAATCAGAACATACTCGCCGCCGGCGCACCGGTAGGCGTTCGATGGTGCGATGCCCGGGAGCGCCCCGCCCGCCGGCTGGCGGATTGCCCCGAACACCGAGTATTCGGGCAGCAGGCTCTCCGTCAGGTTGAACACGGATTCGTACAGCGCCACGTCGATCACCTGCCCCTTGCCGCCACGCGCATCGCGTTCGTACAAGGCCAGCAACACGCCTAGTGCACCATGCAGGCCGGCGATAGTATCGCCAAGCGACAGCCCCGCACGTGCAGGCGGCCGCCCCGGCTCACCGGTCAGATAGCGCAGGCCGGCCATGGCTTCAGCAATGGCGGCAAAGCCCGGCTCGTCGCGTTTGGGGCCCGTCTGGCCATAGCCGGACACGCGCAGCATGATCAGTTTCGGGTTGATGGCGGAAAGCGCCTCGTACGACAGCCCCCACTTTTCCAACGTGCCGGGGCGGAAATTCTCGATCAGGACATCGGCTTCGGCGGCCAGCTTGCGTACGACTTCCTGCCCCTCCGGCACACGCAGGTCCACACAAACAGACTGCTTGTTGCGCGACTGCGCTTCCCACCAGATTGACGTGCCCTCATGCAGCATCCGCCATTTGCGCAGCGGATCGCCCTGCCCCGGCGGCTCGATCTTGATGACCTGCGCGCCAAAGTCGGCGAGCGTCTTGGCTGCAAACGGCCCGGCAATCAGTTGCCCGAGTTCGAGCACGCGGATGTCCTGCAAAACCTGTGTCGGCATGGTTGTAGAAAACGTTGAATTTACAGTGCAGCGGGGTTGCCAAGCAGATGCGTCATCAGCAGGCGCGCAGAGCTGGTCAGGGCATCGGGGTCGCGCACGCCCACCAACAGGCGGCGATGCGCCCATTCGTCTTGCAGTGCCACCAGCGCCAGACCCGCACCCGGCAGGCTCGATACATGCCCTTGCGCGGCGATGCGGGGCAACACGCCCACGCCCAGACCGGAGGCCACCATGCGACAGACGGCTTCAAAGCTGCGCACCTGGATACGCAAACGCAGCGGCTTACCCAGGCGAACACTCTCGTCGACCAGTTGCGCGGCCAGCGACGTGCCCGGCGGCAGGCTGACGAAGTCGAAATCCACGGCATCAGCGAAATGGACGTGCTTGCGCCCGGCCAATGGATGCCCGCGCGGTGTCACCAACGCGAGATCGTCCTCGCGGTAATCGAACGATTGCAGCCCGTCGCAGGGTGTACCGGCCGCGAAGATGCCAAGGTCTGCCCGGTTCTCCCGCAGCGCGGCAACGATATCGCCGCTGTCCTGCTCTTCCAGCGCGATGCGGATGGCCGGATTGGCCAGCATGAAGGCGGCCAGGTCATCTGCCAGGAATTGCGTAATCGACGACGTGTTGGCCCACACGCGCACCAGCCCGCGGGTGCCCGCGGCAAAGTCCGACAGTGCGCCGGCCATACGCTCGACGTCCTGCAGGATGCCCACAGCATGGCGGAAGCACGCTTGGCCGGCCTCGGTCAGTTCCACGCCGGCGGCATGGCGATACAGCAACGGCGCGCCCACAGCCGCTTCCAGATCGGAAATCCGCTTGCTTGCCGCAGCCACGGCCAAGTGCGACTGGCGCGCCCCGGCCGAAATGCTGCCCAGCCGGGCCACCGCCACAAACAGGCCGAGGGTGACGAGATCGAAGCGGGCGAGATTCATTGTGGAAAGCTGAAGGTGGGAAATACACAACATCGGATGTGACATCGGGGCACGTTCCGTGCGTGTTTCATCCGACCGTCACCCGCCCACGTTTAACATGGCGGACTTTTGCCGTTCCCGGATCCGAAAAAGGGATTCTAACGGCGTTCTCCTTGCTTGCCGCCATGCCGCTTCCGTTCCGTCTTGCCCGCTTGACCGCCCTGTGCGCCCTATCCTTGAGCGCCGGGCATGCCTTGGCAGCCGAAAGCAGCACAGGCGACACCGCCAGTTGGACGATCAACGATCCAGACCGCTTTGCCGTGCATGGCCAGGCCACCTACGTGTGGCAGCACGACCTATCGTTCCACTCGCCGTACAGCGGGCCGAACAGCCTGTCGAGCAAGTCCACCACCAGCTATTCGGTCACGACGACGCTTGATCTGGGCATGCGCCTGTGGCAAGGCGCTGAAGTGCACTTCAATCCGGAAATGGCGTTCGGCCAGCCCTTCTCGGGTCTGCATGGCCTGGCCGGATTCACCAATGGTGAGTTGGCCAAAACCGCCGGGCCGAACCCGACGCTCTACCGCGCACGCGCCTTCTTCCGCCAGACGGTCGGCCTGGGTGGCGGCACTGAAGAGAGGGAAGCCGAGATGAACCAGTTTGCCGGCCAAGTCGACAAGCGTCGCCTTGTCTTCACAGCCGGCAATTTTTCGGTGCTGGACGTGTTCGACAGCGTGACCTACGCGCACGATCCGCGCACGCAATTCCTGAACTGGTCGTTCCTCACGCACGGCGCGTTCGACTACGCTGCTGATGCACGCGGCTACACCTGGGGTGCCGCCCTGGAGTATTACGACGGCGACTGGGCCTATCGCATCGGCCGCTTCATCCAGCCGGAAGAATCCAACGGCCTGCCGCTCGACACGCGCATCGGCCGCCACTACGGCGACGTGTTTGAAGTCGAGCGGAGCCACACGCTCGCGGGCCAGCCCGGCAAGCTGCGCGTGATGCTCTTCCGAAACAGGACCGACATGGCCCGCTACGACGATGCCCTCGCCCTCGGCCAGTCGACGGGCAGCGCGCCGGACATCAGCCTGGCGCGACGCGACAACTCCAAGGTCGGCGTCGGTATTGGCGGCGAACAGCAGATCAACGATGACATTGGCGTCTTCGCACGTGCATCCTGGGCGGACGGCAAGACGGAAACCTACGCCTTTACGGAGATCGATCGCTCCGTGTCGTTCGGCACGCTGGTCAAGGGCAGCAAGTGGGGCCGCTCGGATGACACGGTCGGGCTCGCGGCGGCGATCAACATGCTGTCGCCGGATCACCGTCGCTACCTGCAGCAAGGCGGCCTGGGCGTATTCCTGGGAGACGGCAAGCTGAACTATGCGCCCGAGCAGATCGTCGAGGCGTTCTATAGCTTCCAGGCGACCAAGCACCTGTGGATCAGTGCCGACGCGCAATGGATTCGCAATCCCGGCTACAACGCGGATCGGGGTCCTGCGGTGTTTTTCGGTACGCGCCTGCATACCGAATTCTGAGATTCAGGTGCGCCGGTTCAGAGCTGGCGCCGATCCAGCACCGCGCGGGCAATGGTGCCCGCGTCCACGTATTCCAGCTCACCGCCCACCGGCACACCACGCGCCAGACGCGTCGCCTTGATACCGCGCGCCTTCAACATCTCGCCAATGTAGTGGGCGGTCGCCTCACCCTCGCTGGTGAAGTTGGTGGCAAGGATGACCTCGGAGCAGGGCCCGCCCAGCGCAGGATCGATCGCGCGGGCCAGCAAGCGTTCGAGGTGGATCTCTTTCGGGCCGATGTTGTCGAGCGGCGAGAGCCGCCCCATCAGCACGAAGTATTGGCCCCGATAAGTCAGCGTCTGCTCGATCATCATCTGATCAGCCGGCGTTTCCACCACGCATAGCAGCGACGCATCGCGGCGCGTGTCCAGGCAGGTCTCGCAGATTTCCTGCTCGGTAAAGGTATTGCAGCGGCTGCAGTGCTGGATCGATTCCGTCGCCTCCGACAGCGCCTGCGCCAGTTGCGCGGCGCCCTCGCGGTCATGTTGCATGAGGTGATACGCCATCCGCTGGGCAGACTTGGGGCCCACGCCCGGCAGGACGCGCAAGGCTTCAACCAGCATCTGCAGCGCCGATGGCGTGCCTGGAGCGTTACGCATCACACGTGCTCCAGAACCGTCGTGTGGTGCAGCACTTCCGGCATCGGGTCATAGAAATGATGCAGCAGCGCGCGCCACCGCTGGTACTCGGGCGACTGACGAAAGCCGATGGTATGGTCTTCCAGCTTCTGCCACTGCACCAACAGCAGGTAATCGCTAGTCTTCTCCACGCAGCGCGACAGTGAAAGCGAAACGAAGCCCCGCATCGCACCGATGATGTGGCGAGCCTCGCCGAAGGCCGCCTCGAAGGCAGCTTCCTGGCCGGGCCTGACGTGCAGCAGCGCGGATTCCAGCACCATGGCGCGATCCTGATCAGCGTCGTTTAGAACGGCAGCTTGAAGCCGGGCGGCAGCATGCTCGCCATGCCGCCCAAACCGGAGGTGAGCGAGCCCATCTTCTCTTGCGCAGTGGCCTCGGCCTTGCGCACGGCGTCATTGAACGCAGCGGCGATGAGGTCTTCCAGCAGATCCTTGTCTTCGCCTTCGGCCAGCAGGCTCGGGTCGATCGACACACGCTTCACGTCGTTCTTGCAGGTCATCACCACCTTCACGAGGCCGGCACCGGACACGCCTTCCACCTCGATCAACGCAAGCTGCTCCTGCGCCTTCTTCATGTTTTCCTGCATCTGCTGGGCTTGCTTCATCAGCCCCGCGATCTGGCCTTTCATCATGGTCGTTGCTCCTTGAAATGGGTCGTGAAGGGCGCGCCGCTCAGGTTGGCGCGCCGGTATTCAATGTTCAGTCTTGGAATGCGATTCAGTGCGCGTGCGGTTGGATCGAACCGGGAACGACCTGCGCGGCAAAGTCACGAACCAGCGCCTGCACAAACGGGTTGGCGGCGATGGCGTCTTCGGCATTGCGTTGGCGCTCGGCGCGCTGTTCGGCATCGACAGCCGCCGCGGTGGCGCGTGCAGGCCCGATATCGCACGCCACGCGAACGGGCGTGCCGAAGTGTTCCGTCAGTGCTGCCTCCAGGCGCTCGACGACGTTGGCGTCAGTCAGCGGAGGCAACGGTACGCGCAGGCGCATCGTGACGCCTTCGACGGTAGCCAACTCGCTCTGGTAGGCCAGTTGCTGTGCCAGACCGCGGATCGGCAGGCTCGCTGCCAGTGCCGGCCAATTGCCGTCGAACGTGGTAAGACCGCTGGCGCTCAGATCAGGCGGCGTCGCTGCGGCTACCGGCTCCGGGGCGACCGCCTTAGCCGGCGCAGGCGCAGCTGCCGGCGCTTCGATCGGTGCAGGACGACGTGCCGCCGGCTCAGACGCTCCGGGGCGCACGTTGGAAGCGGAATCCCAGCCGGCAAACGCGGCGTCCATCTCTTCAAGCGACGGCGAAGCAAACTCGCCCGGCATTTCATCCCAGGGCGGCGGGCCGTCATCGGTGGGCGCGGCAACTGCAACCGGCTTTTCACGGCGCTGCGGTGCGGATGCCGGCGCAGCAGCCGGATTCGGACGTGGACCTGCAGCGGATGCAGAGGCAGGCGCGACAGGCGCGGGCGCCGCTACCGGCGTAGCAACAGGTGCAGAAGCTCCGCCGCGGCCACGACTCGACGCCTGGCGCGCGGCGGCCAAGGCTTCCATCGCCGGCGAGCGACGCGCTGGCGCCGCAGCCGGCGTCGGCACGGCCGCTGCAACGGCCGCTGGGGCCGTCGGAGTCGCTTGATAAGTCGCACGCGGCGCCTCGACCACCTGCTCCGGACGCACCGCCACCGGCGCAACCTCAGCATGCGGTGCCGCCACGGGCGCAATCGCCGGGGCCGCAGAGCGCGTCGATGCGGTCGGGGTTGCTGCCAGCGGCATCGCCCGCTTCCCGCCACCACCGCCCGAAGGCGGCGGCGCGTCCCCACCCGACTGTCCGGGCTGGAACGCCAGCATGCGCAGCAGCGTCATCGTGAAGCCGGCGTATTCATCCGGCGCAAGCGCCAGTTCGTTCCGGCCCAGGTTGGCAAACTGGTAGAACAGTTGCACCGACTGCGCATCGAAGCGCTCGGCAAGGCGGCGCACATCGTCGGCCTCGGGCCAGTCGTCCTGCACGGCAACAGGCACGACCTGCGCCAGCGCAATCTTCTGCAACAGGGATGCAAGATCCTGCAGCGCGCCCGAGAAGCTCAGACTGCGCCCGGCCATCTCGTCAGCGATCTCGACAAGCGCCGCGCCATTCTCATCGGCCAGCGCATCGAGCAAACGCACGAGGTAACTCTGGTCGATCGCACCAAGCATGCCGCGCACGGCAGCTTCACTCACCTCGCCAGCGCTGTACGCAATGGCCTGGTCGGTGAGCGACAGCGCATCGCGCATCGAACCCTGGGCAGCGGCCGCCAGCAGACGCAACGCATTCGGCTCGTGGGCGATGCCCTCTTCGCCAAGGATGCGGTCCAGGTGAGACACGATGTGCCCCGGCGGCATCTGCTTGAGGTTGAACTGCAGGCAGCGCGACAGCACCGTCACCGGAATCTTCTGCGGATCGGTGGTCGCGAGGATGAACTTGACGTGCTCGGGCGGCTCTTCCAGCGTCTTCAGCATCGCGTTGAAGGCGTGGTTGGTCAGCATGTGCACTTCGTCGATCATGTAGACCTTGAAGCGGCCGCTGGTTGGCGCGTAGACCGCGCGGTCCAGCAACTGCGCCATCTCGTCGACGCCGCGGTTGGAGGCGGCATCCATCTCGATGTAATCGACAAAGCGCCCGGCATCGATCTCGGTACAGGCGCGGCACACGCCGCACGGCTGCGCGGTGATGCCGCCCTGCCCGTCTGCGCCGACGCAATTGAGCGATTTGGCAAGGATGCGCGACAGCGTCGTCTTGCCGACACCGCGCGTACCCGTGAACAGGTATGCGTGGTGCAGGCGCTGCTGTTCGAGCGCATGCGTGAGCGCTTTCACCACGTGTTCCTGACCGACCAGCGTGGTGAAATCGCGAGGGCGCCACTTGCGGGCGAGCACTTGATAACTCATGCGGCGGATTGTAGCAAAGCGAGGTGGATTTCCGACGCGGCTTCGGAGGGGTCAACCGCCATGCGCGCCGAGCGAATTGCAAGGATATTCAGGTGGGGACGTGGGAGTCGGTTACAATGCCGGTCGGACGGGCCTCCTCGCATGGTGGCGCGGTCAACCTGGTCAGGTCGGGAACGAAGCAGCCACAGCCGTTTTCCGCCAGTGCCGAGGGTCAGGCTCGTCCCCCTTCTCTTTTGCCCGTCCGCATCACCCTCCCCTTTTCTGTTTGTGCCGCCCGCGTCAGAACAACGCGCCTTGGCTGTCGTCGTGTGACGTCTGCACCGGCTTGGGCAACGCGTCCAGGTCGATCCACTCCCCCTGCGCGGTCGCCACGCCTGCGCGCACGGTGCGCCCCGGATACATCGGCGCGACGGCGGCCACATAGCCGCGCAACTGATCCGCATAGGCGGCACGTTCAACGGGCAGCAAGCGCAGTTTGTAGTCGACCACGAGGATGTCGTCGCCGCGTTCGATCAGGCGATCGATGCGCAACAGCGCGCCGTCTGGGCCGAAGAGTTCGATCTCGTTATGTGCGGCATCGAAGCGCGCGGGGTCGAAAACGTGCGCCAGCGCCTCGGCTGAAAGCATCCGGCGCACGGCATCGGCGGCGCGCGTGGCGTCGGTTTGCGTGACGCCGGTGGCACCGAACCAGCGCGCGATTGTCTCTGCGTCGGGCGCCTGTTCAGGCAAGCCACGGCGCGTCAGGCGCTCGAGCACGGCATGCAGCAGTTCGCCCTGTGCGACGGCGCCTTGGTCAAAGACGACATCGGCAGGCCCCTCTGCGGATGCGCCGGCCGCTCCGACACGCACCGTCACCGTAAGCGGCGCGCGGAAGTCGTGGTAAGAGACCGCCTCCGCCCCTGCCGCATTGCCCGCCGAATCTGCTAGGCCATCTAGCATCGGCGCAGGTGACGCCACGCCTGCCGTGGCGAGCAGCGTGTACCAGCTCGCCGTGCCGTCCACCTCGGGCGCATCACCTTCATCGACTGATTGGGCCGCTGCGACATCGCGCTTGTTCGCCACACCGGAAACGATGAGCGCTTGCCGCGCACGGGTCATCGCCACGTAGAGCAGGTTCCAGTTCTCGCGCTCGGCAAGCTCATTTTCTTGCTTGAAGAGAGACTCGCGCGCGAGGCCGCGCTCTGACGTTTTGCCGAACGCAGAAAAATGCACAGGCGCCTGCGCCCCGGGCGGCCAATCAATCAAGATGCCGGCCGTATCGACACGCGCGTCGCTGTGGTGGCTGTCGAGCAGCACGACGAACGGCGCCTCGAGCCCCTTGGAGGCATGTACGGTCAGGATCTGTACGGCGTCAAGGCCTTCGCTGGCAACTTCGGCATCAATGGCGTCCGGCGCTTCCGTGTCGCCCTGCATGCCTTCGTCAGGGCTTTCGTCCTCGTCGCCCTGGCGGATGGCGCGCAGTTCGGCCATGAACTTCGGCAGGCTCGGATAGCGGCCGCCATCCAGATCGAGCGCGAGCTTCAAAAACGCATCCAGGTTGGCAAGCACCTGATCGCGGTTTGCGGCCGGTGCGCGCTCTGCATAGCGGCGCTTGAGTTCGCCCGTGTAGACGATGTGATCGAGCAGATCGTGCACGGGCAGCGTGGGCGCCACTGCCAGCCAGCGCGACAGCATGCGATGCGCGTGACGCAAGGTGTCCGCCGCATCAGCCTGGGCGGCCAGCGCGGCCAGGCGCTCCCACCACGTCAATGCGACCGTGCTTTCGCCAAACTCCGCCAGCGCGATGAGGTCCTTGTCGGTGGCGGCGAAGACCGGGCTGCGCAGCACATGGGCGAGCGACAAATCGGCTTGCGGCGTCATCAGGAAATCAAGCAGCGCGCACAGATCAAGCGCTTCGAGTGTCGCCAGCAGACCGCCACGGCGCGGGCTCAGATATGGCACGCCGGCGTCGCGCAGCGCGCGTTCGTAATCGGCGAGATAGCGTTTGCGGCGGACGAGCAGCTGGAAATCGCTCCACCGCACGGGGCGCTCGACGCCACCTTCGCGAATGCGCTCGTTAGCGTGCAATGCGCGCAGGCAAGCGGCCACTTGGCGGCCCTCTTCATAGCGCTGCGAATCGCCGGCCTCCTCACGCGGCTCGGTGAGCGTATCGCGGGGGGCGGCTTCGTCAGCCTGTTCGGCTTCGGACACGGGCACCAGTGGCAATAGCAGCGCCTGCCCGATGGGTGCGTCCACGGCAGTGCTTTGCTCGGCGTAGATGGGATAGTCGCCGCGCGCCCGCGCTTGCAGGAACACGGCATTGACCCACTCCAGCACGGCCGGCGCATTGCGACGCGTGCGGTTGGTGCGCAGCACGGTCGCGTTGAATTCGGCGACGAGCATTTCACGCGCAGCATCGAACAATCGCGCATCCGCGCGGCGGAAACGGTAGATCGATTGCTTTGGATCGCCCACCAGAAACACGCTCGGCTGCGTGCCGGTGCCGGCATAACCGGCCAGCCAGCCCTGCAGGATGCACCACTGCATCGGGTTCGTATCCTGAAACTCGTCGAGCAGCAGATGTTTGTAGCGCGCGTCGAGCCGCACCTGGAGGTAGGCGGCGGTATCGTCTTGCTGCATCAGGCGCGCGGCTTCCCATTCGAGATCGGTGAAGTCCATCGCGCGCGCCTGGCGCTTGTAGGCCTGATAGCGTTCGATGAGTGCGTCGCCCAGCGCAAACAATGCTGCGTTGACGGCGCGCACGCGGGCTTCCTGGCGGCGGGCCTGGATGGCGGTCAGCGCTTCGCAGAGCGTGGTGTGCAAGGTCACCAGCGTTTGTGCGTGCTCGTCGCCAACGGCTTTGATGAGCGCCTTGGTCGGCTTGCACGCGCGCGCCTTGCCGGCTTGCGTATGGAAGGCGGCGAAGAGCGCATCAAATGCTTGCGCACGAGCGGCCTCATCCGACACATCGGTTCCGCGCGCTGCGGTGACCGCCGATTCGATGGTGACCGCGCGCTTGCCCTCGGCCGCACCGCCCTGCCCGAGCCAGCCTGACACGCGCAGCATGTCGGCCAACAGCGCCGCATCCTGCAGCGCTTCGATCAACGGATCGACCGTCGCATCGTCGCCAAGCAGTCCGTCCAATGCATCCAGCGGACGCCCCGCCGCCTGGGCCTTGTACGCCCACCAATCGCTGCGCTGGTGGAACATTGCATCGAGCAGGCGACCCGCCTGGAAATCGCCGACCAGATCGGCAAGCGCTTCATACGCGGCGCGCAAGTCAGCGTGATCGTCGGCCAGCAAGCCGCGCCAGAAAGGCGCCCAAGCCTCACGCCGCAGCCGCCCGGCATCTTCACGCAACGATGCGCCCTGCTGCACGCCAGACGACAACGGCGCCCCGCGCAGCAGCGAACCGAACCAGCCGTGGAACGTGTCGATCGCCATGCGCGACGGCGATTCCAGCACGCGGGCATACAACCCACGCGCGGTTTCAATCAGCGCCGGCGCATCGCGCTCATCCACCGTGCGCGCGATCAGCTCGCGCACGACGCCTTCATCGTCAGCGCTGGCCAGTTGCGCGAGGATGTCGAGCAAACGCTGGCGCATCTCTTCGGCCGCCTTGCGCGTGAACGTGATGGCGAGAATGTCCGATGGTGCCGCACCCGCCAGCAGCAGGCGCAGCATGCGCGTGACCAGCAACCACGTCTTGCCGCTGCCCGCGCACGCTTCAACCACAACGGAGCCCTGCGGGTCACACGCGGCGCGCGAGAAGGCCTCGGGCGAGACCGCTGCGCCATCGCGTTCGTAAGCGTGATCGCTCATGCCGTGCCCTCCGGCTCACGCGGTGCGCCGTCTGTCCAATACCCCTTGCGGCACAGGCCACGCGCCGCGCAGTAGCGGCACGCCGATTCATCACCGAAGGCCGGCAGCGGCGCACCGGCTGCAAGGGCCGTCATGTCCTTTTGCATCTGTTCGATCAACCAGTCGACGACTTGCGTGAAGTCGGGCAACGCAACGTCGCGCTTGTCCCCGCGCGCCTCTCCGTCGAGCGAAACCCAGCCGCCCGAGTCTGCGCGCGCATCGAGCACGCCGTAAAACGGCAGTTGGCAATCCTCAAACGGCGACTTGGCGCGACGCACCAGCACCATTTGCGATTGCGTCTTGTAATCGAGCACCGCCACGCCGTGTTCGGCGTGCACGTCAATGCGATCGATACGGCCGCGCAAGCGCAGCGGGCGCTCGTCCGGCAACGTGATGGACGTATCGGCATCGACCTCGCCCGCCTCAAAGCGCCAGCCGTCAGCCTCGCGCGCGGCCTGCCACGCCAGGTACGACGGCATCACCCCGAGCCAGCGCCGATAGAAACGCAGCGCGTTGCCATCCTCGGCCAACAGCGGGCCGAACAGTTCATCGGTGATGCTTAGCAGCAAGCCCTGACGATCCGCCGGATCGTGCATTGGCACTTCCAGCAACTGCCGGTGAAAACGATGCAGGATCGCGTGCAGGATCTCGCCAATGTCGCGCTTCTCCAGCTCGTCGGACACCTCTTCCAGCTCGCCCAGACGAAGCATGCGACCGACGAAAAACTGGTATGGGCAACGGCGCAGGCTGTTGTAAGCGGCCGCACTCAGCGTGGACGGCACCAGAGACGGAGCGGCGGGCGCGGGCATGTCGGTGGGCTGGCTCGTGGTCTGCAGACTGGGCAACGTGACCGACGTATCGATACGAACGCCGCTCACCGCCAGCCGGCGCTGCAAGCGTTCGAGCCAGCCCGAAAGGCGATGCGGCTCGCCGCGTCCGCCATGGCGTTGCCAGGTCAACACCACCTCGGGCTGGTTGAGCAGCACTTCGGCCAGGTCGCGCGCCTGCTGCGCAAAGCGCTGGGCCCGGTCGGGCAAACCGAGTTCGCGTCGCACGTCGTTGGAGAAGAACAGCCACTCCGGCTGCGCCGACGGCAATTGCGCATCGTCACAACCCACCACCACGACGCCATCGAAGCGCCGCATGCGCGCGCCGTTCAGCGGCAGGATGACAACACGCCGATCCGCAGGGGGTGAAGGCTCGCTGAAGACCGCAGATTCGAGCAGCATCGACAGCAACGCACGCCACTCGGTGAGCGAGAACCGCGCGCCCGCATCGGTGCTGCCATGTATGGAAGTACGCAGGCGGTCAATCCAGTCCAGCAACTGGCGGCCTGCATCGTCGTTCTGCAAACCGGTGCGCATATGCAGACGATCGAGCGTGCCTGCCAGCAGCGTTACCCATGCGCCGAGCGTGGCGCTGCCGGCGCGGCGCCACAGGGCCGCCTCGTCAGCCAGCACGCCGAGGCGATCGGCCAGGCGGCTGACCTTCGCTTCGCCATCGGCTTCATTGGTGGAGCGATCGGCCACCAGTCGGCGCAACCGCCCCCAGCCACCCGAAACGTTATGCCGGCGCACCCGACGCTCCAGTTCCGCAACCCATGCGGGCGTGGCAACACCTGCATCGGCATCGCGCAAACAGAACGGACTTTTGATGAAATCGAGCAGCGCAGCGGTATCGCCATCGCCCTGCACCACGTCGACCCAGCGCATGAGCGCCGCAGCGGCGCGCGTCGTGGAAAGCTTCCAGCCGGTCTCGTCGCGCACCGGCACGTTCACCCGGGCCAGCAACGCGCGAACACGCCGCGCGACGATGCGATCCTGCGCCACCAACGCCAGCGAGCGGCGTCCGGCGTTCAACCAGTCGACCAGCGTATGCGCGGCGAAGGCCGCCTCGTCCTCAAAGCGGGCGGCACCCGCAATGCGCAGGATTGGCGCCGGAATCTGCGCGTCGCCAGCATCGTCCGCCGCCTGGGCGGGCGTGACGCATTCGGGCCAAGCATGCAGCAGCAGATCGCGGAAATCCGCGTGTGTGGCGGGCGCCGCAGACGCGCCGGCTTCAGGGGCATTCCAGTCGTAGCCGATGTTGAGCACAGGCACGCGCTCGGCGGCGCGCTGCAGGAAATCCAGATCAACTGCCTCGGGATCGGTCGGGCTCATCCACACGATCGGCCCGTCCAGTTCGTCCAGCAGGCGCCGCATGGCCCGCAGGCGCATTGGAATCGGGTCCGCCGCGCCCGAAAGCAACCGCCAGAACGTCAGCACGATGCGCGATTCGGTACCGAGGAAACGCTCGGACAATTGTGCGTAGGTACGCTCCAACGCCTCCGCCAATGCCGACTCCAGCTCGTCGGAACGCCCATCGGCGCCACTGTGCGCGGCATCCAGCGTCAGCCAACGTTGAGACAACTCATCCGACACCGTCACAAGCACCTGCGCCACGCCCCACAGGGCGGCATCGTCCTGTGCGCCAAGCGCTTCACGCAGCCATGCCTGCGTCTTGAGGGCCTGCTGCACGGCGAGCAGTCGCGACAGCGGCGTGCGCGCAACCGGCACACCCGCTTCGGGTGGCAAATCGAGCAGCCAGTGCCCCAGCGTCAGAATGCGAGGGAGCAAGCGCGGCGTGCCGGCTGCTTGCGCACTGGCGTGCAGGGCACTGCGCACCCCAGGAATCTGCGCGGCTGTCGGCACAACAACCGTGGCGGCACGCGAGGATTGGGCATGCACATCCAGAAAGCGCCATGCAGCGTCGGCGGCATGGGAAAGGAATGCTGGGCCAGGCGCGAAGGCAAGCGTCTGCATGCGAGGGAATATGGCGATATACCGGGAAACGTGCGGCTATCGGCCTGATAGCCACAATCAACGATTGAATCGGTTGAAAATGAGGGCGTCGGTACTATATCAGCAGCATCCGCGCCGACAGTGGTCTCAATACACGCCGGTTCGTGTAATCGTGTAATGTATGGGTTCGGCGCACGTCGCCAGCTATTACGAAATAACAGAGGTTCCCGCCATGAGCGAACAGATCAAGTATGTGAGCGACGCGTCCTTCGAGGCAGACGTGCTCAAGTCCGACAAACCCGTGCTGGTCGATTTCTGGGCCGAATGGTGCGGCCCCTGCAAAATGATCGCCCCGATCCTGGACGAAGTTTCCAAGGACTACGGCGAGAAGGTGCAGATCGCCAAGATCAACGTCGATGAAAACCAAGGCGTGCCGGCCAAGTTCGGCATTCGCGGCATCCCGACGCTGATTCTGTTCAAGAATGGCGCTGTGGCGGCGCAAAAGGTGGGCGCACTGTCCAAGTCGCAGCTGACCGCATTCCTGGACAGCCACCTGTAAGCCCTTTTTCGGCTGCGGGCGACCCTTCGCGTTGCCCCTCGCCCACGCTGGCGCACTTCCGCCTGGAAGCTCGCCAGCGTTGTGCTAAGATTGCAGCCAATCTGTTTCTCCGAGCGTTCGCTCGACCTTTCCCCCTCCCCCCGTTTCTCGTTTCGCCGCCCGTTCGGGCCCTTCCCTCATCTTTCGTCTATGCATCTGACAGAACTGAAATCCTTGCACGTGTCCCAATTGCTGGAAATGGCGGGGCAGCTGGAGATCGATAACGCCCAACGCATGCGCAAACAGGAGTTGATGTTTGCCATCCTGAAAAAGAAGGCGAAACAGGGGGAAACGATTTTCGGTGACGGCACGCTTGAAGTGCTGCCCGATGGCTTCGGTTTTCTGCGCTCGCCGGAAACCTCGTATCTGGCCAGCACCGACGACATCTATATCAGCCCGTCGCAGATCCGCCGATTCAATCTGCACACCGGTGACACGATCGAAGGTGAAGTCCGCACGCCCAAGGATGGCGAGCGCTACTTCGCGCTGGTGAAGGTCGACAAGGTCAACACGCAGCCTCCTGAGGCGGTCAAGAACCGCATCATGTTCGAGAACCTGACGCCGCTGCACCCGAACAAGCCGCTCACGCTCGAACGCGATATCAAGGCCGAAGAAAACATCACCGGCCGCATCATCGACATGATTGCCCCGATCGGCCGCGGCCAACGCGCGCTGCTGGTGGCAAGCCCGAAGTCCGGCAAGACCGTGATGCTGCAGCACATTGCGCACGCCATCGCGACCAACCATCCGGAAGCCGAGTTGTTCGTGCTGCTGATCGACGAGCGCCCGGAAGAAGTGACCGAAATGCAGCGTACCGTGCGCGGCGAAGTGGTGGCCTCGACGTTTGACGAGCCGGCCGTTCGTCACGTGCAAGTGGCCGAAATGGTCATCGAAAAGGCCAAGCGCCTGGTCGAACTGAAGAAGGACGTGGTAATCGTGCTGGACTCGATCACGCGTCTGGCCCGCGCCTACAACACCGTGGTGCCGACCTCGGGCAAGGTGCTGACCGGCGGTGTCGACGCCAACGCGCTGCAGCGTCCGAAGCGTTTCTTCGGTGCGGCACGTAACCTGGAAGAAGGTGGTTCGCTCACCATCATCGGCACGGCGCTGATCGAAACCGGCAGCCGCATGGATGACGTGATCTACGAAGAATTCAAGGGCACCGGCAACATGGAAGTGCACCTGGAACGCCGCTTGGCCGAGAAGCGCGTCTACCCCGCCATCAATTTGAACAAGTCGGGCACGCGCCGCGAAGAGCTGCTGATCAAACCGGACATTCTGCAGAAGGTGTGGATTCTGCGTAAGTTCATCCACGACATGGATGAGGTCGAGGCGATGGAATTCCTGCTCGACAAACTCAAGACGACAAAGAACAACGCCGAGTTCTTCGACATGATGCGACGCGGCGGCTGAATCTCCTGTCTGCATAGCGAAAAGCGCACCCATTGTGGTGCGCTTTTTTATTGCTGCGTCAACCGCCTGTTTTTCCAGCGGATTTCCTCGTCATAGCTGTGAAATTCGCTAGTTCGTTTGCATTACAGCGCGGGCGCGCAAGCGTTTGCCACCATCGTCCTTAAACGTCATCGCAAAAGAGAAACTCGGCAACCATACTGCAAGCCTGCCCTGGCTGAGCCGCCTCGGCAAAGAACGAACCACACCAAGAATCGAACGGGGGAAACCATGCGCGAAGAGTCGCTGGAATGTACTGCTGCGTGCCGAACCGTCGTAGTGGCGTCGCGCGCAGGGATGGGGGAGATCGACGAGACGATTCTGGGTGCAGAGTGGCACGTGCGGCGCGTAACGTCGATGCGTGAACTGGGTTGCGCCATTCGCGACGGCGTTCCCATGGCCGGGTTGGTCGATTTCAGCAGCGCGTTCTCCGCTGCGGAGTTGGATTTGCTCGAGCGCTGCATGCAGGTCTCGCATGTAGGCTGGGTGGCCGCCCTACCGCCCGCCATGCTGAACCACGAACGCGTGCGCCAACTCGTGCGCGACTACTGCGTGGACTACGTGCAGATGCCGCTGCGTATGGATGAAGCCGCGTATTCGCTGCGTCACGCCTGGGGCATGGCCTCGCTCGCACAAGAAGTCACGCCGGCGCCCAAGGCGAATCACGCTCGCATGCTGGGCGAGTGCCCCGCCATGCACAGCCTGTTCCGCGCCATCCGCAAGGTCGCGCAGAACAGTGCGCCAGCCTTCATTGCGGGCGAGTCGGGCACCGGCAAAGAGCTGACAGCGCAGGCCATTCACGAAGCGTCCTCGCGCGCAGGCGGGCCGTTCATCGCCATCAACTGCGGAGCGATTCCGCCGCACCTGATCCAGTCCGAATTGTTCGGCTACGAAAAAGGCGCATTTACCGGCGCGCATCAACGTCATATCGGCTGGGTCGAGCATGCCAATGGCGGCACGCTATTCCTCGATGAAATCGGCGACCTGCCGCTCGAGAGCCAAGTCAGCCTACTGCGGTTCCTGCAGCAAGGCACGATCACGCGGCTGGGCGGGCACCAGGCGATCCCGCTGGACATCCGCATCATCTCGGCGACACACGTGGATCTGGAGGCAGCCCAACACCACGGCGGATTCCGCACCGACCTGTTCCATCGACTGTGCGTGCTGACCCTGTCGGTGCCGCCGCTGCGCGAGCGCGGCAGCGACATCGTGCTGCTGGCCGAACACATCCTGGCCCAGCACGCGAGCGAAGCCTCGCACCGCATCCGCGGGTTCACGCCCTGCGCGTTGCACGCGATGATGCATTACCCGTGGCCGGGCAACGTACGCGAACTCATCAACCGCGTGCGCCGCGCGCTGGTGATGACCGACAACCGCAAGATCTCCGCCGCTGACCTGCATCTCGAAGGCTACGCATCCGTGTCGGGCCAGACGCTGGAAGAAGCGCGCGAAGGCGCCGAGTCGGACGCCATCCGTACGGCCATCGCGCGCAACGGCTTCCACATGGGCATGACGGCGCGCGAATTGGCGGTGTCCCGAGTCACGCTGTACCGGCTGATGCAAAAGCACGGCATTCGCGCAGAGCATCCGCTGCATACGGCCTGAGCGTCGTCCGTCTCATCGGTTTCATGCGATCGGGGGCGTAGCGTTAGCGCTGCGCTCCTGAGGGGCATTGAGGGCAAGAACGAAAAATGACCGACCTGGCACTGCCTGCTTCCCCCAACCGGATTCATCCAGCATTTGGTTCAGTGCATTCAATTCAGTTGCCGGCAACGGAGTCAATCGGCGGTGCCAGCGCCGCAAACGCGGCCAGGTTGGTGTGCATCGGGATCTAGCTCCAGGATGGCTATTAAGAAAAGAGTGCCCGCCGGGGGACGGAGCACGAAACCGTTGAAGAGCCGCTACGCCGGCCTGTTCGGCGCACGTTGCGAAAGCGCCACATTTTTGGTGCACCCAAGGCTGCGCAACCAACGACAACCTGTGCCAAGAGACTGTTGCGGCGCCGGCAATCTGACACGGTAAGCGGCACATACCGCAAAGCACCCCACTTCCGGGGGGATTGCGAAAGCCCCTTCGCCGTTGGATTGTTAAGCCACGCATGCGACGTACTCAGTTCGCCGTCCGTGAGTGCGGACACGACAGAACCGGTGGATGGATCGAATGCGCGGGTGGGAATGAGACCGAATGCGAGTCGCGCCGGCAACGTATCGGCGAGAACGCTTCGAAGGGCGATCAGCGGTGTAACTGGACGCCGCGCGACGAAATCGCCGTCTAATGCAAGCGCAGGCACCATGACGATCATGGCCGTGCGATTTGCGACCACTCCGGTCTTCTCGACCGTCCACCCGAACGGCAAACGTCGAGCACAGCGCTGCGCGATTGTCGGCATGGCTCGCTCCTCCCCGACGGATATAGAGCGACATCCATGCCATGATGGCTAACGCCTTGTTTTAACGGGATATTTTCCACACGGAGAACCGCGCGCCCCTGCATGGCATGCGCTTTTTGTGTCGCGACTGAAACAGCAGTCGCCACAAAAACCGCGGTTATCGGGCGCAGGTGCTGCGGTGGTCGAATTGCGCGCCCTGGCAAACGCTGGGCTACAGTACCCAGGACGCCGCAAGGAGGGTCCCGAGGCATGGCCGTGGCGGCTGTCATTTTTGACTTCCGCCACTAAAATGATTCGGAACGGGGGTCTGCTCCGGCCTGTATCTCGCCTGGGCGACAAGGATGTTCGCAAGATCGGTAACAGGTCGAGAACAACGATGAACACTGTTTTGATCGAAGCCCATCCGTTGGTGCGTACAGGCATTGCGCACCTGCTACGGACGCTCAAGGGCGTCACTGGCGTCACGGTTGTCGAACCGGACGAAGGGATGTTCGACGCCATCGAAACCAATGCCGACGCCGGACTGCTTGTGATCGGCCTGCCCTTGCCACATCTCGACGAGTTGTCGGCCATCGGCGAAATCATGCATCGGCCCCATGCGCGCCACGTGGTCGTGCTGGCGGAATCCGAATCGCCCGACATCATCCGTACGCTCATGCAGATGGGATTGTCAGGCTACACGCTCAAGCATTCGCCGGGCGAAGTCATCGCGGCTTCGCTGGAGCTCGTTCTGGTGGGTGGTCAGTACATTCCGGCCAGCGCGCTGCTGCCGGAATCACGCCTGGACGGCGCACCCAACCCGGCGCTTGCAGGCGACCCGCAGACCGATCCGAAGCTGCTCGGCATCACGCCGCGGCAGTACGAGATTCTGGTGCTGCTCTCGCGCGGGCATCCGGTCAAGACCATCAGCCGCATGCTGAACATCTCCGAGGCGACAGCCAAGGCGCATATCAGCACGCTGTATCGGCGCCTGAAAGTCCGCAGCCGCACCGAGGCCGTGTACGTCGCCAATCAGCGCGGTGCACGACTCCTGTCAGTCGCCTGATTCCCCGACAAGGGCGCAAGCGCGCGTCGCAAAGCTGCAGGCGCCGGCCGATATACTGGACGCATGCTTTCGTCTGTCCTCCGGTGGTTCTCCGGCCGCGCACGCACGCGGCGGCTGAACCGTTACGCCATCTCCGACGCGCTGTGGTCACGCGCGCTCGATAGCCTGCCCTTCCTGGTCGACTGGTCTGACGCAGACCTCGCACGCCTGCGTGAAAAGGCCACGCTCTTCATCGCCGAAAAGGAATTCACCACCGCGCACGATTTGCCGCTCACCGACGACATGGTGATCAGCGTTGCCGTGCAGGCCAGCGTGCCGATCCTTGAGTTGGGCATGTCGTGGTACGGCGGATGGCACGGGGTGGTCATCTACCCCGGAGAGTTCGTCATCCGCAAGGAGGTCATGGACGAAGACGGCGTCGTGCACAACGTGCGTGAAGAAGCCGCCGGTGAGGCATGGGAGCACGGCCCGGTCATCCTCTCGTGGCAGGACATCGAACTGGGGGGCGCACTGGCCGCGCCAGGCGCGCAGCCATACAACGTGGTCGTGCACGAGTTTGCACACAAGCTCGACATGCTCAACGGCGAATCGGACGGCGTCCCGGCGTTTTCATCGCGGCTGCATGCCGATGTTGACAGCGAGCAATGGGCCGATGAACTCTATGCCGAGTACGACGCCTTCGCCAATCGTTGCGACCAGATTCCCGAGCGCCGGTGGGGCGACGACCCGATCCTTTCATTGCTCGACCCCTATGGCGCACAGCATCCGGCCGAGTTCTTTGCGGTAGCGTCGGAAGTGTTCTTCGTTGAACCGGTGGCTTTGTTTGAGACGCTGCCCTCGTTGTACGCGCTCCTGCAAGACTTCTACCTGCAAGATCCGGCACGGCGCGTGCTGGACGCTGAGCAACGCCAGGAGGGTTTCCTGCCATGACGATTCGCCAAGCGCTTCGCACAACGCTGCTCGGTTGTTGTCTCGCTGCCGGCACAGCGTGGGCACAGCCAGCCGTGCCCGTAATCCTCAGCGTCACCGCCCAATTCGATGGGCAATCAGAAACCAAACGCGTCACGCTTTCGGCCGACACATCCACCACGGGCGAGCACATCGCACTGCTCGAACGTACCCACACGTACGACGTGGGCGGCTCGATGCCCAGGAAAGAATGGGAGGCGCGCTTCGCCGCCGGCCTGCCCGATGACACAATCCCGCTCGGCTGCGACACCACTACCTGCCAATTCATGCGCCACCGCTGGGCCAAGACCGGCGTGGACGTCACCCTGCGGCCGATGGGAGCGTCGGGCGAGTTCCAGACGCTGTCCATCGGTGTAACGCTGCATCGGTTCCAGCCGTCGCCCGACACCGAGGCCCCTGCACGCGTCGACACCTTGGCGCGCAACCTCGACACCTCGTTGCGCGTCGGCGACACCAGGACCGTGGATCTGGACGGCCACGGCGTGCTCACCATCGAGCGTCTGGCCAAACCTTGATCGAAATAGGCTCCTAAAGTCACTTTCCGATGCGCCGGCACGACGGATTTTGCGGCTGGCGCGTTGCTCAAGCCTTTGTTTCTCTGGCATAATCCTCGTTTCTCCACCCGGCAAGTGATTCGAGGGCTGGTCGCACGGTGGCTCCTACCATGTGAGCACCTGAAGCGCGCCGCGAATTGGCTACCTCTACCCCAGGGCCCATCATGAAAGAAGGCATTCACCCGAATTACCGCGAAGTCGTGTTCCAGGACATGTCCAGCGACTTCAAGTTCATCACCCGCTCGACCATCCAGACCAAGGAAATGATCACGCTGGACGGCAAGGAATATCCGCTGGCAAAGATCGAAGTCTCGTCCGAATCGCACCCGTTCTACACGGGCCAGCAAAAGGTTCTGGACACGGCAGGCCGCGTCGAAAAGTTCCGCAACAAGTTCGGCAGCAAGATCGGCAAGGCTGCCAAGTAATACCGGCGCCGGAGACGGCTCAGCGCATGACCCGCTCAGTGCAGACCGTCTTAGTGGTCAGAAAAAGGCAGCTCCGGCTGCCTTTTTTGTTTTTCGGCACATGTTAGGCCGTTGATTCGGCCCCTCTCTTTACGATCAGCACGTCGCTGTGCAACCCCGGCCGGGCTCGCCCGGTCTGACACTCGATGAACACCACCCGCGTCTCGCGCATCCGCCTGACTGCCGCCGCCACCCGTGAGTTGCCGCGTTGGCTGCTGCTCGCCATCTGCGTGATCTACGGCCTGTCGGGCCTGTTTTCGCGCGACCCGTGGAAGAACGAAGACGCCGCCGGCTTCGGCGCGATGTGGACGCTGGCCACCGGCAACGCGCAAGACTGGCTGATGCCAAACATCGTCGGGCGCCCTGTCGTGCAATCGGGGCCGCTGGTGTTCTGGATCGGCGGGGCGTTCATTCGCCTCTTCGGACAATGGCTCGGCCCCGCGGATGCGTCGCGCCTGGCGACCGCCCTCTTCTTCTTCGTCACCAGCGCGTGCATCTGGTATGGCGCCTATCTGCTGGGTCGTCGCGCGGAAGTCCAACCGTTTGAATTCGTCTTTGGTGGCCAGCCCAACACGCGCGACTACGGCCGTACGCTGGCAGATGGCGCACTACTGATCTTCCTCGCCTGCGTAGGCCTCGCGCAGCGCGGTCACGAAACGACACCGCTGGTTGGGGCGCTCTGCTTCGTGGCGGTCGCGGTGTATGGCTTGATCCGAGCGCTGGACAAGCCGGTGCACGGCAGTCTCATCTACGGCATCGGCATCGGTTGCCTGTCGCTGGCGGGCGGCCCAATCCTGCCCCTGACAATCACGGTGGCCGTATTGATCGCCGCGCATGCCACGCGCGTGCTGCCGCTGCGCGCACTGCTCACAGTGGCACTGCCCGTGTCGCTCGTACTGGGATGCTCGTGGCCGGCGATGGCGTACTTGCTGGCAAATAATCCGACTGACGCCGTGACCTACGTTCGCGAATGGGCACGCTTCGATCGCCACCAATACGCTGGCCCGACGGCGCATTCGCTCGGCTTTGTCGCGCGCAACCTGCCATTGTTCGCCTGGCCGGTCTGGCCGCTGGCCGCATGGGCGTGGAAGAGCTGGGGCGGCATGCGCACCGCTCCGCATATCACGTTGCCCTTGGCCGTCCTGCTGCCGCAGTTGGTGCTGCTGCTCATGCAGCCCCACCCGGGCGACGACGGCTTCCTGCTGCTGATTCCACCGATGGCGGTGATGGCCACGTTCGCGCTGCCGACACTCAAGCGTGGCGCCATCAGCGCAATCGACTGGTTTGCGCTGCTGGCCTTCACCATTCTGGGTGGCACCCTCTGGCTGCTGTGGATCGCCAAGATGACGGGCTTTCCGCCTCAGCTTGCGCGCAACGTGTACCGCATCGTGCCGGGCTATCGCCCCGAGTTCAGCTGGACCGCACTGGTCTGCGCACTGCTCGTGACCGCGGCGTGGGTGCTGATCGTCGTCTGGCGTACATCACGCGCACCAAAGGCCATCTGGCGCGCAGTGGTGATCTCGGCCGCCGGCACCACGCTAATGTGGGTGCTGATGATGACGCTGTGGCTACCCACCATCAATTACGCCAAGACATATCGCGATGTCGCGCAGTCGGCCGCCCTCGCACTGCCGCGCACCTACACGTGCGTGCAGCCGATCCGTATGGGCGATGCGCAGCTCGCCTCATTTGCGTACTTCGGCCACATCCGTTTTGGCAGCGCCGAAGACAACTGCGACATCCTGCTGCGTCATGATCCGTACGACTACGGCGCACCGACGAGCGTCTCCAACTACGAGTGGCGCCTGATCTGGGAAGGCCGCCGCCCAGCCGATCGCGATGAGCACTTCCGCATGTACCGCCTGACTGAGGCCGCGGCCGCCAAACATCCGCCGCCCACCCCGGCAACCACACGCCGACGCAAGCTGCGCCAGTAAGGTTTCCGTAGCCCCTCATGTTTGTCGCCGACGTCCGCCGCATTACCGAACTGGCTTGGCCGGTACTGATCGGCCAGTTGGCTGTCATCGCCTTCGGCGTACTGGACACGGCGATGGCTGGCCGCGCCTCTGCAGCAGACCTCGCGGCCATCGGCCTCGGCGGTTCGATCTACGTGACGGTGTACATCAGCCTGATGGGCGTGCTGCAAGCGCTCTCGCCCATCGCAGGACAACTCTACGGCGCGCAAAGGCACAGCGAGATCGGCGAAGAAGTGCGCCAGGCCGCCTGGCTCGGACTGGTGCTCGCCGCGATCGGTATGCTGATCCTCTGGTTCCCCGCCCCACTACTGCACCTGGCGGACGCCACGCCAGAACTCACTGAGAAAGCCACCGCCTATTTGCGGTATGAAGCGCTCGCGTTGCCTGCGGCACTCGGCTTCCGGATCTACTCTGCGTTGAACAACGCGCTGTCGCGCCCGGTGATGGTGACGGTACTGCAGCTCGCAGGCCTCGCCATCAAGTTTCCTCTCAACGCACTATTTCTGTACGGCGGCATGGGCTTCCCGGCGATGGGCGGCCCAGGCTGCGCACTTGCCTCGATGATCATCAGCTGGCTATGGTTCGTCGCAGCGGTCATCATCCTGATGCGCAATCCGGCATATAAGCCGTTCGCGATTTTCACGCACTACTCGCCCCCTAACCGCGCGCGGCTGTGGGCGCTGGTACACCTGGGCGTGCCAATGGGTTTCACCTACCTGATCGAGATCACGTCGTTCACGTTGATGGCGATCTTCATCGCGCGCCTTGGCACGGTGGTCCTGGCCGGGCATCAGATTGCCGCCAACCTTGGAGCGGTTGCGTATATGGTGCCCCTATCGCTATCGATCGCGACGTCCACGCTGGCCGCGCAATCCATTGGGGCCCGCGATCGCGTAGCAGCACGGCGCATCTCACTGAATGGCATCAAGCTGGCGGTGATGTGTGCGGTCATCGTTGGCGCGGCCGTGCTGTTCTTGCGGCGGGAGCTGGTCAGCCTATACACGCACGATGCCGCCGTCCTGGCGATTGCGGTGCCGCTGCTGCCTTTCATCGCCTTCTATCAGATGTTCGATGCGCTCCAGGTCATGACGGCGTTCATTCTGCGCGCATACAAAATCGCGCTCATCCCCACTGTGATCTATGCGCTATCGCTGTGGGGCGTAGGGATTGGCGGCGGTTATGTGCTTGGATTTGGGCTGTTGGGGGACATTGCTGCGGCACTGCGCGGCGCAGCCGGTTTCTGGGCCGCCAATGGGCTCAGTTTGCTGGTGGCTGGCGCGCTGCTGGTCAGCTATTTCAATCGCGTGAGCCGCGCTGCCAATTAAAGCGAGCCATTCACACTCACTTTAAAGCAGCATCAATCTTGATTAGCGTGGCTTGAATTGAAAGCGCAAAAGAAAAAACCCGCTGCAAGCAGCGGGTTTTGATTTGGCGGAGCGGACGGGACTCGAACCCGCGACCCCCGGCGTGACAGGCCGGTATTCTAACCGACTGAACTACCGCTCCGTGTCGGTTGCAAAATCAGCTAGAGACTGATTTTGCTAATGAGCTTCTGGTTAAGCTCTTGTTTTGGCGTCCCCTAGGGGATTCGAACCCCTGTACTCACCGTGAAAGGGTGATGTCCTAGGCCTCTAGACGAAGGGGACAGAAACTGTTTTGCAACGCTTTCTGTCTTACGCTGCGAAGTCCGCTACTATAACGAACTTTTTTGCGTTTTGGAAGCCTCTTTTCAAATTATTTTTTTGAATCGAATCTTCCGGCATTTTGGTGGAGCTAAGCGGGATCGAACCGCTGACCTCTTGCATGCCATGCAAGCGCTCTCCCAGCTGAGCTATAGCCCCGAGGTACTGTCTTTTACTGCTTGCTTCTTACTGCATTTCGCTTCGTGTTGCAGCGAAAACAAGAGTATAGGGGAAGTATTTAGCGCTTGGCAATACCCTTTCGCAAAATTTTTTGCGTCGTGCTCGTCACGCCGCCAGACGACGCAGAACAACGTCGCGGCCGAACAGTTCCAGCACGGCATCAATCGACGGCGTTTGCAGTTGCCCGGCCACCAGCAAGCGCACCGGCATCGCCAGCTTCGGCATCTTCCAGCCGTGTGCGGCGAGCACTTCCTTGAAGGCTGCACCAATCGCTTCGCGCTTCCACTCAGGCAGCGCGCCGAGCTTCTCAGCCAGCGCTGCGATGCCAGGGCGTACGTCGTCGGTGAGGTGCTGCGCGGCCAGCTCCGGTTCGACAGCCAGATCGGTGCGATAGAACAGCAGCGCCGTCTGGGCGACTTCACGCAACGTGTTGGCACGGTCCTTCACGAGAGCGATCACGTCAGCCAGGACGGGGCCACCATCCACCTTGCCACCCAGCTCTTCGATGAACGGCTTCACCAAATCAGCCAGGCGCGCATTGTCGGCCTGCTTGATATAGTGGTTGTTCAGCCAGGCGAGCTTCTCAGGGTTGTATTGCGCGGGCGACTTGCCCAGGTGCTCGAGATCGAACCATTCGATGAACTGCTCGCGCGAGAAGATCTCGGCATCGCCGTGCGCCCAGCCCAGGCGGGCAAGGTAGTTGACGATGGCCTCGGGCAGATAGCCCGCGTCACGGTAGCCCGTGACGGCCATGGCACCGTGCCGCTTGCTCATCTTCTCACCCTGCTCGTTGAGCACGGTCGGCAAGTGGGCGTAGACCGGCGGCGTGCCACCAAGCGCGCGCAGGATGTTGATCTGGCGGGGCGTGTTGTTGACGTGGTCGTCTCCGCGGATCACATGCGTGATCTGCATATCCATGTCGTCAACGACCACGCAGAAGTTGTACGTCGGCGTGCCGTCCGGGCGCGCGATCACGAGATCATCGAGCTCGTCGTTGGAGATTTCGATGCGGCCCTTCACCGCATCGTCCCAAACGACGCTACCGCCGATGGGATTCTTGAAACGGATCACAGGCTGCACGCCGGCCGGCGGCGTGGGCAAGACCTTGCCGGGCATGGGGCGCCAGGTGCCGTCGTAGCGGGGCTTCTCGCCGCGCTCGCGTTGCGCTTCGCGCAGGGCGTCAAGCTCTTCGGTGCTCATGTAGCACGGATAAGCCAGTTCCTGCTGCACCATCTGCGCGACCACGGCGCGGTAACGGTCCATGCGCTGCATCTGGTAGAACGGGCCTTCATCGATGTCCATGTCCAGCCATGCCATCGCCTCCAGGATCACGTCGACGGCTTCCTGGCTGGAACGCTCCACATCGGTGTCTTCGATGCGCAGGATGAAGTCTCCCTTCATCTTGCGCGCGAAAGCCCACGGATAGAGTGCCGAGCGGATGTTGCCGAGATGGATGAAGCCCGTGGGGCTTGGGGCGAAACGAGTGCGGACGCGCTGTGTCATAGGAATGGCTGAACGAATAAGGCCGCATGGTCGGACCGCGAGCGCGGATCCTGAGCGGCCTCTATCAAAACCGAAATTATAGCAACCGTGCCACGCATATCCGGCCGACCTGTCGCTGAACTTTGGCACAATGGCGGCCGGCCGCAGTGCGCTCGGTTACGACTGAACATCACTGCGCGGCATATCAAACCGCCCCAACCTCCTCATGCAACGCCGCCTCTTCCTGGGCGCCGCCGGCGCCTCCGTCCTCTCCGCCTGCACCGTGACGGGTTTCTCATCCGGCAAAACCGAGACACCTGCCACTCCCGCCACGGCCGTGCTGCCGCCTACGGCGCAGCCGGCCACACAGCCCGTGCGAATCGGATTGGCTCTAGGCGGCGGTGCCGCGCGCGGTTTTGCGCACATCGGGGTCATCAAGATGCTGGAAGCCCAGGGCGTTCAGATCGACTTCATCACCGGCACAAGTGCGGGTAGCGTGGTAGCGGCGATCTACGCGTCCGGCATGTCAGGACTGGAAATGAACCGCATGGCGCTCAAGATGGACGAAGCCATGATCGCCGACTGGGCTCTGCCGTTCGGCACGCGCTTCGGCGGCTGGCTCAAGGGCGAGGCGCTGGAGAAGTACATCAACCGGCTGGTCAAGCAGAAGACCATCGAGCAGATGCATATTCCGCTGGGCATCGTGGCGACGGACCTGGCGAGCGGCAAGCCAATCCTGTTCCGGCGCGGCAATACCGGTCAGGCGGTGCGTGCCTCGTGCAGCATCCCAGGCGTGTTCCAGCCGGTAACGATCAGCGGCCGCCAATACGTCGACGGGGGACTGGTGGCGCCCGTGCCCGTGACGTACGTCAAGCAGATGGGCGCAACGTTCGTGATTGCAGTGAATATCTCGGCAGACCCGTCCAACCAGGCGGTATCGGGGCAAGCGAGCATGCTGCTGCAGACGACGGCCATCATGGGTCAGAGCATCAACAAGACCGAGCTGGCCCAGGCGGACGTGGTGATCACACCATCGCTGCCGTTTGTTAAGGGCAGCGACTTCACCGCGCGCAACGAGGCGATTCTGGCAGGCGAGCAGGCCGCCCAGGCCGCCATGCCGCTGCTGCGGGAGAAGCTGCATCTGACGCAGACCATCGTCGGCACCCCGCTGCCACCCCGCTGATGCCCCTTCAGCAGGCAACAAAAAAGACCGCCGCGGCGGTCTTTTTTCTATTGTGTGATAGCGAGCCCGAGCGAATCAACCGCCGTACATTGCGAGTGGCTTGCCGGCGGCGTTCGGATCGACGCGCTTGAGTTGCTCGACGAAGTTATCGGCGCCGTCCTTGATGGCCGCACCGGAGTTGCCTTCGATGCGGCGGGCGCCGTTGTAGCGCGTCACCCAGTACGAGGCGGTCATGTCATCCACGCGAATCTTGCTGCCCGTGGACGGTGCGTGCACAAACTTGTTGTCGCCAATATAGATACCGACGTGCGAGAAGGTGTGGCGCATGGTGTTGAAGAACACCAAGTCGCCGGGGCGCAGTTCAGCTGTGTCCACGCTGGTGCCGACGCGGCTCATTTCCACAGCGCGACGCGGCAGCAGGAAACCAAAGGTGTCGTTGAAGACGTAGCGGACGAATCCGCTGCAGTCGAGGCCAGATTCCGGCGTGTTGCCACCGAAGCGGTAACGCAGGCCAATCATGCCCAGCGCGTTCATAACCACGTCACCCGTCTTGCTCATCACGTTGGAGATGAGGCCCGGTTTGGCTTCAGGCTTGACGTCGGCGCGGACTTCCGTGTCCTTGAAGACCGTATCAGCGTGCACTGCATTCGACACGATCACGCCGCAGCCGATCACAACCCCTACCGCCAGGCGCGCCATGGAATGAAGTACGAAATGCTGCATTGGTTCTCCCTCGGAAACTCGTAATGATGCGGCGAACATATGCCCCCGCAAATGAGACCAGTCCGAATCTTGTTAAAACAATCTCGCAGGATGATAAAAGTGACACTTTGACTTGTCAAAGGTCGTTACAAATTCTTCGGAATCCACATGCAAATCAGGCACTTAGACATGACTTTGGATGCGCATTCTTACAAAAACCGCGCATCAAAACTGCACTGATTCGGGGCAAACGCGATAGGTTTTACGGGTTATCCCGCGCAGGGATGAGTGAGGCAGCCGCCATCAGCTTGCAGGTGTAGGGGTGCGAGGGGGACGCCAACACCGCTTCAGTGTCACCCTCTTCCACCACTTTTCCATCCTTCATCACCACCACGCGATGTGACATCGCGCGGATGACAGCAAGGTCGTGGCTGATGAATAGATACGACAGGTTGTACTTTTTCTGAAGGGCTGACAGCAGTGAAAGCACCTGCTGCTGGATCGACACATCGAGTGCTGAAGTCGGCTCATCGAGCACCAGCAGCTGCGGTTTGAGGATCAGGACACGGGCAATGGCGACGCGCTGGCGTTGCCCGCCCGAAAACTCATGTGGATAGCGGCCCAGCGCCGTGCGATCAAGCCCCACCTCGCGCAGGGCTTCGATCACGCGGTGACGTCGCTCCGTGGCGTTGATGTGCGGTTGGTGCAGCGCCAGCCCTTCGCCCACGATCTCCTCGATCGTCATGCGTGGCGACAGCGAGCCGTATGGGTCTTGAAACACCACCTGCATGCGCGCCCGCACTGCGCGGCGCTCGTCGCGCGAAATACGCAGCAGCGAATTGCCCAGGAAACGCAGGTCGCCGCTCTTTGCCGCCTGCAAACCCAGCAGCGTCTGCGCGAGCGTGGTCTTGCCAGAACCTGACTCGCCCACGATGCCAAGCGTCTCGCCTTCGCGCAGTTGCAGCGACACGGAGTCGACCGCGGTGAACGGGTCGGTCCTGAACCAGCCCGCAAACCCTGGGCGATGGCGTTCGTAGGTGACCGTCAGCTTGTCGGCTTCGAGCAGCACGGGCGCAAGCGGCACCAGCGGCAGCACGTCGCGCTGCGGGCGGCTCTCAAGTAGGCGGATCGTGTACGGGTGCTTGGGCGCGGCAAACACGTCGGCCGTGTTGCCGGTTTCGACCAGGACGCCGCGCTCCATCACGCCAACGCGCTCGGCAAAGGCGCGCACCATGTTCAGGTCGTGCGTGATCAGCATGATGGCCATGCCAAACTCGGCCTGCAGCTCGCGCAGCAATTGCAGGATCTGCATGCGCACCGTCACGTCCAGCGCGGTGGTCGGCTCGTCGGCCAGCAACAGCTTCGGCGAGCACGCCAGCGCCATGGCGATCATTGCGCGCTGGCGCTGCCCGCCTGACAGTTGGTGCGGGAAGGCGTCAAACCGGCGCGGCGCCTCGGCAATGCCGGTGCGTTCCAGCAGAGCAATCGCGCGCGCCTTGGCGGCGCGCTTGTCCAGACCCTCGTGCAATTCCAGTGTTTCGACGATCTGGTTGCCGATCGTGTACAGCGGATTGAGCGCCGTCATCGGCTCCTGGAACACCATGGCGACGTCGGCGCCACGCAGGCCGCGCATCTCACGCTCGCTGGCCGCCAGCAGGTCGCGGCCTTCGAGCAGGATGCGGCCGCTGTATTGCGCGTCGGCCAGCAATCGCATGATCGATAGCGCGGTCACGGACTTGCCGGAGCCCGATTCGCCCACCAGGGCGAAGCGCTCGCCGGCGTGCAAGTCGAGCGAGACGTGCTTGACGGCTTCCGTCACCTCGCCGTGTTCGGATTCGAAATGCACGCACAGGTCATCCAACCGCAACAGCGGACCGTCGTACTTCGGCGTGGAGGTACGCAGATCAACGCGAGTCATTTCACCCCCGCCGGTTTCTGGCGCGTACGCAGTTGGGCGAACGACAGGCGCGTGTCGAAGGCATCGCGCAGCGCGTCGCCCATGAAGGTCAGCAGCACGAGGGTCAGCACGAGCACCACGAAAGTCGACAGCGAGATCCACCACGCATCCAAGTTGGCCTTGCCCTGTGCGAGAAGTTCACCCAGGCTGGGGGTGGATGGCGGCACGCCCAGGCCAAGAAAATCCAGGCTGGTGAGCGCAAGAATGGCCGCACTCATGCGGAACGGCAGGAAGGTGATCACGGGCGTCAGGCTGTTGGGCATGATGTGGCGCCACATGATCTGCCAACTGGACAGGCCCATCGCCCGCGCGGCCTTCACATAGTCGAGCGAGCGGTTGCGGTAGAACTCGGCGCGGACGTAATCCGACAGGCTCATCCACCCGAACAGCGACAGCAGAATGATCAGCAGCCCAAGGCTGGGGGTGAAGATCGACGCGAAGATGATCAGCAGGTACAACTCTGGCATCGAACTCCAGATTTCAATCAGCCGCTGCGACACCATGTCGAAGCGCCCGCCGAAGAAGCCCATCAGCGCGCCCGTCAGCGTGCCGACCAGCACGCCAAGCACCGTGAGCGCCAGCCCGAACAGCACCGAGACACGGAAGCCGTACAGCAGCCGCGCAAACACATCGCGACCACGGTCATCGGTACCGAGCCAGTTCTCGGCAGAGGGCGGCGCCGGGTTGGGCTCTTTCGAAAAATAGTTCAGCGTCTCGTACGAATACGGATTGGGCGGATAAATCGCAAAGCTTCCCGGCTCCTTGAACTTGTCTCGGATGAACGGATCGAGGTAATCCGTCGGGGTCGGGAAATCCCCGCCGAAGGTCGTCTCGGGGTAGGCCTTCACGATCGGGAAATACCAGTGGCCGTGGTACTTGACCACCAGCGGCCGGTCATTTGAGATGCATTCGGCGCCCAGACTGAGCACGAACAGCGCCACGAAGATGATCAGGCTCCAGTAACCGAGCCGATGCTGCTTGAAGCGGCGCCACGCCCGCTTGAGGGGCGACGGCGAATGCCGCACGGGATGCGGCGTTGCCGTATTGGATGGATGCGTGGAAGTGCGCGAATACTGGGTCATGATTGCCGGCCCGCCTATCGCCCGACCGAGCCGAAATGGATACGCGGATCAACCAGCACGTAGCACACGTCGGAAATCAACCGCGCGGCCAGCCCGATCAGCGTGAACAGGTACAGCGTGCCGAGCACGACCGGATAATCGCGCCGCACCACCGCCTCATACGACAGCAAGCCCATGCCGTCGAGCGAGAACAGTTGCTCGATCAGCAGCGACCCCGTGAAGAATGCCCCGATGAAGGCCGACGGGAAGCCCGTCACCAGCGGCAGCAGCGCGTTGCGGAAGATGTGCTTCCACAGTACGCGCCGCTCCGACAGCCCCTTGCTGCGTGCCGTCAGCACGTACTGCTTGCGGATTTCCTCAAGAAACGCGTTCTTCGTCAGCATGGTGATGACGGCAAAGCTGCCCACCACCGACGCCATGACGGGCAGCGTGATGTGCCAAAGGTAATCCGTGATCTTGCCGAGCAGGCTGAGCTGATCCCAGTTATCCGATGTGATCCCCCGGATCGGGAACCACTGGAAGAACGTGCCGCCGCCAAACAGCACAAGCAGCAGCACCCCGAGCACGAAGCCCGGGATGGCGTAGCCGACCAACACGATGATGCTGGTCACCAGGTCAAACCGGCTGCCAGCCCGCACAGCCTTTGCAATACCGAGCGGCACCGCTATCAGGTACGTGAGAAAGAACGTCCACAACCCGATCGAAATCGATACCGGCAATTTCGACTTGATAAGGTCCCACACGCTACGGTGCTGAAAATAGCTCTCGCCAAGGTCGAAGCGTGCAAAACGGCCGAGCATCAGGAAGTAGCGCTCGACGGGGCTCTTGTCGAAACCATACAGCGCGCGGATTTCCTTGATCTTCTCGGGATCGACGCCGCGGCGGCCGCGATAGTCAAACGCACCGCCGCCACTGGCCTCGCTGCCTGCGCCGCGCCCTTTCATCTCCATCATCATCTGCTCGACCGGGCCACCAGGTACGAACTGGATCACGATAAACGTCAGCGTGATCACGCCGATCAGTGTCGGGATCAGAAGCAGCAACCGTTTGATCAGGTACGCGAACATGGTGTCACCGATGCGGTCATTTGGCAGCCGATTGGGCGGATTCCGGCGTCCGCCACCACGCCGTTAGCACCCAGGCCTCGGCCGAGTAGTAATACGGCAGACGATCCGGGTACATCAGGTTCTTGTTGTAGGCCACGCGGTGGGAAGCCGAATACCAGTGCGGAATCACATAGCAGCCTTGCATCAGTACGCGGTCGAGCGCGCGCGAAGCGATGACCAGCTCGTCGCGGCTGTCAGCACGCAGCACATCATCGATCAGCGCATCGACGGCCGGCGATTTCAGGCCGATCACGTTATCTGAGCCCGCCTCGTCGGCCGCGGCAGAGCCGAAGCGGTCCTTCAGCTCGTTGCCGGGACTTTGCGAATCGGGGAAGCGCAGCGAAATCATGTCGAAATCGAACTCCTCCAATCGCTTCTGGTAGAGCGCGAAGTCGGTCATGCGCTGGTTGACCTGGATGCCGAGCTTTTCCAGGTTGCGCGCATACGCCGCCATGACGCGGCTCATGGCGCCGCCGTCGTCAAGCATCTCGAAGACGAACGGCTCGCCCTTGCTGTTGCGCAGCGCGCCGTCTGCGTACGTCCAACCGGCCTGCGCCAACAGGCGGCGCGCCTGCCGCAGGTTGTCACGCAGTGAACTGGGAGGATCAGTCGAAGGCGGTGCGGGCAGCACGCCAAACACGTCCGGATCGAGTTTGCTGCGCAGCGGCTCCAGCAACGCCAGCTCGCCCTTGCTGGGCATGCCCGTGAGCGAATCCGACGCGGCCAGCTCGCTATTGGCGAAGTAGCTGTCGAGCCGGCGGTAGGCGCCATAGAAAAGCTGGCGATTGAGCCATTCGAAATCAAGCGCCAGCGCCAGCGCCTTGCGCACCCGAAGGTCTTGAAACAGCGGGCGCCGCAGGTTCATCACAAAGCCCTGCATGCCCGCGCCGTTGCGATGCGGGAATTCGCTCTTGATCAGTTCACCGCTGCGGAACTTCACGCCGACGTAACTCTTCGCCCAGTTCTTGGCGCGGTATTCCACCATGGCGTCGTACTCGCCGGCCTTGAAGGCTTCGAGGCGGGCCGTCTCGTCCTTGTAGAGCTTGTACTGGATGCGTTCGAAATTGAACGAACCACGGCGCACGTTCAGATCACGGCCCCAATAGTCGGGATTGCGCCGAAAGGTAATGCCGCGCGACGGATCAAAGCGGTCGATTACGTACGGGCCGCTGGCAATCGGGTCCTGGAAGGTCAGCTTGTCGAACGCGACATCCTTGCCGCCGTCCGGGTCGTCGGGCTTGCCACTGCCCTTGCCCCACTTTGGCGAGAACACCGGCAGCCCACCGACGATGAGCGGCAGCTCCTTGTTCCTGCGCTTGAAATCGTAACGGATGGTGCTCGCGTCCACCACCGTCACCTTGGCCACGTCCGCTGTCATGCTGCGGTAGGCCGGGCTCGCACCCTTGCCCATCAGCATGTCGTAGGAGTATTTGACGTCTGAAGCGCGCACGCGATCGCCGTTGGAGAATCGGGCGCGCGGGTTGATGTGGAACGTGACCGAAAGCTCGTCGGGCGCCACCGTCACGTCGTCGGCAAGCAGCCCATAGCCGCTGGCGGTCTCGTCCCAACTTGTAATGAGCAGGCTTTCGAAGACAAGCTGATTCAGCCCCGGTGCCGACGTCCCCTTGATCGTGAAGGGATTGAACTTGTCGAAGCTCGTGCGGCGGTCTGGATTGCCGAGCAGCAGCATGCCGCCGATGGGCGCCTTCGGGTTCAGATAGCCGAAGTTCGAGAAACCGGCCGGATACTTGAGGTCGCCATATTCGGCGTAGCCATGGGCCGCCCAGGCGGGTGTCGCGCAGAGCGCCGCCAGCAGGCTGACCAGCGCCATGAATCGCTTGTGTGTCGCAACGCGCACGCTCATTGCGCCCCTTGCCCCCAATGTCCTTGCATGCGTTGATCCGATTGATCGCTGTCTGAAAAACTGTTTTGGACGATTCTAACGCCCTCACATGGCAATCCGACCAATTCCGGCCCGAGGATCGTCCCGCATTGACAAGACTGGCAGCCGGTCGTGCGGCACTGCGCAAATGCGGAGCCGCCCCGCGCTTTCCGGTATGATCGCGCCCACCTAATTGCCTCGTGCCCGGGATACCGCCGCTGCCTAACCGCAGTGACGAGTAACCCAAGCAACATACGGGCGCGACGTTGCCCCACATTTGTACGGAGAAACCATGGGATTCCTCGCTGGCAAGCGCATTCTGATTACCGGCCTTCTGTCCAACCGCTCGATCGCCTACGGCATCGCCAACGCCTGTAAGCGCGAAGGCGCGGAACTGGCCTTCACCTATGTCGGCGAACGCTTCAAGGACCGCATTACTGAATTCGCCACCGAGTTCGACAGCAAGCTGGTGTTTGATTGCGACGTCAGCAGCGATGAACAGATCGCCAAGGTGTTCGAAGATCTTGGCCAGCACTGGGGTCATTTCGACGGCCTGGTGCACTCGATCGGCTTTGCGCCGCGCGAAGCGATTGCCGGTAACTTCATCGATGGCCTGTCGCGCGAATCGTTCCGCATCGCCCACGACATCTCGGCGTATAGCTTCCCGGCGCTGGCAAAGGCCGCGCTGCCGATGCTCTCGCCAAATGCTTCGCTGCTGGCCTTGACCTACCTGGGTGCTGAGCGCGTGGTCCCGAACTACAACACGATGGGCCTGGCCAAGGCGTCGCTCGAAGCGAGCGTGCGTTACCTGGCCAGCGCGCTGGGTCCGAAGGGCATCCGCGCCAACGGCATCTCGGCGGGCCCGATCAAGACGCTCGCCGCGTCCGGCATCAAGGATTTCGGCAAGCTGCTCAAGTACATGGAAGACGTGGCACCACTGCGCCGTAACGTCACCATCGAGGAGGTGGGCAACGTGGCGGCGTTCCTGCTGTCGGATCTGGCCAGCGGCATGACTGGCGAGATCACGTACGTGGACTGTGGCTTCAACGTGACCGCCGGTGTGCCGGACGTCGTCGGCCAAGGCTGATGCGTTAATGCACTACGCATGCGCGCGCCATCTTCGGAAGGCGCGTGCGTGCAGAGCAGACGAAAGAAAAAGCCCGCATGGTTTGCGCCATGCGGGCTTTTTGACGTGCAGTGCAATGCGAGCCGTCACGTCAGCTCGACTCGCATCCGCCTGTTGTGTGCGCTTCCCGCGAGAAGCGCCAAACTGGCGGAGACGGAGGGATTCGAACCCTCGATCCAGGTTTTGGCCCGGATGCTCCCTTAGCAGGGGAGTGCCTTCGACCTCTCGGCCACGTCTCCCAAACTCGCGTCACACGAAGGAGCCCGTGCAACGAAGCGCGTATTCTAGCCACTTCACCCCACCCGGTCAACGACAACTGCATGACACGCGATGAGAATCTGTGGCCCTGGGTCGCCACCCGGCCATCCGGTCTCAGCTCAGCCGATTACGCCTGATCCAGCTCGAACGCCTTATGGAGCGCGCGCACGGCCAGCTCCATGTACTTCTCATCGATCAGCACCGAGATCTTGATTTCCGAGGTGGAGATCATCTGGATGTTGATGCCTTCTTCCGAGAGCGTGCGGAACATCTTGCTGGCGATGCCCACGTGCGAGCGCATGCCCACACCCACCACCGAAACCTTCGAGACCTTCGGGTCGCCCGACACGCTGGCCGCACCGATGTGCGCCTTCACGCTGTCGTTCAGGATCGCCAGGGCGCGCTGGTATTCGCCACGCGGCACGGTGAAGGTGAAGTCCGTCTTACCTTCCACCGACTGGTTCTGGATGATCATGTCGACGTCGATGTTGGCGTCGGCGACCGGCCCCAGGATCTGATAAGCGATGCCAGGCTTGTCCGGCACACCGATCACGGTGATCTTGGCTTCGTCGCGGGCAAAGGCGATGCCGGAAATGGCGGCGGCTTCCATGTTCGAATCTTCCTCAAAAGTAATCAGCGTGCCGGAGTTCATCTCAACGTCGAGCGGCATCAGCGGGTCGGTCAGCGACGACAGCACGCGGGTCTTCACGCGATACTTGCCGGCAAACTCCACCGAGCGAATCTGCAGCACCTTGGAACCGAGGCTGGCCATTTCCAGCATCTCTTCGAAGGTGATTTTGTCCAGGCGACGGGCGTCGTCTACCACGCGCGGGTCGGTCGTATAGACGCCATCCACGTCGGTGTAGATCAGGCATTCGTCGGCTTCGAGCGCAGCGGCAACCGCCACGGCCGAGGTGTCCGAACCGCCACGGCCCAGCGTGGTGATATGGCCTTCGCTGTCGATGCCCTGGAAGCCGGTGATGACGACCACGCGACCAGCGTCCAAATCAGCGCGTACGCGTTCATCGTCGATCGACTGGATGCGCGCCTTGGTGTAGGCCGAATCGGTCTTCACCGGCACTTGCCAGCCCGTGTAGCTGCGGGCGTCAATGCCTTCGGCGTGCAGCGCGATGGCCAGCAGTCCCACACTCACCTGCTCGCCAGTCGAGGCAATCATGTCGAGTTCACGCGGGTCGGGCTGGGCCGAAATCTCTTTGGCCATGCCCAGCAGGCGGTTGGTTTCGCCAGACATGGCCGACGGAACGACCACGATCTGGTGACCTGCACGGTGCCACTTGGCAACGCGCTTGGCGACATTCTTGATGCGTTCAACCGAACCCATCGAGGTGCCACCGTATTTGTGAACGATGAGAGCCATCTTGGAAAGATCAGGAGGAGGCGGAGCGGTGCAAAAGCTTTTGAAAATACAGCAATTTGCATCGATCGGCAAGCAATTCACTGCTGCCGATGTGTATCAGGGTGCACCCTCGGTAGCGGCAGACCATGTGACCTGCCAGCCTGCGCCGCTGTGGAGGGCCGCTCGGTTCATTCCCAACCCGGCCGCAAACACCAGGAAGTCGCCCGCATACAGCAGCGGCAAGCGCTGGCGCCCCCAGGCAGGAATGCCAGCCTCCTGGTACGCCTGCTTGAGCGCGCGGGACGGTCCTCCCGGGCGCAGCACGATGCGTTCACCACCGCGGCGCGGCGTCAGCAACAGCGGCGCTTGCAAGGTTTGCACAGCGATGCCATCGCGTGCCACGGGTGCAAACGACAGCACCCCACCCCATGCGGCCACATTCACGCGTTGCTCAGCCGGATGCGTCGGTTCAAATTGCGTCGCCTCAATGGCCAACGCGACCAGATCCGATGCGTCGCCGGTGCCAGCGTCGACTCGCGCAACGCCGCGATAGCGCCTAACTTGTCCCGCAGGCAATTCAATGCAAAGCGCCCCATCGTCGCGCGCGTCGACCAGTTGCGTACGCAGATCCTCAAGGCGACGCGTGGAGAGCGCGCGCACCCCCGCATCGGCCAACCAGGCACGCAGCACCGCGCGCTGACGCGGCACGGATAGTGCGCTCAACGCGCCCACATCCAACCCGTCCGCTGAGGCGATCAACGTCAAATCGGCCCGTGCGATCTCGTCGATCAGCGCAGCTGCATCCGCCAAGTGTCCAGCGCTGCGCGACAGCGCTTCGCGATACGCCGGGAAATGATCCGCCATGCCCACAAGCAGAGGACGCAGCGCATTCCGTGCGTAACGTGCGTCGGCGTTGGACGGATCCTCGACCCAGCTGAGCGCGTGCGTATGTGCGTACAACTCGATCTCGCTGCGCGGCGCATCGATCCACGGACGCAGCAATGTGACAGCGCCCGCCCGAGCCATCGGCATAGCTGCGAGGCCGTCGAGGCCAGCGCCGCGCATCAATTGCAGCAGCACCGTTTCAGCTTGGTCATCCTGATGATGCGCCGTCAGCAAAATGGAGGCGCCTGCCTGGGCGCAAAGCGCTTCGAGCGCGGCGTATCTGGCTTCGCGCGCTGCCTGCTCTACCCCCTGCCCCGCATCGACCGCCACATGGACACGACGCGCATGAAACGCGACGCCGGCTGCTTCTGCCATGCGTTGGCTGGCGCATTCCCAAACATCGGCCTCGGCATGCAAGCCATGGTGAATATGCAGCGCAACGAGCTGCACGTGAGCACCCGCATCACGCCACGCCGCACACGCGTGCAGCAGCGCGGCAGAATCGCGTCCGCCCGACAGGGCAATCGCCACGATCGGTGCTTCGGCCCCGCCAGAAGCAACAAAGGCCGCACACGCGGCAACGCGTTGTGCGACCTTGTTGACGAGATCAGCCGACGAATCAGCGACCTTCGGTTTCCTTGAACTTGCCATAAGCCATCAGGCGCTCGTGACGGCGCGCCTGGAGTTCCGACGTCTTCATGCCTTGGAACTGGCGCAGCGACTCGGCCAGCGCGCGCTTGAGCATCGTCGCCATGCCCTTCGGATCACGGTGCGCGCCGCCCAGCGGCTCGTTGACGATCTTGTCGATCAGGCCGAGCGCCTTCAGGCGATGCGCGGTCAGGCCCAGAGCCTCAGCGGCTTCCGGCGCCTTCTCTGCGGTCTTCCACAGGATCGACGCGCAGCCTTCCGGCGAGATCACGGCGTAGGTGGCGAACTGCAGCATGATCACCGAGTCGCCCATGGCGATGGCCAGTGCACCGCCCGAACCGCCTTCACCGATGATGGTGGCGATCAGGGGCACCTTCAAACCGGCCATCACAAACAGGTTGTGACCGATGGCTTCGGATTGACCGCGCTCTTCTGCGTCAATGCCGGGGAATGCGCCCGGCGTATCGACGAACGTGAAGATCGGCAGGCCGAACTTGTCCGCCAGTTCCATCAGGCGCTTGGCCTTGCGGTAACCCTCAGGCTTGGACATGCCGAAGTTGCGCAGCGCGCGCTCCTTCGTGTCGCGGCCCTTCTGGTGACCGATCACCATGCAAGCCTGGCCGTTGAAGCGCGCCAGACCGCCCACGATCGACAAGTCATCGGCGAAAGTACGGTCGCCGTGCAGTTCGTGGAAGTCGGTGAAGATCTCGCGGACGTAATCGAGCGTGTACGGACGCTGCGGGTGCCGGGCGATCTGCGCGACCTGCCATGGCGTCAGGTTGGCGTACAGATCTTTGGTGAGCTGCTGGCTTTTGGAAGCCAGGCGGGAAATTTCTTCAGAAATGTCGACAGCGGAATCGTCTTGTACGAAGCGAAGTTCTTCGATCTTCGCCTCAAGTTCTGCGATCGGCTGCTCGAACTCCAGGAAGGTTGTTTTCATGGATCTTCTGAAAGGCTCTTGAAGGCGCGCATTCTACCGGATTTTGACCGCCCGGCGACGCGCTCCGTTTCATCGAAATGAACAGATCAATAGGTGGTCGCCGTGTCGAGGCTGCGCCACATATACCAAGTGGCCACAGTGCGCCACGGTTCCCAGTTGGCAGCCACTTCACGCGCTTCGCTGCGAGTGACGGGTTCGCCACTGAAATAATTCTGTGAAATCGCGTTGATGAGCCCGATATCGTCCAGCGGCAGCACGTTCGGCCGCATCAGGTTGAACATCAGGAACATCTCCGCCGTCCATCTGCCGATGCCGCGAATCTGCGTCAGTTCGGCGATCACATCCTCATCGTCCATTTCGGCCCACTTGGCGACGTGCACCGTGCCGTTGCGAAAGTGATCGGCGAGGTCAAGAATGTACTCCGCCTTCCGCTTCGACAGCCCGCAACCCGCCAGCTTCTCTTGGCCGGCACGCAAAAACTGGGAAGGCACGAGCTTGGGGCACACAGCCACCACCCGTTCCCACACCGACTGCGCTGCCTTGACTGAAATCTGCTGACCAACGACCGATCGCGCCAGCGTGACGAACGGGTCGCCGCGCGACGCCAAGTGCGCAGGGCCATACGTGGGGATGATCTTGCGCAAGATGCGGTCTCGCTTCATCAGGTCTGCGCAAGCTTCTTGCCAATACTCGGGTGGGCCAGAAAGCACCACTTCCGCCGGTACAGGCAGCGCCTCGCTAGCGGCGAGCGTTTCAGGCAGCGGCACCTTGCTCGCGGGTGCGCGTTTGGCCGGCGCCTTGGCGGCCTTGATCGGTGCGCTCTTGCCGGCGACCGACTTGCTCGCCACACCATCGACTTTCTTGACAGCCGCCTTCTTGGCAGACGGCACCTTCGCCGCCGGCGTTTTCTTGGCGGCGGTGCTGCGCACTACGTTGGCTTTCTTGGCCACCGCGTTCATGCGCGTCTCCATTCGGTCACGCCACCCGGCTTGTCTTCCAGAACAATGCCAGCGGCGAGCAACTCAGCACGGATGGCGTCCGCACGGGCGAAGTCGCGGGCAGCCTTGGCCGCGCGGCGCTCTTCGATGCGCGCTTCCACTTCTGCGGCGTCCAGGCCATCGGCCGACACACCGCCCTGCAGGAACGCGTGCGGATCTCGGCCCAGCAGGCCCAGCACACCTGCCAGCGCAGCGAGCTGGTTGGCCAGCTCGGGCGAGCGCGTTTTGTTGACTTCGCTCGCCAGCTCGAACAGCACCGACACGGCAACCGGCGTATTGAAGTCGTCGTTCATGGCTTCAAGGAAGCGCTTGCCGTGCGACTCGCTCCAGTCGGGCTTCGCACCCGCGGCCGCCGGCACATCCTTTAGCGCGGTGTACAGACGTGTGAGGGCATGACGCGCGTCGTCAAGGTGCGTATCGCTGTAGTTGAGGTCGCTGCGATAGTGCGAGCGCAGGATGAAGAAACGCACGACCTCCGCGTCGTACACCTTCAGCACGTCACGGATAGTGAAAAAATTGCCGAGCGATTTCGACATCTTTTCGTCATTCACGCGCACGAAACCGTTGTGCATCCACGTGTTGACGAACGTCTTGCCGGTCGCGCCCTCGGACTGGGCGATCTCGTTTTCATGGTGCGGAAACTGCAGATCGGCGCCACCGCCGTGCAGGTCGAAATGCTCGCCCAGCAGTTCGCAGCTCATCGCCGAGCACTCGATGTGCCAGCCAGGGCGCCCCTCGCCCCACGGTGACGCCCAGCGCGACTCGGCGGGTTCGTCTGCCTTGGCGGATTTCCAGAGGACGAAGTCGAGCGGATCCTGCTTGGCATCGTTGGCTGCCACGCGCTCGCCGGCGCGCAGGTCTTCGAGCGACTTGCCGGAGAGCTTTCCGTAACCGGGGAACTTGCGCACGGCGTAGTTCACGTCGCCGTCGGTGGCCTGGTAGGCGAGACCGTTCGTCTGCAGCCTGCCGATCATCTTCAGCATCTGCGGCACGTATTCGGTGGCGCGAGGTTCGTGGTCGGGGCGCTGCACGCCAAGCGCATCTGCGTCTTCGTGCATGGCGGCGATGAAGCGGCCGGTGAGCGCACTCATCGTCTCGCCGTTCTCGACCGCACGCTTGATGATCTTGTCGTCGATGTCGGTGATGTTGCGCACGTAGGTCACCTCGTAACCTGCCGCACGCAGCCAACGCTGCACCATGTCGAACACCACCATGACCCGCGCATGCCCCACGTGACAGTAGTCGTACACCGTCATCCCGCACACGTACATGCGCACGCGGCCGGGCTCGATGGGGACGAACGTCTGTTTCTCACGCGCGAGCGTGTTGTAGATCTTGAGTGATTCCATGAAGCGGTGTCGGGAGACTCAGCGCGCCGCGCATGCGATGTACAACGTTGCGGGCGGACCAAATTGGAGGCAATCGGCGCCGGCGCGGCGCCTGCAAAACTAGCGGCATATCTTACCGGAACTGCGCTGACGGGGCGGCCTGCCAGTGCGTCTGGCATGCTCCCCGTCAAGAACCTTTCCTGGCGCGCACGGCCGCTGCTGCGCACAAAGACGGTTTGTTAGAATGCGGCGGAGTATAACGGAACCGATTCTCATGAACAGACCGCTGCGTCAGACCGCTGCCACCCTGGCTTGCCTGCTTGCCATGTCGGCGGCACCGGCCTTCGCCCAGACCGCCGGCTTTGCCTTGCCGGCCGATTTGATGCCCAGCACGCAGCAAGCGCCGCAGGTCGCGCGCCAGAAGCGCATCGACGACGCGTTGGCCAAGAAGCAATACGCCGAGGCACTGGCCGAACTGGACAAGGACGTCGCCTCCCAGCCGCGCAACGCGCAGGCTCGCTTCCAGCGAGGCGTGGCACTTGCCGGCCTGGGCCGCGCCGACGATGCCATCGTCGCCTTCAGTCAGATGACACAAGATTTCCCGGAACTGCCCGAACCGTACATCAACCTGGCCGCGCTGTATGCCGAGCGCGGCGAGCTACTCCGCGCCCGCGACAACCTGATCATGGCGAACCGCGTGGCGCCGGAGAATGCGCTAGCGCAATCCAACCTTGGCGACGTCTACGTCCGCCTGGCCGCGCAGTCGTATCAGAGCGCGATCAAGCTGAATCCGAAGAACGCCACCGCGCGCGCGCGTCTGGATGCCCTGCTTGATCTGCCAGGCGTGCATCCCGCGTCCAAACCCGCCACGACCACGCTGCCCGCAGCCAGCGGCGTGAGTGCCAAGCCAGCGAAGCGTCAATAAGAAGACGCGGCCCCGATCCTGCTTTTCCCACCCACAAGCTCTCTCTTCCTGACCATGCTCCGTATTCGCTCCCTCTTTGCCGGGCTCGTGTGTGCACTGGCCGTAACCGCCACCGCAGCCACGGCAGCCACCGCGTCCGCGCCGCGCGTCCAGTTCAAGACGTCGATGGGTAACTTCACCGTTGAGGTGTATCCGGACAAGGCACCCAAGACGGTCGCCAACTTCCTGCAGTACGTGAAGGACGGCTTCTACAAGGGCACGATCTTCCACCGCGTGATGGACGGCTTCATGATCCAGGGCGGCGGCTTCACGGCCGACATGAAGCAGAAGGACACCCGCCCACCGGTCGAAATCGAATCGAAGAACGGTCTGAAGAACGACAAGTACACGATCGCCATGGCACGTACCATGGACCCGAACTCCGCTACCGCGCAGTTCTACGTGAACGTGGTCGACAACAACATGCTCAACTACCCTGGTCAGGACGGTTACGGCTATACCGTCTTCGGCAAGGTGGTCGATGGCACCGACACCATCGACAAGATCAAGGCGGTGGAAACCACCACCAAGTTCCCGCACCAGAATGTGCCCGTGAAGCCGATCGTGATTGAATCGGCTACCGTCGTCTCCAAGTAACGCATTTTTGCCCCACCCAAGGAATTCACCATGACCCAAGTCAAGCTGCACACCAACCACGGCGACATCACCCTGGCCCTGGACGCTGAGAAGGCACCGAAGTCGGTTGCCAACTTTGTCGCCTATGTGAAGGATGGCCACTACAACGGCACGGTGTTCCACCGCGTCATCAAGGGCTTCATGATCCAGGGCGGCGGCTTTGAGCCGGGCGAGAAGATGAACCAGAAGCCCACCAAGGCTCCGATCGACAACGAAGCCAACAACGGCCTGAAGAACGAGCGCGGCGCCATTGCCATGGCACGCACCAACGATCCGCACTCGGCCACGGCCCAGTTCTTCATCAACACGGTTGACAACGACTTCCTGAACCACACGTCGCCGACGCCGCAAGGCTGGGGCTACGCCGTGTTCGGCAAGGTGACCGAAGGCATGGATGTGGTCGACAAGATCCGCTCCGTGCGCACCGGCAACCGCGGCTTCCATCAGGACGTACCGATGGAAGACGTGATCATCGAAAGCGCTGAAGTGATCGAATGATCGACGCAGCGCACGCCGCACAGGCCTCCGCGCTGAAGACACCGGTCCGGGTTTCCGGGCCGGTGTTTTTTATTTCGGATCTGCACCTGACGGCCAGCATGCCGGCCACCGCCGCCGCGTTCGAGCGCTTCCTGCGCACGCGCGCCCGCGAGGCACGCACGCTCGTCATCCTGGGTGACTTCTTCGAATACTGGGTCGGCGATGAAGAATTGGCTGATCCGTTCCACCGGCACATCGCCAACCTGCTCGCCGAACTGGCCGCGGCCGGCACGCGCGTGCTGTTCATGCACGGCAATCGAGATTTCCTGCTCGGCAAGCGCTTCTTGAAGGCTGCGCACGCTACGCTGTTGCCCGACCCCACCGTGCTCCAAGCGGACGATGGCCCGCGCATCGTGCTTGCCCACGGCGACGCCCTTTGCACGCGCGACACGGCCTACATGCGCTTTCGCCACTGGACGCGCAAGCGCTGGGTTCAAGGGATATTCCTGGCGATGCCGCTGCGCTGGCGCTTGAAGGTCGCGCAGAAGATGCGCGCAGAGAGCGAAGCCGGCCGCGCCGTGTCCGCCAATGTCGCCGGCGAGCCCCGCGCCGCCGCGATGATGGGCGACGTCGCTCCAGAGGCGGTGGACGCGTTACTCACGGCATCGAATACCGGCACGCTGATCCACGGCCACACGCACCGCCCGCAGCTGCATCACGAGCCCAGCGGTGAGCGCTGGGTCCTTTCCGACTGGGATTTCGATCAAGAGCAACCGCGCGGCAGTTTCCTCAAACTGCAAGACGGCACGCTGACGGTCGAGCAAGTGACGACATAAGCCGCCGCCACCTGCCCACCTGACCTTGCTTACTTGAGCATCCGCTTCAACTCGCTCGCATCGAACGGGTCGTTCGGGGAGTTCTCTAGGTGCGCGCCCAGGCGATCCAGCGCAGAAAGAATCGACTCGATGCGCTCCTGCTGAAGCTCGCTGTGGTCGATCAGCCGCTTGAGCGCCAGCGATACTGGATCGTCCGCATCGGGCGTGATGCCATACGCGGAAAACTCCTGCTTGAGCGCAGACCGGGCTTCGGTAGCGACATCGCGCTCGATGATGCGCGCCGGTATGCCAACCGCTGTTGCACCCGGCGGCACCGGCTTGAGCACGACCGCGTTGGACCCAACACGCGCCCCATCCCCGATGACAAAGCCGCCGAGCACCTTGGCGCCCGCACTGACCACCACGCCCTTGCCGAGCGTCGGGTGCCGCTTGGCGCCTTTGTAGAGCGACGTGCCGCCCAGCGTGACGCCCTGGTAGATCGTGCAGTCGTCACCGATCTCGGCCGTCTCGCCAATCACGACACCCATGCCGTGGTCGATGAACACGCGCCGCCCGATCGTTGCGCCGGGGTGGATCTCGATGCCGGTAAGGAAACGCCCGAGGTGCGAGAACCACCGCCCCAGCCACCGGAAGCCGCCGTGCCAACACGCATGCGCGATCCGATGGACGATGATGGCGTGCAGACCTGGGTAGCAGGTCAGCACTTCCCAGCGGCTGCGCGCGGCCGGGTCTCGCTCCATGATGGCGCCGATATCTTCGCGAATGCGTGTGAACATCTTGAGGTGTGTGGATCGTTATTTCTATATGCGCGATGCGCTGAGGGCAGTGTAAGGCATTGCCTTACCGTGCTGCGGCAAGGGTTTTAACCAGACATGCAGGGGATGCCGCCCAGGTCGATCAACAACGGGCGGCTCTCAGGGCGGTCAGCGACAGTCGTCGGCTGCGCCGGTGGGCGGCGTGGCGGCTGCGGCGCGGCGGCCCAGCATGCGCTTGGCAATCCCCCGCAGGATGTTGACCTCTTCGGTCTCCAACTGCGTGCGGGCAAACAGCCGCCGCAGGCGCGACATCAGCTTTTTCGGCTGGGCGGGGTCCAGAAAACCGATCTCGACCAAACCCTGCTCCAGATGCTCGAACATCCCGTCGATCTGCTCGGCGGTGGCCGGCTCGCCGACAAAGCCGACGCCTTCCATGCGGGTGTCGCCCGTGCCCGTGCCGGCCAGCAGCGCCATCCGGACCTCGTACGCAATCAACTGCACCGCCTGCGACAGGTTCAGCGAGGCATACGCCGGGTTGGCTGGAATGTGCGTGACGACGTGGCAGCGCTCCACCACCTCGTTGGGCAAACCGAATCGTTCATTGCCGAAGACGAACGCGACGGTGGTGTCCGGCGCGGCCAGCAATGCGGCCACTTCTTCTGCCGCGGCACGCGGGCCGATGCGGCGCGGGCCGAATTCACGCGGGCGGGCAGTCAATGCGATGGTGAGCGAGGCGCCGGCCAGCGCTTCGCCAATGCCGTCTACCACACGGGCGGCGGCCAGCACGTCATCGGCACCGCTTGCCATGGCAACGGCATCGGCGTGGCGTTGGGCGTCGGCCTCGCGCGGGCGCACGAGCACGAAGCTGCCGGGCTCTCCAAAGCCCATCGTCTTGAGCGCACGTGCGGTGGAGCCGACATTGCCGGGGTGGCTGGTCTCAACCAGCACGAAACGGCACCGCGCGGCGCGCTGGTGCAGCGTTTCCGGGTCGGCGGGGGTGGTGCTTGGGGTGCTCATTGGCGCAATTCGCGGGGCGCCGGAGGCGGGGTTCATATACAATACGGCCACTCTTTTGACGGCGGGCAGGATCGCGAGATTGGCCCGCCGCTCGTTCTTCTACAATTCGTTGTGTTGTTTCGCCTGCGGCCGCTTTCGAAAAATCGGCGCGCCAGGCGCGGAGATCCCAGATGCATCCGATGCTCAATATCGCCGTCCGGGCTGCTCGCAAGGCCGGCACCGTCATCAACCGCGCGTCCTTCGACGTCGATAGCCTGCGCACCGAGCGCAAACAACACAACGATTTCGTTACCGAAGTCGACCGCGCAGCTGAAGCGGCGATCATCGAAGTCATCAAGACTGCCTACCCCGATCACGCGATTCTAGCGGAAGAGTCCGGCCAATCCTGGGCCGACGGCGAAACGATCAGCGAAAACGTCTGGGTGATCGACCCGCTCGACGGCACCACGAACTTCATCCACGGCTTCCCGCAGTACGGCGTTTCCATCGCGCTGATGCAGCGTGGCGTCGTCACGCAGGCCGTGGTGTACGACCCGACGCGCGACGAACTCTTCACCGCCTCCAAGGGCGCCGGCGCGTTCCTGAACAACCGCCGCATCCGCGTCACGCGCCGCGACAAGCTGGCCGACTGCCTGATCGGCACAGGTTTCCCCTACCGCGACATGGAAGGCCTGTACGACTACACCCGCCTGTTTGCGACCATGACGGAAAACTGCGCCGGCCTGCGTCGCCCTGGCGCTGCTGCGCTAGACCTCGCCTACGTTGCCTGCGGCCGCCTCGACGGTTTCTTCGAGCAGGGCCTGAGCAAATGGGACATGGCCGCCGGCTCGCTGCTCGTGACGGAATCGGGTGGTCTGGTGGGCAACTACACCGGCGAATCGGGCTACCTCGACCAGGGTGAAATCCTGGCCGGCAACCCGAAGGCCTTCGTGCAGATGATCAAGATCACCTCGCCGTTCTCGCGGTCGAAAGCTGAGGTTTGATCGGTGCGCTGCTTGCCAGTAGGCGCCGATAGAAAAAGCCCGTTTCATGCGGGCTTTTTTATTGTCCACCACCGCATTACTGCGCAGCAGGTGCGGTCGCTGTTGCTGCTGCAGTCGTTGCCACCGTCGGCGTCGTACCTTCCATGAAGAACGAGGTACGCAACCGGGTCGCTGCATCGTCGGTACTGCTGCTGACCGCCTTCATCAGGTTCGGATATTCGGGCGCTTCATCCCATTCGCCCGCTGCGAACTCGCTGGATTCGATCGACTGATACCAAAGCAGCTTGTTCGTTTTCAAATCGACAAGCTGGCCAACGATCGCGACGTATCCGCTCGGTGCACCCAGGGGGAGAAAGCCATGGTAGGCCCGCGTGGTTCCCAGCCAAATCGGGGAGAGCACCAACAAGCGTTGCGCATCGTACTTCTTCGCCAGGGGACGATAGTCTAGACGGGCGATTCCCTCACCCGAACCTTCGGTGAACTGGCTCATCGTGGCCACATCTAGGGGCTCTTGAATCAGCACTGTTTTCATCTGTCGCGACTCCAACCCCTCGGCCATCTTCTTGGGCAGCGCCGCTACCGTAGAAAAATCCTGCTTTTGCAGGCGCTCGACGATCGGCTTCGCCAGGCCGCGATTGATCGCGATATCAAGAATGCCCTGCGCGCCCGTCATTCGCGCAGCGGGCTCCGGCATTTTTGTCATGACCACGGCGACAGTCGATTCGTGATCCGTAAATAGCGCCGGAGAAGCCGGAATCGGCTTTTGAATCACGGCACAACCCGACAGCGCGACCATGCCGATCAGCGCCAGTTTCGATAGTGAACGCATTACTCCCTTACCCCTTTTTTCATCGAATTTGCTTATTGACTCCGTCGGCTCTGCGCTTCCCGCATGTATGCCGACAGCTGATCTTAATGAACTGCTAAGGAAGGGACATCCCCTCGCATGGCCTTTTTCGAGGGGGTACCGATGCAAGTTATTAAGAGCTGATATAAGCAATGCTTTGCCGGCATATTCCAACGCCGCACCGCGCCAATGCCGCAAAACACTCCCTCGCCACCCGCACGGGTTTTGCAACGGGCGCCCCTCAATCACAATGCGATTCGCCTACAACCGTCATTGCCAGCCATGAAAACCGCCCTCGCTCTGCGCCACGTTCCGTTCGAGCATCTCGGCATCCTGCAGCCGCTGCTGCAAGCGCGCGGCTACACCGTGCGCACCGTGGACGTGGGCGTGCAGCCTGTGCCAGCCGACGACATGGCGGTGGCCGATTTGCTGATCGTCCTGGGCGGGCCAATCGGTGCATACGACGATGCAACGTATCCGTTCGTGCGCGAGGAAGCCGCCGCCATTGCGCAGCGACTGGCCGCACGCAAGCCGCTGCTTGGCATCTGCCTGGGGGCGCAGTTGATGGCACGGGCGCTGGGTGCGGCGGTCAAGCCGATGGGCACGAAGGAGATCGGCTTTGCGCCTATCACCCTCACGGCCGAAGGCGCAGATTCGCCGCTCGCGCCGCTGGCCGACGGCACGCCGGTGCTGCACTGGCATGGCGATCGATACGACTTGCCGCCGGGCGCGCGACGGCTGGCATTCACGGCAGTCTGCGCAGAGCAGGCCTTCGCCATTGGCAACCACGCCTTGGGGCTGCAATTCCATCTGGAGGCAAATCTGAAGGAGCTGGAAGCTTGGTTGATCGGGCATGCGGCGGAGCTCAGTGCCGCAGGCATCGACCCGCGCGCGCTGCGTGCTCAGGCACCGGCAATTGCGGAACGCCTGGCGCAACGCGCGCGCGAAGTCTTCATCGCCTGGCTGGATGGCGCGGAGGCGGCATGACGCTGCCTGGCCCTATTCGCATCGATACCCTCCTCACCGGCCGTGCTGTCGATTACACGCGTCCGGGCTCACGCAGCGCCATCGATAAGCGCCCGGTGAGCGACGCGGTGAAGGTAGACGTCAACGGCATCGTCGGTGATGAGCAAGGCGATTTGCGGGTGCACGGCGGCCCCGACAAGGCGATCCACCACTACCCGTTCGACCACTACGCGGCTTGGCAAACGGACATCGGCGCGCAGCCCCTGCTCGCACAGCCCGGCGCTTTCGGCGAAAACCTGAGCACGACGGGCATCACCGAAGCCGACATCTGCGTGGGTGACCGCCTGCGTGCGGGCAGCGTGGTGCTGGAGGTATCGCAACTGCGTCAGCCATGCTGGAAGCTCAACGACCGCTTCAACGCGCGTGACATGGCGCGCCGCGTGCAGAACACAGGGCGCACCGGTTGGTACTACCGGGTGTTGGAAGGCGGCACACTGCGCGCCGGTGATGCGCTCGAATGGCTTGAGCGCCCATGGCCGCAATGGCCGCTGGCGCGTGTGCTCGACGTGCTTTACCGCAACATGCTCGATCGTGCGGCGCTGGCCGAGATGCTGACGCTGCCGCTCACGCCGTCATGGCGCAAGCTTGTGGAGGGCCGCCTCGCACGCGGCGAGGTGGAAAGCTGGGCCAAACGCATTGATGGCCCAGCGCTCGATGCCTGAGTTCTCAACCGATCAGAACGTTTCCCAATCGGCGTCGGAACCGCCACCGGCCACGGCCAGAGGTTGCTTGCGGGCGGGAGCAGCTGCGGCAGCTGCGGCAGGTGCGGCCGGCGCAGCTGCCGCCGGCTGAGCAGCGATCTTCGGTTCACGCTTGCGCAGAGCCGCGCGCGCGGGCTTGGCCGCGCTGACCGGCTTTGCTGCGGCCTTGGCCGCAGGCTTCATAGTCTTGTCAGGTCTCGCCACAGCCATCGCGGCGGTCTCTGCCCCGTCCAACCGGAACTGCGACACCACTTGCGTGAGGTTCTGCGCCTGTTCTTCAAGCGACTGCGCCGCGGCAGCGGCCTGTTCGACCAGCGCGGCATTCTGCTGCGTCACCTGCTCCATTTCCGTCACGGCCTGGCCGATCTGCAGGATGCCCTGCGTCTGCTCGGCCGATGCGGAAGCAATGTCTTCAACAATATTGGCGACGCGGCGTACGGCCTCCACCGTTTCGGTGATGGTCTCGCCGGCCTGCGCGACCTGCGTGTGGCCCGCTTGCACGCGCGACACTGAATCGTCGATCAGCGTCTTGATCTCCTTGGCAGCGGCCGCACTGCGCTGAGCCAGCGCGCGCACTTCGCCAGCCACCACGGCAAAGCCGCGGCCTTGCTCGCCAGCGCGAGCGGCTTCCACGGCAGCGTTGAGCGCCAGGATGTTGGTCTGGAAGGCAATGCCGTCAATCACGCCGATGATGTCGGCCATCTTGCGCGAGCCTGCGCTGATGTCATCCATGGTGGCCACCACGCCGCGCACCACGTCGCCGCCGCGCGAAGCCAGGTCTGCCGCATTCGAAGCCAGCGCGCTGGCCTGACGGGCATTCTCGGAATTGTTGGTCACCGTGGAGGTCATCTGCTCCATGCTCGCGGCGGTCTTCTCCAGCGAGGCCGACTGCTGCTCGGTGCGCGTGGACAGATCAAGGTTGCCGCTGGCGATTTCGTGCGCGCCGGTGTTGACCGAATCCGAGCTGTTGCGCACCTGGCGTACGGTGTTCACCAGGCTTTCGCGCATGCGGCCCACAGCGGCCAGCAGACGGCCGAGTTCATTGCGGCCACCCGTTTTGACGTGAACGGCCAGATCGCCTTCAGCCACGCGGCTCAGCACGGTCACGGCTTCGTTGAGCGGCGTGATCACAAAGGCCCTGAGCCCGTAGAACACCGCCACGATCAACGCCAGTGCCATCGCAATGCCGAGTGCCACGAACTTCAGAATCGTTTCATAACGCGCGCGGCCATTGTCAGCCTCGTCCTTGGCCAGCTTCTTGACGAGTTGCTGGAAATTCTCGATCTGCACAGACCACGCCGCACCGGTATCGGTCACGTCCTTGTAGTTGATCGGGGCATAGGCTGCGGCATCACCGGCACGCAAGGCGGCGAGGGCGCGCTGCACGGCTTCGATGTGCGTCTGTGCGGCCTGGACGATCGCCTGGTGCAGCGATTCGTCGACACCTTCGATGGGCGGCGCATTCTTGAATGCCTCCACCTGCGCGATGGATTTCTTCAGCCCTTTCTCCGAACTGGCAAGCGCTGCTGCCTTGGCGGCGTCATCCATGTTCTCGCGCAGGACGCTATACAGGCGCGACATGCCGGTGCGGGCACGTTGCATGTCCTTGTACGCGTCGTTCAACAGCATGCTGCGGTCAGAAATCTCATGCACGCGCTCAGTGGCAGTGTTGGTGGTGCGCAGGGCCAGCACACCCACCGCCGCCCCGACCACGATCATCAGTGCAAAGGTGATCAGAATCGCCAGCAGGCCAGCGCGCACGCTGGTGTTCTTCAAAATGCGGTCCATCTTGTCTCCGGAATCCGGGCAGGCAAGCACGCGATTGCGTGCGTGAAGTCAACGAGGTGAAAGTCGGTCGGAGGTCAGAACGTTTCCCAGTCCGAATCGTCTCCTGCGGCCACCAGCGGCTTCGCTTTGGTCAGGCTTGCCGGTATCACCGCCGGTGCGGGCGCACTCGTCTCGGCTCGGTCGACCGGCTTGGCCGCCGCCTTGCGCAGCACAGGCGGCTTGCGCGACGTCAGCCTGGGCTTGGCCGCATCGGTGCTCGGTTTGGCGGCCCCGCGGCGCGGCGCTTCATCCTTGGGCGCTCCCGGCGCTGCAACTGCGATTGATTTGACCGGCGCAACAACTGGCTCAACCTTGGCCACCATGGCGGGAGCACGCAGCGCATGCGCGTCGAGGCGGAATTGCGCCACCACCTGCGTCAGACTCACCGCCTGCTCTTCGAGCGATTGCGCGGCTGCGGCGGCTTGTTCCACTAACGCGGCGTTCTGCTGCGTGGCGTCGTCAAGCTGCGTGACGGCGTGGCTGACTTCTTCGATCCCCGAGCGCTGTTCCTGGCTGGCCGACGAAATCTCGCCAACGATGTCGGTCACGCGCTTCACGCTCGCAACGATTTCGCGCATCGTCGTACCCGCCTCTTCCACCAGCGCGCTACCTGCATCCACGTTGACAACGGAATCGTCGATGAGCGCCTTGATCTCCTTGGCGGCAGCGGCGCTGCGCTGCGCGAGGCTGCGCACTTCACCGGCCACCACCGCAAAGCCACGGCCCTGCTCACCGGCACGGGCCGCTTCCACCGCGGCATTCAGCGCGAGGATGTTGGTTTGGAAGGCAATGCCATCAATCACGCCGATGATGTCGACGATCTTGCGCGACGACGCGTTGATCGAGCCCATCGTCTCCACCACGCGCGTCACCACATCGCCGCCGCGCACGGCCACATCCGAGGCGGACGCCGCCAGTTGGTTGGCCTGCTGGGCGTTGTCGGCGTTCTGCTGCACCGTCGACATCAGCTGTTCCATGGCAGAAGCCGTTTCTTCGAGCGAGCTGGCCTGCTGTTCGGTGCGCGACGACAGATCGAGGTTGCCGCTGGCGATCTCGCGCGTGGCGGTACCAATGGTTTCCGAGGCGCCCTTGATGCGGCCGATGGTCTGCACCAGCGCGCCGCGCATGCGGCTCATGGCGTAGAGCAGGCTGTGGTTGTCATCGGCACGGGTGGCAATTTCGACCGTCAGGTCACCGCCGGCGATGCGATTGGCCACATCCGCCGCGTAGGCAGGGTCCCCGCCGAGCGTGCGCTGCAGCCCGCGGTTCGCGATACCGCCCAGCAATACAAGCAAACCGGCCACCAGCACCAGCAGGCCGCCCGTCTGGTACAGCGAAGTCATGAACGCGGCATTGATGTCGTCCATGTAGACGCCGGTCGAGAAGACCCAGTCCCACGGCTCATAGCGCATCGCGAACGCCGTCTTGGGCACCGGCTCCGTGCCGCCGACCTTCGGCCAGACATAGCTGGTGAATCCGCCCTTGGGATCTTTGGCCGCATTGGTCAGGCCCATGTAGACCGCATTGCCCTGCGCATCCTTGAAGCCGGATTGGTCCTTGCCGACGAACTCCGGCTTGATCGGGTGCATCACCACCACATTGTTGGAGCTGGTGATGGTGAAGTAGCCGTCCTTGTCGTAGCGCAGCGCCTTGAAGCGGTCGATCGCCTCCTTCTGCGCGGCGTCTTTGGTCAACGTACCGTTCTTCGTCAGGTCGTCGTACTGCTTGACCAGGTTCATGGCCATGGTCGTCACGCTGACGAGGTTGTTCTTGCGCTCCTCCACGCGGATCTCGCGCGCCTGATACGCGTTGAATACCGAGATCAAGGTCAGCGCGACAAGGCTGATGACCAACGGCAGCCAAAGCTTTTGGCGAAAGCTGAGCTTGCTCATTCCAGAGTCTCCGGATGCGGAACCGCGACGCGCCGTTTGCGCAAATGCGATTCCACTATGGTTTTAGGGGTCCGGATGGTCTATCGGCAGGCAGGGCCCCAATCTTGAGGGCGCGTACCCGCGCGCCGAGCGGCTACGCGGCATTTCGGCCTTCCCACGACGACGGGGGCGGCGATTGATCTTTGCAAATCACGCTACATTGGTCAGAATTCTTTTGATTTGGAATTGACAATCGACGATGAAAACCACGCTCGAAGAACTGCTCGCCTTCCGCACGGTGGTCGATACGGGCTCCGTCACGGCCGCTGCGGAGCAGCTCGGCCAGACTGTGTCGGGTGTGAGCCGGGCGCTGCGCCGCCTCGAAGAGAAGCTGGACACCACCCTGCTCTCGCGCACAACGCGGCGGCTGTCACTTACTGACGAGGGCGCGACATTTCTGGCGCAGGCGCGCAGGATCCTCGCCGCCGTCGACGAGGCCGAGGAGCAGATCGCCCTGCGCCGCCAGCAGCCAGCCGGCCGCCTGCGCGTCAACGCTGCCATGCCTTTCATGCTGCATGTGGTGGCGCCGCTGGTGCCGGACTTCCGCGCACAGTATCCGCAGATCGAGCTGGAACTGAACACCAACGACCTGATCATCGACCTGCTGGAGGAAGACACCGACGTGGCGATCCGCATCGGCACGCTGCGCGATTCCACCCTGCGTGCGCGTCTGCTCGGCACGCGGCGGCTGCGTGTGCTGGCAAGCCCCGCCTATCTGAAAGCGCACGGGCGGCCACGCAACCTGGAAGACCTGCAGAAGCACGCCCTGCTCGGCTTCGCGCAGCCGGAATCGCTCAATTTCTGGCCCCTGCGCGGCCCGCACGGCGACCGCCTGCGCATCGAACCCACGCTCAAAGCATCAAGCGGTGAAACCCTGCGCCAGCTCGCCCTGCAAGGCGCGGGCATCGTCTGTCTGGCCGACTTCATGACCGCTGAAGACCGCCGCGCCGGCGATCTTGTGCAGGTGCTGCCGGATGCCACGGTCGAGGTGCTGCAGCCGATTCACGCGGTGTACTACCGCAACACGCAGCTGGCTTCGCGGATTGCGTGCTTTCTCGACTTTTTGGAAGCCAGGCTCACCGACGATGTGCGGTGATGCGCCCTCGCGGGTGTGCAACAATTGCACGATTCAACACCTTCCGCGCGCGGCCTAATCGCATGACATCGGGCCGCGCGCTGCGCATTGGTACTCATGGCTGAACACTCCGCTCCGGTTCTGGAGATCGACCCGAAATACGGCCCCTTCGACAAGCACACTCCAATGATGCAACAGTACCTTCGCTTGAAGGCTGGGCATCCAGACACGCTTGTCTTCTATCGCATGGGCGACTTCTACGAGCTCTTCTTTGAAGACGCCGAAAAAGCCTCGCGCCTGCTCGATATCACGCTCACCGCACGCGGCAGCTCCAACGGGCATCCGATCCGCATGGCGGGCATCCCGTTCCACGCTGCGGAGCAATACCTCGCCAAGCTCGTCAAGCTGGGCGAATCCGTTGCGATCTGCGAGCAGATCGGGGATCCGGCCACGACCAAGGGGCCGGTCGAGCGCAAGGTCGTGCGCGTCGTCACACCCGGCACGTTGACAGACGCCGCGCTGCTCTCCGACAAGGTCAACAATCACCTACTGGCCATCGCGCACTTACCGGGCAAGCGTGGCTCGGCACCGCTGATCGGTCTGGCGTGGCTCAACCTGGTCGGCGGCGAACTGCGCGTGATGGAGTGCAGCCCCGACCAGCTCGACCGCGAACTCGAGCGCATCCGTCCTGCTGAAGTTCTGGCCGACGATGCAACGCTGAACACCATCCAGGTGGATGTTGCCCGCACGCGCCTGCCCGATTGGCATTTCGACGTGGAAGCCGGCACCCGCCGCCTGCGCGAACAACTCGGTGTGGCGAGCCTCGTTGCTTTCGGTGCGGAAACGTTGACGGCCGCACTGGCGGCTGCCGGCGCGCTGCTCAATTACGCGGCGGCCACGCAAGGCCAGTCTCTGCGCCACGTGATCGGCTTGACCGTCGAGCATGAGAGCGAATTCATCGGCCTGGACACCGCCACGCGCCGCAACCTGGAGTTGACCGAGACGCTGCGTGGGCAGGAATCGCCGACGCTGTTCTCGCTGCTGGACACCTGCGCGACCAGCATGGGCAGCCGTCTGCTGCGCCACTGGCTGCATCATCCGCTGCGGAATCGCGCAGTGCCGCAAGCACGGCAGCAGGCGATCGAAGTGCTGCTCGGCAGCGATTGGCAAACGTTGCGTGCGACGCTGCGCACGCTCTCGGATGTGGAGCGCATTACCGGGCGACTGGCGCTGCTGTCGGCGCGCCCGCGCGACCTGTCATCGTTGCGTGACACGCTCGCACGCCTGCCTGAGATTCGCGAAGAGCTGCCTCAAAGCGATGCCGCGCCGCTGCTCGCCGAGCTGTACGCCGCGCTCACCCTGCCCGAAGATGCCCACGCTCTGCTCCAGAGCGCCGTGATGGCTGAGCCCGCAGCCATGGTGCGTGACGGCGGCGTCATCGCCCGAGGCTACGACGCAGACCTTGATGAGCTGCGCGATATCTCTGAAAACTGTGGCCAGTTTCTCGTCGATCTGGAAGCCCGCGAGCGCGAGCGCACCGGCATCGCCAATCTGCGGGTCGAGTACAACCGCGTGCACGGCTTCTACATCGAAGTCACCAATGGCCAGGCCGCCAAGGTGCCCGACGATTATCGGCGTCGCCAGACGCTGAAGAACGCCGAGCGCTACATCACGCCCGAGTTGAAGGCGTTTGAAGACAAGGCCTTGTCGGCGCAAGACCGCGCGCTGTCGCGCGAAAAGCTGCTCTATGAGGAACTGCTGCAGAAGCTGCTGCCGCATCTGGCCGAGTTCAAGCGCATTGCCGCCGCGCTGGCCCAGGCCGATGTGCTCGCGACGCTGGCCGAGCGTGCGCATGCGCTGTCGTGGTCGCGTCCCATGCTGACGGATGCACCCGGCATTGAACTGACCCGCGCACGCCATCCGGTGGTCGAACAACAAGTCGAACAGTTCGTCGCCAACGACTGCGTGCTGCAGGAGGCGCGCAAGCTGCTGCTGATCACGGGCCCCAACATGGGTGGTAAATCGACCTTCATGCGGCAAACCGCGCTGGTCGTGCTGCTCGCCTACGTGGGCGCGTTTGTGCCGGCGGAAGCAGCCGTCATCGGACCGATCGACCGCATCTTCACGCGCATCGGCGCGGCCGACGATCTGGCGGGCGGGCGCTCGACCTTCATGGTCGAGATGACCGAAGCCGCTGCCATCCTGCACCGCGCCACGCCCAACAGCCTGGTGCTGATGGACGAAATCGGCCGCGGCACGAGCACGTTTGATGGTCTGGCGCTCGCCTGGGCAATTGCGCGCCACCTGCTGTCGCACAACCGCAGCCACACGCTATTCGCCACGCACTATTTCGAGCTGACGCAACTGCCGCAGGAGTTTGCACAGGCCGCCAACGTGCACCTCTCCGCCGTCGAACACGGTGACGGCATCGTTTTTCTGCATGCCGTGCAGGAAGGTCCGGCCAGCCAAAGCTACGGGTTGCAGGTCGCGCAGTTGGCCGGGGTGCCGCAACCGGTCATTCGTGCCGCACGCAAACGGCTCGCCTGGCTGGAGCAGCATTCCGCCGACACCGGCGCCACGCCCCAGCTCGACCTGTTCGCACTCGCAGCCGAAACGCCCATCGACGACGAAGACGATGCCAGCGATGAAGCCCCCGACAGCGCGCTGACGGATGCGCTCGCCGGAATCAACCCTGACGACATGACGCCGCGCGAGGCGCTCGACGCGTTGTACCGCCTCAAGGCGCTGGCAAGCCCATCCGCCTGATTCCGATGACCCGGCCCGGCGCAGCTTTCCGCACGCTCCAATGCATCGCCATAACGTTGGCGATGCTGCTGCCGATGGCTGCGCCCGCCGCGTCAAAGAGCACGAAGCCTGCAACTGACGCGCCGGCCGCCTTCACCTTCACGGTGATCGGCAATGTGCCCGAGCGCGCTGAAGATGTCGCCCCTGCGCATGCATTACTGGACGCCATCGACGCCGAACATCCGGCCTTTGTTGTCCATCTGGGCAACCTCAAGGGCCGGGATGAATCGTGCTCCGACACGCTGCTCGAAGCACGTCATGACCTGCTCGACAGCCTGATCACCCCGGTCATCTACATCCCGGGCGACCACGACTGGAGCGACTGCCAACGCCCCGCCGCCGGCGGCTTCGACCCGGTGGAGCGCCTGTTGCGCCTGCGCGAGCTGTTCTACCCGGACGACAACACGCTCGGCCAGCGCGCCATGACCGTCATGCGCCAGTCCGATCAGGCCAAGTTCCGCAGCTACCGCGAAAACACACGCTGGACGATGAATGACGTGCTGTTCGTCACCCTCAACGTGCCCGGCGACAACAACAACTACAAGATCGCAGGCGGACGCAACGGCGAATACGAAGATCGCCTCGAAGCCAATCGCCAATGGTTAGCACGCGCCTTTGCCGTCGCGCGCCAACGCAAGATGGCCGGCGTGGTGATCATGATGCAGGCCGACCCGCTCTTTGAAGACGGATGGGAACGGCGTCGTGCGCCTAATCTGTTCGACGGCTTGCTTCGGCGGCGCTCGCATGACGGCTACCTCGCACTGAAGCGCCAGTTGCGAACGCTCACGCGCGATTACGACGGCGCCGTCCTCCTGATCCACGGCGCCAGTCAGACTTTCATGCTCGACCGTCCGCTCAAGGACGAAAACGGCCGCCCGGACTCGCACGTGATGCGCGCCCGGACCTATGGTTCGCCAGTGCTGGATCGCTGGCTGGAAGTGTCCGTCACACCAGGCCACTCGCCGCTGTTTCATCTCCGCAGCCGTCGCCTCGACAACACCCCTGCCCCGGCGCCGGAAATCACGCCAGCGCCGGTGCAATAAAAAACGGGAGCCGAAGCTCCCGTTCTTGCATCTCGATGGACTTGCCGATCAGTGCAGCGTGTGCGGCTTGTCGTCGTCTTCGTCCTCGTCCACCACTTCAAGGCCGTTTTCACCGTGCACATGGCCGTGCTCGATTTCTTCTGCCGTGGCTTCACGAACTTCCGTAACCTTCAGTTCGAAGCGCAGCGCCATGCCGGCCAGCGGGTGATTGCCGTCCAGAACAACCTTGTCTTCCGCCACGTCGGTGACGGTGTAGACGATGGCGTCTTCCTCGTCGCCATCTTCGGGCACGCCCTCGAACTGCATGCCGACTTCAAGCGGTTCCGGAAAGCGATCACGCGGCTCGATCTTGATCAGCTCTTGATCGTAGTCACCGAAGGCGTCGTCCGGCTCGAGCTGCAGTTTGGTCTCAAAGCCTTGCTCCTGGCCGTCCAGCGCTTCCTCGATTTTGGGGAACGTGCCATCATAGCCGCCGTGCAAGTACACCATCGGCTCATCGGATTCCTCGATGACGTTGCCCTGCGCGTCGGACAGTTTGTAAGCCACCGACACCACCGTATTCTTCGCGATTTTCAATTGCGCACTCCATGAACGAAGTCCCATTATACGCTGCCGATGGCGGCGTCCAACCCGCTCTTCCGCTCGAGCGGCCGGCGCAACTCCTCGGCGGGCTGTCGCCGCGCGATTTCATGCGCACGCACTGGCAGAAAAAGCCTCTGCTGATCCGGCAGGCACTTTCCCCGGAAGAGATGCGTGCACTGCACTTTCCGCTATCTCCCGAACGTGTCCTTGCCCTGGCGGAGCGCCCTGACGTCGAGTCCCGCCTGATCGCGCAATCGCGCGGGCGCTGGTCGTTCAACCACGGCCCCTTCGACGAACGCCCGCTGCCGTCACGCAAGACGCGCAATTGGTCGGTGCTTGTGCAAGGCGCAAACCTCGTCGAGCCGGCGGTTGAAGCGCTCATGCAGCGCTTCCGGTTCATTCCGGACGCGCGGCTCGATGACGTGATGATCAGCTTCGCCACCGACGGCGGCGGAGTCGGCCCGCACTTCGATTCGTACGATGTGTTCCTGTTGCAGGCCCACGGCAAACGCCGCTGGCGCATTTCCGCCCAGGACGATCTCACGCTCGTCCCCGATCTGCCGCTCAAAATCCTGGCCAACTTCCAACCTGAAGAGGAATTTGTGCTCGAGCCAGGCGACATGCTGTATCTGCCCCCGCACTACGCACACGATGGCGTGGCAGAGGGAGACTGCATGACGTACTCCATCGGATTCCGCTCGCCCTCGTACCGTGAACTGGCCGGCCACTTTTTGGGCTTCCTGTCGCAAACGCTGGAAGACGATCCCAACTTCGAAGGCCGGTACGCCGATCCCGAGCAAAAACCCACCGCGCACCCCGGCGAACTGCCGGCTGCCATGGTCAAGGCCCTCGCCCAGAAACTCAATGCGTTGCGCTGGACGCCTGAACTCGTCGGCGAGTTCCTAGGCGCGTACCTTTCCGAGCCCAAGGATCACGTCGACTTCGTCACGCAGCCCCGTTTGCCGCTCGCCCGTTTCACAGCCCGGGCACGCAAGGAAGGCATCGTGCTCGACGCGCGCACACAGGCGCTGTATGACGCGCACCGATTCTGGATCAACGGCGATACGTTCGAGCCTTCGGGAACGTTGCTTGCGTGGCTTTCCGCGTTGGCGGACGCCCGTCGTGCGAGCGCGGCGTCCGTCGATGCGGCGGCCGGTTTGCCGGATCTGATGGATACGCTGCATGCATGGTACGAAGAAGGCTGGCTGAGGCTGGGTGGCCCCGCACAGCGATGATTCCCCATTGAAACAGATCGTTACAAAAGCGTCTGAATCGCACGTGCGTCAGCCCCGACTCGGCTACACAGGGTAGGTAAAGGTCGCTATAATCCGACGCTAGCTTGCAGGCCGAGCAGCCCTCGTGCGGCTTGGCTGCCAGCAGAGAAGAAGGTGTAGTACCTGAGCGATAATTACCGGTAATTATTCATCGCCCTTTTTGTTGTCCGCTTTCCATATTCAGTTTAAGGATCGAAAAAATGAAAAAGTCTCTCCTGATCGCCTCGCTGATGGCTGCTGTGGCTCTGGCTGCTTGCGGTAAGAAGGAAGAAGCTGCTGCTCCGGCTGCTGCTCCGGAAGCCTCGGCTCCGGCCGCTGCTGCTCCGGCCGCTCCGGCTGCTTCGGACGCTGCTGCTCCGGCTGCCCCGGCCGCTTCGGACGCCGCTGCTGCTCCGGCTGCTTCGGACGCTGCTGCTTCGGCTCCGGCTGCCAAGCAATAATCGCGTTTCTCGCGAGACAAAAAAGCCGACCTTCGGGTCGGCTTTTTTTATGGGCGCAAACTGGCGCTCGAGCATCCGGGCAGCAGTCGCGCTGGCCCTCTGTTATTCAAAGTTGTTTCTGAATCTTACAAAGCGCTCCGATCTGTCCTGCCGCACTCAAACGGTGCGCCAGAGCAACCCTTCTTCCTGATCCGCGATCGGCACGTCTCCAACGCTGGCACCCAGCGGCACTGCGATCGCCTCAGCCGCCAATAGCGGTGTGTTGTTCTGCTTGGACAGATGCGCGGCCACGACAGTATGCAAGGCGTCATGGCGCACGCGAGTGAGGATCGCGGCGGCAATGTCATTGGCCAGGTGGCCAAAATCCCCCCCGATACGACGCTTTAATGACCAGGGATAGGCTGAGTTGGCCAGCATCTCCCGGTCGTGATTGCATTCCAGCACGAGGGCGTGCATGCCCGTCAGGTGGGTGCAGAGGTATTCCGTCAACATGCCGGCATCGGTAAGCACCCCCAGGCGCCGCGCACCGTCATCGAAAACAAACTGCAGTGGTTCGCGCGCGTCGTGCGGCACGGTGTACGGCAAGATTTGCAGATCGCCAACACAGAACATATCGTCGGCGCGGCAGAAACGCACGGCCGCACGGTCAGCGCCGCGCAGGTTTTCCGTGGCGCGATACGTGCCGTGGCTGGTCCAGACGGGAATATTGAATTTGGCGGCAAACGCATAGGCGCTGCCAACGTGATCGCTATGCTCGTGCGTGACGAGGATGGCGTTGAGGGATTCGGGCGTACAGCCCAGGCGTTCGAGCCGCCTCACAGTCTCGCGGATACCGAATCCGCAATCCAGCAGAATGCGCGTGCACGTCGCTCCGCTCGCGGATTCGACGAGCAGCGCATTCCCTTCACTGCCGCTGCCAAGGCTCGCGAATCTCAGTGTCATCGCCCACCCAGGCAGCCGTACTGCATGATGCCGATTACCGCAGTTGCTCGTCGAGCAGCGACAGGATGCGCTTGCCGATGTCGCCGGTCTGCGCGGAGCCATCGTCGTTTTGCACCAGCACCGTCGACGACGTGCCTGCGTCCTTCACCACCACACGGTAACGCTTGGCGCGCTTGAGGTCTTCGATCTTCGTGCCCGAGAACAGGCGCGAGAAGAAGCCAGGTGCGTTGGCTTCGGCGCGCGTATCGGCGTAGCGGACGAAGTACACGCCTTGCGAGCGGTCGCGATCATCCACGGTGAAGTTCACGCGGTCCAGCGCCAGACCCACGGTACGCCAGGCGCGATCAAAAGGCTCCGGCACCTGGAGAACCGGCTGGCCATTCGATTGCGTCAGCAGCGACGGGCCGGTACGCGGGGCCGGTTCAGCCTTCGTGCCGTCTTGCACCGGATGCGCAGCCTGCGTTTGTGCAAGCTTCTGCTGTGCGGCTTCCTTGCTGGCACCCAGACGCTGCATCAGGCGCGAGAGGAATTCGGCTTCGAGTTCGGGATCGGCCGGACGCGGTGTCCACACAGTCTGGTCCTTGGACGAACCGACCAGTTGTTCCTGCGCACCGCGGTGCGAGATGTAGACCTCGACCGTGCCATTCGGGCCCTTCTCGATGCGAGTGCGGAACTTGTCGCGTTCCGACGTCGAGTACAGACCATCGAACACCTTGCCGACAGTGCGGCGGATGATGTCCTGCGGAATCTTCGCGCGGTTCTCGGCCCAGTCGGTTTCCATGATGCCGGTCTCGGGCGAATCGATCACCAGCAGGAAACCCAGCTCTTGCCAGAAGGTGCGCAATTGCGGCCACAGAGCATCCGGCGTGGTCTTCACGACCAGCCAGCGCTGATTGCCATCGCGCTCGATGCGCATGTCGGACACGGCCGGCAGCACGTTGTCGGTGCCCGAGCCAGGCGTCGTTACCTTGGGCGCCGTCGACGTGTAGGCCGACAGCGTGGTCGTGCCCGTGTCCGGCGCGGCATAGCGGCGATCAGCCTGGATGCCGGTCAGGTCGGGCGGGATTTCAAGCGTCGGGCCCTTCTTGGCCTGCGATTTGTAATCGATGCGGTCCGGCTGCATCGCCTCATTGACGGTATCGCAACCGGAAATCAGGGCAACCGACAGCGCGGCCAGCAACAGTTGAGCGGACGTCGCCACAGCCCCGCGACGGGTTTGGTGCAGTTTCATTGACTTGCGATCCTTCAGATGAGAACGATGGCTTAAGGGCCCAGAAGCGTCTGGAAGGGGCCTTGAAACAATCAGGAGAGCAGCCCGGCATCCTTCAGGGATGCGCGCACAACCTCGTGATACTGGGGTGCCAGCGGCGTCAACGGCAGGCGGATGCCACCTTCCATCTTGCCCATGGCCTGGAGAGCCCACTTGACGGGAATCGGATTCGACTCGACGAACAGGTTCTTGTGCACCGACAGCAATTGCATGTGAATGCGGCGAGCCGTTTCCACGTCACCACGCATGGCAGCCGCGCACAGTTCGTGCATGGCACGCGGCGCCACGTTGGCTGTCACGGAAATGTTGCCGTGGCCGCCCAGCAGCATCAGCGCGATGGCCGTCGGGTCATCCCCGCTATAAATCTTGAACGAGGCCGGCGCGCCTTTGATGAGGTGCGCCGCGCGGTCGATGTTGCCGGTGGCTTCCTTCACGCCGATGACGCCCGGCACTTCGGCCAGACGCAGCATGGTTTCGACCGTCATATCGGCCACCGTGCGACCCGGCACGTTGTACAGAATGACCGGCAGATCCACCGACTCGGCCACCTTGCGGAAGTGCAGGTACATCCCTTCCTGCGTCGGCTTGTTGTAGTACGGCACGACCTGGAGGGAGGCATCGGCGCCCACTTGCTTGGCATAGGCCGTCAGCTCGACGGCCTCGGTCGTGGAGTTGCCGCCGGTACCCGCAATGATGGGGATGCGCTTGTTGGCCTGCTCGACCGCCACGCGGATCAGCTCACGGTGCTCTTCCACCGACACGGTCGGCGATTCGCCGCTGGTGCCGACGATCACGATGCCGTCGGTGCCTTCGGCGATGTGCCAGTCGATGAGCTTGCGCAGGGACGGAAAATCAAGGCTGCCGTCCTCGTGCATGGGCGTGACGATGGCGACGAGACTGCCGGAAATCTGGATCATGGTTTCGAAAGCAGACAAAAACGTGAACGTAAACAGTCGGATTGTACCGGATCGTCAGAACGGATTCGCCACATCTGGGACCCGCCAAGAGACGGGTAAGCCGCCGTCCTCAGCAACTTCAAAGTGCGTAGCGCGGCGCAACCGACCCGGCCGGCTCGCGAACCGCGCAAACCCGCTGCACGTAAGCTTCTCGGGGCGCTACGAGGAAGCCGTCCTCATAGCCGATCACCCGCAGTTGGCCGCGCACGGCATCGAGCAATTCGCCCGGCGCCAGCAGGAATGCCGGATTGGACGGCTTCCCGACGGTTTCGTTTCCGATGGCGAAGGTTTCGTAGATCAGGCGGCCGCCCGGCGCGACGGACGCAAGCAAGCGCGGCCAGAGCGGTCGATGCAAGTAATTCGTGACCACAACGGCATCGAAAGTGGCCCCCGCGGGCAACGGCCACGGGTTTCCTTCGATGTCGGCGACGATGGTTTGGGCGATGCCCGCGAGGCCCGACAGCGCTGCCGCGTCACGATCGATGCCCGTCACTTGCAGGCCGCGTCCAGCAAGCCAACGTGCGTGGCGGCCGCTGCCGCAAGCCACATCCAGCACGGAGGCGCCGGCCGGTAGTTCAACCGCCCACCGTGCCACCCACGGTGACGGCGCAGCAAGCGTGTGCGGATCCAATGCGACAGCAGACATCAACGGCCCATCAGCTATACGTCAGACCCATCGCCTCGCGCACCTCGCGCATGGTCTCTTGCGTGACCTTGCGCGCGTTATCACAGCCATCGGCGATGATGGCGCGCAGCAGCGACGGATCGTCCATGTATTTCTGGGCGCGTTCGAGCATCGGCTGTTGTTCGCGCAGAATGCCCTCGATCACAGGCTGCTTGCACTCCAGGCAGCCGATGCCGGCGCTGCGGCAGCCCTTCTGCACCCACTCTTTCGTGTCGGCGTCGGAGTAGACCTGGTGCAGTTGCCAGACCGGGCACTTGTCCGGGTCGCCCGGATCGGTGCGGCGCACGCGGGCCGGATCGGTCGGCATGGTGCGAACCTTTTTCTCGACAGTTTCCTTGTCCTCGCGCATGCGGATCGTGTTGCCGTACGACTTGGACATCTTCTGGCCATCAAGACCCGGCATGCGCGACGCCTCGGTCAGCAGCACCTGCGGCTCGGGCAGGATGATCTTGCGGGCGCCTTCCAGGTAACCAAACAGGCGTTCGCGGTCGCCCATCGAGAGGCTCTGCGACTCGGCCAGCAGCGCGCGGGCCTGCTCCAGGGCTTCGTCTTCGCCGCGCTCCTGGTAGGCCGTGCGCAGTTCCAGATACAGCTTGGCGCGCTTGCCGCCGAGCTTCTTGGCCGCTTCCAGCGCCTTCTCTTCGAAGCCCGGTTCACGACCGTAGAGGTAGTTGAAGCGGCGGGCAACTTCGCGCGTCATCTCGACGTGCGGCACCTGGTCTTCACCCACGGGGACGAAGCCGGCGCGGTAAATCAGGATGTCCGCGGCCTGCAGCAAAGGGTAGCCGAGGAAGCCATAGGTGGAGAGGTCTTTTTCCTTGAGCTTCTCGATCTGATCCTTGTACGTCGGCACGCGTTCCAGCCAGCCCAGCGGTGTGCCCATCGAGAGCAGAAGGAACAGCTCTGCGTGCTCGGGCACACGGCTCTGGATGAACAGCGTGGCCTGAGTCGGATCGACGCCGGCAGCCAGCCAGTCAATCAACATTTCCCACACCGATTCCGCGATCACCTCGGGCGACTCGTAGTGCGTGGTCAGCGCATGCCAGTCGGCTACGAAGAAGAAGCATGGGTACTCGGCTTGCAGCCGGACCCAGTTTTTCAGGACGCCGTGGTAATGCCCCAGGTGCAGAGCACCGGTCGGACGCATGCCGGAGAGAACGCGGTCAGGAAACATGTGGGAAATGGAGTTGAAGACTCAGGAAAACAGCATCTGCAGCGGACTCAGGATCCACTGCAGCAGTTGAAACAGCAGCGCCATGATTGGGCGCATCCAGACATTGGTGATGACGTTGGAAATGATCAGCGCCATCACGATGAAAAAGCCGAACGGTTCGATGCGCGAGAGGCCAAGCGCCAGCCGAGGCGGCAGGAGTGCCGCCAGCACGCGCCCGCCATCAAGCGGCGGCAGCGGAAACATGTTGAACGCCGCCATCACCATATTGACCAGAATGCCAGCGCGCGCCATGCCGATCAGGAACGGCTCGTTCACACCGCCCACCGCGAACGCAACTGCCAGCACGCCCCAGAAGATCGCCTGGACAAAGTTGGTAGCGGGCCCGGCCAGCGCCACCCACATGCCATGCCAGCGCGGATCACGCAGACGGCCGAAGCGCACCGGCACCGGCTTGGCATAACCGAACACAAACGCGCCCTTGGTGGCGAAATACAGCAGCAGCGGCATCGCGATCGTGCCGATCGGATCGATGTGCCGCAGCGGATTGATGCTGATGCGACCCATGACATAGGCCGTATCGTCGCCGAAATGCTTGGCGACATAGCCATGCGCCGCCTCATGCAGCGTGATGGCAAACAGGACGGGAATCGCGTAAACCGCGATGTTTTGGATCAGTGCGGGGTCCATAGGCGGGCTATTGTAGCAAGCGCGCGCCTCGGCACGACGCCACCGAAGCGCGCACCAAACGCTCGCCTACAAGCCCACGCGGGCCGGATCGCCTCGGCCGCGCCTTACGAGTTCGGGCTCGCCGCTCGTCAGGTCGATGACGGTGGTAGGTTCGGCCGGGGCCGGGCCGCCGTCGATGACGAGTTCAAGCTGCTTTTCAAGCCGATCCCGAATGGTCTCGGCCTCATTGAGCGGCTCGTCATCGCCGGGCAGTTGCAGCGTGGCGGAGAGCAGCGGCTCACCCAGTTCAGCCATCAGCGCCAGGGGGATCGCGTGTTCCGGTACGCGCAGGCCGATGGTCTTGCGCGACGGGTGCGAAAGCCGGCGCGGCACCTCCTTAGTCGCCTCCAGCAAGAAGACGAACGGCCCCGGCGTGGCCGCCTTCAGCACGCGGTACTGTTTGTTATCGACGCGCGCAAACGTGGCCAGCTCGGAAAGGTCACGGCACATCAGCGTGAGGTGATGCTTATCGTCGATGCCCCGCACGCGGCGCAGGCGCTCGACGGCCGATTTATCGTCAAGATGGCAGGCGAGTGCGTAGCAGGAATCTGTGGGCAGCGCGACAAGGCCACCGGCGCGGATAATCTCCACGGCCTGGCGAACCAAGCGCCCTTGCGGCGTAGTCGGGTGAATCTGGAAGAACTGGGACATGGCAGCCGCGCGCTCAGGACATCCACCGGCTCCACACCGGCGTCAGGTTGTCGGGCAGCGGCGGCAGCGTGCCGAGTTCGACACGGCCCTCGCCCGGGCCATGGAAATCTGAACCGCGCGACGCCATCAGGCCGTAACGGCGGGCCACGTCGGCGTACAGCGCGTATTGGTCGGGCGTATGGCTGCCGGTGATGACTTCGACGCCCTCCCCGCCTAGCGCCTTGAATTCATCAAACAGCGCGCCGTGCTCGACCAGCGACAGCGTGTAGCGTCCTGGATGCGCCATCACCGCGACCCCACCCGCGCCCTTGATCCAGTTGATCGCATCGGCCAGACGCGCCCAGCGATGCGGCACGTAGCCCGGCTTGCCGTCGCCCAGGTAGCGGTCAAACACTTCGTGGATGTCGCGGCAGTGTCCATGCTCGACCAGGAAGCGGGCGAAATGGGTGCGCGAGACCATGTCGGGATTGCCGGCGTAGCGCAATGCACCTTCGTAGGCGCCTTCGATGCCGAGCTTGGCCAGCGCGGCGCTGATGTCTTCAGCACGCGCGCAGCGACCGGAGCGTGTTCGCTCCAGCCCCTGCACCAGATCGGCGTTATCCGGGTCGATACCCAGGCCGACGATGTGCAGCGTGCGCCCCGCCCAGGTCACGGAAATCTCTACGCCCGACAGGTAATCCATGCCCAGCGCCGCTGCGGCCTCGCGCGCGGCGGCCTGCCCGCCCACTTCGTCGTGGTCGGTCAATGCCCAGAGCGTCACACCGTGCGCAGCAGCACGGGCGGCCACTTCGTGCGGTGCAAGCATGCCGTCCGACACCGTGGAATGGCAGTGCAGATCGGCATTTCGGGCGGAGGCGGCGGAGAGGTTTGGCATTCCGCCATTTTACTGCTGCGTCGCGCAACCGGGGGCCTCACCCCACTAAAGATCGGCATTCGGAAGACCCGACTGCCCGTGGCGGTGTTCACGGCGAGGCGCTTGCTGCGGGCTATAGTGGTCGCATTGTTTCGTCCTCGACGCTTTGCAATGACTTCCGCCGCCACAGCCCCCGCCGATCTCCCTCAGCCCTTGGAGCAACGCATCGACGTGCTCGTCGTGGGCGCGGGGCCGGTGGGCCTATTTGCAGCCTTCCAGGCCGGCGTGCTGGGCATGTCGTGTGTGCTGGTGGACGCATTGGACCGCCCGGGCGGCCAATGCACGGAGCTGTACCCGGAAAAACCGATCTACGACATCCCGGCGCTGGTCTCGTGCACAGCTCAGGAACTCGTTGACCGGTTGATGGCGCAATGTGCGCCGTTCAACTACCCCATCCTCTGCGGACGCCGCGCCGAAACCGTCGAAACGCTGGAAAGCGGGCACAGCCAGCGCTTTCGCGTCACCACCAGCGCCGGCGACGTGTTCGACTGCGCCGCCGTACTCATCACGGCGGGCAACGGCGCGTTCACCCCACAACGCGTGGCCTTGCCTGAAGCGGCCGCGCTGGAAGGTCGCCATCTGCACTATGCCGTGCGCGACACCGCGCGCTTTGCGGGCAAGCGCGTGGTGATCGCAGGCGGCGGCGATTCCGCACTCGACTGGGCGCTCGCGTTGCGTAAGGTGGCCGCACGCGTGACGCTGGTCCATCGGCGAGAGGGCTTTCGCGCCGCCGATGCGAGCGTCGCTGAAATGCGCGCCGCCGTCGCCGCCGGCGAAATGGATTTTGTGCTCGGCATGCTTTCGCGCCTGGACAGCACGCCCGACGGCACGCTCACCGGCGCGGCCATCCGCGGGCGCGACGGCGAAACCGTACTGCCCTGCGACGAACTGATCGCGCTGTATGGGCTGGTTTCCGAGCCTGGGCCCATTGCCAACTGGGGCGTTGAGATGCGCGCGGGCCGCATCACGGTCGAAACGACGGCGTATGAGACGTCGCGCCCCGGGGTGTTCGCCGCAGGCGATATCGCGCTGTATCCGAACAAGCAGAAGCTGATTCTGTCGGGCTTCCATGAGGTGGCGATGGCGCTGCGCCGGGCATACCGCTACGCGAATCCGGATAAGACGCTCGTGCATACGCATTCGAGCAACGATGCGGGGCTGCAGACGAAGCTGCATGTAACGGCGGAATAAGGTCTCGCATGCGCGCGCCGTCGCTCTACGAAACTGTGCTTGGCGCGCGATATGCGGAACTGGCGCCGGCCGTGCAGACATTCCACCGAATGACCGGCGTGGTGACCCTGCACGGCGAGGTCGAAACAGAAACGCCCGCCTCGCGCCTCGCACGGGTGCTTGCATGGTGCATTCGCACGCCACGGACACCGACGCGTGGCCCGATCCGGGTCACGCTCCAAACCGCCGCCATGGAAGAAACCTGGACGCGCGATTTTCCCCGACACACGATGCGCTCAACCTTGTCGCTGCGGCAGGGGCGCCTCACGGAGCGGCTCGGCGCGGTGCGTCTGTTCTTTGCGCTCGAAGCAGAGCACGGTGTGTTGCAAATGCGCCTGCAAGGCTTGCGCTTCCTCGGTATCCCCTGCCCGGCATGGCTGCGGCCGGCCGTATTGGCCGAGGAATCCGGCGACGGTGACCGCTTCCACTTCAACATACGCGCCAGCGTGCCGTTACTGGGCGTGGTCGCGGCGTATCGAGGCTATCTCGACCTGGCGACGTTGGAGCACGAATGATCGTTGTCTACCGTGCCATCTACCGTGCTCTTCGCGCGAGACGGCCGTGCGTGGCATGAAAGCGCCGCGCGACCCGCGCATGCTGCCGACGCCCGGCGCAGCACAGCGGTTTCTTCATTGAGCCTGCCGCTCAGCGCTGCAAGCAGAACGCTTCAATCAGCGCGGCCACCTGCTCCGGCTGATCGTGATGGAGCATGTGCCCCGCGTCTGCAATCAGCACCTCACGGAAATCAGGAAACGCCGCAAAGCGCGTCTTGAACTCGGCCAGCGGCACGTCGCCCGCGATCGCCTTCAGCGTGGGCGAATCGACGGCCTCGACGTGCAGCACGGGCGCGGCAACACGGCGCCAGATTTCCATCACCTCATCCAGCCGATAAAGCTGCGGATTGATGATCTTGTGCGCAGGGTCACCAAGGATCTCCCAGCGCCCTTCGGCGTTTTGGCTCGACCAGTGCTGCGCCAGAAATGCCGCCTTGTCGGCCGGTAGACGCGGGTTGGTCTTCTGCAAGCGCGCGGCGACGTCTTCAACGGTAGCGTAGGTGTTCAGGCGCGGCTTGTCCTTCAGCTCGTCGAGCCAACGCGCGTAACGGCGCGGCGCCTGGGATGCCTTCGACGCCGACATGCCGAAGCCCTCCAGATCCACCACGCGCCGCACGCGCTCGGGCCGGATACCCGCGTACAGGCAAACCACGTTGGCGCCCAGGCTGTGCCCGACCAGTGTCACCTGCCCCTCCGGCTGATAGTGATCAATGATGGCTTCGAGGTCCGCCACGTAATCGGCAAACCAGTAGCTCTCTACACCCGGGGCGTCGGTCGGCCGGGCAGACTGGCCGTAGCCGCGCCAATCCGGTGCCACGATATGCCAGCGCTCGCGCAGCGCATCGACCAGAAACTGGAACGATGCCGACACATCCATCCACCCATGAAACAGGAAGAGGATGGGCGCCCCCGGCTCGCCCCATTCGCGGATGTGGTAGCGCAGACCGCGCACGGGCAAATATGTCGAACTTGAGGCCTGACGTGCGGCAGGCTGCGTGGTGGAGTCCATGGTTTCCGTCACCGAATAGAAATCGAACGATCGTTCTTTTTCTGGGGATTATAGCGGCGGATGGGCAACGCCGTCGCGCTTAGAACGACGCTTCCAGCGTGGCAATTTCGTCGTCGTCGAAACCAGCCTGGCGGCGCGCCTCCAGGTTGAATGGCCCGCGCAAACGCGGCGCACCGTATTGCTCGGCCAGCTTGCGATACGTCGGCACGGGGTCCAGCCCCGCGCGCTCGCAGAGCCAACGGTACCAGCGGTTGCCGACCGCCACGTGGCCGATCTCGTCCCGCAGGATGATGTCGAGGATGCCCGCAGCGGCCATATCGCCCGCCTGGGCGAGCTTGGCGCGGATCGGCGGCGAGGCGTCGAGCCCGCGCGCCTCCAGCGTGCGCGGCACCAGCGCCATGCGCGCGAGCGGATCGGCGGCGGTTTTCTCCGTCATCTGCCACAAGCCGTCGTGGGCGGGGTGATCGCCGTAGCGGCAATCGAGCGTTTCCAGATGGGCGGCAAGCAACGAAAAGTGCGTCGCCTCTTCCGCCGCCACGCGCGCCCAGTCCTGGTAGAACGCCACGGGCATCGCCGCAAAACGCCATACAGCATCGAGCGCAAGGTTGATGGCATTGAATTCGATGTGCGCGAGCGCGTGCAGTAACGCGCCCCGGCCCCGTGGCGTATCGATCGCACGACGGCGCGGAACCTCGGAAGGCGGCACGAGCACCGGCGCGTCTGGGCGGCCCGGGACTCCGCTTTCGGGTGCTGCAATGGCTTCGTCAATACCCCAGCTCGCGTCGTCGGCGCACTTGGCGCGCTCGCCCAGATGCAGCGTGGCGTCCACCTTGCTGGCTGGATCTGTGAGACACAGGGCCGCCAAGGCAGCATGGCGCAGCGTGTCGGAAGGCGTTTTGGGGCAAGGCTGCGGAGCGGTCATCAGCGTACAATTTGGGCTTTCCGCCATTTTAATTCGACGCATCGGCTTGCCTTGCCCGGCAAGCTTGAAGACGCGCCCTTTTCCCCCATTTACGCAGATTATGGAGACCGATCGCATGGCCCTCTACCAACTCGGCGATGTTGCACCGACCATTGACGCCAACGCCTATGTGGCCCCCGAAGCGACCGTCATCGGCCGCGTGGAGCTGAAAGCACGCGCGAGCGTGTGGCCCGGTGCCGTCATCCGCGGCGACAACGAGCCGATTACCGTGGGCGAGGCCAGCAACGTGCAGGAGGGCTCGGTGCTGCACACCGACCCGGGCTGCCCGCTGAACATTGGCGACCGCGTAACGATCGGCCACCAAGCCATGCTGCATGGCTGCACGATCGGCGAAGGCTCGCTGATCGGCATCCAGGCGGTGGTACTCAATCGCGCGGTGATCGGCAAGAACTGCCTGGTAGGTGCGGGTGCGATCGTGACGGAGGGCAAGGTCTTCGAAGATGGCACACTCATTCTGGGCGCGCCTGCGAAGGCCGTACGCAAACTGACGGAAGACGACATCGCCAAGATGCACCTGAACACCGAAACGTATGCGGTGCGACAGGCGATGTACAAGCAGCAACTGAAACGGATCGATGGATGACTGACGAGCTGAAGAAATTTGTATTCGACGCCGCGCCTGTGCGCGGTGAACTGGTGCGCCTGGAAGGAACGTGGCAAGAGGTGCTGAGCCGCCGCCGCTACCCCGCCCCGGTCAGCACGCTGCTGGGCGAGATGATGGCCGCGGCCGCACTGCTGTCTGCCAATCTGAAGTTCAACGGCGCGCTCGTCATGCAACTGCACGGCGACGGCCCGGTACACATGCTGGTCGTCGAGTGCAACTCCGACCTGTCGATGCGCGCCACCGCCAAGATTGCCGAAGGCGCAGAGATTGCCGACGACGCCACGCTGGCCGCCATGGTCAACGTGCACGGCAACGGACGCTTCGCCATCACGCTCGATCCGCAGGACAAGCTGCCCGGCCAACAGCCGTATCAGGGCATCGTGCCGCTGTCGGACGAGAACGGGCCGCTCGCCACCATCACCGAAGTGCTTGAGCACTACATGCAAAGCTCCGAGCAGCTCGACACGCGCCTGTGGCTGGCGGCTGACAACAAGGTCGCGTCGGGCATGCTGCTGCAACGCCTGCCTTCATATGGCGGGGCAATGGAAGGCCGCACCGGCCATGCCCCCGCGCAGGTCGGTGAAACGGGCCAGCCGCTGCACAAGGACGTGCAGGAGCAAGACCTCGACACGTGGGAACGCGTCTGCCAGCTCGGTAAGACGCTGCGTCGCGACGAACTGCTCGAGCAGCCGATCGACACGCTCATCAAGCGCCTGTACTGGGAAGAAATGGAATCGGCCGGCATCCGCATGTTCGAGCCGCAGAGCCCGCGTTTCCGCTGCTCGTGCTCTCGGCTGCGCGTGGGCTCCATGCTTCGTACGCTTGGCCAACCCGAAGTCGACAGCATTCTGGAAGAACGCGGCAAGGTGGAAATCGACTGCGAATTCTGCGGCCAGCATTACAGCTTCGACGCTGTGGATTGTGCGCAACTCTTCGCGCAAGAGACCGTCGCGCAAGGCATCCAGGGCGCGTCCGAGCAGCGTCACTGAATACAAGCGACATAGTATGAAGTGCGCGTGGCGCGCGGCACTTATCGGTGCCGGCCACGCTCTAAATCGCCAGATTCTTCATCTGCCGCTTGCTGCGGAGCGCACCATGTTCAAGCTCATTTCCTCGCCCTTGCGATCGTTGAATTTCTCTCGCGCTGGCGCGCTGGCGTTGCCGATTGCGGCGGCGCTGCTGGCGTCGGCCTGCGTTGCCTTGCCGCGTGGCCCGGGCGGCATGCCCTACACCGCCCGGCTGTCGGACGATACGCAGGCCGCGGCACCGGCGCCGCTGTCGGCTGAAGACCGCAAGAAGCTGGATGCGCTGAATGCCAAGGCGCTGCGCGAATCGGATCAAGCCATCCGACGCGATGCGGAAGCGCGCGCCTATGCAGCCACGCCGTACTACGCGCCGTATCCGTACTACGGGGGGTATTCGGTGTATTACGGCAGCGGATGGCACCACCGTGGCGGCTGGGGCGTCAGCTACGGGGCGCCCGTGTGGGGCTATCCGTACTACTGGTAAATCCCGGAAGTTGCCCTGAAGGCGATCGCGTCTGCAGGACACGTCGCATAGCAGACTCAGTGATGCGCCTGCTGGCCCGCCGGAGGGGGCGGAGGTAGCGGAGTTTCGCTGGTTTTCGGGGCCGGTGCGACGAACTGCACGAAGCCTTCGTCGTCTTTCACCATCCCCAGTTCATAGCGCGCGCGCTCTTCAATGGCGCCCGTGCCTTCCTTCAAATCCTTCACCTCGCCTTCAAGCTTGGTGTTGCGCTGCTTCAGTTCAGCGTTGCGCTGATTCTGCGCCGTCACCTGCTTCTGCATATCCCACACGCGCAGCCAGCCGCCCTTGCCCAGCCAAAGCGGGTACTGGATAGCAAGCAGCAACAGCAGCAGGAACAGCGTAATCAGGCGCATAGAGACAAGCGTTGGCAGTACTCGGGCCCCAAATACCATGCGACCGCCAGAGCGGCGGTCGCACAGTCATGCGGAGCGAAACTGCGAGGGATTATCGCAGGTTATAGAACGCCGACTTGCCCGGGTAGCTGGCGATATCACCGAGGTCCTCTTCGATGCGCAGCAGCTGGTTGTACTTGGCCATGCGATCCGAGCGCGACAGCGAGCCGGTCTTGATCTGGCCGGCGTTCGTGCCAACGGCGATGTCGGCGATCGTGCTGTCTTCGGTCTCGCCCGAGCGGTGCGAGATCACGGCGGTGTAGCCGGCGCGCTTGGCCATCTCGATGGCAGCGAACGTCTCGGTCAGCGTACCGATCTGGTTGATCTTGATGAGGATCGAGTTGGCAATGCCCTTCTCGATGCCTTCCTTCAGGATCTTGGTGTTGGTGACGAACAGATCGTCGCCCACCAGCTGCACCTTCTTGCCGAGCTTTTCGGTCAGGGCCTTCCAACCGGCCCAGTCGCTCTCGTGCATGCCGTCTTCGATCGACACGATCGGGAACTTGTCAGCCAGATTTGCCAGGTAGTTGGCGAAATCTTCCGACGACAGCTGGAGGCCTTCGCCTTCGAGGTGGTATTTGCCGTCCTTGTAGAACTCGGACGCGGCGCAATCGAGCGCCAGCAGCACGTCTTCACCCGCCTTGTAGCCAGCCTGCTCGATGGCCGACAGGATCGTATTCAGGCACTCTTCGTTGCTGGCGAAGTTCGGTGCGAAGCCGCCTTCGTCGCCCACGGCCGTGCTCATGCCCTTGTCAGCCAGGATCTTCTTCAGCGCGTGGAAGATCTCCGCGCCGCAGCGCAGGGCTTCACGGAAGCTCGACTGGCCGACCGGCATCACCATGAATTCCTGGATGTCCAGGCTGTTGTTGGCGTGTGCGCCGCCGTTGACGATGTTCATCATCGGCACCGGCATCTGCATGGCGCCTGAACCGCCGAAATAGCGATACAGCGGCAGGCCGGCTTCTTCGGCAGCGGCCTTGGCAACGGCCATCGACACGGCCAGCATGGCGTTGGCGCCCAGGCGGCTCTTGTTCTCGGTACCGTCCAGATCGATCAGGGTGCGGTCCAGGAACGCCTGTTCCGACGCGTCCAGGCCCATGATGGCCTCGGAGATTTCGGTGTTGATGTGCTCGACGGCCTTGAGCACGCCCTTGCCCAGGTAGCGCGACTTGTCGCCGTCACGCAGTTCGATGGCTTCACGCGAGCCGGTGGACGCGCCCGACGGCACCGCTGCACGGCCCATCACGCCCGATTCCAGCAGCACGTCGCATTCGACGGTGGGGTTGCCGCGCGAGTCCAGCACTTCGCGACCGATGATATCTACGATGGCACTCATGAAAATCCCTCTTGGTGTCTTAAAGCAGGTAACGCTACGAGGTCGACAGGCAGCTCAAACGCCTTCGACCACGATCATGTTCATGTTGGCAGCCTTGGCGCGCGCGTTGCGCGCAGCGAGATACTCCTCGCTGTCGTAGAACGACTTGGCAGCGTCGTAGCTCGGAAACTTGAGCACAACGATGCGGGTAGGGTTCCACTCGCCTTCCAACTGCTCCGTCTTGCCGCCGCGCACCAGCGGCTCGGCGCCATGCGTTTGCATGGCTTTGGTCGACAGCGTCTTGTATTGCTCGTACTGCACGGGGTCTGTCACGTCCACGTACGCGAGGATGTAGCCAGCGGCCATGTGTCTTTCTCCGGATGCCGAAACGAAAACTGAACTGGGCTGAACCGAAAACGACTGCGGCGGCTAGTGGAGCCGCCGGTCATCGGGAAGAATCAGTCGAACTGATTTTCCAGGAAACCGCTGCGCTTGGTGAGCGCATCCAGTTCTTTCAGTACTGACAGCAAGTCTTTCATGCGGCGCAGCGGCACGGCATTCGGGCCATCTGATTTTGCGCATGCGGGATCCGGGTGCGTTTCCATGAAGACACCCGCAACCCCTACGGCGATGGCAGCACGGGCCAGCACCGGCACGAACTCACGCTGGCCGCCCGAACTGGTGCCCTGGCCGCCCGGCAACTGCACCGAATGCGTGGCGTCGAACACCACCGGCGCCCCTGTCTCGCGCATGATCGCCAGCGAGCGCATGTCCGACACGAGGTTGTTATAACCGAACGAGGCGCCGCGCTCGCAGGCCATGAAGTTGTCTTCCGGCAGGCCGGCATCGCGGGCGGCGTGACGCGCCTTGTCGATGACGTTCTTCATGTCGTGCGGCGCGAGGAACTGACCCTTCTTGATGTTGACGGGCTTGCCGCTCTGCGCACACGCACGGATGAAATCGGTCTGACGACACAGGAACGCCGGCGTCTGGAGCACGTCCACGACTTCGGCCACCGGCTTGATCTCGTCGATGTCGTGGATGTCGGTCAGCACCGGCACGCCAACCTGACGACGCACTTCCGCCAGAATGCGCAGCCCCTCGTCCATGCCCAGACCGCGGAACGAGGCGTCCGACGACCGATTCGCCTTGTCAAACGACGACTTGTAGATGAACGGAATGCCCAGTGCGCCCGTGATTTCCTTGAGCGTGCCGGCGGTGTCGATCGCCATCTGCTCCGATTCGATCACGCAGGTGCCGGCAATCAGGAAGAACGGTTTGTCGAGGCCGACTTCGAAATCGCAGAGTTTCATGATGTTCCCGTGTGCCGGCGCTCAGGCGACAGCGCGTTGCGTGTTCTGCTGGTGATGCGCCAGCGCGGCTTCAACGTAGGCCTTGAACAGCGGGTGGCCGTCGCGCGGCGTCGAGGTGAATTCCGGGTGGAACTGCACGCCGACGAACCACGGGTGCATCGACGCCGGCAGCTCCATCATTTCCGGCAGGTTTTCCGACGGCGTGCGCGCCGAGATGATCATCCCGGCCTTTTCCAGCTGCGGCACGTAGTGGTTGTTCACCTCGTAGCGGTGTCGATGGCGCTCGTTGACCTCCGCGCCGTAGATTGCCGCTGCCTTGGTGCCGGATTGCACCGGCACGCGCTGCGAGCCCAGGCGCATGGTGCCGCCCAGATCGGAGTCGGCCGAGCGTTTTTCCACACGACCATCGCGATCGAGCCATTCGGTGATGAGCGCGACCACCGGATGTTCGGTCTCGTCGTTGAACTCCGTGCTGTTGGCGTCCTTCATGCCGGCCAGATGGCGAGCGAATTCGATCACGGCCAACTGCATCCCCAGGCAGATGCCCAGGTACGGCACGCCTTTTTCGCGGGCGTACTGAATTGCGCGGATCTTGCCTTCCGTACCACGCTTGCCGAAGCCGCCCGGCACCAGAATGGCATCCAGTGTGTCCAGCACCTGGGTATGGCCCGATTCCAACTCCTCGGAATCGATGTACTCGATATTGACGCGCGTCGAGGTATGCAGGCCGGCGTGGCGCAGCGCCTCGATCAGCGACTTGTACGACTCGGTCAGGTCAACGTACTTGCCGACCATGCCGATGGTGATTTCGTGCTGCGGATTTTCCAGCGTGTGCACCATGTGCGCCCACACCGACAGGTCCGCCGGCGGCGCTTCGATGCGCAGCTCTTCGCAGATGATGCGATCCAGCCCCTGCTCGTTGAGCATCTGCGGGATCTTGTAGATGGTGTCGACGTCCCACACCGAGATGACCGCGTCCTGCGGCATGTTGGCGAAGAGGGAAATCTTCGCGCGTTCATCGTCAGGGATCGGGCGGTCGGCGCGGCACAGCAGCGCGGTCGGCTGCACGCCGATTTCGCGCAGCTTCTGCACCGAGTGCTGGGTCGGCTTGGTCTTCAGCTCGCCGGCGCTGGCAATGAACGGCACCAGCGTCAGGTGCGCGAATGCTACCTGGTTGCGACCCAGGCGCAGGCTCATCTGACGAGCGGCTTCCAGGAACGGCAGCGATTCGATATCACCCACCGTACCGCCGATTTCCACGATCGCCACATCGGCCTTGCCGTCGTGCGAAGCCGCTGCACCGCGCTCAATGAACGCCTGGATTTCGTTGGTGATATGCGGAATGACCTGCACCGTCTTGCCGAGATACTCGCCGCGACGCTCCTTGCGGATCACGGATTCGTAAATCTGGCCGGTGGTGAAGTTGTTCGCCTTGCGCATCTTGGCCGAGACAAAACGCTCGTAATGGCCAAGATCGAGGTCGGTTTCTGCGCCGTCCTCGGTCACAAACACTTCGCCGTGCTGGAACGGGCTCATCGTGCCCGGGTCGACGTTAATGTAAGGATCGAGTTTGAGGAGGGTGACTTTGAGGCCGCGCGACTCAAGAATGGCCGCGAGCGAGGCGGCGGCGATGCCCTTGCCGAGTGAGGACACTACGCCACCGGTAACGAATACGAACTTGGTCATGACCTAGCTTGCCGGGGAAAGCCGGATTATAGCAAAGGTCCCCTCACCAATCCGTGACAGAACGGTGGAATTTGCCCCCGACCAGCCTCGCCTATGCGGCGTGCCGCATGGCGCCTGTGTTGGCGCGCATTTCGTTGATCAATTCGCGGATCAACTCAGCCGTTTCGAGCGGCTTTTCCATTGGATAAAGATGGCTACCTTCGATCCAGCGCAGCCTGCCGCCGACGATGCGCCGGGTGGCACCCAGCCCGACCTGGCGAATCTCGCGCGAACGGGTGCCCGCCACAAAGCTGACGGGGAACGCCGTGCCGCCCGCGACTTTGCGCCCCATGTTGGTCGGCAACGTCCGGTAGATCTGGTATTCGATTTCGCGTGAGAAACGCAGTGTGCGCTCGTGGTCACGGCCCGTGGGCTCGGTGCCATGTTCGACATAATCGCGCAGCACGTCTTCGTCCCAACGATCGAACTTGCGCTTGGCCTTGAAGTGGCTCCAGACGGCGTCGCGATCGGGCCACAGATGGCGCCGGTTCTTCGTCGCTGCAGCAGGCGATTGGCTCTCATCGATGTCCAGCCATTGCGCCACGCGCAGCAGCTTGGCGCGCCACCCGGCAATGATCGGCGAATCGAGCATCACGACGCCGCGCACGCGCTCGGGCCGGCGCAGCGCCGCCATCAAGCTCAAGAAGCCGCCCAGCGAATGGCCCACCAGCCAGACCGGCTCCGCCTGCGCGTCGATTTCGGCGAGCAGCTCCTTCACCAGACCGGGCCACGAACGGGTCACTGGAAAACGCGGGTCGTGACCAAAACGCTCCACGGCGCGGATGTCGAATTCGTCACCCAGCACGCCCAGCATCTTGCGATACGTCCCCACGGGAAAGCCGTTGGCATGCGAAAAAAGCATCACATCGCGCATCGCAGATCCTGTGCCGTTCAGTGCGACTTTTGCGATCCGCCAGCCACGCGCTGGATCGTGGACACCTGCTCCAACGCTGGGCCGGGCGCACGATCCGGCGCGGCTGGAACGTCGGCGGCGGGCGGTGCAATGCGCACGGGCTCGACCTCTGCGGAAGAATGGCCCTCGCGGCGCAACGGGTGCGAAGGCGAAGTGCCGGTTTCCCAGTCCGGATCGTCGATCTCGGCAAACACCTGGCGCAGGCGCTTGCCCCACGTGCCGCGAATCATCGTGAAATATGGGTTCTCTTCGTCGATGGCGACAAAGCGCGTCACACGCAGGGAGTCGGCCTCATAGACCAGCAAATCCAGCGGCAAACCCACGGAAATATTCGACTTCAGCGTCGAATCCATCGAGATCAGCGCGCACTTTGCGGCTTCGTCCAGCGGCAGCCCCGGGCTGACCACGCGATCGATGATCGGCTTGCCGTACTTGGCCTCGCCGATCTGGAAGTAGCAGTTCTCGGGCGTGGCTTCAATGAAGTTGCCTGCTGCGTAGACGTTGAACAGGCGCGGGCGCTCTGCGCCAATCTGCCCGCCAAAGATGATGCTGACGTTGAAGTCGATCTTGGCCTTGGCCAGCGCCGCGGCATCGCGGTCGTAGACATCGCGCACGGCCTCGCCAACGATTGTGGCTGCCTCGAACATGTCCCGCGCCGTCCATAGCGAGCGGGGCTTGCCGCGCGCTTCGGTCAGCACCTGACGCACCGCCTGGCTGATGGCGAGATTACCGGCCGTCAGCAGCACCATGACGCGATCGCCTTCGCGCTCGAACACGGTCATCTTGCGAAACGTGGAAATGGCGTCCACGCCCGCATTCGTGCGGGAATCGGACAGGAACACAAGGCCTGCGTCCAGGCGCATGGCGACGCAATAAGTCATGGGCGAAGCAACAAACGGAATCGGTAGGTTGAAGGCATTCTAGCGCGCCGATCGGAACCCATCCGCGCGCTTGGAAGAGGTGCTCAATTCACTCGAGCCGCCTCGACGGGCAATGGCTCAATGGAAATGCTGACATCCAGCGTCTCGGCACCCCCGCCCTGCCGCACGCCGCGTACCGGTGCTGCCGACTGGTAATCGCGCCCGACCGCCAACCGAATGTGGCGGGCATCGGTAAAGCACTGGTGGGTGACGTCGATGCTGCACCAGATGTGCGATTCGGCATCGAGGCAAACGTCGGCCCACGCGTGGCTGGCGAGGTCTTCTTCGCCCACGGCGTGGAAATAGCCGCTGACATAGCGCGCCGGCACGCCCAACGCCCGGCAGCACGCGACCATCACCTGCGCCTGGTCCTGGCATACGCCCGTGCCCAGGCCAAACGCCTCCGCTGCGGTAGTGCCGACGTGAGTGGTATTCGGCTTATAGCTCACGCGCTTGGCGATAGCTTGCGCAAGCCGCACGGCAGATTCCGCGTCTCCGAGCACCAGCGCGTGCTCGCGCGCGAAGTTGATCATTTCGGGCGGCGCGGAAGTCAGCGGCGTGGCACTCAAAAAGTACAGCGGCGATACGCGATAGCGCCCTTGCCCAGGCGCATCGACAAACCGTTGACTGCCCGGCGAGCCCGCAGGAAACGCCTCGACAACGCCGCGCGCGTCGATGATGACGTCTTCCGTACGGTTGCCGAGGGTGAAGTGATGAACGACGTTGCCGAAACCGTCGGTGGCGCGCGTGAGGTTACCGGGCGCATGGATCTGCCAGGTGTCCACCTGCTGCAGCTCGCCGCTGCGAGGTGTCAGCCGCAGCTCGTGCACGCTGTGGCGCAGCGGCTCGGCATAACGGTAGACCGTCGTATGTCGAATTTGGTATTTCACGATGACACGGGCGCCACCCGAAAGCGGCGCCCCGATGTATGCACGTTGTCCTGCACGTCACGCCACCTCGAGCGGCACCAGGAAATCCTGGCTGATGCCGTTGCCTAGGTCGCCTATCCGCTCCAGGAAGTTGGTCAGCCAGGCATGCAGGCCAACAGCAAAAATATCTTCGATGCGGGCGTACCGCAGGTCGGCGTGCAGTTTACCAGCGCGACGTTCAGTCTCTGCCGATTGACTGTTGCGCACTGTCGAAAGAATCTCGACCACCTCGTCCATGCTGGCCAGCAGCGACCGCGGCATGTCGCTGCGCAAAATCAGCAGCTCCGCCACGCGCGTCGGCGTGATGACGTTGCGATAAATCTTGCGGTAGACCTCGAAGCCCGACACCGAGCGCAGCGTGGCAGCCCAATGGTAGAAGTCGCCCTGCTCCGCCGCCGTTTCATCGCGCGTAGGCGTTGATTGGAATTTCACGTCCAGCAGCCGGGCAGTGTTGTCGGCGCGTTCCAGAAAGGTGCCCAGGCGCATGAAATGGAACGCGTCGTCCGTCAGCATGGTGCCGACCTGCACGCCGCGCGACAGATGCGAGCGGAACTTCACCCACTCAAAGAACTGAGACGGATCATCGCGCAGCATGCCTTCGGCAATCAGGCGCTGCACATCCAGCCACGTGGTGTTGATGGTCTCCCAAACCTCGGTCGTGATGGAGCCGCGTACCGCCCGGGCGTTCTCGCGCGCCCCGCGCAGACAGCTCATGATCGACGACGGGTTGGTCATGTCGCGCACCATGAAATCGATCACATCGTCGCGCGAGAGCAGGCCATAGCGCTCGTCAAAGACCTGCGTCAGTTCGGAGATGTCGAGCATTGCCCACCAGCCCTGCTCGGCCACTTCCGCGGATTGCGGCAGCAGCGAGGTCTGGTAGTTCACGTCGAGCATGCGGGCGGTGTTCTCGGCGCGTTCGGTGTAGCGCGCCATCCAGAAAAGGTGGTCTGCGGTGCGACTGAGCATGGCGTTCCCTTCTACGTATTCGATAGGCGATTGATCGATTGCCTGTTGCGACACTGCGCGAGCGTTCAGCGCTCCAGCACCCACGTATCCTTCGTGCCGCCGCCCTGCGACGAGTTGACCACCAGCGAGCCGGCGCGCAACGCCACACGCGTCAGGCCACCGGGCACCATGCGCACATCCTTGCCGGATAGCACGAACGGCCGCAGGTCGATATGGCGCGGCGCGATACCGGCTTCCACATACGTCGGGCAAGTCGACAGTGCCAGGGTTGGCTGGGCGATGTACTGATCGGGGCGAGCCTTCACCACCTCACGGAAAGCGGCAATCTCTTCCTGGGTGGCCGCCGGACCGACGAGCATGCCGTAGCCGCCTGCACCGTGCGTTTCCTTGACCACCAGTTCGCCCATGTGGTCGAGCACGTATTGCAGGTCGTCGGGGCGACGGCACATGTACGTCGGAACGTTATTGAGGATCGGCTCCTCGCCGAGGTAGAAGCGGATCATGTCCGGCACGTACGGATAGATCGACTTGTCGTCTGCCACGCCGGTGCCGATGGCATTGCAGATGGTGACGTTGCCCGCTCGATAGACCGACAGCAGCCCAGCCGCGCCCAGCGAAGAATCCGGGCGGAACACCAGCGGATCGAGGAAGTCGTCGTCCACCCGGCGGTAGATGACGTCGATGCGCTGCGGGCCCTGCGTCGTGCGCATATAAAGGTGATCGTCCTGCACGAAAAGATCGTGCCCCTCCACCAGCTCCACGCCCATCTGCTGCGCAAGGAACGCATGCTCGAAATACGCCGAGTTGTACATGCCGGGCGTAAGCACCACTACCGTCGGGTCGGCGATGTTCTGCGGCGACACGCTGCGCAGCATGTCGAGCAGCATGTCGGGGTAATGCGCGACGGGCGCCACACGATTGCGCGCGAACAACTCCGGAAACAGCCGCATCATCATCTTGCGGTTTTCCAGCATGTACGACACACCCGATGGCACGCGCAGGTTGTCTTCCAGCACGTAGAACTCGCCCTCGCCGGCACGCACGATGTCGATGCCGGCCACGTGCGCGTAGATGTCGCGCGGCACGTCCACGCCGAGCATGTCGGGGCGGTATTGGGCGTTGTTGTAGATCTGATCGGGCGGAATGACACCGGCGCGCAGGATGTTCTGCTCGTGATAGATGTCGTGCAGGAAGCGGTTGAGCGCATCGACGCGTTGCCGAAGGCCGCGCTCGAGCGTGGCCCACTCGCTGGCCGGGAAGATGCGCGGAATGATGTCGAACGGAATCGTGCGCTCGGTGCCGCTGTTCGATTCGTCCTTGTCGCCGTACACGGCAAAGGTGATACCGACGCGGCGGAAGATCAGGTCTGCCTCGGCGCGCTTGTTCTGCAGCGTCGTGGCCGATTGCGCGCCCAGCCATTCGGCGAAACGTCCGTAGTGGCCGCGTACCTCGCCCTGCTGGACGAGTGCTGCCGGGGCCGGTTCGGCGGCATGGGGGTTGCGGCCCCCGTCATGCCAGTTGAGCATTTCATCGTAGAACCGGACTGCCATGCTTTTCTCCCCCTGACGGCGCCGCGCGATGTACGCGGCACGTGGTTTTTATAGCACAGCGGTTTTGACCCCCACAATGGGGCCAACCCGTTATGCCACCAAGTTTCACGGCTGGGCGTCGACGGCGCCGGCGGCCGTTGCCAGGGGTTCGACTTCCTGCGCGGAAGACCAGTACCGCGGCCGCATGGTGCGCGCGGTCTGGACGTTCAGCACATCGCCGCCGGTCTCGATGACGACGGCACCGGTCTTGTCCGTGCGCAAACTGTCGATGTCGCGCGCCACATAGCGGCGCCAGACCTGCTGATGCGGATGTCCGTACCGATTGCGGTAGCCGACCTGGAAAACCGCCACCTGCGGAGAAACCGCGTCCAAGAACGCGCCGCTGGAGCTTGTCTTGCTGCCGTGATGCGGCACAAGCAAGATGTCTGCCATCAGTCGCTCAGGCGTTTCAGCGGCGATCAGGGCGCTTTCCTGGGCGGCTTCGATATCGCCCGTCAGCAGCGCAGCATGGCGGCCATTGGCGATACGCAGCACACAACTGCGAGCATTGCTGGACACGCGCTCGCTTTCAGCGGGCAGGCGCAGGGGGTGCAGCACCTCAAAGACAACGCCGTCCCACGTCCATGTTTGCCCAGCCAAACAATCGGCAAAGCGGACGCCGCTTTCATCGGCCACGCCGCGCAAGGCGTGTCCCGGAGGCAAAGACGCCAACATGGTGCGCACCGGCACCGCACCGATCACCGTTTCGGTGCCACCGGCGTGGTCGCTGTCTTCGTGGCTGACGACAAGCGTGTCGAGCGATTCCACGCCGTGGCTGCGCAGGTAAGGAGCGATGACGCGGGCGGCAGCATCCGCGTGATCGCCGTAGCGCGGGCCGGTGTCGAACAGCAGACGATGGTTGGCGGTTTCGACCAATGCTGCGGCACCTTGCCCGATGTCGAACGCGACAAGCCGGAATTCGCCGGGTAATGGCATTGGCACCCGCGCCAGCACCAGCGGCAAGAGGAGCAAGGCGCCCTGAGCGCGCCACGCCCATGCACGCACGCCACCGGGCACCAGCAATAGCGCTACGCCAAGCAACGACAGCAGCAACGCCCACTTGGGCGCGGCCGGCGCAACCCACACCGCCCAGCGCGGCTGCGCCAGCCACTCAAGCCAAACCGCCAGCCAGCGGAAGCTCGCCTCGGCCAACATCAGCACGGGCTGCGCCAGCGGATCAGGGAGCGCTGCGCCGATCAGCGCCAACGGTGTCGTCACGAAACTGACCATGGGGATCGCCAGCCCGTTGGCCGCCGCAGAGACGACCGACGTCTGCTGGAACAGCAGCAAGGTCAACGGCAACAAGCCGAACGTGACGGCAAACTGAATCCGCGTAGCACCAACCACCGCTCGGCGGATGCCTTCAAATTTGCCGTCGACTTCGCCATTGCGCGTGTCATCGACAGCCATTCGGGCGGCGAAGAAGATGATCGCCACCGCGCCGAACGACAACCAGAACCCCGCCGACATGACTGCCCACGGGTCCACCATCGCCACCACTGCCGCCGCCCAGCACAGCGACAGGCTGGCCGGCACATTGCGATCGGTCAGCCGGGCGATGGCTACGGTGGACAGCATCAGCAGCGTGCGCTGCGCTGGCACGCCCATGCCGACAAGCAAGCAGTAGCCGAACGCCCCCAACATGGCCGCGACGGCACCTGCGCGCGGGGTAGGCATACGCAGCGGCAACGGCGTGCGCAGCCAGCGCGCCAACCCGAACGACCGGCGCCACAACGCCATCCACAACGCGGCAAACAGCCCGGCGATCATCGTGACGTGCAACCCTGAAATGCTGACAAGGTGGCTGATGCCTGTGCGGCGGAACAGGCCCCAGTCGTCGCGGGCGATGCCGCTTTGGTCGCCCACCACGAGCGCCACCATGACAGCCGCGTAGCGTGCATCGGGCAACGCGGCCAAGATGTGGCGCCGCACGCTGGCACGCCAGCGCTCCACGCCAATTCCAAACCCGGCACCCTCCTCATCCAGCGCGATGTTCTGCGCGCGTTTGCCTGTACGCACATAGCCGACGGCCCGGATATCGTCGGCCAGCATCGCGTATTCGCCATCGAAGCCGCCGGGGTTGGTCAGGCTGTGCGGGCGCTTGACGCGCAGCGTCAGTTGCCAGCGCTGGCCGGGTTGCAGATCGGGGATGCCGGCACGTCGATCGGGCTTTGCGCCCTCTTCGCCCACGTTGCCCCAGTTCCGCGTGCCATACCAGGACAGGCGCACGCGTGGCGGCACGGCATCACCCGCATTGCTGGATTCGATGTGGAAGAGAAAACGCGTGGCCTCATCGCCCGTCTGCGGCAGCTCGGCCACCACGCCGGTCGCGATGATGTCCTTGCCTTCCCACGCAGGACTGAGCGCCACGGCCATGCGCTGCTGCGCGCGCCAGTCGCTCCAGCCGAAACCAGCCGCAACGGTGCTGGCGACGAGCAACACGGGAAACAGCGCTGGTCGACGCCGCATGACGGCCGCCAGCGACAGACAGAGCACGAGCACGCAAAGCGGCTGCCAAACCGGCGGCAGCGCCGCCTGCATCTGCAATGCCACGCAGCCGGCAACGAAGCCGATCAACCCAAGACGCATGTGCGAGCGTCAAGCGTGCAGGAGCGCAGCCAAGCGAGGAATGGCTTCGATACTGTTGCGGCGTGCCTGGGCGGCCAGCGCGTCGATAGAGATGCCGCGCAGTTGCGCCATCGCCTCGGCGATACGAGCGACTTCGGCGGGTGCATTGCGCGCAGCGCCCTGCTCGCCGAACTGGTCGTCGGCAAGCCAGGCGGGGGCCAGGTCGGGCGCGTCGGTTTCCAGCACGATCGACTCGATCGGCATGTCCTGCGCCAGCCGACGCACCCGGTTGGCACGCGAGAAGGTAAAGACGCCGCCAAACCCGAGCTTGAAGCCCGAATCGACAAAGCGACGCGCCTGTTCCGGGCTGCCGTTGAACGCATGCGCAATACCACGCACGCCCGCCTTGGCGGCGGCGCTATGCACCTGGTCCTGCGACTTGCGCACGTGCATCAGCACAGGCAGATCGAATTCGCGTGCGATGCGCAGTTGCGCGCGGAACACGGCGGTCTGCCGTTCGACGTCGTGGTCGGGAATGAAGAAATCGAGGCCGATCTCGCCGACGGCCACGAAACGCGGGTCGTCCATTGACGCGGCGATCTGGCGGCGCAACTCGAGCAGATCGTCGTCGCTGGCCTGCGCGGCGTAGATTGGATGGATGCCCAGCGCATAACTGCACCCGGCATGCTGATGGGCCAGCGCCCGCACCGCATCGAAATTCCAGCGTGCGACCGCCGGCACGACAATGAGGTTGACCCCCGCCGCACGCGCCTGCGCAACGATCGCATCACGGTCGGTATCAAAGTCGCTGGCGTCGAGGTGGCAATGGGTATCGATCCACATAGTCCGTTCTGCGTTGGAAAAGGCGGCAACGTACCGGAAAGCGGGGTGTTCTGGAATCCGCCTTTTCCGATCGTGCCACCCGACTCAGCGCTCCTGGTGCAGATGGCCCTCTCGCAGGCGGAAAATGCGATCGCAACGGCCTGCCAACTCGATATCGTGCGTGACGATGACAAAGCTGGTGCCAAGCGTGCGCGTGAGTTCCAGCATCAGGTCGAACACTTCACCGGCCGTGTGGTCGTCCAGGTTGCCGGTGGGCTCATCCGCCAGCACGCAAGCCGGAGACCCGACCAGCGCACGCGCAATCGCCACCCGTTGGCGTTCGCCGCCGGACAGCTCGCCCGGACGGTGTGCCGTGCGCGGGCCCAGACCCACGCGTTCGAGCATCGCCTGTGCGGTGTGGCGCGCTTGCGCCTCTTCCACGCCGCGAATGCGCAGCGGCATCGCGACGTTATCCAGCGCCGTGAATTCCGGCAGCAGATGGTGGAACTGATAGACGAAGCCCAGCGCCCGGTTGCGCAGCGTATTGCGTTCGCGCTCTTTCATTGCGGTGAAAGGCTTGCCGAGCAGCGAGACGCGGCCCGACGTCGGCTCATCCAGCCCGCCCAGCACATGCAGCAACGTGCTCTTGCCCGAGCCCGAGGCGCCGACGATGGCGACCTTCTCACCCACGCCGATGCGGATGTCCACGCCCTTGAGCACGTCGACGTTCAGGCCGCCCTGGCGGAACGACTTGGACAGCCCTTCGGCCTGCACCACCACGCCCTGCGGCGCCGCGGCCGGCGCTTCCATGGAAGTCATGACGGCCTCACTCATAGCGCAGTGCCTCCGCCGGATTCACGCGCGAGGCGTGCCAGCTTGGATACAGCGTCGCCACCGAGGCGAGGATGAAGGAAATGATGCCAATGGTCGCAATGTCGTTCACGCGGGGGTCCGAGGGCAGTTCGCTAATGAAATAGATGTCACGCGGCAGGAATTGCACGTGGAAGAGACGCTCGATGAACGGCACGATCACGTCGATGTTGTACGCGATGAGCGTGCCGAAGCCGACGCCCAGCAATGTGCCGATAAAACCGATCGCCACGCCCTGCACGATGAATATCTTCATGATCGACGCCGGTTGTGCGCCCATGGTGCGCAGGATGGCAATGTCAGCCTGCTTGTCCGTCACCGTCATCACCAGCGTAGACACCAGGTTGAACGCCGCCACGGCGATGATCAGCGTGAGGATGATGAACATCATCTTTTTCTCGGTCTTCACGGCGGCAAACCAGTTGCGGTTCTGGCGCGACCAGTCGCGGATGTACAGCTCGCCGGTCAGCGTGCGCGACAGGGCTTCGGCCACCTGCGGGGCGCGGTCCATGTCCACCAGCTTCAGGCGCACGCCGGTCGGGCCGTCCAGGCGGAACAGGCGCTCGGCGTCTTCCATGTTGATCAGCGCCAGCGAGCTGTCGAACTCGTAGTGGCCCGATTCGAAGATCCCCGTCACGGTGAACTGCTTCAGGCGCGGCAACACGCCCGCCGGGGTGATGGTGCCCTGCGGCGCCACCAGCGTGACCTTGTCCCCCTGGTGCACGCCCAGGCCGTTGGCGAGCTGGCTGCCCAGGGCGATGCCGAATTCGCCCGGTTTCAGGTCGTCGATCGTGCCTGTCTTGAAGTCCTTGGCGATGTCCGACACCTTCGGCTCGTCGGCGGGCGACACGCCGCGCAGCAGCACACCGCGCACCGCCTCGTCACGCGTGATCATGGCCTGCGCGCCCACGTACGGCGCCGCGCCGATGACTTCCTTGTTCTGCATCGCCTCATTGGCGGTACGCTGCCAGTCCGGCAGACTGTTCGGCGCCATCACTTCGATATGCGCCAGCACCGACAGCATGCGGTCCCGCACCTCCTTCTGGAAGCCGTTCATGACCGAGAGCACGATGATCAGCGCCGCCACCCCGAGCGCAATGCCGAGCATAGAGATGAGCGAAATGAAAGAGATGAAGCTGTTGCGGCTGGCGCGCTTGCTTGCGCGTGTATACCGCCAGCCGATCTGCCATTCGTATGGAAGTTTCAAAGGGGATTCCCCGTGGGTGTGATTTGTCCGGCTCACTGGCCGACGAGCCGGAAGTTTACAATCTCGGAGCCATGATTCCTGAACTCACCCTGATTGTCCCGTTTTGCGCGCCCGCTGCCGAGGTGGCGGACGACGCTTATCGTCAATTGACCTTGCCGGGCCTGGAAAGGTTGCTTGCTCATGCGCGCGAAGCAGAACGGGAGCGCCACGACGACGCCTACCTGCCCACGCTGCCGCACGAGCGCTGGCTGGCCAAGCACGCCGGGCTGCCCATTTCTCCGCTGCCGTCGGCGCCGTACATGCGCCTGGCGGATGGCGGCACCGCCGACACGCGCACCTGGGCCTGCCTGCAGCCGGTCCACATCCACGCCGCCCGCGACCATCTGGTGATGCTCGACCCGGCCCAGCTCCGCCTGGAAGCCGCCGACGCCGACGCCCTGCGCGCCGCCATCGCCCCGCTGGTTGCCGAAATGGGCATCACGCTCGATGCCACGCACGCCGCGCGCTGGTACGTCGCCGATTCGCCCTTTGGCGACCTGATTGCCGCCGCGCCGCAGCGCGCCACCGGCCACAACATCGACATCTGGATGCACAGGGGCGAGCAGGAGCGCGCCTGGCGCAAATTCCAGAATGAGATCCAGATGACGTGGTACGACCACCCCGTCAACCAAGCGCGCGAGGCGCGTGGCCTGCTGCCGGTCAATTCGGTCTGGCTGTTCGGCCAGGGCGCACTGGTCGATGCCCGCCCCATTGCGGAGCGCATGATCGGCGCTGATCCATTCTTCGCCGGACTGTGTCACGCCGGCAACGCCACCGAACTCTGCGCGGAAACGCTGGCTGCTGTGCCGTTCGACGACACAAGCGCCGCCGTGCTGCTGGGCGACGCCGGCAAGCCATATCTTTCCGCCGACTGGTACGACTGGATCGAAACCCTCCGCGCTTACGACCGCGACTGGTTTACCCCCGCCGCCGATGCGCTGGCGGACGGCCGAATCGACGCCGTCTCGCTCGTGCTGACCGGCGACTCGCACTACGCCCACTACCGCGTCACGCGCCGCGAGCTCGCCAACGGCCCGTTCGGCTGGCTGCGCCGCTTCAGTCGTCCACGCACCTTGCGTGATGCGCTCTCCCCGCTTTCCATGGCCGCTTGAGCCTGATCCTGCATGACCCGCATCGCTGTCCGTTCGCATTCCGCAGACGCCGCCACCACGCTGGCCGGCCACGGCATCCATCCAGTCCTCGCACGCATCCTCGCCGCCCGGGGCGTCGCCCGGCCCGACGAACTATCGACCGAGCTGACCGACCTCCTGCCCCCCGCGCAACTCAAGGGCATTGACGACGCAGCCCACTACCTCGCCGACGCCATCGCCGCCAACAAGCGCCTGCTGATCATTGCCGACTACGACTGCGACGGTGCCACCGCCTGCGCCGTGGGCGTGCGTGGCTTGCGCATGCTGGGCGCGCAGGTCAGCTATATCGTCCCGAACCGCTTCGAGTATGGCTACGGCCTGTCGCCCGAAATCGTGGCGCTCGCTGCGCGCGAGAAGCCCGACGTGCTGGTCACCGTCGACAACGGCATCGCCGACGTGGCGGGCGTGGCGGCCGCCAACGCGCTGGGCATCGACGTTGTCGTGACAGACCACCACATGCCCGGCGCGCAATTGCCCGAGGCGCGCGTGATAGTCAACCCGAACCAGCCGGGTTGCGGCTTCCCGAGCAAGAATCTGGCGGGCGTGGGCGTGATGTTCTACGTGCTGCTGGCGCTGCGGGCAGAGCTGCGCAAGCGCGGCGTGTTCACGCCGCAAGATCAGCCGCGCCTCGATGCGCTGCTCGATCTGGTGGCACTCGGCACCGTGGCCGACGTGGTCAAACTCGACGCCAACAATCGTCTGCTGGTCGCGCAGGGTCTCAAGCGCATGCGTGCGGGGCGGATGTGCCCGGGCATCGCCGCGCTGTTCCGCGTGGCCGGCCGCGAGGCGCGCCGCGCGTCGACGTTCGATCTCGGCTTCGGCCTTGGCCCGCGCCTGAACGCCGCCGGGCGGCTGGCCGACATGTCGCTCGGCATCGAATGCCTGCTCACCGACGACTACGACCGCGCCATGTCCATCGCCGCCGAACTTGACGGCATGAACCGCGAGCGCCGCGAGATCGAAGCCGGCATGCAGCAGGAAGCCCTCGCCATCCTCGACAGCATGAACGCCCTCGATGGCGCCGGTCGGCACACCATCGCGGTCTACAACGAAACGTGGCACCAGGGCGTGATCGGCATCGTCGCCTCGCGTATCAAGGACAAATTCCACCGCCCGGTCTTCACCTTCGCACCCGGCGACGACGGCGTCATCAAGGGCTCGGGCCGCTCGATTCCCGGCTTCCACCTCCGTGATGCACTGGACGCCGTACACAAGCGCAGCCCGGGACTGATCGTGAAGTTCGGCGGCCATGCCATGGCGGCTGGGCTCACGCTGCGCGAAGACGGTTTCGATGCATTCGTCACCACCTTCGAGGCCGTCGGCCGCGAATGGCTGACCGAGGCGCTGCTCTCACGCGTGCTCGAGACCGATGGCGAGGCGGACCCCGAATGCTTCACACCGCAGTTCGTCGAGCTGCTCGAAACCCAGGTCTGGGGTCAGGGCTTTCCAGCACCAAGCTTCTGCGGCGAGTTCGATGTGCTGTCGCAGGCCGTACTGAAAGAGAAGCACCTGAAGCTCAAGCTCGGCCGCGGCAAGCAGCATTTCGACGCGATCTGGTTCAACCACGCGGAGCCGCTCGGCGCCTCGGCGTATGTGGCCTACCGGCTCGACAACAACACCTTCAACGGCATCACGCGCGTCCAGATGGTGATCGAGCATGCGCAATAGCGGATGGGTCAAACCTTGCGCCAACGCATAAACACATGCGAAAACTGTCTGACGGCGCACCAATGACGCAGCAGTCGGGCACGGTCGGTGCGTTACAATGCGGGACTGCCGGCATGGAGGCGCGTAAGCATCCATGGTCGCGCGCCCCACGAATTCCTAGCTTCAACTTCCAAGCGAAATGACTCACGTCGTTACCGAAAGCTGTGTCCGCTGCAAGTACACCGACTGCGTGGACGTCTGCCCCGTCGACTGCTTCCGTGAAGGCCCGAACTTCCTGACGATTGATCCGGACGAGTGCATCGACTGCGCCGTCTGCGTGGCCGAATGCCCGGTCAACGCCATCTATGCGGAAGAAGACGTGCCCGCTGATCAGCAGAAGTGGATCGCCATCAATGTCGAGCTGGCTCAAGCCGGCTGGCCTTCCATCACCAAGACCAAGCAACCCCTGCCCGACGCGGACGACTGGAAGGACGTGAAGGACAAGGAGCAGTATCTCGACCGCGGCTGAACGCGATAGAGCGCACTTGCCCGACACACTTTTTGTAGTGCATCGCAAAAAAGGTGTTGACGGGCAGATCAGAAACTAGCTAGAATTCATTTCTTCGCTGTTGCAGCGATTCCCCGATAGCTCAGTCGGTAGAGCGCCGGACTGTTAATCCGTAGGTCCCTGGTTCGAGCCCAGGTCGGGGAGCCAAAATAACAAAACGCCTCGCTTCGTGCGGGGCGTTTTCATTTGTGGCATTGGTGCGTGTATTGTCTGCATCGATCGTCATGCCCGGATGGTGAAATTGGTAGACACCGCGGACTTAAAATCCGCTGCGCCCTAATCGGCGCGTGCCGGTTCGATCCCGGCTCCGGGCACCAATCCCCTCTTCGCTTCTGCCTCCGTTGCGCTTCAGTCCCTTACGTCGCGCAGCAGCCGCGCACCTTCGGTGCATCTTCATATTCGTCGTGACGGCGCACCCATGACAGCGGGCCGGTCTCGTTGCGACCCAGTGGCGCGCGGTCGAGCAGCAGCAGTGTCCCCACCATGTCTTCCAAGCCGCGCGCATACGTCGAGTACGTGTGGAAGACGTCGCCCGCCTCGTCCTTGTAGAACGCGCTCATGCCGGGCAGTTCGTCGTGGGCTTGCTCACGGGGCGTGGCCGTGTAGTTGTAGTCGACCGAGCCGCTGGCGAGTTCGTCTTGCGAGAAGCTCACGCGATAGTCGTGGTTGAACGTTGTGCCGAACGACGAGACCCACGGGAATTGCCAGCCCATGCGCTTCTTGTAGGCGGCGATTTTGTCCATCGGCGCGCGAGACACGGCGACGAACGTCACGTCATGGTGGTTCAGATGCGTGAGCATGCCGCCAATATGATCGGCGAAGAAGGAGCACCCTGGGCAGCCCGCATCCCAGTCGGGCCCAAACATGAAGTGGTAGACCACCAACTGGCTGCGGCCGTCGAACAGCTCGGCCAGCGCCTTCTTGCCTTCCGACGATTCAAATACGTATTCCGTCTCGACCTTGACCCACGGCAGCGCTTGGCGCTCGGCGTTGACAGCGTCGCGCAGGTGGATGGCCTCTTTCTCGCGCGCCAGCAACGCTCGGCGTTTGATGAACCATTCGTCTCTTGAAACTACGGGATGCGTTTGCATGATTGCCCCTCTGTCCTAAGACTCAGGACTTCATACTAGGCGGCTGCGTTCGAATGAAAAGCCGCGGCGCGCAAGTCGCCAACCGGATGCGACTTGCGCGCCATCGAAGAGAATCAACCGCCTCAGCACATCCAACTTCAGGTGCCGGATCAGCCCACCAGCCAGCGCACGCCCACGTTGAGGAGCGCACCGCCACCTACCAGCCCCACCCACAGAATTGCGGCGCACAGCAGCGGACGCACACCGGACTTCAGCAGCATCGGCACATGCGTTTGCGTGCCGATGGCAAACATCGCGCAGGCCAGCATGGCGGTGTCGATGGCGTCGATGGGGGCATGCCATGCGGCGGGAATCGCGCCAGCGGAATTCAGCAGTGTCACGACGAGCAACCCCACCGCAAACCAGGGCATCGCTTTCCAGGCGTGGCCAGCGGCCTTGCGAAGCGCACTCTCAGAAGGCGACGAAGACGAACTTTGACCTTGATCGGGGGTTGTGCACGCAAGCACCACGAGCAAAGGAGCCAGCGCCAGCACACGCACCATCTTGCTCACGACCGCCGCGTTGGTGGCGTCGTCGCCTAACGGACGCGCGGCGGCAATCACCTGCGCGACCTCGTGCATCGTCGAACCGATGTAGACACCAAAGTGCTCTGGCGTGATGGCCACACCGGCATGCGTAACAAGCGCGTACAGCCACGGATACAGAAAGATGCCGATCGTGCCGAACAGCACCACGCTGGCGATCGCCACGGCCGTTTCGCGTGGTGAGGCCTTCACCGCTGGCGCAACGGCCAGCACGGCCGCCGCCCCACACACCGCACTGCCAGCTGCCACCAACACAGCTTGTGAGCGCGTGAGGCTAAACCAACGCGTGCCGATCCACGTACCGGCCAGCATCGTCGCGGCCAATACCAGCAGAGGAATCACCACGCCCGAAGTCCCCAGATCGTGGATCTGCGCCAGCGTCAGCCGGGCGCCGTAGAGAATCACGCCCGCGCGCAGCAGTGTATGGCGGGCAAACTGGATTGCCCCTGGGGTCAGCCAACGCTGGTGCCCCGGCACATGACCGACGGCCATGCCGAGCAGGATGGCAAGCGTCAGTGCGCTCAAGCCCAGATGCCCTGCCCACGGCATGGCACCGAGCGCCACCGCAATCCCCGCACACCCGAACAACACCCCCACGCTGACGAGCGTCCGGCCGTCGAATCCTGCTGTCACGCCCTGGGGCGCCAACTGCTTCTGTGCAATCGTCATCACATTCGCCTTGCTTATTCGCTATACGCATAACGATATGCGGATCGTGATAACATGTAAAACAGGTAATTTTCGTAATTCCAACCACTTTTATGGATAATAAGGCGCCTCGCGTCACGTTGCGGCAATGGGCGGTCTTCGCCGCCATCGCACGCAGTGAAACGACCACTGCGGCCGGTGAAGCTCTTGGCCTGTCGCAATCGGCCGTCAGCGCGGCGCTGGCGGAACTGGAATCCACCCTCGGACATCCGCTGTTTGACCGGCATGCGCGCCGTCTGCATCTGAATGCGCTGGGCCGACAGCTTCTGCCCCAGGCACAGGCGCTGCTCGATCACGCCGATGCGCTGGAACACGCGACCGCCCAGCCGAACGTGCGCCTGAAGCTCGCGGCCAGCAGCACGATCGGCAACTACGTGCTGCCCGCCCTGCTCGCGGGCTTCCGGCACGAGATCGCACCCGACAGCCAGCTCGATGTGCTGATCGGCAATACGCAGGACGTGGTCGATGCCGTGCAGCGTTTCGAGGTCGACATCGGCCTGATTGAGGGCACCTGCCGCGGCGAAGCGCTGGAAATCGAAACGTGGATCGACGATGAGATGGTGATCGTGGCCGCGCCGGGGCATCCACTCACGCGAGGAACCGGGCCCGTCTCACACGCGGCGCTGCGCGAAGCGGGCTGGCTGATGCGCGAACCCGGCTCCGGCACGCGCGAACTGATCGACAGCCGCATCGCTTCGGTGGTCGGGCCGCTGCATGTGGCACTTGAACTCGGCCACTCCGAGGCCATTCAGCGCACGGTGGCGGCAGGCTACGGCATCAGTTGCCTGTCGCGCCACGTGGTGGCCGACGCCTTGCGCGATGGCCGGCTGGTCGAGGTCGACAGCGGCCTGCCGCGTATCGCCCGGCCGCTGCTGATCGTGCGGCATCGCGACAAGCATCCGACGCACGGGCTCACCCAATTCATCGACGTGCTGCGCGGTCACACAACCGATTCGAAAAAAATTCGCGCAGAGGACTAGCGCGATCCGAAAAAGGTTGATATAGTCTCACTTCTTCGCGGGGCGTTAGCTCAGTTGGTAGAGCAGCGGACTCTTAATCCGTAGGTCGAGTGTTCGAGTCACTCACGCCCCACCAGAATATGAAAGGCCCGACAGGCAACTGTCGGGCCTTTTGCTTTTCCGCAATCTGGAGCGTTTTCCGCAAAAGCTGACAGACGGTCGGTATTGCGCCCCTATCGCGATAGGGTCAAAGCGAGCGTGCAGTATCATGCGCAGGCAATTTTCCTCCCGCAAATTCCAGCGCCGCCCATGAAGGCGGCCCCCAGGTTCGAATGATCGATCGAATCAACCAGCCGCACGAGCACAACGTCCACCCAGCCTATCGGCCCGACATTGACGGTCTTCGAGCAATCGCGGTTATCGCCGTGCTGTTGTTCCATGCATTTCCGTCGCTGCTCCCCGGCGGTTTTGTCGGCGTGGATGTCTTTTTTGTTATATCCGGCTACCTGATCTCGACGATCATTTTCCGAAGCCTGAGCGCAGACTCATTCTCGTTTGCCGAGTTCTATGCCAAACGCGTCAAGCGCATATTCCCAGCGCTGATTATCGTGCTGGTCACGACTTACGTGCTCGGATGGCTGACCCTTTTCCCCGATGAGTTTCAGCGCCTTGGCCGGCAAATTCTGGCCGGCGCGCTGTTCGCGCAGAACTTTCAGCTTTGGCATGAGGCGGGCTACTTCAACTCCCTTTCGGAGTCCATGCCACTGCTCCACCTATGGTCGCTGTCGGTCGAAGAGCAGTTTTACCTAGCCTTCCCGCTGATCGCGTGGGCTTGCCTGCGCGCTAGGCTGAACCAGGGGCTGGTGACGGGGCTGCTCTGGGCTGGTTCGCTGGCTATGTGCCTTTATCTTTCCGACCTTGAGCAATACAGCGTCCAGGCCTTCTATCTGCCGCATACGCGTGCGTGGGAGATTCTCACTGGGGCCCTGATCGCTTACTGCCAGGTTTCGTACGTCCGCCCCCTCTCGCAGATTCCCAAAGCGCTGCGCTCGACCTTCGTCGTGCTGGCACCGGCGATCGGCATTGCCCTGATCGTTTATGCGGCGTTGATGCTCGACAAGCACACGCCTTTCCCAAGCTGGCGCGCATTCCTTCCGGTGTTCGGCGCTGGCCTTCTGATCGCCTCGGGCCACGGTTCGCCGGTCAACCGGTTCATTCTTTCCTGGCGCCCGCTCGTCTGGGTGGGCCTTATCAGCTATCCGCTGTATCTGTGGCATTGGCCGCTGTTGTCGTTCGCGCGGATCCTTGAATCTGGCACGCCACCTGTGTGGCTGCGTGCGGTGGCGTTGGCGATCAGCCTGGGGCTGGCATGGGCGACATACCTATTTGCTGAGCGTCCCGCGCGCGCTGCGCGGGCGATTCCTAGGTTGCCGGTTGCCCTTGCAATGGTTGTCGCGTGCATCGGGCTGATGGGGGCCATCACCGAGGCGATGCGGGGAATCGAATTTCGCGCTGCAGCAGCGGATGCCGCCGGCAATCGCTTCGACTACCCATATAAGCACTCATGCCGGCCGCTCATGGGCACAACGTTCCGCGAAGACTGGTGCAACGCGGACACGCTCTCAGCGGGCATGCCTGAAACTGTCATGATCGGCGACAGCTTTGCTAATGCCGCCTCGACGATCGTGCGTGCGTTCGATGAGGCCGAGGGCATGCGAAATTCCGACTTTGCGCAGTTTGGCCGCGGGGAATGTCCAATGCTGCATGGCTATGGCCCCGAGTATTGCCAACAGGTGACGGCAGCGGCAGAGAAGTACATCGCCGAAACGCCGAGCGTGCACACCGTGATCTTGGCATCCAACTGGCCCGCCTACTACTCGGAAAAGGACTATCACGGGCTGCGCCCAAAACAGACGCATCAGGAGTTCATGGACGCATTCACGGCGACCGTCGAGCATTATCAGCGGCTTGGCAAGCATGTTGCCGTCTTTCTGGCCACTCCGCAGGACACCAATCCGCGCAGTTGCGTCGCACGCCGGTTCGAGTTGCGGGACTGGACGCCTCCCCCGAACTGCAATTATCCGATTGCAAATGCCTTGCGGGGAGATTCCGACTATCGGTTGAAGATCATCCCCTACCTTGCATCGAGGGGAGTGCCCGTCTTCGATCCGTTCCGCATCATGTGCGAGGCCGAGTCGTGTCGGGTATCCGTGGATCGTGCCGTTCTATATTCCGACAGCGGGCACATCTCGGAACGGGGCGGTCGATACCTCGCGCAGCATGGGCGGCAGCTTCTGAAGTCGGTTCTTTCCAACTCTAAACCGCCTCGGCTTCAGGCGGATACCGGTGTTGATCTCCGCCCCACCACTGCACCCGCGCCCCGAGACGCTACGCAGTGATACGGTCAATTCCTATTTTTGAGCGGGCATCAGCGCGTCGTAGTCTCGCTCACATTGGAGACCGGCGATTCTGAGCTTGTCGGCGTAGCCAGCCAACTCTCCCGAAGTTTGGTCAGACCGGCCGAGCACGTCGACGAGCACATCGAGGGGATCGCCACCAGGCTGGTCCGGGCCTGCGCCGGCAGCGGCGGGATGGCCGGATGCGCGGGCGGCGGCGACAAGTCGGGCGACTCGTGCGCGCAGGCTGTCAGCAGCAGCGCCGGCAGCAACAGCATCAGCGGCGGCAGCCGCAGCTTGTTTTGTGGCTTCATTGGCAATCTCCGCTTGGGCATTGGTGCGCCGTTGCTCTTCGGCGCGGGCGGCCTGCACGTCGGCTAGGCGCTTCTGCTCGGCCGCTTCCTTGGCCGCATCAAACTGCTGCTGCACGTGGGCAGCGCCAGCTTCATATCCTTGCTTGTAGACGTGGTGGTGCAACGCCGTTAGGCCGAGCAGGACGCCCACGGCAATGGCGGCGATGCCGCCCCACTTCACCCAATCGATGGTCATGCCTTGGCCCTCCCCTCGCACAGATCGCGTTCGGCCTGCCGACGCTTGACGAGACCCGGCAAAACCTTGCCGTCAGCGCGTACCCACTTTGACAATTCGGCGCAAGCGCCTGACAGATCGCCAGCATTTGCTTTACGTGCGAGCGTGCTGTTGCAGACCGCGCTCACGCCCACGTTGTACGCAAGGTCGACGAACGCGATTTTCTGGCCAGGGGTCATTGGCGTCTTGATGCAGGCCATCACGCCATCAGCGTGGCGCGCCAGATCGCGATCGAGCTGCTCGCGACACTCGGCCGGCGAATAGGTCTTGCCCCACGCGGCATCCTCGGTCGCACCGGTGCAGTAGGTCAGCACGCCGATCGGGTCGCGGTAGGTGGTGAGCTTCGTGCCCTCGAACTTCGGCACGATGGCCAGCAGACCGGCCGCCGCGGCAGTGCCGACAATGGCCGCGAGTGGCCTAGTTGGTCGCTTCAGTGTCGGCACTCTTCTTCCCCTGCTTGATGAGGCGAGCAACAAAGCCGCCGGCAAACACCACGGCTGTGAGGATCGCGAGATACCGGGCCGGCAACACGTCGCGGATCTGCTCGTACATCACCGCGTAGGTGGTCGAGAGTGCGATGCCGACAGCGTTGATTTGCTGGGAATACAGCCGATGGCAGCGACGCCATTCGTCGATCAGCGTCATTTCGTGCGCTCCTGAGTAACGCGCTCCAGTACAGCGACGCGCGCTGTCAGTTCGCGGAAGGTTCCGTACTGCGTAGCGGCCCAGCCAATCACGCCAGCGCAAGCAAGCACTGCGGCGCCGATCAGCTTCCACATCCGGCTGTGCACATGCATCTGTGAATTTAGGTTCTCCACCTGGGTCTTTGTCGCATCGCTGACGTCAAAGAGCCGATTTGTCTTGCTGTCTAGGGTGTTCACGCGCTCCTGAAGGGAGACCATCATCACGATGCTTTGGCTGACCGAGGTCAACTGCCCTTTCATCTCCTTCAGATCATCGATTGCGTTGCTGACGCGCTCGGTGAGCACCTGCACTGCCGCATCGGTTGCCATCTCTTCGCTCACTGGTTGGCCCCCGGGTGGAAAGGTTTTCTGTTCTTGTGCATTTGGAGACCCCCTTCATTCGCCCGGCTTCACGAGTAAGTAGGCGAGGCTCGGGAACAGCTCCGTTTGCTGGTTGTAGTAGGAGACGTAACGCGCGTCATCACTGGCAACTTCATCCTGATACGGAAATGAGTCTGCAGACTGGGCACACGTGAATACCGAGGTGATGACGGTCTTCTTGGCGTCCGAAAACGCAGCGTAAAGGGTGGTGGCCATGGTGGTCCTTAGAAGTTGTAGCCCGTGACGGTGATACCCAAAGACGGCGTGCCGGCGCTGTTCGACCACTGGTAGTAGATCGTCTGTGCAACCGACAGCAAGGCGCGCCAGATGCCGCTGATCGCGGTGCCCGTATTTGAGATGTAGTTGTCGTCAACGCCTGCGGAGTCCCCAGCAACGTGCAACAGAAGAGCGGAGGTAGCTGACGACTGCGGATTCCCTTGCCCGAACGCTTCGGTTGCATTCAGCGGAACAGAGGACGCGATCGACAATGACGTATACGAGGCCTGCGTCGTGCTGGTTGAAAGCGCAACCACGGCAGGGAAAGAGACATGTCGTCCGCGCTGCAGACCCGCCCGGAACTGGTTCGCCGTCGAGGTCGTACCCCACACCGACACCAGGCACGACGCGGTGTAACCACTCGGCATGGAGCCGCCGGAATAGACCTCAGGCGCGGCCGCAGATGTCGCGTTTGTGGCCAGCAGAGCCCAGTTCGCGGCAGTCAGCGTGGTGCTCGCCAGGGTCTGGGACAGCCCGACCGTGTACGTACCCGTACCACCGGTGCCAGTGCCCAGGGCAGTAATCCAGGTGCCACCGGCAGCGCCCTGCACATACTGGCCGACCGCCAATGTGCCAGACGTGACGCTGGTAACCGTCAAGGTCGTTCCGCTGATCGACCCGGTGAAGACCGCAGCCTGCGGATTGCAGATCGCATAGATGGCCGCATAGCCATTGGTGGGAATGCTGCCGGTATCCACCCCGCCTGCGCCCGTGGTCGTCAGGTTGATCGTCTTGCTGAAACCCGACGCGGCGTAGGCCATGCCGCCAGCCAGCGCAGTTTGTGCTGCAACGCGATCAGCGGTCAGCGTGAACGACGAAGCGGCGGCCGTGTACACGCGGGCGTTCACCGCCCCCAGCGCAGCGGCGATCTGACTGAACTGCGGGGCCTGAGAGGACTTAACTGCTGGCGAGACCTGCAGCGCGCCGCCAGTGTTCTCCAGCAGCACCCATGCCCCGGTACCGTTCAGCGAGCTGTTCCAGACAACCTCAACATCGCTGTTGGGCGCAATCTCCCCGCCTTGCAGAGGCGAGTGATTCGCGCCCCAGATCGGCGCGGCCACGATGGTGCCTGGCCCCGGGCTGAAGGTGGATGCACCCGTGTTCGCATTGGTCGCCTTAAAGCGCAGACGCATGCCATCGGAAACCGAGGTGACGGCCGGCGAATAGGCAACTGCATAGGCATTTGCCGAGCCGGCGTCACCCGCATACGTGGCACCGCCCTGCTGCACCTGCGACAGCGTGGCGGGCTGCGTGCCCAGCGTAGCGGCTGCGATGGATTCGGCGTTCTGAATGATGTTGGTGCCGTCACCCGTGACCTTCTGCTGTCCTGAGGCCAGCGCAACGCCCGAGCCCGAGGCGGTCTTGGCGGTTACGGTGAATGCGCCCGTCGTGTTGTTGACGATCGTCCAGTCGCGGGTCCACGTCGGCAGAATGATCTGGATGTTGCCGGTCAGCGTGCCCGCGAGCGTGATCTTGTTCTTGGCTGCCTGAGCTGGCGTGAGTGTGACGTTGGCGTTTGTGAGGCCAGCAATGGCAGTCACGCCGTAGGCGCGGCCTGGCACCCACTTCGTACCCGGGCCGGTGTCCGGATTGTCGGTGTTGTTGTCGGCGGTACTGATCCACGTACCCTGCAAATCGGCACTCATCAGCTCCGCACCGTTCGGGTAACCGCCGACGTTGGAGTCGGATGCGAACGCCGAGTTGAATCCGTAGAGGCCGCCCGCATGCTGCCAGCGAATCGAGGCGGTCGCCAGGAACAGGATGCCGTTCATGTCCTTGCCGGCCGGCGGCTTGCCGCCTGCAGCAATCGGTGTGAATGTCAGCGGCGGGAAGCCATCGTTGAGCGAGGCAGCGCCGTCAGTGATACCGATCTGAGAGGCTTCCGGAATCGTGTTCTTCGTGCCGTTGGCCGCGAAGGCGAGCGGGATAAGGGTCGGTGTCTGGGACGATTGCATAGTTAGGCTTCTGCGTAGAAAACGCCTTGATCAAAGGGCGCGGCGCTTGCACCCGCCTCGGCGAACCCGAACACGTCGGGCAGTTGAACTTGAAGAATCGAGGCCAGCACGCCAGTGGGACGCGGCAGCGCACCCGACTGCGTAACAATCGCCTCCTCCCATGGCTGCAGGTAAAACTCGAACGTGTAGCGCATGCGCATGCCGCCCAAATCGTTCACGTAGCACCGGCCACGTCCCGCAAAGAGGTTCTGCAACAGTTGGTTCATGCTCTGGATCGAGCCGTCGCAGATGTTGGCGAGAGCCTTGACCAGGATCAGCGTGCGGAATGCGTCATCGCCGAGCAGATAGGTTTGCGTAGTTTCGGCGCCCGGATAGAACGTGCCCTGGCCGAAGGGGGCCGCGCTTGCGGTTCCGGCCTCCGAAAAACCGAAGTGGATCTCGGCGACCGGAATGGTCAGCTTCCGGCCGTTCTCCAGGCCTACGATCTTTCCCCAGATGTCGAGACCGATCCCCACAGCCGTGTCCACATTCCAGATCAGGCTGTAAAAGGCATCAATATCAGCGCTTGGATCGATGTAGTCGTCCATGTTTTGAATCAACTGGACGAGCGTCGGGCTATTCGCGTATTGACTAAGGATCGTTTGTTCGACGTTGAACATTAAATCGCTGTCACGTAAATATTGGCTGCCGATATTGTAGGCGTTTGATCGATGCCGATCGCAACTGAATTGAGATTGGCCGCGCTAATACCGAGTTGAATCGACAACAGCTCGACCGATGGATCGACAGCCATGACACCCGGATAGTACCGGCCCGCAAAGACTGTCGTTCCGGACCTGGCGCGCGATCCGCCGTCCGCACCAGTAAATGCAGCAATAATCGCGTTTTGAATCAATTGCACATAGTTCGATGGCAAATTCGGGTTATTCACCACTTGAACGGAGAATAGAATCGGCGTCGGTGTCAGTGTTTGATATTTGACGGAATATTGCGGATAAGGCTGAGAATAACCATCGGTATCGTAGACCGTAACGGTCGTATTACCGTTGTAATTGCAGCCCGGGGCTTTCTTTGCCCAGATCGCATTCGCGACATCCTGCGCGGCACCACCGTAGACCCCCACATAGAGAGAGTTCGGCGCCAGCGTCACGCTGCCGATCGTCAGCGGCGTCGAATTGGGGTTGTCGGTCACATAGGCGTCGAGCACGCCAGACACGTTCAGTACGCGCCCGCGCACGGCCGGTACCGAGCCCGAGGCGTTCTGCGCCACGGACTGCCGGCGCCGGAACTCGAAATCAGCGCGGCTCTCTTCCACATTGCCAGCCACACCCGATACGACGCTCACGGTGTCCCAGCCGGGAATGGCTTGATTGATGGAGATCTGATTCGCTGCCGGAACAGGCGTCGGGCCCGTCGCAGTGCATGCGAACGCCAGGGTGATCGAACCGCTGGCAGGTATCACGCCGGCCTGCGTGCAGATGTAGGTGTTCTGGCTTTGATCTGCGATTCGGGCGCCGAGCGGGATCGGCGTGCCAACCAAGCCCCCGCAAGCGATCTCCAATGCTGTCGGCTGCGCAGGATTGCGCTCGATGAAGTAGATGCGCCCAATGCCGTCCTGAAAGCGGCCGTCGGCTGTGTCGGGGTCTACACCGTTCACCACCTGCAGCATGTCGTCGTTCTTCGCACCGATGATGGCCGTCAGGCTCGATGCCATCTGCCCCTGCGGCGTCTTGGTGTTCGGCGAGCCGTCAGCGTTGGTCGTGTTCAGGTTGCCGCCAAACGCGGCGTTGGCGTCCGCCAGGGCGCCGGCCAGGATGGCCGACTCGGTGGGAACGACGGGCCCCGTAGGTGCCCAGTTGATCGGCGGAACGCTGGAAGAAGGATTGGCCATGTGGAACCTCAGAAGGAGATCGGCAGCGTGACGCCCGTATCGGTCGTCACCTGAACCTGGCCCGAGAGCACGCGCCCCTCGAAACCGGTGATGAAGCACTGCGCGGCGACAACGCCTTTGACGGTCATCGCCGCGGCGACCATGCGGGATTTGACAAGCTGCAGGGGCGGCCGCTGGCCGAGGATCTCCGACCAGTACGGCACGCCATCCTTGACGTTGAACCAGCACTCACCGAGGAACGTGCGCACGGCGCTCGCCACGTCCTGGGCGATGGCATACGGCTCGTCTGCCATGGCGATGTTGCCGTTGGCGTCGAGGCACAAATCCCAAAGGGTGCGATCGAGAAGAAGGGTCGAGGCCATCAGTTCACATTCCCGCTGTTGCCGCTGCCCGGCTGAACGCCGTTGTGCGTGTGGGTGTCATCAATTCGTTTGCCATTCGCGAAGACCTGGCCGACGAAGTTGAAGACGCCAGTGATGGTTGCTGCCGCGCCGGACACTGCGCTACCGACCATGCCGCCCAGGAAGGTGAGCAGCCCGTCGATCGTCACAGCGGCGCTGAATGTCGACTGCGGCGAGTTGACGGTGAACGTCGAGGAAGCATCCACTTCTACGAGCGGCGCCTGCAACGTCACCTTCGTCGGCGAAACGACAGCGATGCCCGCCGCCGAGAACTGCACGTATTGCTGCGGTGTGCCGTTCAGGAAGCCGCCCAGGTAGAGGCCGTCAGCAATGTCAAAAATGCGTTTCGAGCCGGGGTTGGCCTGCGCCTTGTTCGCCTTCACCGACGAGATGTCGCGATCCTCGACAACCGCCACGCCGATGTCACCGACCTGCGGATCGATGATGACCGCGTTGGCGCCGCCCTGGAGACGGAAATACGGCAGGTGATAGACGGTGCCATGCGGCGTCGCGTTGTTCCAGCCGTCAAGCTGGTTGACCAACGGCTGCACATCAACGAAACCAACGGGGCTCACGCCGCCGCTGTTGGTCACGGCGACGATCTGCACCAGCTTGGCGCCGCTGATCTTGCGCAGGATCTGCCAGATCAGGAACGACTGCACATTGGTGTCGTCGGCCCCCGTGGCCTGGGTGGCGGCGCCGAGATAGGCGTTGTCCTGAGTGTCAGCCAATTTTCAGACTCCCCAGGATGCCGGTGAACCATTGGCCGTTCGGCGTCTCGCTTTCGAGCACATGCGTCGCGGCAGACACGAGCCACTTCCCGCATGCCATCTGGAGCTGGCTCTCGACCTGAATCTGGCCGCCCGGCTTGATTTTCGGATTGAACAGGGTCGACACCTCGATCCCGTTGCTCGAGTAGCGCGGATAGCCGCGCATGCCCGTGGCGGGCGAGATCAGCGGCGGCCCGTCCGGATCAGCGCGGAAACCGAACTTCGGCCAGATCGCCAGGGTGCCGCGGTCGATTGTCATTGAGATGTCGGCCGCCCGAGCGCATGCTTTCGCTTGTTCCAGCGCGGTGCCCGGGAAATACGGGTTCGAGAGCTGCACCTGCACGCCGTTGTTTTCGAACGCAAAGCCCATCTGTGTGGCGAGCGACTGCATGATCGTCGCCACGTCCGCCTGCCCCTGGACACTCAGCGCGCCCACGGGCTTCAGAGATGCCGCCAGGCCGGCCACGCCGATGATCTCCAGGCACGACTCGGGCATGCCATCCAGATTCGCCCATGATTCGTTGATGGTGCCGTTGTAGATCGTGCTGAGCCCTGTTTCGTCGTCGCCGGCTGCCAGCAGCATGGTGTTCTTGAAGCGCACGCCGGAATTGATGAGGCCGACCGACGTGAGTTGATTCAGCATATCCAGCGTCAGCCCGAAGATACGCACGTGCGCCGCTGGCATCGCCTCGCCGTAGGTCGCCTGGATGATCGCGTGCACACGCAGGCCTGTGAGGGTGACGGTATCCGCATCGCTCTCGCCGAAAGTGCCGGTACCGAGCAAAAGCGTCACGTCGATGCGCTTGCGGGTGAAGCTCATAGGTCGGACGCCTCCAGGTAGACCAGCAGGAACCGCGTGCCGAGGCCGTCATATGTCGGGTCGCTGGTGCCCTGCGTGTCAGCGAACATCAGATCGCCCACGAAGCCGAGATAGGAATGGCGGATCAACCGAACGCGATCGCGGCAGACGATGCCGCTCTTGATGGGCACGTTGTTGATCGCCAGGTCGAGATACAGCCCGGTCGTCTTCTGGTAGACGTTGATCTGGCAGTTTTGGCCGGCGAGCAGCGCAGACAGCTTTGGTGCCGGCTTGGCAGGGATGGGAACAATCAGCATCACGCCCCCTTCGATCCGATGAGCGCTGTCTGCTCGGCGGTCGGTGTCTGTGGCTGCACCTGACCCTGTGATGAAGGGTCGGCGGATGCCGGGTTCTGCGTGTTGGCGAACTCCGCCGTGGCCGTCACCCGAATCTCTTCCAGATGCGTGTTGACCTTGAGCAGCGTCACGCCGTCGCGCGTCTCGCGTCGCGTGTCGTAGGCAACCACGTTGGCGTTCGCATAGACGCCCTCTGGCGTGACCACGTTGAAAAGCATGGTCGACTGCTTGGCCGCCTCGATCGCGCTCAGGAACGCCGAGCGATCAGCAACAGATCGGCCGCATACGAGCTGCACGCGCGCCTCGTAGGGCAACTGCACCTTGTTGTACGACTCGAACGCCCCCTCTTCCTGCGGATAGTCGGAGACGCGCGAGTCGCCGCGATACTCCAGCGTCTTGACGGTATCGGCGACCGCCATCGGCGCGCCCGTCTCGTCGAAGATGCCCCAGACCGGGCGCAGCACGTCGTCAAGGATCCCGAGCACGTCACCGCTCAGGAGCTGCGGAATCAAGCGGCCAGGATCGGCAAGCGGGTTGCGCAGCACCGGCGGCACGCCCGGCATATCCGGCACGTCGGGGTACTCAGGGACTTCAATGTCAGGCATCGGCATATCAGCTCATCCCCGTGTTGGCCTGGGCGACCATCGACTGGCGCTGCACGGCCGGCGCGAAGTCGCGCGCGATGCCGTTGGCGTCCGTGGCCTGCGTGTAGACGTTGATCGGCCCGTTGATGTTGGTTTCGCTGGTCGACGTGCTGCTGGGCGCGCCGGCGGCTGGCAGCGCGGCCGTGCCGGCGAGCGCGCTCTGCTGTGCGATCTGGGCGGCATTCGCCTGGCGCAGCGCTGATGAGCCCATGATGGCCTGCAGCTTGGCGCCGTACTGCGGGTCAGTGGCGTATTTGCCGGTCAGCGCAGCGGCGTACGCCATGGGGTCGTCGGTGTGCTTGCGCGCTTCCTCGTATGCCTTCCCGTTGGCCAGCAGGCGTCCGTGCGCGTCGAAGGCGTCGGCGAGTGAGTCATATTTGGCGAAGCGCTGTTTCACGCGCTGGCTGACGCCGTTTATGACTTCGGTGGTTTCCGCCTCGACGTAGGGCTGGCCGGCGGTCGCCTTGATGCCGAACGGGTTGTTACTGCCAGCCGGCATGCGCTTGCCGAAGCTGCTCTCCAGACCGTACTGGCCGAGCGTCACCGCGGCGGGCACGCCGTATTTCGCCTGGGTGGCCAGCGCCGCGTCGACTGCCGTGGGGCCCGCTTTCTTGACCAGCGCATCGGGCAGCGTCAGGAACGCGGCAACGTCTGCATTCGACTTGCCGGTAGCCTTCGCCGCCAGCGCGGTGAGGAAGTCGCCGGCCGGCAGGTCGGCGGAAGCCGCCCACCACTTCCCGTTCTTGATGTCTTCGAGGCCCTTCGACTTGTCAGCGTCGGGAAGCCCGAGCAGCTTGGCGATGCCGAGGCCGCCCAGCACAGCGATGGCCGCAGGCCCAAGGCGTCCGATCACGCCCAGCGAAGTGCCCAGGCCGCCCAGCGCGCCAGCGAGCTGCAGGAGTGGGCTCACCATCGAGATGATCTTCAGGCCGAGCAGCGCCATCAGCACGACCTTCCAGCCGCCCAGCGATTGCACGGCCTTGTCGAGTTCCTGGAAAAACTCCTTCACGTCGGCGATGAGCTGCGACCAGTTGATGCTGGTCACCCAGGCCGCAAATTTCTCGGCCATCTCTGCCGTTTGCGTGCCGATCTCGTCGGAATGGTTAGAGAACCAATTCGAGAGGCGTTCGAGCAGACCCATGATCGTCTCGAACCCGGGCGCCATGGCGATCACCACGCGCTGCATGGTGTTGCCGATACCTTCCTTGAAATCCTTCCAGCGGTTGTTCAGCGCGCGCAGGCGGTCAGTTTCCTGCTCCGACAGCTCGTTGAGCTTCTGCTGACGCTCCATCTCCGCGCGCAGCGCTTGCGGGCCCTGCATGAGCGCGTAGGCCATCGCCCGCGTGTAGCCCTCCTGCTGCATGGCCAGGATGGCGAAGCCGGTGCCCTGCGTCTTGGCGAGCTTCTGCGCGATCTCGGCGTCGCGCTCCATCTTCTTGATCGGGTCGTTGGCGTCGCTCACATCAGCGCTGACGCCCGCCCGACTGGCGTTCAGAAGGTAGGCCTCCAGCCGCTTATCCAGCTCGCCGGATCGCAGCTTGGCTGCCTGTTCCTGAATGCTCTTGAGTGCGTCGTCGGCATCCCCGGCCGAAGCACCGAGCCGGTCGAAGCTCTGTTCGACGGCGCGCACCTGCCCCGGCACCATGTTCAGCTCGCGGGCGAGCTGGCCCGTGGCAATGGCGCCCTTGATGGTGTCTGCGGTGTAGTCGGCCAGGCCCTTGATGCCGAGGCCGGCGGTGAAGATGGTGACGAGCGCCAGAACTTCGGTGCGCAGTCGTTTGAATGAGTCGGCGGCGCGCTTGTTACGCGCCTCGATCTCTTTGGCGGCGCGGATCTCTTCCGCTGTGAGTTTCTTGGTTGCCTGCGAGGCCTCGGCCTTGCCGCGCTTGAACGCTGCGGCATCGAGGCCGAGGGTTACAACCAGAGCATCGACGATAGTCGCCACGGTTACTTTCTCCGTTCCATCGTGACGCGCTCGTTGTGGCTGTCGACGATGATTATTTCGAGCAGGTCATGCAGGTCTTCCTGGCCGTAGAAAGTCTGGAGTTCCAGCAGGCTGGCACGCCTGCTCGACAGCACCGCGCCAATGCTGCGCGGCACGTTCGGATAGTCGATCAGGCCGCCGATTGAATCGCCGACCCAGAAGCCTGCCTCGATGGGTCGGCGGCGATAAAAGACTCCATGTGCAGTTCGAGGATCGCCTTACGCAGCTTCAGTCGCGTCGCCACTTCCTCGATGTCGCCGTTGTCGCCCTCGATCAGCGCCCGGGCGCCGCCCTGCTGGCCTGCGGCGAACTCGAACTGCACGCAGCTCATCATCTCGTCGAACAGCGGCTTGACCAGCTCGAACGGCACCTTGGTCAGTGCCTTGATGCCGATAGCCGCCACGCCCGCGAAGCCGGCCGACAGCACCTCGTCGGGAACATCGACGCCGCTGTGCATGACTGCGAACAGCGCGCGGGCCGCCCACTCTTCCGAGTGGTAGGCCGACATCTCGGTGATGAGAAACCGCTTGCCCTTGTCGCGGCCGTCGGTGGCGATGAAGGTGGTGGTTTTGCGCGCCATATCAGACCGGTGCCGGACGCACCGACTCCCAGGTGATCTCGTAGGTTTGGGGCTGCAACGTCTTCTTGGCGTCCGGCATGACCTTGCCGCGCGTGAGCGTGCCGTTGCCCATGGCGTATTTCCGACCCGGACCCTTCAGCAGCACGATGCCGGTCGCGGTGTACACGTCCTGCAGTGCGTCCTGTGCGTTGATCCAAGCGTCGAAAAACGCGATCGATGGCGAGTTCGCCATCAATGTGATGCGCCACTTGACGTTGTGCGGAATCCACCCGCTTGCCTGCTTGCCGTCGAGACCCAGCGCGACTTCCGCGAGTTCAACGTCATCCGTGTCGAAAATGTCTTCCGCCGCGTAGCCCTGGATTTGCTGGGCGCTCGGGAAGATGGGGTTCACACCCAGAAAGATCTGGCTGTTTGCGCTGGTGATGGTGCCTGCCATGTTGTTTCCCCTTACTGAACCATGACCGAGGCCATCTGGACGACTTGGACGCTACCGCCGTCCATGTACCAGAAATTGACCGGCGGAGATTGACGGGCGGCGCGGATCTGCGCCGCAGTCGTCGAAGCGAGCACCTGCAGGTACCAGCCGCGCGTCGAGAGCGTCTTGTCGATCGCCAGGCCTGCGGCGTTGTTCACCTCGGCAATCTGTGCGGCCGAGAGCTGCACGCCAGGCTGCAAGCCACCGAAGTTTGCGAACTGGTTGATCGGGTCCATCAGCCACGCCTCGATCAGGGCGTCGCCCGTGGCGTTGTAGGGCACCGAGTTCGCCTGCGTCAGGCCGTTCATGATCGCGAGCTGGAACTGGTTGTTCAGCCAGATCTGGTTGACGTAGGAGTCGATCCAGTCGTACTGCCCTGCGATCTGGCCAGGCGTGAAGAACGTGAACTGCTGGTTCGCCGTGGCGAAGGCGCCGTAGCAGTTGTAGCCGTTGGCCTTCAAGTTCGTGTACACCGTCGGGTCGGTCACGGTGGCGGCCAAGCCCGACTGCGATTTGAACGAGGTCGTGATGCGGCCGGCGCGCGCGCTGAAGTCGATCGAGGCGATCATGCCCATCAGGAACGCTGCTTGGTTCACGTCCTTGTAGATTGGCGCGACGCCCGACATGTTCGCCTGGTCGACGATGTAGCCCAGCGACGTGGTGGCGGGCACGACAGTCGTCGGGCTCTGGTCCGGATCCCACGCGGCGTACAGGTAGCGATTCGGCTGCTGTGCGGTCCAGGTCGCGAAGGCCTGTTTCTGCGCGTTGCCGACGCCGTTGTCCGGATCGAACGCCGTCATGAACGACGCCCAGTTGGTCGTCAGGCGCACCAGGGCGTTCATCGCGTTGGCCGGCGTCGAAGCAACTGCGCCTTGCGACAGCACGGCGCCGGTGGCCTGCGTGAGGGAGATGCCAGCGGCCAGAGTGCCCGTAGCGTAGGCAATCGTCGATGCGGCGCCGGTGATGCCCGAGGTGACCACGAATGCGCTCGACACGCTGTCGAATGTCACGACCGGCGCGATAAACGAACCGGTCATCGAGCCGCTCGCCACCGTCTGCGTGTTGTTCACCGTGTAGGTGCCCGTGCCGCCGGTGCCCGAGACAAAGCCCGTGACGACGGTACCGGCCGCGATGCCCGTGCCGGCGAGCTGCTGGCCGATGGCAATCGCGCCGGCCGACACAGCGGACACAGTGAGCGTCGTGCCGCTGATCGCGCCGGTGAAGGCGGCGGCCGTCTGTGTGGTGCCTGCGAGTGCCGACTGGATCGTCGCAGCGGCTGCCGAGAAGCTCGACGCGCTCGCCAGGTTGATCGACGCAGCTGTCCAGGTGAAGCCATCCACCACCACCGAGAGCGAGCCCGACAGCGCCTGGAGCTGCGAAAGCGTCATTGCCGCCAGAGAGCCGCCGCGCAGATAAGCTGCAACCGGCGAAGTCGGATATTGCATAAAGCCGAGAGAGCCCGGCTTTTTCGTCGAATTATCGAAGCCTTTGTAATAAACAGAGGCCAAAGACGCTTCAAGCGAATTAGACCCGAAGTAATTGGCGACAGCCAATTGCGTGGGGAAAGTCGGCACGCTGCCAATCGGCACACGCGGGTTCGTTGTGAGGATAATCCCCACCAGATCGAGCGCCGAGCCGCCCGCGCTGATAACGCTCGGAATCGCAGACGCGATAAGGGATGCCGGGATCGACATGGTTTAGGCTCCGGGTGGATATGCCGCATCAACGCTGACGATTTGCACCGTAACGGCTTCTGCGAAATCTTGCGGCGTTTGAGTGATTGGATTGTACTGAATAGCAGCGTCAATAATCCAACGCTGTTCAAACAGGTTTTCACCGTTAATAAACGGCATTTGCTTCGGTTCTTCGCAATAAAGCGGTTGAATTTGCGAATTTACGGAGCTAAAAGAATTGCATCCATATTCGTCGCGGAACAGCGTCGCGATGATCGCCGTGTTGTCGGCAGAGTTCGGTCCGTGCACGTCGAGCTGCACGTGCATCGCCATCGAGGCGAGCGAGTTGCGCGTGCCCAGGCCGGTACCGGGATCGTTGAATGTGTCGACGTTGGTGGACAGCCGCGGCATCGTGATCGCGTTCATCGTCACGAAATCGGCGCCAACCGGCTCGGCCACACCGTTCTCCTGCGCCTTCACGACCTCGACGCCAGTCGGCAGGATGCCGATCAGGAACGAGCGCAGCGCCGTGAAAACATCGGTTTCCTTAATGGTGATGGTCGCGGGCATGTGCTATTCGTCCCCGTCGACCGTATCCGGCAAATCGACCGTTTGACCTGCGAGCGCGTGCGAGCAGTCGCTTAGGAACGTGATCTGACCGGGCTGCGCGCCGTTGCAGCCAATGAACGAATGACACCGCCGGTATCTGTCGGACCCTTCTTCGCCCCACCACTGCAGAACGCTCGGGCCGAGCACCGGCTTCTCGAAGTCACCGTTGAACGACCAGTGCGGCATTCCTGCGACATGCGGGGACTCTTCCGTCTCGCCTGCAGGGAGCCACGTAACAGGCAGCACCTTGAGCATGGCCTTACCATCAGGCCAGCGGCATGCAGGACAAAGAATCTTGATGCCGTAGAACCTGCCTTCGTTATCACGAACGATCGTAGCCTTGGCCATGGCCTCACCCCATCTGTAGTTGAATCGCCAGCGAGCACCAATCCGGCCACGTCTCCAGCACCTGCACCACGAGCCACGTCGTGCCCTGGAGGTTGACCGGCACGCCGGTGGCGCCGAACTGGAAGCGATCGCCACCCTGATTGCCCGGGCGGTACACGCTGCGCCAGTCACCATTGAGATAGACCTTGCGCAGCACGCCCGAGATGTTCAAGCCGTCGAGGTGCTGGATCTCTTTCGCGGACAGTGCCTGCACCTGCACCGACTGCGGCGAAGTGACGTAGGCCGGCGTACGCCCGCCGTCCGGCGCGGTCGCATAGCCGTTGCTGCGCTGGAGAGTGGCCGGCACATGCGGGTTCACCGCACCGATCACGCCAGAGACGATGCCGTGCAGGTTCATTCCGACACCTCGCCATCAACGATGTCGTAGGCCACCGAGTTCATCATGTGCTTCGTGTCGCGCAGCACCTGGTTATGCCCCTTCTTCTTGATGGTCGATGGCTTGTTCGGTGGATTCGTAAAGGTCGCGATCGTGCGCTTGATGTCCGTCATGGCAGCTTCGCCAGCCAGGCGCATCGCTGCCTCGAAGTCGCCGCCGTTCCGCTCCACCGTCGCGCCTACCACCTTCGCCCACCGCGTGCCCTTTTCCTGGGCCGTGGTGCGCATGAAGGGGCGCGGGGGCGTCACGACAGTCTTGCCGTTGACCTCGCGCGTGCTGCCGTACTCGTCCCAGAAGGCGACCATGGCCGTCGGCGTGCCGTCGGGGTATTCGGAACCTTCGAGGATGCCGGCGCGCATGGTCTTGTTCGTCCCCTTCAGGTACTGCGCGAGAGCGGCATCCAGCTTGGTGCCGCCGGCGACCTTAGCTGCACACATAGGGGGCGGCGAAATACCGGAACGTGCGGTAAGGCAGCGCCATCTGCCAGAAGAGGAGCCCGTACTGGCTCTGTGCCCAGAAGGCCGCGTTCTGCGCCTGCACCTGCGCGAAGGTGGCGTTCACCGTGCCTTCGGTGGCGCCGGTCATCTGGCCGACCAGAGCGGCCTGGGAACCATCACCAGCGCTGGCGCGCCCCATGAGGAACGCGATGTGGGCGGTGATGTAGTTGAGCAATTGCGCGCGCACGGTCAGATCCTGCACGACCGATGCGGGGGAGTTGTTCAGGAAAACGCAGGCTGATGCGAAATAGCCGTTGAGGGTGTCGTCGCTCTGCCCCGCAAAAGCAGGAAAAGCCGCCCTGAAGGCGGCCGGGTCAAAGGTGACGACACCCGTGGTCATGCCTAGCGCTTCTCAAGAGCACCGGACTTGGTGCCGTCGACCGTCTTGTCTTCACGGTTTGCGTTCGGGTCGTAGCCCTCGAAACCGGTCTTTTCGTCTTCAGCCTCGCGTGCCTGCGCTTCACCGGACTTGTCGTCCTTGGCAGCGAAGATGAAGCCGTTGACGTGCGCGGCAGACTGACCGTGATCCTTGACGATCTGCTCCCAGTCGTCGGCGTCCACGGTGGTTACACCGAAGCCCATCACCGAGTTGCGGCCGGGCATGTCGGTCACCTGCAGGTCAGAGCGCTCATCGCCATACATGCCGATCAGGCGCACCTCGCGGCCGCCCGGCATCACATAGCGGATGCCATGCGGCAGCTTGCAGTACACCTTGACCGGCTTCGCGGCTTTCGTTTCTTGGATTTCTGCCATGTCAGACCCCCAGCATCTGGGCGATGAAGTTCGGGTAATAGATCACTGCGCCCCATGCATGCCCCGACTTCTTCTCGGAGTAGTAGGACGAGTGGCGGACCACGCCGTGGGCGCGCATGCGCTCGGCGTAGGCGAGTTCGCCGGTCGGCTGGCCTTCGACATCCTGGATGATCATCTGCACCAGGTTGCCGCTGCCCGTGGCGAATTCGGGGATCGTCTCGATCGTCATGTTCGGATAAGCCAGCTTCAGCCGATCCTTGAGCACCTGACCGTAGGCGTTCTGCTTGGTCAGGTTCTGCTCGACGACGTTGGGAATGCCCACGGTCGCTTTGGACTTCGTGTTGATGAGGCCGTTGCCCTGGGCGATTGCGTTCGCCCACAGCAGCACGAAGTCGGCATAGATCTCGTCGGAGGTCTTCTGCGCCCACGTGTTGCCGCCTGCGCCGGTGGTCGGTGCCACCGGGGCGATCAGCGAGGGATCGTTCATCAGGCCGTAGTTCTGCAGGCCACTCACGCCGAACAAGAAGATGTTGTTTTCCTTCTTGCGCAGGATCAGGGCAGAGGCGACCTGTTGGCGCTGCACATAGTTCAGGCGAGCCTTTGCGGCCACGTCCATCTGCTTGTCGCCCCACTGCGTGTTCGTTTGGAACCCGTAGGACTGACGTTGCGGGAAGTTCGTGTTGTGGCCCGACTGACCGTTCTCGCTGTAGTCGCCGTAGGTCGCCGTTTCACCTTCCGACTCCACAACCATGAAGGTCGTGGTGTTGGTTGCCCAGTCGCCCTTTTGCACGGCGCCATAGAGCAGCTCGGCGTTCATCGGCGCCACCAGCACCTCGATCACGCGTGGATCGAAGTAGTTGGTGAGCATCGCGGGGATGCCGTTGTTGGGTTGCGTGACCATGGGGCCTGCCGCATCCATTGCGGCGACCAGCTTGGTGCGGGTCGGACCGTCCAGCAGCTCTGCACCGCGCGGCAGGTGGACGCCGTATTCTTTCAGTTGGTCGAGCTTCATGCCAGGTTGCTCCAGGTCGAGATCTTGATGACGGCGCCGGCAGCGCCGCCGCGCTCCACCTTGAACGGCGTTTCAACGTTCAGGGTCGAGGTCACGGTGACGCCGGTGCCAGAAGCTGTTGCGTTCTGGCTCATGACGTAGGTGCCGGCGCCGCCAGTGCCTGTGCCTAGCGCCGAGATGTACGTGCCGGCGGGGATGCCAGTGCCGCTGATCGGCTGGCCCACTTGGATATTGGCGCCGCTGTTGGCCGTCACCGTCAGGACGTTGCTGCCGCTGGTGGTATTGGCCGTGATGCCTGCGTTCGTCGAGGCCGAGCCGGTTGCGGCAAACGACAGCGAGCCGTCACCGTAATTGGCGTAGACCTTCTGGCCCAACGTCGCGGCGTTGGCTGCCGACTTCGCGAACCATTCGCCCTGCTGAGCCACCTGCACCGGGAAGCCCTGCGGCACCTGCATGCTGTATTCCTGCAGGTAGTTGGGGATCACGCCGGTTTGGTCGGTGACAGCGAAGCCCAGCGGCTTGCCGGTACCGCTGTTGGTGACCTGGTTGTCGGTGTCGGTGCCCGGCCACACAAAGGCGGCAACGGTCACAGCGTTCTGCGCGATGCGCGAGATGACCGAGATCGGATTCATCGAGGCGCGTGCGCCCGGCGTGCCGATCTCCGGTTGGAGACGTACTGCATTCGGGAAAGGCATGGTCGGTCGTCCTTACGCGTGGTTGATCTTGGCGAGGGCCGGGAAGAGCTTGTGCAGCTCCGCATCCGTCTTCTCGTCGTTGGCGGTGTGCACCGGGTTGGCACCGCGGCTGGCGATCAGCACGTCGACGATGCCGGCATAGGCCACCTTGTCGTGCTTCTCGGGATCCATGCCGCCGACCTTCAGCGCGTGGGCGTAGATCGCCTCGGCAGAGTCGAAGGCCATCGCATCGATCTTGCCGGTGATCGGCGCAACCTTGTCGGCAGCGCGGAAGCGGCCCTCGATCGACTGTTTCACGTCATCGGTGGCCGCCTTGATCTTGGCGTCCATGGCCGAAGCGTTCTTCGCCTGGTCAGCCTTGCGGGCTTCTTCGGCGCGGGCTTCCTCGTCCTGGGCCGCCTTGCGCTTGGCTTCCTCGTCGTCTTCGTCGTTGGCGCCCTTGTTTTCGAGCTTGGCCAGCAGTTGCTTGAGCAGGCCCACGACTTCAGTGTTGCCGTCGTCCTGTGCTTGCGTCGGCTCGCCGAGCGCCTGCACTTCTTCGAGAGCCTCTTCCAGCGCTTGTTCGGCGGCTTCGGTGTCGAGGCCCTCGTCCATCGCCACCTTGAGCTGCGGCATGCGCTTCTTCAGCGCGGCCAGTTGCTTGGGGTTCAGTTTCACGGTTCGTACCTTTCCAGGGAGGTGGGGTTGTGAGTCGGCGACCAGCACATCCGGTCCGGCGCGGCCCTCTACGACCAAAGCGACGTGATTACCCTGAATCTGCGTCATCTTTAACTCGTATGGCTGGCCATTATATGAGCCAATTTCTAAAACTGGAATGTAACGATAAGAACTGGACAGCTCTCGTTGCTCATCGTCTTCAATTTTGTCGATGTATTCTTCGGACCAAAAAGCCAATCCGTTATCCAGATATTCGCCTTTAAATTCCGCATTTTGCCCCGTCGTTCCGATGATTAATTCGGTTTTTGGGTCTTTTGCGGTGACATGCTTATGCACCAGCAGGATGGGCAGCATGTTGAACGTGGAAGCGCCCTTCTCCAACTCTTCCGGCGGACGGAAGACGTTGTAGACACGATCGGGATCGAGGCCAAGTTCCTCCCAACCGGGGATCTCGCGACCCCAGTACGGATTAACGCCTGCCTTGGAGATGTGCGAACGCTCGATGAATAAACGACCGTCAGCATCGTAATTACGAACTGATTTCTTATCAAAAGCGAGAATTACATCTGATTTATACATCTTCTTCGTCATCAACACCAGGAATGATTGGCGCAGCCACACATCCGCAATTTATCTCTTCGCCGGGAAAAGTCCATTTCCCGTCAATAAAAAGACCCTTCGACAATTCAAAAACCTTTCCATTGGCGTGCACGTGCGACGGGCGCGGCGTCTTGCCGCCGCCGGTGTGCATCCAGCGCGCTTTCGTGACGCCCAGCGAGAGTTGGCGGGCGCGCGCCATCTGCGCGGTGGCCTTGTTGTTCTGGTCGTTCGCGATCAGCTTGGCGCGCCGCCGCGTGATGTCGTAGCGCTGCTGCAGCTCGTCGGTGAGCGTCTTCAGGTCGCGGCCAGAGGCGACGCTGCGCATCACGAGCCCTTCCACCTCGCTGGCGTACTCCGACTGGATCGACTTGATAAGCGAGACGTTTTCCTGCACGGTCGCCTGCATCACGGTGTTCGTGAGCAGCGTGTCTTTCACACTGACGGCCATGCCGGTGGCAGACACGACCGACTGGCGCACGGCGTTCATTGCGTGCCGGTCGACCTTCCCGATGAAGTACTGCGCGAGGTCGGGTGCCTTGTCGGCAAACATCTTGCGCCACTGGGTGGAGCGCTTGCGCAGCTCATCAGCCAGGGCACGGGCCGGGCTGGCGTCGGTGGCAATCTCGCTCTCGCGCTTTCGGTAGGCGGCGGTCAACCAGTAGAGGGTCGAGCGGTGCATCTCATCGATGAGCCGCTCCATGGCGCGTTGGTAGCTGATCCGCGCGGTGGCGCTGGGCCGCGCCGGGCGCATCTCGCCGCGCGCTTTCGGTGCGCGCGCCGGCATCAGTTGTCCCCTGCTGGGTCGCCGTCGTCCAGGCCCTCGCCGATCTGACCACCGCCGGGCTGCTCGGGCAGATCATCGACATCGATCGAGTCATACCCGCTGTCAGGGTCGGCCGCCAGGCGGGCGCGCTCTTCTTCGGCGCTCAGCACGCCGCGGTCGTAGTAGACGGCGAAGGTATCGGCGTTGGCCTTGCGGTTGGTCGCCTTCTCGGTTTCCGACTGCTCGTGCAGCGGCACAAAGCGGTGCGTGAGATCGTCGTCGATCGTGCCGGTTTCAGAGAGCTGGATGATCTTGATGGCCTTGGCGAGGTTGTCGCTGAAGACGTTCGCCTGCTGGCTGGCAACGTGGTCGTACCAGTTCGCCTCGTCGTACTCGCCGGTCGAGTTGAAGCCTTTCGGCGAGATGCCCAGCAGCTTCACGGCCGGCGTGCGGCTGATCGCGGCCAGCAGTTCGAGCTGCTGCGACACGATGTCGGCCAGCCCGGACAGCGGCGTGTTGACTTGGACGAAATCCTCGGCTTCCTTGTCGAGGGCCATCAGGCCTTCGTTCGAGCCCAGCAGGCTCCACATCAACGCCCGGGCCTTGAGCGATGCCGCGTCATCGTAGCCGCCGCCGTTCATGATCTGGCTCATGTCGGTCTTCAGGATCGACGTGCTGAAGCGCTTGATGAGTTTGGCGACCGAGATGCGCACGGTGTCGAACCGGTCGACGTAATCGAGCGCCATCTGGGCGAGCGGGATCCCGAAGAAGTTGTAGGCCGGCTTGAGCAGGACGGGCGGCTCATTCTGGATGAAGTGCAGCATGCGCGAGGCGTGCACAGTACGCCCCTGCACGAGCCAAGCCTTGGGCCGGTAGTAGTCCGGCGCGAGCGGGTTGTCGGCGTTGTAAGGCGCCGGGTAGCAGTTGATCGGCTCGATCACACGGAAACCTTTGAACGAGCCCTTGCTGATCTTCGCCGAGTCGAGGGTGAGAGGCGTTCGGACTTCGGCGAGGCCGGCATCCGTGCTGGTGTCATCGCCCATGTCGATGAAGAGCATGCAGCCGCCGAAGTAGCCGGTTTTCTTCATCGCCGTGTTGAACGCGGCTTTGAGGTGGTAGCGCTCGGTGGCCGCCTGCAGCGCCTTCACGCGCTCGGCATCCGATTCCTCGCTGCCCTGACCGCTGAACTCGATCCACTTGCGGGTCATCTCGTCGGCCAAGGTCTCGACCATGGCGCGGATGAGCGGATGCTGGGAGAGCAGCGACAGCGCGGCGTAACCGATGAAGTCGACGCCGTTGAGCTGGTTGAAGCCGCCGCATGTGCCCAGCGTGGCGGCCAGGTTGTCGCACACCGAGTCCATCGCCACCTCGGGCGCTTCCTCGCCCTTCTTGAAGGTGCCGGGCGCAACAACAGGTGGCTTGAACTTCGCCGTCCAGTCGACGGCAGCGCCTGCGGCGGCGTCCTGGGCGACCAGTGCATCGATCACCGTCGGGCTGATCTTCAGGCCCCGCCGCTCGGGACCAACGAGAGCGGGAAAGGTGGGTTCGATGCGTTGAGGAGGCGCAGCGCTGGCGGGCGCTGCTGCCGGGGGTACGAGCGGCACGCCGCCGATGAAGGAACGGATCTTTTCGAGCATGGCGTGCCGGGGAAGGATTACGACAGGTTTTCCGGCGTGTAGTCGCCGGTCGCATCGGCTTGCGTGGAAGCAACCGAATGCAGGTGCAGCAGCGTGCCGATGGTGTGCAGTTCGGCTTTCACCTCCGCGATCACCTCGTCCTCGATGGCATGCAGCTTGGCCATCAGGCCGGCGAAGCGCTCGCGTGCCTCGGCATGGTCTTCCACATCGATCGCAACGGCGGGCAACGGGTCATCGGTGCCCACGGTGCCGGCGTCGGTCGAGGCAGTCGTCACAGACGACGCAGTGTCGCTTGCGGGGGTATCGGCCGCACTGGATGCAGCGGCCACGGACTCCCCCGATTCCACCGGCGCAGCGGCAGCAGCGTCGGCGGTGGTGTCGGTGGTCGGAGTGGTGTCGGCCGGCGCCTGGGCATCGGCAAGAGCAGCCGACGGGGCATCGTCAGCCATGCGGAACGTGGTGAGGGACAGGCCGATGACGGCGGCGAGCAGCGAGAGCGTGCGCATTTCTGATACTCCGTTAGGTGGTTTAAATCACGCGGAAAATGGAATTTAAGACCCCATTACGGCACGCAAAGCGTCTTCCGAAATATTCAGGCCAGTACCACGTCCACGGATATAGCCGTCCATTGAATAGCGGATACCGTCGATGTGGTGATTCCATGCGTCGACGATTATAGGCAGAACCTCACCTGTTGTTTTATCGACCTTGTATGAATAGCGCTCAAACTCTTCAATGGTTTTAACGCACCGTGGATGGATAATAATCGCGTCAAAACCGCGCAAAAACGTAATTCCATCCTCTACAGAGCCGCCCCACTTCTTCGCGGCCTCGATGTTGAAACCCTGCTTTGCGACAAGGCTGATCGTCTCGGGCCGCGCACAGTCGGCCTTGATCTTCCAGCGGCGGGCGCCTGGTATGCCGGTGTATTTCAGCTCATCGGTCATGCGCCACTTCGATCGCTGCTCGTCGCGCATTCCCTCCTTCCCGGCGAACAGCTTCCAGATTTCGTCGAGGTCCACCTGCTCGCCATGGGCCTCGTAGTCGACATAAAGCGTATTGCGTTTGACGAATGACCGATTGAGGGTTGTCGGGTCTTTTGCAAAGCCCCAGTCTGCGCCAAAGAAGAAACGCGCATTGGCCGGCGTTTCAAATTCCTCGACTCGCCATTTACCCGAAAAGATGAGTTCGTCCGAACGTTTATTGAACTTGCCGAGCCAAATCCAGTTGTAACGGTCTTTATCGGTGCGCTCCATCTTGGCGCGCTCCAACTCCAATTCGTCGGTGAACCACGGGTTGTCGGTGTAGTTGGCGCGGATGATGAGCACGTCGTCATCCTCGTAACAACCGTCGGCGTCCAGCAGATGCTCGTATGGCCCGATCAGGTCGACCCACGTCGGGTCGGTGGCCTTGTTCGGGTTGAAGGTGACGATGATCTCGGACCCCGGCTCGCGGATGGTCGGCATCAGCACCTGCCACGACTCGCGGGAAACGGTCTCGCCCTCTTCGACCCATGCCCGGGTGGCCTTGGCGAAGCCCTTGATGCCGTTGACGTTGCGCAGCAGGCCGCGAAACGAAAAGCTGCTGCGCGTGGCCGGCACCCGGATCGTCTTGCGGCCGACCACAAACGAGTCGGACAGGTCGCGGCGCTCGATCTCTTCCGACAGCTCGGCCAGGCTGGATTCTTCGATGGATGCCTGGATCTCGCGAAGGCACAGGACGCGCTCACGGCGCGCCGATGCCTGGGCGGTCAGGATGGAGACAACGGTGCGCGTCTTGGCGGAGCCCCGGCCGCCGTAGACGATCTTCAGCCGCTTGGGGTAGATGAGGCGTTCCAGCTTGGCGGGAATGAGCACGGTCGGCTCGGCGTCCGTCTCATTCCCATCGATGTCAACGCGCTTGATGATCTCGCGCTGCATGTTGCAGATGCCGAACACCGCCGGCTCTGCCTTGGTGGCGATGCCCTTGAAGTAGCGTTCGACCCGGGTGATCGCCCCCCGCGAGATCCGGCGTCGGCTCATTTGCCCTCAGCGAGCTGTGCCTCGATGGCGGCCAGGCGGTCGGCCAGTTCGCTGATCTCCAGCACGTCGAGCTTGCCGCGAATCATCGCGACGAGCTGCTGGCCCACGTCGGGCGACACCTTGCCGGCGGCGACGGCACGCAGCACGGCGTCGACCTGCTCGACAGGCGTGCCGTTTTCCGGAAAGTCGAACTGCACGGCGGGCGCGACGGGCTTGGCGGCCGGCGCCACGCGGGTGAGCAGCTCCTTCATCATCATCGTGTCGCCTTCCGAGAGCGCCTTCTTGGCGACGGCTTTGTAGAAGCCCTTCTCGTTGAGCTTCGTCTCTTCCTTGATGGCCTCCAGGATCTTGGTGCGCATCTCTTTGCCGCGGCGGCGGGCGGGTTGGCGGTCAGCCGAGAATCGCGTTGCTACGTTGCTCATTTCCGTTTCCTTTACCGTTCTTTCGGTGGTGTGGCGGTGATCGATCAGCGGCGGCCCGAGACGTAGCCGCCACCACCGTCGTGCGGCATGTACTTCGACCGCATGGCGCGGCGCGTGGCAGCGGTCACGAGGAATTGGCCGCCGTTGATACGGCTGCGACGTGCCAGCTTGTTGGTGCGGCTGCGCTGGTGGTGTTTCTTGCTCATGGCAGGGTTCTCCTGTTGGTGTGGAAAGGGCTGGTGCTCAGTGGTTCGGCCGGCGGTTGATCGTCTTCGCTCTGACTCCGCGCATAACCCGGCGCGTCACCTTGCGAATGTCAGGGTCCATGGCGGTGACCAGCGCGACAAAGCGCACGGCTTTGAGATACGGCGCGACCCACCAAGAGATGCGGATGTCGTGGAAAAAGAAGAGGCGGTACGTGCCCCAGATGTGGATTTCTTGGCGCATGGTCAGGCCTCCTCGGCGGGCGTGGTGGCGATCTCGGTGCGTATGGCGAGATGCACAGCTTTCTCGATGTGCGTGGTGCTGATGGGGCGTCCCGTCGTCATGACGAACGCCTTGAGCAGCAGCACATACGGCTTCCACCACCAGGCGAAGTGGTAGCTGACCGTGATGTTGTAGACGCGTGCCATGTCAGGCCTCCTGCTGCAGCGCCAGCGACAAGATCGCCACGGCGTCGGCCTCGTTGTCGTCGACGACCTTGATGCCGCGCTGACGCGCCGCCGCAACCATCTCGGACTTCGACGCGTTGCCTCTGCCGGTCCACGCCTTCTTCACGGTGCCCACGCCCACGCCGTGCATCGGGATGTTGTTGATCGCCGCCCAGGCTTCGAGGATCGCCAGGAAGCCGCAGTACGCACGCGCCGCAAGGTTCGAGGCGAAGGGCTGTTTCACCTCCTCGTAGTACACGGCCTGGATGCCGCCGCACTCGTTCGCGGTGTCCATCAGCCACTTGCGGAAGGCCAGCCAGCGATGCCCTTTGCCGCCCAGGCGGTTCGAGTCGAAGCGCACCGAGCCGCTGCGGAAAGTGCCATCGCGCGTCATCACCGCCCAGCCCGATTGCGTGGCCAGGTCGAGCGCCAGGATGTTGATGTTGACCGGCGTCAGTGCTGGCTTTGCAGCCTCGGGCGTACCCAGTTCTGCGGGCTCAACATGCGAGTTTGCGTTTTTGCGCAAGGTCGCCTTTTCCGCCTGCTTGCGCTTCCAGGCATCGCACTCAGCGGCGAAGGGGAACGGCGGAATGCCGCTCTTGGTGTCCGGACAGGAAGACGCAGAAACCTGCGCTTTGCTGTCCGCAGCTCGATCGCGGGGGAAGGGCCAAGCGGCCGGGGCAAGGTGCGCAGTCATGCGTCGGTCTCCGCAAAGTGCACAGGCGCGCTGGTCGGGCCCGTGACGGTTCCAGTGGGGGTGAGGGGTTGCTGTTTGCCGGCTTCGCGCGTCAGGGTGACGAGCGCGGATTCCAGGCGCGCCAGCCAGCGGCGCACGCCGTTGTCGGCCTGCGTGAACAGCAGATCGGGCCGGCCGTTGTCGGTGAGCAGCTTGTGCACGCCGCGATAGACGGTCTGCCAGTCGGGCGTGCCGTAGTAGCGGCGGATGTCGAGCGTGGCGTTGACGAGGAATTCGTGCTTGGCGAGCGCGGCCGTGATCGCATCGCGCCGGCCTTCGCTGCCGGCGTGGCAGAAGCAGAACCACTTGCCGCCGTGCCCGATGGTGCCGAGCAGCTTGCAGCCGTAGGCCTCGCACATGCCCCAGGAAGCGTCGGAGTCGCTCATACGGCCTCCCAAAGCAGCTTTTGCCCGCGCAGCAGCTGCGCAGTGTCGACGCGAGGCCGAGCTGGTGTGTTCCAGTTGCCGCCACCACGCAGGCCGACAAGACGCCAGCCGGCACCGCGCAAGCTCGCGCCACCTTCGGCTTCCAGCGTGTAGGTGATGAGGCGCAAGTACCCCATCGCCTTGGCGGCACGCCACGCGGCGCCGTAGAGCGCGCTGCATGCGTTGCGAGTGCCATCGGTGCAGCAGCGGTTGACTTCGAGGGTCATCCCATCGTCGTTGCCGCGTGCAACAGGGCGACCAACGATCGCCACGCCCACGATCACCGGCCTGTCGTCGCCTGCCCAGCGCACGCTGTCATCCGCGACAGCAATGCTGAACTTGTGGCCTACCACCGGCGCGTGGTGGCGATGGTGGGCAGCCACGAATGCGTTGGCCTCGTCGAGCGCGATGGGGACGATGAGCAGGCTCATGCTCGCCCCTGATACGCGGCGACGCGCTGGTCGATGTCGCGTTTCATCTCCACGAAGCGCTGCGCCGTCTCACGTGCGCGGCGCTCCCTTTCGGCCTGGAGACGATCGACGGCGGTACTCCCCGCCTTCAGCATCTCCCGGATGCGCGCCAAGTTCTCAACCGCTTTCGCATCGGGCGTGGGCTCGTCCTTTTCGCCGCCAGGCCCTGCCAGCAAAGGAACAGCAGCCTTTGCATGCTCAAGCTGCAACCGCCCTTCTCGCACCGCTTGTGCGAGAACTTCCTTGCGACGCGCGCTGTCGTGCCCCTGCGAAACGACCCATTGCGGCGCCGTGTTCAAGCCGCGATTCCGCTCGGTAATCCGGGCATATGCGGCCTTGAACGCCATGCGGGCCCCGATTTCGTCACCGTGAAACACGGGCTGGGCGACTGCCCACGCCTCGGCGATCTCGGTCGTCCACACGACGGTTTCGCTCTCGTCGGCGGCGCGAATGGCGATTGCCCAGGCTTCGTCGACCTCGGGGCGGCCATTCGACGGCTTTGGCATGCGCGACACCACGTCGGCGGGCACCGGCGGGAATTTGCTCTCGCGCATGTGCGCCGACAGCGCCGCGCGTACCTGCTCGATCGAATACGGCGCGAGGATCGTCTGCCAGAGGTCGATCGCCTCGAACGTCGGCAGCGGGCGCAGCAGCGTCGAGTAGCAGAGGTTGAGCAGCTTCACGAACTCGGATTGGTCTGACGGGTGCATGTCAGTGCTCCATGTCGACGGTAAGGGGGTCGGAAGGGGCTTGCGAGGTGCCTCGTGCTAGGTAGGCGGCGACGAGCGCATCGTTGTGGGCCGCTACGCCGTTCGCGTGGCCGTTGGCGCGCGGCGGTGCAACGTCGTTGGCGATGAAGCGGTCGATCTGGTCTGCGCTGCGCAGGATCAGCGCGATGCCGTTGTAGCGCTGGCCGCGGTCGTTCTCGCCCATGTTGTGCGGCGTCAGGCTGCAACCGCGAATGGCCCGGCAGAGATCGCGAGGCGAGTAACCCATGGCGATGGCGCCTTTGATGGCCTTGCGGCGCTTGTCGTCGAGGCGCGACTTCGGCGAATCCATGGTCTTCTGCCAGTACGCGAAGATCTGCTCGATCTCGTCGTCGGCTTTCGATGCAGGAGGCGCTTGCTCGTCGGACGTGAGCGACAAGTGTGTTTGCTCCTGTTTCTGCTCTTGTTCCTGCTCCTGTTCCTGTTCTTGGCTTCGATGGGGCTTTGAAGGGGCTATGAAAGGGGTATCAGAAGACCGGCGTTTTTTGAGGTGGAACGCAGCCTGATAGCGGTCAAAGAACGGGCCGAGAAACGGGCACACAGGCAGGGCGTCGTATTCCTTCTGGATGCCCTTGCAACGGAGGTCCGAATCCTTTAATTCATTGGCGATCTGGTAGGAAGCCATCTCGTAGACCCACACCATTTCCGACTTCTCGTCGAAGGCGCAAAAGCCCTCGTCGATACACACCTGAAGCCCCTTCCTAGACCCTTCGATGCCCAGGCCCGTTTCGTGGGCCATGTAGAGCAGCGGCTGGTAGAACAGGCCGAGCATGTTCGAGTGCGGCGAACTCATCAGATAGAGGGCGACGATGACCCCCTCCGAACCCCCTTTGCGGATGTCCTTGCCGGTTTGACCGGTCCAGAACTTCGGGGCGACCTTCGCGTAATCACGCATGGGCGACCTCCTGCATCGCATCGAGCTGCGCGTAGGATTCCCACATACGCAGGCTCGCCAGCCGCGCGAGATCCACAGCGGCGGCCGGCGAGATTGGCTTCGCATCCCTGTTGGGCTTTGCTGGCCGGGCCACTTTGACCTCCAGGCCTCGCTCGCCCTGGCTTAGCAACAGGACGCCCGATGCGGGGCTGCCCAGGTTGTCAAACAAGGAATCCATCCAGATGGCGGCGGGCAATGCGTAGTAGTGCTTCCAGATTCTCCGCGGCCATGTCAGGCGAAGCTCATCCCACACCGCAGGGCGATGGACGCTGTGCAGCGTGCCGTTGCGTTCCACACGCTGCTCAGGGCCGTATCCCGCGAACGTGCGCTTGACCCATTTGTCTTTGGCGGCGTCGGCCTTCAGGTCGGAACGGCTGATCTTGATTTCGACATCGATCAAGCGGAGGTTCTCGGTAACCGCGAGCAGGTCGGCCTCGTAACCGGTCCACGTGCAGTTCGGCACGACGACGAGATATTTGCGGTTGAACGTCTTCTGCGCGAGCGCGCGGCCGATCGTTTTTTCGGTCCAGGGGAAGTCGCTCATGCCTTCTTCCCCCGCAGCAGCGCCAGACCACAACGGCGCGCCTTCGCATAAATGCCGGCGAGCGTGTGCCGCGGGATCAGCCTGCCGAGCGCGTCGAGGCGCTTGGCCTGCGGATACTCGCGCACGAGCGTCGCCAGCTCGGTGGTAGTCCAGCGCGTCATACCCCCACCCCGGCCTTCTTCAGCAGCGCGAGCAGCTCGGGGCCCAACGCCTGGATCTGCTCCAGCGCGGCCTGTTTGCCGTTGCGGCTGTCGCCCAGGAACTTCTCGCAAAGGTAGTACAGCGGCGTCATGTCGCCGCTCGTTTCGAGATAGCGCTCGAAGGAATCCAGCGAGAAATGGCGCGTCGGGTCGTCCGAAAGCTGCACGCTGAGATTGCCGGGCGCCTGATCCAGATCGCCGGCCACGCGCTTGAGGCCGCGTCGATAGACGCCGGTGGCCACCACATCGCGCGCGCTGCTGTAGCGCTCGGTCAAGCCGGGCTCGAAGTCGAGCACGAGCTGGTTTTCGGTTTGGGATCGGGATTTGATAGCCACGGATAACACCTTTTATCTTTCGTTCTCGCCAGTTATCAATGGAGTGCGGTCAAAATTCGACCCATCAACGGAGCAGCGAAAAAGCAATGACGACGAAGACGCGCAGCGGCAGTTACCAGGTTGAGCACGAGCTGCTGATGCAGATCCTCGCGGCGCTGGCGGTGCACTTCCCCTACCCGCTTCCCGAGCCCGACAAGGTGCTCGGCGAGCTGGCCGGCGGCGATCGCGAGACGCTGTTCATGCATGTGCTGTATCTCCACTACCTCGGGTTCCTGCGCTCGAACCTGGTCGAGCTGTTCCGGTCCAGCGGACCGGATGACCTGTTTCACCCGGCTCGGCTGTCGTGGGGAGAGGGACCGGTGCTAACGCCGAAGGGGCTCAACGCGCATTTGGGCGTTGTGCCGGTGGTGTGGTGATAAGTGCGGGTGTTCATGCGGCCACCTGCTCTGCGGGAGCGGGTTCAGCGATGACGGGTGCCGGCGCGGCCTTGGCACGGCGCGGTTTCTTGATCTTCAGCGCGCGCAACTTTTCAACGGTGCTGGATCGCGGATCGGTGTGATCACCGCTCAGGATTCGGCTGATCGTGGCTTGCGTCACGCGCGCAGCGGATGCGATCTCGGCTTGCGTCATGCCGGCATCGATGGCTGCCTGAATGAGCTGTCGGGGTGTCTGCATGGTCTTGCTCCGTATGTAACGCACCAAATTCTATACGAAATCGTATGATCGTCAATGCGGAATCGGATAAACCATTGCAAGGCAACATGCGCACGCGCATATTGCCGGGCATGTCGAAGGTCGAAGAATCAAGGGTTGCCGCGAATCTGACGTGGCTAATGGAGAGGAAGAACCTCAATGCGAATTCGCTTGCGGTTGAACTGGCGCGCCTTGGCACGCCCGTGCCGCAACCGACCATCTTTCGCATTCAGAGCGGCGAGAGCCGCGACCCGCGCACATCCAGCCTCCAGCCGCTGGCCGACTTCTTCGGTGTGACAGTGGCGGCGTTGCGCGAGCACGACTTCACAAAGGAGGGGTTGCCTCAATCGATGCTGGTGTTCCAGCGCGTGCCGAAGATGCGCAACCTCGTTTCAGCGGACGATACCGACGAGCCCACCGGCGAGATCCCTTACTGGGATGCGAAGGGATCGTGCGGCGGCGGCAGAATGAACTGGGAAGATCACCCGTCGGGAAACCTCATCAAAGAGGCCAGCTTTTTCAAGAAGTACCACCTGAAGCCGAGCAACGCGGTGGCCATCTATGCCGATGGCGATAGCATGGCCGACTTCATAGTCGACGGTGATATCGTGATCTTCGACCGCTCGAAGACTGAACCGCGCAGCGGGCGCATCTTCCTGATCGAGCACCCTGAGGGCCTACGCATCAAGCAACTGCGTCGCAGTATCGACGGCTCGTGGATCCTTGAGAGTCGGAATGCCGACAAGCGCCAATACCCCGATGAGGCCATTCACCCCTCTCACGCCGAGCTGCTGAAGATCGTCGGCGAGTTCGTCTACCGCCAAGGCGGATAGAAGCGCCGAGCAGCAAGCAAACCGATGCCGGGCATGCCCCGGCTTTTTTTTCGCCTAAATCATACGAAATCGTATTGACATCGCAATGCGCGTTCGTATAATTCCGCTCATACACATTCGTATGACGGAGCGCAGGCGATGAAGACCACACAGACGCGAAACCACCGACACCTTATCGGCGCGGCGCTGATCTTCCGCATCCGCGCGAAGGCTGCCGCCAAGGCGACGGCGCAGTCCACGACGGCCCTCCACGACGGCCAACCGCTGGTTGCGGCCAACGCCACGTTCCTCTGCAACGCCTATTTCGGCGCCGTGCGCGTCGACCTCTATGGCACGTCGCACCGCCTGCGCACTGGGATCGTCGTCGACCTCGACGATGCGGCCATCGCCGGCACGCAGATCAGCCTCATCAATTCGCTGAACGACAAGCAATGGCAAGACCTGCACGAGCAAGCGCAGATCGCCATCGAGGAGGCCGCGTGATCTACGTCTACGCAGCTATCGGCCTGCTGACCACTCTCGCCTTGGTCTGGGGCTTTATCGCCCTCGTAAACAAGCTGGCCGGCGAGCTTCTCGCCGATCCCATGGAGCACCACGACGACCAGCGCTCGCAGCGCGGCCGGTACTGACCAACAAAAAAACCGAGGTAGACGATGAAAAAGAATCTGATCGCGGGCGCTGCGCTCGCCCTGATGGCTCTGTCACTGCAAGGTTGCGGCGGCGGCGGTGACAGCGGCGCAGACAGCACTGCAACGACTGCCGCGCCTGCGCCAGCAACCAAGCCCGCGCCGGTCCTGATCGAGGAATACGGCGACTCCACCACGTACGGCGGCGGCCTGTCCACAAGCGAGCCGGCCGTGCTGCAAACGCTGTTGGGCGACACCGCGGTGGTGAGCAATCAGGGGCACGGTGGCTGGACATCGGACAGCTTCTACAACCTGCCGTGGGCAAAGGCGATGGCCGATTCCAAGGCCCGCATCGTGACGATCAACGTCGGCATGAACGACGCCTATCAGCCAAACGGGGTCAGCGTTGACCGCTACGCCCAACTGGTGACGATGCTGGTGCAGATCGCCCGCGGCGCCGGCAAGACGGTCGTGCTCTATGAACCGAACCCTTCCTGCGAAGCCGTGCGCGCACCGCTTCCGGATTACGTCGCCAAGCTGCGCGCTGTCGCCAAGGATCAAAACGTTCCGCTGGTGCCGCACTACTCCGCAATTCTGGCCATGCCTGACTGGCAGAAGCTGCTGCCCGACTGCACGCATCCGTCGCCCGCGCTCTACGCGCAGATCGCACAGATGAACGCCAACGTGCTCGCGCCGATGGTCAAGGCGCTGGCGCAGTAGGAGCCTGACATGCACCTCACCGACAACGAAGCCGCCGCCCGCCAGGCCGATCGCGAAAACCGTCTCATGGAATACGCGCGCCGCAAACTCAACAACGTGCTTTTGCTGGTTGTGATGCTGGGCTCAGTCGTATGCGTCGTGGCCGCCGAAGTGGTCAGCGCACTGATTAAGCAAGGGGTTCTGTGATGCTGACCAACCACTACCGCACCCGCGACTACCGCGTCGCGCGCTCGCTGAACGAGGCCTTCGGCCCGTATGCCGAGCTGAACGTCGAGCACGGAAAACACCTGTCGGACCGCACGCTCAACTGGCTCGGCGCCATCTGCGTGGGCATCGGTGTCGGCGTGACGTTGTACCTCGTCGTCGCTTTCGCCGCCGGCCCCGGCGCCTGAATTCCCCCTGCCCACCACCGGAGCACCAGCATGACCACCACCGCCGCACCCGTTATCGCCATGGATGAAGTCGAGTCGTCGCAGATCCACTCGATCGGCTACGACTCGGCCAGCCAGACCTGCGCCATCCGCTTCAAGGATCGCAAGACCGGCGCGCCCACGTCGCTCTACCACTACTTCGACTTCACGCCGGAGAACTGGGACGCCTTCCGCAACGCCGAGTCGTTCGGCTCCCACTTCGGCCGCTTCATCAAGCCGAACAAAGAGCGCTTCCCGTACGTGTGCGTCGAGAAGATGCCCGCACCGGTGGCGCACGCCGAGTAATCCCGCAACCGCCACTCCCAGAGAAATCGCATGACCGCTACCACTCTCCCAGTTCCTGCCAGCGCTACGGCCAATGTGCCCGTGCGCGCCGGCTTCTTCGACCTCGAAGGCTTCGAGCTGCTCCAGCGCGTTGCAAAGGCGTTCGCCTCGTCGACGCTAGTGCCGCAGCAGTTCCAGGGCAACATGGCCAACTGCATGATCGCGCTGAACCTGGCCGAGCGGCTCAAGGCTGACGCGCTGATGGTGATGCAGAACCTGTACATCGTGCACGGCCGGCCCGGCTGGTCGGCGAAGTTCCTGATCGCCACCTTCAACCACTGCGGGCGCTTCACGGCTGTGAAGTACGAGTTCTTCGGCCAGCCCAATACCGATGAGTGGGGCTGCCGCGCATCGTCAGTTGAGCTGAGCAGCGGCGAGCGCATCGTCGGGCCGGACATCACCATCAAGATGGCGAAGGAAGAAGGCTGGTACAACAAGACCAGCTCGAAGTGGAAGACCATCCCGCAGCTCATGCTCATGTATCGCAGCGCCGGCTGGATGATCAACACGGCAGCGCCCGAGATCTCCATGGGCCTGCCGACACAGGAGGAGTTGCACGACATCATCGACGTGCGCCCCGACGGCACCGTTTCCTTCGGCGGCGTGGAAGAAGGGAGCGGCCGCGCTCCGGCCGCAGTCGAAGTGCCGCAGCCGCAATCGAAAAGCGAGCGCGCCGCAGCCGCGATCGAGGCATCGCAGCCCAACACGCTGCAGCAAGAACTGCCGACGACTGGCGAAGCTCAGCCCGTACCGACGCCCGCCCCGGCTGCCGTGCGCACGCCGCGCCGTGCCCCCGCGCCGGCCCCGGCACCTGCCGCGCGCGAACCCGGCTCCGATGATGATTTCGAGCAGGCCGCCGGTACGCCGGCCAGCGAGAGCGTCATCCGCATCCTCAAGACCAAGATGGAGCAGGCAGCGCTGGGCGAGGCCGACATGCGCAAGCACTTCGGCTTCGGCTACGACGGCGTGACCACGGCGAACTACAACGACGTGGTGGCCTGGACTGAGTGCCCAGCATGAGCCATCCCAACGAACGCCATGGGCAAAGCAATTCGCCCACATGGAAATCGTGGCGATCCATGCGCGATCGTTGCGGCAACCCGGGGAGCCGGAGCTATTCGGACTACGGCGGTCGAGGCATCAGTGTTTGCGAGCGATGGAATCTGTTCGAGAACTTCCTCGCCGACATGGGTGAACGCCCTTCACGAAGGCACTCGATCGACCGGTATCCGAACACAGATGGCAACTACGAGCCGACCAACTGCCGATGGGCTACACCGGCTGAGCAGGCAAGAAATCGGCGGAGCAACCGGGTGTTGAACTTTCGCGGTGAAAGCAAGTGTGTCTCCGCATGGGCCGATGCCATCGGGATTGACCGGCTGACGCTCCAGCGCCGTCTGTATCTCGGATGGAGTGTTGAGCGGGCTCTTACTACACCTCTGGCAACCCAGTTTTCGCGTCGAAGGAAATGATGACTGAACTGCAATTCGATCCTGTCGGGCACGTGTACACGGTGGGCGCACAGCGCGTGCCCAGCGTGACGCAGATCCTCGCGCCGTTGGTCGACTATTCCCAGGTGCCGCGCACCGTGCTCGAACGCGCACGGCAGCTCGGCTCGGCCGTACACCGCATGACGGAACTCTACGATCTGGACGACCTGGACATGGACGACCTCGCCGATGAGCTGCGGCCGTATCTCACCGCGTGGATCAAGTTCCGCGCTGAGACCGGCTTCGTGCCCGAGACGATCGAAAAGCGGCTCTACCACCCCGCCCTGCGCTTCGCCGGCACGCCCGACCGCTCTGGGCTCATCAACCGCCGCCGCGCCGTGATCGACATCAAGAAGATGCTCTATCTCGGCCCGGTGATCGGGCTGCAGCTCGCCGCCTACCAGGAACTGTTCGAGAAGAACGGCACGCACGTCGAGGACCGCTATGCGCTGGGCCTGCGCGCCGACGGCACCTACCGCCTCCAACCCTACACCGATAAGAGCGACTGGCCTGTGTTCCTGTCGCTGTTGACCACCCGCAACTGGAAGGAAAAACATGGATACGAAACCGCTGGTGAACCTGCAAGTGCCGCAGCCTGAGCAGGCGCTATTTAAACAGGCCACGTCCGCGCTGGAAATGGCCCAGGCGTACACGATCGACAGCCCGCAGGTGCGCGATCTGGCCGCGCGTGAGCTGACGAAGATCAAGGGCTTGCAGAAGGCCGTCGAGGAAACGCGTAAGGGCATTACGCAGCCCATCGACGCCGCGAAGAAAGCGGTGATGGATCTGTTCCGTGCGCCGACCAACTATCTCGACCAGGCCGAGGTGCTGCTCAAGCAGGCCATCACGACCTATGACCGCGAGCAAGAGCGCAAGCGGATCGAGGAACAGGCCAAGGCTGAAGAGCTGGCCCGCCAGGAACGCGCACGCATGGAAGCCGAGGCCGCCGCCGCTGCCGCCGCCGCAGAGGCCGAGGCGCAGGAGATCCAGCGCAAGGCGCAGGCCGCTGCCGCGGCGGGCGATGTGGAAGCCGCAGCGCGCCTGAACGCCGAGGCCGAGAGCCGCGTCGAGCAAGGCGCTGCCGAGGCCGCCACGCTGCAGCAGACCGCCACGCTCATCACCGCGCCGGTCGTCGCTTCCATCCCGCAGACGAAAGGCGTGTCGACCCGCATGGTGTGGAAAGCCGAGGTGACCGACAAGCTTGCGCTCGTGCGCTTCGTGGCCGCGCACCCCGAGTACGTCGATCTGCTCGACGCCAACATGCCGGCGATCAACAAGATCGCGCTGGCTCTCAAGAAGAACTGCCCGCTGGACGGCGTGCGCGTGTTCGAAGACGCCGTTCTCGCTGCGAGGGCCGCGTAATGGACCAGTCCGAAAACCGCTTTTACCGTGAGTGCACTGACGTGGCTTCAGACGGCGGCTCGGCGTTTCCGAGCGGCGAAATGGTCGTCGAACAGCGTCGAGATGGATCGCAGCGATCTATTGCGAACTCCCCTGGAATGTCTCTCCGCGACTACTTCATCGCCCACATCGGCGACGAGAATCAGGGCGATGAAGGGTGCGACTACGCGGACTCGGTAAAGGCGCTGCTCGTCGGCCGCCCCTGCCCGAGCGGCCCCGTCGACGGCTGGCTGGCGGTGCTCCAGTTCGAGGCCGACTTCCGCGCTGCCTGGCGCGTGATGCGCGCTGACGCAATGCTGCGTGCGCGGGGTGCTGCATGACCGCCGATTGCGCCATCCGCCAAGCGCTCGCGCGGATCGCTCCGCACCTCGAAACGCTGCCACCCATTGACCGTGAGCTGCTGCGGCCAGCCGTGCGCACGATCGAGAACGACGTTGAAGTGATCGCCGTGCCCGAGCGCGTCGTCGCGCGCATCCGCGACATCGACGCCCGTCTCCCCAAGAACAGGAACCCGCAATGACCACCCTCACCGCAGAGAAATTCGACCAGTGGGCCATCGTCGAGCTGTTCGGCCACCAGCGCATCGCCGGCCGTGTGACCGAGCAGACCATCGGCGGTTGTGCCTTCGTGCGCATTGACGTGCCTGCCTGCGATGCAGCCGGCAGCAACCCGGCCACGCAGGCCTTCACGAAGCTCTTCGGCAACGGTGCCATCTACGGCATCAGCTTCGTCGACGAGGCCACCGCATGCATGGCCGCGCGTCAACTGCGCGTGCAGCCGATCAACACGTACGAGCTGCGTCGCTCTCTGCAGGATCTGCCGTCGATCGGCGGAATGCCCGCGACGCAGCCCGAGCTGCTCGAAGACGACGACACGCCCTACTGATACCCCACCCCCACGGAGCACCACCATGAACATGTTCGAGATCGACCGGCAACTGGTCAAAGTCCGCAGCGTCACCAACGTCGCCGAGTTCAAGGGCGACAAACGCGAGCACGCATGCAGCGTGAAATTCGAGTATCAGACCAGCAACATGGTGCTCGATGTGCTGGAGCCTGGCCTGCGCAAAGCCTTCTACGAGAAGGACAACGGCAAGACGCAGACCAATGACAAGGGGCAGGAAGAGATGTCGCTGCCGCGACAGGACGTCGACCTCACGCAGCGCAAGCTGCCGCTGGTCAACATGCCGCTGAAGCTCGCGAAAGAGCTGGCCGGCTACAAACTGATCTACCACTGCGGCGCCAGCGAGGCGTCGGAGATCCGCCTGGCCGAGGTGGAACTGTCCGACTTCGCAGTGAACCTGCAACCGGGCGGCACCGTCACCGTCGTCTTCAACGCCTACTCGAAGCCGGGCGCCGACGTGCAGGGCCGCATCGACCACATGGCACAGACCGAAATCGAGATCAGCCTGATCGCGCCGGAAGAACGGCAACAGGAACTCAAGCCGGCCGACGGCAAGAGCGCCAGCAAGAAGACGGCGGCCGAGAAGAAAGGCGGCAGCGACGATCCCTTTGCCAATTCTGATTTGGCGCAGGACCACACCAAGATCACTGCGTAGCCGGATTCTGGAGAGCGTTGTGGGAATGCCCAGATCGAAACTCGAAGTCGGCCAACGATTCGGGAAACTGACCGTGGTCGAGAAGGTAAGCCGCCCTCGCCGCACATGGTGTGTTTGCGCGTGTGACTGCGGGAATTCCAAAACCGTCAGAGCCTATTCGTTACTCAACGGCGATTGCAGGTCTTGCGGCTGCCTTCAGCGCGAAATCGGTTCTTGGAACAAAGGCATGAAGGGCATCCACTTGAGCCCGAAGTCCGAGTTCAAGAAGGGCCGCACCACCCACAACCGCCTTCCAGTTGGATCGGAAACGATCAGGAGAGACAAAGGGTCTGGCGCTTCTCGCGTGTATCGGAAAGTCGCCGAACCCAACGTGTGGCGTTTGCGGGCGGTTCTTGTATGGGAATCGCTTAACGGCCCGGTGCCGAAGGGCTGCGTAGTCCATCACAAAGATAAGGATTCCATGAACGATGCGCCGGGAAACCTGGAGTGCCTGTCCAGAGCAGAGCATGCACGTGAACACAAGCACGATCTTCATCCAACGTAACGATCCCCCCCTTTGGGCGGCGCACTCCCCCGTCGGCGCCGCCCCTTTTTCTTTCCATCGAGCACGGCCATGGCCCACCTCAACCTGCAGAACATCGTCAACGGCGGCAAGCGGCGCGGCGAGCGCAACGCGCACAAGGTGTGCACTGCGCTGATGGCTGCCAAAGCCAAGGGATGCACCACGCGCGAGCTGGCTGCATGGACCGGGCTGTCGCCGCAAACGTGCCTCGTGCACATCCACAAGATGCGCGACCGCCAGGAGGTGCATCTGGGCAAGCCGCGCGCGATCAAGAACCGATTCATCGACGTGTGGGTGTACGGGCCGGAAGACCCGGCAGTCGAAGCGCTGCGCGCCGACCCGGAAGAAGCCGAGATGAAAGCCGACATTGCCGCGGCGCACGAGGAATGGATGTGCGATTGGCGCCCGCACCGCGCGCCAGAGGCCGCCTGGATCTGAGAGGAACACATGCAAAACGAAACCGTATCCCGCGCGCTGTACGACGCCATGCGGATGGCACTGAAAGACATCGAGGCGGTGCTGGCACGGCACGGCTGCCCGCCGGGCGCCACCATGACCGATTGGGTCGACGAGCAGCTCACCGCGCTGGCGGCGGCCACGAAGCCCGTCGACATGGTGCTGCTGTGCCCGAACTGCGGCATGCAGCACGTCGATGCCGTCGAGACCGGTACCGCGCTGTCGCGCTCGGGCCTGGACACGCTCACCGAGACCGAGGTGGTGACCTGGAGCAACCCGCCGCACCGCTCGCATATGTGCCATTCGTGCGGCCACCAATGGCGCCCGGCCGACGTGGCGACCAATGGCGTCGCTGAGCTGAAGACGAAGGGCAAGAACGACTCGCCGCGCGGCGCGCGCGAGAAGAGCCAACACGCTTACCTTGATCGAGCTGCCGCGATTTCACAGAGGCCGGTCGCTTTCATCACAGAAACGCCTCCCTGCGCCGGCGTAACCCGCCCGCTTCCGCCGATCAACGGCAAGGGCGGTGCAGCATGATCCGCCGCAACTACAACGTCTTCACCATGTGCAGTGGCCTGGGCGGCGGCGCCAAAGGCTTTCAGGAAGCTGTCTCACAGGTCGGCAACATGACGGCGACCTGGACCTGCATCGGCGGCATCGACAACGACCCAGCCGCCGTGCGTGACTTCGCAAAGCTGGTGGGCGTTCCTTGCACGCTGATGGACCTCTTCACACGCCAGCAGTACACCGCGTTTCACGGCGCCGAACCGCCGAAGGAATGGCGCGAAGCGACTGCCGAAGACGTCCGCCGAGCTGCTAGTTACCAGCATCCGCACTGCGTCTTCATCTCGTCGCCGTGCAAGGGCGCTTCGGGTCTACTTTCGGAAACGCTGAGCCGCACGCCGAAGTACCAGGCGCTCAACGAACTGACGCTGCGCTGCGTGTGGCTGATGTGCGAGGCATGGAAGGATGATCCGGTCGAGCTGATCGTGTTCGAAAACGTGCCGCGTTTAGCTACGCGCGGGCGCCACCTGCTGGACCAAATCGGACAGATTCTGCGCCACTATGGTTACGCAGTGAACGAGACGACGCACGATTGCGGCGAGATCGGCGGCCTTGCCCAGAGCCGAAAGCGCTTCCTGCTCGTCGCGCGACACACAGCGAAGGTGCCGGCGTTTCTGTACGAGCCGCCCGTCAAGCGCCTGCAGGGCGTAGGCACCGTGCTCGGCCGCATGCCGCTGCCGGGCGACCTGGCCGGCGGCCCGATGCACCGCGTGCCCTCGCTGCAGTGGAAGACGTGGGTACGGTTGGCCTTCGTCGAGGCCGGAAGCGACTGGCGCAGCTTGAACAAGCTCGCGATCGAGAACGGCCACCTGCGCGACTATCTGATCGTGCCGGAAATGCACAACGGCGTGCTGGGTGTCGGTCATTGGGGCGAGCCCAGCGGCACCATTGCCGGCCGTAGCGGCCCCACGAACGGCACGTTCTCGATTGCCGATCCGCGTGGCCCCGCGAACGCCGCCCAATACCAGCAGTACGGCGTGCTCAATTGGCAGGAGCCCTCAGGCGCGATCATCGGCGTGAAGTCGCCGGGCCAAGGCACGTTCAGCGTGGCCGATCCACGCCACATGGGGCCTGAGAAGCACAGCAACGAATATCGGATCGTCCCTTGGACGCAGGCCGCGGGCGCCGTCACCAGTGCGCACGGTACCGGTCAATGCGTGGCCGATCCGCGCCGTGACGGCCCAACGTTCGGCAAATACGCTGTGACGCCCTGGGGCGATGCCACGGGAACGATCATCGCTGGCAGCACGACTGGCCAGGGCGCTTTCGCGGTGGCGGATCCGCGTACCGGTTGGCCTGAATCGGCTCACGCCAGCAAGTTGAAGGTCACGCCCTTCGATGAGCCTGCTGCGACGGTGACAGGTGCTCGCTTTGGCAGTGGCGCACTTGCAGTGGCAGACCCGCGCCCCGGCATGCGCCGCGAGCGCGGCGACAATTACCTGACCGGCGGCCACTACGGCGTTGTAGGTTGGGATCAACCGAGCGGCGCTGTATCGGCGGCGGCTGGGCACGACAACGGCCGATGGTCGGTCGCCGATCCGCGCATGCCGGCACCAAATGACAAGCTGGTGGCGATCATCCGCGCGCTTGACGGCACGTGGCACCGTCCGTTCACCACGCTTGAGCTGGCTGCACTGCAGTCGCTGATCGAGCCCGAGGAGTACCTGGAGTTGGACGGCCTGAGCGATCAAGCGTGGCGCGAGCGCATCGGCAACGCAGTGCCAAAGCTCGCAGGGAAGGCAATTGGCGGAGTAATGGGCACCACCCTGCTGCTGGCGGAATCCGGCGAAACCTTCCAGCTTTCCGCGACGCCTGTCTGGGTGCGGCCGGTCGCGGTGGCGCTGTCGGTCGAACAGATTCTGGGGGCCGCATGACAACTAAGACGATACCGGCGCGCACGATCACGACCTGCGATTGCTGCGGCGTCGAGATGACCGGAAAAAACAGTCGTCTCGATGGTGGCATCAAGATCAAAGAGAACGGGCTCGACTTTCAGGGTATGGCCGTGGCTGATGCAAGTCGTTCGTTCGATCTGTGCGATGACTGCCTGCCGAAAGTCAAACGCGCCATCAACGATGTGTTCGAAGCCGCAGCCACCGGAGAGAGCAATGTTTGACGCATACCCACTGCAGTGGCCCGCCGGCCGGCCGCGCACCCTCGCCTACAACCGCGAAGCAGCGAAGTTCGATGTGACGTTCGCCCGTGCGCGCGACAACATCGTGCGCGAGGTGACGCTGCTGTGCGGCGGCCGGTTCGCTGCCGATCCGCAGATCGTCGTGAGCACGAACGTGGCGTTGCGCCGCGACGGCCTGCCGCTCGCCAACCAGCGCCAGCCGGATGACGTGGGCGTGGCCGTCTACTTCGTCTACAAGAAGCGCCAGATGTCGTTCGCCTGCGACCGCTGGCGCAAGATCGAGCACAACATGCAGGCCATCGCCAAGACGATCGAGGCGCTGCGCGGCATCGCGCGCTGGGGCACTGGAGACATGCTGGAGGCGGCTTTCACCGGCTTCGCTGCGCTGGCCGCGCCGGGCGCCGAGAAGACTTGGCGCGAGGTGCTGGGCGTGGCCGCTGGTGAGCGCGACATCGACACCGTGCGCGCGGCGTTCCGCCGACAAGCTGCCGAGCACCACCCGGACCGCGGCGGCTCGCTTGAGCGGATGGCAGCGGTAAATGCGGCGTGGCAGCAGGCAAAGGCTGAACTGGGGGTGGCACCGTGAGCGCAAAAGAACGTCCGATCCTGTTCAGCGGCGCCATGGTGCGCGCCATTCTCGATGGCCGGAAGACGCAGACGCGACGAATCCTCAAGCCGCAACCAATGCACCCCGGTTTTGCGTCGCGTCATACGCTGGCCACTGACGATGAGGGTCAGGACTTATACGTGGGTAGTGCGACCCTCGCGTCACCGATTCGCTGCCCCTATGGCAAGCCCAGTGACCGCCTGTGGGTTCGCGAAACATGGTCGCCACGAATCGTGCATACGTGCTACGACATGGGATGCGACTGCGACAACGTGTGGGTTGATTACGTTGCAGGCGGTGAAGGAAAACACTTCAGCGGCGGCGATATTCCCGACGATTGGTACATGCCACAAGCGGCTCTGAAGGGGCGCACCGTTCCATCGCTGCATATGCCGCGTTGGGCGAGCCGCATCACCTTGGAAGTCACCGGCGTGCGCGTCGAACGGCTGAACGACTGCAGCGATGAAGACGCTCGCGCGGAGGGCGCCGTGTGCGTGGATGAAGTCAGCGGACGCGAGGTTCTATTCCCGGGCGCATCCAACGCGGGAAGCTTCCGCTTTGGCTATCAGCATCTGTGGGACACCATCAACGGCAACGGCTCATGGGCCTCGAACCCCTGGGTGTGGGTGGTGGAGTTCAAGAAGGTATGAAAGAAGCAGCACAACGCATCATCGAAACGACGAAACGAGACTGGGGCCTGAAATGAGCGACACCTTCCTCTCCCCTCAAGAAATCGAAGAGCTGACCGGCGTGAAGACCGGCAAGAACAACCGCAAGCGCGAACAACTGCAGATCGATTGGCTGCGCGCGGCTGGCATCCCGTTCTGGGAAAATGCGCGCGGGCGGCCAATCGTCGCGCGCGCCGCGATCGAGGGGCGCCGAACCGCCGAGGTCGCGGCCGCCGAACCGAAGAAGAAGTGGCAGCCCCCCACCCTTTCGCTCGTAGGCTGACATCATGGGCAGGAAACCGACGCGCAACACCAACTTGCCTGCCGGCATGCGTGCGCGCCATCGCGGCGCGAAGACCTACTATTTCTACGACCTGGGCGGCAAGCCACGCAAGGAACTCTCGCTGGGTACCGATTACGTCGAGGCCGTGCGAAAGTGGTCCGAGCTGGAGCAGGCCAAGGCTCCCGCCGGCCCGATTGTGACATTCGACCAGGCGGCGACCCGCTATGTTGGCGACGTGCTGCCCACCAAATCACCGCGCACGCGCAGCGACAACGTGAAGGAACTCGACAACCTGCGCGAGTTCTTCGCGGGCGCGCCGCTCGACGAGATCGAACCGACGCACGTTCGGGCCTATTTCCGCTGGCGCGCCGAGAAAGCGCGTAAGTGGTACGAGGAGAAAGGCCGAACGGCACCGCACGACGCCGGCCATGTGCGTGCAAACCGGGAGGTCGCGCTGTTCTCGCACGTGTTCAACTATGCCCGCGACTCTGGCCTCACAAAGGCGCCGAACCCGTGCGCGGGCGTGAAGCGCAACGCCGAGGAAGGTCGCGATGTGTACGTCGAAGATGACGTGTTCGCCGCCGTGTACAAGGCTGCCGATCAGCCGCTGCGCGACGCAATGGACTTGGCCTACCTGACCGGTCAGCGCCCGGCCGACACCCTGCGCTTCGACGAGCGCCACATCAACGGCACCAACGAGCTGGAGATCCAGCAGGGCAAGACGAAGAAGAAGCTGCGCATTGCCGTGGTGGGCGAGCTGGCCGTCGTGGTCGAGCGCATCCGCGCGCGTAAGAAGGGCTACAAGGTCGTGAGCACTGCGCTGGTGGTCAACGAGTCGGGGCAGCGGCTGGGCCGCGACGCTCTGCGCTCGCGCTTCGACAAGGCACGCGAGGCTGCCGGCATCGACAAGGATGCGTTCCAGTTTCGCGACCTGCGCGCAAAGGCTGGCACGGACAAAACCGACATGTCGGGGGACATTCGCCAGGCGCAGATCCAGCTCGGCCACTCATCTCTCGCCATGACCGAGCACTACGTGCGGCAGCGCCGCGGCGACAAGGTGAAACCTACCCGGTAAACCGTTCCGCAAAACGGGCTCGCCATACGGTGGAATGCGGGTCTGCGGGCACCTCGTCCGGATGTTTTGCGGAACGGTCTTTATACCTAAGTGATTGACGCACCTATAAATTGGGGTGGACTCTTAATCCGTAGGTCGAGTGTTCGAGTCACTCACGCCCCACCACCCTCCCCAAGGGTAAGAAAATCAAGCACTTGCGAGCAATCGTCGGTGCTTTTTTTTCGTCCCTAGCGAGGGGCGCAGTGCCGAAACCGTGCCCTTTGCCGGAATTCTGCCGGAACGGAGAACCGGGCCAAGCGAAACATCAACCTTTCGCATGGAGTCTCCGGAATGGCATACATCAGCCAACGCGGCGCCTACTGGCGCGCCGAAGTCCGCAAGCGCGGACACAAGCCCATCTACCGCACCTTCGACACACGACAGCAAGC
>NZ_JBQEPR010000004.1:185769-451563 GCF_052045895.1 Ralstonia sp. 22111 | reverse complement strand
TACAGGAACATCGGTTTGGGCGATATCGCCCGTTACCGCTTGCCCTGGGCCGGTAAGGTGTCCATCTTGCACCGTGCCAGCGGTGCGCTGATGTTCCTTCTTCTTCCGTTCGTGCTGTACTTGTTCGAGCAAAGTCTCACGTCGGAAATCAGTTTCGCCAAGTTTTCGGCGCTTCTGTCCAACGGTTTTGCCAAGGTTGTCGTCCTTGCCCTCATCTGGGCATACCTGCACCACTTCTGCGCCGGCATCCGTTACCTGATCCTCGATCTGCATATCGGCATCGACAAGGCCTCGGCCTCCAAATCGGCTGTGAGCGTGCTGATCGTCAGCCTGCTGCTGACCGTCGTGTTCGGCGCCAAGCTGTTCGGCCTGTTCTGAGGAATCCGCAATGGCACAAAACAATATTGGTCCCAAGCGCCTCGTTGTCGGCGCGCACTACGGCCTGAAGGACTTCCTCGCGCAGCGCGTCACCGCCGTGATCATGGCGGTGTACACCATCGTGCTGCTGGCTGCGTTCCTGCTCTCGAAAGACACGTCTTACCAAAGCTGGGCGGGGCTGTTCGCCAACCAGTGGATGAAGATGCTGACGTTCCTGGCATTCGTGTCGCTCACGTATCACGCCTGGATCGGTGTGCGTGACATCTGGATGGACTACGTGAAGCCCGTGGCAGTGCGTTTGACGCTGCAAGTGTTGACGATTCTGTGGCTCGTCGGTTGCGCGGGCTACGCAGCTCAGATTCTCTGGAGGGTTTAAGACATGGTCGCAGTCAAGACTGGGCTGCCGCGCCGCAAATTCGACGTGGTGATCGTCGGTGCGGGCGGTTCGGGCATGCGTGCATCGCTGCAGCTGGCAGAAGCCGGCCTCTCCGTGGCCGTGCTGTCCAAGGTTTTCCCCACCCGCTCGCACACCGTGGCGGCGCAGGGTGGTATCGGTGCTTCGCTGGGCAACATGAGCGAAGACAACTGGCACTATCACTTCTACGACACCGTCAAGGGCTCCGACTGGCTCGGCGACCAGGACGCGATCGAGTTCATGTGCCGCCAGGCACCAAACGTGGTGTATGAGCTGGAACACTTCGGCATGCCGTTCGACCGCAACGCCGACGGCACCATCTACCAGCGCCCGTTCGGCGGCCACACGTCGAACTACGGCGAGAAGCCCGTGCAGCGTGCCTGCGCCGCGGCTGACCGTACCGGCCACGCGCTGCTGCACACGCTGTATCAGCGTAACGTACGGGCCAAGACCCACTTCTTCGTCGAATGGATGGCGCTGGACCTGATCCGCGACCAGGACGGCGACGTGCTGGGTGTGACGGCGCTGGAAATGGAAACCGGCGAGGTCTACATCCTCGAAGCGAAGACGACGCTGTTCGCCACGGGCGGTGCAGGCCGGATCTACGCAGCGTCCACCAATGCCTTCATCAACACCGGTGACGGCCTGGGCATGGCAGCGCGCGCAGGCGTCCCGCTGGAAGACATGGAATTCTGGCAGTTCCACCCGACCGGCGTGGCCGGTGCGGGCGTGCTGATCACGGAAGGCGTGCGTGGCGAAGGCGGCATCCTGCGTAACAAGGATGGCGAGCGCTTCATGGAGCGCTATGCCCCGACGCTGAAGGATCTGGCGCCGCGTGACTTCGTGTCGCGCTCGATGGACCAGGAAATCAAGGAAGGCCGTGGCTGCGGCCCGAACGGCGACTACGTGCTGCTCGACCTGACCCACGTCGGTGCCGAGACCATCATGAAGCGCCTGCCGTCGATCCGCGAGATCGGCCTGAAGTTCGCCAACGTCGATGCCATCAAGGAACCGATTCCGGTGGTGCCGACCATCCACTACCAGATGGGTGGCATTCCGACGAACTATCACGGCCAGGTCGTGGTGCCGAAGAACGGCAACCCGAACGAGGTCATCAACGGCTTCTACGCGATCGGCGAATGCTCGTGCGTGTCGGTGCACGGCGCCAACCGCCTGGGCACGAACTCGCTGCTCGACCTGGTGGTGTTCGGCCGTTCGGCGGGCAACCACATCATTGCGCAGAACCTGAAGAACCGCGAGCACAAGCCGTTGCCGGCCGATGCAGCGGACCGCGCACTGTCGCGTCTGGCCAAGCTCGATGCGTCCAGCTCGGGCGAGTACGCGCAGGACGTTGCCAACGACATCCGCCGCAACATGCAGTCGCACGCCGGCGTGTTCCGTACGCAGAAGCTGATGGATGAAGGCGTCGAGCGCATCCTGGAAGTGGCCGAGCGTGCTGGCAGCATCCACCTGAAGGACAAGTCCAAGGTGTTCAACACCGCGCGCGTTGAAGCGCTGGAAGTGGCCAACCTGGTGGAAGTGGCCAAGGCGACGATGGTGTCGGCCGCCGCCCGCAAGGAATCGCGCGGCGCACACGCACACAGCGACTTCCCGAATCGCGACGACGAAAACTGGATGAAGCACTCGCTGTGGTACAGCGAAGGCAACCGCCTCGACTACAAGCCCGTGCAGTTGAAGCCGCTGTCGGTGGAATCGGTGCCGCCCAAGGCGCGTACGTTCTAACGGATAAGAAGGGCCCACAAAAATGAAGCGTATTTTTGAAGTCTATCGCTACGATCCGGACAAGGACGCAGCGCCCCGCATGCAGACCTACGAGGTTGAGCTCGACGGTCACGAGCGCATGCTGCTCGACGCGCTGGTCAAGCTCAAGAAGCTGGACGAGTCGATCGCGTTCCGTCGCTCGTGCCGTGAAGGCGTGTGCGGCTCCGACGCCATGAACATCAACGGCAAGAATGGTCTGGCATGCCTGACCAACATGCGTGAGCTGCCCGAGAAGATCGTGCTGCGCCCGCTGCCGGGGCTGCCCGTGGTGCGCGACCTGATCGTGGACATGACGCAGTTCTTCAACCAGTACCACTCGATCAAGCCGTACCTGATCAACGACGAGCCGCCGCCCGAGAAGGAGCGCCTGCAGTCGCCGGAGGAGCGTGAAGAGCTCGACGGCCTGTACGAGTGCATTCTGTGCGCGAGCTGCTCGACGTCGTGCCCGTCGTTCTGGTGGAACCCGGACAAGTTCGTTGGCCCCGCCGGTCTGCTGCAGGCGTATCGTTTCATCGCCGACAGCCGCGATCAGGCGACCAGCGAGCGTCTGGACAACCTGGAAGATCCGTATCGCCTCTTCCGCTGCCACACCATCATGAACTGCGTCGATGTGTGCCCGAAGGGTCTGAACCCGACCAAGGCCATCGGCAAGATCAAGGAATTGATGGTGCGCCGCGCGGTGTAAGCGCGCAGTGGTTCAGACTCATCTGAGCCACTCACAAACACCAGTGCTCGCGCACAAGCGCCACGGCGCCCAAGTTGCCTTCAGCCTTTTTCCGGCGCCGTTCAGCCGCCCTCCGGCGGCAGCTAGCGGGAGAACTATCGCGCCGCCCATAGGCGCAGATAAGCCCCTTCGGGGTCGTACTCGGAGGCTTGCTTCCGGGTGTTGAATCGCCTGCCGCCACGTGGGTCTGTGCCGCGCCCCGCGATATACAACCAATTGCCCTGATTGCTGTAGACGTCGTAGTCCACGAGTTGCGATTCGAACCACGCGGCACCTGCGCGCCAGTCGCCGTTCAGGTCATGCACGAGGTAGCTGGCGACCACCTGCCTGAGCCTGTTGCTAAGGTACCCGGTTGCCTCAAGTTCGCGCATCGCCGCATCGACAAGCGGTTCCCCGGTCGATGCCCGACGCCAGCGCTCGAAACCCTGGGCATCGAGGCGCCCGGCATGCTGCGGTTGATCGGAGAGCCCGCGTGCGCGGTAGAGTCGGGCGCCATGCTGAAGATGCAGGAAGCGAAAGTAGTCTCGCCATAGCAACTCGAACCACAGCCAATAGCTGCCGTCACTCTTGCCGTGCAACTGTTCGAACTGCCGCAGCTCCGCCACCACGCGCCGCGGCGACAACGCGCCGCTGGCCAGCCACACAGACCACTTGCTTGAGAAGTCCAGCCCCGCCAAGGCGTTGCGTGTGCGCTTGTACGTATGAGGCAGCTTGCGCTGCAGGTAATTGGCAAGGTGCTGAAGGCCCGCCCTCTCACCTCCATCAAACTCCGGCCTGCCATACGGAAACGACGAGCGCGAATCCGCCGCCGACACTTCGGCTGCATCGAGAGCAGGCACACGCACCAGGCCAGGCGGAAAGACGAGACCAGGCGGCTGTGGCGGAAGGTAGGCCGGCGGAGGCAGAGGCTGCGACGGTTCGATCCGCGCTTGCTCGATCGCTTGCCTGAACGTTGTAAACACTCGCGGCAGCGATTGAACGGGCCAAGGCAGGCCAAGCAGATCAATCAGACTGCTCTGCCAGACGGTGTGCACATGCAGTCCCGCACTTCGCAGTTCGGCCACCTCCGCCTGCTCGTATGGTGCGGCGATGTCTTCGCAAAACACAGCCGTGGCACCCATAGCACGCGCCAATGCGGGCAGGACCTTTCCTGGCGGCCCGCAGCACTCGACCAGGGGGTTGCCGAGATCGGCCAACTGGCGCCTCAGATCCCGGACAGCTGCCGCAAGCACGGCCCGACGGTGCACGCCCACGCGTGCGAAACCCCAGGGCGTCGGCTCGTCGTAGTCGGCATGGCAGTACACCGGTACGAGGTGCCCGGCCCCGCTCTCGCACGCTGCACGCAGTGCCCGCTGATCATGCAGCCGTAGATCGTTGCGAAACCAGAACAGGACGGTACTCAACGCGCCTCTCCATCGCGTGCCTTGCCTTGCTTGGCGTCTTTGCGGCAACGCTCGGAGCAGTACTTGACCGCATCCCAGTCCCTTGCCCACTTCTTGCGCCACGTGAACGGCAAGCCGCAGTGCACGCAGTGCTTGCTCGGCAGATTCAGCTTCTTGTGCATCGACGGATTCAAAAGTCGAGACTGAGCTGCGAGTACGTGGCCCCTTTCCCGCGGGGGGTGTCAACACGGTCCCGGCGCGAGCGGGAGGCGTGCCTCTTTACGATAACGTCATTAGCGGCCCGAACCTCCGGCCGGGCGCGCAGCGCATACACGCGCGTCTTGGCCTGCCGCGTAGCCGCCTCAAGATCGACCAGCGGAACGGGGATGTCCTCCCCAACCCGCACGCCACAGCGGGCCTGCACATCGGGGGGCATACGCCACGGCTGCAGGAGCCATGCATCGGGCACGCGACGCAGCGCTGGCAGCCAGCGCCTGACAAAACGGCCATGGGGGTCTTGATCCTGCGCTTGTTTGATGGGGTTGTAGACCCGCGTGGTGTTGATGCCGGTGGTGCCGGCTTGCATCTGCATCTGGCTCCAGTGGATTCCCGGCTCGTAATCGATGAACTGCCGGGCTAGCCAAAGGCCCACCGGCCGCCAGTGCAGCCATAACGGGTAGGAAGCAACGGAGACAAGCATGGCCCGCATGCGAAAGTTGATCCAACCGGTTTCTCTCAGCATGGCCACACAGGCATCCACCATCGGCCAGCCGGTGCGCCCAGCTACCAGCGCAGCAAAGTGCGCCGCGTTCCATCCCGCTTCACGCAGGCCGTCGTAGCCACGGTGAAGATTGCGGAACTCGATGGCGGGTTCAGATTCCAGTTTCTGGATGAAGTGGCAATGCCAATGCAGGCGACTGACAAACGCAGACAACCCCTTACGCTGCCACACCGCATCGTCGTCTGCGTTGCCCTTGAGCTGGAGCAGGCGTTGCTCGGTGCCCTGCACCACTTCACGCATGCTCAGGCATCCGTATGCCAAGTAAGGGGAAAGTCGCGAGCAAGCGCTTGGCGCCGTCAAAGGTGAGGAGATGCCGCCTCGATAGTGGCGGCTTCGCTCGGACAGGAATTCGCGCAGTACCTCTGCGCCGCGCGCTCGTCCGCCGCGCTGGCGACGCGGTGGCGAAGAGGCATCCAAGCCAAGAGCCTCGCACCCAGGCCAATCCATCGTCTTCCATGGCAGGGCAACATCACTCAAGCTGCCCGCTTCGGGCGCGGCCACGCGCGGCGCGTACATGTGTTCGGCCCAGCGGTCGTGCCAGACGTCCCGGGTCGGCAGGCGCCGCACCACCCCATGCTGGGGCCACTCGCGCCAGTTAACACCGTGATCAAGGCACCAACGGGCGACGGCTTTGTCGCGCGCGAATGTATGACCATTGCCCGTCTCTTCGTGAGACACCAGGTGGCTGAAAGGCGCCGCTGCATGCAGCCGCGCGAACACTTCTGTCACTTCGCCCACGGCCACCTGCAACCGTGCGCCGCACGCACGCAACTGTTGCGAGAGATCCCGCAAACATTCCTGGATAAAGAGATAGTGCTGCGATGCGGCGTCCGGCTGAGCCCAAAGGCTGGGCTCGATGACGTACAGACACAGGACCTTTCCCTGGCGGGCGGCATGGACAAGCGGGGCATGGTCGCGCACCCGCAAGTCACGCTTGAACCAGACGACGGTGTAGTTCATTGATCTTCGGCGACTGACAGCGCAGCTTGATCGGCCCGACCGAGTATATGGATGACGGGCCCGCAATCAACATGTGACATAGCCGGCCGGGCGCGAATTTTCAACGCATCCCCGATTCAATCAGCGGGGCACACCGTTGAAGATGCAATTCGCGCCTAATCATGTGCAGCTGCGCCGCGCGCGCTCAGGCAGTGGCCACGAAGCGCGCCATATCTGACAGCACAGGCCCCAGAAACTGCAGCGGCGAAGCCAGCGCTGCCACGAGTGTCTTATGGTCCAGCTGCGGATAGACCTTGAGTTCCACCGGGTGCCGATACTGCCTCAGGCGTTCGGCAAGCGAGAACGTATTTCGCCGGACATCAACGTACGCATCGTGCTCCCCCGTGAGCAGCAAAGCTGGAGGCAGCCACCCCTGGCTTACATGGAACAGCGGCTGGCTATCCGCTGTTTCGTTCGGATGATTGAACACGGGCAACACATCGGTTGCTTGAATCGGAAGGAAGTTGTAGGGGCCGGCCATACCGATCCAGCCCGATAGCGTTTCGATGCGCAGACCCTGCGCTTCGAGCCAGCGACCATCGGTCGCCACCATCGCAGCGTTGTAGGCGCCCGCGCTATGCCCGGCGACGAACAAGCGCGAGCCGGCATGGCCCTGCCGATCCAGCCACCGCCGCGCGAAAGCCGTGGCGGCTGCGCAGTCCAGCAGGAAGTCGGGGTAGCGCACTTCCGGATACAGCCGGTAGTCGGCAACCATCGCAATCGCCCCAGTTGCGGCCAATGCTTCACCCACGAATGCGTAGTCCTTGCGGTCTCCCTCGCGCCACGACCCGCCGTAGAAGAACACAACCGCACGGGGCGGCCCTTCCATCGGCCGGACGGGTCGATAGATATCCAATCTCTGGCGCGGGTGTGGACCGTAGGCCAGACCCAGCGTCGGCACGCTTGCGTCGGACTTGGTCACTGCGTTGAGCACGTCCAGGGCGGAACACCCTGCGAGGCTCGCCAACGCAGTTGCCATCCATGCTCGGCGGGTTACGCCACGCATCGACTTCCTCCTTGCAGCCAAAAAAATTCCGGGCAAACGCACGGGTAGCGGTCAATGCCGCCCATGCTCGATGAGATATGAATCAAGTGCAGGCACATACAGGTTGAGGTCAAGACAGAGCGCTGGAAAATATACGCACACCCGTGCGCGTTGGATGCAATGTCCAGGATGGTTCGCGAAAACGTGATCGCACAGCCAGCCAACCTGCGCACGCACCCATCTGTGGCACTGATGCTCAAGCAGGGCCGTATGAATCTGTACGGCGGGGTGTATGACATCGAAACGGGCGGCATCGATGCGCTCGGTGGCGCAACACGCCGCTTTGCGGGGTTGGCCGAATCCCCCATCCCCCGACGAAGACAGCCCAGAGCTCTCGGGCACGGGTCGGTAGGCGGCTATGCGCTGCGGGCGCAATGCCTTCCTCTGCAGGTCATTCTGCGGGGCGCCGGGTAGCGGGATGTTTCTCGCGCCCCAACAGGCAACCCAATGCCGCTTCCAGATGCGGAAAGCGAAATCGATAGCCGGCCTCCATCGCTTTCTTGGGTTGCAAGTGCTGGCTGCCCAGCAGCAACACTGACATTTCGCCTAGCGCCATGCGCAATGTCCACGCGGGAACAGACAAGAGCATCGGCCGGCGCAGCGTAGTCGCCAGCGTGCCGGCAAAGTCCGCATTTCTGACAAGATGCGGCGCACATGCATTGAAGGCGCCGCGGCAATCGGTGCGATGCAAGAGGAAATCGATCAGGCCGACCACGTCGTCAAGATGGATCCACGGCATCCACTGCTGGCCACTGCCGAGCCGTCCGCCAAGTCCCATGCTGAACGGCAGACGCAGCCTCGGCAACATGCCGCCGTCACGCGCCAGCACGGGCGCCGTGCGCAGAAATACGACGCGCATACCCAGCCCCTCCGCGCGGCGGGCTTCGTCTTCCCATGCGACGCAGAGTTGACTGCCAAAGTCGTGCTCGCCCGGGTGGCTGTCTTCATCCAGGGGCGCCTGCCCTCGATCTCCATACCAACCGGTGGCGGATCCGGAAATAAGCACGCGAGGCCGTTGCTCGCAACGGCTCAGCCAATCCACGAGCTCCCGTGTCAGGTCGACCCGGCTGCGCCATAGAACCTTCCGCCGCTGAACCGTCCATGGGCGATCGGCAATCGGTGCGCCGGCCAGATTGATGACCGCATCAAACGGCGGGGCGCCATCCAGCTCACGCAGCGTTGCCACACCGTGTGCACCCGCGCACAACCTAGCTACCCGTTCAGGCGAGCGGCTCCAGACAACCAGATCGTGGCCCTGCGCACGCCACTGGCGGCAAAGCGCACGCCCGATCAATCCGGTGCCGCCAGTCAACAAGATGCGCACGATGGTTGGTCTCCTGATTGCAGTTGCGCCGCGCAGGCCGTCGCATCCGTCATAACGTTTCGAGCCGCGCTCGCACTTGGGCTGCACGCGTGCGCAGGGCATCGCGCTCCTCGGCTTCCATCTTGGCGAGTTGCCGATACACCATGGACAGGCGCGGATTGCGGCCGAACACGTCAATATGGCGTGCGAAGAAATCCCAGTACAACGCGTTGTAAGGGCAGGCGCGCTCTCCGACACGCTGCTTGCTGTCGTAGTGGCAGCCCTTGCAGTAGTCGCTCATGCGCGAAAGGTATGCGGCACTGCTGACATACGGCTTGGTGGCAATGCGACCGCCGTCTGCCCACTGGCTCATTCCCACCGTATTCGGCAGCTCCACCCATTCGAATGCGTCGATGTACACACCGAGATACCAGCGGTGGACCTCGTCGGGTGAGAGCCCCGCCAGCAAGGCGAAGTTGCCGATCACCATGAGGCGCTGAATGTGATGGGCGTGGGCCGTTTGCAGCGACTGGCCAATCGCCAGTTGCAGGCAGCGCATCTGCGTCTTTCCGCTCCAGAACCACGAGGGCAACGGCGCATCATGATTCAGCACGTTGCACGACGCGTATCCGGGCATCTGCGCCCAATAGATGCCGCGTACATATTCCCTCCAGCCCAGTATCTGGCGAACGAACCCCTCCACTGCAGGCAACGGCGCCCTGCCATGCCGATACGCTGCCTCTGCGCGGGCGATCACCTCGCGCGGATTCAGCATCTTCACGTTGAGGGAAAACGACAGCAGCGAGTGGAATAGCCGCTGGTGGCTGCTGCTCATGGCGTCTTCAAAATCGCCAAAATGCGGCAGCGTCTGTTCGATAAATGCGTCAAGGCAAGCCAGCGCTTCCGTACGGTTCACGGGCCACCGAAACTCACCGGCCTGCGGGTCGCCGAACAACTTCACACCGCAGCGTTCCACCGTGAGCCACAACGCCTGGTGGTCATGTACGGGGCGCGCGTCGGCAGGTTCGGGGGGCGTGCCGCGCCATGGCTTGCGGTTGTCATGATCAAAATTCCATTGCCCGCTTTCCGGCCCGCCCGTGTCGTCGAGCAGCACGTTGAAGCGGCGGCGCATCTCACGATAGAACCGCTCCATCAGCCACTGCTTGCGGCCTGCAAACATGGTGGCCAGATCATGCCTGCCCGTGAGGAAGTGTTCTGTGTCGACTTCGCACGTGGATAGCGGCTGCGTTTGGGCCCATTCGCGCAACTGCGCATCCAAGCGCCACTCATCGGGGGATTGCCACTCCACGCGTTCGGCACCGTAGTGCCTGGCCAATGCGGCAAGATTCTCGGTCAGGGACTGGCGGTTGCTTTCATCGTCGATCGCCACATAGCGCACCCGGTGGCCGCCGGCTCGCAGCCCTTGTGCAAAATCGCGCATGGCTGCAAAGATGGCGAGGATCTTCTGCGCGTGATGCAGCACGTAATCGGTTTCTTGCCGCACCTCCATCAGCACGTAGATCACCTCGTGATCCACACGCGCAAACCACGAATGCTGCGGGTTGAGCTGATCGCCCAGCACCAGCCGGATCGTCTTTGCGCTCTGGTTCATGTCATTGCCCGCCGGAACATGGCGCCACGGTCTTGCGCTGCGTGCTCGCTCTTGGTGTGGTGCATGCGCCCTCGCCGCTACTTGGACGGATCCTGCCGCTCGTGTGACACGGAGATCAGCGCGGACGTGTCAATGCCCAGCGCACGCGCACGCGCAAAGATCGCGTCACGCTGTGCGGGGTCGAGATGCTTGTCGCGTGTCAGCACCCAGCAGTAGCTGCGGTCCGGCCCGACAACCAGGGCCCAGCGATAGCCTGGATCGAGTGCCGCCACGTGGTAGCCGCCGTAGAACGGACCGAAGAATGACACCTTCAGCGAGCCGGTATCGTGGTCGCCCACGAAGAGCGCCTTGCCAACCGCCTCACGCCATTCACCCTTGGCAGGGTCAAAGCCACGATTGACCACGCGAACGCTGCCATCGGGCTGCGGCTGGTACGTGGCCGAGACATCGGTCAAGCCTCGCTCAAAAGAATGATCGAGCCTGGCCTGCTCGTACCAGCGCCCCTGGTAGCGTTGAAGATCGAACGGCGTGACGGCCGTGATGCCTTCTGGCGGGCTCGTTGGCGCACAACCTGCCAGGAATGCCCCTGCAAGCAGCGGAGCCAGCCAGTGCAGGCGCGCACGCACTGTGGACAATGCTGCCGCCCGCAGAACAACGCCGATCTGCTTGAACATGCCCCCGCCATGCAGCCCTGCGCGCTTCGCGAATTGAAATGCAGTTGTCAACGCATCTGCCATTCGAGTCCCCTTAGAGTGAATGCCGCTACTTGTGACATGAAACGCTGCGCAGCGCTGCCCGTCAACGAAATGCAGCAGAACAAGCGGCTCATTTCCGCCAATGAACATGCTTTGAGTTGGCATGCCAGCTCACGCAGCCGCAATCCCGGTGGTGCTCAGCAATGTCAATCGTGAGCAGGATTTGCATCAAGAAAACTTGGTGCGAGCGTTTCCGTGTCATACGCTGCGTCAGTAGACTTTGGAAGCCGACAGTCCGCCGCTTGACCCACCTGTAAGCATGCCCTCGCGATATGCCAGCCCAACGCATTCACGCCGTCCGAGCCCTGATCCTCACGCTTTGCACGCTCATGAGCGTTGGAGCGTGGGCCGACTGCCGCGACACGGTGCCCGCGCCGCAACTCTCCGGCAAGGGCGCGCTGTGCCTTTTCGGATTCTGCCTCTACGATGCACAACTATGGACCGCAGAACTCCCGCCCAGCTATAACGCGCCCTTTGCCTTGGAGGTGACGTATCGGCGCGCGATCGAACGCAGCCGCCTCATCGAGACCGCCATTGACGAGATCCGCAGACTCCAGGCGCCCGTCCCGTCCGATGACACCCTCGCGCAATGGCAGCGTGCAATGACCCCCGCCTTCCCCGATGTCAGGCCGGGCGACACCTTGTGCGGCGTGTATTTGCCCGGGCGCGGTGCACGCTTCTACGCCAATGGACAATTGACGACCGAGGTGGACGATCCGGCCTTCGCGCGTGCCTTCTTCGATATCTGGCTGGCACCCGGCACGCGCGCTCCGTCCCTGCGTCGTCATCTTCTGGGCAAGTCACGTTGACGCACGCAAGGCTAGTTGGCATCTCCCGGCGATTGGAAGCCCGGTTGCCCAATCTGGCTCGGCACTTGCGGCACACGCCGGAAACGCGAAATGTCATATCCCATCGCGTCGAAACGGCTCAGTGCTGCGCGATAGTCGGCATCGCTCATGTTGGGGTCGCGCGAGAACACCCAGCCAAGGCTCTTGTCTGGATAGCCGAGCAGCGTCACCCGGTATTCCGGATCGACATACAGCGTCAGTTGCGACACGTAGATCGGCCAGAACAAACGCACGCGCCACTCGCCACCGCCGCTGCCCTCTACCACCGAATCAACGAACTGCATGCGTTTGAAGGGGGCGTCGAAACTGCCCGGCCGGTAGACATAGGCGTCGTCAATACGGCCATCGGGCCGCAGGGACCATTCGGCATAGCTGCCGACATTGCCGCGCTCACCAAAGTACGGAATGTTGGCGATGACATACCAGCGCCCCATGTAGCGCGGCAGATCAACCGGTACCGTCTTCAGCGGCACGGCAGCCCGTGGGTTGGGATTCGGGGGTGGGCTGGAGCAGGCGGCACTGGCGATGGCCAGCGTGAATACCGCCAAACGACGTGCCCAACCTGACAGGGTGAGCCAACGGTGGCCTCTTTGATGCGTTCTCATCGTGCTCTCCTCTATACGGTAGCCGGACAAGCCGGCTGGTTTGTCTGCGTGCTGAGTGCCGCGCGCGATGCCGCGTGGGTCGGCATCGTTTTTGTCGCGGTACTGCTGGCGCTTCATCTGCGGCAAGCCCACCGGCCATACCAGGAACTGCGGCTCGTGATGTGGGTGGTGGTGCTCGCGGCGCCGTGGGAAACCCTGCTGATACGCACCGGTGTCATCGTCTATCCGCACGGGGCCGTGTGGGCCGGGTTCGTACCGCCCTGGCTGCTGGCGCTGTGGGTGCTGTTCGCGATCCAAGTGAATGTCCTCTTTCGTTGGCTGCGCGGCAGGTGGTGGCTGGCCATGGCGCTGGGTGCTATTGCCGGCCCTCTGTCGTTTCGTGCGGGAGCGGCACTTGGAGCGGCGCTCATTCCCGATCTGACCGCCACGCTGGGCGTGTTGGCCATCGGGTGGGCGGTATGGATGCCGCTCCTGGTATGGATGGGCGAGCGCAGCGACGGAACCGGCAGCCTGCCCTGACGGCCACGGCGGCCGGCGTTCAGCTAGCGCTTGACGAACCGGTAATGCGCCACGCCCCACTCGTTGCCGCCGGCATAGCCGAACAAGGTCGACACCGCCAGATAGAACATGCGCCACCGCTGAAACCACACGGCGGCCTGGCGCTCGCCATAGGTCTGCACGAACACCGGCATCAACCTGCCACGGGCCGCGTCAAGATTGGCCAGCCAATGGTCCGCCGTGCGCGCGTAGTGCGCGCCACTGACCCACCACTGCCGCGCCACGCGCAGGTCTTCCTGGAAATGCAGCAGCAGCGCTTCGGATGGCATGGTGCCGCCGGTGAAGAAGTACTTCGACATCCAGTCGGTGCCGTCCTGCACCTGAAAGTGATACGCCAGCGTGCGATGCGCAAAGATGTGCACGAACAGCACCGCATCCGGTCGCATCCAGCGAGCAATCTTGCCCAGCAACAGGCCGTAGTTCTTCATGTGCTCGAACATTTCGATCGACACGACGCGGTCAAAGCGACCACCTGCGGGCATGTCTGCAAAATCGAAATCGACGATGTTCCCGGTGTGCACGCTGAGGTTCGTCAACCCGCGCTCCGCAGCCCGGGCCTCGATCCAGCTGCGCTGACCGCGCGAATTGGACAACGCCACAATGCGTGCGTTTGGATAGCGCTTGGCCATCCACAGCGACAGCGATCCCCATCCGCAGCCCAGGTCCAGAATGCACTGCCCGTCGGCCAGGCTGGCGCGTTCGGCATAGCAGGCAAACATGGCCTCTTCCGCCTCGGCCAGCGTTTCATTGCCGCTCGGGTATAGCGCGCAGGAATACTTCAACTGCGGCCCCAGATGGGCCTCGAAGAATGCGGGTGGCAATTCATAGTGCTGCGTGTTGGCCGCCTCTGTCTCAATTGCGATGGGGCTGCCGTGCAACTCATCCAGTAGCGCGTTGAAGCGCCGTGAACGCAGTTCCCCGTCATGAAGGCCTTCATCTTGCAAACGCTGGCGCATCAGGGCGCGCATGCCGGCACGCACCAGCACATCCGGCAGCAATCCGCGCTCGCAGCATTGGATAAGCCAGCCGTCGCTGGCGTCGGCCGCGGCCTGCGGCGGTATGGTCGGCGTGGACAGCGCAGTCATGTGAGGCTCCTTGGGTCTGTATGTCTGTACATCAGTGGCGCGGCGGCCAGGGAATCAACACGCTCGTTGTGCGGGCGTATTCGGCATAGTCGTCGCGCGTGGCACGCATATGGGCTTCGAGCATGGGAACGCCCGAGACCTTCACGAGCAGCCATGCCATGGCCACCGGCGGCAACAGCGTGAGCCATGCCCACGGCGTGCCGATCGCCAAGGGCACGTAGGCCAGCCAGTGCACGCATTCAAAGAAATAGTTCGGGTGCCGCGAATAGCGCCACAGCCCCACCCGGCAGGTCTTGCCCCGGTTTGCCGGGTCCGCCGCAAAGCTGCGCAGTTGCCTGTCGGCCAGGGCTTCGCCGGTTACCGCCATCAGCCACAGGGCCACAGCGGCCGCCATGGCAAGCGCACTCGGTGAATCCAGCCGGTAACTCGGCACGGCAAACGCGATCGACAGGAACATCGATACCGCCGCCTGCAATTGGAAGAAGCCAAACATGTTTCGCGGTGCGGCAGTGCCCCACTCCTCGCGCAGTTTCCGGTAGCGCGCGTCTTCCGGCTTGCCCGCATTGCGGCGCCACAAGTGCCAGCCAAGGCGCGCGCCCCACACTGCGCCGCCTACCCCGACCAACACGCGCGCGAGCAACGACCCCGCACCCAACCACGCGTAAAGCAATGCCACCATGCCCAGCGAAAACGCCCAGACCGGGTCGACCATGCCGGCGTTCCCACTGCGCAACTGCCACGCCCATACGGCGCTGAACACGGCCACCAGGAACACCAGCGCAACGAGTGCGACGCCGATCGCCGACATGGTCACTCCCGCTCCAGCAGAAACTGCGACACGCCGATCCGGCCCTCGTCAAAGCCGGCCTCGCAATACGCGAAGTACAGGCGCCAGATGCGGATGAAGGGCTCGTCGAATCCGAGTGCACGCGCAGATTCCAACCGGGCTTCGAAACGCTGGCTCCAGCGGCGCAGCGTCTCTGCGTAGTCGCGGCCGAAGTCGAGGCGGTCGACCAGTCGCAAGCCGTGCTGCTCCGCCAGCCTGATAAAGCGCTCGCGGCTGGGCAACATGCCGCCCGGGAAGATGAACTGCTGGATGAAATCGGTGCCGGCGCGGTACCGCTCGAAGTGCGCCTCGTCGATGGTGATGCTCTGCACCAGGGCCCGCCCGCCATGGCGCAAGCAGCGCACCAGCGTCTGAAAGTAGGTCGACCAATAAGATTCGCCTACCGCCTCGAACATCTCGATGGAGGCAATGGCATCGTAAGCACCGTCTAGGTCTCGGTAGTCGCGCAGTTCAACGCGGGCGCGTGGCTCGTCGGCCAGGCGCTCGGCCGTGTAGCGGCGCTGTTCTTCCGAGAGCGTGATGCCGTGAACATGGGCACCGCGCGCGCAGGCCATTTCCATCAGGCCGCCCCATCCGCAGCCGATTTCCAGCACATCCATGCCGGGCCCCACCCTGAGCAGATCGCACACGCGCCGGTACTTGGCGGCCTGGGCGTCTGCCAACCCCTGCCGCAGGTTGCCGTTGAACCATGCAGACGAATATGCCATGCCTTCGTCCAACCACAGCCGATAGAAATCGTTGCCGATGTCGTAATGCAAGTGGATGTTGCGGCGACTGCCGCGACGGCTGTTCCTGCGCAGCAGGTGGCGCAAGCGAAGGACGGAACGCGCCAGCGCATGACCGAAGATCGCCTGATCAAGCGTGGCGGCATTGACGATGGCCAGGCGCAGCAGGTTGGCGAGGTTGCCCGTGTCGATCCATCCGTCACGATAGGCCTCGGCAAACCCCACATCGCCGCTGCGCAGGATGCGCCCGCACGCGCGCCAGTCGGTAATGCGCAGCTCGGCCGACAGCGGCGACGCGGCATCGCCGATCTGCACATCGCCGTCGGGCGTGACAAGATGAAGGAAGCCGTGCCGCAGCCGACCGGCCAGTGCCAGGAACAGCCGGCCGGCCGCAGGAACATGAGGCGGCACCCAGGCCAGGGAGCGCGAGGCTGTCATCGGGAATTCTCCGGAGAAGTTCTGTCGTGGGCACCACGGCCAAAGAACGGCACGCCCTTGGCCCACAAGCGCAGGGCCTGCCAATGGATGCGACCGATAACCTGCAGCGCAAGCAACGGCTGCCGCAGCAACGCACGGCGCAGGTGAGCCGCATCAAACGGCTGCAGCCATCCGCCGATGGCGGTATGCAGCAAGAGACCGTCTTGGTCGTGGTAATCGATGCGCACCAGCGCGGTTGCCGCCGTCTCGGTAAAGCGGAACCGATAACCGCCCTCGACCCTGCAGAAGGGCGAGACATGCAACTGCTTGCGGCACGTCAGCACGGTCTGTGCGTCGATGGCCCCGCCGTCCTGCGCGCACAGCAGGTAGCGGTGGTGCTGCCCGAAGGTGTTGTTGACCTCAGCCAGCACGGCGCGCAGCGTGCCGGCCGCGTCGTGGCAATACCAGAACGAGACGGGATTGAACATCCAGCCGGCAATGCGCGGAAAGGTCTGCAACCAGACCTCGCCATCGTCAGGCAAACCCGCGCTGCTCAGCACGCCACGTATCCAGGCGAGCAGATCCGTGCCGTCCCGCGGGCCATAGTCACGCACGCGCAACGACAGCGGCCGCAAGCAGTCCACGCCAAACCACGCGCCCGTCAGTCGCCCCAGCGCCGAGAGCTTCACGCGCACGGCAAACACCGGGTAGACAAAGCGGTTGGCCACCGGCCGCAGGCGGCGGTGCATGACCTGACCGACGAGAAGCTGCGCGTCGCCGTTCATGGCGCCACCTGTGCCCAGGCGGGGGCGCAGCCAAAATCCGCCACCGCGCGCAGGGCAGACTTCAGCCCGTCTTCATGGAAGCCGTACCCCGTCCAGGCGCCTGCAAACCAGGTGTGGCCGCGACCTTGCAGCTCCGGCAAGCGGGCCTGCGCATCGATGGCGGGTTGATCGAACACCGGGTGCTCATATTCGAAGCGCTGATACTCCAGCTCGGGCGCGGGCGGTTCGGACGGATTCAAGGTCACGACCACCGGCGTCGACACCGGCAGCGGTTGCAACTGGTTCAGCAGATAGCTGACGCACGGCGCCGCGCCCGTTGTGCCCGCCCGCGAGGCATCGAGATAATTCCACGCCGACCACACGCGCCGCCGACGCGGAAGCAGGCGGGTATCGCGGTGCAGGAAGGCAGTGTTGGGCTGATAACGGAAGGCGCCCAGCACGGCGCGCTCGTCGTCCGTGGGATCGTCGAGCAGACGCAGCGTCTGGGGCGCGTGCGTGGCAAGCACGACGGCGTCATAGCGCTCGCTGCCGGAATCGGTCCGCACGTCGACGTGGTCCGCCGCACGGTGGATGCCGCGTACCGGCGTGCCGACGCGCACGTCTGCCAGCCCGCGCGCAATCGTGTGGACATAGCTGCGTGCCCCGCCTTTGACGGTGCGCCAACGCGGCCGGTTGAAAATCTGCAGCAAGCCGTGGTTCAGGCAAAACCGCAGAAAGGTTTCCGCCGGAAATGCCAGGATGTCGCGGCTGGGCGTGGACCAGATTGCCGCCGCCATCGGCAACAGGTAATGCGCACAGAACGGCTCGCCATAGCGACCGGCGGCAAGCAGCGCGCCCAGGCTGTGGCGCTCGTTGCGCGCCGCCGCCAGATTGGCGTGGGCTTGCCGGTTGAAGCGCAGGATGTCGCCCAGCATCGACAGAAACCGCGCCGACACCAAGTTGCGCGGCTGGGCAAAGACCGTACCCAGGCTGGTGCCGGCCCATTCCAGCGCCCCGCCGTCAACCGACACGCTGAACGACATGTCGCTCTCGCAATGGGCAACGCCAAGCTCGTCAAACAGCGCGATGAGGTTGGGATACGTGCGCGCGTTGAAGACCAGAAAGCCGGTGTCGACACCGAAGACTTGCCCGCCTTCTTCAACATCGACTGTATTGGTATGCCCGCCAAGCCGAGGGGCGGCCTCGAACAGCGTCACGGCGTGCCGCTTCGCAAGAAAATGCGCAGCCGCGAGCCCCGAGATACCGGAGCCGACCACGGCAATGCGCTTTGCAGGAAACTGAAGAATGTTCAAGGCGATGCCTCTTAGGGTGGCTTGGCGCTCAATCGCCGGTGCGGCCGGGCAGCAGCGCAAGAAACTCGCGCCGCAAGCTGGGATCGGTCAGAAACACCCCGCGCATCACGCTGCTCACCATGCGCGACCCGTCGTCCTTCGTGCCGCGCCAGTGCATGCAGTAGTGTTCCGCCTCCAGCACGACCGCCAGACCATCGGGCGCCATGCGGTCTTCCAGCAAGTCGGCAATCTGCTTGATGGCTTCTTCCTGGATCTGGGGGCGGCTCATGACCCAGTCGATCAGCCGGGCGTACTTGGACAGCCCGATCAACTGGGAGTCTTTGTGCGGCATGACACCAACCCACGCACGCCCCATGACCGGGCACAGATGGTGAGAGCAGGCGCTGCGCACGCGCAACGGCCCCACCACCATGAGTTCGTTGAGCCGCTCCGCATTCGGAAACGCGGTCACTTCGGGGGCCTCGACGTAGCGCCCCGCAAATACCTCGCGCACGAACATCTTGGCGACGCGGCGAGCCGTCTCCCGGCTGTTGTGGTCTTGCTCGACATCGATGACCAGCGCACGCAGCACGGCTTGCAGGCGCTCCTCAACCTCGGCCTGCAGGAGATCCAGTTCACCATCGCGCAGGTAGGCCGCGATGTTGTCATTGGCGTGAAAGCGGTGGCCGGCGCTCATCAACCGCTCACGAATCCGGACAGAAAGCGGCACGCTGCCAGCCGCACCGGCAAACCCGGGCGGATCCAAAGTCAGTTTCATTGAAGTTGCTCCGAAAATTCGGCGGTGCTGTCGCTGCCCATGCCGCCTCAGGCAAGCTCCCGAGCGAGGCGGATGGGACGCATACGGTATATACGTGGCTAACCTGCTGGTGGATGCAGCGATTCCGCCCGGATTGCGAATTCCATGGCGTCTTCGAGCATCAACCGGGCGCGGTTGGCGACATCCCCGAGATAGCGGTGCAGTTGTTCATCAAGCGAAGACCGCACCGCACAGCCATCGCTGAAACGCTCGAATGCATCGAGCTGGCGAATCAGCCCGACAAGGTGCCGCGGGCACTCGCAGGCAAGCGTCTGCGAGGCGTTGGCAAAGATCTCCAGCTGCCGGTCTGTGAACCTGCGCGCATTGCGTCGCAACGGTTCGAGCTTTCCGTAGACCGCGTCCACGCGCACGAGCTGCGCCAGTTCTTGCAGAACCTGGTCAAGCTCACCGTGCGCATTGGGCTCCCGATACAGCCGCACGCCGGCCGCGCGCAGCATGTCGGTGGCGCGCACCGTGCCGAAGCTGTAGATCACCCCGACGGCGCTGGCACCGCACCGCCGCGCCAGCGCCAATAAGGCTTCCGCCGTTTCCGGATGCAGGGACGCGGCTTCGGCGATCAACGCATCTGTGCTCGGCGGTGACTCAAGCTGGGCCTCGGCGTCCAGCGCGGGCAATTCGATGACGGGCTCGATCCCAAGCGACACCAGCGTGCTTTTTCTGCGCCGGACGCGCTCCGCCAGCAACGTGCCACAGACGGAAAGCGAAATTGCGGCGGTGGCCGGCGCGAGCGCCGGTGCTTCAGCAGCGAGCGAGGCGTCCAGCAACTGCTGGAGCTCGGTGCTGTCTGCATGCGCAATGGCGCCGATCGCATGCCCCTGGTTGACGAGCGAGCGCAGAAGCGCAAGGCGCTTGACGTCCTCGCTCGAGTACAACCGCTGGCCGGACTGTGATTTGGTGGGCGAAATCACGCCATAGCGCTGCTCCCACACACGGAGCGTGGATACAGGCATCTTGGCCATGCGGGCGGCCGTTCCGCTTCGGTACATCGGCGCTGCGTTGTCTTCGTGTGGCACGTGCGTCTCCAAGCAAGCTGCTTTGCTGACATGAAACGCTGTGCCGCCGACATCGTCAATGAAATGAAGCGCAAAACGCGTGTCTTGCGCACAAATGAGTCGGAATTGAATCGCTATTCCGGTGTGGACGAACAGATCGCGCAGCGGCCACACCTGCGGGCTCCAGCCGCGCTCCCGCCAAACCGCTTCGGCGGGAGCCGCCCTCACGTTACGAAGCGCGTGCCGTCAACCACTGTGTTGGTTGCAGCGGGGCGCCGACAATCCGCATCTCCCCGAGACTGCCGAAGAAACCATTGCCCATGCTGCCACCGTACTGCGCGCAACCGATTGCCATCTGCTGGTTGCTCGCCACGTAGCGGATGCCGTCCATCCCGCTGTTGTTGCGCAGAATGGGCGCGCCTTCCACGTACATCGTCGTGCTGCCCTTTCCATCGTTGACGATGGCAACGTGCAGCCATTGCCCGGCCGAGACACCGCCGGACCAGCACGCCAGGTTCTCGGTTTTATCGGTCGGGATGACCTCCCACTGGAACTCCATCAGGTTGGAAAACGCGAACATCGCCATTGTGTCGCCCTGGTCGACATCGCCCGGCCATGACACGCCAGTGGCTGCGCTGCGCGCGCCAAGCCGGTAGAGAATGCCCATCCACGCGTTGTTCTGCGCGGTCCAGGCCGAGTCGATCTTCACGAACGCCTCGATGGTGTAGCCGTTGGCAAACGTTTGTACGTTCAACGGCGAAGTCGGGTCTGTCGTGAAATACGAAGACCTCGTCTGGGTGGCGTTCTTGAACTGCAGGCTGCCCGGAGCGGAAGACAGCGGGTGATGATCCTTCGACCACACGAGGTCGCCGGGCTGACCACCCATCCACGTGTTGAGCGAAATGGGATTCGCGCCCGCCGTGGAATCGCCCGGCACGGAAACATCCTTGATCTGGAAGCCCGTCTGATACGGAGACAGCGCCTCGCCTTCGGCAGCGGACGTGTTGTAGAAGCGCCAGTGCGCCAGCGTGTTGGGCACCACGGGGTAGTCGCTCGGGCCGGACGCCGGCTTGCCCGCATCCTGCGGCGGATTGTGATAGTTCGCCAGGATCAGCCCCTTGGCGACATCCGTCAGGCTGCCCGGCACCGAGCCGGCTGCCGCCTTGAAGGCGGGGTTGAAGCCGGCAAAGCGCTTGGCAAAATCGATGTCGATCGAGAAGTTCTGGTTATCCGCGGTCAACCATGCCGAATCGAACTGATTCAGGCTCGCTTCCGGCTTGACAGGCACCCACGGCGAGAACGAACTGGCGATGATCTTGTTGTTCGTCAGATCGAATTCGTACAAGCGCATCAGGCCATTGCCGCCCATATACGCCATCTGATAATCGACGACCATGAAGATGACGTCGTTGCCGGCCGCATTCTTTTTCGTCATCTTGCACGACCCGTGGTAGTGACCAGATACGGCCATGAAAATCTGGTCGTTATTCTTGATCAGCTTGTCCCACAGGTAATTCGAATACGCCGTATCGGCTGCCGTAACAGCGTCCGGGCCAATGCCCGCAAGCTGGTGGCAAATCAGGATGACCGGAATGCCAGGGTTCTTTGCGATGACCCAGTTGGCCCACGCAATCGCATCGTCCGAAGCGCGCCACGACATCGACAGCACCAGGAACTGATTCCCTTCCGCGTTGAAGACGTGGTACTCGTGAAAGCCCGAGCCATGGCGGCCGCCGAAGGTTGGCTGCCGTTGTGCACGCGCGGTCGGAAACACCTTCAGATACGGCTCCACCAACCCTTGCCGGTGGCTGCCGCCGTCCTGGTATCCGTCGGTGTTGTCAAAGCCCGAGACGCCAACGCCCCAGTCAGGCCCCCATTGCATCGACGAGCCGATGGCGCCAACGTCGTGGTTGCCCGCGCAGATCGAATAGTTGCAGTTGGCCTTTTCCAGCACCTGCATCGCCTGGCTCGCCAGCTCCCACTCTTTGGTCACCGTGCCGTTGGTGAGTTGGCTATTGCTCAGCAGATCTGTGCTCGCACTCCACGGCGCCGAACCTTCAGACGTGTAATACCAGGACTGGTCGACAATATCGCCAAGGTGCGTGGTAAAAGCCAGTTTCAGCGCTTTTGCATTTTGGGCAATCCATTGCGTCTGCGCCTTGAATGGATTGTCGAATTGCGGATTGATCGTCGGATAATTCTTTTGATACAACCCGCCCATTTTTGCAGATGCATAGCGCGGATAAAATTGCGTATCCGGCAAGGCCGCCAGCGTAAACGACGACACCAGCTTTGGTGTCGTCGTTCCGGTACCCGGATCGCCCGCACTTGGCGGGGTGCCCGTTGAACCCGTTGAGGCGTCCGGCGAATCGCCGCCACCGCACCCGCTCAGCACGCCCGACAGGCCGACCGCCGTCGAAGCCAGCATCATGCGCAGCAATTGCCGGCGCTTCAGCTCAGGAACAGCGGCCAGATCATCCAGCGTCAGCTGCTGTTGATCGGCCCCACTTTTCATTGACATGGTTCTCTCCGTTACGTTTTAGGCTACCCAGAAGGCAAAGCGATTGCCGCCGCAATTCGCAGGGTTGGTCCAACGCTCGAAGGGAAATGAAGTGATGCCTGAAAAGCCGCAATTCTCATCGACACAGATCAACCGCACTGAGCCCCCGAGAAACAACATTCTCAAAAATCCTCAGATTGCGAATGCGTTCGATGCTCTTTTTATTGCCTGCGATTCATGAAATGAATCGGTCACATCGATTGGCACTCGCATGGTAGGAATGATGTGTGACAGGGGCGTTTCTTTAAGTCGTACACATTCAATCGCGATTGCATCAAATCGCAATTCGATACCCCGAAACAGAGAACCTGTTTGATGCTGTGCGGGGAAGGCCAATACCGCGCTGCCATGCGCTGCCCCGGCCCGCAGCAGCACCTACAGCGGGTGGCAGATGGACGATCCGTTGTCGCCCCGGGCATGTCTGCAGACGTTGCCATCGAGCCCAATGCGACGCCGCACCGAGCGGGTTACCTAGTTGTCGTCGCCCTCCGTACCCCGCTGGTGGGGATCGGGAAAACCCGCCCTTGACCTCTAATATATCAATCAATAAATTCTGATATATCAAAAGACGTGCCCGGATTCAGCAGCCTCCTGCCGGGTCGACACGTCAGACAAAAAACCGACGAGGAGACCCAATGACAGCGCCCTTCCGTAACCGGCGGCGGCAGGCATCTGATGCCCGCGCCCCGCACAGTCCGTCGCGACGTGCCTTTCTGAGTTACAGCGGTGCCGTGGTCGGGGGCGCGCTGGTGAGCGCCTGTGGCGGCAGCTCCGACGACGCCGCAGCACCGGTCGCCACCACGCCCACCGCACCTGTGCAAGCGGACCCGATCTGGGGCACGAACGGCTTGGCCACCACCATCATTTCGTCGCTGAAGGGCGTGGCGCAGAGTGCGTTCCCGGCAGTTGATTTCCAGGTCGAAGCGTATGGCGCGCAGCCGTGCAGCGTTGTCGCACAAACAAGCCCCTACACCGATCCGACCAAGTCGCCCGTCAGTTCAGGCGCCGGCGCAACGCAGGCGCCCGGCGCATTCGATTCGCGCCCGGCATTCCTGGCAGCCATTGCAGCATGCAACGCAGCCGGTGGCGGGCGCGTGGTGGTGCCGTCGGGCACGTGGTATTGCGCCGGGCCGATCGTGCTGCAGAGCAACGTCAACTTTCACCTCAGCGCCAACTGCACGATCTATTTCAGCGCCAATCCGGCCGACTACGCCAAGGATGGCCCGATCGATTGCGGCACCAACGGCAAGCTCTACTACAGCCGTTGGCAGGCCGACGATTGCCTGAATTACGGCTCGCCCATCTACGCACGCAACGCCAGCAACATTGCGCTGACGGGCGAAGGGGCGACCTCGGTGCTCAACGGCCAGGCCATGACACCGTTTGCCGGCACGGGCAACACCAGCACGTGCTGGTGGACTTTCAAGGGCACCAACGGCGCCTATGGCTGCGCCAGCTCCAGTACGCCGTCGCAGGCTTACAGCAACCCGAACAACGTCGACTTGCAGACCGCGGTGCCGGGTATTCCGAGCGCGCTGTATACGCTGCTCACCAATCCGGCAACGCCCTGGCAGCAAGACCAGAACTATCTGCCCGCGCTGTCCGAAGCCGGCGTGCCGGTTGAGAAGCGCATCTTCGGGCTCGGTCACTACTTGCGCCCCAGCATGGTGGAGTTCATCGGCTGCACCAACGTGCTGATGGAGAACTACCGCACGGTCAACACGCCGTTCTGGCAGCACCATCCGGTGCACTGCACGAACGTGGTCATCCGTGGCGTAACGGTCGACAGCATCGGGCCCAACAACGACGGCTTCGATCCCGACGCCTGCAGCAACGTGCTGTGCGAAAACGTCACGTTCAACACGGGCGACGACTGCATCGCCATCAAGTCGGGCAAGAACCTCGATACCGGCTACGGCCCGGCGCAAGACCACGTCATCCAGAACTGCACGATGAACAGCGGCCACGGCGGCATCACGTTGGGCAGCGAAATGGGCGGCGGCGTGCAAAACATCTATGCGCGCAACCTGGCGATGCTCAACCAGTTCTGGGCGACAAACTCGCTGAACATCGCCATCCGCATCAAGACGAACATGAACCGTGGCGGGTTCGTGAAGAATTTCTATGTCACCAACGTCAGCCTGCCCAACGGCGTGAACCTCACCGGTGCCGGTTACGGCAGCAAGATGCTGGCAGGCAGCCCGATCAACAGCACGGTGCCGCTGGGCGTGGTGACGGCGGCCGCAGCAAACCCGTCAGCTTCGCAAGGCGGGCTGATCACGTTCGACTGCGATTACCAGCCTGCAGCCGATGCCATTCGTACGCGGCCGGCACTGGTGCAGAACGTGAACATCTCCAACGTAACCGCCGGCAACGTCACCACCGGCGGCCTGACGGGCTCGTGCTTCCAGGCCATCGTTGCGCAGGGCCCCGTGGCGTTCGACTACAACGGCGCGCTGCCTGTGCCCACCGTTCCGCCCATCACTGGCGTGACGATCTCGAATTGCAACTTCGGCACGCCCACGGCGGCAGGCCCGGCAAGCGCCACTACGCCGGGGCCGATCTACGCCTACAACGTGCACGACATCACGCTGCAGAACGTCGTGATCGGTGGACAGACTTTCAACACCACCGTAACCGACGCCCGCTGAGCAACCCGCCTCCTTCGCGCTTGGCTGGTTCTGCTGGCCAGCGCCTTTTTATTCCGACCCTGCTGCCCACACATCCATCATGAAACGCCCTACCGCAATCGCTCGTACCTCCCTGCTGTTCGCCGCACTGCTGGCCGCCTTTGCAAGCGGCGCTGCGCAAGCGCGCACTTTCCGTGTTGCCGACGTGCACGGCGATACCTACCCCACCAACATGGCCGTCAAGTTCATGGGTGAGGAGATCAAGAAGGCCACTGACGGCAAGGACTCCGTCAAGGTGTTCGGCAACAGCGCGCTGGGCTCGGAGAAAGACACCATCGACCAAGTGCGCATCGGCGCCATCGACATGGTGCGCGCCAATGGCGCGGCCTTCAACGAGATCGTCCCGGAATCGGTGATCCCCTCGCTGCCCTTCCTGTTCCGCGACATCGACCATTTCCGCAAGGTGATGTACGGCCCGGTCGGCCAGAAGATCCTCGATGCGTTTGCCGCCAAGGGCTTTGTCGCCCTGACGTTCTATGAGAGCGGCGCGCGCTCGATCTATGCCAAGAAGGCCATCCACACGCCGGCCGACATGAAGGGCGTGAAGATCCGCGTGCAGCCGTCGGACCTGATGGTCGACGAGATCAAGGCCATGGGCGGCACACCCACGCCGATGCCGTTCAGCGAGGTCTACACCGGCCTGAAGACGGGCCTGGTGGATGCGGCGGAAAACAACATCCCGTCGTATGAAGAAACCAAGCACTTTGAAGTCGCGCAGATCTACTCCGAAACGCAGCATGCGATGACGCCGGAAGTGCTCGTCTTCTCCAAGAAAATCTGGGACACGCTGACGCCGCAGGAGCAAGCCGCAATCCGCAAGGCTGCTGCCGACTCCGTGCCGTACTACGTCAAGCTCTGGACCGCGCGCGAGCAGGCGGCCACGGCAACCGTGACCAAGGGCAACGCCACGATCGTGCCGGCTTCGCAGGTTGACCGTGCCGCCTTCGTCAAGGCAATGCAGCCGATCTGGACGAAGTACGAGACCACGCCGCAGATGAAGGACATCGTCAACGCAATCGTGGCCACCAAGTAAGCCTGCATCACCGCTCAAGCGCGGGGCCTGCGACTTTCCCGCAGGCCCCACGCCGGGCAGGCCCCCGATGTATGCCGTTGGTACACCGGCCCCGCCTGCCCACCTCCGATACCGCGCTCCCCTCCAGGTTCAGCATGCAATCGATGTCTTTACTCAAACGCATCAACGATGCGTTTGCGCTCGTGCTCACGCTTGTGGCGGCGTCATGCCTGGCCACGCTGACCGTGCTTGTCTTCTACGGCGTGATCATGCGCTACGTCTTCAACAACGCGCCGGATTTTGTGGAACCCATCGCGCTACTCATGGTGGTGGCCATTGCCATGTTCGGGGCCGCGCTCAAGGTGCGTGAAGGCGGCCATATCGGCCTCGATTCCTTTGTTGAACGCCTGCCCGCGGGCGGCAAGCGCGCCGCGCACGTGCTGCAGAAGCTGTGCCTGATCGCCTTTGCTGTAGTGATCTTCATTGGCTGCTTCGACATGGCCGAAACCACGTTTGGTGACCGCATCCCCATCCTCGGTTTGTCTGAAGCCGTTCGCTATTGGATTCCTCTCGTGGCGAGTGTCGCCATCGCCCTGTTCGCTCTCGAACGCCTGATCGGGCTGTTCGCGCAAGACGCAAGTTAAGTCACCATGGACCTCGCCATTCTCTCCGTCAGTTTTCTGGCGTTTCTTTTACTGGGCGTACCGGTTTCGTTCGCGCTCGGCCTGTCATGCGTGCTGACCTATCTGCACGAGGGTCTGCCGGCGGCCACCGCCATGCAGTCGATGATCTCGGGCATGAACGCGTTCTCGTTCCTGGCCGTGCCGTTCTTCATCCTGTCGGGCGAGCTGATGCTGCACGGCGGCATTGCAGACCGCATCCTGCGCTTCGCGCAAACACTGGTGGGGCACTTCCGCGGTGGCCTAGGCATGGCCAACGTGGTGGCTTGCACGCTGTTCGGTGGCGTCTCGGGCTCGCCCACCGCCGACACGTCCGCCATGGGCGGCGTGGTAATTCCGCTGATGAAGCGCGAGGGCTACAGCGCCGCCTACGCCGTCAACGTGACCACGCATGCGTCACTGGCCGGCGCGCTCATGCCGACTTCCACCAACATGATCATCTACGCCTTTGCGGCGCAGGGCATCGTGGGCTCGCTCAACGGCCAGCAGGTGAGCGGCGTGTCGATTGGCGACCTGCTGTTCTCGGGGCTGCTGCCGGTGCTTTGGGTCATGGGCTTCGTGCTGATCGCCGCCTACTGGCAAGCCAAGCGCTACGGTTTCCCGCGCCGCGCCGACGGCTCGACCGAGCTGCCGCCTTTCCCCGGCTGGTTTGCCGTGGCACGTGCCTTTGTGGGCGCAGTTCCGGGCCTGATGGTGATCGCACTGATCCTGGTGTGCGTGGCCATGGGCATTGCCACCGCCACCGAAGCCGCCGCCATCGCAGTCGCCTATTCGCTGTGCCTGACGGTGCTCGTCTATCGCTCCATGACGTGGGCCAAATTTCGCCGTGCGCTGGCCCACGCCGCCAAGACTACCGGCGTGGTGCTGCTGCTGATTGCCGTGTCGAACATGCTGCGCTTCCAGATGGCCTACCTGGAGATCCCGGACGCCATCGAGCAGATGCTCACGCAGACCAGCGCCGCACCGTGGCTGATGCTGCTCTACATCAACATCCTGCAGGTGTTCCTGGGCACGTTCGTCGACATGGCGGCGCACATTCTGATCACCACGCCGTTGTTCCTGCCCATGGCCATGCATTGCGGCGTCGGCCCCGTGCAGTTCGGGATCATGCTGCTGCTCAACTGCTCGCTGGGGCTGGTGCATCCGCCCATCGGCTCGGTGCAGTTTGTCGGCTGTGCCATCGGCGAAGTTTCCATCGGCGAGACCACCAAGATCGCCTGGCCCTACTACCTCGCCATCTTCACCGCCATCAACGTGGTCACGTACATGCCGTTCTTCTCGACCTGGCTGCCGAGCGTGATCAACGGGCACCCGGTGTACTGAAGCAACCCAACCAATAACCAACATGCAGCCACGGCTGCGACATCAAGGAAGGAGTCATCATGAAGAGCCAAGTCGCCATCGCGGCAGCGATCGCACTCACGGGGGGAATCGCCGGATCGGCGTACGCGCAAAGCAGCGTCACGCTGTACGGCAACATCGACGTGTCGGTCGGGTATCAGAGCAACCAGACCTCGGTCGGCTCCACGTCGAACGGCCATTCGGTCGTCAAGCAGAACAGCGGCATCTGGTCGGGCAGCCGCTTCGGCTTCAAGGGCAACGAAGACCTGGGCGGTGGCAACAGCGCGCAGTTCGTACTTGAAGAAGGCTTTAATGGCGACACGGGCTCGCAATCGGTCTCGGGGCTGATGTTCAACCGCCAGGCCTTCGTCGGTCTGGCCAACCGCGAGCTGGGCACCGTTACGCTGGGCCGCCAGTACACGGCGTACTTCTCGATCCTGGCCCCGTACAGCCCGATCAACTGGCTGACCGGCTTTTACGGTGCGCACCCGGGCGACATCGACTCGCTCGACACCAACTACCGCGTCAACAACTCCGTGGTCTATACCTCGCCCACACTGGGCGGCGTGACCTTCAGCGGCTCCTACGGCATGGGCGAAACGCCGGGCAGCGTGGGCAACGGTTCGACCTGGAGCTTTGCCGCGCGCTATGCCAATGGCCCGGTCGGCGTGGGTGCCGGCTTCATGCGCGTGAACAACTCGACGGTGGGTGGCGGTGCCTGGGGCGCGAACTCGGCGCTGTCCAACAACGGCAGCCAGCCGGCCGTGTCCGCCATCAACGCGGGCTACCAACTGGCGGCGGCGCAACAGCGCTTTGCCGTGCTCGGTTCGTACACGTTCTCGCCGGCATGGGACGTGTCGGTGTCGTACTCCAACGTGCAGTACATCCCCGGCGTGAACTCCAAGTTCGCCAGCGAGGCGATCTTCAACACCGGCGGCGCCGTCCTGCACTACAAGGCCACCCCGACGCTTGACCTGGCGGCCGGCTATTCGTACACGCGCGCCACCAAGGCCAACGGCATTGCGGACGCGGCGACATATCACCAGTTCAACCTGTCGCAGTACTACAGCTTCTCCAAGCGCACGGGCCTGTACCTGCTGGAGGCGTATCAGAAAGCCAAGGGTAAGACGATCTCCCCCACGGGGGGCATCATCGATGCCACGGCGTCCATCGGCGATGGCCAGAACGGCGCGCCCTCGGCAACCGGGTCGCAACTTACCGTGGCTGTCGGCATGATTCACCGGTTCTGACCGGTTTGAACGCCCGTCACGGTGTCCGCCCGGACGCTGTGACCGGGTTCACCTCAGTTCAAGTGCGCGGAGTTTGCCGCTATCATGGTGCCCGCGCTGCCCTTGGTCTCTGACCGCATCGACACCTCAGGCCGCGCCGTTGCGATCCCTTCCACTTCCTCCCGAACTCGTTGCGAGCTGTATGACTTCGCGCCCTTTCCCCTCGCCCCCTGAGGACGAGGCCACCATGACCGCCGCCCGACGCGTGTATCTGAAGCTGCGCGAGCGGATTGTCGAGATGGAACTGCTACCCGGAACGCGCATCGTCGAGAAGGATCTCGCAGAAGAATTTGGCACCAGCCGTACCCCCGTTCATGAGGCCGTCCAGCGGTTGGCCGAGGAAGGGCTGATCGATGTCCAGGCCCGTGTCGGGACGTTCGTGTCGCGCATTCCGCTCAACACGCTGGAAGAAGCCATGCTCGTGCGTGGCGCGCTGGAAGTCGCCATCATCGAGAAGGCTGCCGAGCGCATGACGCCCGAAGGCATCCACAAGCTGAACGTCGTGCTCGAACGGCAAGCGCAATGCGTGCGCGAGAGCAACCGGCGCGGCTTCTTCCGCACCGACGAAGCCTTTCACGCCACGCTGGCCGAGCTGTCCGGCTACCCCGGCGTCTGGCAGATCATCCTGGAAGTCAAAACGCAGATCGACCGCTACCGGCTGCTGACGCTCCCGCTCGAGGGCCGCATGACTGAAGTCCTGGCCGAGCACCGCGCGGTGATCGACGCCCTCGCCTCCAACAATCCGAAACGCGCCGTGCGCGCCATGCGTGAGCACCTGGACCATGTGCTGCCGGTGCTGGAAATTACCCGCCGGCTGCGTCCGGAGTACTTCACCATCTAGGCAGGTTCGGGCGAGTGGCCGCTTCGGGCTGGGCGGCCGCTTGGTCAACCATGTCGATGCACGGCCTTCGCCAGCCTGCACCACCGTAAGCGGCTTCGGCGCCGACGCGTGGAACATCGGGAATTTACATTCCCGAATCGATCTGCCGAATTCACCTTTCGTTCGACCTTGGCTCGCTGTTAATCCTCGATTCACATGCGCAGTGGATCATGTCGGACCGACTCGCTCCCCATGCAACGCCACTCCATGCCGAATTCCACTTCCGTGAATCCTTTGCCGAGCACCCTGCGCAGTGCCGTATTGGCACTCAGCCTGGCACTCTCGTTGCCAGCGTTGGCGCAAACAAACGCCCTGCGGGTGGCCTCCGATGTAAAGGACATCCGCATCAAGGCGCTGGACGTGCTGCCCAAGGCCAATGGCAGCAAGAGCGACCGCGATGACTGCCCCCAGGCCGTCATGAAGCCCGTGTCGGCACCAGCCAGGCAGGTAGCGGCACAAGGCTGGGCGGTGATGGCCGATGTGCCGCTTGGCTCGGCATCTTCCGGCACGTATCGCGCCATCAGTTTTGCGGGCCGCCTGGAAGCCGGTACCAGCGCAACCTGCAACATCACGCAAGGCAATGTGGCCGTGTTCGACAACGACAAGCTCGTCGCGCTGGCCTACGGCAAATCCGCCGAAGACACCGCCATCGGCACTCTTACTGCGCTCGAAGGCGGCGCCGTGCGCGTGTGGGACGGCGACATGGTTGCGTCGCCGGTCGGTGACTTGCGTGTCGACGCTGATGGCACGGTGCGCCTGGGCAAAATTGCCGACGAAGATGCCGTCTGCCATGGCCGCGCCAAGGTGCCGACAATCTATGGCATGCCGATCGACAAAGTCCGCAAGGCACTTGCCGCCAAGGGCTGGAAACCGGTACGAGGCGGCCCCAACGGTGAGCCGCGCCAGAGCGCCCTGGTCAAGCAGGGCCTGGTGGAAACCGAAAACTGTGCGGGCACCGGCCTCGCCTACTGCGACTTCAGCTACACCAGCCCCGCAGGCAAGCTGACCGTGACCACAGCGGGGGAGGACGACCCGCCGCACGTTGTCGATTACGAGGTCAAATGCCGTTGAACGGCAGTGGCGCGCTCTTCAAGCATTGGCACCGTTACATCTTGTTACATTTTCGCTTGCCAGGTCTGTCGATTCCGCCCACCCTTCATTCGACGTGCAAGTAGAGGCGCGAACATCATCCGTCGCCTCCAACCCAATCGAACCGAAGGAGAAGCACCATGCGATTCATGATTCTGCGTCTGGCCGACAAAGACACCGAAGCCGCCGTCATGCCGAGCGAAGAACTGCTCACCGCCATGGGCAAGTACATGGAAGACTTGGCCAAGGCAGGCGTGCTGCTGGGCGGCGAAGGGCTGCATCCCAGCTCGCGCGGCGCACGCGTGGAATTCAAGCATGGCAAGCCAACCGTGATCGATGGCCCGTTTGCCGAAGCGAAGGAGCTGATCGCCGGCTACACCATGTTGCAGGTCAAGTCGGAAGAAGAAGCACTGGAGTGGGTCAAGCGCTGGCCCGCACTGGATGCCGGCGGCAACGTGCGGCTGGAAATCCGGCGCGTGTTTGAAGCGGAAGATTTTGGTGCGGAGTTCACACCCGAAGCCCGCGAGCGCGAAGACCGCCTGCGCGCAGAACTGGCGGCCAGGCAGCAATAAGCGGCACCGTCATGGCCCGTTCGACGCCCGATGCACTCCCCATCCACCGCACCATCGATGCGGTGTGGCGCATTGAATCGGCCAGGATCATTGCCGGGCTTGCACGCCTGTTGCGCGACGTGGGGCTGGCCGAAGAACTGGCGCAGGATGCGCTGGTCTCGGCCCTGGAGCAGTGGCCTGCATCCGGTATCCCCGACAATCCGGCCGCCTGGCTTACTGCCACCGCCAAACACCGCGCCATTGACCGGCTGCGCCATCACACGCTGGCGGAGCAAAAACATGCGCTGCTTGCCATCCAGCTTGAGATCGAACAGGAGCTAGCCGAGGCCGATGCCGAAACAGCGCGCGAAGCGGCCATCGGCGACGATCTGCTGCGGCTGGTCTTCATCTCTTGCCATCCGGTGCTGCCGCACGAAGCCCGCGTGGCGCTCACGCTACGACTGCTTGGCGGGCTGACCACACACGAGATCGCCCGCGCCTTTCTGGTGCCGGAACCCACGGTGGCGCAGCGCATTGTGCGCGCCAAGAAGACGCTCTCTGCAGCACACGTGCCGTTCGAGCTGCCCGAGCCCGAAGCGTTGCCCGAGCGGCTTTCGGCCGTGCTGCAGGTGATCTATCTCGTCTTCAACGAAGGCTATGCCGCTACCGCCGGTGACGACTGGACGCGCCCCACGCTGTGTGAAGAGGCGCAGCGCCTGGGCCGCATCCTGGCGGGGCTCATGCCAGGCGAGCCGGAAGTGCTTGGCCTGCTTGCGCTGATGGAGCTTCAGGCCTCGCGCCTGCGTGCACGCGTGGGCCCCGGCGGCCAGCCCATCCTCCTGATGGAGCAGGACCGCAGCCGTTGGGATTACCTGCTTATCCAGCGTGGCTTTGCGGCGCTGGCACAAGCCGAAGCCTGCGGGCGCGGGCTTGGCCCTTATGGGCTGCAAGCGGCCATTGCGGCATGCCATGCAAGCGCGCGGACCGCCGAACAAACCGACTGGACACGCATTGCCGCACTGTACGACGCGCTCGCCCAGCTCTCGCCCTCGCCCGTCGTCGAACTCAACCGTGCCGTTGCTGTGGCCATGGCGTATGGGCCGCAAGCCGGCCTCGACATCGTCGATACGCTGCTCGCCGAACCGGCGTTGCGCTGCTATCACCTGCTGCCCAGCGTACGCGCCGATTTTCTTGCGCGCCTCAACCGCATGGAGGAAGCCCGCGTGGAGTACGAGCGCGCTGCTGCACTCGCACACAATCGGCAGGAACGCGCGCTTTTGCTGGAGCGCGCAGCCAAGTGCGCGTCCCCGGAGTAACACCGCGGCACGCTGCTTGCTACGCAGATTGGCTTGTCGACAACACGACCGCGGCGGAACCTTGATTGCGCTGCAGCCGTCCATCCTGCGTGAACCGTTCTCCGTCTTCCCTTCTCAGCATTCAGGCGCTGCGGGGCTTTGCCGCGCTGTATGTGGTGGTGTTCCACTCCGGGCTGGCCCTGGCCCACACCGACATCCCTGCCCTTGCGTGGCTGACCACACATGTGATCAAGCGCGGTCATGTAGGGGTGGATGTGTTCTTCGTCATCAGCGGTTTCATCATTGCGTGGGTCGCCATTCTTGGCCCGAAGGGGCCTGAGCCGGCCGGCGAATTTCTCGTCAAGCGTGCATTCCGGCTGGCGCCGCCTTACTGGTTGATGTCGGTGCTGCATTCCACGTGGCTCAACCCGGTGTCGGCGGGCGTTTTGCTCACGTCGCTCGCGTTTGTGCCGCAGGCCAATGTGGATGCACCGTACTTTGGGTATCCGGCACTGTATGTGGGCTGGTCGCTCAACTACGAGGTGTTCTTCTATGGGCTGTGCGCGGTGGGGCTTGCGCTGTTCGGCCGGCTTGCGCTGGGGCTGGTGACGCTGGCGCTATTCACGACCACGATCATCGTGCCGTTCTGGCATAGCGGGGCCGTGCAGCGCAACCCGGAAGCACTGTACGACTGGGCCACACCGCTGCAGGCCATGGCAGCCAACCCGCTTGTGCTGGAGTTCCTGCTGGGCGCGGGGCTGGCGTGGCTGTATGCAGCGCATCGGCATCGTCTCACCCCGGCCTTCGCGCGGGTGCTGATGGCGGTGGGCGTGGCGACGTTCGTGATATCGGTCGTTGGCCCTGTTCCCAAGTTCGATCTGCTCGCCCGCGGGCTGCCCGCAGGCGCTTTGCTGATCGGCATGGTGGCCATGGAGCACTGCGGCGAGCTTCGCGTGCCGCGCGTCGCCGTTTGGCTGGGTGAGCTGTCATACGCGCTCTACCTCGTGCACCCGAGCGTGATCGAAGCCACGCACCGACTGGTAGGCAGGCTGGCGCCGGAATGGATCGGCACGCAGTTGATGCTGTTTACCGTCAACCTTGCGCTCACGCTGGTGTTGGCCATGCTGCTGCATCGCTATGTCGAGCGACCGTCCATCGCCCTGGGCCGGCGCGCCGTCGACTGGATGCGCAACCGTCGACACGCCTCGCGTATGCGCCTGGGCCAACAAGAATCTTGAGCTGCGACGCCTCCGCACCACCTGCGATGCGTAACGCGATGCCGATGCCGCTAGCAGCTCCCCTCAAGCAGTCACGCTGAACATCAACGCCTGGATCTTGCCCTCGACTGGGCCCGCGCCGAACTGCGCCGTCAATGCATCGGTACATACTTCGGTGGCGTCGGTCAGTGCATCGGGGCCGAATGCCTCCAGTTCGCCGCGCACCGGTGTGCCCTGGCAATAGGCGATGGCCACCCCGCGTGCCGTCTCTGCCCGGCTGCGCGCTGCAACAACGTCGTACATGACGTCTGCGGTAAAACCGCCCGCACGGGCGTCGGCTTGAATCGGCGCCGGGTCGTAATGGCCATGCGGCGTGCGCGCCAGAAACATGGGCGGATTCTCGGGAAAGCGCTGCACCAGCGCCTTCGTCACCACATTTGCAAAGTCGTTGTCTTCAATCCGGCCCCACACGCTCAAGAGCAGCTTGCCGCCCGGTGTCAGCACACGACGCGCCTCAGCAAAGGCCTTGGGCCGGTCGGGGAAGAACATCGCGCCAAACTGGCAGATCACCAGATCGAAAGAGCCGTCGGCAAATGGCAGTTGCTGGGCGTCGGCCTGCTGCCATGTCACGGGCCGGTCCGTGCCCACGGCGGCCGCGCGATCGAGCATCGGCAGGTTCAGGTCGGTTGCGACAATCTCCGTGGTTGCGGGTAGTGCACGCGCCAGTGCGCGCGTCACTGCTCCGGTACCTGCGGCAACTTCCAGCACGCGCTTCGGCTGACATGCCGCCGCCCGCGCAGCCATGTCCATCGCATAGGGCTCGAAGATCAACGGGACCAGCAGCGTGTCATACAGCTCAGGAATGGAGCCGGAGAAGACCTGATCGGTGCCATGCGCAGCCATCGTTCACCACCTTTGCCCAAGAGGATGCTTGGGTATGAATGGTTATAGTCCGGAACCGCGCGGCGGGCACTCCGCCAAGTCGACTAGATGACATGCCTGCCAAGGCATGAAGGAGCCGGCAAGGCGCGGGATTACGCACGCTTTCTGGCGGCCGCCCCCGCCTGACGGGGCATGCGCCCCAACGACGGCTTGAGCAACGGTGCGTGGTCGCCAAGAAAATCCCACAGCCGATTGGCGACGGGCCCGTGCGGCTGATCCCGCCGTCGTGCAACCGCCAGCTCCTGCACCATGCCAGGAAAATGCCGCCCCGCAATCGACAGCAATGCCCCTTCGCGCAATTCCGCATCGATCAGGAACCGCGGCAGATGCCCCCACGCCATGCCGTGGAGGATCAGCTCTTTCTTCATCAACTGATCGGGCACGGCGCACTGCGGCGCCCCTTCGATGACGTAGTGGGATTGCTCCGGTGGGTTCCGCGCCGAATCATTGATGACGCACTGCATGAAGCGCTGCATCTGCTGTGCCGTCACTGCCGAAGTGATGGGGAACGGGAGAAAACCCGGCGCCACCACCGGCACCATGGCGATCTTGCCCAGGTCGATCCACTCCATGCGCACATCCCCTTTCGGCACGCGGTGGACGATCAGGTCGGTGTCGTCTTCCAGCAAGCGCTCCCACGGTCCGGTGACGGCCTCAAACTGCAATTGCAGACGCGTCTGCGGGCACTGACCGAAGAACTGGCTGAGCAATGCCAGCACGGGCTGCAGCGGGCACAGGTCACCCAGCACCACGCGTAGCTCGGCTTCCTCGCCCATCGCCAGCTGCTTTGCATGAGTCCGCAGTTCATCGCTTTCGCGCAGCACGGACTCCACCTTGCGGTGGAATGATCGCCCCGCCTCCGTCAAGCGCACGCGCTAGCCGCTGCGGTCCAGCAGGCACAAACCCAATTGCCCCTCCAGCTTGGCGACCGCCGCAAACACGGAAGGGTGCGAACGATGCAGCCGGTCGGCGGCCGCCTGAAAACTGCCGCCCGTCACCACCGCATCGAAGCACTGCAGCTCGTGAAGCGTGAATTTCTGCATTGTCGGCAAAACCTACAAAGTTCGTCAGAACTTCATAGTATCCACGAACCTCATCGGCTTCTAGGATGACGACATCCCAATCGTTTCAACCGTCTTTCTCAGGAGCCCATCGTGACCACCCGAAACGACCTCTCGTTCATCACCACCGGTGACGGCACACGCATTGCCTATCGCTTCGACGGCGCGGCGGGCAAGCCCGTCCTGCTGTTGTCCAATTCCATCGGCACCGACCTGCACATGTGGGACGTGAGCGTGCCACGCCTGGCCGAGCACTTTCACGTGCTGCGCTACGACGCGCGCGGTCATGGCGCTTCGGATGCACCGGCCGGCGCATATTCGATGGATCGGCTCGGTCGTGACGTGGTGGAACTGCTCGATGCGCTGGGCATCCAGCGTCTGCATATGCTGGGGTTGTCGCTGGGCGGCATCGTGGCGCAATGGCTGGCGATTCATGTGCCGGAACGCATCGACCGGCTGATCCTCTCCAACACTGCTGCGCACATCGGCCCGACGCAGTATTTCGATCACGCCATTGCCGAACTTCGGCAAGCGCCCGACATGCAGGCAACTACCGAAACATTCCTGCGCAACTGGTTTCCGGCGCGCATGCTGGAGTCGAATGATCCTGCCGTTGATCCATTCCGCCGCACACTCCTGGCCACGCCGCGCGAGGGCATCATCGGCGGGTGGACGGCGGTGCGCGATGCCGACCTGCGCCGCACAATCACGCTGATCACGCATCCGACGCTCGTCATTGCCGGTCAGCACGACACCGTGACGTCTGCCCGCCATGGCGAGGAAATTGCCGCCGCCATTCCAGGAGCGCAACTGCACATGCTGGACACCGTGCACCTTGCCAACGTGGAGTTGCCGGACGCGTTCCTTGAAGCCGTGCTGGATTTCCTGGGCGTGCTCGAAACTGTTTGATACATCGACACGCGGCAACGCAGCCGGTTAACATGGCGGCCATCCAACCGATGTGCCGCCAGCCATGTCCCGCGTCAAGAACGAAGACGAATTCGAGCTACGCCGCAAAAGCGTGCTCGACACCGCCGCCGAAGCCTTTGCGGCCGACAGCTACCCGAGCGTGTCGATGAACCAGCTTGCCGCTGCGTGCGGCGGCTCGAAATCGCGCCTGTATCACTACTACGAAGGCAAGGAAGCTATCCTCTTCGACCTGCTCGACCGCTACACGCGCCGGCTGGCCGATCTGGTTGAACGCGCCGAGAGCGACGCGCGCCATGCCAAGCTCTCGGCACGCGCCACATTGCATTTGCTGATCCGCACGTTTTTGGCCGAGTACGCCACGTCGCGCACGCGGCATGTGGCCTTGCTCAATGATGTGAAATACCTGGCGCCGGAACAGCGCGACATCGTGCTCGCGCGCGAGCGGGACGTGGTGGCAGCCGTGGGGCGGCAACTTGGTGCCGCCTACCCGGACAAGGTGGATGAAGCCAACCGCACGCCCATCACGATGATGCTCTTCGGCATGATGAACTGGACGTTCACCTGGCTCAAACCTGACGGACCGCTCTCGTACGAAGGCTATGCGGAAATGGTGATCGACATGCTGGAGAACGGCCTGGGCGGGCTAGCTGGCCCGAGCGGCACGAAAGGCTGACGTTCAACGCTCGTCATAGCTGACCACCACGCGCTGCGTGAGCGGCCGCGCCTGGCAGGTCAGCACAAACCCCTGCTGGATCTCCCAGTCTTCCAGGGTGAAGTTCTTGTCCATCTCCACACGGCCTTCCAGCACCTTGGCACGGCACGTGCAGCACACGCCGCCCTTGCACGCATAGGGCAGATCCAGCCCCGCACTCAACGCACTGTCCAGCACCTTGGCGTCGCCCGCCATCGGCACCTCGTGCGATTTGCCATCGAGCACAACGGTGAGCGCGACATCGCCCGCCACGGCGGCATGCTTGCGCGGCTTGGCCGCCGCCGTCGCATCGCCCACCGGCACGCCAAAGCGCTCGGCATGCACGCGCTCGCGCGGCACACCGCGCTCGAGCAGCGCCGCCTCCACCGCATCGATCATCGTCGACGGGCCACAGATGAAAGCAGCATCGATATCGTCGGGCGGGATCAGCGTGTCCAGAAAAGCGCGCACCTTCACGCCATCGAGCCGCCCGTTGAACAGCGCGATCTCCTGCGCCTGCCGCGACAACACGTGATACAGGGCGAAGCGATCGAGGTAGCGGTCTTTCAAATCTTCGAGCGCTTCGCCAAAGATGATGCTGTCGACGCTGCGATTGCCATAGACCAGCGTGAAGCGGCTCTGCGGCTCCGCCGCCAGCGTCGTCTTGATGAGCGACAGGATGGGCGTGATGCCGCTGCCAGCCGCAAAGGCGACGTAGTGGCGTGCGCTTTCGGCTGCAAGCGGCACGTAGAAGCGACCGTCTGGCGGCAGCACATCGAGCGTCTGGCCCACGCGGATGCGGTCGTGCAAGTGGTTGGAGAAGACCCCCGCGTCGACACGCTTGACTGCCACACGCAACTCACCGTGCGCGTCATAGTCCTGTACGGCGCAGCAGATGGAATACGAGCGCCGCAGTTCTTCGTGTCCGGGCAGTTGACCCGGCGGTACGCGCAGCGTCAGGAACTGGCCTTGCGTAAAGCGGTATGCATCGCGCAGGTCATTCGGCACGTCAAAGCGCACGGAGATCGTATCGGCCGTCTCGCCGCGCACTTCGGCAACACGCAAGGGGTGGAATTGCGGAGTCATGGCGATCGCGCTCGGGGGGCTTAGTAGGGCTTGAAATAGTCGAACGGCTCGCGGCACGCACGGCAGCGGTACAGCGCCTTGCAAGCTGTCGAACCGAAGGTGGAGATGAGTACCGTATCGTGCGATCCGCATTGCGGGCAGGCGATGTGCTCGGCCTGCGTTGGGCGAGTAACACGAATCGGGCGTGCACCATCTGCTTCGGCCGCATGTGCCGGCGGCGCAATACCAAAGTCGCGCAGCTTGCGGCGCCCTTCAGCCGTAATCCAATCGGTCGTCCATGCCGGCGACAGCACCGAGCGCACGCGATACGCACCCACGTCTGCCGCCTGCAACGCACGACTCACATCATCGGCAATTTGCTCCATGGCGGGGCAGCCGGAATACGTAGGCGTGATCGTCGCCACCAGTGTGCCGGCCTCGTCGAGCTGCACATCGCGCAGGATGCCAAGCTCGGCAATCGTCACCACGGGAATCTCCGGGTCGGTGACGGCCTCCAGCGCGATACGTGCGCGGGCCAACCGCTCGCTTACCACGATGCCCCCGGGAACTGGCGCGCCAGCCCCTGCATCTCGGCCAGCAGATAGCCCATATGTTCGGAATGCACGCCGTGCTTGCCAGTGCTGACATACGGGCCAGGCTCCGGCCAACGCAGCGTCGCCTCATCCAGCGCGTCACGCACGGTGGCTTCCCATGCGTCACGCAGGTCTGCCGGGCGCACGCCAATGCCGGCCTCGGCCACGGCAGTTTCAACATCGTCCGTGGCGAAGACTTCGTTGGTGTATGGCATCAGCCAATCGAGCGCGGCTTGGGCCCGCGCATGCGACTCATCGGTGCCATCACCGAAGCGCACGAGCCAATCACGCGTATGGGCGAGGTGGTAACGCATCTCCTTCACCGATTTGGCGGCAATGGCGGCCAGTTCAGTGTCGGTCGAACGCGTCAACGCTTCCCAAAGCGGCACCATCAATGCCGCGTACAGGAAGTGGCGGACGCTGGTGACAGCGTAGTCGCGCGCGGCTGCCGAGGTCGCCACCATCGGCCCTGCGTGCGGCAGCTCCAGCAGCGTGTAATTGCGGAAAGCGGGCTCCGCACGCCAGTAGGCGTACTCATCCTCGGTGCGCGGTGTACCGGTAAGCCTGCCTTCGATCTGCCCCGCGCGCGTGTAGAGCAACCGCGCCTGGCCGATCAGGTCAAGACTCAGGTTGGACAGCGCGATGTCTTCTTCCAGCACGGGGCCATGGCCCGTCCATTCCGCGTTGCGCTGACCGAGGATGAGCGCGTTGTCGGCCAGGCGAAGGATGTATTGCAGATGCGCGTCAGAAGTCATCACCGCGGCTCACATGTGGTTGACTTCATCGGGCAGCCGATAGAACGTCGGGTGCCGATAGATCTTGTCAGCCATCGGGTCAAAGAGCATCGGTTTGTCGTCGGGTTCGCTGGCGGTGATGGCGGCCGACGGCACCACCCAGATCGAGACGCCTTCCTGCCGGCGCGTGTAGACATCGCGCGCCATCTGCAGCGCCTGCTTGGCGTCTACCGCATGCAGGCTGCCGCAGTGCTTGTGCTCCAGGCCCTGCTTGCTGCGGATGAACACTTCCCACAGCGGCCATTCGTGTTGATGCATGGTGGGCTCCTTCCGGTTCAGGCAGCTTGTTGGTTGGCGGCGGCGCGTTCGGCCTGCTTGCGAGCGTAGGCGAGCGCGGCTTCGCGCACCCACTCGCCTTCTTCGTGTGCACGTTTGCGGGTGGCAAGGCGCTCGCGGTTGCAGGGGCCGTGGCCATCGAGCACGCGCTTGAATTCGGACCAATCGAGCGGCGAGAAATCGTAGTGGCCGCGGGCTTCGTTCCACGTGAGGCCGGGGTCGGGCAGCGTCACGCCGAGCACGCGCGCCTGCTCCACGGTGGCATCAACAAACCGCTGCCGCAGGTCGTCGTTCGAGATGCGCTTGATACCCCAGGCCATGGTTTGCGCGCTGTTGGGCGATGCGGTATCGGGCGGGCCAAACATCATCAGCACGGGAAACCACCAGCGGTTGACGGCTTCCTGCACCATGTCGCGCTGCGCCTGCGTGCCTCCCATCATCGTCAACAACGACTCGTAGCCCTGACGCTGGTGAAACGACTCTTCCTTGCAGATGCGGATCATGGCGCGCGCATATGGGCCATACGAACAGCGGCACAGCGGGACCTGATTCATGATCGCCGCGCCATCGACCAGCCAGCCGATCACGCCCACGTCTGCCCAGGAGAGCGTCGGGTAATTGAAGATCGACGAATACTTTGCGCGCCCCTCGTGCAGCGCGTCGATCATCTCGTCGCGTGAGCTGCCGAGTGTTTCTGCGGCGGAATAGAGATAGAGGCCGTGGCCCGCTTCGTCCTGCACCTTGGCCAAGAGGATAGCCTTGCGCTTGAGCGACGGCGCGCGGCTGATCCAGTTGCCCTCGGGCAGCATGCCCACCACCTCGGAATGCGCGTGTTGCGAAATCTGCCGCAGCAGCGTCTTGCGGTACGGCGCAGGCATCCAATCCTGCGGCTCGATCTTGTGGTCGGCCCCGATGCGTGCATCAAAGCGCGCCTGCAAATCCGCTTCGCCTTGGGAGGCGACGGCCAGTTCCTGCTCTGTGGGCAGACCGCCGGGCTGGTCGAGGCTTTGGGTGTACATGCGATCCTCCGGCCGCTTTTGGACATGTGCACGGCACGTCATGCGCGCCGTGTTTTGGATGGATCGATTATAAACCGTCCGACCGGTCGGTCAATAACGGGTTTCACCGCATACCACGTTTGAGACATGCGGTGCGTCCTTCCTTCTCTTCTTTTCCAGCGACTTAAATCGGCGCTGCCGAAGATGCTTCGCCCTGCGCCGCTCCGTGTGTGCGCGTACGAACGAACACGCCCGCCAGCACCGAACCGAGTACCGCGGCAACTGCCCCTAGCAGGAACGCGAGGTGATAGCCGCCATTGAGCGCCGTCGTGGCATCGGCGCCTGCCGCGGCCAAGCCTTCGGTGCGCGCTGCAGCCAGACTTGCCAGGATGGCCAAGCCCAGCGCACCGCCCATCATGAACGACGTGTTGACCACGCCGGACGCCAGGCCCGATTCATCCGGCGCCACATCACTCATGGCGGCCAGTAGCACCGGATTGAACGCCACACCGGCGCCCAAGCCCAGCAACAGCATGCCGGGCAGCACGTCCATCACAAAGCTGCCGCCGGCAGGCGCCCGTGCAAACAGCACCAGCCCGATGCCTGCCACCAGCAAGCCCAACGACAGCGGCGCGCGAATGCCGAAGCGCATCACCAGCTTGGCCGACAAGCCCAGCGAGAACACCGCCATGATGATGTTGGCCGGCAGGAAGGCCAGCCCCACCTGCATGGCGCTGTAACCGAGCACGCGCTGCATGTACAGCGCCGAGATGAAGAACCACGCGAACATCGCAGCCGCCCACAACACCCCCACCACGTTGGCCGTAGCGACGTTGCGCAGAGCGAACATGTGCAGCGGCATCAACGGATGCGACACGCGCGATTCAATGATCAGGAACGCGATCATCAACGCGATGGCAATGCCCAACTGCGTTAGCGTTTGCGTGGACGTCCAACCGGCTTCGTTGCCATGCACGACGGCGTACACCGCCAGCATCAGGGATGCGGTCACGGCAATAGCACCCGCCACGTCCAGCTTCGTACGGTCGGCCAACGGCTTGCCCGCAGGCAACAACGCCACGCACGCGGCGTATACCGCCACACCAATCGGCAGGTTGACCAAGAAGATCCAGTGCCAACTCAGCGTGCTCGTCAGCAAGCCACCGAGCAACACGCCGATGCTGCCACCGCCCGCACACACAAAGCCGTAGATGCCCATTGCCTTGGCGCGGTCCGCCGGCGAAGTGAACAGATTCATGATGAGCGACAGCGACACCGCCGACACCACCGCGCCGCCCAGCCCCTGCACGGCGCGCGCCGTGATCAGCAGCCCTTGCGAATTCGCGAGCCCGCATGCGGCCGACGCCAGCGTGAACAGCGTGAGCCCGAGCAGGAACACCTTGCGATGTCCGAACAGGTCGCCCAGCCGACCACCCAGCAGCAGGCAGCCGCCGAAGGTCAGCATGTAGGCGTTGACGACCCACACGAGCGAGGTTTCGGTAAAGCCCAGGTCTGCCTGGATGGACGGCAGCGCAACGTTCACGATGGTCGTATCCAGCACGATCATCAGCACGCCCAGACAGAGCACGATGAGGGCAAGCCAGCGCTTGCGTTCGTCGATGCCATGCGTCATGGAATCACTCCTATGCTTGGCTGCTGCGCCTGGATGTCGCTCAGAATTGCGCAGCCGATTTAAGGTTGGCGAGACCGGCTTCAAAGCCCTTGCCGGCCATCGCGTCCATACAGAAAAAGGCCCGCCAGCTTGGCGATGTGCCCGGCACAGCGGTCATCGCAACGACGATGCCCAACGCAATGATCTTCAGCATGAAGAGCGCTCCGGCAGATGGGGCAGCACGTGAATTGGACGCCTTTGCGTGGGCCAGACAAAGGGTCGCGCCAGACCAGCCGGTCGTCACCAAGGGGGTGGTTTCGTTGATATTGGTAATGCCCCGGTGATCGCGCAGTCTAGCACCGGACCATCGCCCTGCGCCAAGGCAAGCTTCCTACGATTTTGCGTAGCACGGCCACCGCCCGGTGGCCGCTTGCACACGCATTGCAGCAATTACATCGGCTTGGGCGCGATCACCATCCACGTGATGCCAAAGCGGTCGGTCACCATGCCGAATGCGTTGGCGAAAAACGTTTCGGACATTGGCATCGTGACTTGTCCGCTCTCGCCGAGTGCCTTGAATGTCCGCTCGGCAGTGGCGTTGTCTGGCACGCTGACGGACAACCCGAAACCCTTGAAATCCGTCTTGCCGCCGGCCATGCCGTCGGACGCCAGAATCTGGGTTTCGCCCACGCGGAAGGCGGCGTGCATCACCTTGTCGAGCGGGGGCGCCACGCCGCCGCATTGCTCGGCAGTGGGCTGCGCATCCTTGGGCGCATCCTTGTAGCGCATCACGACATCGACCTTGGCGCTGAGCGTTTTCTTGTAGAACTCCAGCGCTTCTTCACAACGGCCTTCGAAGAACAGATACGGTTGAACTTGCATCACAACTCCTTGGGGGTGGACTCGGGGGACTGCAAAGCCGCGCATTGCGCCACGCGGTCGGGGGAAACCTCGCTCAGCCGCACGCCGGTTCAGGCATCGGCATCGGCACCGATGCATGCTCATGTACGACTTGCCAACGGCCATCGCGCTTGCAGAAACACACGGTGGCGCGCGTCTGTGCATCGTGCTTCGCACCGTCGCGATAGCGCGCACGCAGGCGATTGATGCTGAAGCAATAGGCCAGATCGCCACTCACCTCAAGATGCAGCTCGGCGAACTGGAAATCGGCCTGGCCCTCAAGCGCATCGAACCAGCTTTGCCAGTTGCGGCGGTATGCGTCGACACCTTTGACGAACAGCGGCGGCATCACATCGAACACCACTACGTCGGGCGCGTAATGACGCATGACGGCGTCGATATCCTTGGCGCGGACGGCGGCAGCCCATGCGTCGATCAACGTGCGGAGCTCCGCTGCATCGTCCGTTGCAGCTGTGGCTAGGGTCATGTTGGCCTCCGAAAGATCTGTCGCAATAAAGGCTTGGAAATTTGCGAAGCAGCGCCTACGGTTGAATTGTGAACACTGTCCACAAACAGTAGCAGACATAATGGACGGTGTCCACATAGAACTTGCGGAGTTGCATTGCATGACCCAGGAACCACCCCGACCGCCCGTGCGCACCACGTATCGCCATGGCGACTTGCGACGTGCGCTGCTCGACGCCGGCATTGAACTGGCGCGCGCGGGCGGGCCCGACGCCATCGTGCTGCGCGAAGCCACGCGCCGCGCGGGCGTGGTGCCGAATGCCGCCTACCGGCATTTCGCGGGGCGACAGGACCTGCTGCAGGCCGTCCGGGCAGAAGCATTGGCGGCGTTGGCGCGCGCCATGGAAGCGGAGTTGGATGCCATCGACCCAACGTGGCCCGAGGATGTGCGCGCACGTGCGTCGCTACGCGCCATCGGCGTGGGTTATCTGCGGTTTGCGCAGTCGGAAACCGGCCTCTTTCGCACAGCCTTTGCGGTGCCCGATGAAGTAGAAAACGACGCGGACCCCGCCAAGGCCGGCAATAGCGGCCTGAACCCGTTCCAGTTGCTGAGCCTGGCGCTGGACCGGATGACCGCTGCCGGCGTACTGCCGGCCGAACGCCGCCCGGGCGCCGAATACCTCGCGTGGTCGGCGGTGCACGGGCTGGCCCTGCTCATCATTGATGGGCCGTTGCGCGGGCGCCCGCCCGAGCAGACCGGCGCCATTGCATTGCGTGTGGTGGAAATGGTGGAAAACGGCCTGTAGAGACTGCCAGACCGGCGGGCCGATGGAATATTGCCCGCACCCAAAGTGTTTACCATCAGCACAAGCCACACACACCGGAGAATCACCATGCAGATGCGACCAGGCAGATGGATCGGCGCCGCCGCGCTCGTGCTGAGCGCATGCGCGTCGCTCTCACCCATCCAGACAGCACAAAAGATGATTGGCCAGCCCGAAAGTGCCGTACGCGAGACCTTCGGCGCGCCCACCGAGACCTATCAGTTGGCAGGCGGCACGCACCGTTGGATTTACTCGAAGCAGCCGATGGGGCACGAAGTCTATGCCGCCGACTTTGATGCCAGCGGCAAGCTCACCAACTATCGGCAGATGCTGACGGAAAAGGAAATCTACGAGGCACGCCCTGGTGTGTGGACCAAACGCGATGTGCTTGAGCGCTTCGGCACACCGAAAGAGCCGACGCAGTACTACCCTCTGATGAAGCGGGAGGCGTGGTCATATCGGATGTACGTGCTCGGGTATCAGCAGGCGCACTTCAACGCCCTCTTCGACGACAACGGCGTGCTCGATCGCACCATGATCGTCGTCGACCCGCTCGGCGGCGATCACCAGAGCCGCAAGTGATACACAGCCCTGGTGGCGCATTGCACGCCGCCAGGGCTTCAGGGCTTAGCCCAGCGCCGAAGCGATAGCCTGCGCGAGTTCGTTGGCTTCAAACTTGGCGACGTAGCCGTTGGCGCCAACACGGCGCACGTGGTCTTCGTTGGCCGAGCCCGACAGCGACGAGTGGATCACCACCGGAATCGACTGGAACGCCGGCTCGGTCTTGATCTTGCGCGTCAGCGTAAAGCCATCCATCTCTGGCATTTCCAGATCGGTCAGCACCAGCGCGATCTTGTCGCGCACGGTCTTGCCTTCGCGTGCGGCATCGCGCGCGATGTTCTGCAGCGTATCCCACGCTTCCTGCCCGCTCTTGGTCATCACGTATGGTGTGCCCATCGCTTCCAGGCCATTGGCGATCAGCGAGCGCGCGAGGCCGGAGTCATCCGCAACCAGCAGCTTGGCGCCCGGCGGCAGCTTGATCGGACGCTCGTCATTGTCGGGCGCCAGATCGGTGCGGCGCGTCGGGAACACATCCACCAGGATCTGCTCAACGTCGATCACCTGCGCCAGGCGCGAGTTGTCGGCGTTGCCGTCCAGACGCGCCAGGCTGGTGATGTTGCTGCTGCCCACGCTCGCCTCGGCCGGGAAGATCTGGCTCCACTCCAGGCGCACGATCTCGTCCACCTCTTCCACCGCAAAGCCCTGGGTGGAACGCGCGTATTCGGTAATCAGCAGGATGTTGGCATTGCCGTTCTTGGTGCCGATCACGCTGGCAAGGTCGATCACGGGAATAATCTGGCCGCGCACATTGACCGCACCCAGGATATGGGCGCCAGCATCGGCTACATGCGTCACGGGCGGCATGACCATGATCTCGCGCACCTTGAACACGTTAATGCCGAACATTTCGCGCTGATTGGAGCGCGCGGATTCGCCCAGGCGGAACAGCAACAGTTCAAAACGGTTGTTGTTTGTCAGATTGGTCCGTTCATCAACTTCGTGCTGCGACATTGTCTTCCCCCGTTCAAGCACACGTTATGTGGCGGTAAACGGCACGGCGTTTGGCAACTTGAAGGGGTTTTGCGAATGTGAAGGCCGCGCCCTTCCTGCGTGGGGAAACACAAGCCTAGGCAACCTTTACGTGCGCGACCAGAAAATCGAGAAATGCCCGCACGCGCGCCGGCAGATGCGCTCCCTGACCGACATAGACGGCGTGGATGTCTTCGGTCTCGCCCGGGTTGTAATCCTCCAGGACGGGGACGAGACGGCCCGCCTCCAGATCGGCGCGCACCTGAAACTCGGCCAGGCGCGCCAAACCCAGGCCAGCGACCGCTACGGCGCGCAGCGCCTCGCCATCGCTGAGCTGCGTGTTGCCGTGTGGGGTGAATTCGGTGCGGCGACCGCGCTTGATAAAGGGCCAGGCGTTGCCGGCGCGAACGTAACTGAACGCCAGGCAATTGTGGTTTGCTAAATCAGCCGGCGTGCGTGGCGTGCCCGCGCGTGCCAGATACGCCGGCGACGCCACCACCATCAAGCGTGTCTGCCCCAGCTTGCGCGCCACCAGCCGCGAACTCTTCAGCGGACCACTGCGCAGCGCAACATCGGTGCGGTCTTCCAGCAGATCGACCACGCGATCCGTGAGCGCAATGTCGAGCGACACCTCCGGATGGCATGCCAGAAACGCCGGCACAATCGGCAGCAACAAATGCGTGCCGACCGGCACATTCGCATTGATGCGTAATCGCCCCGAAGGCTGCGCCCCGGCGGAAGCCTCGCGCTCGGCCTCTTCCAGATCGGCCAGTACCGTCACACTGCGCTCGTAAAACGCCATGCCCTCGGGCGTGAGTTGAAAGCGCCGGGTGGAACGGTTCACCAGCCTCGCGCCCAGCCGGGTTTCCAACCGCGCGACCAGTTTGCTCACCGCCGATGGCGTCATCCGGCAAGCGCGCGCCGCAGCGGAGAAACCGCCCTCTTCCACCACCCGCACGAAGACTTCCATTTCGCCAAAGCGATTGACATCAAGCCGCGACATTGTGATTTCAATTCATAGATGTTGTGCTTGCAGGCAGTCTATCGCACAGATTCGATCGTTCTCATACTGGCCGCCATTGCCATCGCTGCGTTGGGCTCAACCCAACACCAACATGACTGCACAGAACAAAGTCGCGCTCGTCGTGGGCGCACAAGGCGTGATCGGCCGCAACCTGATCGAGCACCTCGCCACATTGGACGACTGGCGCATCGTGGGCCTGTCGCGCCGCGGCGGAGAATCCACTGAGCGCATCCAACATGTGGCCGTCGACCTGCTCGACGCGGCCGGCACGCGCGCCAAGCTCCGCGCGCTTGGCGACGTTACCCACATCTTCTACGCCGCCTTTCAGGATCGTCCGACCTGGGCTGAACTGGTGCCGCCCAACCTCACCATGCTGACCAATGTGGTCGACGCCTTGGAAGCCGCGTCGCCACATCTCACGCACATCAGCCTGATGCAGGGCTACAAGGTTTACGGCGGCCACCTCGGGCCGTTCAAAACCCCGGCACGTGAAACCGATGCGCATTTCATGCCGCCCGAATTCATGTTCGATCAGCAGACCTTCCTGGAAGCACGACAGGTGGGCAAGGCGTGGACATGGTCGGCAATGCGCCCGTCGGTGGTCGGCGGCTTTGCGCTGGGCAATCCGATGAACCTTTCCGTGGCCATCGCCATGTACGCGTCGATCTCGAAAGAACTGGGCCTGCCGCTGCGCTTTCCCGGGAAACCCGGCGCTTACGACCACCTGCTGGAAATGACCGATGCCGGCCTGCTCGCCCGCGCCACCGTGTGGGCTGCCACCGACGCGCGCTGCGCCAACCAGGCCTTCAACATCAACAACGGTGACCTATTCCGCTGGAGCGAAATGTGGCCCAAGATCGCGCGGTACTTTGACCTGGAAGTCGCCCCACCGCTGCCCTTGTCGCTTGACAACGTCATGGCCGACAAGGCGCCGCTCTGGCAGAGCATGATCGCCAAGCATGGCCTGGCGAACACGCCCTACCGCGATGTGTCTTCGTGGCGCTTTGCCGACTTCGTTTTCTCGTGGGATTACGACATGTTCGGCGACGGCTCCAAGGCACGCCGCTTTGGCTTTCACGAATACGTAGAGACGGAGGCGATGTTCATGCGCATCTTCGACGACTTACGCCAGCGCAGCATCATTCCGGGGTAGAGCGTCCGGATGCCTCCTCCGGGACGATGCACTGACCGATCCGGCTAGGGGGATGTCCCGACTCGGGTTTCCTCAGGAAGGGTCGATATAGTGAAGGCGGGACGGTAGCTCATGGGTCGAGCGGCGACGGTTTACCGACGCAGGCAGGCAGGTTCAAATCCTGTACGTCCCACCATCTAGGGATTTATTGAGGAACAACAAAACTGTGCCGTTAAGCATAAAGTGGCTATTTGGACAGGTTATGGTTGTTTACCCGTTCGGCCACGTTATGCTTTATCGGCGCGGCGCATCTTGACGCTCGGGTCCTCAACAGTCGCAAAACCGACGGGCAAAAAAGCCGGCCAATGGCCGGCTTTTGTCTTGACGTCTCACTCTTCGGTGACCTTCAGTCCGCCGCGATACGCTCTCCTTCGAAGCAGCGTGCGTGACTTCGCAAACGGCTCGAAAATCTAGCAGAGCCGGGAGAATACTGTTCACGCTGTCGCCGTTGACCGTTTCGAGACAAATGGCGGCGCGCCCGACAACAGAACTTGCCGCTTCAAATTGGACGGGATTCGAATGATCAGAAGGCCCCTTCGAGAACGTATTCAGGGCTGTCTCGCATTGCCTCGACGCCCTCCCGATCGGACGAAATCGCTGACAACTCGCTCTCCTGAGGAATCCCATGTGCGGCTGGACCCCGGGGGGTAAACAGGCCGCGTCTGCAAGACGTGCGCAACCCCACCAATTCACTACGTCGGCAGATGAACTTCAGCGCCTGTGCTTCAACTACACTCGACTAAAAGGAGAAAGGTTGTGGCTTGCGAGTTGATATGAGATGGGCAGATTTACTTGGTGTTAGCGGAGCACGGCGTTTGAGCGCCGTTGAAAGGCTGCCGGAGTATGAGCAAGCGCTGTTGCGGATCTACCTGGGCCCGCTGCCCTTCCTGGCCTATGGAGTCGTTGCGTTCATCCAACCAACGCCAGAGGCCCACCGAACGCTATTGGCATGTCTTTTCTATGTCGTATTCAGCGTCGGTACGTATATGGCTGTCAATGCACTGTCCGGCCCATCGCGCACACGGTTAGTCACGACCACCGTCATGGACCAGGCTTCGGTGGTGATGATTCTTGCCGCGGGCGGCCGGATAGCATTGCCCATGCTCTGGGCCTTCTTCTGGTTTTTGGTAGGCGCCGGGTGTCGCCATGGCAAACGCATGTTGGCACTCTCCTGCACTGTCGCGCTTGCTGGCATTGCAGCGCTCATGCGATGGGCGCCATGGTGGCAAGAGAACTTTTCCGCCGCGCTGGGCATCGCCTTTGGTGTTACCGCAACCTCGATCTATTTGTCAGTGCTGGTCAACAGGCTCGAGAAGCGAGCCGCTACCGACCCTTTGACTGGACTGAGCAATCGCAAGAGCCTTGAGAAGACCATCGCGCGCGTACTTTGTGGTCATGATGGCGAAGCGGAACGAACGGCCCTGTTGCTCATTGATTTGGACGGGTTCAAACAAGTCAACGACGCATATGGGCACGGAGTAGGAGACTTGCTGCTGCAACGCTTTGCCCAAGCCTTGCAAGCTCGCATGCGTCGGGGCGATACGCTCTCCCGCTTGGGAGGCGACGAGTTCGTGATTCTGGCGCGCGACCTTGATAGCAAGACAGACGCGCAAGCCATTGCAGATGATGTCCAGTCGGTACTGAATGCGATTCAAACCGTTGATGGACATCCAGTTTCTGTGTCGGCCAGCATTGGCGTCTATCTGTTTTCAACCGGCACGGGAGGCAAACCGCTCGACATTCCTGCCATCATGCGTCGCGCAGATAATGCGATGTATCGTGCGAAGACCGCCGGCAAGAACCACACCGTGTTCTCCGACTAGCTGCTCCTGTGAGATGGTGGGTGAGCGGAAAACGCGCTCGCTTCCAAATGCGATCCGCTGCCGTTGCCGGATCTTTACCGGCCCGAACAGGCGAAGACATCCACCGCAGCGGATTTCCAAGGCATCCCATGAGAAAAAGTCTACTGCCCTAAGGGGGGTGGTTCCCTAGTGCACCTGCTGTCGAATAGACAACGTCACTGTCTTCCAGGCACATGGAGCCACGTGGCAGGGCAGAAATCTTTCGCCCGAATCGTAAGCCAACTCCCCCCGATATCTCGACACACCTGCGCAACGAATTTGCGCGCCGCGACTGACCGATCACACCGAAAGGCGCGAATGACCGCGCGCGCGTAAGGGCATGTATCCGATATCTGACGTGGCAACATGAAGTTCTTTGAGCGGCGGCCGATAACACCATTGTCTTCCCCCCCAAAATGCCCCCCATGTCCGAGAGCGCCCCCAATCAAGGCTGTACCACGTGTCGGAACGGTCACCTTTGCCTTTCGCGCGGTTTGAACGCCCGTGAAGCCGCGCTGGTAGAAGACATCGCACAGCGAAAAATCCGGGTAAAGAGAGGCGAGTCAATCTTCCGCTCCGGCGATCCCCTGGATGAAATCTACGCGGTGAAATACGGTACGTTCAAGCTGACGCTTGGCACAGCCGAAGGCCGCGAGATGATTGCCGCGTTCTACCTGAGCGGCGACATATTCGGCGCGGATGGATTCGAATCGGATACCCGAACCTCAACCGCGATTGCATTGGAAGACTCGGAGGTGTGCGCCGTATCGTGGAAGCACCTTGCCGAGTTAGCACAGCAAGAAGGTGCGATTCAAAAACTGGTTACGCAGATCTTCAGCGCGCGCATCGGCCGCAAACAACGGCTGATGCTCTGTCTCGGATCCATGCGCTCGGAGGAACGCGTCGCCAGTTTCTTGCTCGATCTTTCGGAGCGCCTGAAAGAGCGGGGCTTTTCCGATCGGCACATTATTCTGCGCATGAGTCGCGAAGAGATTGCCGAGCACCTAGCCATGCAGCTCGAAACCGTGAGTCGAATTTTCAGTTCGCTCGCGCGCGAGGGCATTTTGCGGGTCAATCATCGCGAAATTCAGATTTTGGACATCCAGGGGCTGGCGACGGTCTCACAGGCAGGTGTTCAGAAAAATCGTGCCTTCTAAGATCGTTTGCTTGCGGGTTGGCTCGTGAATACCGACGCAAAGAGCCATCAGGACCGTTGTAAATCGACGCTCGGACGAAAGATGCCTCCCGGCACAAGCGCGCAGATATCGAAGCCCATATCGTTGTCGCCAGTCTCTTCCGCGCCCTCGAGCGCCCAGTTCGCCCAATCCTTCAATCGCCCGCAGGTACTTGCTCGAGCGTCGATCGACTGGTGAAAGTAGACCTGCAACATCAACTCCGTCAGGTGAAATGAAAATGAATTGACCTGCTTGTCGCCTCGCGGGCCTTCTACGATCCACCACGCGTGTACATCGATTCCGCCCAGTTCATCGCCTTCAAGCCGCAAGACGGCCCGACGAGGCAGCGTTTCTGTTAGCGCATCTTGGAGTTCACGTAGACAAGTCCTTTCGGCTTCGTTGATCCGCTCGCGCATAAGACCTCCGCATTTCCGCGCGCCCACACTCTCGGGCCGCTATTCGAAGGTAGCTGCTGCGCACCCCTGTGCCTTGACGGCGCACAATCAACCGGCGTTTAGAAGGCAGATCGGTGGACAGACACACGTCAAGAACCTGCGGATAGAACTGCCGCTCACGTCAATGGCGGCAGGGATGCGCCCCGATGAAGCGAAAAATCGTGTTCTCGGTCCTGCCGCCCCACACGAATGGCGTCTCTCTCATCAAGAAAGAAGCCGTTTGGCACGGTGAGCACCAGGTCGTAGCCCGTGTCTGCGCACTGTTCTCCGCCGTGGAATTCCAACTGGACGGACAGCCATTCGCTCACCCGCCGACAGATCTCTTCCCGTCTTGGATGATTGAATCGGCAGTACGCCTTGGCCTCAGCCACACTGAAATGCACCGCCAACGTGCATTCCTGCCGATTGCCACGGGCTGTAGACATGGTCCACTTCGCTGCCACGTCGTAGCCACCGCAATTGGCACGAGTCGAATTGACGAGGGCCCCTCTGGCTAACGCACGGGACACTGAGGACTCCAGTTCCCAAAGCGTGGCGGCGACCACCTCGTCTGGTTGTTGTTCAAGCATGACGTTTCCCCGTTTTCAGCCTATTGGATGGCTCTTTCTAATAGCACTCCACGGTAAGCCGACGCCGGCCTTCGTTGGCTGATACAGATCAACCTCTGGATCTGTCGCGCAGCACCTGAGAAATGACGCTCGCGATTTTCAGCGCTCCAAGACCGCCGATCGTCCCTTTTTCCCCTCTATTGCAGAAATGGCCGACCGCCTCCGTTGCCCGGAAAGCCAATCGCTCCGCGCCCACCGGCGAAGAGCCCTGGCATGCCGGCTGCTTCCGCCCACGGGAGCGCAACGGAGGCCACGCATGCATTACGCATTACAAGTGACAAAACGAACAGCAGCAGGTTGGCTGTTCTTCCTGGCATCGACGGGCTGCGGCGGACTTTCGCTTGCGCAGCCTACTGAGCCGCGCCCGGCCGACATGCGTGGCGAGCCTGCGCATAAGCAGCCATTGCGTTAATGTTGTCGCCAAAACCTGATAGGGGTCTCGAATGAGAGCGAGTGATGACCAGCGCAGCGGAACTGATCGTGACAACGCCCAAAGGCTTGTACTGCCCAGTAGGCGACTTCTACATTGACCCTTGGCGGCCGGTTGACCGCGCCGTCATCACGCACGCCCACAGTGACCACGCCCGCATCGGGCACCAGCATTACCTCGCTGCCGCCCCTGGTGCGGGCGTGCTGCGTGCGCGCCTGGGTGACAACATCCCCCTGCAGACGCTGTCGTACGGCGAATCCATCGTCCATCACGGCGTCCGGTTGAGCTTTCATCCGGCAGGGCACGTGCTGGGCTCTGCGCAGGTGCGGCTGGAATACCGCGGCGACGTGTGGGTCGTGTCCGGCGACTACAAGGTCGAGGCGGATAGCACCTGCACGCCGTTCGAGCCCGTGCGCTGCAATACATTCATCACCGAATCCACATTCGGACTGCCGATCTACCACTGGCGGCCGCAGACCGAGATCTTTGCGCAGCTCAATGCATGGTGGCGGGACAATGCCGAGGCGGGCCGCGCGAGCGTCGTGTTCTGCTATGCGTTCGGAAAGGCTCAGCGCATTCTGTCGGGGCTCGATACCGGCATCGGGCCAATTGTTTCGCACGGCGCCATGGTGCAGTTGGACACCGCCTATCGGCACGCGGGCGTGGCGCTCCCACCCACGCAACTGGCGGCCGACGTGCCCCGCGCTGAATTGCGACGCGCACTCGTGCTGGCACCGCCCTCCGCCCAACGCACACCGTGGATGCGCCGTTTTGGCGACTATGCCGATGCCTTTGCCAGCGGCTGGATGCAGCTTCGCGGGGCACGCCGGCGGCGCGGCGTCGATCGCGGCATCGTGCTGTCCGATCACGCAGACTGGCCCGGCTTGCTGCAAGCCATTGATGCCACGGGCGCCACGCGGGTCTATGTCACGCATGGCCAAGTCGCGCCGATGGTGCGCTGGCTATGCGAGCGCGGCCTGGATGCGCGCGCCTTCGCCACCGAGTATGGCGACGAAGGCGAAGAAGTCGATGCAGGCGAAGAAGTCGAACCAGCGGCCCCTCCCGCGCCATGAAAGCCTTTGCCGACCTGTACGCGCAGCTCGACGCCACCACATCGAGCAACGGCAAGTTGGCCGCACTGGTGGCCTACCTGCGCACCGCGCCCGATGCCGACGCAGCCTGGGCGGTCTACTTCCTGGCCGGCGGCAAGCCCCGCCAGTTGGTGCCCGCGCGCGTGCTCGCCAGCTTTGCGCAGACCACATCCGGCCTGCCCGAATGGCTGTTTGACGAGTGCTACCAAGCCGTAGGCGACCTGGCCGAGACCATCGCCCTCGTCCTGCCCGATGCAGATCACGCAGACGACACCAGCCTGGCCGAGTGGATGGAAGCCCGCCTGCTGCCGTTGCGCGGGCAGCCGCCCGAGCTGGTGCTGCCACGCCTGGCTGAACTGTGCCGCGGCCTTCCGTTGAAAGCGCGGCTGGTGTTGATGAAGCTGATCACGGGGGCGTTTCGTGTGGGGGTGTCAAAACTGCTGGTCACGCGCGCACTGGCCGAAGTGGGCGGCACCGATCCCAAGCACGTCGCGCAACGGCTGATGGGCTATACCGATATCGGCCAAGCGCCCACGGCCGAGCGCTATCGCGCGCTGCTGGCCGATGCCAGTGTCGACGGCCACACGCTCGATACCGGCCACCCGTATCCGTTCTTTCTCGCGCACCCGCTACAGGCCGAGGTGGACGCCTTCGACACACTGCTCGGCGCGCCCGCTGACTGGCAAATCGAATGGAAGTGGGATGGCATCCGCGCACAGCTCGTGCGTCGCGCCGACAGCGCATGGCTGTGGTCTCGCGGCGAGGAACTCATCACCGAGCGCTTTCCCGAACTGTCCTCCATGGCGGAGGCGCTGCCTTCTGGCACCGTGCTCGACGGCGAGATCGTGGTGTGGCAAGAGGGCCGCGTGCAGCCCTTTGCGCTGCTTCAGCAACGCATCGGCCGCAAGACGCTGAATGCGCGCGTGCTGCGCGAAGCGCCGGCGGTGCTCCTGGCGTATGACCTGCTGGAATGGCAAGGGCAGGATTTGCGCGAGCGCACGCAAAGCGAGCGGCGCGTGCAACTTGAACGCGTGATTGCCGAATACATTCATCCGGCGCTGGAGCTGTCTCCGCTGCTTTACGGCGACGATTGGCACCACCTTGCGCGCCAGCGTGAAGCCTCGCGCGAGCTCGGCGTGGAGGGGCTGATGCTCAAGCGGCGCGACGCGCGCTACGGCGTGGGGCGCACCAAGGATGTGGGCGTCTGGTGGAAGTGGAAGATCGATCCGTTCTCGGTGGATGCCGTCCTGATCTATGCGCAGCGCGGCCACGGCCGGCGTGCGAGCCTCTACACCGACTACACCTTTGCCGTATGGGATGCACCGCCCGAGGTGCCCGAGCGCAAGCTGGTGCCCTTTGCCAAGGCGTACTCTGGCTTGAGCGACGCGGAGATCCGCCAGGTCGACGCGCTCATCCGCAAGACCACGGTTGAAAGTTTTGGCCCCGTGCGCAGCGTGACCCCAACGCTGGTGTTTGAACTCGGCTTTGAAGGCATTGCGCGCAGCGCGCGCCACAAGAGCGGCATCGCGGTACGGTTTCCGCGCATGCTGCGCTGGCGCCATGACAAGCCGGTCGCAGAAGCCGATACATTGCAGGCACTGGAAAGCCTGCTGCCTCCGCCATGAACGAACCCCCAATGCCCAATCTTGATGCGTGGTTTGCCGCGCGTGGCTGGACGCCAATGCCATTCCAGCGCACCGTGTGGTCGGCCATGGCACGCGGTGAATCGGGCCTGCTGCACGCCACCACGGGGGCGGGAAAAACCTATGCGGTGTGGCTCGGCGCGCTACAGCGGTTGGCGCAGGTGCGCGGGCGCGGCGGCGCGCCGCCTTTGTCGGTGCTGTGGCTCACGCCCATGCGTGCGCTGGCGGCCGACACCACGCGGGCATTGAACGAAGCTGCACAGGCGCTGGCACCGCACTGGACGCTCGGGCTGCGCACCGGCGACACCGGCAGCGCCGAGCGTGCAGCGCAATCGCGCCGCTTGCCCACGGCCCTGGTGACAACACCCGAAAGCCTGTCGTTGCTGCTCGCGCGTGCCGATGCGCGTGAGGCGCTCGGCTCGGTGCGCGTGGTGATCGTGGATGAATGGCACGAACTGGTCGGCAACAAGCGTGGCGTGCAGGTGCAATTGGCGCTGGCACGGTTGCGCGCGTGGTCGCCGGGGCTGGTCGTGTGGGGCCTCTCAGCCACACTGGGCAACCTGCCGGAAGCCATGGACGCGCTGGGCGATGCGGCGGCGCCCAGCGCCGGCACGCTGGTGCAAGGCCACCTGCCCAAGCGCATGGAGATCGATACGTTGCTGCCGGATGGTGTGGGCCGGTTTCCGTGGGCCGGACACCTGGGCATGGCGATGCTGCCCCACGTGCTTGAGGAGCTGGAAAGTGCCCGCACCGCGCTGGTGTTTCTCAATACGCGCTCGCAGGCGGAGCTGTGGTACCAGGCCGTCATCAATGCGCGGCCGGAGTGGGCGGGGCTGATTGCGTTGCATCATGGCTCGCTGGACCGCGCAACGCGCGACTGGGTCGAGACCGGACTCAAGCAAGGCATGCTCAAGGCGGTGTTCTGCACGTCGAGCCTGGATTTGGGTGTGGACTTTCTGCCGGTGGAGCGCGTACTGCAGATCGGCTCACCCAAGGGCGTGGCGCGCCTGTTGCAGCGTGCAGGGCGATCTGGCCATGCACCCGGCCGGCCTTCTCGCGTGACGGTGGTGCCCACCCATAGTCTTGAGCTCGTGGAAGGCGCGGNGCCATGTCGGGCCACGTGGAAGCCCGCACCTCGCCGCATACACCGCTTGATGTGCTGGTCCAGCATCTGGTGACGGTGGCACTCGGGGGCGGCTTCGTACCCGAGGCGCTGTTGCAGGAAGTGCGCCGGGCATGGGCCTACCGAGATCTGCGCGACGACGAGTGGCAATGGGCGCTCGACTTCGTGCGGCAAGGCGGCCACTCGCTCACGGCGTATCCCGACTACCACCGCGTCACGCCCGATGAACATGGTATCTGGCGCGTGCCCGACGCACGGCTCGCGCGGCGGCACCGCATGAGCATCGGCACCATCGTCAGCGATGCAACGATGACCGTGCGCTGGTGGCGCGCTTCCGGCGGCGGTGCGCTGGGCTCGATCGAGGAAGGTTTCATTGCGCGGCTGCGCCCCGGCGACAACTTCCTGTTTGCGGGCCGCCTGCTGGAGCTGGTGCGCGTGCAGGACATGACAGCCTATGTGCGGCGCGCCACCGGCAAACGCGCTGCCGTGCCGCGCTGGAACGGTGGTCGCATGCCGCTTTCCACCGAGCTGGCGCACGCAGTGGTGGCGCAACTCGATGCGGCGGCACATGCGCGTTTCGACAGCCCCGAAATGGAAGCGGCGCGCCCGCTGCTGGAGCTGCAGGCGCGCTGGTCTGCGCTGCCCACCACGGCAACGCTGGTGGCCGAAACCCTGCACTCCCGCGAAGGCTGGCATCTCTTTCTCTACCCGTTTGCCGGGCGGCATGCGCACCTGGGGCTGGCAAGCTTGCTGGGCTGGCGCGCCGCCAATCGCACGCCGGCCACGTTTTCCCTGGCGTTCAACGACTACGGCCTCGAACTCCTGTCGGCCACGCCCATCGACTGGCCCGCGCTGCTGGCCAGCGGCGAACTCTTCGCGACCCACACGCTCATGCAGGATGTGCTGGCCAGCCTCAACGCCGGAGAACTGGCGCAACGCCGCTTTCGCGAGATTGCACGCGTATCGGGGCTCGTGTTTCAGGGCTACCCCGGCGCGCACAAAAGTACCCGCCAGTTGCAGGCTTCATCCGGTTTGTTCTATGAAGTCTTCCGGCGCCACGACCCTGGCAACCTGCTGCTCTCGCAGGCAGAAACCGAAGTGCTGCGCCAGGAGCTGGACCTCGACCGCATCGAAGCCGCCCTCACCCGCATGCGCGGCTTGCAGCTCCAACTCTGCACACTGCGCCGGCCTTCGCCGTTCGGCTTTCCGTTGATGGTGGAGCGGTTTCGCGAGCAACTCTCGACCGAGAAGCTCGCCGATCGGATCGCCCGCATGCTGGCCGAAGCAGAACGCGCTGCCGGCCCCGAGCCGACCGATCCGGATGCCGCAACGCGGCCAGACATCGAGACAGACGTACAGGCCGCGCTGCGCCTGACCGATTCGCCCGACACCGCGGGCAAATCCAGCCGCCGCACGCGCCGGCCGCGCAAGACATCGAAGCCGCTGCCACTGCTATGACCTCTGCTCAAGACCTCGTCATCCAATGCGCGGGCGAGACCGTATGGCTCCTGCCCGAGCGCGCGCTGTGGTGGCCCGCGCAACGCATGCTGATGGTGGCCGACGCGCATTTCGGCAAGGCGGCAACCTTCCGTGCGCGCGGTGTGCCGGTGCCCGCCGGAAGCACAGTCCAGGCTATCGCCCGCCTGGATGCCATGCTGGCGCGGTTACCCGTCGCACATATTGCATGGCTCGGCGACCTGCTCCACGCGCGCGAGGCGCACGGTGCAATCGACGCGCTCGTCGCGTGGCGCATACGGCACGCCGACATAGCCTGCACGCTGGTCCGCGGCAACCACGACCGCCATGCGGGCGACCCGCCTGCGGACCTGCGATTCAACGTGGTGGAAGAGCCGTGGGCGATCGGCCCCTTCGCGCTATGCCATGAGCCGCAAGTGGTGCCCGATCGCTACGTCATTGCCGGTCACGTGCACCCGGGCGTTGTCATCAGCGGACGCGGAAAAGATCGGCTCCGGCTACCGTGCTTCCGTTTTGGGCAATGCGGAGCGCTGCTACCGGCATTCGGCGAGTTCACAGGGTTGTGGACCGCACCTGTTGCGCCGGGCGAAGCGCTCTATGGAGTGATTGACGACCGCGTCTGGCCGCTACCGGGTTTGAGCTAGACACGACTTCCACGACTTCGCCCATCGTTTCATGGCCGACGGCGACGCCGTCCTCCATGCCCGGCATGACGGCATCGAACAGCAGGACTCAAGGCCGCTCATGCGTGAGCAGCAACCGCGCCTGTTCCATACCGTCGCGAACGGCCTCGCCTTCGGTATGCCAGCCACGCCACGTCTGGGATATTTCCCGGATTTGGAACTGCCGCTCGCCGTTTGCGACAGCAATACGCGGCACCCACACGCCCTGCGCGTCCTGCTCCGCGGTGACCGTGACCGTATGGCCGGCACACTCGAACCGCACCTCGCCTTCACGCGCCGTATCGCTCGCCATCATCGCTTTCCGTTCAAGAAAGGGTGAGGCGGATTGACGCCCGAATACATCAGCGCGAGCGGTTGCGCACCCGCCCCGAACACACCTGCGGGCAAGCCACGGGCGAGGGAGTACATGGCAATCACGGCAAGAGTGAGCGCCGCGATCGCAAGCAGTTCTTGCATATGCATGAGCGTCTCCATGTTTGATCAAGCCTGGAACGGCCGGTGCCTGGCACAGACGCAATGCCCAGGCCCGAGCGGCGCAGCACCCGAGCCTGGGCGCGGTTGTCACGCGTTCTTTTCACCAAGCTCCGCACCGGTGGTGGGATCGACAGCCGGGTCCGAAGCCAGACGCGTCTTCATGGCTTCGAGCGCTTCCAACTCGGCATCGGTCAGATTGACGGATGCATTGCCGTCGCCACCGTCAACGGGGACCGGCGGGTCCGCGACCAGCTCAAGGCCCGTGCCGCTATTCCACGGTGCCTGCACGATGGGGCCGCCGCGCGACATCTTGAAATACGCATCACTAAACTCCGGCACCGGCGGCAGCTTGCCCGGAGGGAAGTTGCCGTTGATGGCATAGAGCGCCTTCTCGAACGACTTCTGGTGCGACACTTCGCGCGTCATGAGAAAGCCGAGCGCATCGCGCACACCGGGGTCGTCGCTCACGTTGATCAACCGTTCGTAGATGATCTTGGCGCGTGCTTCGGCGGCGATGTTCGAGCGCAAATCGGCCGTGGGCTCGCCCAGCGAATCGATGTAGGCCGCCGTCCACGGTACGCCCGCCGAGTTCGTCAACGACGGGCCGCCGCCATAGAGCACCTGCGTCACATGGCTGTCGTTACCGGCGCCATTGAGCTTGCGATACAGCTCCGCCTGCTCGTCCACCGCTTCCGCCAATTCCCCTTTCGCACCGCGATTGAGCATGGCGACGATGGTGCCGATGATCTCCAGGTGGCTCAGTTCCTCCGTCGCGATGTCGTAGAGCATGTCCTTGCGGCCTGCATCTTCTTCTGCCACGGCTTGCGTGAAGTAGCGCATGGCGGCAGCAAGCTCGCCTTGCGGGCCACCGAACTGTTCCAGCAACAGGTTGGCCAAGCCTGGATCGGTTTCGCTGACCCGAACGGTGTACTGCAATCGCTTGTTGTGCATGAACATGGGTGTTCTCCGGGAATGGGTGGGTGCCTTCATGGCGCGTCCCTTCTCCGCAACACCCGTTCCATCGCACGCCGCACGCTTGCCCTGCGCGCAATCAGGTACGCGCGTTGCGAAGGGCCCTGCGCCACCTATCCGGGAGATTCCATGGACGACACTCTCGCGCTTGAACGCGACACCTCTTCTGCATCGCGATGCGTCGTCGCCCACGCACGCGAAGCGCTGGAAGGCCGGCGACGCGGTTGGCGCACGTGCATCCCGTTTGTGGGCCCGGCCGTGGTGGTTTCCGTGGCATATACCGACCCGGGCAACATCGCCACCGGCATTGAAGCCGGTGCGCGATACGGGTATCAGTTGCTCTGGGTTGTGCTCGCGTCCAGCTTGGTGGCGATGCTCTTCCAGATGCTCTCCGCACGGGTGGGCATTGTGACGGGCCAGAATCTGGCGCAGCTCTGTCGCACGCATTTGCCGGCACCTGCCGGCGTTGGCATGTGGTTGCTCAGCGAGCTTGCGGCCATGGCGACCGACCTTGCGGAGTTCGTCGGTGCCGCTGTCGGCATCGCACTCCTGACGGGAATGCCGTTGCTGCACGCCATGGTTGTCGCCGGTGTGCTGACCTATCTGCTGCTGACGCTGCAGGCGCGCGGGTTCCGCCATGTCGAGCTGATGATCGGCGCGCTGGTGGCCGTGATCGGTATCTCTTACATCATCCAAGTGTGGATCTTGCCTGTTTCGTGGACGGCCGCCCTTCGGCAAACCCTGGTCCCCACAGCACTTCCGCCCGATGCATTCATGGTGGCGGCGGGCATTGTTGGGGCCACGGTGATGCCGCACGCGCTCTTTCTGCACTCGGGGCTGGTCAATGCGCGTGTACGCCCACGCAGTGCATCGGAGACGTCGCAACTGCTTCGGTATTCCAACCGCGAGGTGGTGGCCGCGCTAGCCGCTGCTGGCTGCATCAACCTCGCCATGGTGGTGGTATCAGCGGGCGCGTTTCACGGCGCACATGCGGAGGTGGCTGGCATTGAGGATGCCTATGTCACGTTGGCGCCGCTGTTCGGGGCATCAGCCGGGCTGGTGTTTCTGGTTGGGCTGATCGCGTCGGGGTTGTCCAGCTCGGTGGTCGGCACACTGGCGGGGCAGATGGTACTGCAGGGTTTCCTGCGTGCGCGCTTGCCGGTGTGGATGCGCCGGCTGATCACCATGGTGCCTGCGTTCATCGTCATCGGGGCGGGTATGGATGTCACGCGCGCCCTCGTGCTGAGCCAAGTGATTCTGAGCATGGTGGTGCCGTTTCCCATGGCGGCGCTGATCTGGTTGGCGCGCCGGCCCGACTTGATGGGACAGCATGCAGCCGGTCACGGTCTGGTAGTGCTGGTTGCGGGGTTGAACTGTGCGCTGCTTGCCCATCTCGTCGCCTAGCAATGTGCGACGGCGCTCATTTCGGCGGCCTGATCATGCGAGCGCCGCCTGCACTACCGCCGCTGCGATGAAATCTGCCAATGAGACATGGCCGCGCACAACGTCGCTCAACATGTCGAAACCCTCGTCCAGAGTCACGGCGGTCATCCGTACGTAGGCGCGGGCAGCTTCATCAGAGAAGCCGAGCCCTTTGTAGATCGTTTCCCAACGGTCGCGTGGCGCAACTTCCACCGCCACACCACGGCCAAGCGTGCGCGCCATGGCTTGTGCAACATTCTGCGGTGTGTAGCGCTGCGGGCCCTCCACATAGCGCACGCCCACGTCTTCCACTGGTGTCAGGAGCCGCGCCGCCGCTGCCTCGCCCAGGTCGGCCGGTGCCACCATCGGCATCGGCATGTCGGCGGGGAACATGCTCGGGAGCTTGCCCGTCTGCGTAACTGTCTCAAGCAGGCCGGCCCAGTTGGTCATGTAATAGGCGCCACGATTGATTGCGGCCGGGATTGGCTGGCGACGCAAGCCCTCCTCCAATTCCCACAACGTCGTCAGGTCGCCGACGCCCTGCCCGGGGCGCGCGCCATAGGTTGACGCGGCCACCACCTTCTCCAGCCCTGAATCCTCCAGTGCCGAGAGAATGTTGGCGATCGTCCGGCGCTCCGCCGCATCGGTGTCGCCGGCAATATCGGCAGGCGGGTTGAGGAGGAATGCGCGCTGCCCGCGCCGGAATGCCGCCCTTAACGAATCGACGTCCTCCACGTCGGCCATCGCGACCGATGCACCTTTGTCCCGCCAGCGACCTGCGCGCTCGGGCCTCCGGGTCAGGATCGTCACCTGCTCCCCGCTCGCCAGCAGCGTTTGCGCAACGGCGCCCCCCACGTGTCCGGTTGCACCCATCACCACGTACATCGCGCGTCTCCTTGATGTCTTGGCTGCGTACCCGAGCAGCCCAGCGCCATCGCCATGGATGACTTGCGATGGTCTGAATGCCTCGCAAGCAGCGTTTGTGCCTGCCGATGGATGCGTGACAGCGCATCGGATCAATCAGCCCAGGCACGACAGTGCTCAAGATACTGGCGCTCGTGCAGCCCGAGCAGATCGACAATCGAAGACCACAGCCAGAACGGCGCATTGATGGAACGTCCGTGACGCGCCTCCAGCTCGCGGTGCCAGGCCATGGCGACATCTCGCGGCATCTGGCTGCCGTGTGCGAGGCCTACGACATTGCCCAGATACGCAGCCAATACCGTGGCGTCCTTGTGCTCCAGCTTGTCGACGGACAGCTTCATATCTTGCGGTTGAAGCTCACGCATGAAAAAGCTGCTGCCGAGCATGCGTCCCCATGCCATGCGATCACCCAGGTCGGGAGAGAGACGACGCGCGCCCGTGACCACGCGCTCGCCGTTGATCCGGGGCATATCGGCTGCGCAGGCACTGGGCGCTGCGGCCTTTCCCGCCTCCTTGATGTCGATCAGCCGATACCGCGGCCCGCGATCCTGGTCGACTGCCAGCAAGACGGCATAACGGCGCTGCCCGAGCGAGCTGCAGCCTTTGACCCAGTACGCCGCATCGACGATGCTGACGGAGGCTTCCCCAGGCATTTCGTAAAGGCGCGCCACCAGGGCAAGCACTTCGTGCTGGCTCACGAGTTGTTTCAGTTCGCGCCGTTCCTCGCGAGAGAGCGGCCAGAAATGGCGCCCGAGAGGAATGGTGGGGGACGTGCCGTCGAGCCGGTCCTTGGCCAGTTCTTTCCACGTGCGCGCTGTCGCTGCCTTCATGGCCGTGCGCACGGACGCGGGGCGCGGCGGCAGGTGCGCCGCCGCATCCGGATCGATACCGTGCAGGTAGCCCGCCATCAGCGCTTCCACCATGCGTGCGGTCACGATGCCGGGCAGGTCCGATCCGCGGGCGGCCGTCGCCAGCGACACGCCAAGCCGAATCAAGTCGTGCGCGGGATTGCCCAGTACGGTCTGGTCCATATCCCGGATCTGTATGTGCGTGGCGCCAGAGGCATCGCCAACGGGGCCAAGGTTTCCGACATGGCAATCGCCGCAAATCCAGATGATGGGCCCTTCTGGGAACGTGTGCGGCTGCACCTCGCTCAACCACTCGTAAAACCTCACGGTACTGCCGCGAACGTACGCATGGGTCGAGCGCGTCATCTTGGATTGACGCAGCCGGGTGAGCACGGGCGCGCGATTCTTGGGGCTCACCACGCTACGCGACGATTTTCGTTGGGCCATGCTTGTGCTGAACTTGGCACGCTTGATCTGGTTGATGGACGCCCCAAACCGCATGCAATAAGCGTTCCCTGCCCACCGGACAGTGGAGATAACACCTCAACGGCGCTGAACCTTTGCTATGCTTGCTCGAAGCGCGCTGCACAGCGTTGCTTCCATTGAATGGTCAACTTTACTCAACCATCTATTCTCACTATGGCCACCAAAACCAAGACCGCTGCCAAGACCGCTGCAAAGAAGGCCTCGCCGGCTAAGAAGGCCGCTCCGGCAAAGAAGCCTGCCGCAACGACGCCGACCCTCAAGCCTTTGAAGGACACGTTCACCAAGGCGAGCCTGGTGAGCCATCTGGCTGAACAAGCTGCCGTCGACGCCAAGGCGGTGAAGGCGGTGCTGCTCCATCTGGAGAACACCATCGTGGCTTCGCTGCACAAGAAGGGCGCCGGTGAATTCACGCTGCCGGGCCTGTTCAAGGTGACGTCGGTCAAGGTGCCGGCAACCAAGCGCCGCTTCGGCAAGAACCCCTTTACTGGCGTGGACCAGTGGTTCGAAGCCAAACCGGCAACCGTGCGTGTCAAGGTCCGCGCCCTGAAGAAGGTCAAGGACGCAGCCATCAACGGCTGAGCGCAGCCACATAAAAAAAGGGAGCTTCGGCTCCCTTTTTTTTGCGTGTCTGCCGGCTGGAATAACCGGAAGTGAGGCTCAGTTCTGTGTCAGCGGGTTAAGTGCCGTGCACAAGAACCCCGCGCAGTTCGTGGGCTGGAAGTAATACGACGCAGCCGTCCCGAGCACGAGGTCGCCAAAGTAGGCGATGCCCTGCGCGCCGAGCGTATTCGACTGCTGCACGAACGCCGCGCTGCTCGCCTGCATGGCGGCCGACTGATACGTAAACGTCGGCGATTGCGTCTGATCCTTCACGTAGATCCAGGCCACATCGGTGCCGAACGCCAACTCCCCCTTCCCGCGATAGCCCTTGGCGCCTTCGCTATTTGCCTGTGCGAGGAAACTCGCCGCGCTGGCTTGCGGCGCCAGCGCGTCGTACGTATACGTCGCGCTGGACGCGTTGTTCTTCATGTACAGGCTCGCGCTGGTCGAGCCCAGCATGATCGGGCCCACCAGCCAATAGCCCGACTGCCCCTGGCCGTTCGCCTGTGTGAGAAACGCTGCCTGACTCGTCGGCCAAGCAGCGGCCACGTAGGTGTAAGTCGCTGACGAGCCGCCATCCTTGCGATAGAGGTTTCCGTATGTCAGCGGCCCTTCAAAGCGGTAGCCGCGCGCGCCCTCGCCGTTTGCTTGCGCGATGAAGGTCGACTGAGTCGTCTGCGCAGCGGCCAGTTCGTACGTATACGTTTGCGCAGCGCCGTCGTTGACGAAGATCGAACTCGTCGTGTTGGTCGTTGCGTTGAACATATCGCTCAGATAGCGGAAGCCCTTTGCGCCTTCAGCATTCACCTGCGTCAGAAAACTCGCTGCGTCGGGTGCGGGCGTCAGCGCTTCGTAGCGCAACGTCAGCGTGCTGCCTGAGGTGCCACCACCACTGCCGGATCCCGAGCCCGAACCCGAACCCGTGCCTGCACCAGTACCGGAACCCGACCCGGAGCCGGTCGCTACCGTGGAGGACGAATCGCCACCACCACAAGCCGTGAGCGCAACACAAGTCAGCGCAATGAGCGCAACGGTTTTCATCAGTTCACCTCGGCAGAGAAACAAACGGATTTTGGAATCCAGCCGCGCCTCATCCGGCGCAGCGGCACATCGTTGAAATGAAAATATACCGATCTATCTCATTTCAACGGTGATCGTTTGTTAACCTATGCCGCCTTTCAAATGATTTACCGCTGTGACGGCTAGCGCGCCTTGCCCCGCGCGGCCTTGCCGCCGCCGCGGGCAGCGTCGTGGCCAGCGAAGGGGCCGTCCCCGCTCATGCGCTCCAGCCACGAAAGCGCGTCCACATACGACAAAAACTGCCGCAGATAATCGGGGGACACCTCGCGCATCAATAGCAATGACCGGTGCACAAGACTGCTCGAATTCAGCGGACCGGCATTCACCGGCACCTTGTCCAACGCATCGCGCAACTGTTTCTCGGCGCTGACGCGGGACCAGGTGTCCCGCACGTCTTCGAGAATCTTCAGTTCCGGCAATGCGTGGAGATGATGCCCCGGACCGCCGTCCGCAGCGCTCACGACATCCGTGCGTTCACGGTTGGCAATATCACGCAGCAGTTCGGACAGCACGCTGCCGGAAGGTGCCTCTGCGCCGGTCGCATCGGACATCACCGTCGCGCGATCGACGTCTTCTGCGTAGGCCGCCATCAGCGCGCCCAGCCGCGCATCGAGAATGCGCCGCGCCTCGCCGGTTTGATCGGCCGTGCGCCGATGCAGCGCTTCGATAAAGCAAAAGCGCACGCGGTCCAGGCGGTCCGCGCCACTTGCGCGCCAACTGTCGAGCGTGGCTTGCGTGGGCAAATCAGTGCGGCTCACGGCGTCCACCGTTGGAAGCGGCCTGCCTTGGAACAGGCGCGATCTCCACCCGCCGGTTCTTGGCGCGCCCCACGTCGTCTGCATTGGAACTCACCGGCTGCTGCGATCCAAACGCTGCCGCGAACACGCTCGACGCCGGAATGCCTTCGTCGATCAACGCACGCGTCACCGTCAAGGCGCGCTTGGCGGACAGCTCCCAGTTATCGGCAAACAGCCGATTGCCGGCACGCACCTGCTGGTCATCGGAAAAGCCGCTCACCATCAGGATCTCTTCACGCGACGTGAGATACGCAGCCAGCGGCCCCGCCAGGCTCTTCATCAGCGCACGGCCTTCCGGCTGCAACTGATCGGAGTTGATCGCAAACAGCACATTGCCATTGATGCCGATGCGCCCGTTGACGAGCGTCACCCGCCCGGCCGCCAGCGGGCCAGCCAGGGCCTGCTCCAGAATCTTGCGGCGCTGCGCTTCGGCCTCGCGCTGCTTGACCTCGTTCTCCAGCTTGGACGACAGCTCCAGCTGCACGCCGATCACGCCCACCAGGATCAGCACGAACGCGCCCAGCAGCACCGACATCAGGTCGCCAAACGCGGCCCAGACCGGCGCTGTGGCGTCGATGCCACCGTCAATCTCGTCGTTCATGCCGCTTCGGTCCCGGCCAGCGCGCGCTGGTCACCCAGCCGCTGCAGGTCTTCCAGGATCTGCTTCTGAGACAGCATGCTCAGGTCGATCACCTCACGCGCCTGCGCCACGTAGTAGGCAAGCTGTTCGTCGCTGCGGGTGAGCGACTTGTCGAGCGCGGCTTCGATGCGCTGAAGTTGTGCCGCAAGCTTGTCGTTCGATTCGCCAAACAGCTGCACAGCCGCACCAAAGGCCTCGCCCAGGCTCGCCACCTCGACCGCGCTGCCGGTTACCTGCGCAGCCACCGCGCCAAGCTTGCCGGTCTCGGCCTCCACCCGATCGGTAAACCGCACGCCCACGCGCTCCAGCAGATCTGCCGACGTTGCCACCAGCGCATCCACCGCCGTGCGCTGCTCGGTCGACGCATGGTTGACGGCGTCGAGCAATGTTTCCAGCGTGCCCAGCAGGCGCGCACGCTCGTCCAGCATCGCGGTATCGCGCACCATGCTGTCGGACAGCTTCTGGCGCAGCTCGGCCACCACTTCCGCTGCCGCCTTGGGCGCTTCCGATGCGGCCTGCACCAGGCGAGAAATCTCGCCGATCGTGTTGTTGGCGTGCGCCTGCGTTTGCGCGGAGATATCGCGCGCGGTTTGCGCCAGTGCGTCGCAAATCTGTTGCTGACGGCTCGCGGTATCGGCGCCTGTCTTCTCCCACGCGTCGCTCAGCTTGGCGGCCATCGTGCCGAGTGCATCGGTCCAGGCCGCCAGACGTTGCGCGTCGCGCGCTTCCAGCGCAGCTTGCAGCGTGGCATGCGATTGGCGCGACGCCTCCTGCTGCAAAGCGATATCGCGCGCGGTCTGCGCCAGCGCATTGCAGATGTCTTGCTGACGATTTGCCGTATCGGCGCCCGCTTTCTCCCACGCCTGGCTCAGCTTCTCGCCCGTGGCGCCGAGCGCCTCGGTCCAGACCGCCAGACGTTGCGCGTCGCGTGCTTCCAGTGCGGCTTGCAGCGCCGTATGCGACTGGCGCGACGCGTCTTGCAACGCCACGGCGTGTTGCTCGAACGTGGCGGCAGCGGCCTCCAGCGCGCGCTGGTTCCGGGCGGCCAGTTCGGCGTGGGCCTGATCTTGGCGGGCAAGCGCATCTGCCCAAGCGGTGGACAAGCCGCCCGCCGTGGCGTTCAGGCGGTCGGTTACGCCATCGAGCAACCGCGCCGAGCGTTGCTCGAATGTTTCGGCAAACCGGTCGAGCGAGGCACCGACTTGGCCAACCAGGGCTTCGCTGGAACGTTGATGCGCCGACAGGGCGTTGTTCCAGATGCCGGAAACCGTCTGGGCCGTGGCTTCAAAGCGGGTCGACAGGCCATCCAGCTGACGCTGCACCGCGTGCGTGACCGTTTCCTGCAGCGCCGCCGATTCACGGGCGAGCCCCGCCATCGTCGTTTCCACCACAGGCTGCAGGGCGGCGGTCGCAAGGCGGGCGCTCTCCGATGCGCTGTCTTTCAACGACTGGCCCACCGAGGATGCAAGCTGGCTGTAGGCAACTTCCGTCTTGTCGAGAAATGCCTGCTGGGCGGTGATCTGTCGCTCGCTGCTGGCCGCACTCTGCTGCTCCAGCGACGCCATCATCGCCTGCAACCGGTCAACCAGTGCGGGCATCACATCGGATTGCCGCTGCAGGAGCTTGAACGTCTCTTCACGCTGATGCGCATGCGAATAGATGCGCAGCGTGGTCGCGATCTTCGTGTCGAGCGCCTGGACTGCCTGCAGCCGCTCGCGCCGGCACAGCGCCGAGAGCAACCCCAGCATGGCGGATGTCGCCACACCGGCAATCGAGGTACCGAACGAGAATCCCAACCCCTTGATCGGGGCGGCCAGCGATGCGCGGATCGCCTGCAGATCCGTCGCGCTCTCCAGCGCCGCACCTGTGCCTTTGAGCGTCACCACCATACCGAGCAGCGTGCCCAGCATACCGAGCAGCACCAGCAAGCCCACCAGATACGGTGTCAACGCGGGCGCAGGCAGCGCAACGCGCTCGCCTTCCACGCGCAGGCGTACGGCATTGCGCAGACTCGGGTGCAGTTGGTCCAGCCAGGTAGCCAGATTGGGCGGTGCCTCGGACAGCCCCGTCACCGCCTGCGCAACGGTGCTCGTGGCCTGACGATAGCGACGCAGCTCCAGGGCGCCGGCCACGTAGGCGGCACCAATCACGAGCGTTACAGCCAGTGCCAGCAGATTTCCGCCAACCAGATAACCGCCGGCAATCCACCCCAAGGCCGCCAGCCCGACAAAGAAAACGATGAGATTCAGGTGAAGTCTGGACATGAATGGTGTCTGTCCCGCTTAGCGGGGGCGAAGGGCTGCGAGCAACCCGTCGACCGGTTGAAAACGAACATCTAGCTCGGCCAGGAGCACGCTCTGCATATCCTTGCGGAACGCGTCCAGCCATGCGCGGGATGCGGATGGGGTGGCCTGGCCCTCTGCGGGCAACTCGGCCTGCCGCTGCTGCTCAGCCGCGCGCAAGCGCTCGAAGTACGGCCCCAGCATCGACGGAATGGCCCCCAGCAACGAACGTTCGCGGCCGGCGAGCGCCTGCTCCATGCTGGCATCCAGCACCGCAAGCCGCGCGAGGTCGGGCGTCCTGGCAGCCAGCAGGCGACGCAGACGGGCACGCAGGTCGCCGATCTCCAGTTCCATCGTCTGCTGCATCAACACATAGCGCTGCCGAAAATCGGCATAGTCGACCACCAACGGCACCGATGGGTTCTGAATCGGCGCGCGTGGCCCAGGCCTCGTCTCTGGCGCGCAACTGGACGCGATGGATTTCGTCAACGCCGCACGGACACGGCTGCCGATGGTCTCGGCGTCGGGACCGACAGGCCGCGTGCTGGAGGCGCTGGCCGGCGGTGCCGCGCTCAATGCCGACGACAGCGTGATGGCATCCGTCCAACTGAGCCATCGGCTCAGCCGGTCGGAAAGCGGCTGCGCGGATGCGGAAACGTCGACGTCCGCCAGGCGAGCAAGAATGCGGATCAGCGCAGGGGCGCTGAGCGCCCTGCGTTGCTGGACGTGCGCCATGCTACGAGTGCCGAAAAAAGGCTGGAGTTTACACTGCCTGCCGGGTCGGACTGGCGTCTTTGGGTGGCAGAAGAATCACTTCGCCCGAAGAATTGCAGCGATCCATCGGCTCGCCGCCGATAGCGGCCCGCCTCTTCGCGCGCATAGCCTGGCATCGGGTCTTTTTCTGACACAGGCCCCATCGAAACCGCGTCAGTGCAGCGACGCTCGGGTCGCCCGCCCACATTTGTGCGATCACGCCGACAGCGGTATCGTGTCGCCCACGACCGCACCCTCCCCCGCCTTCCGCCCATTTCCCCCGTGACCGACCACCCCACCCTGACCTGGACCGACGACCGCCCTGAAGCCAGCAGCGACGCCGTCCATACCGCCCTCTGGCGCTCCGAAGCCGGCAATCCGCCGCCCAAGCGCGTGGTCATCGCCGACGATCGGACCACCGCCGATGCCGCCTACCGCCTCGCGTGCGAAGGCACCGCACTGCTCTGGCAGGGCGATTTCCAGAACGCGCGCCAACTGCTCCAGGCGATGTCCCGCCGCACCGATCGCAAACCCGGCAAGGCACGCAAGGAACCCACCTCGCCCATCGATGCGTTCAACCTGCACCGGCAGGCGCAATCGCAGCGCGCCCGCACGCTCGGCATGCTGCTGATTCCGCTGGATGCGGATTACACGATCCCGCTGCGCCGCGCCCCCGACATGCGCGAGGCCTGCACGGAGGCCTACAACACGAGCAACGCCGCTTCCGTCGTCTCGCTGCGTGAGCTGCTGGGCCTGATCGGCGCGCATGAGTGGCGCAAGAAAGGGGTCGAGATTCCCGCGCTCGGTGGTGAGCGCATTCACCCGCACTACGGCGTGTTCTCGCCCGTGCGCGGGGAATACATCGAACTGGTGGCGAAGGCGCCGTTGCCTTCAAAAGCGCTGGCATTCGATATCGGCACGGGTACAGGGGTGCTGGCAGCGGTGCTGGCCAAACGCGGCGTGAAGCGCGTCATCGGCACGGACCAGGACCCGCGTGCCCTGGCCTGCGCCCGTGAGAACGTGGCGCGCCTTGGGCTGCAAACCCAGGTCGATATTGTTGAGGCCGATCTGTTTCCCGAAGGGCGTGCCCCGCTGATCGTGTGCAACCCGCCGTGGCTGCCCGCGCGGCCAAGCTCGCCCATCGAGCGCGCCGTCTACGACCCTGACAGCCGCATGCTGCGCGGCTTCCTGGACGGGCTGGCCGCCCACCTGGAGCCCAATGGCGAAGGCTGGTTGATCCTGTCGGACTTTGCCGAGCACCTGGGCTTGCGCACGCGCGATGCCCTGCTGGCCATGATCAACGCTGCCGGCCTGCAGGTTGTTAGCCGGGAAGACATCAAGCCGAAGCACCCGAAGGCGTCCGATGAAAACGACCCGCTCTATCGCGCCCGTGTTGCCGAGGTGACGTCGTTGTGGCGCCTGAAGGCGCGCCAATAGCCCAGCAATTCAGCGCGTCATCTTCGCCAGGTAGTCGAGCGCGCCCTGCCCTGCAGCGGCGCCGCTCGCGAAGCACGCCGTCAGCAGATAGCCGCCGGTCGGTGCCTCCCAGTCGAGCATCTCGCCGGCGCAGAACACGCCCGGCAGCCGCTCGATCATCAGCTTTGCATCCAGCGCTTCAAACGCGACGCCGCCTGCGGTGCTGATCGCCTCGTCGATGGGTCGCGTGCGTGTGAGCCGCAACGGCAACGCCTTGATGGCCTTGGCCAGTTGCGCAAGATCGGCAAACGCTTCCTTGCTCAGGCACTCGCGCAGCAGGCCGAGCTTTACGCCCGTGATATTCAGCTTGCTTTGCAGATGACTCGACATCGAGCGCGCGCCGCGCGGGCGCATCAGTTCATCGCTCACACGTTGCGCGCTCCAGCCTGGCGCAAGGTCAAGCCAGATCGTCGCACTGCCCTCTGCGGCCAGCGCATCGCGAATCGGGGCTGACAACGCATAGACGAGGCTGCCTTCAATGCCGGTCTGCGTGACGACGAACTCGCCCTGGCGGAATTGCAGCGCACCCTCATCGCCCGACGGCAAACCGATGGCGACCGACTTGACCGGCTGCCCCGCAAAACGCTTCTGGAAATGCACGCTCCAATCGGCATCAAACCCGCAGTTGGCAGGCTGCAATGGCTGCACCTGCACGCCGCGCGCCTCCAGCAACGGCACCCAGGCGCCGTCGGAGCCCAGGCGCGGCCAACTGCCGCCGCCCATGGCCAGCACCACAGCGTCGGCTTGCACCAGCCGTTCAACATCGGTGGTTTCAAAGCGCAGCACCTGCGCGTGGTCCGACGGTTCTGCCCACCCCACCCAGCGATGCCGCATGTGCAACTGCACGCCCGCCTCGCGCAGCCGGTGCAGCCATGCGCGCAGCAAGGGCGCGGCCTTCATCTCGGTCGGAAACACCCGCCCCGAACTGCCGACAAACGTGTCGATGCCAAGCCCATGGATCCACGCACGCAGAGCGTCCGGGCTGAAGCGGCCGATGAACGGCGCCAGCGCCTCGCGCCGAGTGCGATAGCGCCCGAGGAACGCGTCGATCGGCTCGGAATGCGTGATGTTCATCCCCCCAATGCCCGCCAGCAGGAACTTGCGCCCGGCCGAAGGCATGGCATCGAACACTTCCACACGCACGCCGTTGCGCGACAGGACTTCAGCGGCCATCAGCCCGGCAGGGCCGGCACCGATCACGGCAACGAGAGGAGCGTTAGGTGTTTCTGACATGCGGGGTGGACGGGTTCATGCGGGACAGACAAGCGGGGCGCTATTGTCACATCCTGCCCGAGCGCGGGCAAACGAGGCCGCGGGTGGCGGCCACTGACGTGCGCTTGCCGTCGCCCACTGCGCTTTTCGGTAAACTGGCGCCCTCTTTCCGCTTTTTCTCCGCGCCGCCGCACCGATCCCCTTCCGTGCGACATGTCGCCCAGGCTGTCCTGACGATGTCCAACAAGACCCACGAAATCCGCCCCAACCAGTCGATCGAGCTGCTCAAGGAACTGCACATCCTGACGCGCGACGGCAAGATGAACCAGGACAGCCGCCGCAAGCTCAAGCAGGTCTATCACCTGTACCAGTTCATCGAGCCGCTGATGGCCGACGTGCAGCAAGCCAAGGGGCACGTCACGCTCGTCGATCACGGCGCGGGCAAGTCGTACCTCGGCTTCATCCTGTACGACCTGTTCTGCAAGGAACAGCCGGGCGATGGCACGTCCCACATTTACGGCATTGAGACGCGCGAAGAGCTGGTCACCAAGTCGACCGAACTTGCCGCGAGGCTCGGCTTCAAGGGGATGTCGTTCCTGAACCTGTCGGTGGCCGAGTCGATTACGTCTGACCGACTGCCGCCCACCATCGACATCGTGACCGCATTGCATGCGTGCAATACCGCCACGGACGACGCGATCCGCTTCGCGCTCGAAAAGCATGCGCAGTACATCGTGCTGGTGCCGTGTTGCCAGGCGGAGGTGGCCGGCGTGCTGCGCAAGAACAAGGGCAAGTCGCTCGGCAATGCGCTCACGGAAATCTGGCGCCACCCGCTGCACACGCGTGAATTCGGCAGCCAGGTCACCAACGTGCTGCGCTGCCTGCAGCTTGAAGCGCACGGCTATCAGGTTAGCGTAACGGAACTCGTCGGGTGGGAACACTCGATGAAGAACGAGCTGATCATCGCGCAGTACAAAGACCTGCCGCGCCGCCGCCCGACCGAGCGGCTGAACGAGGTGATCAGCACGCTGGGACTGGGAGAACTGCACGAGCGGTTCTTTGCACCGGCTGGCTCCTGAAGAGGTGGGACGCCGCGGTTATGCCGGGCGTCTGCCTTCGTGCTGCACCCGCTTGTCTTCGTACATGGCCACATCGGCTTCGCGCAGCGTTTCTTCCAGGCGCCCGCCTTCGTGGCAGGTGGCGCACCCCATGGAAAAGCCGAGCACCGCGCCCGGATAGAACTGGTTGTTGAGTTCCACCAGCTTGCGCAAGCTTTCCACCAGTGCCGCACCGGCCTGTGCGTCGGCGCCGGGCAGCAGCACGGCAAACTCATCGCCGCCAATGCGCGCGGCGTGTGCGGGTTTGTCGATGGCCTTGCCGAGCACCTCGCCGGCGCGCCTTAGCAGCGCGTCGCCTGCGGCGTGGCCGAGCTGGTCGTTCACGCTCTTCAAGTCGTTCAGGTCGATCATGATGACCGTGACCGGGAACGGGCCCTTGCGCTCCAGCCGGTTGATCTCGTCCACGTAGAACGAGCGGTTCTTCAGCTTGGTCAGCACGTCGTGCTTGCCCAGATATTCGAGGTACGACTCGGCCTTCTTGCGCGCCGTGATGTCGGTCAGCGCCAGCAGCACCATGTCCCAATCCCTCTCGCGACCGGGGAAGACGGAGAACTGCAGGTGGATGTTCAGCGGGTTGCCATCGAGCCCATAGTTGATGACCTCGCGCTGCTGGAACAGCCTGCCGTCCCACAGGTCGATCAACTGCTCGCGAAAGTGCGAGCGCATGTCGTCGCGAAAGACTTCCGGCAAGCGGCCCAGCAAGTCGTTACGGTTGCGGGCCTTGAACATCTCCAGCGTAAAGCCGTTGACGTCGAGCACCTGGATCTCCTGCATGCAGCGCTCGACAAACTCAGGGTGCACGTCGGTAAAGGTGCGGAAATCGGTGATGCCCTGCATGCGCACTTCGTCCAGCAGCATCTTGATGGTGCTGAAGTTTTCCACCCACAGCGACACAGGCGCGTGCTCGAACACGCCGCGCGCGTAGAGCTGGCTGGCCGCGACGCGGCGGCGGGCGTCTTCGAGTTCGGTGATGTCGTCCACGGCCACCAGCACGCGGTCCCACGGTTGCTCGTGGTCGGGCAAGACCACGCCCTTGAGCAGGATGTCCAGACGGCGGCCGTCGAGCGTGTAGTTGACGCTGCGGCTCTCGAACGACGACTCGCCCGACCAAAGCTGCACGAGTTCGCCCACGTGGGCCTCGAGCATGTCGTCGCGCAGGATGTCTGCCAGGCGTGCAGTCAGGGTTTCGGCATCCGGGGCGGCGTACATGGACAACGTGCGCCGGTTCACGCGCAGCACCTTGATGCAGGCCGAACACGCCGCCACGCGTGAGACGTCTTCTTCCAGAAAGCGCTGCAGATCGGTCACGCCGGCGGCGCGCCATTGGGCGAAGAGGCGGTGCAGATCGCTGTAGTCCTCCAGCCACAATGACGTGGGCGTGACATCGAAGAAGTCGATCAGGTTGACACCCACAGCCGCCGGGCTGCTGACGCTATCGGACGCGGATTGCATGAATCGCTCTACGGAAGACAGAAAACACTTTGCGAACCTTGCGAGCGTACCGGTTTTGTGTAACACCGCGCACAGCGCCGGCCTCATCCGGAAGGATTACCCCCAGGCAGACGACCCTGATCAACTGCTGCAGCGCAATACCTTGCCGAATACGTGGAAAGTTCCCCAGCGCGATTTTCGAATCCCACTCCGTATTTAGTTTTGCTTTATCTGGCGTTGTAAAAATATCCGTTTCCATTTTTAAGATATTTTCATGAATCGCGAAGCGCATTTCATTTTTTCAACGCGCTTTGCAGAAGTCGCCCTTCACCCCGGAAAGCCGCCGCAGCTTTGCAGATAGGCATACCGAAAACTGCAAAGCCCCCAGCGCATTCTCTTGCACGTGATTTAAAAAACTTCGTCTCGATTCGCAGGCCGTTTCCTCCAGAATCCGTGCATCCCGTGCGCGGGCTGTGATTTGCACCGCGCAAGAAGCGGGTAATTCCTTGTCCCGATTCTGCGGCCTGCCCCCCACTTTTCTTTTGAGCCCTGGGCCGCCGATTCGTTTCCACCTCAGGAGAAATGCAATGCGGGATTCGACAACCTTCCGTCGTACGGCCACGACACGCACCGGACGCGCGCACAGCGCCCGGACACGTCGCTCGTTCAAGCTGGCACTCGTGGCCCAGGCTGCGGCCGCGCTGATTCTGGCCGCATGCGGCGGCGGCGGAGATGACGCGCTGACCCCGTCCGGCGGCAAGCTGGACGCAAACGGCTCGCAGCAGCAGGGCAATACCAATACCGGCAACACCAATGCGCAGGCGCCGGCCGTCGACGCATCGGTGCCCCCGGTTGAACTGCCGGACTACATCAAGCCCGTCAACTACAAACTGTGGTTCCGCCCGAGCGCAGACCTGAACAGCTTCTCGGGCCGCGCCGACGTGGAGATCAAGGTCACCAAGCAGACCGGCGCGGTGACGCTGGCCGTGCGTGACCTGAAGCTCGACGCCTCACGCCTGACGCTCACGCCCACCTCGGGCGGCGGTGCATCGCGCGTGCTGGTGCCGATTCCGCAATCGCAAGGGGCCTTCTACGACCTGCGCGACCCGACTGGAGACATCAAGCCCGGCAACTACGTGCTGCACATGGAATGGACGGGCACGATCAACTTCACCAAGGCCGAGGGCATCTTCAAGCTGGGCCTGCAGGCGGCAACGGGTGAGAGTTCCGACGCCATCGTCACGCAGGGCGAATCGAACTTCGCGCGCGAGTGGTTCCCGAGCTGGGATGAGCCGGCCTTCCGCAACACCTTCGAGGTGACGGCGGAAATTCCGGGCGACTGGAAGGCCGTGGCCAACGGCAGGCAGACGGGTGCCACCAAGCTGCCGGATGGCTATCAGCAGGTGTCGTTTGCCAAGACGCCGTCGATGCCGGCGTACCTGCTGTTCTTCGGCGGCGGCAAGTTCGACATCCTGGAAGACCAGTTCACCAACCCGCTCGATGGCAGCAGCATGCGCCTGCGCTGGTGGGTGCCGCCTGGCGAGGCGCACTCGGCGGTGGCCGGCATGCAGTTCACGAAGGAAGCGCTGAACCACTATTACAACTACTTCCAGATCCCGCTGCCGTTCGACAAGATGGACACCATCGTCGCCAACGACAGCTACGACAACAAGAATGCCGGCTTTGGCGGGATGGAGAACTGGGGCGCCATCTTCGAATTTGCCGACCAGGTGCTGGTGCCGCCCGATGGCGCGCCGACGACCGTCCACTCGATGGGCAAGGCACGCTCGTTCGTTGTTGTGTCGCATGAACTGGCGCACCAATGGTTTGGCGACCTCGTCACGCTGGACTGGTGGGACGACATCTGGTTGAACGAATCCTTTGCCAACTGGTTCGAGAACGTCACCAAGATCGCACTGCACCCGGAGTTCCAGGGCAACACGTGGGCCGACTATGCGGCCGTCAAGCAGCGCGTCTACACGCTCGACCTGCAGCCGACCTCGGTGCCGGTGCAGCACAACTTGAGTGATGCCGGCTCGATGGACTTCCTCGACCGCTTTGCCTACAACAAGGGCGGCCATGTCCTGCAGATGATCGAGAACTACGTCGGCAAGGACGCCATGCGCAAGGGGCTGCAGAGCTACCTGAACAAGTACAAGTTCGGCAACGGCACACCGCCGCGCCTGTGGGCCGAGCTTGAAGCCGCCAGCGGCAAGCCTGTCGGCAAGGTGGGCGACAGCTTTGTGCGCCAGACGGGCGTGCCGCTCGTCAGCATTGACGCGCAGTGCAACCCGGCCACCAACCAGAACGTACTGACGATCACGCAGAAGGCGTTCCCGAACAAGAACGTCTATTCCGGCTATCAGTGGAATATTCCGCTCACGATCGCCTACGGCGATGGGCTGGCGCAGACGCAGACGGTGGTGCTGGATCAGCAGACCGCACAGGTCACGCTGCCCACCTGCTCGGCCGTGCTGGCGAACCCCACCGGCCTGGACTACTACGTGACCAACTACAGCCCGACGCTGTGGAGTGCGCTGCTGGCGCAGGCCGGCACCATCACCAACAAGGCGACGACGACCAACATCGCCGGCGATGCAACGCAGCTGTACAACGCGCAGATCATCGACAAGGCGCTGTATGACCAGATCGTCGGCATCCAGAACATGCAGCCGGCCGTCGCAACGCTGCGTGCACAGGCTGTGACGCCGACGGGCTCGCTGCGTCCGCAAGCGGTGCAGCTGCAACAGATGCAGAACATGGATCGCCCGATCCACAAGTTCCGCTACGAAGGTCTCATGAAGCATCTGACCGACATCAAGCGGTAAGCACCAAAGCAAGCGGGCCGCTTCCCGTGTGTCTTGGGAAGCAGCCCGCTGCAACGTTGGCTCCTGATTTTCGGCGGACATGGTCCGCCGTTTTTCATGCACGCATCACACGATCTTCAACCCGTGCGATGCAGGAAGGTGGCCTGAATCACGTCAGTCATCCAGATGGCGCTGTCGCCGGTCTGGCCGTGCTCCAGCACCTTGACGGCGCTTTCGAACAGCACGCTGGCCAACGCATCGGAGGCCACGATCTCGATGCGTACGCGCGGCACAAACTCCGTCAGGTCTTCCTTGATGGAATGCGCGCCAGCCTGCGAAGCCGTTGGCGGATAGGCATTCACTTCGGCCACCGTCATACCGGGAAACCCCGGGCAACTGCGCAGCGCTTCATGCATGCGCTCCAGCAGTTGCGGGCGCACTACGATGCGGATTTCCTTCATGCCTTCGACTCCTCATCAAACCATTTGTACAGCGTGGGCAGCATCACCAGCGTGAGCAGCGTGCAGGTCAACAGACCGCCGATCACCACGATGGCCAGCGGCCGTTGCACCTCTGAACCCGGCCCCGTGGCAAACAGGAACGGGATCAAGCCCAGCATGGCCACCGTGGCCGTCATCATCACGGGCCGGAAACGCATGCGCGAGCCCAGCCGCACCGATTCCTCCACCGACATGCCCTGCTCGCGCAGACTGCGGATCGTGCTGACCAGCACCACGCCGTTGAGCACCGCGATGCCCCATAGCGCCACAAAACCCACCGATGCCGGCACAGACAGGTACTCACCCGTGACAAACAGGCCGATGATCCCGCCCACCGAGGCGAACGGCAGCACCAGAATGATCAGCGTGGCGTAGCGCACCGAGTTGAAGAGCAGGAACAGCAGGAAGAAGATGGCGGCCACCGTAATCGGCACGATCACCTTCAGGTGGCCCATGGCGCGTTCCATGTTCTGGAACTGGCCGCCCCATTCCAGGTAGTAGCCCTCGGGCAACTTGACCTTCTGCGCAACCGCCGCCTGCAACTCCGCCACGAAGCCGCCCAAGTCGCGGTCGCGCACGTTCACGCCCACTACCACGCGGCGCTTGCCCAGCTCGCGGCTGATCTGCGCAGGGCCGTCGGTCACATCGATGCGGGCGATGCTTTCCATCGGCACTTGCGCGCCGTTGGGTGCGGCCACGATCAGGTTGCGGATGGCCTCCACGCTGCCGCGATATGCGTCCGGCAGGCGCACCACCGCGCTGAAGCGACGCTCGCCTTCGAAGATCTCCGTGGCCTCCTTGCCGCCGATGGCGGTTTCGATCACGTTGTGCACATCGGCCGCATTCAAGCCATGGCGCGCGATGGCCTGTCGGTCGATCGCGATCTGCAGATACTGCTGACCGGTGATCCGCTCCACGCGCATGTCCTGCGCACCCTGGATGCCCTGCGCCACCTTGGCGATCGCCTCGGCCTTCTCGCGCAGCGTGTTCAGGTCATCGCCGAACACCTTGATGGCCACGTCGGAACGTACGCCGGTCACCATCTCGTCCACGCGGTCGGAAATCGGCTGCGCCATGACGATCTGCACGCCGGGCAGCACCTGCAGCGCCTTGCGCATCGCTTCGGCAATGTCGTCCTGATTCCAGCCCTTGGGCCATTCGTCGCGCGGCTTGAGGGAGACGATCGGCGTCGACTCGTTCTGGCCCTGCGGATCGGCTGGAGACTCACCTCGGCCCACGCCAGAGACGGCCGACTTCACGCCCGGCACCTGCATCACCAGGCGCATGGCTTCCATCTCCATGCGGATCGACTCTTCCAGCGAGATGTTCGGCGCGCGGTTGATGCCTGGCACCACCGAGCCTTCCTTCATCTCGGGAATGAACGCCGTGCCCAGGAACGGCATCAGCGCTCCCGTGGCCAGGAACACGGCCACAGCCACGACGACGGTCTTGCGGCCGTTATTCAGGCTCAGCTCCAGCAAGCGCAGATACGGCTTCTTCATCTTGCGGATCAGCCACGTGTCGTGCGCGTCGTGCTCGGCATGTGGGTCGTCGCTGTGCTCACCCTCAACGTGCTTATGCGCCTTGGGCTTGAGCAGATACGACGACAGCACCGGCGTGAGGGTGAGCGACAGCACCAGCGAGAAAAACAGCGCAATCGCAATCGTGAAGGCCAGCGGCGCAAACATCTTGCCTTCCATGCCCTCCAGCGTCATCAGCGGCAGGAATACTAGGATGATGATGCCCACGCCAAAGATCACGGGCGTCGCCACTTCCGTCACCGCATGCAGGATGATGCGGGCGCGGCTCTCTTTCGGATCACGCGGCTTGGCGAGGTGCGCAAAGGCGTTTTCCACCACCACCACAGAGCCATCGACCATCAAGCCGATGGCGATGGCCAACCCGCCCAGTGACATCAAATTGGCCGAGATGCCGAGCTTGTTCATCGCCATGAACGTCAGCAGCGGCGTGAGGATCAGCGTGCCGACCACGATGAGCGATGAACGTATGTCACCCAGGAACAGCAGCAGCACGATCACCACCAGCACCACGCCTTCAGCCAGCACCTTGATGACGGTCTGCAGGGCTGAATCGACCAGCTCCGAACGCTCGTAATACGGCACGATCTTCAGGCCATCGGGCAGCATGCCGTCGTTGTTGATGGCCTTGACGCGATCCTGGATGCGGGCGACGACTTCCTTGGCATTGCCGCCGCGCATCATCATCACCACACCGCCAACGGATTCCGTCACGCCGTTCTTGACCACCGCCCCCGCGCGCACCGCCGTGCCGATCTTCACCTCAGCCACGTCGCGGATCGTGAGCGGCGTACCGTTGACCTCCTTGAGCACGATGGCGCCAATGTCGTTGGTGTCGCGCACCAAACCCACGCCGCGAATCAGGTATTGCTCCGCAAAGTGCGGCAGCACACCGCCGCCGGAGTTGGCGTTGTTGGCGGCCAGCGCCTCGAACACCTGCTTGACCGTCACGTTGTGGTGGCGCAGGCGCTCCGGGTTGACGAGCACCTGGTACTGCTTCTCGTAACCGCCCTGCGAGTTGATCTCGGCTACGCCCGGAATGGAGCGCAGCAGCGGACGCACCACCCAGTCCTGCGCAATGCGACGCTGGGTGAGTTCCTCCACCGAAAGCTCCTTGTCGCCGTCATCCGGCTTGTCGAGCGTGTACTGATACACCTCGCCCAGGCCTGTGGAAACGGGGCCCAGCACCGGCGTCACGCCCGCTGGCATGCGCGACTGCACCTCGATCAACCGCTCCATCACAAGCTGGCGCGCGAAGTACACATCGGTCTCGTCGGTAAAGACGAGCGTAATGAGCGACAGGCCCGGCTTGTTGAGCGAGCGCATCTCGGTGAGCGCCGGCAGGCCGGTCATCGCCATCTCCACCGGCACGGTCACAAAGCGCTCGACCTCTTCCGGCGAGCGCCCCGGCGCCTCCGTAGCGATCTGCACCTGCACGTTGGTCACATCCGGAAACGCGTCAAGCGAGAGCTTGCGGGCGGCATCAAACCCGAAGAACAGCAGCACGGCGGCGATCACCGCCACCACGAGCCGTTGCTTGAGCGCGCCGCGAATCAATGCGTCGATCATGCGCCCTCCATCTCGGCGCGCTTGCGCTCATTGTTCAGATGGAAGCCGCCTTCAACAACGATCGGCTGCCCGGCCTGCACGCCGGAGATGACCGGGCGCACACCGTTTGACTCATCGCCCAGCTTGACCGGCGTGAGCTGGTAATTCGTCTCGCTGGCGCGCACGAATACGTAGTCGCGGTTGTCCTCACGCACCACGGCGGACGTCGGCACCACCACACGCTCCTCCGGCCGCGACTGGATGAGCAGCGTGGCCAGCATCGACGGCTTGAGCGTGCGCTCTGCGTTGTCCACCTCTGTGCGCACCGTGACCGTCCGCGTTTGCGGGTCGACAATGTCCGACACCCAGATCAGCTTGCCGACAATGCGGTCGCCCGCGCCGGTGTCGATCTCCACGGCCTGGCCGGCGCGCACGCCGGCAGCGGCGTTTTCGGGCACTTCGCCCACCACCCACACGCGCGACAGATCGGCCACGGTGAACAGCTCGTCGGCCGGCTGCACCACCTGGCCGCGCGTTACCTTGCGCTCCACCACCGTGCCGCTGATGCTCGCCACCACGGGCGAGATCGACGACATGCCGCCCGTGCGCATCTTCGCCAGGGTGCCAGGCGACACGCCCATCACGCGCAGTTGGTCGACGGCCGCGCGCACTTCGGCATCGGCCATTGAGAGTTCGCTCTGGCGCTTCTGGAGTTCGGCCGAGCCGATCACGTCGGCGGCCAGCAGCAGCTTGGCGCGTTCCAGCGCACGCGCCTGCAAATCACGCTGCGCAGCAGCCTTCTGGTAGGCGAGCTGCGCGGCGCCAAGCTCGGTGCTGTGCAGTTGCGCGAGGATGTCGCCCGCCTTGACGCTCTGCCCCGGCGTGGCGACCAGCTCCGTCACACGACCCGTGACGGTGGCACCGATACGCGCCACGCGCTGTTCGTCAAACGCGATCTGCCCCGGCACGCGCAAGCGCTCGGCAATCGGCTGCTTGCCCACCGGCGCCACCTTCAGGCGCTGCACCAGCGTGGGCTGCGCAACGACGAGGTTGGGATCGACGGCCTGTTGTGCGGCCTTCGCATCGTTGCCGGCGTCTTTGCCGCAGGCGCCAAGCAACAGCATCGCCGCCAGGGCAACGCCGGCCAGCCGGATCGAAGAAGAAAGAGAAGAAGGTGCGGTCATGGTCTGGCTGGATTCGTGAGTTCGGGAGGCAACGCGATGGCTCGGGCGTGTCATTGGGCCTCCGGCCGCAAGCGGTCAAGTTCAACGGCGGCGGTGCGCAGGTCTGCGCGTGCAGCAATCAGGTCATTGCGTGCCTGGCGGAAGACGCGCTGGGCATCGAGGTAGTCGAGAATCCCGCGCTCGCCGTGGCGGTATGCGGCTTCGGCCACGCGCAGCGCCGATTCGGCCTGCTTGATGACGCCGGATTCGAGCGCGCTGACTTGCGACTCTGCAATCTCGTATTGGCGATAGGCGGATTCCACCGCCTGCCGCACACGCAACTCGCGGTCGCGCAACAGGGCGCGAGCGCGTTCGCGGGCAGCCACCGCTTCGCCCACCGGGCCTTCACGTCGGTCGAACAGCGGAATCGACATCACCAGGCCCACGCGGCTGTCCTGCAGATCGGGCTGGCGATCGACCGATCCGCGCAGCGCGAGCGACGGCCAGCGTTGGCTGCGCTCGTGCGCGAGACGCGCTTCGGCCTCGCGCAGGGCGGCGCGGTCGGCCTCCAGCTCCGGATGCGTGGCAAGGACCGTGCTGACGAGATCCGCCAGAGGCGGCAGATGCGCCACCGGAGGGGTCTCCGCACCGGCATCGACATCGAACGTCAGCGGCAGATCGGCGCCCACGGCGCGGCGCAGTTCCGCCAGCGCCTGTTGCACGCGCAGTGCGGCGGCCTGTTCATTGCGCTGCGCGTTGAGCAGCTCCGCGTCGCCACGGATGAGTTCATAGCGCGGGGCCTCGCCGGTTTCCACACGCACGGCCACGCCACGGCGGATCTGCTCGACCAGCGTCACGTCTTCGCGCGCGTTGCGCTGCTCGGCCTCGCGGCGTACCACGTCGTAGAAACGCAGCTTCAAATCGGCTTCCACGTCGCGCGCCTGCGACCGGGCAGTCGCCTGCGATCCTTCGTACGCAGCATCGGCGGCTTGTGTACGGGCGGCGCGCTGCCACGGCAAGTCGAGCTTTTGCGTGATCGACACGCTATTGGTGCGGCCTTCCGCCGCACCCGGCATGCGGGCACGCTGGCGGCCGGCCATGGCTTCCACCTCGGGGTTGGGCCAGGCGCGCGCGGTGGCAATGCCCGCCTGCGCGGCCTGCACCTGCGCCTGCGAAGCGGCGAGCGCCGGGTGGTTGGCGCGGGCCAACTCCAGCAACTGCTGCAAGGTGTAGCGCGGCTGCGGAAGGGCCTCGTCAGCGCGGGCAGTGGCGGTCTGGGCACCACGCGGTGAAGGCACTGGCGGCGCGGCATTGGCGTGGACGGCCATTGCGGCCAGCACAGCGAAAAGAACAGCACGTCGCGACGCGCGCGCACCGGCTGCGGGGCGCGGAGTGGCCGCATCCTGATTGGACAACATCCGAAATCATCCTGAAAAAGAAGAACAGGCAAGCGCGAGCGCGCAGCCGGTCAACAGACCAGTTGGCGCAGCACTAGCAACTCAAGGGGATGGTTTCCGGCGCATGCCGGAAGTCAGACGCGTGCGGGAGGACGCAGCATGGGGGCCGGCGTGGGGCCAGCCTGGAACGGAGGAAGAGAGACGCGGACGCGCGCGACACGCAAGCCGGGCATCAACGCCATGGGAGGCGGCGGCAGCCAGAGTTCCGGCGCGTCGCTGGGGTGATCGGGGGCGGCGGCGCTGCTCGTTGGCATGTCCGGCGCATCGGACGCATGCGCCACCCAATGCTCAACGCTGAAACACTGGCCGGGCTGCTTGACCGCCTTGCCGAGCGCAACCTTGATGGCGCGCTCGAAACCCTTGCCGGGCTTGGCTGCCTGCAGCGCATCGCCCGGCACGTCGTCGACCACGGCTTCGATGGCTTCCAGCGCGTCGTCCGCCGCCTGGCCATCTGGGAAGTGCGTGGCCGAGAACACCGACACCGTAAACAACAGGCACCAGATCGTGACGATCCAACGTACGCCGCGCACGCGCGACAGCACGCCCCGCGCGGTGGCGCGAGACAACGTCGGCAAGGCGGAGGAGAGAGTCGTCACAAACATGGGCCCCGAATACTATCGGAAAAATGCTGCATCCGCACACAACGTCGGGCAGATCGCGCGGATGTCAATCGGAATCGACCTGCGTTTTCCGGATCCGTTCCATTTCGGGCCAATGCGCGCGCACCCAGTCGTCCAGGCCGACGAGCGTCCGGTTGAGCGATTCACCGAGCGGGCTGAGACGATATTCGACGTGCGGCGGGACGCTGTCGTAGATGGTGCGCAGGATGAGGCCGTTGGCTTCCAGCTCGCGCAGCGTTTGCGTCAGCATTTTTTGGGAGATGCCGTCGCCCACGCGGCGCAGGAGTTCGTTGTTGCGCACGGGGCCGTTTTCCAGCGCCGGGAAAATGCGCAGCGCCCATTTGCCGGCTACCAGTTCGAGTGCGCGCGTAGACGGACAGGCGCCGGCGGTGCCTTCAGACGGGTTTTCCTGCGTTGAAGAAGAAGCCATGTTGTCGGCCATGGGGCCTCCGGAACACGATTGGGATACGCGTGACCGTACCGTCAATCGTGCCACCCTGCAACGCGCCCCGTCAGTCGAGCTGGCCCTGGCAGACGTACTTGGTGTGAAGGTAGTCGTCCAACCCGTGGACGGAGCCTTCCCGGCCGTAGCCGGATTCCTTCACGCCGCCAAACGGCGCGGCCTCGGCAGCCAGCGCGCCCTCATTGATGCCGACAATGCCGGTCTCCAGCGCTTCGGCCACGCGCCAGATGCGACGCACGTCCTGGCTGTAGAAGTAAGCGGCCAAGCCAAACGGCGTGTCGTTGGCGGCGGCAATCACGTCCTCTTCGGTGGTGAAACGCGTGAGCGGCGCGACGGGGCCGAAAGTTTCTTCGCACGCGCAGGCCATGGTGGCATCGGCGTTGATCAGCACCGTGGGTGCGTAGTAATTGGCGCCGAGCTGGGTCAGGCGCGCACCGCCAGTCAACACCTTGGCGCCCTTGGCGATGGCGTCCTGCACGTGCCGGTCAATCTTCTCGACCGCGCGTGCGTTGATCATCGGGCCGATCTGCGAAGCGGGGTCGCTGGCGGGTCCGACCTTGAGTGCAGCCACGCGTGCGGCCAACTTGGCGGCAAATGCATTGTGCACCGCGTCGTGCACGAACACGCGGTTCGGGCACACACAGGTCTGCCCGCCGTTGCGAAATTTGGCTGCCATGAAGCCATCCACGGCGGCATCGATGTCAGCATCTTCGAACACGATAAAGGGCGCATTGCCGCCGAGTTCGAGCGAGAGCTTCTTGAGCGTGTCGGCGCTGCGGCGCGCCAGATGCTTGCCGACCGGCGTCGAGCCCGTGAAGGTGATCTTGCGCACACGGGCATCGTCCAGCCAAACGTCCACAACCTCTGGCGTCCGCCCCCGCGAGGCCGTGACGATATTCAGCACGCCCGGCGGCACGCCGGCTTCCTGCGCCAGACGCACGAGCGCGAGGGATGTCAGCGGCGTGTCTTCCGCGGGCTTACAGACGACGGTGCAGCCCACCGCGAGCGCCGGGGCGATCTTGCGCGCGATCATCGCCGCCGGGAAGTTCCACGGCGTGATGGCCGCCACCACGCCCACCGGCTCCTTGAGTGCAAACATGCGCCGGCCCGGCACGGGCGCGGGTATGACCTCGCCGTTCATGCGCGTGGCTTGTTCGCCAAACCATTCGATGTAGCTCGCGGCGTAGGCCACCTCGCCCTTGCCTTCGGCGAGCGGCTTGCCCTGCTCCAGCGAGATCAGCTTGCCGAGATCATCCTGATGCGCCAGCACGAGATCGTTCCAGCGTTTGATGATCTGCGCGCGCTGCTTGGCGGGCACCTTGCGCCACGCCGGGAAGGCGGCATGCGCGGCGTCAAGGGCAGCGCGTGCCTCATCCGCGCCGGAGTCGGGCACACGTGTGATGAGGTCGCCAGCCGCAGGATTTGTCACGTCCAGCAGCGGCCCGGTTGCGCTCAGCCATTCGCCGGAAATGTAGTTGCCGCTGCGGATCAAGTCCGCGCGTTCGAGCGAGAGAGACATGGTGTTCTGGTCCACAGCAAATGAAAATCAGGCACCCGCAACGTGCGCGGCAATCGCCTCGCCCACCTGCGTGGTGTTGGCGGTGCCGCCCAGGTCTGGCGTGCGCGGGCCGCCCTTCAACACGGCTTCGATGGCCGCGACGATGGCGTCGTGCGCCGCACGCCCCGCGCCTTGCCCTTGCGTCAGGAAATCCAGCATCAACGCGCCCGACCAGATCATCGCAATCGGGTTGGCGATGTTCTTGCCGTAGATGTCCGGCGCCGAGCCGTGCACCGGCTCGAACAGCGACGGGAACGTGCGATCGGGGTTCAGGTTGGCCGAAGGCGCCAGGCCGATCGTGCCGGTCGTCGCGGGGCCGAGATCGGACAGGATGTCGCCGAACAGGTTGGTGGCGGCCACCACGTCGAAGCGGCCCGGCTGCAGCACGAAGCGTGCGGTCAGGATGTCGATGTGCTGCTTGTCGAGCGTGACGTCGGGATAGTGTTGCGCGACTTCCTCGGCGCGCTTGTCCCACCACGGCATGCTGATGGCGATGCCATTGCTCTTGGTGGCAAGCGTCACGTGCTTGCGCGGGCGGCTTTGTGCAAGGTCGAACGCGAACTTCAGCAGGCGTTCCGCACCACGTCGCGAGTAGACCGATTCCTGGATCACGATCTCACGGTCGGTGCCTTCGTACATGATGCCACCGAGCGACGTGTATTCGCCTTCGGTGTTCTCGCGCACGACGTAGTAATCAATGTCGCCGGGCTTACGATTGGCGAGCGGGCACGGCACGCCTTCAAACAGGCGCACGGGGCGCAGGTTGATGTACTGGTCGAACTCGCGGCGGAACTTGAGCAGCGAGCCCCACAGCGAGACGTGATCGGGCACGGTCGCCGGCCAGCCAACGGCGCCAAAGAAAATCGCGTCCATGCCTTTCAGTTGCGCCTTCCAGTCGTCGGGCATCATCGTGCCGTGCTGCTGGTAGTAGTCGCAGCTGGCCCAATCGATGGTGTGACACTCAAGCTCAAAGCCAAAGCGCTCGGCCGCCGCCTGGATGACGCGCAGACCTTCGGGCATGACCTCGCGGCCGATGCCGTCTCCGGGAATGATCGCGATGCGGAATGCTGGAATCATGTCGTTCCTTTTTTTCTCTGTTAGATGGAGACCGCCGCGGCAGGGGCTATCGTGCGGTCCCGCTCATCAAGCCAGCCCTGGCGCAGTTCGGGCACCGAGTTGGCAAGTTGTTCGTAGTACGGATGGTGCGGGCCGCGATCGAAATCGGCACGCGCCACCTGCGTGAGCTTGCGGCCGTGCTGCATGACGACGATCTCGTCGCACACCGCGCGCACCGTGTGCAGATCGTGGCTGATGAAGAGGTACGACACGCCCAGATCGCGCCGCAGGTCGGCCATGAGGTTGAGCACGGCGGCGCCGACCACGGTGTCGAGCGCGGAAGTCACCTCGTCGCAGAGGATCAGGTCAGGCTCGGCAGCCAGGGCACGCGCCAGGTTCACGCGCTGCTTCTGTCCGCCCGAGAGCCCGCCCGGCAAGCGTTGAGCCACACTGTGCGGCAAGCGCACCAGATCGAGCAGCTCGCGAATCCGCCGCTGCAATGCTTCGCCCTTCAACCCCTTATAGAACTGCAGGGGCCGGGCCAGAATGCGCTCGATGGTGTGCGACGGGTTGAGCGCCGTGTCGGCCATCTGGAAGACGATCTGGATGCGGCGCAGCGCGTCGGGCGAACGCTTTGCAAGCAGTGGTTCGAGCGCCTTGCCGTGGAACGTCATGCTGCCCTCGCACGGCGCAATCAACCCCGCAATGGCGCGGGCCAGCGTGGTCTTGCCCGAGCCGGATTCACCGATCACGCCGATGGCCTGCCCGCGATAGAGCTTGAAGTTGATGTCATCGAGGATGCGCGTGGCGGGCTGGCCCTTGGCATCCACCGCCCCGTAGCCGGCGCCCAACCCCTGCACATCGAGTAGCAATTCGCCCTCGCCCAGGCAGTGCTCCGCTGGGCGCGCGGTTGGCCGTGCCGCCGCCAGCAGGCTCCTGGTGTAGTCGTGATCGGGCGTGGCGAGAATGTGCGCGGTCGGGTTGATCTCCTGCATCAGGCCGCCGCGCAGCACCAGGATGTGATCGGCCATCTGCGCCACCACGGCCAGGTCATGGCTCACGTAGACGGCGGTAGCGCGGCGCTCGCGCACCACGCGGCGGAACGCACGGAGCACTTCGATCTGCGTGGTCACGTCCAGCGCGGTGGTCGGTTCGTCCAGGATCACCAGATCCGGATCGATGATCAGCGCCATGGCAGCCATGAGCCGTTGCAACTGCCCGCCCGACACCTGATGCGGATACCGCTCGCCAATGGTTTCGGGATTGGGCAGTGCCAGTTCGCGGAACAACTCCACGGCTTTGGCCTCAGCTTCTGCCCGCGACATCGTACGGTGAATGCGCGCAGGCTCCACCACCTGATCCAGGATCGTGCGCGACGGGTTGAACGACGCCGCTGCGCTCTGCGCGATGTAGGCCACGGTGCGCCCGCGCAGCGCGCGTTGATCTGCGGGCGGCAGGTGCAGCACGTCGATATCGCCAATGCGGATGCTGCCCGATGCGATCTCACAGCCGCGGCGCGCATAGCCCATCAACGCCAGTGCGGTGGTGGTCTTGCCCGAACCCGACTCGCCGATCAGTGCCAGCACTTCGCCGGGCTGGATGGCAAAGCTGAGGTTGTCTACGAGGGTCTGTTCGCCTGCGGTAATGCGCAGGCTTTCTACGACGACGGACGCACCCATGTTCAACGCCCTCCGCGTTCGCGGGCCCGAGAACGACCTCGGCCCGGCAGGTTGTCAATGACGATGTTGACGGCGATGGTCAGGCTCGCAATGGCCAGCGCCGGCACGATGACCGAAGCGCCCGCATCCGGCAGCGCGCCGATGTTCTCGCGCACCAGCGAACCCCAGTCGGCCGACGGTGGCTGAATGCCGAGACCCAGGAAGCTGAGGCTCGCCAGCAGCAGCACGACGTACACAAAGCGCAGCCCCAGATCGGCCAGCATGGGCCCGAGGATGTTGGGCAGGATCTCGCGCAGCATGATGTACAGCGTGCCCTCGCCGCGTGTGCGCGCCACGGTCACGTAGTCGAGCGCGTTGATGTTGACTGCCAGGGAGCGCGCAATGCGATACGCGCCAGGCACGTAGATGATGGCGGCAGTCACCACCAGCATCGTCACCGAAGAGCCGAAGCCCGCCACCATGAGCAGCGCGAACATCTTGCTCGGGATGGCCGTGAGCGTATCGAGCACGCGGCTCAACGTGGCGTCGACCAGACCACCCATGGCAGCGGCAAACAGCGCCAGCACCGTGCCCGTGCCGCTGGCCAGCACGGTGGCCACGAGGGCCACGCCCACGGTGTAGCGCGCGCCTTCCACCACGCGGACGAACATGTCGCGGCCGAGGTAATCGGTGCCGAACCAGTGGGCCGCGCTCATGGGGCCGAAGACGTCACCGTTGCCGTCGCCGCTGGTAATCAGATGTGCGGGCAGCAGCGCGGGGCCGACCAGCGCCGCGAGCACCCAGAACACCAGCACGGCCAGGCCGATGAGGCCCGTGACACCGAAGCTGCTCAGCAGGCGCCGTATGGGGTGGCGCGGTGCGGGCGGCGCGGGTGGCGTGCCGGCCGGCAACGTAGGGGAAGTTGGCGTGGTTTCCATCGTCAGGCTCTTGTTCATAGGATCAGCATCAACGGTGGCGCAGACGCGGGTTGGCGACAATGCCCAGCACATCGGCCGTGGTCACGAGCAGCAGGTAGCCCGCACAGAAAATCATGGCGCAGGCCTGGACGAGCGGCATGTCACGCTGCGACACGCCATCCACCATCAACTTGGCGATCCCGGGATAGTTGAAGATCGTCTCGATGATGATCACGCCGCCCAGCAGGTACGACAGCGACAGCGCCACCGCGTTGGCGATCGGCCCCACGGCATTGGGCAGCGCATGCGCAAGCACCACGCGCATCGGCGAGGCGCCCTTCAGACGCACCATTTCGATGTACGGCGCCTCGAGCTGGTCGATGACCGCGGCGCGGCTCATCCGCATCATCTGCGCAACGATCACGCAGCACAGGCTGAGCACCGGCATGGCAAACGCCTTCAGCATGTGGCCCAGCGATTCGATGTCGTTGACGTACGACAGCGCGGGCAGCCAGCGCAGCTTGACGGCGAACACCAGCACAGCCAGCGTCGCCACCAGAAACTCCGGCACCGACACCACGGCCACGGATGCCGTGGAGGCCACCCTGTCGAACCATGAGCCGCGCCAGACGGCTGAAGCAACACCAAGGCTGAGCGCAATCGGCACCGAGAACAGCGCCGTCACCGCGGCCAGCAGCAGCGAGTTTGGCAATCGGCTTGCCACGAGTTCGGCCACGGGCATCTGCGTGGTGGTCGATTGCCCGAGGTCGCCGCGCGCAATGCCGGCCAGCCAGTGCACATAGCGCTGCGGCGCCGGCACGTTCAGGCCCATCTGCGCACGCAGCGCGGCCAAGGCTTCGGGCGTGGCGTCCTGCCCCAACTGTTCTTGCGCGGCGTCGCCGGGCAGCACAGCGGTGATCGAGAACACGATGACCGACACCGCCAGCAACGACAGCAGCGCCAGCGCCACGCGCCGCACCAGCAGCTTAAGGATGACTCGATTCATGACAGCCCCTTCATCACCTTCGGCAAGAACGCCACCATCGCACCGTCAGGCTTCAAGCCAGACGTTCTCGGCAAACGAGTAGCCCATCAGTCCACCCAGCGGGATCGGCGCCAGGCCCTTGAGCTTGGTCGTGTGCCCATCGATGCTGGCCAGGAACAGCGGAATGCCGATGCCCGCTTCCCCGTGGATCATGGTCTGCATGTCGGCGTACATCTGCTTGCGCTTGGCGACATCCGTCTCGGCGCGGGCGGCGACGAGCAACTGGTCGAACTTCGGGCTTTTCCAGCGCGATTCATTCCAGGCCGCGTCGGACTTGAAGAACTGCGTGAGGATCGTGTCGGCGCTCGGGCGTGGATTGACGTTGCCAAAACCGACCGGGCTGCTCAGCCAGTGGTTGGACCAGTAACCGTCGGCCGGCATGCGCTTGACGTCGAGGTCCAGGCCGATGCGCTGCGCGGTCTGCTGCAGCACCAGTGCAATCTCCACCGAATACTGCGCCGCCGGCGAGGCCACAACGGGAATCTTGCCGGTCACGCCAGACTTCTGCAGGTGGAATTTCGCCTTGTCGATATCGAACGCGCGCTGCGGCAGCTCCTTGAAATAGAAGCGGTTGGTCGGGTCGATCGGCTGGTCGTTGCCGAGCACCGCGTAATCCAGCGCGATGGTCTTCTTCATCTGTTCGCGGTCGAACAGGTACTTCATCGCCATCACGAAATCGGGGTTCGCGCCCGGGCCCATATCCTTGCGCATGATCAGGTCAGAGTACTGGCCCGATTGCGTCGTGAAGATGGCGTAGCCTGGCGTGCTCTTGACGCGTGCCACGGCACGCGGGTTGACGGACGCCACCAGGTCCATCCCGCCCGAGAGCAGCGCGTTGACGCGCGCGCTTTCATCGCCGATGCCGACGAACTCGATCTCGTCCAGATACGGCTTGCCCGGTTTCCAGTACCCGTCGTTGCGCACGACGACGGTACGCACGCCAGGCTTGAACTCCTTGATCTTGTACGGGCCGGTGCCGATGCCGCCGCTGAAATCGGTGGTGCCGTCCTTGACGATATGGAAGTGGAAGGTGCCGAGGATCACGGGCAAGTCGGCGTTCGGAGCGGTCAGCACCACCATCACCTCGTTCGGCCCGGTCGCCTTGACGCTCTCGATCTGGTCGGCCAGCACCTTGGCCTTCGAGGCAGTGGCCGGATCCTTGTGGCGCATGACGGAATACACCACGTCTGCCGGGGACAGGGCCTTGCCATCGTGGAAGGTCACACCCTTGCGCAGCGTCAGCACCCAGGTCTTGGCATCGGCCGTGTGGTACGACTCGGCCAGCGCAGGGCGCGGCGTGAGGCTGCCGTCCAGCACGAACAGGCCGTTGTAGACCATGTTGCAGCGCACGTAGTCGTTCTGGTTCGACTGCTTGGCCGGGTCGAGCGTGTCGGTCGCTGCTGCGGTGGCCGCCGCCACGCGGATGCGTCCACCACGGCGCGGCGTCTGCGCATACGCGCTGACGGCCGTGCCCGCCAGGCTGCCGGCGAGCGTGGCCTGCATGCCACCGGCCATCAGCATCTTCAACACGTCGCGTCGCGAGGCACCGCGCTTGAGCGACGCCATCACCCGCTGGCTTTCGGCGGGACCGACAAGGTTCTCGAACTCGTTATGGCTGTCGCTCATGGTGGGGCTCCTGATGGATCTGGTCTGATTGGAATGCGTTGCGATCGTTGGATACTGCGGAAGACTGCGTTTGCGGCACCGCTCAGGCAAACCGGTCTTTGAGCTGGTAGTACATGCCGACCGCGGGCAAAAACCACGGCGGGCCAAAGTGACCGGGAATGGCGCTCCACGCGCGATCTCGCCACGGGTTGGCAGCAGCGTCGCCGGCCATGACTTCGGCCATGCGCTCGCCCATGTGCACGGACATCTGCGTGCCATGCCCGCTGTAGCCCATGGAGTAGAACAGGCCGTCACGTTCACCCGCATGCGGCAGGCGATCTTGCGTCATGTCGACAAGGCCGCCCCAGCAGTAATCGAGGCGCACATCGCGCAACTGCGGGAAGGTTTCCGTCAGGCCGGCGCGGAGCACCTCGCCGCTCATCGCATCCTGCTGCGGGCTCGACACCGCAAAGCGTGCGCGGCCACCAAACACCAACCGGTGATCTGGCGTCAGCCGGAAGTAGTGATGAATATTCGCCACCGTCACATACGTGCGGCGCGCTGCCAGCAACGCGTGCGCGCGCTCCGCACCCAGCGGTTCGGTGGTGACGATAAAGCTGCCAATCGGGACGATGCGCCGACGCAGCCAGCCGAACGTGCCGTAACCGCCGTGGCGCGACGCGCCCGTCGCCAGCAGCACCTGTTTGGCCAGCACCGTGCCGCGCGTGGTGTGGACACGATGCACCTGCCCTTGCACACGCTCGACGCGTTGCACGCACGTGCGCGTATGAACTTGAGCACCCTGACGCTGTCCCGCCATGGCCAGGCCCTGCGCAAAGCGGCCCATGTGCATCTGCCCGCTGCGCTTGTAGAGCAGGCCGCCATGAAAGCGCTCGCTCTGGATTTCAGCACGCACGCGAGCAGCATCGAGTATCTCGACATCCCGATCCACACCATCCGCGATCAGCCGGTCCGCACTGCGTTGCAGGGCGTCCATCTGATACAGCTTGGTGGCGAGCTTGAGCTTGCCGTTGCGCTGGAAGTCGCAGGCGATGCCCTCCTCGCGCACGATGCGCTCCACCGTATCCACGGCGGCGTCGTAGGCGTGATACCAGGCGCGGGCGCGGTCCACGCCCACCTTGGCGGCCAGGTCGGCGTAATCCACTGCCAGGCCGTTGTTCACGTGGCCGCCGTTCCGCCCCGACGCCTCGGGCGCCACCCTCTCGCCCGCTTCCAGCACGACCACGCTGGCGCCACGCCGGGCCAGCGCCAGCGCGGCCGACAACCCCGTGAAACCACCGCCGACAATCACCACGTCTGCCTGCGCCGGCAGATCGTGCGCGTCCAGCGCCAGCGCGGGCACCGAGTCGTTCCAGTAGGAGTCGAGTTTCATGGAGGTCATGTGGGGTGGCGATCGAGACGCAGCTTAGAGGCCAACAACACCGGGCAGGCCGCCGATGTCCTGGATCTCGGTGTAACGGTACGCCGGATTGCCGGGGCCGTGACCGCGGTTGACGAACACCTTGTTGACGATGCCGAGGTCATCGGCCGACATCAGGTCGTAGCGCAGGCTGGACGACACGTGCAGCACGTCTTCCGGATTGCAGCCCAATGAATCGAACATGTATTCGAACGCCTTCAGGCGCGGCTTGTAGGCCTGAGCCTGCTGCGCCGTGTACACGCGGTGGAACGGCGCACCGAGCATCGCCACATTCTTCTGGATCTGCGAGTCATCGGCGTTGGACAGGATCACCAGCGGGATTTCCTTGGCGACCTTGGCCAGACCTGCCGGCACGTCGGCATGCGGGTCCCACGTCGGCACGGCATCGTAGTAAGCCTGGCCATCGGTGTCGAAGTACTGGATCTTCCATTTCTTGCACAGGCGGCGCACCGCGTTTTTCAGCACGACCTCGTACGGTTTCCAGTCGCCCAGCACCTCGTCGAAGCGGTAGGCAGTGAAGTCGGCGATGAACTGCTCCATCTGCTCGGCCGGAATGCGATCGGCAAACAGCTCGCGCGTCATCTCGCCCATGCGGAAGCGCGTGAGCGTGCCATAGCAGTCAAAGGTGATGTACTTGGGGCGGAAGGTCATGGTTTGAGGTCCTAAGGTCCTGAAGGTGGCTGCTGTTATGCAGTCTTTGCAGCACGGTTATGACGAAATCATTGAAGCACGCAGACTCGTAACGGTTGTAGGGAAATGCGCGGTCTCACGTGAGAAAGCTGCTGTTTCGGATGGCACTCGCGGCATGCCATGCGGTCTGCACCGCTGGCGTGCCGCACGCACCGCCAAGGCACGCTAGTGCGTCGCAGCAAAATCGATCAGCACACTTTTGAAGCGCAGGTTGGCCTCCACGGCTTGCCGGCCCAGATCCTTGCCGATGCCCGACTGGTGATAGCCGCCGGTGGGGATGACGAAATCTGCGCTGCGTCCATAGCGGTTGATCCAGACCGTACCCGCTGCGATGCCGCGCATGGCGCGCAGCGCGCGTCCGATATCTGCGGTGTGCACGCCGGCGGCCAGGCCGTAGTGTTCGTGTGCGGCGAGTGCCAGGCCTTCCTCTTCGTCATCGAAGGTTTGCACCGTCAGCACAGGGCCGAAGATTTCTTCCTGCACGGCCGGGTTGTCTGCGCGCACGCCTTCGAGCACCGTGGGCTGGAAATACGCCCCGCCGGGGCCGTCGCCAAACAGGCCCCCGCCGCAGCGCACCTGCGCGCCGGCATCGCGCGAACGCTCCACGATGTCGAGAATGCGCCCCGCCTGCGCCGCCGAAATGATCGGCGGCAGCGTGGCGGTGTCGTCCCAGGTGGCGCCGGGCCGCAACGCGGCAAAGCGTGCGGTGATGCGCTCGATCAATGCCTGGGCAACCTGCCGTTGCACGATCAGGCGCGAGCCCGCCACGCACACCTGTCCTGCATTGCCGGTGATGGCGCCCGCGACAATGGCCGCCAGCCGGTCGATATCCGGCGCGTCAGCAAATACGAGCTGCGGGCTCTTGCCACCCAGCTCCAGCGTGACGGGCTTGGGGCCATGCGAGGCGCAGGTCGCCATGATGGCGGCGCCGGTGCGGGTCGAGCCGGTGAAGGTCATCTTGGAGATCAGCGGATGCCGCGTGAGCGCGTCGCCCGTGGTGCGGCCATCTCCCTGCACCACGTTGAAGAGGCCCGGCGGCACGCCCGCTTCGATGGCCAACTCGGCCAGCCGGATGGCCGAATATGGCGTCAGCTCGGATGGTTTGAGCACGACCGCGTTGCCGGCAGCCAGCGCCGCACCGACCTTCCACGAGACCATCACCAGCGGAAAATTCCACGGCGTGATCGCACCGACTACGCCATAGGGTTCGGCCACCACCATGCCGAGGTTGTCGTGACGCGTGGCTGCCACGTCGCCGCCGAGCTTGTCGGCGTATTCGGCAAAGAAGCGCAGGCCCTCGGCGGTGAATGGCACGTCCCAGGCGGCGGCGTCGCGCAGCGGGCGGGTGGAGCACACGGCCTCGAGCGGCGCCATGTTGGCCACGTCGGCGTCGATCAGGTCGGCCCAGCGGCGCAGCACGCGCGCCCGGTCACGCGGTGCACGGCGCGCCCAGTCCGTCGTGCGCCACGCCTGCCACGCATCTTGCACGGCAGCGTCGACGGTGGAAGCGTCCGCCAGCGGCAGCTCTGCATGCACAGCGTTGTCGGAAGGGCGGCGTACGGTGATGCGGCCGGCGTCGGGCACAAGCCTGCCGCCGATGAAATGGCCGGAAGGTACGCGGATGGTCTGGGGGTCAAATTTGGCCACGAAATTGGGGGGTGCCGAAGCCCGGCACCCATATCGAAATGAGGTCATTGATGCTAGGCAGGAAGGCTCGGCATTTGGTTTCGTAACCGGGGGCGCTACCGCATCGAATTGCGAAACCCACACCCTCGACAGACGATGCTTGCAAATTGCGGGCAAACCCGAATTCGATCTGGCTCCCGGCGGCGATGTCGTCCAAGATGAGTGCCGGTGCCACCTTCATCCTTCGCCGGAAGGAACCTCCCATGTCTTCCTCGTCCGTACCTGCACAGAACCTGCCCGCCGACGACGGCGTGCTGCTGCGCCCCATGACTGCCGACGATCTGGCCCAGGCGCATGCCCTGTCAGAAGAGCAGCGCTGGCCGCACCGCCCGGCCGACTGGGCGCAGAGTTTTGCGCATGCCGAGGGCATCGTCGCCGAGCGCGACGGCCAGATCATCGCTACCGCGCAACGTTGGCGCTGGGGGCCGCGCCACGCCACCATCGGGCTGGTCATCGTGACGCCGGCATGCCAGGGCCGGCGCATCGGCCATCGCTTGATGAGCGCACTGCTCGACGGCCTGGACAACCACACCGTGCTGCTGCATGCCACCGCAGAAGGGCGCGGCTTGTATGAGCGACTGGGCTTTGTGCGCACCGGCGAGATCCGCCAGCACCAGGGCGTTGCCCAACCCACGCCGCTGATCGCCCTGCCCACAGGCTGGCGCTTGCGCCCTGCCGGGCTCAATGAGGCTGCGGATTTGCGCCGGCTCGATGCGCAGGCGCGGGGCATGCCGCGCGATGCACTGATCGACGATCTGCTCGCCAGCGCAGACGCCTGCGTCGTGCTGGACGACGATGGCGAGGCGCGCGGCTTTGCGATGCTGCGCCGATTCGGGCGCGGCCACGCCATCGGCCCCGTGGTCGCCCCGGACGCCGAGAGCGCCAAGGCGCTGATCGCGCATCTGGCGGGCATCAACGCCGGCCACTTCACTCGCATCGACATCGACTTCGACAGCGGTCTGGCGGAGTGGCTGGAGAGCATCGGCCTGCTGCGCGTCGACGCCCCCACCACCATGGTGCGCGGCGAGCCGCTGGCCACACCACCCGGCGCGCCCGCGCTGTTTGCCATCGTGACCCAGGCAATGGGTTGAACCCCGAACACCGCGCCGACCGCTCATCGTGACGACTACGTTCCTCTACAAGTCCGACCCTGTTCGCGGCCGGCAATGGGCGGAGGTCTTCCGCCAGCACGCGCCCGACATCGACTTCCGCATCTGGCCCGACATCGGCGATCCGCTACGGGTGCGCTTTCTTGCAGCCTGGGAGCCGCCCGCCGATATTGCGACGCAGTTCCCGCACCTGGAGGTGCTGTTCTCCTCGGGCGCGGGGGTCGATCAATTCAACTTTGCGGCGCTGCCGCCCGCACTGCCCGTGGTGCGCATGGTGGAGCCCGGCATCGTGCGCGGCATGGTGGAGTACGTCACGCATGCCGTGCTGAGCCTGCACCGCGACATTCCAGCCTACCGCCGCCAGCAGCAGGCGGAACAGTGGCGCCCGCTGCCGGTGCGGCCGGCCAATGAACGCCGCATTGGCGTGCTCGGGCTCGGCTCGCTTGGGCAGGCCGTGCTGGCCCAGTTGCAGGGTTTCGGTTTCGACTGCGCGGGCTCGAGCCGATCGCGCCATGCCATCGACGGCGTGCAGTGCTTTGCCGGGCAAGAGGAACTCGCAGCCTTCCTGGCGCGCACCGACATCCTGATCTGCTTGATGCCGTTAACCGATGCCACGCGCGGCGTGCTGAACGCAGCGCTGTTCGCACAATTGCCGCAAGGCGCCGCGCTGGTGCACGTTGGCCGCGGCCCGCAACTGGTGAGCGACGACCTGCTTGCAGCGCTTGACAGTGGGCAGCTCAGCGAAGCCATGCTCGACGTGACCGACCCCGAACCGCTGCCCGCCAGCCATGTGTTGTGGCGCCATCCGCGCATCCACATCACGCCGCACATTGCCAGCATGACGCAACCGCTTTCCGCAGCAGCGGTGGTCATCGACAACCTGCGCCGCTTTACCGCCGGCGAGCCCATGGTCGGGCTGGTGGACCGCTCGCGCGGCTACTGAAACCACGTATCAAACGGCGCGCCGCACGATCTGCTGCTGCGCGCCGAACAACAGCAGCACGCTGCGTTCTTCCCGCGCAAAGCAGCACCAAGCCTCAGGCGCCACGGCCTACTCTTGAGTCCATTGATTGCCTTCATTGCGCGAACGGACTCTGCCATGACCCAGCTCACCGATCTGCCCCAACTTGCCTCGCTTGACGCCATCGACCGCGCGCACCTGATCCACCCGGTCGCCTCCTGGCGCACCCATGAGCAACGCGGGCCCACCGTGCTGGCATCCGGACGCGGTGCGTGGCTGACCGACGCACACGGCAACGAGTTACTCGACGCCTTCGCGGGCCTCTGGTGCGTCAACGTCGGCTATGGCCAGGAGAGCGTGGTGCAGGCGGCCGCCGAGCAGATGCGCCGCCTACCCTACGCCACGGGCTACTTCCATTTCAGCAGCGAGCCCGCCATCCGCCTGGCCAACAAGCTTGTGCAGATCACGCCGCGCTCGCTCAATCACGTCTATCTCACGCTGGGTGGGTCTGAGGCGGTGGATGCGGCGGTACGTTTCATCGTCCAGTACTTCAATGCCGTCGGCAAGCCGGCGAAGAAGCATTTCATTTCACTCGAGCGCGGGTATCACGGTTCGTCGTCCACGGGCGCGGGGCTGACGGCGCTGCCGGCGTTCCATCGTGATTTCGACTTGCCGCTGCCGACGCAGCACTACATCGCTTCGCCCAATCCATACCGCGCGGCAAACCCGGCAGACTCGCAGGGCATCATCGCAGCTTCGGTGGCGGCATTGCGCGCCAAGGTGGCGGAGCTGGGCGCAGACAACGTCGCCGCATTCTTCTGTGAGCCGATCCAGGGCTCCGGTGGCGTGATCGTCCCGCCCAAGGGCTGGCTGAAAGCCATGCGCGACGCTACGCGCGAACTGGGCATTCTGTTCGTCGTGGATGAAGTCATCACCGGCTTCGGGCGCACCGGCCCGATGTTTGCCTGCGATGCCGAAGGCGTCGACCCCGACATCATGACGATGGCCAAGGGGCTTACGGCAGGCTATGTGCCGATGGGCGCAACGATGGTCTCCGACCAGATCTACGCGGGCATTGCCGACGGCGCCCCCGCCGGTGTGCCGATCGGCCACGGGGCGACGTATTCGGCCCATCCGGTGAGCGCGGCCGTGGCGCTCGAAGTGCTGCGCCTGTACGAAGAAGGCGGCATCCTCGCCAACGGCCAGCGCGGCGCGGCCAGTTTTGCGGCGGGACTGGACGGGTTGCTCACGCATCCGCTGGTGGGCGACTCACGCCATCGCGGCCTGCTGGGCGCGCTGGAACTCGTGAGCGACAAGGCCACCAAGCTGGGCTTCGATGCCGCACTTGGCCTGCCCAACCTGATTGCCTCGGCTGCCTATGGCAACGGCCTCGTGTTCCGCGCGTTTGGCGACAACATCCTCGGCTTTGCCCCCGCGCTGACCTACACCGAAGACGAATTCGCCCAACTCTTCGCGCGCCTGAAAAAGACGCTCGACGACGTGCTGGCCATGCCGGCCGTGCGTGCGGCGCTCGCCTGATGCAACCAGTAGCAACAGGCCCAACAAGCTGACACAAAAGACACCGGCTGCCGCAGAATCGGATCTATCTTCCACGCCTTCGCCCCTGCCATGACCGAAGCTCTCAAGATCGATCGTCTGGACCTGCGCATCCTCGCCCAACTACAGAAGAACGGGCGCATGACGAACGTGGACCTGGCCGACGCCGTGGGCCTGTCGCCGAGCCCGTGCCTGATCCGCGTCAAGCGCCTGGAGCAGGCCGGCTACATCTCCGGCTACGGCGCGCACATCCGCCTGGAAAAGCTGGGCGACACGCTGACCGTCTTCACCGAGGTCACGTTGTCGGACCACCACCGCGAAACTTTCGTGCGCTTCGAAGCTGCCATCCGCGAGGTGGACGAAGTGCTCGAATGCCACCTGCTCTCCGGCGGCTACGACTACCTGCTGCGCTTCATCACGCGGGGCGTCAACCACTACCAGGAAGTGATTGAAGACCTGTTGGAACGCAACATCGGCATTGCCAAGTATTTCAGCTACATCGTCATCAAATCGCCGTTCATCAAAACGCACTGTCCGATCGAACGGCTCTTTCCCAACCAACGCTGACGCCTCTCGAAACCGAGTCCACTGTTGGATACGGTGAGGACCCACCCTGCATGACAACCGCCCTGATGCTGCACCGCGCCGACGGCGCCCCAATCTCAACCGAGTTCCGGCAAGCCGCCCTGAGCCCAAACGACCCCTTCGCGCAAGAACGGGAGATTGCCTGGGAAGGGCCAAACGCAATGAGCGCGGGGCGGGCGACCTTTGTCGGCGAGCGGGATGTCGCTAGCTTTCCGCATACGGAGACGCTCGCCGTCGTGGGGGGCGAGTTGACGCTCACGGCGCCGGGCTCGGCACCCCAGGTGATCGGCACGGGCTCCGGCGCGGTCATTGCATCCGGCACAGCGGTGCGCATCGAGGCTGCCGCCGGCGTTCGATTCGTGTTCTGCGCTGCTGTCATCAACACACCGACCACGCCGGCGCTCATCCCGCTGCACGCCGATGCGGACTTCAAACCCTCGGGTGGACCCGCGCCCGAAGTGCTGATCGGGCCGGTTCCGCAGTGTCGCAGCGATAACGTCTTCACCGACGAGCCAACGCAATACCGTGCGGGCACGTGGGACTCGACGCCGTATCACCGCATCGTGCGCGCGCATCCGGTGAACGAGTTCATGTACGTGCTCGATGGCGGTGTGCAATTCGCTGGCCCGGATGGCAACGTGCTGTCCGTTGGCACCGGCGATGCCATCTTCGTGCCGCAGGGCACCGCCATCGGATGGCAAAGCACAGAGCGCGTCGCCAAGTTCTACGTGGTGCAGAACGCACAGGCCTGAACGAACGAGGAGCACGAGTCATGTCCCAGCCGTTGCGCCTCATCGAGAGCGCCTCTTCCCTTCCAGCGCAGGCCGACGTCGTCGTGATCGGCGGCGGCATCATCGGCGTCTTTGCTGCCTATTACCTGGCCAGGCGCGGCGTGTCGGTGGCCGTGGTCGAAAAGGGCCGCATCGGTGCCGAACAGTCGAGCCGCAATTGGGGCTGGTGCCGACAGCAAAACCGCGATGCACGTGAACTGCCGATGGCCACCAAGAGCCTTGAACTGTGGGAGCAGTTTGCCGCTGACACGGGAGAAGACACAGGTTTCCGCCGCTGCGGCCTGCTCTATCTGAGCAACGACGAAGAAGAACTTGCCCGCTGGACGAAGTGGCGCGATTTCGCAAAGACGGCCGGCGTGACCACGCACATGCTGAGCAGCACTGAGGCCTCCGAGCGTGGCCGCCTCACCGGTCGCGCTTGGAAGGGCGGCGTGTTCTCACCGAGCGACGGCACGGCGGACCCTGCCAAGGCGGCGCCATCTGTGGCGGCTGCGCTCATGAAGCTCGGCGGGACTGTTCACCAGAACTGCGCTGCACGGGGCATTGAGGTCGCGGGCGGCCGCGTGAGCGGCGTCGTCACGGAAGCCGGGACCATCAAGACCCGCACCGTGGTGTTTGCCGGCGGCGCTTGGGCCTCGTCGTTCTGTCGCCAATTGGGCATCCGCTTTCCGCAGGCCACCGTTCGCCAGTCCATCGTGCGGGTGACGGGCGTGACCGAGCCGGTGCCAGACGCCTTGCACACTGCACGCGTTTCCATCACCCGCCGCAGCGATGGCAGCTACAACCTGGCCATCAGCGGGCGCGGGCGCGTGGACCCAACCGCGCAGTTGCTGCGCTTCGCCCCGCAGTTTCTGCCGATGTTCGCAAAGCGCTGGCGCAATGTGTTTCCGGGCGGATTGGAAGGCATTCGCGCCGGCCACGAAACACTCGCGCGGTGGCGGCTCGATGCCCCCACGCCCATGGAGCGCATGCGCATCCTCGACCCGCGGCCCGATGCAGCGGCCGTCAGACAAACCTACAACCGCGCTGTTGAACTGCTGCCGGTGCTGGGCCAAGCAGGCGTCGCCAACGCCTGGGCCGGTTTCGTGGACAACACCCCGGACGGCGTGCCCGGTATCGGCGAAGTGCCGGAGATTCCCGGGTTCATTTTGGCCGCGGGCTTCTCGGGCCACGGGTTCGGTATCGGCCCCGGCGCCGGTCATCTGATCGCCGATCTGGTGACCGGTGAAAAGCCGATCTTCGACCCTGCCCCCTACGACCCGGCGCGTTTCAAGCACTCGGCCTGGGGCAAGGTCGCAGATTTCTAAGGCAGCAATATCGGCAAGGCGACGCGCGTGGCCGCGGTTCAAGAAGCCGATGGAACGGCGGCCAACGCGCGGCGGGCGACTTCGCAAAACCAGCGCACGCCCAGCGGCAACGCGTCGTCGTTGAAGTCGTAGCACGGGTGGTGCAGCGGGTGTTCGCCATCGGGGCCGGCGCCGGCACGGCCTTGGCCGAGCCAGAGATAGGCGCCAGGCTTGCGCTGCAACATGAAAGCGAAGTCTTCTGAGGTGAATGCAGCGCGTGGCGCCTCTGCAGCCTCCAGGCCGATCGCTTGCGCCGCGTCCAACGCGAGCAGCGCCTCGGCCGGCGTGTTGATGGTGGCCGGGTAATAGCGGCGGTAGTCCACCTCCACCTGCGTGCCGCTGCCCAGCGCGATGCCATTGGCCGTGTCGCGCAACGCCGCCTCGATGCGATCCTGCGATACGGCATCAAAGCTGCGCACGGTGCCGGTGATGCGCACTTCGGCCGGCAGCACGTTATGGCTGTGTCCGCCTTCGATGCGCGTGACGGACAACACCGCCGATTCGTTCGGATCAATCCGCCGCGACACGATGGTGTGCAGCTGCGCCACCAGCTGGCTGGCCGCGAGGATGGCATCCGGCGTGTGGTGGGGCTGGGCCGCATGCCCGCCACGCCCGCGCACGGTGATGTCGAACCGGTCTGCTGCCGCCATGATCGGGCCGGGCCGCGTCTGCGCGTGCCCCAGCGGCAGATCCGGCCAGTTATGCAGCGCATAGACGCTGTCGCACGGAAAACGCTCGAACAGGCCGTCTTCAATCATCCGGCGCGCGCCGGCCTGGCCCTCTTCGGCTGGCTGGAAGATGAAGTGGACCGTGCCGTCGACACCCGTTCGCGCGAGTTGGCGCGCCGCACCGATCAGCATGCTCGTGTGCCCGTCATGCCCGCAGCCGTGGTGCTTGCCCTGCATGCGGCTCGCGTGCGCTGAGCGGCCCAGCTCCACCATCGGCAGTGCATCCATGTCGGCACGCAGCGCAACGCTGCGTGTGCCCTGGCCGCCGCGCAGCGTACCCACTACGCCGGTGCCGCCGATGCCCTCCTCCACCGCCAGCCCCAACACCCGCAGCGACTGCGCGACGATGCCCGCCGTACGGTGTTCTTCGTAGGCGAGCTCCGGATTCGCGTGCAGGTCGCGGCGCAGTGCCACGAGGTCCGGCAGCAGATCGGCGACCGGCCCGGCAATGTCGTCTCGCTTCACTTGCCGGCCTCGACCGCATCGGCCAACTGGGCCAGCGTATGAAAATGGTAGTCAGGCACGGTGTGCTCGGATTCGATGGTGCCGCCCGAATCCTTCATGCCGTGCCGGCGCTCGATCCAGCAGGTGGTGATGCCGAGGCGCTTCGCGATGCCGATGTCGTGGTACTGGCTCTGCGCCACGTGCAGGTTGTCGCCCTGCTTGAAGCCCCACGCGCCTTCATAGCGGCCGCGTGCGTAGGCGAAATACCGCGCATCGGGCTTCTCGCACAAGGCATCGTCGCAGCTGAGCAGCAGGTCGAACGGTGCGCCCAGCGTCCGCTGGAAATGGTCGAGCGCCCACGATTGCGCGTTGGTCATGGTGACGAGCTTGAAGCGCTTGCTCAACCGCTGCAGCGCCTCCACCGAATCGGGAAACGCCGGCCATTCGGCCACCGAATCGCGAAAGCCGCGGGCCAGCGTATCGGTATCGGGCAAACCAAGCTGCTGCGCGACGATGTGCCAGCACGGTACCAGGTCGTCGGGGTACCACTCGGTCTGGCCGCGTTTGCGTGCGGCCCGATAGGCGCTCAGAAAATCCTCGTCGGTAACCTTGCTGTCGGGCACCGCACGGCGCAGGTAGGCGAGCATGCCGCCCTCGAAATCGATCAACGTTCCGACGACGTCGAAAGTCAGCACTTTGAAATCCCGAAGGGCCATGACAACGCTCCTGAGTGGTTGAACGCCAGAAAGAATCCAAGGGTGGCGGCAAGCCGCCTTGCATGGCGTCTAGCTTAGGAGCAGCGGCGCCGACGATGGTGCCGATCGCGCGCCGCGACACGGCAGCGAATTGCGTTTTTGCCGACGCGGCGCGCAGATCGTTTGGTGGGCGCCCGGACGTCCGGAGGCCCGGAGGCCCGGACACCCTTAACCGCGCCGCCCGTGGTGGTTACCTCCAGGTGCGTACTTGTTGCCGCGCCGCACCGTCCTTACTCTGGGTGCATCGCAACGCATCCGCTTGCCGGCCCGGCAACGGAAACCACGGAGGCCCCATGCTTCAAACCGCCTGGCTCTGGCTGCTGGCAGCCGGCGCTGTGGAGATCGCCATGGCGATCTCGCTCAAATTTGCGCAAGGGTGGACGCGACCCATCCCTAGTGTGCTCGGCATCGTGGCGGCGCTTGCCAGCGTCTTCCTACTCACGCATGCCATGCGCGGCCTGCCTGCCGGCACGGCCTACGCCATCTGGACGGGCATCGGCTCGGTGGGGGTGACGGTGCTCGGCATCGTGCTCTTTGGCGAAAGCCTGCAGCCCGCGCGCCTGGCGTGCATCGGGCTGGTGATTGCCGGCACCGTTGGCCTCAATTTCTTTAACGCAGCGTAAGACCGCACCAGGAGCCCCTCATGACCCGCCTGCTCTATATCGAAGCCTCTCCCATGAAAACGCTGTCCCACTCCATCGACGTGGCAAAGCAGTTTCTCAACGCCTACCGCACCGCGCACCCCGGCCACGAGATCGACACGATCGACTTATGGAGCAAGAGCATCGACCTGCCAGAGTTCGACGCCGACATGATCGGCGCCAAGTTTGCCGTCCTGCGCACCCAGAACGCCACGCCGGAACAGCATGCGCAATGGCAGCGCGCCGTGGCGTTGTGGCAGCGCTTCAACGCGGCCGATCATTACCTCTTTTCCGTTCCGATGTGGAATTTCGGAGTGCCGTATCGGCTCAAGATGTGGTGACGCTGCCGGGGCAGAACTGGAACTGGTCGGCCGCCACGGGCTATCAGGCGCTGCTCTCGGGCAAGAAGGCGGCGCTTATCTACGCCAGCGCCGGCGCATACGCAGCGCACACGGAAGGCGCGAGCGAATCGCCCGACGATTTCCAGAAGCCCTATCTGCGCCGCTGGCTGCGTTTTCTCGGCATTGAAGACGTTACGGAGATCAGCGCCGCCCCCACGCTGACGGCGCCCGATCTGCTCGCGGCGACCAAGGCCGACGCCAACGCGCGGGCGGCGGCGTTGGGCGCAGCCTTTTGAAGCACACATCTTCCAGCCAGGTTGACTGCACGTCAAAGTGTATCTAACATGGTTACACTTTACGCTTGCCGCCATGTCCACCAGCAGCCGCTTCGCCGTCGCCGTACACATCCTGACCCTGCTCGCCAGTACGGAGGGGCCGGTGCCGTCATCGCTCATCGCTGGCAGCGTGGGAACGAACCCGGCGCTCATCCGGCGGTTGGTGGCGCAGTTGGCCGACGCCGGTTTCGTGACCTCGCAGATGGGCGCGACGGGCGGCGCCACTCTCGCGCGACCGGCAGACCGCATCACGCTGCTCGACGTATTTCGCGTGGTGGAATCTCCGGTGCTGATTGCGCTGCCGCCCAATGCGCCCAACCCGGCGTGCGAGGTCGGCCGCGAGATCACCGGCGTGCTGGAGCGCGTGACCGAACGCGCGCAAGCCGCGCTGGAAGCCGAGCTGGCGGTGCAAACCATCGCCGGCATCCTCAGCGAGGTCGGACACGCACAGCGCCGCCGTCGCCGGGCCTAGCCGGGCCGCATGGCGGCCTATTTTTTTACCCCTATATGTAACTACAGCAATTACATATAACGTTTCAGCCACCCACCCAACTACAAGGAATTGACCATGAAGATCGCAATCATCGGCGCCACGGGGCACGTGGGCACCCGCCTGATCGACGAAGCGCTACGCCGAGGCCATCAGGTGACGGCCATTGCGCGCACCGCGTCGAAACTGCCCGCACGCGCGGGGCTGACCACCAAGGATGTCGACGTGGCCGACCAGGCTGGCCTCGTTGCCGCGCTTGCCGGCAACGATGTGGTCTATAGCACCGTACGTTTCTTGCAATCCAATGCCGAGCAGATTGTTGGTGCGGTGAAGAAGGCCGCCGTGCCGCGCCTGCTGGTGGTCGGTGGCGCGGGCAGCCTGGAAGTAGCCCCGGGGGTCGCGCTGATCGACACGCCGCAGTTCCCCAAGGAGTACTTTGACGAAGCTTCGGCCGGCCGCGATTTCCTCAACGCGCTGCGCAAGGAAACCGAGTTGAATTGGACGTTCGTGTCGCCGTCGGCCATCTTCGAACCGGGCCAGCGCACGGGGCACTTCCGCATCGGCAAGGATTCGCTGCTGGTGGATGCGAACGGCAAGCCCTGGATTTCGATGGAGGACTTCGCCATCGCCTTCCTCGACGAAACAGAAAAGCCGGCACACCCGCGCCAGCGTTTCACGGTCGGTTACTGATCAGCGGCAGCTGGAGGTCTGTGCCGGCGCGCGCCAATCAATGGCTGGGCGTGTCGGCCATGCCGGGAGGCGCGTCATCGGGCTCGATCGGCTCGGGCGTGGAATCCAGCGCCGGCAGGCGGATCACGATCGCGCAGCCCCTGCCGTCCGCATGCGCCAGTCCGTCTTCGATGGCCACCGAGCCATTCCCCAGTTCAACGATACGGCGCACGATCGCCAAGCCCAGGCCGCTGCCCTGCGACTGGCTGGTGCGCGGGCGGTAGAAACGCTCGAACACGCGATCGCGCTCGTCGGGCGGGATACCGGGGCCGGAGTCTTCTATGCGCAGTTCGACCATCGGCGCACCGGCTTGCTCGATACGCTTGACGGCCAGGCGCACCTCGCCGCCGTTGGGCGTTTCGCGCACGGCGTTGTCGAGCACGTTTTCCACCAGCGTCGCAGCGTCTTCGTGCGATACCGAGACCCACGCCTGGTTGGCGCCGTCGTACGACAGCGTGATGTTGCGACGCTCTGCGCGCGAAGCCTGCTGGATCACGCCGCTGCGCGCGCACCCCGCCAAGTCGGACAACGCGCCCTGCGCAAGCTGTGCCTCCACGCGGCGCGCGTCCAGCCGGGCGATGGCGAGCAGCTTGGCAAGCGACTGCGTTGCGCGCGAGATGCCGCGATCAAATTCGCGCAGCGCGGTGGAACGATCGTCTTCGCTGTCGGAATGCGACACGACATACGCCTGCGCCTGAATGGCGGCGAGCGGCGTGCGCAGCTCGTGCGCGGCATCGGCAAAGAAACGGCGATCCGCCTCGATGCCGCGACGCACGCGCGCGAACAGTCCGTTCAAAGCGTCGACCAGCGGTTTCAGTTCGGCATGTTCCACGCTCTGCACGGGGTCGAGGTCGGCAGAATCGCGCGCCTCGACCTGACGCGTGAGCGTGCGCAGGGGCTTGAGGCCCTGGTGTGCGGCCCAGCCGACCATCACCATCAGCGCGCTCGCCAGGATGGCCAGCGCCACCGCCACTTCCTGGAAGAGATCGCGGATGGCGCGCTCGTAGGCCGTCAGCGGCTGCGCCACCGTGGCGGAAATCTTGCCGTCGACGCTGTCGACCGTGTAGCTGCGCCACGGCTTGCCTTCCAGCATGATCTCGACGACGGTGCCTTGCGCCTTGCCGCATGGCATGTTGGGCGCACCGGGGAAGGCGGTGATGACATTGCCGGCGCGATCGCACAGCACGTAGCGGAATTCGCCCGGCAGGATGTTGGGCAGCGACAGGCCCAGTTTGATGTCGGTGAGGCGGCGCAGGAATTCTTCGCGGCGCGGCACGTCATCCATGTTGAGCGTGGTGAGGTCCGCATAGGCCTGGGCCGACATGCGCAGATCGCTCACCACCTGGCGGCTGTTGGTGCGCGAGATTTCCAGATGCGCGATGACGAGCTGCACCAGCAGCATCAACACCAGCGCCAGCAGGATCAGCACATACAGGCGGAACGACAGCGAGCGAACCCGCAGGATGGCTGGAACCGCCAGCTTCATTGGGCGGCCCCACGGTTGCCGCCGATCATGTAGCCGACACCGCGAATGGTCTGGATGGTTTCGTTGCCGAGCTTGCGGCGCAGGTGGTGGATGACGACTTCGAGCGCGTTGGCACTGACGCTGTCGCCCTCACGATAGAGCGCGTCCATGAGCGTTTCGCGCGGCACCCAGCGGTGGGCGCGGCGCACAAGTTCAAGCAGCAGTTGGTATTCGCGCGGCGTGAGTTCGATGACCTGGCCCTCTTGCGTCACGCGCTTCTGCGAGGGCTCCACCACCAGGTTGCCGACGTTCCACTGGTTGGTGCTTTGCCCCGCATGCCGGCGCAGTACGGCGCGCAGGCGGGCGATGAGTTCGTCCACGGGAAACGGCTTGACGAGAAAATCGTCCGCGCCGGAATCCAGCCCCTTGAGGCGTTCCGACAGCGCATCGCGCGCGCTCGCAATGATGACGGGCACGTCGCTGTGCGCGGCGCGCAGTTCTTCCAGGAAGGTATGACCCTCACCATCGGGCAACCCCAGGTCCAGCACGATGGCTTCGAAGGTGTTGGTGGTGATCCATTTCTGCGCGTCGACCAGGCGGCGCACCCAGGTCGCGTTGTAGCCGGCCTGACGCAGCGCGCGGGCCAGTGCGGTGCCCAGCGGCAAATCGTCTTCGATAAGGAGGATGGCGTTCATGCGCGGGAATCTCGGCGGCGGTAATGACGGTAAACGGACAACCGGCGCGTGGGAAACAGGCGCCGGTGAAGGTCGAAATCTACCGCAACGGACTGAGCTTTGCCTTAAATGTGTTGAGACATGTGACGAGGAAGTCGCCTCGCGAACACATACCGGACGCGGGTCCGGGCATGCAACGTTGCATTTAGCTATCATTCCAAAATTCCGATTGCATTTTCCTTAAGCCGCCGCGCATGTTCCGCCTGCCCACCACCGCCACCGCGCCGTTCTGTCCATCCGAGGTGCGCGGCACCGTTGCCGTGCCGCCAGGCCTGCCGCTGTGGAAGAAGCTGCTGCGCTTTGCGGGGCCGGGGCTGCTGGTGTCGGTCGGTTATATGGACCCGGGCAACTGGGCCACCGACATCGAAGCCGGCTCGCGCTACGGCTATGCGTTGCTGTTCGTGGTGGTGCTCTCCAGCCTGGCGGCCATGGTGCTGCAGTGCCTGTCGGCGCGGTTGGGCATCGTCACCGGCATGGACTTGGCGCGTGCTTCCCGCAACCGCTATCAGCCCGGCGCATTGCGCGTGCAATGGCTTCTGGCAGAGCTGTCCATCATTGCGTGCGACCTGGCCGAGGTGCTGGGCTGCGCGCTGGCCTTCCATCTGCTGCTGGGCGTGCCGATCCTGTGGGGCGTGGCGCTCACCGCGCTGGACACGCTGATCGTGCTTGGCCTGAAGGGCAAAAACTTCCGCCAACTGGAAGCCATCGTGCTGGGGCTCATTCTCACGATTGGGCTGTGCTACTTCGTTGAACTCGTGCTCATCAAACCGCACTGGCCTTCAGTGGCGGCCGGGCTGATGCCGTCGTGGCAGGCCGTGAGCCAGCGCGAGCCGCTGTATCTGGCCATCGGCATCCTCGGCGCCACGGTGATGCCGCATAACCTGTACCTGCACTCGTCCATCGTGCAGACGCGCATGACGGCCAACACCGAAGATGCCAAGCGCGAGGCCATCGGCCTGTCGCGGCTGGACACCATCGCGTCGCTGGGCCTGGCCCTGCTTGTGAACGGCGCAATCCTGATCCTGGCGGCAGCGGCATTCAACGCGCACGGCCATCAGAACGTGGCTGACATCGAGGACGCCTACCACCTGCTGGAGCCCATCGTCGGGACGGCACTTGCGGGGCTGCTGTTCGGTATCGCGTTGCTGGCAGCGGGGCAAAGCTCGACCTTTACCGGCACCATCGCGGGGCAAATCCTCATGGAGGGCTTCCTCGATTTGCGCATGCCCTGCTGGCAGCGGCGGTTGATCACGCGAGCCCTGGCATTGATTCCCGCGTTTATCGGCGTGGCGATGCTGGGCGACCACGCCATCGGCAAGCTGCTCGTCATCAGTCAGGTGGTGCTCGGCCTGCAGTTGCCGTTTGCGATGTTTCCGCTGATCCGCATGACGGGCGATCGCACCCTGATGGGCGTCTTTGTTAACAGCCGGTTAACGTCGTGGCTGGCGTGGGGCCTGTTCGTCGTCATCGGCGTCGCCAATGTATGGCTGGTGTGGCAGGTACTGGCGGGCTGATACGCGCATTTCGGGAATCCCCCCACTAAAAATCCGCGCACGGGGCCGCCCGCCGCCATTAGAATGCGCGCTTTGTTGCGCAATCCGGCCACGCCCGCGCCCGCATCATCCCGTCGCGCCAGAAGGCCTTTCTTGTCCTGCCTTGAGCGCGAACCTGCCTACCGCCTCCGACCTGCCCGACGCCCGCACGACTTCGCTCGACTATCAGGCGCGCCATTTCGTGCCGATGATCCTCGCGCTGAGCAAATGCGGCGTGCTCGGTTACGGCTTCGCGATCATGCTCGGATGGTCGGTCGGGCTGCTGCATCGGCCCGAGCCGTTGCTCGGACTGCTGCTTGTGCTGATGGCAATCGTGGTGACGGCGCAGCGGCATCGGCATACCGGCCTGTGGGGGCTGCTGGCGCTCACACACCTGTTTGCCGAAGAGGTGGCCATCATCGCGTTCGGTTATCAGGCCGGGCTCCAATGGGTTCTCCCGGCGTTCTATCTGATGCCGCTTGCCACCAGCCCCGCCTGGCTCACCCGGCGCGACTTCTGCATTGCCATGGTGATGTGCGCGGCCGGGCCGCTCGTCGCGCTGCTCATCGCGCCGGAACCGGCCGCGGCAATCCGCCACGGCTGGCTGGGTCTGGTGCTTTATCTGCCGATCTGCATTGCCGCAGCCGCGGTCATTCACCACTACCTGCTGCGCGCCATGGCCCGGCACTTTGCGGCCGAACGCAGCCTGGCCGATCGCGCCAACACTGACCACCTGACCGGCATGCTCGCGCGGCAGCGCTTCTTCGAACTCGGCAGCTTTGCGGTCGAGCGCGCGCAGCATCATACCGAGCCGTTGTGCGCGTTGTACCTCGACGTCGATCACTTCAAATCCATCAACGATACGTGGGGACACGCCGCCGGCGACGAAGCACTCGTCGCGCTGTCCGATGCGCTGGCGGGTGTGCTGCGCCCGGCCGACCTGTTCGGCCGCCTGGGCGGGGACGAGTTTGCCGTGCTGCTGCCGGGCTGCGGCCTGACCGGCGCGCTTGCCGTGGTGGAACGGCTCAAGACGGCCGTGGCAGGCACGCAAACGCCCGTGGGACCGCTGACAGTGAGCGTGGGGGCCGCGCCGCTGCGCCCCGGGCAAGATCTGGCGCGTCTTTTGGCCGATGCCGATCTCGGCCTGATGGAAGCCAAGCGACAGGGCCGCAACCGCGTGTGCGTGTCGACCGACGCAGAGCCGAAGGCAACATTGCGGCAGTAAGGCAGGCACGCTATGTGCGGCGCAGCATCCGTGTTTTCTGCACGGAGATGCCCATGGAGTGGCTCAACGCCCACACCTTCCTGCGCGTGCCGGCCCGCGACTGGGCCGCCGCCGCATTGACTGTGATCGCTGCATACGTGTTGCTGTCCAGCGTGTTGCACCTGATCTGCAACCGGTTTGATGCGCGCGCGCGCCGCACCGGCTACCGCTTCGACATTCTCGTCACGGCGGTGCTACGCGATACGCACCCGCTGTTCATTGCGCTGGCCGCCTTACTTGCAGGTTCGTACTTCATCGATCTGCCCACGCGCATTGCCAACAAGCTCGATCACATCTGGTTCGTCATCATCGGCTTCCAGATCGCCCTGTGGCTCAACCGCGGCGTGAAGCTGTGGGCGCGTGATCGGCTGTCGACGCAGACCCACGCCACGCGCAACCCCGTGATCACGTCCATGACGGCATGGGTGCTGCGCTTTGCACTGTGGTCGATGCTGCTGCTGGCCATCCTGGCCAATGTGGGCGTCAACATCACGGCCTTTGTCGCCAGCCTCGGTGTGGGCGGCGTGGCGGTGGCGCTGGCGGTGCAGAGCATCCTGAGTGACCTGTTTGCCTCGCTCGCCATTGGGCTGGACAAGCCGTTCGAGATCGGGGACTTCATCGTCTTTGAATCGATTGCCGGCACGGTGCAGCACGTTGGCCTCAAGACCACGCGCATCCGCAGCCTGTCGGGCGAAGAGATCGTCGCTTCCAACACGGCGCTGCTCAAGAGCACGATTCACAATTACAAACGAATGTCGGAACGACGTATCGTCTTCACCTTTGGGGTGACCTACGATGCGCGCGCTGCGCAGCTGCAGAAGATTCCGGACATCGTGCGCCGTGCGGTGGAAGCCGCCGGCAACACGCGGTTTGATCGCGCGCACTTCAAGGAATTTGGCGAGAACGCGCTGAACTTCGAGGTCGTGTATTTCGTGACCGATCCGGACTTCAACCTCTATATGGATATTCAGCAGCGCATCAACCTGACCATCCTGGAGGGGCTGGAAAACCTTGGCACCTCGTTCGCACTGCCCACACGCACGATCCAGCTCGTGCGGCGTGACGGTGAGCCCGTTGAACCCGAAGACCTGGCAGGCCGTAAATCAACCACGAGTACCCAGCGCGTCAGCGCGCGAGCTAGCGGCTGACCGCCACGGGCATGCTGAGGAACGCCGCATCGAGGCTGCGCCACAGCGGCCTTGAGCGCGGCACCATGTCCTGGCGGAAGTACCACCAGAAGTAGCCGCCGACAAAGCGAGGATGCGTGACCGCGAGCCCGTAGTAATGCGCAACGAGCGCCGGCTTGCGTGCGGCATGTCGCGTCCCGACCTCTCCAAACCCGAGCGCGGCATGCGAAAACAGTCCGCCTAGCCGGGTGAACACAGCGTTCCAATCGGGCGGCGGGATCTTGCAGTCGTCTTCATAGAAGCTGATGAAGACGTAATCGAGCCCATCGCGCAGGCGCAGCGGCACATTACGTTGCACCCACTCGAACATCGCGCGTGACGGCTGCTCGGCGCAGCCCTCGTTGTAGTACAGCGTGAGCGCAGTGCGGCCGCCGCCGGCTCTGATGACTTCATAGGCCGCCATGGTCTTGTCGATCACGTCGCGTGTGGGGCCTGTCCACTCGCCGTTGACCTCGTTGCCCACTTCCCAGACGTCGACGTTGGTGCCGAGCGTGTGCAGGTAGGCGGCGGCACGCTGGCGCAGTTGCTGTGCGGTGTATTGCTTGAGCGTGGAGGAGTCCACCAGTTCGCCCATCACATACGCTACGTCCCGGATTGCGGCCACCGGCCCGACGTAATGCGGTGCATCCATGCCTTCATCAAAGACAACGCGCACAGTAGGCGTGCGCGAGAGATGCGACAACGCGTCCACCACCGCAGGCACGTTGTCCACTGCGTCAACCGTCACGCCATACAACGGCACAGGGCCGGCAGGCATTTCGCCCACCGACCCTGCGGCCTCAGAGGATGCGCTCAATGCCAGCATGACAGTCGCCAGTAACAAGCGCATCCGCCTCATCTTCACTTCACCGTGCTCGCGTCCGCCCAGGTGTACCCCATGCTGGTGATACCCGTGATGATGGTCTGGAAGTCGGTATAGCCCGGCGTACCAAGATCCGGCTCCAGCCAGAACGGATGGAAGAAGAACGAGGCAAAGCCGTCTCGTACCACCTGTGCATACGTCGCGTTGGTCAGGATGTCCTGTGCGGTGTATGTCAGGCATGACGACGGATCGATATTGCAGATGTTGTATTCCACGTTGCCGAGGTTTTCCGGAATGATGCGCTGGTTGTAGTAGTCCTTCTGAATGATGTAGGGGAAGAACTGGCCAACCGAAAAATCATGTCCTGCGGCGGTCGAGTTCAAGGTCTGCGGGTTGTCCGATGTGTAATACACCACGCGCTGATACGTGTTCTTGAAGTACTGCGGCACGGCCTTGATGGACAACGGAGACGATTGATAGTGCGGGGCCTCCCAGGCAAACGGCGCATAGCCATTGAGCTGGAACTCCAGCAAACCCGACGACAACCGCCCGGCTGCCCACTGCGTCGAGTCCTCGTTCACCGGCCGGTTCTGCGTGGCGAGCCAGAACTCGAAGTCGTTCGCGCTGACGGCGTTGATGAGGTTCGGGATGTTGCTGTACTGGTGGGTGTAGCCGTGCATCAGGATCTTCCCGCCACGTGGCAACGCATGGTTGAGCGCTGACTTGAGCCCTGTCGCGTTGACCAGGTGGATCGTCTGCGACACGCCGCCGTTGTAGACGCCGTTCGGATCCTTGTACAGCGGGATGGTGGCGATCGAGAACGGAATCCTCTTGCTGTAGAGGTAGTCCGTCAGCGTGTTGATGGACGTCACGGTATTCGTCGCGTTGACGTCTTCCAGGCGCACCAGCGCGCGGTGCAGCGTAGGCGCATTGGTGCCCAGGATGTCATGCAGCATGTCGCACATCGCCAGGTAGCGATCGCGTGGGCCGATATACGAGAACGGCATGTCCGCCACGTACCAGAAATTACCCGACCGCATGATGTATGGCGCCGTCTCCTGCGTCACCGAATTCGTGATCGTCACCACGCTGCTGGCCTTGGTCGGGTCAGCCACGGAAGTCACGCCAATGTCCGGATCCGCGCTGATGGCGCCGGTCGTGGCATTGAAGGCGTAGTACTTGGTCATGGTCTGGTTCTTGTACGACACCGTATCGAAGAAGCCGGGGTTCGGCGCGCTCGCCGACGGTGCCGCGTTCATGCCGCGCAGACCAACGAAGTTGATGCCGTAACGTGACGTGAACGGATACGCCGTGTTCCAGGCAAGTTCCCACAGGTTGTACTTGAACCAGACGACGGTCTTCTGCGTGGTGGTCACATCCGACAGGAACGCCGCCGGGATGGGGTTGTTGTAGTAACTCCCCATATAGAAGATGGCGGTGTACTGCTCGGTCATGCCAGCCGTGTAGTTCTGCACGGGCAGCAGGGTGATGGTGGTGTTGAAGTGCGCGAGCAGGTTGTAGAGCATGATCGCGTATGCCTTGCCCAGGTTGGTGTACTGGTCGTTGGGCGGCGCGTCGTACAGCACCAGCATCGGGGCTGGCGTGCTGGTTGTGGTTCCGCCCACTGTCACACAGATGGTGCCGAGGCCGATCGTGCAGGTTGCGGCCTGCGCTGGCGCTGTCAGCGATATGCCAAGCAGGCCGCTCGCAAAGACGAGCGCGCACAGGAACTTTCGTAGCAATGTCTTCATGATGACTCTCCGACTCATGGCAATCATGGGCGATAGAACGAGCCGTCCGCTTGGCGGTAGAGCCCGAGGTTGAAGTTGGGGCCACGATCGTGGCCACGGTCTGTACCTGCTGCCTCGTTTTCCGGCGTGCCGGGGCGGACTTCGGTCATGACTGCCGGGCGCGGCGGTGGGATGACCTGTCCGTTCTCGTCCATGACGCCGTAGCCGTAGGCGCGGCCGCCTCCGGTCACGGGCCTGGGTGTGACTGCTGCCACAACGGTGGGTTGCATGGGTTGCGCAGCCGTGGCCGTCGCCCTGGAAGACGCGGGCGCTGGGGCTTTCTTGTCTGTGTCGGTACTGGGGCTGCCCTGGCCAGTCGCGCCGGCCACGATGGCGGGGACACCTCCATCACCAGCCCACGGCGGCGCGACGATCAGCCACCCGGCAACAAGTGCGGACGCAACCAACACGCCGCCCCCGATTTGCTTCGCTTTCATCAAAGCCTCCTAACCGTTCAGGCGCTGCTGCGTTGACGACCCTTGCGCGGTGGCGCGCGCCGCTTCCAGATCGATGATTTCGGCCTCGGGGGCCGGTTTGCGAATGAGTTGCGGGCCGCGCGCCACCTTCTGCGGCTGTGTGGTGAACGCCTTCTTCAGCGCATCGACAATGCGCCGGCAGGCGTGGCCGTCGCCGTAGGGGTTGTGGGCCTGTGCCATGCGCTCGTATTCGGCAGTGTTGTTGAGCAGCGTTTCTGCTTCGTCGACGATGCGTTGCGTATCGGTGCCGACCAGCCGCGCGGTGCCCGATGCAACGGCCTCCGGCCGCTCGGTGGTGTCGCGCGTCACCAGCACCGGCTTGCCCAGCGCGGGCGCCTCTTCCTGGATGCCGCCGGAATCGGTGACGATCAGGTAGGCGCGGTCCATCAGGTAGACGAACGGCAGGTAGTCCTGTGGCGCAATCAGGTGAACGTTGTCATGGCCGGAGAGGATGGCGTTGACTGGCTGCTGCACGTTCGGGTTCAGGTGCACCGGATACACAATCTGCACATCCGGATGACGCGCCGCCAGCAGGCGCAGCGCCACGCAGAAGTTCTCGAATGGCTCGCCGAAGTTCTCGCGGCGATGGCCTGTCACCAGGATCATCCGACGCCCGGCCTCCAGAAACGGATAGCGCGCCGCCATCTGGGCGGACAGCGCGGCGTCGTTGTCCAGCCGTTGCTTCACGGCCAGCAGCGCATCGATGACGGTGTTGCCGGTGAGTGTGACCTGCTCGGGGTCGATGCCCTCATCCAGCAGGTTCTGGCGCGATTCGGCCGTGGGCGCGAAGTGCCATGTGGTGACGGAATCGGTGACGCGCCGGTTCAGCTCTTCCGGCCATGGCGACCAGATGTTGCCGGTACGCAAACCCGCTTCCACATGCCCCACCGGAATGCGCCGGTAGAACGCGGCCAGACTTGCCGCCAGCGTGGTTGTCGTGTCGCCGTGGACGAGCACGGCATCGGGCTTGTAGGCATCGAGCACGCCGTCGATGCCGCCCAACACGTTGGACGTGATGTCGGACAGCGTCTGCCCCGGCCGCATCAGATTGAGGTCAAACTCCGGCACGATGCCGAAGAGTTCCAGCACTTGATCCAGCATCTGCCGGTGCTGCGCGCTGACGCACACCGCCGAAGCAAAGCCTGCCTCGGCCTGCAATGCCTGCACCAGCGGCGCCATCTTGATGGCCTCCGGGCGCGTGCCGAACACGGTCAAGATCTTTCCCATCATCACTGCATTCCCCTGTCATCTGCTCGGCGCGCCTGCAAAGCGCGACAGGCACGAGGACGTGCGTGCCGCTTCTGACGCCGGCGCAGACTTCGCCATTGAGCGAAGGCCGTGCCATGCATCCCGCTTTGACCCACCACGGCGCCGCGACGCCATCCTGCGGACGTCGCTGCCGGTTCTCTTTGTTACCCGTTTCCCTCGGCGGTCAAAAACGTTTCATCTGCGACACCTCTGACTGGGGTCTGCTTGAATACGGTGTTGCCTTAGAACCAAAGAATGGCTCGCGCGACCACCCCCTTTGCTCGATCCGCGTGCGTCAATGGCAAGCGGTACTGCACGGTCAAATCCAGCCAACTGGCTGGCGCTGTGTAGTGCGACTCACGAAACCAGTAGCGGAAGTTGATGCCTGGGCCAACACCCAGCGCGAGCCGCTGCCCGATCGCCTTGTTGTCGTGATCGCCCGCCAGCACGATATGCGGATACACCGTCAGGCGATCGCTGATCGAGTTGAGCAACCACGTGTGTCCGTAGCGCATTTCAGTGCTGATGATCATGCGGCCCTGGTTGAGGAAGTACGCGCCCTCGCCGTACACCTGCCACGTCTGCCAGCGCGGCTTGGTGACCTGCAGATCGAGCCCCTGATCGGTCGAAAAACCAATGCGCAGCAGCGTGTCGTTGGTGGTCAGTTGCCCGATGCGAAAGAGCCGTTCGGCGGTGAACACCAGGTTGATGTCCTTGATCGGCTTGTAGCGTGCGCCCACCGAACCTTGCGCGGTTGGCAGGCCGGTGTTGCCGTTGCGGTCGTACACGCTGTCGTAGCCACGCGCGAAGAGCTGGAAGATGCTGCCGTCTCGATAACCGATGCCCGGCGGCTGCCAGTACACCTCCGCGCCCGCCTGCGCTGCGCTGACGGTGTTGGGCAGCCCAAACGCTGAAGTCTGATACGCACCCGAGAGCACCATGCCGAAGGTGCGCCGCATCTGCTCGACTTCGCGCCGGTAGCCGAAGCGGCGGTCTGGCTGGAGGCGGTCGTCGCCGTTGCCACCGGTGTCGCTCTTGGCATCGGCATCGGCGTGATCGAGGCTTTCCCGGAAGAGCTTGATGGCGGTCGGGTTGTCGCCCAGGCGCTTGGCTGCGTAGGCGGCATCTGCGTAGTGTGTCCAGGTGCCCTCGCCCGTAGCGAAGCCACGCTGGAACGCTGCCAATGCAGCGCGATCGTCACGCGCACGCAAGTGGCTGTAGGCCTCGTTCAACTCGCGCTGGCCGATCACGCGCGGGGCATTGGCGGACGTGGCGTCGCCCTGCGCTTCCGGCGCCATCGCCTGGGCAAGCAGCGCCTTGGCGTAGCGCTGGCGCGCCGGATCCGCAGCGTGCTCGACGGCCAGCGTGGCCGCCTGGGTTGCGCCATCCCGGTCGCCCAATTGCAGGCGTGACTGCGCGAGGCGCACTTGCACGTCAGCATCGGGGTCGTCCTTCATGCCGCTGAGTGCATCCAGCGCGGCCTGCGGATGCTTTGCGGAATACGCGCTGTCCGACCAGGCCAGATGCAGGTTGCGCTGCTCCTGTGCAGTCCAGTCGGTGCCTTGCACGGCGTGTGCGAAGTCCTGTTCAGCGACAGCGGGGTCGTTGGCCTTCTGCGCGAGGAACCCGTGCTGCGCGTACACGCGTGGCTCGTCGGGATACTTCTGCAGCAGCGCGTCGGCCTGCGTGCGCGCCGCACCCAGTTGGCCCTTGCGCGTGAGCACATCCAGCAGCAGCAGGTTCAGTTGCAGGCTGTCGGGCTGTACGGCCAATGCGGCACGCGTGGCGGCTTCGGCATCGTCAAGCTTGTTGGCGTCGATGGCGTGATAGGCGCGGTCGGCGCGAAAGTAGGCATCGGGCTGCAACGGCGCGGGCTGCTCTGCCAGCGATACGCCATGACACAGCGCCCACACTGCCGCGGCAATCGGCCAGCGCAGACGGCGCACGTTTAAAAGGTTGGCTCTCTCGTGTGTCATGCCACACCTCCCGCAACAGATGGGTTCGGCCGCGGGTCGGGCCCAGGGGGCAGGTCCGGCGGCACAGGAATCGGGGGGATGGTGGAAGCCTCGGGTGCGGGTGCCGTGCCGGCTACAGCTTCTGGGCCGGCGCCCGTCATGGATTCAATGGCCAGCATGGCCGAATGCGCCGCCGGGCCGAACACGACCGTGGTACGGCGGTTGGGATCAGCCATCTGCGCCAGCTCGGCCGACATTTCGTGATCGCACGCCATGAAGCACGCGACCTTGCGACCGGCCGCACGGGCCAACTCTTCCAGCACTTCGCCGTTGGGCAACTCCGACACGGCGATGTTGAGCGAACCGTCTTCGCCAATCGAGAACGGCACCACGTGATGCCGCACAGCCAGGTCACGCGGCAGGCAATCCGCCAGCGCACCGAGCACGACGTTGGTCAGGCTCACGCGCGGCAGGTCGACCTGCTCGGCCAGCGCATCGGCCAGCGTGTCGGGCGTGACCAGCCCCTGCTCGATCAGCACTTGCCCGAGCCGGCGCCCGGTCTGGCGCTGGATAGCAAGTGCGGCATCCAGCTGCTCCTGCGTGAGCACTTCCCACTTGACGAGCGTCTCGCCCAGCTTGCAGCGCGTGCGGCCCAGCGCGTCGTTCGACAGGTACGTGTGCTGCGTCTTGTCCCAGGCGATGGGCTTGCCGGTCAGGCAGTAGATCAGGAAGATCTTCCACGCCCGGCATACCGAGAAGAAGTTGATGAAGTTGTTCACCACCAGCCTGGGCAGACACAGCACACCCTGCAGCGGGCCGTTGAGCCGCCCGACAAAGTACACGCGCTGCGCCAGCCGGTTGAAGAGCAACGCGGCGTTGACGGCCAGCAGATCCTGCATCCAGATGCTGCCGACCACGAACGTGCCATCCGGAATGGTCATCACACCTTTGGCGGAAAGCGCGGCCAGCGCCAGATAGTTCAGCGACAACACGTAGGCCAGGATCGAGAACAGCGCCGTCAGCACGCCCTTGCGGTCCCGGAAGAACATGTAGCGGGTGATGAGGTTGCCGTTCCAGCCCATCTGCAACCAGCCCTGGAACGCAATGCCGAGCACCCAGCGTGCGCGCTGGCGGTACGCCGTGCGGAACGTGCTCGGAAAGTACTCACGCGTGGCCAGCAGTTGCGGGCGGGCGCCCTTGCGCCGCCCAAAACGCCAGCGCGTTCTTGTCTTGCCCTGAGCGTCTTCAGTCGGCTCTGCGTTCTCGCAGATCGGGAAATGCACGAACGCCTCACGCATGCCCAGTTCGCGCAGCCGGAAGCTGAAGTCGTAGTCTTCGGTGAGCGTGCTGGTGTTGAACGGAGAATCACCGCGCACCTTCATCACCGCTTCTATGGCACGGCGGCTGTAACACAGCGCAACACCGGCCCCGGGGACCGTGCCGGTCAGCGCCTGGCGCGCCACCAGGTCTTTCTGGTGCGTCTCGGAAAAATCATCCATGTACGTACCGGCCACCCACTCGTACCACTTGCGCTCAAGCGATAGCACCGGCAACTGCACGAGATCCTGATCGCGGATGAAGTAGTTGAAGTACTTTAGCTCCAGCGGGTGGATCACGTCTTCGCAGTCGTGCATGATCACGCCCGCAAAGCGGATGCCGTGGCCTGCCTCGTGCCGGATGATGGTCTGGATGATGGTGTTCAGGCAGTCGGCCTTGCACGTCGGGCCATCGTGCGTGACGGCTGCGCGCACCACACGGCCAGGATAGCGGCGCACCATGCGCTCGACTTCGGTGGTGGTTTCCGCATCGTTGCGGTACGCACCAGCAAAGATGATGAAGCGCGTGTACTCCATCGTCGCCAGGGTGTTCTCGACCATCTTGGCGATGACGTCGTACTCCTTCCACGCCGGCACCATGATCGCGAGCCATTGCTCTTCGCGCTCGCGCAACGATTGCGCCGAGATCGTGACCGGCGTGCGCCCACGCTGCGGCCACAGCCACAGTTCCCGCACCCAGTAAAAGGCGTCCAGGAAAAAATCGTCGGCGGTGCTGATGAAGATGACGAGTGTGGTCGCCACCGTCAAGGTGTTGAGCAACGCCAGGTAAAGCTCCCATGGCAGATCGCTCATGGCTGCTCCCCTGCTCCCACCCGACGGGCGCGTTGCCAGTGTCCGGCGTACCTTCCGCCTTGCGCTGCGGCGCTCATGCTTCCCCCAAGGTCTTTTCGACGTGCGGCGCAACCGCTTTGCGCCGTGGCATCCGACCCGTTCACCTACTGTCGACCGGGTTGATGCGTCGCCCTCTAGCCCGCTTCCGGCGAGGGAGAACGCGAGGACCATACCAACGCCCACCAAAGCGCACGGTGATGCGGTGCAGCGCACCACAGACGTCTTCGGACACGTGCCGGATACGCCAGGTTGTTGCATGGGTGAACGCAAGACGCGGGCGGCAAGGGTGGCAAGATCAACGCCACGGCATGCAACGCCATCAAATGAGCTGGGACATTCGTCCGGGCAGCGGACAAGGCCTCCCTACGAATGACGGAGGCGCAGAGCGGTCAGGTGCAGGGTGTTTGGGTTAAGCGAGCACAGCGCCCGCCAGACCGGCGCGGTGCGCATGTTGCCGCATGCACGTCGGTGCGCAACGGGACGCGGCTCGCAAAGCCTTGTGCATAAAGGATCCGCCAGGGGGATCTCACACCGCAGGCATGCCGACCACGCAGGCTGCCTAGGCGCGCGCTACGTTGTCGCGCGAATCGCAATCCAGGCCGACAACATCGGCCCAAGCAATTCCGCAAATCCGTTACAGCGCTGAAACACAAAGCCGCGCTCGGGGCGCGGCTTGTTGAGATGAACGCGTCGACTTCTGCGTCAGAACTGTTCCCAGTCATCGGCATCGTTGGAGGCCGCAGCCAAGGCAAGCTTGCCAGGCTTGGGGTCGGCTGCCATGGCAGGCGCTACCTTCACGCTCTGAGCCGGCACAGCAGCCGGCTTGACCCGCGCAGCGGCGCGCTTGCTGGCCGAACGCACCGTCGCCACGGCAGGTTTGCGTGCCGCCGGTTTAGCGACCGGGCTGGGCACGGCCGATGTATTCGACGCAGCCGACGCGGCAGGCGCCGCCTTTGCAACCACGGGCACCAGCACGGGTTCAGCGTGCACACCCGCTGCAGGCAGGCGGAACGATGCCACCGCCTCGCGCAGCACGCCAGCCTGCTCTTCCAGCGATTGCGCAGCAGCAGCAGCCTCTTCTACCAGCGCGGCGTTCTGCTGGGTCACCTCGTCCATCTGCGTGACGGCCTGGTTGACTTGCTCGATACCGGCGCTTTGCTCGTCCGATGCAGAGCTGATCTCGCCCATGATGTCGGTCACGCGCTTGACTGCCACCACCACTTCGTCAATCACCGCCCCGGCTTCGGTCACCAGCGTCGAGCCGTTCTCGACACGGCCTACTGAATCGCTGATCAACTCCTTGATCTCCTTGGCTGCCGTGGCCGAGCGCTGCGCCAGGCTGCGCACCTCGCCCGCCACCACCGCAAACCCACGGCCCTGCTCACCCGCGCGCGCGGCTTCCACCGCCGCATTCAACGCCAGAATGTTCGTCTGGAACGCGATGCCTTCGATCACGCCGATGATGTCTGCGATCTTCTTGCTGCTGTCGTTGATGCCCGACATCGTCTCGATCACGCGGCCTACCACCTCACCGCCCTTGACGGCGATGTCCGATGCGTTGCCCGCAAGCTGGCTGGCCTGGCGAGCGTTGTCGGCGTTCTGACGCACGATGCTCGTCAGTTCTTCCATGCTCGACGCCGTCTCTTCCAGCGACGAAGCCTGTTCTTCCGTGCGCTGAGACAGGTCCATGTTGCCGGCCGCAATCTGCTTGGTGGCGCTGGCGATGGATTCGCTGCCGCCGCGCATCGTCACGATGGTGCGGATCAGGCCATGTTGCATGTCGACGAGACCTTGCGTGAGCGCACCCATTTCGTCCTTGCTGCTGACGGTGATGCGCTCGGTCAGGTTGCCCTGCGAGATCGCGCTGAAGTGGCCCAGCATCTTTGAGAGCGGCACCGAGATCGCACGGTGCAGGCCGAATGCGCAGCCCAGCGCTGCGGCAATACCCACCGCGATGGCGCCGACGATCAGCATCAGAAATGCGTGCGAGCGGGCGACTGCGCCTTCGTAGGCTGTCTTGGCCTGCTCAGCCTGGCTGCGATCCAGCACGTCAACGGCCGCAGACAGCGCCACAAACTGCGGCGGGATGACGGTCATGACCACCTTGTCTGCGGCAGCGGCATCGTGCCCGCGCAGAGCGCTCATCAGGGGCTCGATGCCGTCGCGGAACAACGCGGCGCGTTTGGCTTCAACGTCTGCGGCCAGGCGCGCTTCCTCCGCGGTCATGGGCAGCGCCTTGTATTGCTTCCACGCGCCTTCCGACTTGGCGCGGTAAGCGTTGGCCTTCTCGATGATGGCCGGCACGTCGGCTGCATCCGGATGGAAGACCGCCCGATCAAGCGTCGTACGCACGATCGCGGCATTCAGTTGCGCCTTGCCCATCAGCGATGCCGAAGCGAGCTGATTGGAGTAGATCTCGTTGATATTTGCGTCGGATGCGCGCATCCCGATCACGCCAATGGTGCCCGTAATCGTGAGCAGCAAGGCGAGCAGCGTCAGCGCTGCGTTGAGACGGAAACGGATGGAAAGTCGATTGAGCATGGAAATCACCGCGGGGTTATCGCCTCCGCTATATCGGTCGGCCCGCGCCGTTTCTGAAGCCCGACGCGGGCGCCTTCCATGCAGGATGTGGCTAGTACGGCACTGCCATGTTGTTCTCTATGCGGGCGCGATCACCCACGCGCAGGCCGTTCGGGTTGTTCTGCGTGAGCGTCACGCGCGAGTTGTCGTTCAGCCGCATGGTCACGCGGTAGGTCTGGCCGACCACCGTGTTGCCTTCCACGGCGTTGCCCGCCATGGCGCCCGCCACCGCACCGCCGATGGTGGCCACGGTGTTGCCGCGCCCGCCGCCAACCTGGTGGCCAAGCAAGCCGCCCACCACGCCGCCGAGCACGGCACCCACGCCGCTCGACTGGCCCCGCACGGGCACCGCTTCGACGTATTCGACAACGCCGTAGCGGTTATCCGCCGGTGCTTGGTAAGACGGATCGCCGTTGCTCGGATACGGCGAATAGTTCGGCTGCGAGTAAGCCGGCTGTGGCTGCGAATAGGTCGGCGCCGGCTGCTGTGGATACGGCTGCGGCGCGTTCGTACCGTAGCCATTGTTGTACGTGTTGTCGTACCCGCTGGTATAGCCGCTGCTGTAAGTGGCCGGGCCGACGCTGTTGCCATAAGCATTACTGCCCGCGGCATAACCCGCCCCATAGCCCGCTCCGTAACCGGGGTACGCAGGTGCTGTCACGCAGCCTGTCAGCCCGGCTGCCACGGCAGCCAATGTGGCTGCTGTCACCCAACGCGCTGCGCGCCCTGCACGGTCCGACTTGTTCGTTGCTCGCATGATGATTCCCGTCTTGTGAACGAGGCGTCTGCGCCGGACCTGCAGTCTGTTCTGCGGCCTGCGGCCATGCGCCTCTTGCCGCAAAGTCTATGCCGCAGCCCTGCAAACCCGTGCAACCAAACCTGCTCATCGGTAACGGGGTGTAACCGCATCGCCGCCGTGGCTTTGGGCAAGGCGCTGGGGGCGCGCGCTATCATCGCCAGGCGCCGTGCGACGCACCTCCTTGCCGATCGGGGTCTCGCCCCCATTGATGCGGTCCGCCTCCTCTCCTGACCATGCAACCGACCCTGCTGCTCCTCATTGCGATGACGCCCGATAACGTGGCGCAGATCGCTGAACATTTTCACGTCATCCATGCACCCACCCGCGCCGAACGCGATGCCGCCATCGCGCGCGAGGGGAAAAACGTCCGCATCGTGCTGACCAATGGCTCGACGGGCCTGACCGGTGCAGAGATCGCCGCGATGCCCGAGCTGGAGCTCGCCTGCGCGCTGGGCGCGGGCTACGAGAACATCGATGTAGAGGCCGCCCGCGCCCGCGGCGTGGTGGTGGCCAACGGCGCCGGCACCAACGACGCCTGCGTGGCCGACCACGCCTTTGGCTTGCTGCTGGCCACCGTGCGCGGCATTCCCAAGCTGGACCGGTCCACACGCAACGGCGTCTGGCGCGACGACATTCCGCTGCAGCCCGGCGTATGCGGCAAGCGCCTGGGCATCGTCGGGCTGGGCACCATCGGCATGCAGATCGCGCGCCGCGCTGCCGGCTTCGACATGCAGATCGGCTATCACAACCGCAAGCCGCGCGACGGCGTGTCGTACCACTACTTCGATGCGCTCCAGGACATGGCGGAATGGGCGGACTTCCTGATCGTTGCCACGCCGGGCGGTGCGCAGACGAAGCACCTCGTCAACCAGACGATCCTTGAGGCGCTGGGCCCGAACGGCTACGTGGTCAACATTGCGCGCGGCAGCGTGGTGGATACGGCGGCGCTGGAAGCGGCCATCCGCGCAGGCAAGCTGGGCGGCGCGGGGCTGGATGTGTATGAGAGCGAGCCCAAGCCGCCTGCCGGGCTGCTGGACCTGGAGCAGGTCGTGCTGACGCCGCACATTGCCGGCTGGTCGCCGGAATCGGTGCAGGCGACGGTGGATCGATTTCTGGAGAACGCCCGCGGGCACCTGGCGGGCACAGGTGTGGTGTCCCCGGTCTAATGAACTGACCCGGGGACACCTCCATCACGCAGTTACGACGCCGGACGCTTCATCTGGCACGACGTCGGCTGGGCCGCGAGATGCGGCTCCAGCGTGACGTCGGTACGCCAGCCGTAGCCGGTGTTTTCCTGGTCGTACTTGATCTTCTTGCCGTCAGCCTTGACCCAGGTGGTGACGTACAGCGTCTGCTGGGCCTGGTGGTCGGTCTTGCGCATCTCGATCGGGCCGTTGAGCCCATCGACCGTCATCCCTTCCATCACCTTGGCCACCTTGGCAGGTTCGGCCGAACCGCTGGTCTTGATGGCCTTGGCCAGGAAGGCGATACCGGTGTAGACATCGGCATTGAAGAAGTCGTCGTTGTACTTCTTCTTGAAGCCGTCGAGCACGGCGCTCGTCTTGGCGTTGCCGTCGTTCGGCGCGAAGTAGCTGATGACCTTCACGCGATCGGCGCCGGAGGCACCCATCGCCGTGGGCACGCCGGTGGTGCCTGCGTAGTACGTATAGAAGTTGGTGGTGAGGCCCGCATCCTTCGATGCGCGAATCAGCAGTGCCAGATCGCTCCCCCAGTTGCCGGTGATGACCGTATCGGCGCCCGATGCACGAATCTTGGCGACATACGGCGAGAAGTCCTTCACCTGCGCCAGCGGGTGCAGATCCTCACCCACCACCTGGATGTCCGGGCGCTTGCGCTTGAGGTATTCCTTGGCCGCACGCGCCACCTGGTGCCCGAACGAATAGTTCTGGTTCAGCAGGTAGACCTTCTTGATGTTCGGGTCCTTGGCCAGGTAGCTGGTCAGGGCCTCCATCTTCATGTCGGAGTTGGCGTCCAGGCGGAAGTGCCAGTAGTTGCACTTGCTGTTGGTCATGTCCGGATCGACCGCGGCGTAGTTGAGATAGATGATCTCCTTGCCCGGGTTGCGGTCGTTGTACTTGGCGATCGCATCCTGCAGCGCCATGCCCACGCTGGAGCCGTCGCCCTGTGCGACATAGCGGATGCCCTGGTCGGTGATCTGCTTGAGGATCGTCAGGCTTTCTTGCGGCGACACCTTGTTGTCAAAGCCGACGACTTCAAACTTGGTGCCGTTGCCGCTCCAGTTCTGCTGGTTGGCCAGATCGGCCGCGTATTGCCAGCTGCGCAGCTGGTTCTGGCCAAGCGCGCCCATCAGCCCGGACAGCGGATCGATCCACGCGATCTTGACGGTCTCGGCGTGGACGGTGCTCGGGCAGAATGCGCCCGCGAATGTGCCAACTGCTGCCGCCGCGCACAGCGCGAGTCGGAATGCCTTCATGCAAATGTCTCCTGATGTCTTATCGTTAGACGCCGTGCAGAAGGCATCGTCGAGCATGGTTTTTGTACTAAACCGCAAACCGAGGCTTACGGTAGCTCGATCCTTCCATACACAAACGTATGTGCATGGTAGGAGTGCGTTTATTGCCGTGTCAACCCGCGCAAACCTGGGGGCCTCAGCATGATTTAAGCGCTGGACAGCCCTGTCAGCGGGACTAGAATCCGCCTTCATGCCCAAGCCTTCCTTGCTGATCGACGAACACGACCCCGCCGTCGACGTCGATGCCGAAACCTCCGCCCCGGCCGCGCCGCGTGCCCAGCTCACGCCCGACGACTGGGTGCGCGCCGCCACCGATCTGCTCGTCACCAAGAGCATCGATGCGGTGCGCGTGGACGTGCTCGCCAAGCAGCTGGACGTCACGCGCGGCAGTTTCTACTGGCACTTCAAGAACCGCGACGATCTGCTGCACCAAGTGCTGCAGGACTGGAGCGAGCGCACACGCATCGGCCCCAAGCTGGAGCGGCAGAACGCATCGGTGCAGGGCCTGGTGCGCGATCTGCTGGCACTACCGTTTCGCGGACGCAGCGCGCGCCGCACCGCCATGATCGAGTTCGCCATCCGCGCCTGGGCGCGGCGCGACCCGATGGCGCAAGAGGCCGTCGAAGCCGTCGATGAACACCGCATGGATTACTACGTCCAGCACTTCCAGGCGATCGGCTTTACGCGCAAGGACGCCAAGACGCGCGCTTTCATGCTGTACGCCTACCAGCTGTCGGAGGCCACGCTCTGGCACCAGGGCAGCAAGCCCGACAAGGACGCGCGCCGCCGCTTCTTTGAAGACACGCTGCTCGCCGGCGCACCGCAAGAAGACTCGGCTGCACCTGTGCGGGAATAATTCGTGCTGCGTCGTGCGCATTCCAGCTCGAGTGCGCCGCGATGCCCGAATCGCCAGCCTTCCACACATCCGACCTGCCCAGCCGGCTCGATCGCCTGCCCTGGAGCCGCTTTCACACGCGCGTGGTCATTGCGCTGGGCATTACGTGGCTCCTCGACGGCCTGGAGGTGACGCTGGCCGGTGCCGTGGCGGGCGCCCTCAAGCAAAGCCCCGCCTTGCATCTCACCAACGCCCAGGTCGGCATTGCCAGCAGTGCTTACCTGATCGGGGCGGTATTCGGCGCGCTGCTGTTCGGCTGGATGACGGATCGGCTCGGCCGCCGCAAGTTGTTCTTCATCACGCTGGGCGTGTACATCCTGGCCACGCTCGCCACGGCGTTTTCGTGGAGCTTTGCCAGCCTCGTCGTGTTTCGCGTGCTGACCGGCGCTGGGATCGGCGGCGAATACGCGGCCATCAATTCCACCATCCAGGAGCTGACGCCGGCACGCGTGCGCGGCTGGACGGACCTCGCCATCAACGGCACCTTCTGGGTCGGGGCGGCGTTGGGTGCGGGCGCCTCGTTGTGGTTGCTGGACCCCGCACACATGAGCGTCGATACGGGCTGGCGACTGTGCTTCTTCATCGGCGCAGTGCTGGGGCTCATCATTCTTGTCATGCGCTTCTGGATTCCCGAAAGCCCGCGCTGGCTCATCACGCGCGGCCGGCACGAAGAAGCCCAGGCCATCGTGCACGACATCGAAAGCGAGATAGCATCGCGCGGCCATCGCATCGATACCGCGCCACTGCCCGCATTGCGCATGCGCAGCCGCGGCCATCCTCGCTTGGCGGAAGTCGCCCGCGTGCTGTTCGTGCAGCATCGGCAACGCGCGCTGGTGGGGCTCGCGCTAATGGCAGCGCAGGCGTTTTTCTACAACGCGATCTTCTTCACGTACGCGCTGGTGCTGACTGATTTCTACGATGTGCCCGCGACGAAGGTCGGCACCTATCTGCTGCCGTTCGCGCTGGGCAATTTCCTGGGGCCGCTGCTGCTCGGGCGATTGTTTGACGTGGTGGGCCGGCGCACGATGATTGCTGCCACCTATGCGATCAGCAGCGTGCTGTTGCTGGTGAGTGGCGCGCTCTTCAAGGCCGGTGTGCTCGACAGCGCCACGCAGACGATCGCGTGGACGGTGGTGTTCTTCTTTGCATCGGCCGCCGCCAGCTCGGCGTATCTCACGGTGAGCGAGACTTTTCCGCTCGAGGTGCGCGCGCTCGCCATCGCGTTGTTCTATGCCGTGGGAACCGGGCTGGGCGGCGTGGCCGGGCCTGCGCTCTTTGGCTGGCTGATCGATACGCACTCGCGCGGCGCCGTATTCGGCGGCTACGCGTTCGGTGCCGTGCTGATGCTGCTGGCGGCCGCTGTGCAGGCGCGCTGGGGGACGGCCGCGGAGCGCAAACCCTTGGAACACGTAGCTGCGCCGTTGTCGCTTGATGACACCCCGCCTTGATCTGCGCCAAATTGGCGCCACGCGCGTCGTTGCCGGGCGCCTATATACTTCGCGCAGCGCTTTCCTGTGCTTTTCCCGCTTACTGGAGACACTTCATGCCTGACGCGACTTACGACAACCAGAACATCTTCGCCAAGATCCTGCGCGGCGAGCTGCCTTGCATCAAGGTGTACGAAGACGATCACACCATCGCCTTCATGGACATCATGCCGCAGGCCGACGGCCACGTGCTCGTGCTGCCCAAGGAAGGCGCGGCCGAGTTGTTCGACCTGTCCGACGATGCCGCATCGGCCGCCATCCGCACCACGCGCAAGCTGGCGCGTGCAGTGCGCGCTGCGTTCACGCCGCCGGGCATCGCCATCTTCCAGCTCAACGGCAGCGCTGCCGGGCAGACGGTGCCGCACGTGCACTTTCACGTGCTGCCGCGCTACAGCGACACCCCGCTGCAACCGCACGCCCGCGTGCAGGCTGACACCGACAAGCTGAAGGCCCACGCTGAGAAGATCATCGCCGCACTGCAGGCCGAATAAGCGCCACCGTTACGGCGCGGCGGATGACACCGCCGGCTCTGACCGCGCCGTAACCCCCTCCCGCCCAGCGTCCCGTCGATAGGCCAGCCGATACAACACCGGCAGCACCAGCAGCGTCAGCGCCGTCGACGACAGAATCCCCCCGATCACCACCGTGGCCAACGGCCGCTGCACTTCCGCGCCCGTGCCGGTTGCCAGTGCCATGGGCACGAAGCCCAGCGATGCCACCAGCGCGGTCATCAGCACCGGACGCAAGCGCGTAAGCGCGCCCTCACGTACGGCCTCGTCGACGGGCTTGCCGTTCTCGCGCAGGCTGCGGATGAAGCTCAGCATCACCAGCCCGTTGAGCACTGCCACGCCCGACAGCGCGATGAAGCCCACCGCCGCGGAAATCGACAGCGGAATACCGCGCAACGCCAGCGCCAGGATGCCGCCCGACAGCGCAAACGGAATGCCGGAAAACACGAGCAAGCCGTCTTTCAGGTTGCCGAACATCATGAACAGCAGCGTGAACACCATGGCCAGCGCCAGCGGCACCACGATCTGCAGGCGCCCGGTGGCCGACTGCAATTGCTCGAACTGCCCGCCCCACGCCATCCAGTAACCGGCCGGCAGGCGCCCCTGCGCATCGAGCACCGCCTGCGCTTCTTCGACGAACGAGGCGATATCGCGCCCGCGCACGTTGGCGCTGACGACGATGCGGCGCTTGCCGTCTTCGCGGCTGACCTGGTTGGGGCCCGTGATTTCGTTGAGCGTGGCGACATCCGACAGCGGCACGTAACCCTGCCCGTTGGGCAACGCCAGCGGCAGGCGGCCCAGTGCTGCCGGATCACTGCGTGCGGTTTCCGGCAGGCGCACGACGATGCCGAAACGACGATCGCCCTGGAATACCGTGCCCGCATCCTTACCGCCGATGGCCGCCGACACCGTGTCCTGAATCGCACCGATGGAGAGGCCGTAGCGTGCAGCCTTGTCGCGATCAATGTCGACGTTCAGGAAAGGCAGTCCGCCGGTCTGTTCGATCTTCACCTCGGTGGCGCCGGCCAGCTTGCCGAGCTGCGCGGCAATGATCCTGGCCTGCGCCTCAAGCACGCCCATGTCGTCGCCGAAAAGCTTGACAGCCACGTCGCTGCGCACGCCCGAGATCAGCTCGTTGAAGCGCAGCTGAATCGGCTGCGAGAACTCGTACGCATTGCCGGGCAGTGCTTCCACCGTGGCACGAATGTCGGCGAGCAACTGATCCTGGTTGCGGCGTTTGCCATCGGCGCCGGCCGGCCAGTCGCGCTCGGGCTTGAGCATGATGTAGCCGTCGGAGATGCTGGGCGGCATCACGTCGGTCGCGACTTCTGCGGTGCCTGTGCGCGCGAACACACGCTCGATCTCGGGAAACTTCGCCTTGAGCGTGCGCTCGATCTGCATCTGCATGTCCAGCGATTGCGCCAGGCCCGTGCCCGGCACGCGCATGGCCTGAATGGAAAGATCGCCTTCGTTCAGGTTGGGGACAAACTCTGCGCCCAGGCGCGTGGCAGCCACCAGCGAGACCGATACGGCCACCGCTGCAAACGTCAGTACCACAGCGGGCGCGGCCAGCACGCGTTCGAGCAGCGGCGCATACACACGGCGCGCCCAGCCCATCAGGCGGTTCTCCTTCTCAGCCACGCGTTCGCCAATGAACAACGCCACGGCAGCGGGCACAAACGTGATGGAGAGGATCATGGCCGCAGCCAGCGCCAGCACCACCGTGATCGCCATCGGGTGAAACATCTTCCCTTCCACACCCGAGAGCGCAAAGATCGGCAGGTACACCACCATGATGATGAGCTGGCCATACAGCAACGGGCGGCGTGCCTCGCGGGCGGCTTCAAATACCTCGTCGAAACGCTCGGCGCGCGTGAGCGGTCGACCACGTGCCTCCTGCGCATGCGCAAGGCGCCGCACGCAGTTCTCGACGATCACCACGGCACCGTCGACGATGATGCCGAAGTCCAGCGCGCCCAGACTCATCAGATTGGCGCTCACCTTGGCCGACACCATGCCGCTGAACGTCATCAGCATCGACAGGGGAATCACCAGCGCGGTCAGCACGGCTGCACGCAGGTTGCCCAGGAAGAGAAACAGCACCGCCATCACCAAAATGGCGCCTTCCAGCAGGTTCTTCTTGACCGTGGCGATGGCCTTGTCGACGAGTACCGTGCGGTCGTACACCGACTCCACCCGAATGCCCGGCGGCAGCGTCTTGCGGATCTCCTGCATGCGCTTGTCCACGGCCTGCGAAACCGTGCGGCTGTTCTCACCCATCAACAGGAATGCCGTGCCGAGCACCACCTCGCACCCATTGCTGGTGGCGGCGCCGGTGCGCAACTCGCTGCCGCTTTCGATGGTGGCGACGTCACGCAAGCGCACCGGCGTGCCGTTGGGGCTGACGAGCATCACGTTACCGATATCGGCCGCGTCACGCAGCTGGCCGGGCGCGCGCACAAGGTATTGCTCGCCCTTGCGCTCGATATAGCCGGCGCCGATGTTGGCGTTGTTGCGCTCCAGCGCGGCCACCACATCGGCCAGTGTGAGCTTGTACGAGGCCAGGCGTTCGGGGCTCGTTGCCACCAGGAATTCTTTTGCAAAGCCGCCGATGGTGTTGACTTCCGTCACGCCCGGCACGTTGCGGATCTGCGGGCGGATCACCCAGTCCTGCAACTCGCGCAAATCTGCGGGGGTGTAGGCGGTGCCGTCGGGCTTGCGCGCGTTGGCGTCGGCCTCCACGGTCCACAGGTAGATTTCGCCCAGGCCCGTGGAGACGGGCCCCATGCTTGGCGAAATACCATCGGGCAACTGTTCCTTTGCGGCCTGCAGACGTTCGCTCACCAACTGGCGCGCGAAGTAGATGTCGGTACCCTCCTTGAAGATCACCGTCACCTGCGACAGGCCGTAGCGCGAGAGCGAGCGCGTCTGCTCCAGCTTCGGCAAGCCGGCCATGGCGGTTTCCAGCGCATACGTGATGCGTTGTTCGGTTTCCAGCGGCGAATAGCCTGGTGCCGGCGTGTTGATCTGCACCTGCACGTTGGTGATGTCGGGCACCGCGTCGATCGACAGACGCGTATAGCTGTACGCGCCGAACGCGGCGGTCGCCAGCACGGCCATCAGCACCAGCCAGCGCTGCGCGATGACGGTGCGCAAGAGGCGTTCAAACATGGCGCCTCCTTTCAGTGGCCGTGGTCGGCGGACTTGCCGGCTTCGGCCTTCAGCACGTAGCTGTTGGCCGCAGCGTAGCGCGTGCCGGCGGGAAGGCCCTCCAGGATTTCCGTCCAGCTGCCGTCAGTGCGGCCTGTCTTGACGGGGCGCACCTCGAAGCCGGTCGGCACGGGCACGAACACCGAAGGCTTGTCATCGACGGTCTGCACGGCATCGGCGCGCACAGCCACCGGCACCTGCACACGCCCCGATTCGACCGACACGTTGACGAACATGCCCGGGCGCCATGCGAGCTTGGGGTTGTCGAGCGTGACGCGGGCGGGCGCGGTGCGGGTCTGCTCGCCAAGCAATGCGCCAACGTAAGCGACCTTGCCTTGCACGGCGGTACCGGTGGCCGTGGCACGCACAGTAGCCGACGCGTTGGTGGTGACCGCTTCCAGATCCTTGGCAGTCACGGAGAAGTCCGCCCAGACGGTGCGCAGGTCCGCCACCGTAAAGACGGCTGTTTCCGCCTGCACCGCTTCGCCCTGCGACAAGTGCTTGGCGACCACCACGCCATCAAGCGGCGCACGCAGCTCGAAGCGATTCAACGCCGAGCCCGCCGGCGCGGCACCAATGGCTGTCAGCTTCTGGCGGGCGTTGTCCGCGGCAATGCGCGCTTCCTGCAGCGATGTACGTGCCTGCTGGTAATCCTGTTCGGCAGCGATGCCCTGCTCCCACAGACGCTTTTCGCGTGCGTGTGTTTCCTGCGCGAGCGCAAGGCGTTGCTGGGCCGCCTGCAGTTCGCTGCGTTGATCCGACAGCGCGGGGCTGGACAGCACGGCCAGCAGTTGGCCGCGCGCCACCGGTTGGCCTAGCTCCACCGCCACCTTCTCCGCCACGCCCGGCACACGGGGGACCACGTGGGCGGTGCGGTCTTCGTTCAGGCGAATTTCACCGGGCAGGACAACCTCCGTTCGCAGCTCGGCGGCGCCTGCGCTTTCCACGCCGATCTTTGCATTGGCGATGGCTTCAGCCGTCATGGCAAGCGTTTCGGAGTGGGGTGCCTCAGGCTGCTCGATGGTGGCGGGTGCAGGTGCCGCCTCGGCCTCGGACGTCGCAGCCTGGCGCGCGCCCATACCGAACCAGAGCCCGGCAGCGGCCAGCGCGCCAAGCACGACGATGAGCGCGATGGCGCGCCGTTGTTGCGGTGGAAGTGTCATGTCAGCGGAAAGAGAGCGGCCGCATTACCGGCCGAGGATGCGATCGATACCGGCGGCCGCCTGATGCGCGCGCGACAGCGCGGCCAGGTATTGCGCGCGCGCCTGGAACAGCGTGCGCTGGGCGTCCAGCACATCGAGAAAATTGAACTTGCCCGCATCAAAGCCGATGCGTGCGGCGTCATACGCGCGCTGCGCACCTGGCAACACGTCTTGCCGCAGCGACTGCACGGCGGCGCGCGCTGCGTCGAGCCGTGCCACGTCCTGCGCGAGCGTGGCGTTCTGTTCAAGCTGCAGGGCGCGGTAGTCTTCAAACGCCTTGTCGGCCAACCGCTGTGCTTCGAGCTGGCTGCCCTGGTTGCGATCAAACAGCGGCAAAGGCACGGCAATGCCGAGCACCGCCATGTTGTTGTTCGCGGCGCTGTCGCGCTTGGCGCCCACCGTGAGCGTCACGTCGGGCACGCGTTTGCTGCGTTCCACGTTGGCAAGTGCCTGGCGCCGGTCGATCTCCAGACGGGCACGGACGGCGCGGGGCGTATTTTCCAGCGCACCGGTGGCTTGGCGCCCTTCGGGCGGCACGACGGGGAGCGTCTCCGCGCTTCCGTCGGCTTCAGGCGCGGCAGAAGGCGTGCCCCAGAAGGCCGCCAATGCACGTTGAGCGACCAGCAGTTCGGCATTCGCGTCACGCAGTTCGATGGCGGCACTGGCGCGGGCCACGCCAGCCTTGGTCTGCTCCACCGGCGAGACTTTCCCCGCTTGCACGCGCCGCGCGGCCGCGGATTCCGCCTGAGCGGCCAACCCATCCGACGCCTGCGCGAGCGCCAGGCGCTCCTGCGCGATCACCAGGTCGAAGAAGGCCCGCGTAACATCCGCACGCAACTCGGCCTGCAGCACGGCGGCATCTTGCGCCGTGGCGTCCCGGGTGATTTGTGCGGCGCGCGTGCGGGCACCGCGCTTGCCGCCCAGTTCCAACGGGATATTCAGTTGCGCCGTCATCGTGGCGCGGTCGCGCCGGACGTCTTCTGTCGTGAAGGCGGCTTCGGGATTGCGCAGCCGGCGGGCCTGGTCGAGTGCGCCCTCGCTGGCGGCCACCTCATACCCGGCAGCGGCCAGCGCCGGATGCGACTGCACCGCGCGTTCAACGGCTTGCTGCAGCGTCACGCGTTCGGATGACGCAGCCGCAGGCCCGCCTGGCATAGAAAGGGCCACCGGAGCGACGGGGTCAGGCACCGCTGCGGTGGCCAACGGGGCAGCCAAAAGGCAGATGAGAGCCGCCCCGGCGGTCTGGAAACAACGCATTACGCAATCGCGCCGTCGGTGTACGGATCCGGGCTGCGCGGGCTGCTCAAGCCGCCATCGGTGTAAGGATCGCGGGCGCCAACGCGGGCCTCGAGCACCGTTTGTGCTGCACCGTCCGTGTACGGATCGCGGGCGCCGGTTTTGCCGCCGTCGGTGTAGGGGTCGCGGGTACCGGACTTGGCGCCATCGGTGTACGGGTCACGCGCGCTGGCCTTGGCCAGCGGCGCGGCCATCGACTTGATCTGCGGAGCGCAGCAGGCAGACTGGTTGTCTTGCGCGGCAACGGCGGTGCCGGTTGCCAGCATTGCGGCCAGAGCAGCCAGGGACAGCACACGTTGGAATCGAATCGCCATGAGAATCTCCTTCAAAAGGCCTGACATCAGCAAACAGGAAGGGGGGCGATGTCAGTGGGGCCAGTCTAGGGAGCGGTGCACCACGCGGGCATGACTCGAAGATGACAAACTTGTCATCTTTGTGCCCCCGTCGGGGGTTTTGGCATATCGTGGCGGCACTGGCGGATGCATCAAGCGCGCGCCATTTTTCATCATGCGACTGCTCATTGTTGAAGACGAGCCCAAAGCGGGCGATTACCTGCTCAAGGGCCTGACGGAATCCGGCTTTGTGGCCGACCTCGCCCGCACAGGCCCCGATGGCCTGTTCCAGGCCATGGAGCATGACTACGACCTGATCGTGCTCGACGTCATGCTGCCCGGCATGGACGGCTGGCAGGTGCTGCAGGAACTGCGCCGCCGCAAGAGCACGCCGGTGCTGTGCCTGACCGCGCGCGATGAACTGGCCGACCGCCTGAAGGGCCTGGAGCTGGGCGCGGACGACTACCTCGTCAAACCCTTCGCCTTTGCCGAGCTGGTGGCGCGCGTGCGCACCATCCTGCGGCGCGGCCCGCTGCGTGAAAGCGAGATCCTCGAAATTGCCGACCTGACGATCGACACGATCAAGCGCCGCGTGACACGCGCAGGCCAGCGCATCGACCTGACCGCCAAGGAATACGCGCTGCTGCATCTGCTGGCGCGCCGCGCGGGCGAGGTCCTCTCGCGCTCGCTGATCGCCTCGCAGGTGTGGGACGTGAACTTCGACAGCAACACCAACGTGGTGGATGTGTCGATCCGGCGGCTGCGCGCCAAGGTGGATGATCCGTTCGAGCACAAACTGATCCACACCTTGCGCGGCATGGGCTACGTGCTGGACGCGGTGGGCCGTTGATGCGCTGGCCTGCATCCCTTGCCGGCCGGCTCGTGCTGGCGTTTGTGGTGGTGGCGTCGATCACGCTCACGGCAGCCGGCACGTATCTGTACTTCGCACTCAACGCGCAACTGCGCGTGGCTGACGATGCAATGCTGCTCGGCAAGATCACGCAACTGCGCCACCTGGCCAGTGAGGCGCTCAACGCCGACGATCTGGCGCGCACCGCGCACCGCTATACCGATGTGGTGTCGGGCCACGATGGGCTGATCCTGCGCATTGCCACGCCCGAAGGCCGCACCCTGGTGGAGGTGAACCCCGAGGGGGAACAGGTGAAGATGCCGCACGTGGTTGCGGCTGCGGTGCCGCCGTCGGAGTCTTCCGTACAGACTTGGACATCGATGACTGGCATGGCATCACGCGCCGTGGCCGCGGAGGCATGGCTGGGGCAGAACACCGCAAAAGTCGTCGTGCTGGTGGCGCAGGATGGCGACAGCCGTGCAGCGTTGCTGACCCAGTATCAGCGCCACATCGTGTTTGCCGTGCTTGGCGGCGTGGCCGCGGTGGCATTGCTGAGCCTGCTGCTCGTGCGGGGCACGCTGCGCGGGTTGGCACGCATCGGCAATCAGGCCGCGGCCGTGGTGCCGAGCCAGCTCGACACGCGTCTCACGCTGCAGGGCGCGCCGCGCGAATTGGCGGACCTGCTGGCATCGCTCAACGCCATGCTCACGCGCCTGCAGGATGGCTTTGCTCGGCTGTCGCAGTTCTCTGCCGACCTGGCGCATGACTTCCGCACGCCGCTGGCCAATCTGGTGGGCCAGACCGAAGTCACACTCGCACACCCGCGCACGGTCGAGGAATACCGCAGCGTGCTCGAATCCAACCTGGAGGAATACGCGCGCCTGTCGCACATGATCGAAGACATGCTGTTCCTGGCGCGCGCCGACCATGCACGCGTGGCGCTGTCCATCGCGCCCCTGGATGCGCGGCACGAGGTGCAGGTGCTGGTCGACTACTTCGAGGCGGTGGCCGCCGATCGTGATATCGCCATCGATGTGCACGGTGATGCGCAACTGCACGCGGACGCCACGTTGCTGCGCCGGGCGATCAACAACCTGCTCGACAACGCGCTGCGTCACACCCCTACCGGCGAGCGCATCGACGTGACGATCGCGGCAGCGCCGCAGGGGATCGCAATTGCCGTGCGCAACCCTGGAACGGGCATTCCGGCTGCGGCCCTGCCGCTGCTATTCGAGCGGTTCTACCGGGGCGACCCCTCGCGGGCGCAGTCTGGGGCGCAATCAAGCCAGTCGACCGGGTTGGGACTGGCCATCGTCAAGACCATCATGGACCTGCACGGCGGTAGCGTGCAGGCCAGCAGCCCGCCGGGTGGGCGGACCGAATTCCGGCTCGTGTTTCCGGCTTGACGCGAGGCTTAGGTGCCGATCCGCTGTGCCGACGGCGTACGCGCGGCATCCTGCCCGTCGTCACGCAGAATCTGCCGATACGCAGCCACCACCAGCAAGCCGATAAAACGCAGCAGGCGGCGCGGGGCGTTGATATCTTCGGTCACGGCAAAGCGCGCCGGCGTACCGTCGACCGGCTCACCGGAGAGCCAGAAGCGCACGCCCGCCGGCACGTCGATCGACTGGCCGGGCTTGAGCCAGATGTCCTGGCGCTGATGCTCTTGCGTGACCCACAACAGCCCGGCTTGTGCGGCGATGGTTTGGGCCCGTGCCGACCGCCAGCTCACCGGCACGCCCGGCCGGTCCAGTTCGAAGATTCTGATTTCGCGCATGGTTGAGACTCCTGTGCCGGGGTTCGTGGTGGATTTTTATGGGGACTGCGGATCGGCACGGTTCCATCTTGCGCGGCAGATCAAACCGATGACATGAACAGTTGCGAACAGTTTGGCTGAACTGTTCAGCATCTTTCGCGAACAGTTCATCGGCATGACCGACAGAACTGCATTTGGATATGTCAAACCGTTCGTTCTCGGCGGGGCGCGGGCTCATTAGCATGGTCCATCGCCATCTTTTGCCGGAGCCGTCATGCCAGACGATCACAACGCCGCCATCGACACCACGTTCGGCACCCTGCGCGTACGCCGGGTGGCCGGACATATCGGCGGGGAGGTGCTCGACCTCAAGCTCGGCGCGGAGTTGGCAGAAGACACGTTCGCGAGCCTGTATGCGGCGCTGCTCAAGTACAAGGTGTTGTTCTTTCGCGACCAGCAGCATCTGGACGATGACCGGCACCAGGCCTTCGGCAAGCGCTTTGGCCGCATCGTCGCCCACCCGACCGTGCCGGCGCCTACCGGCACGCAACTGTTTGAACTGGACGCGTCAAAGGGTGGCGGCCGTGCCGACTCGTGGCACACCGACGTGACGTTTCTCGATGCGTTTCCGAAGGTGTCGATCCTGCGCGCGGTGACGATTCCCGCTGTCGGCGGCGACACGGTCTGGGCCAACACCGCCCGCGCCTATGAACAGTTGCCCGACCCGCTCAAGCAGCTTGCCGAGCAGCTCTGGGCCGTACACACCAACGATTACGACTACGGTGCCGAGCGCACTCAAATCGATAGCCCACGCCTGCGGCATCATCGCGATGTGTTTACCGCCTCGGTGTATGAAGCCTCGCATCCTGTCGTGCACGTGCACCCGGAGACCAGCGAACGCGCCCTGCTGCTCGGGCACTTCGTCAAACGCTTCACCGGGCTGTCGGGCAGCGAGTCGACGCGGCTGTTTGAGTTGCTGCAGAACCGCGTGACGCGGCTCGACAACACCGTGCGTTGGCAATGGCGCCAGCATGACGTCGCCATCTGGGACAACCGCGCCACGCAGCACTACGCCATCAACGATTACGGCAACCAGCCGCGCCTGGTACGCCGCGTGACCGTGCATGGCGACACGGCCATCTCAGTGGACGGCAGCCGCAGCACGCAACTGCGCCGCCCCGAAGCCACCAACGACGCGCACATCGAAGCGCTGCTGGCCAACGCCCACTGACCCACTGACATCAAGCCCCGGCCGCCTGCTGCACCAACCGGTGGTAGAACCGGATCAGCTCCACCAGGTTGGCCTCGGTGATCCGCTCGTTGGTGCCGTGAAAGCGCGGCAGGTCTTCGGGCTTGGCGCGCACCGGCGAGAACCGATACACATGGTCGGCAATTTCGATCATGTGGCGCGAATCCGTCGCCCCAATCATCAGCCCGGGCGCCACGACCGTGCCCGGGAACAGCTCGCGCACCGTCTTGTTGATCAACTGATACGACGCTGATTGCGTGGGCGACACCGGCGACGCTTCGCTGGAACCCGGCAGCCGGGTCAGCTCGAACTTGCCTTTGGGCGCGGCCGCCTTGGCGGCGTCTTCCACGTGCGCGGTGACGGAGGCGATGGTGTCGCCGGGCAGCAGGCGGAAGTTGACCGTGGCCTCGGCGCGGCCGGGCAGCACGTTGTCTTTGTTGCCGGCCTGCACGATGGTCAGCGCGGTGGTGGTACGCAGCATGGCGTTGGAGCTGCCCGATGCTTCCAGTTGCTTCTGCACCAGCGGCCCGAACAGCCACAGGTTGGACAGCGCCACGCGGCTGAAACCCTGCATCTCGGGTGCCAGCGTTGCAAACATCTCCTGCGCAACGCCGCGAATGCCGGCGGGCAATTGATCGTCATCCAGCCGCTTGAGCGTGGCGCTCATCATGGCGATGGCGCTCTGCCCGTGCGGCGGCGGCATCGACGAATGCCCCGGCGTGGCCCCGACCTTGAGTTGCACGGAGAGAAAACCCTTCTCTGCCACGCCGATCAGCGCAGCCGGTTTGGTGAGCCCCGGCAGCACGCCCTCGGTAATCAGCAGCCCTTCGTCGATCACGAAGTCGAGACGCTCGCCGCGCGATTTGAGCAGCGCGGCGATCTGCTTGGCACCACGCTCGCCGCCCACTTCCTCGTCGGCGCCAAAGGCCAGGTGGATGGTGCGGCGCGGTTTGAAGCCGCTAGCCGCCAGCAGCTCGATGGCTTCCATCTGCGAGATCAGGTTGCCCTTGTCGTCCCACGCGCCGCGGCCCCAGACCATGCCGTCCTTCACCACGCCGTCAAAAGGTGGCTGGGCCCAGTCGCCTTCCGTACCGGGAGCGATGGGCACGACGTCCTGGTGCGCCATCAGCATGATGGGCTTGAGCGATGGGTCGGAGCCCTTCCAGGTGTAGAGCAACGCAAAGTCGCCCACCTGCTCACGCTGCAGAACGGCGTGCGCCTTTGGATAACGCGCCTCGAGCATGGCGTGCAACTGGCGGAACTGGTCGGCGTTCAGCTGCGCGTCGGTGGCGCTCGATACGGTGCGTGCGCGTACGGCTTCGGCCAGGTGCGCGGCGGCCGCCGGGCCATCCACCGCAACCGGCGTAACGGCGGGCACATCAAGTTGGCGCGAGCTGTGCCGCCACGTGTTGACGGCGACGGCTGCCGCCAGTGCCAGCAGGACGACGGCAACCGCCAACAACAAGCGGCCGACAACGCGGCCTGCCATCCCATGACGTCGCTTGAACGAAGCCTTCATTCGTCTCCCCTCTCTTTCGGTATGCGCAGTTGTTGAACCAGGAACGCAAGTATCACTGCAACTCGGTGCATTCGCCACTTGCCCGGGGGCTGGGTTTCCCAGGATTACAATGCGCTGAACAGTTGTGAACAGTCTTTGCCAACTGTCTCGTAGCTTTCACGCTCTACTGCCGTTCGCGCCATGAAACTCCAGATCGACCCCGCCACCCGCGTCCCCATCTCCGACCAGATCGTGGCCGGCGTGCAGGCATGGATCGGCGGCAATGACGTGCGCCCCGGCGCCAAGCTGCCGTCGATCCGGCAACTGGCGGCGGACTACGGCATCAGCCGATTCCCCGTGATCGAGGCGTATGACCGGCTGGTCTCGCTGGGGCTGCTGGACTCGCGCCACGGCTCCGGTTTCTACGTGGCGGAGAGCAACCTGACCGGGCGCGACGGGCGCGGCTGGTCGGACCCGCGCCGGGCGGAGGCCGAGTCCAAGCACATCTTCGAGCAGTTCAGTTACCCCGACGGCATGCTCAAGCTCGGCGGCGGGTTCGTGCCGGCCGACTGGCGCGATGTGGAAGGCCTGACGCAGGCCATCCGCCAGGTCTCCCGCACCGACACGCACGCCGTCATCGACTACTCGTCACCGCTTGGCAACACCGCGCTGCGCCATCAGGTCATGATGCGTGCGCGGCAGCTCGGCATCCAGGCCGACCAGCCCAATGTGCTGATCACCGCCGGCACGAGCCAGGCGATCGACTTGGTGATGCGCCACCTGCTCAAGCCCGGCGACACGGTGTTTGTGGAAGACCCGGGCTACTACACCGTGTTCGGCCTGCTGCGGTTGCACGGGGTGAAGCTGGTCGGCATTCCGCGCCGCAGCGACGGGCCCGACGTGGAAGTCACCGAAGCGATGCTGCGCGAGCACCGGCCCAAGCTGTTCTTCATCAACAGCGTGCTGCAGAATCCCACCGGCTCGGTCGTGTCGCCGCCGGTTGCGTTTCGGCTGCTGGAACTGGCGCGGCGCCACGGCTTCACCTTTCTGGAAGACGACATCTTTGCCGACCTGCAGGCCGATCCGACCGCGCGGCTGGCGACGCTGGACCAGCTCGATCATGTGATCTACGTGGGCGGGTTTTCCAAGACGGTGTCGGCGTCGCTGCCGGTGGGTTACCTGATTGCCAAGCGTGAACTGGTGCATGACCTGACCAACGTGAAGATGCTCACCAGCGTGGGCGGCTCGCGCTTTGCCGAGGCCGTGGTGAGCACGCTGCTGGAGCGCGGCGCCTATCGCAAATATGTGGAGCGGCTTCGCCAGCGCGCGGGTGACTCCGTCATCGCGTCGCTCGATGTGTTGGCGGATGCGGGCTGGGAGGTGTTTCACCATCCGTCGGGCGGCAACTTCCTGTGGGCGCGGGTGCCGCATGTGGAGGACTCGCGCGATCTGGCGGCTACTGCCGAAAAGCACGGTGTGACGCTGGCGCCAGGGCACTACTTTCGCCCGAACCTGGAAGTATCGCCATGGGTGCGCATCAATAGCGCGTACGCAACGGAGCCGCGTGCGGTGGCGTTCCTGCAGGAGGCAGGGCGCCGGCCTTCGCGCAAGCGGGCCTGAAGCGTCGGGGCCGGGCACGCGCGTTGCGGCGCTGTCGAGGTTCATGCCGCATGCAGCGGCGCAGGAGCCCGATCATGCACAACGCCGAGCACGACCAAGCGCAACCCCAACCCGAAGAGCCGGTGACTCACCGACCGGAGGGCGCCAAGCTGACGGAGCCACCACCCGACTCGCCGCGCAACGACCCGCTTGCGCGCGCCTCCCGTCGCATCCGCTCCGTCGACGCCGCAGGCGCCGAAGCATCTGACAACACCATCGACACAGACGGCAAGGGCCTGGAGGCGGCGAAGAGCCCATCACAATGGCAAGACAACGTCATCTACTCAAACGCGTCGCTGGAGAACAGCCGCCCCGAGCCCGACCCGGCAGCGCCCATCGCAGGGATCGACAGCCGGCCTAACCAGGGACGTCCGACCATTGCGACGGAGCCCGGCCAGCACGTGGTCATGCGCGGCGTGGTCGATGAAACGGCCCGCAACGGCACGCGCGCGGCGCAGCGGTTTTCGCTGGAAGACGACGAGCAGCCTTAACGTGCCGTGCTGACGCCCTGCCTCAGACCTTGCCTGCGAGTTCGTGCTCAAGCCTGCGCTCAGGCGTTTGAATCCGCTCCGCGTGGGCTGAAGGTGCGCGGAAAAACGACCGGCGTGCTTCGGTCAATCAGGCGGTAGCCCTTGGCAGGGCGATACGAATCGCCTTCTGCCACGCCCGCTTCTTCCAAAAAGTTGGCAGCCAGCATGCGGGTGCGGAAGCCGCTTTTGTCGACCGGACGGCCGAGCACGATCTCGTACATGCGCTGCAACTGCGGCAGCGAGAACGGCTCGGCCAGCAGAAACGCCGGCAACGATGTGTATTCGACCTTGCTGCGCAAACGCTCTACGGCGGTGCGCAAAATCTCTGCATGGTCGAAGGCCAGTTCTGGCGCGCGCAGTACATCGTCCACCGCAAACCACGCCACATCACCCGCATTGGCGCCCTTGGCAAGCGCCACACCCTGCGCCGGTATCAACGCAAAGTAGACATGGGTGGCAGACCAGCCGCGCGGGTCACGCGTGCCGCTGCCCCAGCTGCCCAACTGCTCCAGATACGGGCTGCCCACGCCGGTCTTCTCCAGCAGCTTGCGGCGCGCGCAATCTTCCAGCGTGGCATCGACGGCCGTATCGACAAATCCGCCCGGCAACGCCCACGCGCCGGGATAGGGCTCCCCTTCCGCATTGGGACGCTGCACGAGCAGCACGCGCAACACGTCGTCCAGCACCGTAAAGATGACGACATCCACGGTGGTGAATGGCAACGGGAAGGACTTCGCGGAAGTTCGGGTGGCCATGGCAGATCACAAATGTCTTGACGGCCCCAATAGTAAGTTGTATTGTCCAACCCATACAAGTTGTACTGTACAACTCAAAACAACGAGGAGGTCATCATGTTCGGCATCCGCTTCATCAAGTCACAGCCCACCGTTCACCTGATGCAGTTCCGCGCCGGCAAGGTCGTGCGCGAAGGCTCGGGCCTGTCGTTCTTCTACTACGGCCCGACGACCACGCTGGTGGCGGTGCCGGTAGCCAGCCAGGATCGCCCGTTCATCCTAGAGCTGGTGACGGCCGACTTCCAGAGCGTGACCGTGCAGGGCCAGGTGACGTACCGCATCAGCGACCCGCGCCGCACCGCCGCGATGATGGATTTCTCGCTCGCCAAGAATGGCCAGAGCTACGTGTCTGAAGACCCGACCCGCTTGGGTGACCGTGTAGCGCAGCAGGTGGAAGTGATCGTGCAGCAGGCCGTGCAGGCCATGGAGCTGAAGGCCGCGCTGCGCGCATCGGCGGCCATCGCACGCACCGCGCAAGCCGAGTTGGCTGCGCAGCCTGAAATTGCCGCATTGGGGCTGGAGATCCTGGGCGTGTCCGTCATGGCGGTCAAGCCGACGCCTGACATCGCCCGCGCACTGGAAGCCGAAGCGCGCGAATCCAACCTCAAGGCCGCGGATGACGCTGTCTATTTGCGCCGCATGTCGGCCGTGGAAAACGAACGCGCCATCCGCCAGAACGAGCTGGACACTGACATTGCGGTTGAGCAGAAGAAGCGCCAGATCCGCGAGACGCAGATGGAAGCCAAGGCCACGCTGATGCGCAAGGAGAACGCCCTGCGCAACGAACAGATGGCCGCCGATGTGGAACTCGAAGGCCAGCGCAAGGCCTTCGTGGCCGGCCAGGCCGAGAACAGCCGCACGCTGGCCGAAGCCGAGGCCTACCGCGTGGCCGCCGTCATGCAGGCGCTGGAAAAGGCCGACCCGCGCATCGTCAACGCGCTGGCTGCGGCCGGCATGCAACCCGGCCAGCTCATCGCCCAGGCCTTTGGCGGCATTGCCGAACGTGCGGAACGCATCGGCCAATTGAACGTGTCGCCGGACCTGCTGCAAGGGCTGATGAACGCCTCCTCCCCCAACGCCACCGCACGGGCCGCATCATGAGCAACGAAGGCCGCAAGGTTGTGCTGGTGACGCGCCGCACCCGGCTTGAAGAGCTGGTGGCGCGCCACCACACGCTGGCGCAGGCGAAGTTCTATCTGGAACACCTGGGCGCCGATTTTTCCGACTACCTGGCTGAGAACGCCGCCTACGCGCGCAGCCTCGAAATCACCGTGCGCGCGCTGGAAGCCTGGGGCCGCTATCAGGTGGTGGATCGCGGCTACCTGCCCAACTTCATCTTTGCGCCGGACGATATCGTCGTAGCGCTCGGGCAAGACGGGCTGGTCGCCAACTCGATGAAGTATCTCGACGGCCAGCCGCTGATCGGCCTGAACCCCGAGCCCGGCCGCTGGGACGGCGTGCTGTTGCCCTTCGAGCCGAAAGATCTCGGCACCGTGCTGGCCGACGTGGCGCGCGACAAGCGCCCCACCAAAGCCGTGACGATGGCCGAAGCGCGCCTGTCCGACGGGCAGGTGCTGCGCGCCGTCAACGACCTCTTTATCGGGCCGCGCACGCATGCGTCTGCGCTGTATGAAATCGAACTGGGTGAGCAGCGTGAAGCGCAATCGTCGTCGGGCATCATCGTCGCCACAGGACTGGGCTCGACGGCGTGGCTGAAGAGCATCGTGACCGGCTCGATAGGCGTCGCACGCGCCATGCATGCCGGCGGAGATGGCTTCCGCTACGAACCTGAACCGTGGGACACCCCGCAACTGACATTCGCCGTGCGCGAGCCGTTTCCGAGCCGCGCATCGCAGGCCACGCTCGTGTTCGGGCATGTGGATGCGGATCAACCGCTCAAGCTGCGCTCGCGCATGCCGGAGAACGGCGTGATCTTTTCCGATGGCATGGAGGCCGATTACCTGCGTTTTACCGCCGGCATGGAAGCGACGATTTCCGTGGCGGCCACGCAGGGGCGATTGGCCGTGTAGTAACAGCACGGAACCACTGACCCGTCTGTTGCCGATCCATGGCCGCCCCCCCTTCTGCCTCAGATTTACATCCGGTTCTTGATCTCCACCTCCTGCGCCGTCCATCCGGCAACGCGCTCGCTCAACGAGAGACCCAGGCCCGGGCGCGTCGGCACGATCATGCGGCCATCGCGTGTTTCCAGCTTTTCATTGAATAGCGGTTCCAGCCACTCAAAGTGCTCGACCCACGGTTCACGCGAATACGCGGCGGCGAGATGCACGTGCAGCTCCATCGCAAAGTGCGGCGCGAGCATCAAGCCTGCATGATCCGCCAGCGCAGCAATCTTGAGGAAGGGCGTAATGCCACCGACGCGGGGGCCGTCTGGCATGAGGTAATCCGCGCCGCGCTGCCGGATAAACTCCCAATGCTCTGACACGCTGGTCAGCATTTCGCCGGTGGCAATGGGAGTGTCGAACTGCGCAGCCAGCGCGGCATGGCCTTCAGCGTCGTAGCAATCGAGCGGCTCTTCGATCCACACAAGATTGAACGCTTCAAAGGTGCGGCACATGCGCTGTGCTGTCGGCCGGTCCCACTGTTGGTTGGCGTCGACCATGAGCGGAAAGTCTTCGCCGAGATGCTCGCGCACCTTCGCCACGCGCTGTACATCAAGCGCCCGATCAGGTTGCCCGACCTTGAGTTTGATACCGCCGATGCCTTTCGCGCGAGAGATGTCGGTGTTGACCAGCAACTGCTCCAGCGGCGTATGCAGGAAACCTCCCGACGTGTTGTAGCAACGCACGGAATCACGCTGAGCACCGAGCAGCTTGGCGAGCGACAGGTTGGCGCGCTTGGCTTTCATATCCCACAACGCCACGTCGAATGCACCGATGGCTTGCACCGCCAGACCGCTGCGGCCGACGGACGCACCTGCCCAAGCAAGCTTGTCCCACAGGCGTCCAATGTCGTTGGCATCCTCGCCGATAAGCACGGGGGCTATCTCTCTGGCATGCGCAAACTGCCCCGGGCCGCCCGCACGTTTGGAATAGCTGAACCCCAGGCCGCGATGGCCGTCCGCCGTACAAATCTCGACGAACAGGATGGCGATTTCGGTCATCGGTTTTTGGCGCCCGGTCAGTACCTTTGCATCGCTGATGGGGTTGGCCAACGGCAGGACCACGGAGAGGATGCGGATGTGTTCGATGCGATCACGGACGAGCGAATTGGAGAGAAGAGTGTCGGGACTGTTCATGTTGGAGTGGCTGATTGGAATGCTTAATGGAACGAAATGCAGCGGATGGATGTGCGCTAAAGCGAAGAACATCAAGGTCGTCAAGGCAGCGATGCCGCGGAATCCTGTGAGGGTCGCGAGGCTGCACCCGATGCAGGCTCCGAGGGAAGCCGCTCAAGCTTGCCAACGATCAGCAGGTAAGAGAACGCACCCAGCAGGGCAACACCGGCAACGTACGTGAGCGCCGCCTCGAACGAGCCGGTCTGCTTGATCATCCAGCCGATGGCCAGCGGCGTGACGATGCTGGCGAGATTGCCGCAGAGGTTGAAAATGCCGCCGCTGATGCCCATGGCCTTCCTGGGCGAGACATCACCCACGATGCACCAGCCAAGATTGCCGATGCCCTTGGCGAAAAATGCGATCGACATCACGAGCACCACGATGGCCGTCGATTGCACGTAGTTGGCGACGACGATGCTGCTGGAGAGCGCGAGGCCGGCAATGATCGGCACTTTGCGAGCGGCAGTCAGGCTGAAGCCGCGCTTGAGCATCCAGTCGGACCACAGGCCGCCAATGAGGCCGCCGAGGCAGCCCGCGACTGCCGGAATCGCCGCCACCAGGCCCACCTTCAGAATCGACATGCCCTTGGCCTCGATCAGATAGGTCGGAAACCACGTCAGGAAGAACCACGTGATGGAGGTCAGGCAGAACTGACCGATGTAGATGCCGATCATCATGCGGTTTGCCGAGATGGCTTTGACCTGGCGCCAACTGAACGGGGCCGGGCCATCGGCCATGGTGGGCAGCCCACCGCCGGCGGAGATGTACTCTAGCTCCGCCGCATTCACGCGGTCATGCCGGGAAGGCTCACGCACCACGCGCAACCATGCAACACCAATCAGCACCCCAACCGCACCCGTGGTGAAGAACACGTAATGCCACCCCCACTGGCTGACGGTGAAGGTCATAACCGGCGTGAACACGGCGAGTGCGAAGTACTGTGCAGACTGGAACACCGATGTCGCCAGCCCCCGCTCCTGACTGGGAAACCACATCACCGTCAGCCGGCTGTTGCATGGGAAGGCCGGCGACTCCGCCACGCCCATCAGAAAGCGCAACGCAAACAGCACGATGAAGGCCGACGCCGCAAACAGATGCACATAGCCCTGCAGGAAGGTCAACACCGACCAGGCTATGAGGCTGGTACCAAGCACCACACGCGCACCGAGCCGGTCCAGGATCAGTCCACCCGGAATCTGCATGGCGGTGTAGGCCCACCCGAAGGCCGAGAACGCGATACCCATGGTCAACGCGTCGAAACCGAGGTCATGGCGCATTCTGGGCGCAGCAATCGAAAGCGTGGCACGGTCGACGTAGTTGAATACCGTCACGATAAAAATCATCGCCAAGATGAACCAACGCACTTGCGTTCGCTTGGCCGGGACGGGTGATGGGGTCATGGGGTCTCCTAGGGATTGCGCTGGGGCCCGCGCGTATGAATGGCGAGGCTCTGGTGTAGGGTCCATTATTAGATGATTGCGCAATCATTCAAGTACAATTGATTGCGCAATCACTCTCGTTTACCCTTGTAATGACGCGGGTGCTACGAGCGCCCGCCACTCGCGTTACATGGACAATTCGAAGGGCATGCATGGTACGCAAACGCAAAAACCCAGGACCAGACGCGCGCGGGAGCGAGACAGCCACCGTGACCCTCGTCGACGTAGCGCGCGTGGCCGGGGTCGCCCCCATGACGGTCTCGCGGGCGCTCAATCGCCCTGATCTGGTGCGCGAGGCCACTCAGAAAAAGGTGCTGGCAGCCGTGCGGGCAACTGGCTACGTGCCCAACATGCTGGCCGGCGGCCTCGCCAGCAGCAAAAGCCGATTGGTTGCGGTATTGCTGCCAACCATTGCCAGCTCGATCTTTGCAGAGACGATCCAGGCGCTCATGGATGGGTTGTCCTTTGCCAACTACCAAACCCTCATCGGCCTGACCGGATACTCGGCCGTCCGCGAGGAAGCGCTGGTCGAAGCATTGCTGGGGCGACGTCCCGACGCGATCGTGCTGGCCGGAACCGACCACACCGCCGCGACCATCGAGCGCTTGATCAAAGCCAGAGTTCCGGTCGTCGAAATCTGGGATCTCACCGATAAACCAATCGACATGGTCATCGGTTTTTCACATGAACAAGTAGGTCGGGATGTTGCACGCCATCTGCTGGATAAGGGCTATCGCCGCTTCGGCATCGTGTCGGTTAACGACCCGCGTGGTCTGCGGCGATGCGGGAGCTTGAAGGCTGAACTCGCCAGACAAGGCATTGCCGAATGTCCATTTGAAGTGTTGACAGCGCCGGCAACGCTCGAAGGGGGACGGCACGGGCTGGCGCAGATGCTCGAGCGCAGCAAGCCGGACATCATTGTCTGCAGCTCTGACACCCTGGCAGAAGGTGTGCTGATGGAAGCCGCCAGCCGTGGCATGCACGTGCCCCGCGACCTTGCGGTGATGGGCTTTGGAGACCTGAGCATGGCCGCGCAATTGCATCCCGCACTGTCGACGGTCAGGGTCGATGGCGCCAATATCGGCAAACGGACGGCCGAAGCGTTGCTCGAACGCTTCGAGACGGTGACGAACGACACGCTGCTGCGCATCGACACCGGCTTCACCATCATCGATCGTCAGAGCGCGTAACCCCGGGGGTCGGCCGGCCTCCCTCGCATATAAGTGGGAATCCGCTTCCTCCGTTTCAGATGCGATGACGGGATGCTGTTGAATGGCATCGCGACCCATAAAAAAGGCGGCCAGACCGGGGCCGCCGAAGGAGACACCGCCGCGCTCAGTGCGCCACGGCGTTGAAATTGGGCGGCCGTCGATCGACAAACGCCCGGAAGGCTTCATGCGCCTCCGGAGACTGCAGCCGCTGCGCAAAGCAGGCGCTCTCCGCATCCATCTGCTGCTTGAGCAGTTCAGCATCGCGCATCAGGCGCTTGGTTTCGGTCAGGGCGCCCAGCGGCTGGCGCGCCAATCGCGCCGCAATGGCCTGCGCCTCGGTGCCAAGCTGGTACAGCGGCACCACCCGATTCGCCAAACCCCACGCGAGCGCCGATTCCGCGCTCACCGCATCGCCCAGCGCGAACATCTCGAACGCGCGTACGTGGCCCAGTCGGGCGGGCATCAGCAGGCTCGATGCCGCTTCGGGCACCAGCGCCAGATTGACGAACGGCGTGGAAAGCTGCGCGTTGTCCGCCAACAGCACGAAGTCGCAATGCAGCAGCATGGTCGTGCCGATGCCGACCGCGCGACCTTGCACCGCAGCCACCAGCGGACGCGTGGCCCGCGCCAGTGCATGCAGGAAGCGGATGACGTTGCGTTCACCACCGCCTTTGCCGCCGGCCATGGCGATCGATGCGAACTCGCCGATGTCGTTGCCGGCGGAGAACATGTCGCCTTCCGCACGCAGCAGCACCACGCGCACGGTGTTGTCGCGCTCGGCGGCGCTCAGCGCGTCGGCCAGCGCGCCGTACATCGCATCGGTGATGGCGTTCTTCTTGTCGGCGCGTGCCAGGGTGAGCGTCAAAACGCCGTCGGCTTTGTGGCTCTGGATGTGTTCACTCATTGCTCGTCTCCGGTGGGGAACTTGGTTTGCAGACTGGCCAGCCAGCGTGCGACAACGTCGATCTCGGCGTCTGTAAAACCTTCGGTCAGCCGCGCGTTCAGTTCGGCCAGGCCGGTGCGTGTTTCGTCCAAGGCGTCCCGGCCGGCGGGCGTGATCCAGAGCTGCCAGGCGCGGCCATCCTTGGCATCGGCGCGGCGCTCGATGAGGCCCGCGTCGACTGAGCGATCCACCAGGCCGCTCATGGCGGAGGGGCCGAGGTCCAACGCGGCGCCGGCTTCGCGCATCAACGCGCCGTCGTTCTTTTCCAGGAAGAACAGCAGGCCGGATTGCGCGGCGGTCACACCCTCTCCCGTGCGCGATTGAATCCAGCGCTGCAAGCGGCGTTGCCCAACGCTGATCAGATAGACGAGGCGGCGGTCGGGTGCTGTCATGCGGCCTCCGGTTCGTTGCGTGTGGCGGCGGCACGCTCGCGCAGCCAATCCACCAGACCTGGCCACAGCGTGGCGGCAAACTGCGAACGGAAGAAGCCCATGTGCCCCACCGCGCCGCCGGCCTGCGCAGGCGCGATCTGCCGGCGCTCGACCCACGTGTTCGTGAAGTGCATGGTCAACGCGTTGATGGCGGCGGGCGTGGCCCACGGGTCGTCGTCAAAGCCGTAGACCAGCACGGGATGCGTCACGCGGTTGAAGCGCTCGATGGCGCCGAGCGTGGGGTCATCGAAAAAGTAGCGCTGCATGCCGGCCCAGGCGCCCCATTCGATGGCGACGCCGCCCGGCAGGTCTTCGCCCAGGCCCATGCGCTTGCCGGGCACGTAGCCGATCAGCCGCGCCATCAACGGGCCAATGCCGCGCAGGATCAGCTCCACGCGCCAGCGTTCGCCGCGTTGGCGGATGAACCGCGAATTGCCTGTGTGGCAGGCCACTTGCACCACGCCCGCGACATCCCAGTCGGCGCAGCACAGGCCGATGGCGTGGCCGCCCACCGAGTGTCCGACCGCCAGTTGCGGCAGATTGGGTAGCGCGCCCGTGCCCATCGCATCACGCCTTCGGCGTCGAGCAGCGCCCAGTCGCGCATGCGGGCCGCAAAACGCCGCAGGCTCTTGGGCCGCGATGCGCCGATGCCGCGGTAGTCATACGTGATCGTGTGGAAGCCGCGCTTGGCCAGGAATTTGGCAAAGGCTTGGTAGATGCGCTGCGGCACGCCGGTGGCCGGGTGCATGACGACCACGCCCTGCGGCGCGCCGGCGGCCGTCCAGAGCATGGCCCCGAGCGGGTAGCCGTCCGTGGCGGGAATGGTATGCGGGGTGCTGTCCATGACATCGATTTAGTTCGCATGCGAGGTGTTTTACTTTGTATGCGAAGTAAATTGGTGTGTCAACGACAGAAAGATAAAGTACTTGCTTAACTATTCAGAGTCGCTATAGTTAACCACATGCTTAACCATGACACTTCCCTCGATCTCGCCTTCCAGGCCCTGGCCGACGGCAACCGGCGCGCGATGCTGGTGCAGCTCGTGCGCGGGCCGGCCTCGGTGAGCGAACTTGCCCAACCCCTCGATATCTCGCTGCCCGCGGTGATGCAGCACCTGTCGGTGCTGGAGAACTCCGGTCTCGTGCGATCGGAAAAGGTGGGCCGCGTGCGGACCTGCCGTATCGAACCCGAGGCGCTGAGCCTCGCCGAGCAGTGGATCAACCAACGACGCCTGGAGTGGGAACAGCACTTCGACCGCCTGGGCGCCTATCTGGAAACGCTCAAAACCCAAGGAGACTTGCATGACGACGACCATTGAAAGCCCCGCCGGCACAACCCTGCGCCCCCTCGTGATCTCACGCACCTTCCCCGTTTCACGCGACTGGGTCTTCAAGGCCTGGAGCACCGCCGACCACATCAAGCGCTGGTTCTGCCCGACGCACTTCACGGTGCCGGACGCAACAGTGGAGTTTCGCGTAGGGGGCAAGTTCGATGTGTGCATGCGCTCGCCCGAGGGGCAGGACCACTGGTCGCGCGGCCACTTTCTGGAGATCGTGCCCAACGCGCGCCTCGTCATCGACATGAACGTGGTGGATGGCGACAACCGCCCGCTGATGAACGCCCACACCGTCGTCACGTTTGCCGAAGAATGCGGCGGCACGCGCATGGAAGTCACGCAGACCCACACGCCGCTGGCGCCAATTGCCGAGATGATGATCAAGGGCGCGTCCGAAGGCTGGAAGCAGACGCTCGACAAGCTGGAGCGCGAAGCCGCAAGCGTGCCGGTGGCCGATGGCATCCAGCGCTCGGTCGTGCATGCCACCTTTACGGTGGAGCGCACGTACGACGCACCGCGCTCGCGCGTGTTCAAGGCGCTGACCGACCCGGCCGCCAAGGCCAAGTGGTTTGCCGGCGGCAACGGCTACACGCTGCTCGTGCGTGAAATGGATGCCACGCCCGGCGGCCGCGAAGTCGTGAAGGGCCGGTGGGACAGCGGCGTCGTCTCCAGCTTCGAGGCGCTGTATCACGACGTCATCCCGAACGAACGCGTCGTCTATTCGTATGTGATGCACCTGGACGATCGCAAGATTTCCGCCTCGCTGGCCACGCTGGAGTTGCGTGAGCCCAAGGACGGCTCCGGCGGCACGCACCTCGTCATGACGGAGCAAGGCGCCTTCCTCGATGGCTACGACGATTCCGGATCGCGCGAGCGCGGCACGCAGTTCCTGCTCGACATGCTGGGCAATTCGCTCAAGGACTGAGCATCTGCAATACGTCGCGCGCGACGGCCGCCAATGCGACCGCCGCGCCGACGATGAGCAGCATTCCCCAGAGCAAGCCGCCCAGGTGCGCCATCAGCGCCTGGCGCGGTGTCATTTTGCATACTGCGCGATGCCGTGGCCGAACGACCAGTTCTCGGGCAGCACCTCCACGAGGTTGATGAATACGTCTTCGGGCCGTACGCCGGGCTTGTCGCCCAGCAGCTCGACGATGCGGCGATAGAGCGCCTGCTTCTGCTCACGGTTGCGCGTGTTGTTGGCGGTGATCTGGATGATCACCACGTCGTCGCTGCGCGCGATGCCGAAGTAGGTCGGACTGACGCTGAAGGTGCTCGCGTCGTGCTCGGTCAGCGTCATGAAGCGGTCGTCTTCCGGCACGTTGAATGTTTCGCGCATGGCGCGATAGACGCCGTCGAAAATGGCCTGGTGATAAGCGGCAGGCTTGCCGCGCCGCAGCGACACTTGAACGAGGGGCATGGTCCACTCCTTGGTTTGCAGTGACCACAGCATGCCCCACATTGCTCATTGCAAAAAGACATCCTAAGATATTTCAATCATTCGATTTCAAAATGATTGAACATGAGAATGCTCGACCTGGAGGCTGTCCAGGCCTTCGTGCTGACGGCCGATCTGAAGAGCTTCACGCGCGCGGCAGAAGCCATGGATTCGACGCAATCCGCGGTGAGCCTAAAGATCAAGCGGCTGGAAGATGCACTGGGCCGCCGGCTTCTGGAGCGCACGCCGCGCCTGGTGCGGCTGTCGCAGGATGGCGCGGCGTTTCTCGCGGCAGCGCGTGACCTGGTCGCTGCGCACGAAGGCGCGCTGGGCTCGTTTGGCGTGGAACGGCGGCGCTTGTCGGTCGGGATGAGCCACCACATCGTCGGCGCGGAACTGCCGCGCCTGTTGCGACAGATGGGCCGGGCCGAACCGACGCTCACACTGGAAATCCGCATCGCCAGTTCCTGGGAAGTCCTGGAGATGTTCGAAGGCGGCGTGCTGGATGCCGCCATCGTGCTGCGCCACGACAACCGCCGCACCGACGGCGAGATCCTCATGGAAGAGCCTTTCGGCTGGATGGCCGCACCCGATTTCGAGCACCGCGCGGGCGAACCGGTCCGCCTGGCCAACCAGACCGAAACGTGCCGCATCCGGCAGATGGCAACAACGGCATTGGACGCCGCGGGCATCGCCTGGCAAGAGGTGTTTATCGGCGGTGGCGTCGCCACCATCGGCGCGGCGGTGGCGGCCGGCCTTGCAGTGGCGGCACTCAGCCGACGCGTCGCACCCACCGGCACCATCGATGTGGGCGATGCGCTTGGCCTGCCGCCGCTGCCGTCGCGCAGCGTGGTGCTGCATTCGCGGCTCGCCGATCCAGCCGCAAAGAAGGCGTTGCGGACCTTCGCCTCCACCCTGCGGGCCACGGGCGGACGGTAGCAGGACGCCTCTGCCGCACGCGCATTTTGCGCAATCGCTGCACCGCGCGACGGCGGCGGGGCGACTATGCTTTGCCGCATGAAGCCCCGCACCGAACACGACTACTACCGCCGCATCGCCCGCGTCATCGAGGCGATCCTGGCCGACCCCGCCGCGCCGCATACCTTGCAGAGCCTGGCGGCGGTGGCGCACCTGTCGCCATTTCACTTTCATCGCATCTACCGCGCGCTCACCGGCGAAGGCGTGTTCGAGACCGTCCAGCGCCTGCGGCTGGCGCAGGCTGCGCACCGTTTGAGCGGCGTGGAAGACTCCGTCACCGATGTCGCGCTCAACGTCGGCTACGGCAGCCCGCAGGCATTCGCACGCGCTTTCCGCGAGTTCACCGGCGTGAGCCCGCGCGCGTTCCAGACCCGGCAGCAGGCGCTGAATGTGCGCAGCGCCGAGACCGCAGACCTGCCCCCCATCGAGCTGATCGAACAGCCGCCGCTGCACGCGCTCTGCCTGCGCCACAACGGCCCCGTCGCCACCATCCGTCAGACATTCGTCACGCTGCGGCAGCTGCTCGGCATCGAGTTGGAATCGGCGGACGCGCCCGACCGCATTGGCATCTGCTATGGCGATCCGGAAACGCCCGGCTCGTTCGAATACTTCGCGGGGGTGATCCTAGATGCGCCGCGCGCGATCACGGGTCGCCTGCAACCGATGCGCATCGAAGGCGGTCTCTACGCTTGCCATCGGCTGATCGGCCCCTATGCGCTGATCGCACCCACCATGCAGGCGCTCTATGGCGGCTGCCTCCCCAGCTATGGCTTCGAACCGGACGACCGGCCGGCGCTTGAGCTGTATCGCAGCCCCGGGCGGCACCACCCGCCGCGCGCCTGCGTGACCGACCTGATGATTCCCATCCGCAAGGAGTGAAGATGTTGCGTCGTTGCCTTGCCGCCGCGCTGGCGGCCTTTGCCGTGGGCGCGCCCTATGGCGGTTCCGCCAATGAGCCTGCTGCGCCGTACCACGTCGGTAAAGCCACCCGCGCATTCCATCCGCAGGCCGAGCGCCATTGGCGTGGGGCGCGCACGCAGGCGCTGATCACCAACGTCTGGTATCCGGTGGACATTTCCGTACCGGAGGTTTCGCACAACGTCGATGTGCCCGGCGCGTCGCCGTTCCGCATGCAGCCATCTGCGGGGGAGGCGCCCGTCGCTTCAACGCAGGCTCAATATCCGCTGCTGCTGCTTTCACACGGCACCGGCGGCACAGCCGGAAGCCTCGATTGGATGGCCGCTGCCCTGGCCGCGCACGGCTACATCGTCGCGGGCGTGAACCACCCGGGCAACACGGCGCTTGAACCGCTCACGCGCGAGGGCTTCATGCTCTGGTGGGAGCGCGCCACCGATATGAGCGAAGTGTTGGATGGCGTGCTTGCCGATCCCGTATTGGGCGCGCATGTCGATCGCACGCGCATCGGCGCCGTGGGCTTTTCGTTGGGTGGCTATACCGTTCTGGAGCTGGCCGGCGCACGCACGGATGTCGCGGCCTTCATGGCGTTCTGCGGCTCGCCACAGGCAGACGCCATCTGCCACCCGCCGGAGATGGCCCGCGCGCAGATCAGCCCCGCTGCCGACACAACAAGGTCACCGCAGACGGAAGCGTCCCTCGCCCGCTCCGGAGCGTCCTACCGCGACGCACGCATCAAGGCCGTTTTTGCGATGGCGCCCGCCCTGGGCATGGCGATGGACGCCACGTCGCTCGGCAACATCGGCATCCCCGTCTCGCTGATGGCCGGAGACGCGGATGTCACCGTGCCCGTCGACACCAACGCGCGACGCGCCGCCAAGATGCTGCCCAAGGCCGATCTGCTGCTGGTGCCGGGCGCGTCGCACTACACGTTCGTGGATACGTGCCTGCCAGGTGCCGCACCCCATGTGCCGGTGCTGTGCAAGGACAACCCCGGTGTCGATCGCGATGCGGTGCATGCCCAGGCCGTGCGCCGGGCGCTGGATTTTTTCGCCGCGACGCTGCCCGGTCAGACCTGAACGCCGCCCGCGATTTGGTGCAGATCGATTACTGCTTCTGCACCGCCACGCTGCCGATCGAATAGCCCGCGCCAAACGAGCAGATCATGCCCAGGTCACCCGACTTCAGATCGGCACGATGGCGGTGGAACGCAATGATGGAACCTGCCGATGCCGTGTTGGCGAACTCGTCGAGAATGACCGGCGCCTCGTCGGCCGATGCGTCGTGCCCAAGCAGGCGCTTGCCGATCAGCTGATTCATTGCCAGGTTGGCCTGATGCAGCCAGAAGCGGCGCACGTCGGCCGGGGCGTGGCCCAGTTGCTGCAGATGGCCGGCAATGTGCTCGGCGGCCATCGGGCAGACTTCCTTGAAGACCTTGCGGCCTTCCTGGCGGAAAAGCTGATCGCGGTCGTCCGGGTTGCGATCTTCGCTGCGCGAGAGGTAGCCGGCGTTGTTGCGGATGTTGTTGGAAAAGCTCGTCGCGCATTTGGTGCCGAGCACGCGCCAGGCGTCTGTGGAGCGCGTGTCTTCGGCGCGCTCGACCAGCACGGCCGTGCACACGTCACCGAAGATGAAGTGGCAATCGCGGTCTTTCCAATCGAGGTGGCCGGAGGTGATTTCCGGGCTCACCACCAGCGCGGCGCGCGCCGTGCCGCTGCGCACCGCATTGATGGCCTGTTCCAGCCCGAAGGTAGCCGACGAGCACGCGACGTTCATGTCGAACGCATAACCGCCCGCGCCAATGCCGTTCTGAATCTCCACGCCCAATGCCGGATACGGGCGTTGGAAGTTGGACGTCGCGCACAGCAGCATGTCGACGTCTGCGGCATCGCGGCCGGCGGCGGCCAATGCATCGCGCGCGGCGGCCACGCCAATCTCGGCTTGCAGCGAGAGCGCATCGTCAGGCCGCGGCGTCAGATGCGGGCGCATGCGCGTGGGGTCCAGCACGCCGGCCTTGTCGACCACGTAGCGCTGGCGAATACCCGACGCCTTCTCGATGAACTCCGCCGACGACTCCGCCAGCGCCGTCAACTCGCCCGCAGCAATCGCTGCGGCGTGCTGCGCGTTGTAGAGCTGTGCGTATGCGTTGTAGGAGGCGACCAGCTCCTCGTTGGTGATGACCTCGGGCGCGACCCACAGGCCCGTGCCGCTGATGACGACGTCGTGCATACCCGGAATGTGTGAATTTTTCGTGGCGGCGACGATAGCACATCGGCCTGGCAATGCGGGGCGCAGGATGTGGTCGTTTACATCTACTTTGACCTTGCGCTCCCACGCGCACATGGGCCGGCGGGCAACCCCCAGCGGAAAACAATGCGTTACGCTAACCGCCATCTCACAACTTCGCAGGAAACCCGCATGTCTATGCCCAGAACTTCCCGACTTGCCCAAGCGTGCGTGGCCGTGGGTGCCGCCCTCGTCACCACGCTGGCGCTGGCCCATCCGAAGCTGCTCTCGGCCAATCCCGCCGACAAATCGACGGGACCTGCGCCGGCCCAGATTGCGCTCCATTTCTCGGAAAAACTGGTCGCGCAGTTCTGCGACGCAACACTGGTCATGACGGCAGCATCCGGCCCCACAAATGTCGCCTCCAAGGTCGCCACGAGCACCGACGGGCGCACGCTGACCGTATCCCCCACGCAGCCCCTCGCGCCCGGGGCCTACCGCGTCGACTGGCATGTCGTGGCCGCAGACACCCACCGCGTGGCCGGCAACCTCACGTTCCAGGTGAAGTAACGCGATGCCGGAGGACTGGCTGGCCGTCACCCTGCGCTTTGCGCTGTATCTGGATTTGATGGTGCTCTTTGGCGTATCGCTCTTCAGCCTTTACGCGCTGCACCCAACCGATCGGCCGTCGGCCATCTCGCGGTTGTACGGCAGGGTGACCGAAGCATCGGTATTGGCCGGCATCGTGCTGTCGATCTGGGATGTGGTGGCCATGGCCGAAGCGATGACCGGCGCCACGCGCTACAGCGAGCTGACCCGCCATGTCTTCGACATGATCCTGACCGGCACGGCAGTCGGCGCGGCATGGCTGGTGCGCGTAGTGGTGCTTGCCGCCGGTCTGGTCGTGGGAATCGCATGGCGCGGAAATACCCGCCGCCAACGAGTGGGGTTTGCTGCTTCGGGCGCCATCGCACTCGCCACGCTTGCGTGGGCCGGGCACGGCGCCATGGACGACGGCGTGCGCGGCATGTTCCATCTCGCTGCCGACATCGCACATCTGCTGGCGGCTGGCACGTGGGTGGGTGCGCTGGTCGCTTTCGTGTTGCTGTCGTCGGCTGCGAAGGCCAGCACGCCAGATTCGGTGCAAACACTCGGCCGTGCCGCAAGCGGCTTCGCGATCATAGGTACGTGCATCGTTGGGATGTTGGTCGCCACGGGCGTCGTCAACTACGTGTTTGTCGCCGGCCCAATGTTCGATCCACTCTTCACCATGCCGTATGGATGGTTGCTGCTTGGCAAGCTCACGCTGTTTGCGTTGATGCTCGCGCTGGCTGCAGGCAATCGCTATCGATTGAGCCCCCGGCTTGCAGCCGCCATCCGCACGGGCGACTGCACGGGCGCTATCAAGACGCTGCGCACCAGCCTGCTGGCGGAAGCCTGTCTTGCCGTGCTGATTCTGGCGCTTGTGGCGTGGCTTGGCATGCTTTCGCCGTTGCCTTCGTAGCGCCCGCACAGGCAGCAAAGCAAAACGAACGTTGGCGCCCCCCAGACAACAGCTTGGGGCTCGGGCTTGGCATCAGCAGCGAAGGAATGACCTGGGGCATGCGGCCCGGACTATTCATCGCATGCATTACCGGTCATTCAAAGAATAAATTTCACAAATAATGCGTGCGCCGCTAATCTGATCCTCTTTGATTTGGCGAGCAGACGATGGCGGAGCTTTATCTCGTACGGCACGGACAAGCCTCGTTTGGCGCGGCAGATTACGACCGGCTCTCCGAACGCGGCGAGCAGCAGAGCCTCTGGCTTGGTGAATATTTCGCGCGACATGACATCGTTTTTGATCGCGTCATCTGCGGCACCCTGCGCCGACATGAGCAGACCGTCGACGGCATCCTGCGCGGCATGGGCACTTCGGGCATGGCGGTTGAGCAGCATGCCGGGCTGAACGAATACGACTTCCAGGGGCTGTTTGCCGCGCTCGGCGAAGATTTTCCAGAGCTGACGCAACTGGCTTCGGGCTCGATGCGCGATCACTACCGGGCGCTCAAGCAGGTGCTGCACCTGTGGTCGGACGACAAGATCCGCGGACCGCTGCCCGAGACGTGGGCCGCCTTCCAGCAGCGCGTGGCCGATGCACGCGCCGCGATCCAGGCCGGCGGCGGGCAGCGTGTGCTGGCGATCAGCTCCGGCGGCCCCATCGCCGTGACCGCACAGCAGGTGCTGGCCGCACCGCCCACCAGCGCCATCGCGCTGAACCTGCAGATCCGCAACAGCAGCGTCTCGCAGTATTTCTTCAACGCCGAATCGTTTCAGCTCGCCACCTTCAACGGCATCCCGCATCTGGACGATCCGGCGCGACGCGCTTTCCAGACATACGGTTGATCGCCCTGGCGGCCGACCAAAACACAAAACCATTGGAGGAGCACACCATGAGCACGAACCTGTTCGACCTGACCGGAAAGATCGCCCTGGTCACCGGCGCCAGCCGCGGCATTGGCGAAGAGATTGCCAAGCTGCTGGCAGAACAAGGCGCGCACGTGATCGTGTCGAGCCGCAAGCTGGGCGACTGCGAGGTCGTGGCCGAACGCATCCGCGAAGCCGGCGGCAAAGCTGAAGCCCTCGCCTGCCACGTCGGGCGCATGGAAGACATTGCGGCGGCGTTCGACACCATCCGCCGCACGCACGGCCGGCTAGACATTCTCATCAACAACGCGGCGGCAAACCCGCACTTCGGCCACATCCTCGACACGGATCTGGCGGCCTACGAGAAGACCGTGGAGGTGAACATCCGCGGCTACTTCTTCATGTCGGTCGAAGCCGGCAAGATGATGAAGGCGCAGGGCGGCGGCGCGATCGTCAATACGGCGTCGGTCAATGCGCTGCATCCGGGCGACAAGCAGGGCATCTACTCCATCACCAAGGCCGCCGTGGCCCACATGACGCGCGCGTTCGCCAAGGAATGCGGGCCCTTCGGCATTCGCGTGAACGCGCTGCTGCCGGGGCTGACCAAGACCAAGTTCGCGGGCGCCCTGTTCGAAGACAAGGCCACCTACGACCGCTGGATCAGCGAGATCCCGATGCGCCGCCACGCCGAGCCGCGCGAGATGGCCGGCACGGTGCTTTACCTCGTGTCAGATGCAGCGAGCTACACCAACGGCGAGTGCATCGTCGTCGATGGCGGCATGACGGTCTGACAATGGGGCGCTTACCGCATCGGCTGAGCCGCCTGTCACGCTAGTGCGGCGCGGCCGCAACATCGTCCTTGAAATCTGTGAATACCTGTATATATTTACAGTAACTGTAAATTTATACAGCATTCACCATGGACGATCTGATCCGCATCGAAAACGAGTACGACCGCCAGACGGTGCTCTGGCTGCGCGAGCGCCTGGGTGAACAGGCGCTGAACGAAGTCGTGTTGCGCATGGATGTGCGCGGGCGGCCCTATGCGTCGGAAGTCTGCCGTACCCTGGGCCTGACGCCGCCGCCGCGCAAGCGGGCGACACCGCGTGCGCGACCGCTCAACCGGGCCGTTGGCGAGGCCTATCTGGCTACCATTCGCGGCATCCTGGGCGGCGGGCACGCGGCGGCGTAAGGCTGGCGTGCGTTAATCAGCAAGCGTGGCAGCCGTTTCTTCGCGCAACCAGGCCAGCCACGCGCCGGCCGCGCTATCGGGCGCAATAGGCGCATCGGCCAGCAGGTAATAGCGCGAGCCATCACGCCGGAACCCTTCGGGCGCAATCAGCCGCCCATCTTTCAGGTCATCAATGGCCATCAGCTTTGATGCGATGGCGGTGCCCTGCCCCGCCAGGGCCGCCTGCAGGCTCAGATAGAAATGTTCGTAGCGCCCCTCGGGTAACCGGCCACGCGGCCGCGCCGTGCTGCTGGCCCGCCACCACGCCTGCCAAGCATCGGGGCGCGTGGCGGTGTGCAGCAGCCGTCGGCACGCGGCGGGATCCGCTTGGCGAGCGTGCACCGGACCGATCCACTCATCGCAAATGGCCGCCGCATGCACGTGTGCGGGCCATGCAAAGTCATCGCGGCGCACTGCCACGTCCACTCCGGTGCGTGCGAAATCGATTGGGCCGCCCGCGGCAAACAGATGCACCTGGATGGCCGGATGCCGGGCCTGGAAGCGCGACAGCCGCGGGATCAACCACCGCATCGCCAGCGTCGGTTCGCATGACACCACCAGCGCCGATGACGTTGCCCGGCGCGCAATCCGGTCGATGCTATCGGTGAGAATAGAGAACGCATCGGTAGCAGCGAGCCGCAACTGTTCGCCCGACGGCGTCAAGAAGACTGCCCGGTTGCGCCGCTCGAACAGCTCCACCCCCAAAGATGCTTCCAACTGCCGTATCTGGCGGCTGACAGCCCCATGTGTCACGTGCAATTCCTGCGCCGCGCGCACGAAGCTGCCATGTCTGGCGGCGGCTTCAAATACACGCAGGGTATTCAGCGGAGGTAGCGCCATCTGTCAGTTTTTCTCACCGAAAAACGGCATCATAATTCGATTTTCAGCGATGGCGGAGGCCTCCAGAATCGGCGCATCCTCACTTTGCAATTGCGCCCGACATGACCGAACTCCTTGCTGTTGCCGTCATCACCATCCTGGCCGTCATCAGTCCGGGCGCGGACTTTGCCATGGTCACGCGCAACAGCCTGCTGCATGGACGGCGCGCAGGCGTGCTATGCGCACTGGGCATTGCGCTGGGCGTGCAGGTGCACGTGTTCTACACAATGTTTGGCGTCGGGCTGCTGATTGCGCATGCGCCAACGCTTCTGCAGGGCATCAAGCTGGTAGGCGCGGCGTACTTGGTGTGGATTGGCTGGAGGACGCTGTCGGCCAAGGCGTTGCCCAGCGGTGAGGCAAGCGCCCACGGCGTCGGCACGCCGACGCTATCGACCCTCGCCGCACTGCGCATGGGCTTTCTTACCAATGCGCTCAACCCAAAAACAACGCTGTTCGTGGTCAGCACGTACACGCAGGTCGTTCACGCGGGCACACCGCTGGTCGCGCAGTTCGGCTACGGCGTGTTCATGTCAGCAGCGCATGCGGCGTGGTTTGCATTGGTGGCAATGGTGTTTGCGTCAGGTGCGTTGCGACGTTCGCTGCTGGCACGGCAGCGCATCGTGGACCGTGTGATTGGCGTGATCCTGATCGGGTTGGGATTGGCACTGGGGCTCGCGCGGCTTGCGTGATGTCCTGCACGGCGGCCCGCCCATGCCTGCACCCATGCCGTCCGTCCCAGGTCTTCTGCTGCATTAACAGGCGCCAGCCCGTTTGAGACAGTGCCCTCGCGCCCTGCCCGTCGCCACGCGGCGATGAAGGCCACCGCGCAAACCTGACTCGCAGCACAACCTCACACCTGGAGTGCAACCATGCAATGGAATCGCGCCTTCACCGACCTCATCCGCAACGGCCGCGCAGCTTACTGGGGCAACTGGACGCTCGCGCCCACCATCAAACCCGGCGCCGTGGGTTTTGTGTCGCCCGACACCGGCGACTTCACGCCCGTCAAGCCGGAAACCCCGGGCGTGGCCATCAACACGCGCACCGTGCCGAATCAATGGAAGCTGTCGACCAACAACGTCCACCGCACCGAGACCAACGTCAAACTCGATGGCTCGGCCACCGATCCTGAGAGCGGCACAAAGATCAACGCGGGCGTGGAAGTGAAATGGGAGTTCTCGTCCGTCGGGTCGATTGCCTCGGAGTTCGGCATTGCCTCGGAGTCGTACATCAACGACCTCACGCAGCTCACGCGGCCCGACACGATCAAGTGGCTGGCCGAGCAGGCGCAGTCCGTGAGCATGGGCTCCGGCGGCAACATTGCGCAGGGCTTCGGTGTGGTGACCAGCGTGATCCTGGCCAACAGCGGGCTGAACGTGGGGTCGCAAGACAACAACTCGTCGTTCTCGATCACGGGCTCGGCGGGTGCCGTGCATGACATGCTCGGCAGCGCGACGGGCAAGGGATCGTTCGTGTCGGTCAACCAGACCAAGAGCGTCGACCAGCACCTGTGGCCGTTCGAGCCGGGCAAGCAGGCGCCGGCGCCCATTCCGGTCGCCTACACGTTTGCGTCGTTCGACGGCAACCTGCTGATCCCGAACTGGATCACGCGCCTGGGCGGCTTCGAGATCTACTTCAACAACAAGCCGGGCTGCACCTACGTCACGCATATCAAGCTGCGCTACAACACGCCGCAGGGCCCGCGCAGCGATGAGTTCTCGCTCAGCGGCGGTATCTCCAAGACGGTCGCGAACATCCCGCTCAACGCCACCGATATCCAGGTCGACGTGAAATTCCAGGGCGTCGTGAACAGCGACAACTATTCGTTCCGCTGGCCCAACCCGCTCGGCCAGTGGCTGACCGGCCGGCGCGAGATCGAGATGACGGGCGTGTGGCCGGGCCCGACCCACGCCGTCGAGAAGTAACGCCCAAAGGCAGAAAGCAAAGCGGCGGACCTTCCGGGAGGGGACGTCCGCCGCGCTGCATCTGTATGCGGTGTGGGTCGCGTTACGCCGCCTGCTGGCGCTTGCGCTCGATATCCGGCAGGAACACCGTCAACAAGCCGATAAGCGGCAGGAACGAACAGAGGTGGTAGACGTTGTAGATGTCGGTCGCATCGGCCAGCTTGCCGAGCACCGCGGCGCCAATGCCACCCAGGCCGAACGCAAACCCGAAGAACAGGCCCGACACCATCCCGACCTTGCCGGGAATCAGCTCCTGCGCATACACGAGGATGGCCGAGAACGCCGAGGCCAGCACCAGCCCGATGATCACCGTCAGCACGGCGGTCCAGAACAGGTTGGCGTACGGCAGCAGCAGCGTAAAGGGCGCCACGCCAAGGATCGACACCCAGATCACGACCTTGCGGCCCACCCGATCACCAATCGGCCCGCCCACGATCGTGCCCACCGCCACCGAGAACAGGAAGAGGAACAGGAACAGCTGCGACGTCTGCGCCGACAAGTGGAACTTGGTGATCAGGAAAAACGTGTAATAGCTGTTCAGGCTCGCCAGGTAGAAGTACTTGGAGAACAGCAGCACAACCAGCAGCGTCATCGCAAACGCCACCTGCTTGCCGGACAGCTTGACCGCGGCATGCGCCCTGCCACCCGCCTTGCGACCATGGCCCGCGGCACGTTCACGCTTGTACCAGCCGCCTACGTGGTAAAGCACGAAGATAGCGATCAGCGCAGCAATCGAAAACCATGCCAGGCTGTGCTGCCCATACGGCATGATGATGATTGCCGCGAGCAGCGGCCCCATCGCGCTGCCCACATTGCCGCCCACCTGGAACAGCGATTGCGCCAGCCCATGACGGCCACCCGAGGCCATACGCGCCACGCGCGACGATTCCGGATGGAAGATCGATGAGCCCGTGCCCACCAGCGCCGCCGCCAGCAGCACCGTGCCAAAGTTGGGCGCCACCGACAGCAGCACCAGCCCCACCAGCGTAAAGCCCATGCCCACCGACAGCGAATACGGCTTCGGATGCTTGTCGGTATACAGCCCGACCATCGGCTGCAGCAGCGACGCAGTGATCTGGTACGTGAGCGTGATCAGCCCGATCTGCGAAAAATCGAGATGGAAGTTGCCCTTGAGCAGCGGATAGATCGCCAGGATCAACGACTGCATCATGTCGTTGAGGAAGTGCGCGAAGCTGATGGCGCCGATCACGCCAAAGCCGGTCTTGTCGGCCTGCGCGGCGGGGGCTGCCGATGCAGCGGCCGTGCCGTTTGCGGTGGTTTGCATGATGGTTTGAGGTCACGAGGATGAGGCAAGGAAGCGCTCAATCTTGCGCCCAAACGGTGCAGGCGTGTTACCGCAAATTCGACAACGATTAACGCAAACCGGACAAATTACTGTCGGGGCAGAAGCGTCAGCCCGCGCGGCGCCATTTCCACCAAAACACCGCCCCTCTTCCCGCAAACCCTTGCCCAGCTTGCCCTGGCAGGTAGCTAACGTGTTAGCCGTTTTCTCGCCCGGGGCTACTCCGTTCGGAGCATGGCCGCTCAGGAGACGCTTTCTATACTCGCCAGCATGGACTGCAGAACGACGCCAGAAGCAAGCGCAAGGCGCCAGTGCCGACAGCCTGACGGAACCCGCTGCGTAAGCAATTTCACACGCACAACGATCCGCAAACCGAACCGATGACCAGCATCGAGATGCCGCACATCGGCCAACATGGGAGGGGAGCCATGATGATCCTGCTAACGGGAACGCTATGCCGCGCGATGGGAGACCTTTTCTATCAGGCCCTGCTCGACGACCGGGTCGTCTGCTGCTTCGTCACGTCCGAAGCCGTGGATGTCACCGGCAACGCCACGCGCCCGCCGCCCGCTTCGTTCCCGTGTACCGACCCTCGGCTCGCTGACGTCTCTCGGTCAGCGAGTTATTGCGCGCCCCTCGTCCCGTAGGGCGCGCTCTTTTCTGCCGATGCCGTCAGCGCGGGGGCGCTGGCGGGTCACCCCGCACCTCAACCCAAGAGACAGATGCCTCAGCCGATCAGCTCGGCGTCCGTCAGCTCGCGCTTCATATAGGCGTACACCACCGGCGCGGCAATCACGCCACCCAAACCAAACAACGCCTCCATCACGATCAGCGCGAGGATCAGCTCCCACGCGCGCGCATCGATGCGGCTTCCGATGATGCGCGCGTTCACGAAGTATTCCAGCTTGTGCACCACCACCAGAAAGATGAGCGATGCCACCGCCAGCTCCAACGACGCGGTCACACTCATCACCACGATGGCCGTGTTGGAGATGAGGTTGCCCGCCACCGGAATCAGCCCCGCCACGAAGGTCAGCAGGATCAGCGATTTGGAATACGGCACGTGCTGGCCGAACAGCGGCAGCGCACCCAACAGGTAGATGGCGGCGAGCGCCGTATTGAGCGCGGAGATTTTCACCTGGGCAAACACCACGGCTTCGAACGCATCGGTCAACCGGCTCAGCCGGTTCACCAGTGCTGCGGCCAGCGGCTTGTGGTGCTCGGGGTCAAGCGTATCCGACCACGCCACCATCGCCCCCAGGATCAGCCCGACCAGCATCAATGCGCTTGCACGCAACCCGTCGATACCGAGAGTCGACACCTGATGGCCATGCTCCTTGATCATCTGCACAAGCTGCACACGCAGCTCGGTCACCGATTGCGGAACGTAATTGACCACCGCCGCCGGCAACGATTCCCGAACGTTGTCGAGCACGTCGGCAATGTGCGTGAGCATCCCTTCCAACCCATGCCCGTGCTCGACCAGGCGGCCGATCCCGGTGCCGAGGCCAGCCAGAATAAGGGCGGCAATGACGGACACGCAGATCACGGCAATCGACTTCGCGCGCTGGGACAGCCTGCTGCGCTCGCGCAAGCGCGCCTCCAGCTTGCACGCCAATGCATAGACAAGAAAGCCGGCAATGGCGGCCGGCAAGAGGTGCAGCCACAGCACGGCAGCAATCATCGCCGCAACCAGCACGTAGCTGACAGCGTTGATGGAGCGAGCGGGTGCGCTGGAGGGAAGCTCGGGAGGCAGCATCGTCATGAAAACAGGCCGGCAGCAATGTTGATGGAGAGCGCGAGGATGCTCGTATTGAAAAAGAACGACAGCAGCGATTGCCCCAGCACCGCCCGCCGCATCGCACGCGAACGAATGCTGATATCGGCCGTCTGGCTGGCGACCGCGATCGTAAAGGAGAAGTAGAGGAAATCCCAGTAATCGGGCTCGATCTGGTCGTCGGGAAACCGCAATGGCGGCTCGTGTGGCGCACGGTAATACAGATGCGCGTAATGCACCGTGAACATCATCGGCACCATGAGCCACGCGCCCAGCACCGTGATACCGGTGAACAGGTAGTGCGACGACTGCGCATGCCCCGCCGACTTGGCCGTCGCGAGTTCAAACGCAATGGCCACCATGCTGGCCACCACGCCCAAGCAGACCACTGCCAGCACGGCCGAGGCACGCTCGTCTTCGCGGCGGGCGACGGCGCGGATGCGGCGTGGATCTGCGCCCAGCATCATCAACGTGATCAGGATGAGGTACGCCCACACGGCGATGTCCCAGCCGAGCAGCAGACGCGCAAGCCACCCATGCGCTGGCACAACAGCGACCGCTACAGCGCCCAGCGCAAACGCCGACAGCAGCCGCGGCCGTGTCGCTGCAAAGCGGGAAACCTGGGAGATCTCGGAGGACTTGTCTTGCGGGTTCACGTGCGCCTCAGGTGCGTGATGGGGGTGTTCACACAAGGCCGGCACCGCCAGCCGATGAGGCGACATGGTAGCCGCTTCAGCGCAGCATCAGGACAGAGAGAGCATTGAAGCAAACGAGCGCTTGCAGCGCTCCTGCAGGCGCTCGTGCGTTGAGAGCTGCTCTGCGATGACGGTGGCTTCCGGATACACGCGGCACATGCCGATCATGGCGGTCTCAAGCGACCCCTGCGAGCCGGCCTGGAACTGGAATTGCTCCAGCACCGTGTCATCGGCATCACGCACGGTGATCTGGAATGGGCCCGGCGTGACGGTCGCACAGCCAGCCAGCATGGCAGCCGCGGCCAGCGTAGGGCACAGGAGGGAGCGGGTCGGACGACGGAAACGAATCATCATGGCTTCCTGGTTGCGATGAGAGTAAGACGCCGCAATGGCAACTCGGTTCGCAATCATCTCGCTTCCCGGTGACGCAAACAAAAACGCCCGCTGTGTGCGGGCGCTTTTGCGGGACGAACCAGGCTCAGGCCACGGCGCCTTCGGTGTACGGGTCGAACTTGCTACCGGCCTTGGCACCTTCGGTGTACGTATCGAACTTGCCGGCACGGGCCAGTGCACCTTCGGTGTACGGGTCGAACTTGCCGGCACGAGCCAGTGCGCCTTCGGTGTACGTATCAAACTTGCCGGCACGAGCCAGTGCACCTTCGGTGTACGGGTCGAACTTGCTGCCAGCCTTGGCACCCTCGGTGTACGTATCGAACTTGCCGGCACGAGCCAGTGCGCCTTCGGTGTACGGATCAAACTTGCTACCGGCCTTGGCGCCTTGCGTGTACGGATCGAACTTGTCGCTAGCCTTGGCGCCATCCGAATACACGTCGAAACGTTGGCTGACTTGCGTGGCACCTTGCGTGTACACGTCAAACTTGGCTGCTGCCAGGGCCGGCACACTTGCCAGGGCGATCAGGGCAGCAATCAGGGTACGTTGGGCTTTCATGATGTCTTCTCCAGATGGGCGCAGCGCGTCGGGCAGGCGATCCGGGCATTTCCTGGATCTTCTTTTTCGCTGCGGCGCCGCATTCGATGGAGTCATCGTAGGCGAGCCTGTTCAGACAATAAATGTCGCGACAGACAATTTATTGTTGCGATATGTGAAATTACGGGAAAACCCGCATCAACAGTGGTTTTGCGGCCTGCATCAAAGGCTGGCGGGCTAATTTGCGCAAATACAGAATGTGACTTTTTCGTCAAAAGCCAGCGTTGTGCGACTCTCGAACGGGTTTTATTGTTGCGCTCTGACGCATTGCATCATGATTTCGAGACCCGCACAGATTGTCATTTCCCGATACAAACGCGCACAGGTTGGCGAATGACTCTGTGTCACACTGCGCGGCATTCTCTTTCAAACCCACCGACGATGAAACGCCTTCTGCTCGCAGTGTCCCTGCTTGGTGCTGCACTCCTTTCGGGCTGCGGCGTGGTGGCCGCGCCATGCCGCGTGGCATCGGCGGGCCTGAAGATGGTGCCGTTGGTGGGGCATGTGGCGGCCGCGCCCACCGACGCCTGCGCCGACATCATCGATTGAGCGCAATGACCAATAGCCGCTGAATTGACATCAGAACCGTGATGCGTTTCGGGGGAGGCAACGCTGGCCTCCCCGACTGCTCTGGCTATCCGCTGAACCTCTTTGATTGGTTCAACTGTCGCTCTCACCTCACAGGGCCCGCTGCATCAGCAGACAATCCAGCCAGCGTCCAAACTTGTAGCCCACCGCCTCCAGCACGCCCACCTCGCGAAACCCGCAGCGCGCGTGCAACTTGGCTGACCCCGGGTTCTCACGGCCGCCGCCCACCACTGCAACCATCTGCTTGAAACCCCGCGTCTGGCATTCGCGTATCAGCGCCTCCAGCAGCAACGTCCCCACGCCCCGGCCCTGCGCGGCGGTGTCAAGGTAGATGGAATCTTCCACCGTATGGCGATACGCAGGCCGCGCACGATGCGGGCCGGCATACGCGTAGCCCAGCAGCACACCACCCGCTTCGGCCACAACGTAGGGCATGCCGGCATCCTGCAATGCGTGAAAGCGGCGCGTCATCTCGGCCAGATCGGGAGCGTCGATCTCAAAGCTGGCGGTGCCAGTACGCACATGCTGTGCGTAGATGCCGACGATGGTCGGCAAATCCGCCACGGTAGCTGCGCGAATAGCGATGGCACCAGATTCGTGCTCGGAAGCGGCAGCGTCGATGGGCATTGCAGAAGACATGGCGGCAGGATTCAGAAGCGGTATGAAGTGCTCATTGTCACGCCAATTTCACCCAAACCGCACATCGCCGAGCGCATTCTGGTGACATGGCTATCGGGCGGCGCCGGAATGCGGTAACTTGGCAGACGCTTTCGCCCCCGCCCGCCGCGCCCTTCTTGCCATGCACGACCTGTTTCCCCTGATCGCCGAATACGGCGCGTTTGCCGTATTCCTCAATGTGCTGCTGACGCAAGCCGGTGCGCCGCTGCCGGCCGTGCCAACGCTGCTGGTGGCAGGTGCGCTCACATTCCATGGACCGCTCTACCTGATGGAGCTGGCGCCCGCCGCCGTGTCCGGCGCGCTGCTGGGCGACGGCCTGTGGTACTTCGCAGGCAAGCGCTATGGCCGGCACGTCATGGCACTGCTGTGCCGTGTGTCCCTGTCGCCCGATTCGTGCGTGCGGCGCACGCGCACACAGTTCGAGCGCTGGGGCGCGCCGATGCTGCTCATTGCGAAATTCGTTCCGGGTTTGTCGACCGTGTCCTCTGCGCTACTGGGAACGATGCGCACGCCGTTCAGCACGTTTGCGCTGTACAACCTGGTGGGCTCGGCAGTTTGGGCAACGCTCTGGCTGAGGCTGGGCCGCGTGGCGCATGACAGCATCGACCAGGCGCTGCGCCAGCTCGACCAGCTCGGCACGCGCGCCGTACTGCTGATCGCGTTGCTGGCGGCGGTGTATGTGGCTGCGCGTTGGCTGCAGCGCTGGCGCTTTCGCAAGATGCTGGAGATGGCACGCATCTCGCCCGATGAGCTGCACGCACTGATCGAATCGGGCGCTGCACCCGTCATCATCGACGTGCGCGCCGACAGCTCGCGCATGCTGCAGCCGCAGCGCATTCCGGGGGCGATGCTGTACGACATGTCCGCCAGCCACCGCGCGATCGAGATCGATGGCCCCGACCGCGAGATCATCATCTACTGCGCCTGCCCCAACGAGGCGTCTGCCGTGATGCTGGCGCGCACGCTGATGGGGCGCGGCTTCAAGCGCGTGCGTCCGCTGCATGGCGGGATCGATGCATGGGTGGCGCGCGGCTATGGTGTGGAGCACGTGGTGTCGGTCACGCCCGCCACATTGGCAACGGCGGAAGCGGGCGCCTGAGGCTTTCCCGCTGGCGCACAAAAACAAAAAGCGCACCTCGCGGTGCGCTCTCCCGTAAGTACGGCAAACATGCGGTGCGCCAGCCCCCCGGCTCGGACACCCCGCATCGGTCCGTGTGCATCCGCCCGAAGACGGATGTGGCGAAATGATCCCCGTTTGATCCCTTCTTCGCCAGTCGGACTTGACCCCCTTGTTATTCATTTGCAACGCTGCCGCGCCAACCCTGTGCGCGGCGTGCTCGCATTGTTATTTCCCGTCCTTCTTTCGTTGCCTTGCGGCTGGCCATTTTTGCATGGCACTCGTGCGTACTAACGGCCGGCTGACCTCAAACTTTAGGCGCCGTCCGCAATCGTCAGGCGAATGTATCGATCACGCCTTCGTGGCTGGAAACCCGGCGCGGCGCCACCGTCAGCGTATCGGCGCGGTCTTGCGAGCCGCTGCTGCCATACCGGCTGCCGCTGCCACCGTTGCCTGAACCGCGACCTTGGTTTTGCGCCGACGAGCCTTGCGATGCGCTCTGCTGCTGGCTGAAGTCGCCCGTGCTGACAGACGTTTGCGCAAGCTGCATCCCGCCTTGCTGCATGGCGTCGCGCAGGCGCGGCATGGCGTCCTGCACGAGTTCGGCCACGGCTTGGTGCTGGCAGACAAAGCTCGCGTTGACGGCGCCGTTGTCCACCTCCAGCTTGACGTGCATGCCCCCCAGCTCGGCCGGGTTCAACTGCAGCTCGGCTGACGATTGGCGATGTACCTGCATGAAGGCAAGCTGGCTGGCCATGCTTTGCGGCCATGCGGCATCACCAAAGGTGGGCAGCGTGTGCACTTGCTGTGGCGTGATCGATGCCCCTGCCGCCGCGCCTGCGTTGGCGCCGCCCACCGCAAAGGTCGGTGCGGCCATGCCCGCGTCGCCATTGGCGCGCGACAGCACGCCCTGGAACTGCGCACCGTTGCCCTGCGCATTGGCTTGCGTGCCGGCGTTATCCGAATTGCCCGTGTTACCGCCATTGCTGGCGTGGCTGGTGGCATCGGTCACGGCGGCGGCCGTTTGCGTAGGGATGTTGTGTGCGTTCAGATCGGTGCGGCGCGGCAGGCCGTGGTCGGCATTGGCGCCCTGCGCAGACGACGTGCTGCCGAGTTGACGCACCGCTGGCGGCGTGTTGTCGGCAACGGCGCGCGTGCTAGCCATGGTCCGGGCCAGCGTGCCGCTGTCGGGCAGCGCGGTGGCGGGCGGCGTCGGCGTGTTTGCGGTGTTGGTTTTGGTGTCCTTCGCGGCAGGCAATCCGGCCTGGCCGGCTTGTGCAGTCGTGGCCGGGTCAGCGGCGCCCTGCGTCCCGTTGGCAGCCGCAGTTGCGGCGGCCAGTGCGGCGACGTCATTTGTGGACGATTTGCCAGCAGCCTGCGTCGTCGCGTCTGTGTCGGCGTTGGTATTTGATTGAGCTGCGGGCTGGGCAAGCGGCTGTTGCGCGGCTGCGGCCTGCTGCGCAGCCTGGCGAGCGGCCTCGATCTGCGCAGCCAGTTGTGCAGCCGGATCGACCACGGCCTGCTGCGCAGCGGTATCGAGATCCTTGGCGTTGGCAGGCTGCGCCGGCTTGGCGTTGGCCGTATCGGCGGTGCTGCTGGCCGGCGTGGTGATGGCCTGCGCCGGCGTATTGGCATCGGCCGGTTTCGCATCCTGATCGTTGCGCGCGGCGCCGGTGCGTGCGACATCCTTGCGGGCGATATCGGCACGGCGGCTGGCATCGTCAGCGGCGGATTGCGCATCGGCGCGACGGCGCGCGGCGTCCTGAGCCAGGCGGTCCGACAACAAGTTGCCGAAGGTATCGGTGCCCGACGAAGAAGCCTGCGTCTTGTCTGCGGCGGCAGTATTGCCGGCCGACAGCATGGCGCCCAGGTCCTTGGCGGCGGTATTGGGGGTGGCACTCAAGCCCACGTTGACTCCATCTTGCGACTGCGTGTTCGCGTTCGTCTTCAATTGCCGCCCTGCGCCGCACGCATGCGGATCACCTTGGCGGCGTGTTCGTCGTTGTCGCGCTGGGCTCGGCGTTCTTCGTCCAGGCGCTGCTCTTCAATGTGGCGCTGGCGCAGGATGTCGAACGACTGCTCGCGGCGCTGCTTTTCCAGCCAGTTGGCACGGCTCATTGCAAGCTGCTGCTCCAGCGCATTGATGGTGCCCTTTTGCTGGTGCACGGCATTGCCCAGGCGGTCGATAAAAGCCGCGTAGTTGCGCAGGCGCGTCACGTCCATGCCGCCTTCGGCGCTGCTCAGCATCTGCTGGTGGTAGTTGTTTCGGTAGTCGGACAGCAGCGCCAGCTTTTGCGTGGCAGCCTCGCGCGTGTTCATCAGGCGGCCGACTTCCTGCGTGGCTTTTTCGGTGTCCTTCTGGGCCAGTTCCAGCACGGTTTCGAGGCGGAACGGCTTGTTCATGGTGGTCATCGGTGGACCCTCCAGCTTCCCGTTACATCAACCCATCGGACGCAAAGCCGGCGGCTTTAGCCTTCGGCTTGCGCAACGCTTGCGACTTCACAGTGTCAAGCGGGCACATCACGCCAGCACTCCCTGCATCTTCTGCAGCGTGTGCTCGCGGCTTTCGTTCTCGAACATGCCTTGCTGCAGGAATGCTTCCATGTCGGGGTAGCGCGCGATGGCCTGGTCGGTCACCGGGTCGCTGCCACGTGCGTAGGCGCCCACGGCAATCAGGTCGCGGTTGCGCTGATAGCGGGCGTAGAGCTGCTTGAAGCGGCGCGCCGTGTCGAGCTGCTCGCGCGGCACGATGGCCGACATCACACGGCTGATCGACTGCTCAATATCGATGGCCGGGTAGTGGCCCTGCTCCGCCAACTTGCGCGAGAGCACGAAGTGGCCGTCCAGAATGGCGCGCGCCGCATCGGCAATCGGATCCTGCTGGTCATCGCCTTCGGCCAGCACCGTGTAGAACGCGGTGATGGAGCCGCCGCGGCCGTTGGCATCCACCATGCCGTTGCCGGCACGCTCAACCAGCGCGGGCAGCTTGGCAAACGCCGAGGGCGGATAGCCCTTGGTGGCCGGCGGCTCGCCGATGGCCAGGGCGATCTCGCGCTGCGCCATCGCATAACGCGTGAGCGAATCGACGATCAGCAGCACGTTGCAGCCGCGGTCGCGGAAGTATTCGGCAATGGTGTGGGCGTAAGCGGCACCCTGCAGGCGCATCAGCGGCGAGGTGTCGGCAGGCGCAGCCACCACGGCCGAGCGTGCCAGGCCTTCGTCGCCAAGAATCTCGTCGATGAATTCCTTCACTTCGCGGCCGCGCTCGCCGATCAGGCCCACCACCACCACGTCGGCCTGCGTGTAGCGGGCCATCATGCCCAGCAGCACGCTCTTGCCCACGCCGGAGCCGGCAAACAGGCCCAGACGCTGGCCTTGGCCAACAGTCAGCAGACCATTGATGGCACGCACGCCCACGTCCAGCACATGCTCGATCGGCTTGCGCTTGAGCGGGTTCAGGGGTGCGGGGTTCAACGTGCCCCAGGCCAGGTCTTCGTGCGCGCCCAGCGGCCCCTTGCCGTCGAGCGGCTCGCCGTTGGCGTCCACCACGCGGCCCAGCAGGCGCGGGCCCACCGGCAAGAACTTGCTGTGCGAAATCGTCGGGTCGGCGCCGTCTTCGCTCGACACCGGCAGGCGTTGCGGCTCCAGCGGGAACACGCGCGCGCCGGGCACCACGCCCACCAGATCCGTTTGCGGCATCAGGAAGGCACGCTCTTCGGCAAAGCCCACCACTTCGGCCAGCACGTGGCGGCCGTGCGGGAGTTCCACGCGGCACGCGCTGCCCACCGGCAGCTTCAGGCCAACGGCTTCCATGACCAGGCCGGCCACGCGCGTGAGCTTGCCGCACGTCACCACCGGGCGCGCCAGACGCGCACGCTGCGCTGTCTGCTGCAGGTGGGTTTGCCAGACGCGCACGTTCGGGTTGTTGGCAACGGGCTGCACGGTCTCAGGCGACATGGAGTGCTCCTCCTGCCACGCGCTCGGCTTCAGAGCGTTCGCTGGCGAGCCATGCGGTATCGCGGCCCAGCGCGCGGGTCAGTTCGGCCCAGCGGGTTTGCAGCGTGGCATCGGTTTCGCCAAAGCGGGTCTGCACACGGCAGCCGCCGCGCTCGATGGCGGCATCGACGATGAGCGTCCAGCCGGCCGCGGCCAGCTCGGTGCCCAGCGTCTGACGGATCAATTCGGCATCATCGGCGTGCACGCGCAGCATGGCCGGTGCCGGTGCGGTCGGCGCATCGCCCAGTACTTCGCGAATCATCGGCAGGATGCGTTCGGGCTGCGCATGCAGCGCGCCGCGCAGAAACTGCTGCGCCAGTTGCAGCGCCAGATCCACCAGCTCTTCGGCAACACTGCCGTTCAATTGGTCGATCGCCTCGCGCACGGACTGCATGAGCGTGGCGATGTGCTTGGAATCTTCCTCGCCCTGGCGGCGGCCTTGCTCAAAGCCATCCTGAAAGCCTTGCGCGAAACCATCGCGGCGGCCTTCGTCGCGGGCGGTGGCAAGCTCGGCGTCCAGCGCGGCCTGCCATTCCTCTTCGGAAATGGGCGGCTCTTCGGGCTCAGGCGGCGGAGGCGGCGGCGCGGCTGCAGCAGCAGCCTCTGCGGCCTGACGCCGGAAGTCGGTCGGCTCCCACGCCTGGTATTCGAGCAGCGTGTCGCGCGGGATGATCGGCGGACGCGGCATCTCAGCGCCCCATCAAAGCAAAGCGGCCAGCGCGGTCAGACATAGGCGTCCTCCGCCTTGCGGCCGATGGTGATCTCGCCTTCGTCGGCCAGGCGGCGCGCAACGACCAGGATTTCCTTCTGCTGCGCTTCGACTTCCGACACCTTGACGGGCCCCAGCACTTCCAGCTCTTCCTTGAGCATCGTGCCGGCACGCTGCGACATGTTGGCGAACACCTTGTCGCGAAACTCCTGCTTGGCGCCCTTGAGGGCCACCACCAGAACGTCCTGGCTGATCTCGCGCAGCAGCGTCTGCAGCGCACGGCCATCCAGATCGATCAAGTTGTCGAACACGAACATCTTCTCGACGATGGCATCGGCCAGTTCCGGATCGCGCGAGCGCACGCCTTCGATGACGGAGCTTTCCACGGCGCTCGGCACCAGGTTGAGGATTTCCGCAGCCGTGAGCACGCCGCCCATCGCGTTCTTCTTGCGATGGTCGTTGCCTTGCAGCAGCTTGGTCAGCACGTCGTTCAGCTCGCGCAGGGCGCTGGGCTGAATGCCGTCGAGCGTGGCGATACGCAGGATGGTGTCGTTGCGCAGGCGCTCGGTGAAATAGGTCAGGATTTCCGAAGCCTGATCGCGATCCAGGTGGACCAGGATCGTGGCGATGATCTGCGGGTGCTCGTTACGGATCAGTTCCGCCACCGACGATGCATCCATCCACTTCAGGCCTTCGATGCCGCTGGTATCACCGCCCGACAGGATGCGGTCGATGATGTTGGCGGCGCGGTCGTCGCCCAGTGCCTTGCGGAAGACGGTGCGGATGTACTCGTTCGAATCCACGTCCAGCGGCAGGTCTTCGGCTTCAACGAAGAACGCGTCAAAGGCGTCGAGCACACGCTCGCGCGACACGTTCTTCAGCGCGGCCATGGTCGCGCCCAGCTTCTGCACTTCGCGCGGGCCCAGGTGCTTGAGCACTTCGGCGGCTTCGCTTTCGCCCAGCGACATCATGAGGATGGCGCTGCGTTGGAGTCCTTCGGCGCTCATTCGTTACTCACCCATTGTTTGATGACGGCCGCGACGGCGCGCGGGTTGCTCTGCGCCACGCGGCGCATGGTCTCGAGCTTCTTCTCGAAGTCGTTGTTCTTGAGTTGCGGCAGCGCGTCCGGCAGCTCTTCGGAATCGGTGCCGGCAGCCCCCGGGCCTTCCAGCTCCGGCCCGGCCGAAGCCGCGGCACCGGTGATGATCGGCGCGTTCGGATCTTCGCCTTCGCGGCCGACGAAGGTGGGCGTGGCCGCGTCGTCCTTCTTGCCCATCGAGCGGATCGCCGGACGGATCACCGCAAACACCAGGATGAGGAAGCCGATCGCCAGCGCCAGATACTTGGCGGCCTGGATGGCGTACTGGATCATCTCCGGCTGCTTCCACAGCGGCAGGTCGTCCTTGGCCATCGGCAGCGTGCCCGAGAACTGGCTGTTGACCACGTTCACGGAGTCGCCGCGCTTGGCGTCAAAGCCCACGGCATCCTTGACCAGCGCGTTGAGGTTGGCCATCTCGGCTTCCGACAACGGCTTCCAGGTCTTGCCGTCGCCACGGTAGTTGACGACCACGGCCACCGACAGGCGGCGCACGGTGCCCACCGCGGCGCGGGTGCGGCGCACGGTCTTGTCGACTTCGTAGTTGGTCGTCGTGTCGCGGGTGCTCGACGAATTGCCGCTGGTTGCGGTGCCGCTCGTGTTGGCAGCCGCTGCTTGTTGCGGTTGGCCGTTCGGGCCCGTTGCAGCCGGTTGCGACGCCGAGGCCGGCGCCGGTGCGGTCGGCAGCATGCGCGGAGCGGTCGGCGGTTGGTTGGACAGCGCGCCAGGCACGCCACCCTGGGCGTCGGCCTTGTTCTGCGTGGCTTCTGCGGTGTGCGTGCTGCGCACGGCGGCGTTGGCCGGGTCCTGGTTGGGACGGTAGGTCTCGGCCATCTGCTCGGTGTTGTCCAGATCGACGTCGGCCGTCACCTGCGCGCGCACGTTGTCTTCGCCCACCACGGGGCCGAGGATGGCTTCGATGCGCTTGATATAGCCCTGCTCGACATCGCGCACGTAGCTCAGCTGCGTCGGGTCGAGGCCCGAGGCGGTGTCCTGGAACGACGACGACAGCAGGCGGCCGGACTGGTCGACCACCGTCACATTGGCCAGCGGCAGGTTCGGCACGCTGCTCGACACCAGGTGGCCAATCGCCTGCACCTGCGAGCGGTCGATCATGCGGCCCGGATACAGCTTGAGCAGCACCGAGGCGCTGGGCTTGGCCTGTTCGCGCACGAACACCGACGGCTTGGTCATGGCCAGATGCACGCGGGCGGATTGCACCTCCTGCATGGCCTGGATGGTGCGGGCCAGCTCGCCTTCCAGGGCGCGCTGGTAATTGACTTGTTCGGCAAACTGGCTGGTGCCGAATTTCTGGTTCTCCATCAGCTCGAAGCCGGCCTGGCCGCCCTTGGGCAGGCCTTGCGAAGCAAGCTTCAGACGCGCTTCATGCACGCTCGCCTCGGGCACCATGATGGCGGTGCCGCCTTCGGCAAAGCGGTACGGCACGTTCATTTGTTGCAGCGCAGCGATGATCGCCCCGCCGTCGCTGTCGGACACATTGCTGTACAGGACGCGATAGTCCGGAGCGCGGCTCCACAGCATCGCGGCGGCAATGACGGCCACCAGTGCGGCACCGCCGATCATCATCAGCAGGCGCGGCGACAGACGGCCGAGCGGGCCCAGGGCGCCCAGCGCACCTGCACCTCCCGCTTTCTGGCGCGTCATCGCGCCCTGGCCCACCGCCGGCATATCCACCGTACCGAGCGTGTCGGCGACAGCAACCGAATCGGCTGTCGTTGGCATCCCAAATCTCCTGACTGACTACGTTGCTTGAGCGCTCACCCAATGTCTGGGCATGGCTCCGTGGTTGCCATTATCGGCAGTGGGCGCGCAAGCAAATCGGCAAGAAGAGGGCCTTTTCCCGTTCTTTTGGGCGCTTGGGAACGGCGGCCCGGCGGCTACCTTTGCATCACCGTGGCGCCATAGCGACCAACCGGCCGGGACGGGAAACGCCCCAGAAAGCCGGCCCAGGCAGCTAAACGGCGGCGCCGCAAGCAATACAAGCAAAGAGGAGTTGTCTTCACATGGATATTACGAACGCCAATTCAGTGGTCTCGCTGATGAACAGCGTGCTGGCGCCGTCGAAGACGGTGGGTGGCATTGGGGCGGGCGTCGGTTCGGGCGATGACGCCAAGGTCAGCGTCGACTTCGGCGCGGTGCTCAAGTCGTCGCTGGACCGGGTGGATGCATCGCAGCAGAAGGCCGAATCCGTCTCGCGCAGCTTCGAAATGGGCAACAACGACGTCGACCTGCACGACGTGATGCTCTCGCTGCAGAAGGCCAACATCGACATGCAGACCGCGGTGCAGGTGCGCAACAAGTTTGTCTCGGCGTACCAGAGCATCATGAGTATGTCTATCTGACGTCACTTTTCTACGCTTCTTTTTCTTCGCGCCGCATGTCCAAACACGCCAAACACCGCGCCAAGCCCGCCAGGGGCAGTCTTGCGCTGGTCGTCATCGCCCGCGACGAGGCCGCCTGCATCGAGCGCTGCCTGATGAGCGCCAAGCCGCACGTCGACCGCATGATCGTGCTGGACACCGGCTCGACCGACGACACCGTGGCGATTGCCAAGGCGTGCGGCGCGCAGGTGCACCATTTCACGTGGGTGGATGACTTTTCCGCCGCCCGCAACGCCGCGCTGGCCGCCGCCAATGCGGACTGGAACCTCGTGCTGGACGCCGACGAATGGATCGAGGCCGGCACGGACGAGCTGCGCGACGCCTGCACCTTCGGCCCGTTGCTGGGCGTGGTGTGCATCCGCAGCGGGTTTGAAGTCTCGGGCAAGGTGGAGCAATCCAACAGCTGGATTGCGCGCCTGCTGCCGCGCGGCGTGCGCTACAAGGGCCGCATCCACGAGCAACCCGATGCCGACCTGCAACGGGTTCGCCTGCCGCTGGTGATCGGCCACGACGGCTATCTGGACGTCAAGCTCGACAAGAAGCGCGGGCGCAACCACACCCTGCTGCAGCTAGAGCTGGCCGCGCGTCCGGACGATCCGTACGTGCTTTACCAGCTCGGCAAGGATTTCCAGATCAACCAGGGCGATGCAGCCCAGGCCGCCGAGTATTACCGCCGCGCCGTGGCGACGGCGCCCAAGCAGTCGCCCTATCGGCATGACCTGTGTATCTGCCTGCTGGCGTGCCTGAGCCAGACCGGTCAACTGGACGAGGCCATCACCCTGGCCGGCGACTGGATGGACGAATGGTCGGGCTCGCCCGACTACTTCTACCTGCTCGGCCACCTGATGTTTGAAGCCGCCGCCAAGCACCCGGCCGAGGCCGAAAAGCAATGGCTGCCGATGGCGGAGAACGCCTTCCTGAAGTGCCTGGAGATTGGCGAGCAGCCCAAGCTGGACGCCGCCGTGTTCGGGCGCGGCAGCTTTGCCGCCGCAAAGTACCTGGCGCTGACCTACCGCGCCCTGGCCGACACACTGGCCATCAAGTCGAACCAATATTCCGACCTCGCGCGGCAGATGCAGGAACGCAGCGCAGTCGCCGCCGCATGAGCACGCAATCATGAAGACAGTGATCCTGGCCGGGGGCCTCGGCACACGCATCAGCGAGGAATCGCACCTGCGGCCCAAGCCGATGATCGAAATTGGGGGCCGCCCGATCCTGTGGCACATCATGAAGATCTATGCCGCCCACGGCATCAACGACTTCATCATCTGCCTCGGCTACAAGGGCTACGTCATCAAGGAGTACTTCGCCAATTACTTCCTGCACATGTCGGACGTGACGTTCGATATGTCGAAGAACGAAGTGACCGTGCACGAGCGCCATGCCGAGCCCTGGCGCGTCACGCTGGTCGACACGGGCGAGCAATCGCAGACCGGCGGGCGCCTGAAGCGCGTGGCCGCCTATCTGGACCCGAACGAACCGTTCTGCTTCACCTACGGCGACGGCGTGTCCGACATCGACATCACCAGCAAGATCGCCTTCCACCGCGAGCACGGCAAGATGGCGACCGTGACGGCCGTGCAGCCGCCGGGCCGCTACGGCATGCTCCAGCGCGACGGCGCCCGCGTGACCGGCTTTACCGAAAAGCCGCCCGGCGACGGCGGCAGCTGGATCAACGGCGGCTTCTTCGTGCTCAATCCGTCGGTCATCGAATACATCGCGAGCGAAGACACGCCGTGGGAAGGCGCGCCCATGACGCGCCTGGCCGAGATGGGCGAACTGAACACGTTCGAGCACCACGGCTTCTGGCAGCCGATGGACACGCTGCGCGACAAGAACAGTCTGGAAGCCCTTTGGCAAGCGGGGAGTGCACCGTGGAAAAAGTGGTGACGCTCGACCCGCGTGCGTGGGCCGGCAAGCGCGTCTTCCTGACCGGGCACACCGGCTTCAAGGGCAGCTGGCTGGCACTGTGGCTGCGCCAGCTTGGCGCCGATGTGACCGGCTACAGCCTGGCGCCCGAAACGCACCCGAATCTTTTTACGCTGGCCGAGGTGGAATCCGCCTTGGCCGGCCATACGCTCGGCGATATCCGTGACGCGGATGCCTTGCGTGCCGCCATGACTGCGGCGCGACCCGATGTGGTGTTTCACCTGGCCGCGCAACCGCTGGTGCGTGCGTCGTACAACGACCCAGTCGGCACCTACGCCACCAACGTAATGGGCACCGTGAACGTGCTGGAGGCCGCGCGCGGCTGCACGAACCTGTCCGCCATCGTGGTCGCCACCACCGACAAGTGCTACGACAACCGCGAGTGGGCCTGGGGCTACCGCGAGACAGATGCACTCGGCGGCCATGACCCGTACAGCGCATCCAAGGCCTGCGCCGAACTGGTGGCCGCAAGCTACCGGCGCGCCTTTTTCGCCAACGGCCCGCTGCTGGCCACCGGCCGCGCAGGCAATGTGATCGGCGGCGGCGACTGGTCGGAAGACCGCCTCATCCCCGATGCCGAGCGCGCGATGCGTGCCGGTACGCCGCTGGTGATCCGCTCACCGCACGCCACGCGGCCGTGGCAGCACGTTCTGGACTGCCTGCATGGGTACCTGGTGCTCGCGCAACGGCTGTTGGCCGGCGACGCCGCGTGCGCAACCGCCTGGAACTTCGGCCCGGACAGCGCCGCCACGCGCACGGTCGAACAGGTCTTGCAAGGCTTGCAGCAACATTGGCCCGCACTGATCTGGCAACTGGACGCCAATGCCGCCACCGGCAAGCACGAGGCCGGCATGTTGCATCTGGACGCCAGCCGGGCACGCCAGCAACTAGGCTGGCAGACGGCGTGGCCGTTCGAGACCGCGCTGGAACAAACCGCCGCGTGGTACCGGCATCTGCATGAAAAAACCGCGGATGCGCGCGCGCTGTGCGACCAACAGATCGACCGCTTCACCGCTGCCGCATCTGCTGCCACACCCAGGAGCGCCGCATGAGCCGCTTCAGCATCCAACCGACACCGCTGGACGGCGTGGTTGAAATCAGCCGCAAGGTCATCGGTGACCATCGCGGTTACTTCACGCGCTTCTTCTGTGCGGACGAACTTGCCGCTGCCGGCTTTGACAGCCCCATCGCCCAGATCAACCACTCCTATTCCGCCAAGCGCGGCACCGTGCGCGGCCTGCACTTTCAATACCCGCCGCATGCCGAGATCAAGCTGGTGAGTTGCGTGCGCGGTCGTGTGTTCGACGTGGCCGTTGACCTGCGTGCTGGCTCACCAACGTTCCTGCAATGGCATGCGGTGGAGTTATCCGCCGAACGCCATAACAGCCTGCTGGTGCCGCGCGGCTTTGCCCACGGCTTCCAGGCGCTGGAAGACGATTGCGAGCTGCTGTATCTGACCTCGACGCCGTACGCGCAAGCCGCCGAAGACGGCCTCAACCCGACCGACAGCCGCTTAGACATCGCTTGGCCGCTCGACATTACCGAATGCTCCGACCGGGACCGCAACCATCCGCCGCTGACCGACGCGTTTGCGGGCATCACGTTGCGGGCCCTGAATCCTGAACTGCAGGAACAGCCATGACCCAGAAGATTCTGTACTCCAAGCCGTCGATCACCGAGCTGGAAGTCGAATACGCCACCGACGCCGCACGCAACGGCTGGGGCGACCAGTGCTACGCCTACATCAACCGCTTCGAAAAGCAGTTTGCGGCATTTGTCGGCACGCAGTACGCCATTGCCACCTCAAGCTGCACTGGTGCCATGCACATGGGCCTGGCCGCGCTCGGCATCGGCGCCGGCGACGAGGTGATCCTGGCCGACACGAACTGGATCGCCACGGCATCGCCCATCACTTACGTGGGCGCGACGCCGGTGTTCGTCGACATCCTGCCGGACACGTGGTGCCTGGACCCGGCGCTCGTGGAAGCGGCCATCACACCGCGCACGAAGGCCATCATCGCCACGCACCTCTACGGCAACCTGTGCGAGATGGACCGCCTGCTCGACATCGGCAAGCGCCACGGCATTCCTGTCATCGAAGACGCAGCCGAGGCCATTGGCTCTCGTTGGCACGGCCACGCAACGGGGTCGCAAGGCATCTTCGGCACGTTCTCGTTCCATGGCACCAAGACCATGACGACGGGCGAAGGCGGCATGTTCGTCACCAACGACCGCGCGCTGTACGACCGCGTGATGACACTGAACAACCATGGTCGCGTGCCCGGCGGCAAGCAGTTCTGGTCTGACTTCATCGGCTTCAAGTACCGTATTTCCAACGTGCAGGCCGCCATCGGCTGCGCGCAGCTCGAGCGCATCGACGCACTGGTTGCCCGCAAGCGCGAGATCTTTGCCGAGTATCAGGCGCACCTTGGCGGCGTTGCCGGCCTTGCGCTGAACCCCGAGGCGCCCGGCACGCTCAACAGCTACTGGATGCCCACCGTTGTGTTTGACGAAGCGCTGGGCATTACGCGCGACGGGCTGCTGACTGCGTTCTCGCGCCGCGGCATTGATGCACGCGTGTTCTTCTATCCGCTGAGCGAAACCGAGCTGTTCGGCACGTCCGCCGCCACCGCGCGCCACAACGCGCCCAACAGCTACGCGATTGCCGAGCGCGCCATCAACCTGCCGTCGTATCACGACATGTCGAGCGAGAACATCGAGACGGTGTGCAACGTCGTGCTCGATCTCGTGCGCGAACATCAGGAGACGCTGACATGCTTGGCATCCTGAGCCCCGATCAAATCGAGACATTCCAGCGCGACGGCCTCCTGATCCTGCGCGACTTTTATGCGCCGTCGCAGGTGGAGCCAATTCAACGGGCGATCTACGACATCATCGGTCTGGTGATCGACAAATACCGTCTCGACATTGACCGCGCGCCGTTTGCGCCGGAACGATTCGACGACGGTTATCAGGCGGTCATCAAAGCCAATCGCAAATACGGCGCCGAGGTGTACGACGCCGTCAAGCAGATCCCCGCCTTTGTCCGCCTGCTGGGCGACGAGCGCCATGAGCACCTCGTTCGCAGCGTGCGCCCCGGCGCGCTGCCGGGCATTGCGCACGCCGGCTCCGGCATCCGCATCGACAACCCGCGCGAAGAGAAATTTCGTGCCAACTGGCATCAGGAATATCCGGCCCAGTTGCGCAGCCTCGACGGCGTGGTGTTCTGGAGCCCGCTAGTGGAGATCACGCCCGAGATTGGGCCGGTGGAGTTCTGCCCCGGCTCGCACGTGGAAGGCCCGCTGCCCGTCTTCAGCGCCGACCCGGACAACGCCGGCAAGCAAGGCGCCTATGCATTGCTGATCAAGGACGAGGCGAGCTACCTCGCGCGCTATCCGCACGTGCAGCCTCTGACCAAGCCGGGCGATCTGGTGATGGTCGACTTCCTGGTGCTGCACGCATCGGGCCACAACACGAGCCAGCGCTCACGGTGGTCGATGCAGTTCCGCTACTTCAATTTCTGCGAGCCGACCGGGCGCTCGCACGGCTGGAAGGGCTCGTACGCCAACGGCGTCGACTTCCGTACCGTCCACCCCGAACTCTCCGTGGAAGCCTGACCATGATCCAAGGTGCACTGCCCTGCAACGTCTGCCAGCAACCGCTGCCAGAACCGATTTATCGCGCCGCGCCGCAAAGCTCGCTGTCTTCGCTGCGCCGTGCCATGGACGGCACGCTGGAAGTCTTCTGCTGTGCCGCGTGCGGCCATATCCAGACCGCCGAGCTGTGTGACAACGGCAGCTTCTACGACACCGAGTACGACATCCTCGTGGGCAGCGAGGAAGAAGACCAGATCTACGCGGTTGAGAACGGCCAGAAGATCTTCCGTGCCGACCACCAGGTCGCCACGTTCCAACGCAAGCTGGCCCTGCCGGAAGGCGCTCGGGTGGTCGACTTCGGCTGCGCAAAAAGCGCCACCATGCGCCTGCTGAAACAGCAGCGCCCCGACGTAAACGTCCACCTGTTCGATATCAGCGACCGCTACGTCGGTTTCTGGGAAAAATTCCTGAGCCCCGAACAATGGGCCACGTACACGATCCCGCCGGCATGGCAGCGTTCGTTCGATGTCGTCAGCTCGTTCTTCTCGCTCGAACACATCCCCGACCTGACGACCGCGCTGCGCAACATTCACAGCCTGCTGCGCGACGGCGGCCGCCTGTACGCCATCGTGCCAAACACGTTCACCAACTCGGTGGACTTTCTGGTGGCGGATCACGTCAACCATTTCACGCACACGTCGCTGCAGACGCTGCTTGCCAACCACGGGTTTGATCTGCTCGAGGCCGATGCGCACAGCCACCGTGGCGCGTTCGTCGTGACCGCCGCGCGCCGGCCTGGCGAGAGCAAAGTCGCGGCGGCGCTGGACGCACAGGAATTGGCCGACACGCAGAGCGCAGCCAACAAGCTGGCCAACTTCTGGCAGCAAGCCTCCAGCCATCTGACGGACTTTGAAACGCAGCACGGCAGTGCGCCCGCCGTCATTTACGGCGCCGGGTTCTATGGCGCCTACACCGCCAGCAACCTGCAACAGCCGCATGCCCTGCGCGCGTTTGTTGATCAGAACCCGTACCTGCAAGGGTCGTCCCTGGCGGGCAAGCCGGTGGTGGCGCTCGACAGCATTCCGGACGAAGTTGAAGTGGTGTACCTGGCCGTGAACCCGGTCATTGCCGATGAAGTGCGGCACACCGTGGAAGCCGCGTATCCGAATCGCTTCCGCTATTTCCGTTTCCAGCCATGATCGCGCGCGGTTCACTCGTCCTTCGGGAATGGCGCGAGAGCGACATCCCTCAACTGCTAACGCTGCGCAACGATGTGCCGACGCAGCTGCAACTCATGACGCGCCCGCGGCCGAACTCGGCTGCGAGCGTGCGCGACTGGCTGATCGCAAAATCGAAACAGAGCGACCTGGTGCTCTTTGTCATTGCCAGTCAGGCAGATGACAGCGTGCTGGGGTACCTGCAGTTGAACCACATCGATGCGGTCAACCGACACGCTTCGCTGGGCATCTGCCTGGCGTCGTCTGCGCAAGGCAAGGGCCATGGGCGTGCCGCGTGCGAAGCCGCGTTTGCCTACGCCAGCGAAACGCTGTGCCTGCGCAAGATCACGCTGGAAGTGCTGGCTGAAAACACACGCGCCATCGCGCTGTACGAGAAGCTCGACTTCCGCACCATCGGCACGTTGGCCGGCCACTACCTGCAAGACAACCGTTGGCATGACGTTGTCCTGATGGAACGGATGTTGTCGTCATGAAGGTCGTGATCACACAGCCGATGCTGTTCCCGTGGGTCGGTCTGCTTGAGCAGATCCTGCTGGCCGACGTGCTCGTCAATTACGCCGACGTGCAGTTCTCCAAGGGCAGCTTCACCAACCGCGTACAGATCAAGGAGCCGGCCGGCACGCGCTGGATGACGGTGCCGCTGGAGAAGTTCCACCTCGGCGCACGCATCGACGAAGTCAAACCCGCCACCAACGTTGACTGGCGAGCACAGCATCTGCGCATGCTGGAGCAGGCCTACGAGGCCGCGCCGCATGCAAGCGACATGCTGACGCTGGTGCGCTCCGTGTACGAAGCCGACTACGCCAACATGGGCGAACTGGCACTGGCATCCATGCGCGCGGTGTGCCGCTACCTGGGTATCGAGCTGGACCGCAAGTTTGTCGATTCGCCTGAACTGGACATTCCCGGCCGCAATACCGACCGTGTGCTCGCCATCGTGAAGAAGCTGCAAGGCGACACCTACATCACCGGACACGGCGCCAAAAACTACCTGGCCCACGCCGAGTTCGAGCAGCAAGGCGTTGCCGTCGAATACATGAATTACGCCATGCGGCCGTATCCGCAGTTGCATGGCGCGTTCACCCCGTTTGTCAGCAGCCTGGACCTGATTGCCAATCATGGCCCGGCCGGCAAGCAGTACATGTGCCCTCAGACCCTCCACTGGCGCGAGTTCATCCATGAGTGAAATCGAAGCAATCCAAACCGAAGCGCTGCAGGACATCGCGCCCGTAAAGCACGACGCGGTCATCCAGCAGGTTGCGCTGAGCGTCTGCATCCCGACCTACAACCGCGCCCGCTATCTCGAGAATCTGCTTGCAGAACTCGTCTCGCAGATCGGCGAACTGAAATTCAGCTACGAACTGCTGATCGGCGACAACTGCTCGACCGACGCGACGGAAGAGGTTGTGGGCCGCTATCAGGACAAGCTGAACATCCGGTATTTCCGCCGCCCGTCCAACTTGGGCTCGGCAGAAAACCTGAACCAGCTCTATCGCAGCGCGCAGGGCAAGTACGTGCTCTACCACGCCGATGACGACCTCCCGATCCTGGCCGAAATCAACAACAACATCGACATCTTCGAGCGCAACCCGGGCGTGGATGTCATCTTTGCGCCGTGGTTCATTCACGACTTGCCGACGCGGCAGGACGTCACCGCGTTCTATCGCCAGGACGACAACTACCTGATCGAGCAGCACGACTACGCCAAGCTGCTGGCACTGGTGTTGTCGCACCACCTCTTTCCGGAGATCTACCTGGCGCGCCGCGAGGTGATGGACCGCATCTACTTCAGCGCGCCGGAACCCGCGTTCTACGCCTTCGTGCACGCGGCCGAAATGCTCGGCTCCAGCGCGGTGTACTTCAGCAAGACGCCGTTCTATCGTTCGGTCTCGCGCTACTTTGCCGACGAGACCCGCGCCCAGGCCGGCAACGAAGAAGTGAAACACGCGTGGGACCGCTATCGCGGTGGCCTCGAATATCTGTTCGGCAAGTTCTCGCACACGCTGCCGGCCGCCGAGCGCCCCGAATGGCTGAACGCCATCAACCAGTTCGTGCTGGCGCGCATGAAGGTTGCGCTGCGCCTGCGCACGCATGAAGGCGGCAACTGGATCGACAACTACTACATCGCGAACCGCGTCCGCGCGCTGGGTGAAGTGTCCGATCTTCCCGCACCGTATGACCTGTACCGTGTCAACGCCGCGTTCGAATACGTGACCAAGCTCGACCCGTTCAAGCCCCAGCCGCCGAAGTACGCCACGCTGCGCCGCGCGCCGCTTCAGGTCTTCCACCACGCGCACGGCTTTGCCGACACGGAGTTCCTGGTGCTCGACGACGATGACGCCATTCCGCATCACACCATCGTCGTCACGCCGATCCCGATGCACATTGCGGTGCCGGTCGGCCGCGAAGTCCGCTTCGTGTCGGAACTCGAAACGCTCGCCAAATTCCCCTGAGTCACTGGTCACACCCACATGGATCTCTCCAACGCCCATTCCGTGGTCTCGCTGATGAACAGCGTGCTGGCGCCGTCCACTGTCGGCGGCAGCAGCGCCAGCGGCGAAACCGGCAAACCCAGCGTCGACTTCGGCTCCGTGCTGAAGTCGTCGCTGGACCGCGTCGACGCTTCACAGCAGAAGGCCGAATCCATTTCCCGCAGCTTTGAAATGGGCAACAACGACGTCGACCTGCACGACGTGATGCTCTCGCTGCAGAAGGCCAACATCGACATGCAGACGGCCGTACAGGTGCGCAACAAGCTGGTCTCGGCCTATCAAAGCATCATGAGCATGTCGATCTGAGATCACTCTCCCCTCCCCCTTTTTCCACGTTCGGGAAAAGGGTTTGCGGTCGCCCTTGCGATTTATATTGCACACAATATAATTGCATCATCGATTTCTGACATCGATCTCCCGGCCGACATGTCGCCGACCGGGTTTCCCAGCAAGAGGACCCGACCATGAAGACGCTTTACCAGACGCAAGTCACCGCTGAAGGCGGCCGTGCCGGCCATGTTCGCAGCGCCGACGGCACGCTCGACCTCCCCCTGTCGCTGCCGCGCGAACTCGGCGGCGCCGGCGGTGCCGCCACCAACCCTGAGCAACTGTTTGCCGCCGGTTACGCCGCCTGCTTTGAAAATGCAGTGCTGCATGTTGCACGTGCCAAGCAGATCAAGCTGGCGTCGACATCGGTCACGGCCACGGTCGGCATCGGCCCGCGCGAAGACGGCGGGTTTGCGTTGACGGTGTCGCTGGCGGCCACCCTGAGCGGCGTTGACCAGGCGACGGCGGAGGCGCTTGTGGCTGCCGCACATGGTGTATGCCCCTATTCGCATGCCGTCCGTGGCAATATTGACGTCCAATTGAACACGGTCACGCGCTGAGCCTCGCTTAGCCTTTTCAGGGCCGATGCGGCACTCGCCGCTCGGGCGCCAGACCGTCCCCCCGGGAGTTTTCCGTGAACGACGTGCTGGCGCTCGATCAGCAGCTCTGCTTTCCTTTGTATGCCGCCGGCCATCTGCTGACGCGCCTCTATCGGCCGCTGCTGGATGAGCTGGGCCTGACCTATCCGCAATACCTCGTGATGCTGGCGTGCTGGCAGCAGGCGCCGTGCGCCGTAGGTGACCTCGGCCGCACGCTGTACCTCGATACGGGTACGCTGACCCCGTTGCTCAAGCGCCTGGAAGAACAAGGCCTCGTCACCCGCACGCGCGATCCCGAGGATCAGCGCCGCGTCGTCATCGAGCTGACCGATGCCGGCCGCGGGCTGCGCGAGCGGGCGGCCAAAGTGCCCGAAGCCCTTGTCTGCAAGATTCCGCTGGAATTGGACGAGATTGGCGCCACGCGCAACGTGCTGCGCAAGCTGCTCGACGCGCTGGCTACGGCGGACGACCGCGAATGAGCGCACCGTCCGCTTCCGCCGATCTGGCGCTGGTTGTCATCGCCCGCAATGAGGCCGCCAGCATTGCGCGCTGCCTGCTCAGCGCCAAGCCGTTTGTCGATCGCATGGTGGTGCTGGATACGGGCTCGACCGACGACACCGTAGCCATTGCCCAGTCGTGCGGCGCGCTCGTCAGCCACATGGCCTGGACGAACGATTTCTCGGCCGCGCGCAACACCGCGCTGCAGGCTGCCAATGCCGACTGGAATCTCGTCCTCGATGCAGACGAATGGCTGGAGAGTGGCGGCCAGCACCTGCGCACACTCAGCGGCCGAGAGCCGTCCGTGGGCGTGGTGTGTGTGAAGAACGATACCGATGCAACCGAATCAACCAGCCAACTGATTGCGTGGATTCCGCGCCTGCTGCCGCGTGGCGTGCACTACACGGGGCGCATCCATGAACAGCCGGTGTCATCCTTTCCCGCGACGCGGGTGCCGATTGTGGTGCGCCACGACGGCTATACCGCGGCCAAGATGCAGAAGAAAGGCGAGCGCAATACGCAACTGCTGCTCGATGAACTCGCGCATCGGCCGGACGACCCATACGTGCTGTATCAGCTCGGCAAGGAAACCGAACTGCATCACGAAGACTACGCAAAGGCCGTGAATTACTACGCACGCGCCTTCAGCCTGGCGCCGCCTGATGCGCCCTACCGCCGCAACCTCGCGCTGCGCTATGTGTACAGCCTCGGCAAGGCCGACCGCGTTGAAGAGGCGCTCGCGCAAGGCGATGTCGCCATCCAGACGTGGCCGGACTTTCCTGATCTGTGCTTCGCGCTGGGATTGGTGTTGCTGGATGCGGCGGCCAAGCAGCCTGATGAAGCAGGCGCCCGGTGGCTACCGTTGGCAGAGCAGGTCTTCAACCGTTGCCTTGAGATCGGCGATCAACCGGAGATGGACGGCAGCGTCGTCGGCCGGGGCAGCTTCCTCGCTGCCCAGCAACTGGCGATCGTGTACCAGATGCAGAGTCACGCGCTCGCACGCAAGTCCGAGCACTATCTGACGCTGTCAAAACAGCTGCAGAACGCTTCGTCTCAATAACGCGCCATGCTGCCGTAAGCGTTGCTTGCGGTGGTGGCGCGGCGCGCCGTGTCGATGCGCTTCTGCAGGCGGTCCAGGCGCGGATACACCATGGCTCGCACGCGGGCGTCATCTTCCAGAATGCGCACGAGCAGCGTGCGCTTGCGCTCCACGTCTGCACGCGAGAGCTGCGGATGCGGCTCGGAACGGCGCAGCGCATCCACATAGGCGGCGCTCTCGCGTTCCAGCGTACTGACGACTTCCCAGTTACCCACTTCGGCCGCGCTGACCATTTCGGCGGTCAGGCGTGCGATGGCTTCGTAGCAGGTGAACAGACTTTCGCTGTCCTTGATCGGGATGTTGCGGTGCATATTGGCTCCAGTTGGGCCGAATTCAGTCAAAGGTCGCGTTCCTACAAACGACCGGCAATCAGCTCACAACGCTCAGATGGCTGTTCGCCGCGGCGGCAGCCGGTTGGCCGGTCTGGCCGATGGCGAGCCACGCATCCTGCAGCGGGACCAGCAAGGCGTCCACCTCTGCGAGGATTGTCAGATCGTTGTTGCCGTTGGCCACCAGCAGGCGGCGCAGCATGTAGTCGTACAGCGTGTTCAGTTGCACAGCGATGTCGCCGCCGCGCTGGTGATCGAGGCTGGCCTGCAGGCCCTGGCCGATGATCGAGATTGCCTTGTCAAACGCTCGCACCTTGGCCAGCACGTCGCCGCGCTGGATGGCGGCGCCGGCCAGGTTGATGGCGGCGCGCGCGCCTTCGAACAGCATGGCGATGAGGCGGTGCGGATTGGCGTCTACCACGGACGTCTCGATGCCGACTTGCGCATAGGCACCGATGGCACGGCGTGCAGCGTACATGGAAAAGGTCCTCGCTGTAGTCTGTTTTGTTTTGGGTTGTGCTCTAAACCTGAACCCGGCTTAGTTGCTGCTCGAAGTCTGCTTGGCAATGGCCGCGAGCTGCGTCGTCAGGTAATTACTGGTGTTCGTCATGCTCGCCACCGCTGCCGACAACGCGTTGAACTGCGTGTAGTACAGCGCCTGCTTGTTATCCAGCCGCGTCTGCATGGCGGTGATCTGGCTGGCAAGCGAAGTGAGCGAACTGTTGATCGCGTCCGTCTCGTTCTGCACCATGCCGCTGGACGACAGCAGGCCCGTCATCACCGTATTGAGCTGGGCGGCGTAACCGCGCTGCACCGTGACCGTGCCACGGGCGCCCAGCGGGCCGCCGGCCACCTGCACCGTCAAGCCGTCGGTTGCCGAACCGCTGACCCCATACAGGTTCTGCCCCGAACTGGTGGCAGCAACGCCGTTGATGGTGCCCTGCACATCCAGACCGTTGGTGGCCGTCGGGCTCGCGCCGAAGAGCGATGAAGCCCCCGCGCCTGATACCGACACCGCCGACACCGAGCCGAACTGGCTATCGGTCACGCTCAGCACGCCGCTGGCGTCAGCCGACACCGACGCAGTGACCTTGGCGCTCTGCAGCGTGGTCGATGCGTTGATCTGGCTCTGGATCTGCGCAGCCAGGGTCGCTGCGGTGTAGCTGCCGGCCGCCAACGTCACGTTGACGGACATGCCGCTGATGTTGAACGCGAGCGTGTCATTCACACCCGCCGTGATGGTCGTGTTGGCGGCGGCAGAACCCGTGAGCGTGCCCTGCGTGGCCAACTGCGTCACGTTGACGGCGTAGGTGCCGGCCTGCGTGGAATCCGAAAACGTCGGCACGCTGACGAGCGAATCGGTGGCCGTGCCGGTACCGGCAAACAAGCCCGCCACCTGGCTGGGCGACTTTGCAACCGCTGCCGACAGCTTGGTGTTGTCAACCGACAGCGTGCCGTCGGAATTCATCGTCACACCCACGCTGCCCAGCGACTGGTAATTGCCGTTGCCGACCGCCTGGCCCAGCACGTCGGTAATCTGGTTGATGAGCGTCTTGGTGCTCACATCGCCCGCCAGCGGGCCGTTGTTGGCGCTGTTGGCGGTGTCGATCTTGGTGAGCGAATTCAGTTGCGTGCGCAGCGCGTTGTAGCCGTTCACGAAGTTGGTGACGGCGGTGGTGGTGGCGGTCGGGTCGTTGCCCACCGTCACGTTGGTGCTGCCCGTCTTTGAGAGCGTGAACGATGTGCCGTCCACCACGTTCGACAACGTGTTGGTCGGGCTCTGCACGGCAATGCCGTTGATGGTGGCCAGGGCGTTCTGGCCCGTGGTCACCTCGGTCATGTTCTGCGTGCCGGCCGGGTCTTGCGAGAGCAGCGATTGCAGCGTCGAGTCGCCCGACACCGAAATCTTCATCTCCGAGCTGGAGCCGCCCGCAGTCGACGTCAGCACCAGACGGTACGGGCTGCCGCTGCCGTCGTTCACGATGCTGGCCGACACACCCAGGTTGGCCGAGTTGATCGCGTCACGGATGCCCGCCAGCGTGTTGTTGGAAGAATCGATCGTGATCGAGCCACCCGCCAGATTTCCGTTCTGCGTGAACGTCGAACCGGTGTACTTGCCACCGGAAAACGAGCCGCCCGACACCGAGCCGAACGAGAACGAAATCGTGGTCGATGCGCCGCTGCCGATGGCCGTCGTGGTGGAGGTCTGCCCCTGCGCCGCGAGCACCTGCGATTGCGCAAGCTGCGTGACGTTGACCGCGTAGGAACCCGCAGGCGCCGAGCCCGTCACCGACGCACTCAGCATTGAGCTGTCGTAGCCGCTGGCCTTCATGGCGCTGTAGTTCGACGCACTGGTCAGACTCGACAGCGCCGTCTGGAAGGTCGACAGCGCACTCTTGAGCGAACCAACGGCCGACAGCTGCGTCTGGTACGAGCTTTGCTGCGTCTGCAGTTGCGTCAGCGGCTGGCTTTCCACCTTCATGAGGCTGGACACCAGCGAATTGACATCGATGCTCGTCCCGATACCGGGAATGGAGATCGGCGGAACGTAGCTGCTGGTTGAGGAGGTGGTAGTGGTAGTCGCCATGATCGGGTCCGATAAGCATCTGCGCCGGCGGAAGTCTCTCTACACAACGGCACTGGCCGCAGCTTCTTTAGGGCAGGTTATGCAGGCGCCACCCACGAAAAAGTGGGGTATCCGACAAAAGAAAAAAGGCCGGCGCCCCGAGGAGCGCCGGCCCTTGGCCCAACCGCGAGGCGGCGAGGCTGCATCCAACTTACTGATTAACCCTTCAGCAGGCTCAGGATGCTGTTCGGTGCCGAGTTGGCTTGCGCCAGCATCGCCGTACCCGCTTGCTGCAGGATGTTCTGACGGGTCATGTTCGACGTTTCCGAAGCGTAGTCGGTATCGACCATGGCCGACTTTGCAGCCGACAGGGCGGTGTTCGACGAGGTCAGCGTGTTGATCGTCGAGCTCAGACCGCTTTGCTGTGCACCCAGGTCAGCGCGAGCTGCCTTCAGGCTGGCCAGGTCGGCGTCGATCTTGGCCTGGGCTGCCGTTGCGTTGGCGGTCGAGGTCACGCTCGTGCTCGACAGCGTACCGAAGCTGGCCAGGTTGGCGTTGGTCACGGTAGCGACGTCGGTCGACGAGTTTTGGCCGTATTGGAACGTGGTCGAGGTGACCGAGCCGTCGAACAGCTTGGCGCCGTTGTAGTTGGCGTTGGTCTCGATGTTCTTGTTGGCCGTGGCCAGCTGTTGGTATTCCTTGTCCAGGTTGGCCTGGTCGGTGGTCGACAGACCGCCATTGTTGGCTTCCACAGCCAGTTGGCGCATACGTTGCAGGTTGTTTTCAACCTGGCCCAGGTACGAGTCGGCCGTTTGCAGGTACGACTGTGCGTTGTTGGCGTTCTGGATACCTTGGGTTTGCGAGTTCAGCGTGGTCGTCAGGCTGGAAGCCACAGCGTAAGCAGCGGCATCGTCCTTCGCGCTGTTCACGCGCAGGCCGGTCGACAGACGTTGCAGCGACGTTTGCAGAGCGGACTGCGATTGCGACAGAGCTTGCTGCGTTTGCAGGGACGAGATGTTGGTATTGAGGCTGAGGGACATGACGGCTCCTAAGTTTCCCGATGGTTTGTTGCCCGTGTTTGCTAATTCCGGCTAGGCCGGGCAACGTGACCTGCAACTTGAAGGGGATCAGGTCTGCGTTGTACTCAGGTTATCGGTGGCCTCTGAGGAAAGTTTAGGGTCGCCTTGACAAATTTGTGCGTCGGCGGCGGTTTGGGCTTGCGGGCGCCTGACTTTAGGCACCCCTCCAAAAGAGGCGGTGAGCCTGCTTCTTGGCCTGCAGGCCCTCGGCTATACTCGATCGACCAGTCCATAGGCGCCAGCATCCTTCTCTATATAGAGCGCCACACAGTGCACAGATGGGGAGTTGCAAGCCCGCCGGGTCGGCCCAACAGCCTGCCGGCGGAAAGAAGAGCTCGATGCGAGCCCGCGTTTGACCCGCAACACCCACCATGCTCAATGTCCTGATCGTCGAACCGCACGATATTGCCCGTGTCGGCCTGCGCCAGATCCTCAAGGATTCGCGCCTGGCCCGGCAGATCGAGGCCGTGCCGGACCTGCGCGATGCCAATAACGACCTGCTCGCCCAGCGCGAGTGGGACGTCATGCTCTTTTCGGTGGAATCGGCCACCGGAGACGAATTCCAGACCATCAAGACCGTGCGCCAGCAGCATGCGCGCCTGGCCGTGCTGGCACTGGGCCGCCACCCTGAAGCGCTGCTTGCCGTCCGGGCGCTGAAGGCGGGCGCCGCCGGCTATCTGCCAATGGACGCGAGCCAGCCGCAGTTGCTGGCCGCCGTCAACGCCATCTCCAAGGGCAAGAAATACCTGCCTTCGGATCTTGTGGAAGTCCTGGCCGACAACCTGAACGTCGACTGGGACAAGCCCCGCCACGACATCCTATCCGACCGCGAATTCCAGACGCTGCGCATGCTGGGCTCCGGCCGCACGCTGGGCGAGATTGCCGAGGCACTGCAGATCAGCGTCAAGACGGTCAGCGTGTACCGGGGGCGCGTGCTCTCGAAAATGAAGCTGCGCAACAACGCCGAGCTGACCATGTACGTAGTCAGCAACGGCCTCCAACTCTAGGGTGCCCCGTAAAGCTACTGCGCACCCCGATCTTGGCCTTGCGATGCTCGCCGTACACGTGTACGGCTGCGCTTCTCACGCCAACCTCGGGGCGCTCGCTACGCTTTCCGGGGCACTCGATATTTATAGAAACCGGGGGACGCGCTCGCCGTAGCGGCGCGCGTTCTCGCGCACGAGATCCTGCACCGCCGTCGGCTCCAGTGGCCGCGTGAGCAGATAGCCCTGGAACTCGTCGCAGCCGACTTCCCGCAGGAATTCAAGCTGGCCGGTGGTCTCCACGCCTTCGGCCACGGTCTTCATGCCCATGGCCTGCGCCATCATGATGATGGCCCGCGTGATGGCCGCGCGTTCGGCCACGTGCGGCAGGTCTTGCACGAACGAACGGTCGATCTTCAACGTATCGATCGGGAAGCGGTGCAGGTACGACAGCGATGAATATCCGGTACCGAAATCGTCCAGCGCCAGCGATACGCCCATCGCGCGCAGCTCGGTCAGCAGCGCATGCAATGACGGATCGTCGCGAATCAGGATGCCTTCGGTCATCTCCAGTTCCACCGCGTTACCCGGCAAGCCGCTGGTCGATAGCGCACCACGCACCATCGCACTCAACTGCCCCGAGCTGAACGCCTGGCCCGAAAGGTTGATCGACATGCGCAGGTCTGGCAGCCCGATGCGGCGCCAGCGCGCAAGCTGGTCGCAGGCGGCGCGCAGAATCCAGCGGTCGATCTCGACGATCAGGCCGGTTTCTTCGGCGTCCTGGATGAACTGGCCGGGCATCATGCGGCCGAAATCGGCCGAGTTCCAGCGGATGAGCGCTTCCACGCCGACGATGCGGCCGCTGCGCACATCCACGCGCGGCTGGTAGTCGGCGTAGAACTCGTTGCGGTCGCTCGCACGCCGCAGGCCCGATTCAATGCGGAAGCGGCGCGAGACGCGATCGTCCAGGTCGCTCGTAAAGGTTTGGAAGTTGTTGCGGCCGCGCTCCTTTGCCAGGTACATGGCGGCATCGGCCTTGCGCAGCAGCGTGTTTGGGTCGTCGCCGTCGTGCGGCGCCACGGCAATCCCGATCGACACACCCAGGTACAGCTCCTGCCCCTCGATATGGAACGGCGCGCTGATGGCCGAGAGAATGCGCTCGGCCACGCGCCGCGTGCCCAGGCCATCAAGCGCTTCGAGCATGACGACAAATTCGTCGCCGCCCAGGCGCGCCACGGTGTCGGCTTCGCGCGCGCATGCCTGCAGGCGGGCCGCCACTTCGCGCAACAGCATGTCGCCAAACTGGTGGCCCAGCGTGTCGTTGACGTTCTTGAAACGATCGAGGTCGAGGAACATGACCGAGACGCGCGAGCGGTTACGGCGGGCAATCGCCAAAGCGTGCTCCAGGCGATCTTCCAGCGCGGAGCGGTTCAGCAACCCCGTCAGCGTGTCGTGCGTGGCCAGATGCCGGATGCGCTGCTGCGCTTCGCGGATCTGCGTGATGTCGACAAGCGACACCAGCACCGAATATGGCGTTGCACCGACCTCCGAAGCCCGCGGAGAGGCCGTCATCGAATGACCGCCATCGGCATACAGCGGCGTCCAGTTGCTCGAAACCCACACCGTGCGGCCATCCACGCAGTGCATCCCGAAAATCTGGTTCAGCTGCGGCTGCCCTTCGGCGATCACTTCTTGATCGGGCCAGTCGGCCTCGTGGATGGACGCGTCGAACTCGTCCACCGCGGCGTTGACGACCGTGGGCAGCAAACGCCCCACCAGGGCCTCCACCGGCAAACCCAGCAGCCGCGCGGCGCTCGGATTGGCGTAGGTGACGCGGCGGTCCGACCCACACACGAGGATGCCCTCTGTCAGCGCGTTGACCATCGACAGCAGATCCAGCTTCGGGCAGAAGCCCGGCGGCTCGCCGCGCGCAGGACAGTCGGCCGGCAAGCCATCGGCATCGACAAGCGCCAGGTCAATACGGGTGGAAAAGGGCAAGGAATTCAAGGCGGCTTCCGGCAAAACAATGCAGGTATGCAGGGCCGGACCATGCCGGCCTGTTCTTTCCTTACAACGGCAAGCGCGGGCAAATCTTTCGGACCAACGTCACTTTTGCGGTGCAAGAGGCGAACAGGGGTACCGGTCAGGCGCCCGGGACAACGTTACCCCCACACATAAAGAGCACTAAGAGTCACTTATAAAATCGTGCGGCTTTGCACCACACGTCGCAAACGCCCGAGATAAGCAGGATTGACCGCGTTTCTTGCTGGAATGAGCTGGACAGAGGTGGGGAAGAATGCCATCCGAGAACCCGACTCTGTGCTTTGCGTTGTTTTTTACGGTGTGTTGCGCGACGCGAGCCGGGAAAGCCCACCCCCCCTTAGTCCCCGAGTGATCCCCATGGCCGAAGCCGCTGCCGCCACTACCGCCCCCGCCCCAGCAAAGGGCGGCTCCACCAAGCTGCTGCTGATCATCCTGATCGTGCTCCTGCTCGTCGGCATGGGCGGCGGTGCCGCCTGGTTCTTCCTCGGAGGCGGCAATCACGCCGCATCCGGCCCCGCCGCACCGCCCAAGCCCAAAGAGCCGGTGTTCGTGGCCATGGAAACCCTGACCGTCAACCTGCAGCCCGAAGAAGGCAACGACCGTTACCTGCAGATCGGCATCACGTTCAAGAGCTTTGACAAGCATGCCGAAGAAGAGATCAAGACCTATACGCCCGAGCTGCGCAGCAAGGTCCTGATGCTCCTGGCCAGCAAGACCCCTACCGAGCTGTATCCGGCGGACGGCAAGGTCAAGCTGGCCAAGGAAATCGTTGAACTGTGCGAACACGTCTTCAAGGCTGTCGGCAAGGAATCGCCCGTGGCAGACGTCTTGTTCACCAACTTTGTGATTCAGTGACATGCTCAAGGAAGAGTTTCTTTCCCAGGAGGAAATCGACGCGCTCCTGAAGGGCGTGTCCGATGACGCGGACGACGACCCCGTCGAAGCCGCCGATCCCTCGGGCATACGCTCGTACAACCTGGGCTCGCAGGAGCGCATCGTCCGTGGGCGCATGCCCACGCTGGAAATCATCAACGAGCGGTTCGCGCGCAACTGGCGCATCGGGCTGTTCAACTTCATGCGGCGCAACGCGGAGATCTCCGTCGGGCCGGTGAAGGTGCAGAAGTACAGCGAGTTCATCCGCAACCTGGTGGTGCCGACCTCGCTCAACCTTGTGCACGTCAAGCCGCTGCGCGGCACGGCGCTGTTCGTGTTCGACCCCAACCTGATCTTCCTGGTGGTCGACAACCTGTTCGGTGGCGACGGCCGCTTCCACATGCGCGTGGAAGGCCGGGACTTTACCGATGTGGAGCAGCGCATCATCCAGCGCATGCTGCAGCTCGTGTTCGAGCACTACGCCAAGGCGTGGCAGCCGGTCTACCCGATCGATTTCGAATTCCTGCGCATGGAAATGCACACCGAGTTCGCCAACGTGGCCACGCCCAATGAAGTGGTGGTCACCACCAGCTTCAGCATCGAGCTGGGCAACAACGGCGGCGACGTGCACATCTGCATGCCCTACACGATGATCGAGCCGATCCGCGACCGGCTCACATCGGCCATCCAAGGCGAAGCGCTGGAAGTGGACAAGCGCTGGCTGCGGCTGCTGTCGCAACAGGTGCAGACCGCCGAGGTGGAGCTGATTGCCGACCTCGCCACGGCCAAAGTGCAGGTGTCCGACATCCTGAACATGAAGGTGGGCGACGTCATTCCGCTGGAGCTGGATGACAGCGTGACCGCCAAGGTAGACGGCGTGCCCGTCATGGAATGCAACTACGGCACGTTCAACGGCCAATACGCGCTGCGGGTCAACCGCATGCTGAATATGAGCGGCAGCGACGCTGCCACGGAGTCTGACGATGACAACTGAACCGACCATGAACCCCGAAGCCAACGCCGACGACATCGATGTCGAGATGACGATGGAAGAGGCCATGGCCCTGGAAGCCGCGCAGCGTGCTGCGGCAAACCCGCCGGCCGCTGCGCCCGCCGCCGCCGAATCCAGCCCGGTGTTCAAGCCCCTGACGGCCGACGGCCTGGGCGGTGCCCAGCGCAATGACATCGACATGATCCTGGACATCCCCGTGCAGTTGACGGTGGAGCTGGGCCGCACCAAGGTGCCCATCAAGAACCTGCTGCAGCTTGCGCAAGGTTCAGTGGTGGAACTCGACGCACTGGCCGGTGAACCGATGGATGTACTTGTCAACGGCTACTTGATCGCCCAAGGTGAAGTGGTGGTGGTCAACGAGAAGTTCGGTATCCGCCTCACCGACATCATTACGCCGTCGGAGCGGATCCGTAAGTTGAACCGATAAGCCATACACGCGCGCCGTCCATCGGCACCCTGACAGCAACCAGTGCTCCCCCCGGGCAAGGTGTTGAAATGAACCATGCAGTTGATTGGGCCCGCACCCTAGGCGGGCTGTTTGTAGTGTTGGCGATGATCGTGGCGGCCGGCTGGCTGCTGCGCCGTCTGCAGCAGCGCGCGGGCATGGGCCCCGGCGGTTTAGGCCGGCGCCGCAGTCAGGTGATCACCGTGGTCGCACAGCAAATGCTGGGCGCCCGCGAGAAGGTCGTCGTCGTCGATGTGGAAGGCACATGGCTCGTGCTGGGCGTCACGCAGCAGCACGTGCAGACGCTCCACACGCTGCCGCGCCCTGCCGAAGTCGCTTCCACGCCGGACGACCCGTCCGGCGACGGCACTTCCGGCTCCGGCAAGCCGCCCCGCTTTGCCGACGCGCTGTCCATCCAGCTCAAGCGTCACCTGACGGGAAAGTCGGAATGAACGCGCGCACCTTCTTCCGCTGCCTGATTGCCCTGGCGCTGCTGGGCGCCGCGCCCGCCGTGTTCGCCCAGTCGCAACCCGGTCTGCCGCTGCTCACGGGCACCGCCGGCGGCCAAAGCTATTCGCTGCCCGTCCAGACGCTGGTCTTCCTGACGTCGCTCGGGTTTCTGCCGGCCATCATCCTGATGATGAGCAGCTTCACGCGCATCATCATCGTGCTGTCGCTGCTGCGCCATGCGCTAGGCACACAAACCACGCCGCCCAACCAGGTGCTGATCGGGCTGGCGCTGTTCCTCACGTTCTTCGTCATGTCGCCGGTGCTCGACAAGGTCTACACCGACGCCTACGTGCCGCTGCGTGACAACAAGATCACCGTCGAGCAGGCCATGGACACCGCCGCCACGCCGCTGCGCCAGTTCATGCTCAAGCAGACGCGCGAGCCGGACCTCGCCCTGTTCGTCAAGATGGGCAACATGCCGGCCATTGCCTCGCCCGAGCAAACGCCCATGCGTGCGCTCATCCCGGCCTTCGTCACGAGCGAGCTGAAAAGCGCGTTCCAGATCGGGTTTGCCATCTTCATTCCGTTCCTGGTAATCGACATCGTGGTGGCGGCCGTGCTGATGTCGATGGGGATGATGATGGTCACGCCGTCGATCTTCTCGCTTCCGTTCAAGATCATGCTGTTCGTGCTGGTGGATGGCTGGCACCTGCTGCTGGGCTCGCTGGCGCAGAGCTTTGTGCAATAAGCGCCGATAGGAAACCGACATGACACCCGAATACGTTCTGGACATGGCCCGTCAGGCCATGCAGGTCGCCATGATGGTGGGCGCGCCGATGTTGCTGGTGTCGCTCGTCGTCGGTCTGCTGGTGGCCGTGTTCCAGGCCGCCACGCAGCTCAACGAGCAGACGCTGTCGTTCATCCCCAAGCTGCTGGCCGTGGCTGCCACGATGGTGCTCGCTGGCCCGTGGATCGTCGCCGTGATCGTCGACTACACGCGCGGCGTGCTGACCAATATCCCCAACTACGTCAACTAACGCGACGTAGCGCGCAGGGCACCGACACCGATGATCCAATTCACCGCCACGCAGCTCAACGGCTGGATCGCCATGTACTGGTGGCCGCTGGTGCGCGTGCTCGCGTTCATCGCCATTGCGCCCCCGTTTGCCAATACCGAGATCCCGACGTCGATCAAGGTGGCATTCGGCGTGGTCATCACGGTGGCGCTGGCGCCCATGCTGCCGGTGCCCGCAGGCGTGTCGGTGGGCTCGTACGAAGGGCTGTGGATCACGCTGGTGCAGGTGTTGATCGGGCTGGCGCTGGGCTTTTGCGTGCAGCTCGTATTCTCGGCCATCAGCGGTGCCGGCGAGGTGATGTCGGTGCAGATGGGCCTGGGCTTTGCGTCCCTGCTCGACCCGACGCAAACCGAGAGCAGCATGCTGCTTGGCCGCTTCCTCAGCCTCACGGCCGTCACGGCGTTCATTGCCGGCGACGGCCATCTCGTACTGCTGCACGCCCTGTTCGACAGCTTTACCGCCCTGCCCGTCTCGGCGGCGCCGCTGGGCAACCCGGGCTGGCAAACGCTGGCCGGCGGCGGCACGATCGTCTTTGCGCTGGCCCTGCGCATCGCCCTGCCCATCATCGCGATCATGATGATCGTCAACCTTGGCTTTGCCGTGCTCTCGCGCACGGCACAGGCGCTCAACCCGTTTGCGGTCGGCATCGCCGCCACGCTGGTGGTGGGGCTGATGCTCGTCATGGTGATGATGACGTCGCTGGCGCCGGTGGTGGAGCGGTCTGTGATGGATGCGCTGGACTTGGGTGGGCGGGCGTTCAGCGAGTTCAGTACGCTGCCTCGATAGGCACCGCGCGCCAGCAGCAATACCTGCCGCGCGTGCGATGATCGCGGTATTCCGCCGACCGATCTTCAAGGGAGTCTCACCACATGAGCCGCCGCGTTCTTGTGACGGGTGCCAGCCGCGGCATTGGCCGCGCCATCGCCTACCAATTGGCCTCCGACGGGTTTGACGTGTCCGTGCATTGCCGCAGCGGCCGTGCCGAGGCCGAAGCCATCGTTGCCGACATCCAAGCCAAAAACGGCAGCGCTCGCGTGTTGCAATTCGACGTGCGCGACCGCGCCGCATGCCGCACCGAGCTTGACGCCGACGTGGAAGCCCACGGCGCCTACTACGGCATCGTCCTGTGTGCCGGCGTCACCCGCGACGCCGCCTTCCCTGCCCTGACCGACGAAGACTGGGACATCGTTCTCGAGACCGGCCTGGATGGCTTCTACAACGTCGTCCATCCGCTCACCATGCCGATGGTGCGTTCACGCAAGGGAGGGCGCATCGTCACCATCGCATCTGTCTCTGGGGTGATGGGCAATCGCGGGCAGGTGAACTACAGCGCTGCCAAGGCCGGGCTGATCGGCGCAACCAAGGCGCTGGCCGTCGAACTGGCGTCGCGCAAGATCACCGTCAACTGTGTGGCACCAGGCCTGATTGAAACCGACATGCTGGCCCACATGGAACACATCGACCAAGCCCTGCAAGCCGTGCCGATGCAACGTGTCGGCCAACCCGCAGAGGTGGCTTCCGTGGTCGCCTTCCTGATGTCGGATGCAGCGTCGTATGTGACGCGACAAGTGATCGGCGTAAACGGAGGCATGATCTGATGACCGCTGAAGCAACACACGTCGACGTCGCCATCATCGGCGCCGGCCCCTCCGGTGCTGTTGCTGCGGCCTTGCTGCGAAAGGCGGGCCACAACGTGCTGGTGCTCGAACGCCAGCAATTCCCGCGCTTCTCCATTGGAGAAAGCTTGCTGCCTCAAAGCATGGCCTACCTTGAAGCGGCAGGCATGCTGCAGGCCGTTGTGGAAGCAGGATTCCAGTACAAGAACGGGGCGTATTTCGTACATCAGGACAAGCACGCCTCCTTCGATTTCCGAGACAAGCATTCAGCGGGCTGGGGCACGACGTATCAGGTCGAACGCGCGGTGTTTGACCAGACGCTGATCCGGTGTGCGGCCGAGCAGGGCGCGGAGGTTCGCTTTGGCCACACCGTACGCTCCATGCATCCTGGCGATGCACCTGTGCTGGAAGTGGAAGACGAAGCCGGGGTCGCTTACGCCGTTCATGCCCGCTTGGTACTGGACGCAAGCGGCTTTGGCCGCGTGCTACCACGCCTGCTGAATCTTGAAGCGCCGACCCGCATGCCAACGCGTGCAGCGCTCTTCACGCACGTGCGCGACGCCTTACCGGCCGGCAGTACCGATCGCGACAAGATCTGCATCGCTGTCCACCCGGAGCGGCGCGATGTCTGGTATTGGATGATCCCGCTGGCCAACGGTCGCTCTTCAGTCGGCTGCGTAGCCGAAGCGAGTTTTCTCGACGTACCGGAGGCAGAACGCGAAGCGACGTTGCGCAAACTGATCCGGGCCGAACCCAATATCGCAGCGCTGATCGGCGATGCGCCGTTTCTCATGCCCGTGCGCCAGATTGGGGGCTACGCCGCCAACGTGGAGCGTCTCTACGGGCCGGGCTATGCGTTGCTGGGCAATGCTGGCGAGTTCCTGGACCCGGTGTTCTCGTCAGGCGTAACGATTGCATTGCGCTCGGCGGACCTGGCGGCGCGCGTCCTCGTACGCCAACTGAACGGCGAAACCGTCGATTGGCTTGCTGATTACGACAAGCCGCTGCGCAAAGGCGTCGATACGTTCCGCGCTTTCGTTGATCGGTGGTACTCGGGCGAGTTACAGGACATCATTTTCCACCCGCGCCATTCGCCGGGCATCCGCCGCATGATCAGCGCCATCCTGGCGGGCTACGCCTGGGACGAAACGAATCCGTTTGTGGTCAATCCAGAGCGGCGTCTGAATACGCTGCACGAGGTATGCCGGCGGGAAATGACCTGACGGAGGCGCCGCGCGCGGGCCGATGCAGCCCTGGCCCGCTTACCGCCTGCGCGCCAACAAATCATCCACCACCGGCACAACGGCCAGCAGCATCAGGATGGATGCCAGCGGAATCGTGGCGGCATAACCCAGATACTTGAAGCCCAACGCGCCCGCCACGCCGCCCACGAAGAACATCCCCAGCAACGACGCCAGCAGTCGCAGCTTGGGCCGATTGGCCACGACGGCCGGCAGGTTGCGGTGCCCGTGGTTCCAGTAGAGCGCCTTGCCGACTTCGATGCCGATGTCGGTGGCCAGGCCGGTCACGTGCGTGGTACGGATCTCGGCTTTCGAAATCTTGGTGATGATGGCGTTCTGCAGCCCCATCAGGAAGCACAGCAGTGCCACGGTGGCCGGCACGAACACGACCCGGTATTGCCCCAGCGATGTGCCCATCAAGCCGAACAGCAACAGCAGCGCGGCTTCGAGCATGAGCGGCAACGCGAATTCGCTCTGCGTGCTGCGCCGGCGGCCCCAGTTGACGAGCACCGCCGTGCAGGCGGCACCACAAAGGAATGCCAGCAGCGAAGCGAATCCGGCGAGCACGAGGACGATATCGCCCAGCACGAGCGCGTCGGCCATCGTCGAGACGATGCCAGACATGTGCGAGGTGTATTGCTTGACGGCGAGAAATCCGCCTGCGTTGGCGGCGCCCGCCACGAAGGCCAGCGACTGACCGAGGCGCCGGTTGGCGTCCTCTGAGCGTTCTGGGCTGGTCAGGCGGCGAAGATACTGGATGGGCATGACCAGTCCTGACGGTAGGTGAGCCGACATGATACGCCGCGCCACCCCACCGTCTGCCCGCGCCGCATCAAGGATTGATGTACTGGAACAGCGACATGCCCTGCATGGCCGTGAACGTCTTCTGCGCGGCCTGCAGCGACACCTGCTGCTGAGAGAACTGCGAGATGGCGGTGGTGTAATCCACCGACTGCAGCTTCGAGATCTGCTCCTTCAACTGCTCGCCGTAGTTCGAGCCGCTGCTGTTGAGCGTTGTGATCTGCGCTTGCTGCGTGCCCACCGTCACCTGCGCTTGCAGGGCGACCTGATAAGCGTTGTCCAGATTGCCCTGCGCCGTCTGCACGGCCTTTTGCAGGTTCGCGACGTCGGTGGCCTGGGTGGCAGCGTTGATCGGGGTCGACAGCGCCGTGATCAGGTTCTCGTACGTCTTGAAAATGCTCTGGTTGGTGTTCGGGTTGGACGTATCCGAGTTGGGGATGCGCACGAACACCGAGTCGCCCGACACCGAATTCGGCATCGAGATGTTCTGCGAAACCTGCACTACCGGCGGCTGACCGCTGCCGACGTACTGCACGGAACCGCTGGTGCTGGTGAAAGGATCGGTCGTGCCGTTGGCACCGCCAAACAGGGCCACGCCTGACGCATCGCGCTGGTTGGCCGTCGACAGTAGCTGCTGATACTGCTGCTTGACCTGCGCCAGCACGCCAATGCGCTGCGAATCCGTCATCAGCGAGGTGTTGGCCCCCACCAATGTCTGCTTGCCTTGCTGCAGCGTGGTCACCAGGTTGGTGAGCGCCGAAGACACGCTGGTCAGGCGTGCGTCGGTGGTGTCGCGATTGGCTTGGTACTGATCGTTGGCGTCCTGCGTTTGTTGCAGTTGCGCCATCTGGCCGAACGCGCTGGGGTTGTCGCCCGCGCTGTTGAGCGCGATGCCGCTCGCAATCTGCTGCTGCAGCGTGAGCAGGTTCGATTGCGTGTTCTGCATCGAAGCGGAAGACGCTGCAAAGAATTGGGCGCTACTGACTCGCATGATCGGTCCGGACGAAGGGCTTTAGGACGTTATCGGCAGGCGGGGCGATTTCTTCAGCTGCCCCGATCAGCCGCCGGCAATCGACAGCAGGCTGTCGAACAGCGAATTGGCCGTCTGCATCACCTTGGCGGAGGCCTGGTAGGCCTGCTGGTACTTCATCAGGTTCATCGCCTCGTCATCGAGATTCACCCCCGACACCGACTGCTGCTGTTGCGTGGAGCTGGCCAGCAGCGCCTTCTGCGAGGTCAGGTTGGTGCTGGCGCGGTTGGCCTGCACACCCACCTGGGTGACGAGGTTGTTCCACGCCGAGCCGATCGAGGTCGTGCCGCCGTCCAGCAGGTTGCTGTTGCGCAGCTTGGCCAGCGCGCTGGCGTTGCCATTGTCGGTGCTGTTGGCGGTGTTGGCCGAAATGGTGAACGTGTCGCCGTTGCCGGGCGAGCCCGAAAGCGTCATCTGCACGCCGTTGAAAGCGTACGTCGCGCCCTGCGTGTACGGCGCCGTACCGCCCGTGTACGTGGTCGACGTACCACCCACCGTGACAGTGACACTGCCCGGGAACCCCGACAGCGAGCCGCCGACGGCCGAGCTGTACGTCAGGTTGATCGGCGACGTGAGCGGCGAGCCGGCATACGTGCTGTCCACGCCCAACGACGACACCGCGGCGCTGCCCGTGTTGTTGCTGCCCTGGTTGAGCACCACGGGCGAGGCCGCCGCCACGTTGTGGTAGTCGGTGGTGAGCGTCTGCATGGTGGCGGCCGCGTTGGCGGTCGGGCGCACCAGGAAGGAGTCACCGCTGTTCATCGTGCCCGACAGGTTCAGCGTGACGCCGTCGATCGTGGTCGGCCAGCTCGACACCGTCACGGAGCCGGAGCCGTCCGGATAGTGCGAAACGGTGTAGGCGCCGCCCTGATACTTGACCTGGTAGTCGTAGCCCTGCCCCGCATTGGCGTTGGTGATGCTGGCCGTGAGCGTGCCGCTGCCGGTGTTGTTCGTGCTGGGCGCGACGCTGGGGCTGGCCACGGAGAAGAGGTCCGTGCCCATCTTGCCGTTGGCGTCCATGCCGAGCTTGTTCTGCGCATTCACGTCGGCCGTCACGGCCGTGGCCAGGCGGCCCAGGCTGTTCTGCGCCGGAATGAGCGTGTTGTTGCGGAAGTCCATCAGGCCGCCCAGCGCACCGCCGCCGAGCTGGCTGTCGTCGATGTTGACCGTACCGCCGGGGCTCTTGTAGCCCACCGACAGTTGCGTCGGGTCGTACTGCGACGGCACTGCCGTCAGCTGGTAGCTCTGGTTGCCTTGCACCAGCGCCTGGCCGTTTCCCACATAGATGTTGAACTGGCCGTCGCCGGTCTGCACCACGCTCGCCTTGATCGACTGGTTGAGCGTCTGCACGAGCTGGTCGCGCTGGTCACGCAGGTCATTGGCCGGCTGCCCGGTCGACGCTTCCGCCTTGGAAATCTGGTCATTCAACGAGGCGATCTGCTGCGCGGTGCCATTGACGGAGCTGATCTGCGTCTGCACCTGCGTATTGACCTGGTTGTTGAGCGAACTCAGCTGCCCGGCAATCGAATTGAAACGGCTCTGCAGGCCGGCCGCAGCGTTCAGGAAGACCTGGCGCGCGGTGGTGTCCGACGGCTTGGAGGCCAGGCCATCGGCGGCGTTGAAGAAGCTGGTGAGCGACGAAGTCAGGCCGCTGTTGCTGTCCGACATGTACTTGCTCAGGCCCGAGACCAGGCTGTTGAGCTGGTCGGCCGCGCTGGTCGACGCCTGGCCGCTCTGCACCTGCGCCGTCAGGAACTGATCATAGATGCGCTTGACGGTCGTGACGTTTGCGCCCTGGCCGAGATAGCCCACGCCGGCGTACAGCGGAATGTTTTCCGTCTGCACGGCTTCCTGGCGTGAATAGCCCGGCGTGCTGGCGTTGGCAATGTTGTTGCCGGTCACTTGCAGGTTGATATCGGCAACCCGCAGGCCGGACGCGCCAATATTCAGAAGGGAGCTGCTCATAGTTGTCTCGGTGCGGGCGGCACGAAGCCGCCGAAATAAGCTCTAGAAACAACATCGGCCGGACAAGCGGAAACTTGAGCCGACCGTCGTCGCCAAAATATGCTTTTTAAATCACTCAAACGATCTGCTTGAGCACCGCCATGATCTTGTGGGCGTAGTTCGGGTCGGTGGCGTAGCCGGCGCGCTGCAGCCCCTTGGCGAACGACGCCGCATCGTTGCCGTTGCCGGCTGCCACGACGTTGCTGTAGCGCGGGTTGTTGGCCAGCAGGTTGGCGTAGTCCTTGAAGGCCTCGGCGTACGAGCTGTACGCGCGGAACTTCTCCTGCACCTTGTGGGCGACGCCGCCGATGTATTCGGTGGTGGTCACCGTGGCAGTCTTGCCGGCCCACGAGCTGCCGGCCTTGATGCCGAACAGGTTGTGCGTATTCGTGCCGTCGCGTGCCTTGATCTCGCGACGGCCCCAGCCGGACTCCAGCGCCGCATGCCCGATCATGAAGTTGGCCGGAATGCCGGTTTCCTGCGCGGCCTGCGATGCGTGGCCGATCAGCTTGTTATAGAAGCTGGTCATGCGCTCGCCGCGCGGCTCGGACGCCACCGTCGACAGGTCAACCTCGGGCGGTGCGCTCGGGGTCTGTGCCTGCGCATCTGCCTGCTTGCGCAGGGCGGCCAGTGCACGCTGCACGCGCTCCTCCAAGCCGGGGCGCGGCACGGTGCTGATGCCCGAGCCGTCGTCTTCCGTGCCCGGCGCCACGGCGGCCGCCATGCTGTTGAGCGACGAACGCGCGATGGCCTTGGCGGCATCGCTCGTGGCACCGGCGGCACCAGCAGCACCCGGCAGCGCGGTATTGGTGGCCGTTGTGTTCGACAGGGCGGTGTTCACCTTGCCGCCTGCATCCGGGTTCACATGCGTGGCCTGACGCAGCATCTGCTTCAGAAGCTGGTCTGCAACGCCCACGCCGCGCGAGGCCATGGTCTGCGAAAGCTGCTGATCGAGCATCGACGTGTACATCTTGGTCGACGACGAATCGAGCGGCCCGTTCTGCGGCGATGCATCGCGCATCTGCTTGAGCATCATGTTCACGAAGATCGCGTCGAACTGCTTGGCGACGGTCTTGGCGGCGCCGGTCGGATCGGTACGCGCCGTTTGCTTGAGCGACTCGAAACCCTTGGAATCGAGCGCCAGGCGGCTGGTGAGGTCGGTTTGGTTCATCGTGGCCTCCCCAGCGTCAGATGATTTCCAGATCGGCGCGCAGCGCGTTGGCCGCTTTCATCGCCTGCAGGATCGAGATCAGGTCTTGCGGGTTGGCGCCAATCGCGTTGATGGCCTTGACCACGTCCGCCAGGTTGGTGCCACCCCTCACGTTGATGAGGCTACCGCCTTGCTGCTTGACCTCGATGTTCGAACGCGCTGCGGCCACCGTCTGCCCTTGCGAGAACGGCGCCGGCTGGCTCACCACCGGGTCCGTGCTGATGGTGACCGACAGGCTGCCATGCGCCACCGCGCAGGGCTCTAGCTTGACGAGCTGGTTCATGACCACCGAGCCCGTGCGGGCGTTGATCACCACACGTGCGGCGGCCAGCGCCGGCGTCACGTCAATGTTCTGCAGCTTGGCCAGGAAGCCGACGCGGTCCGACGCCAGGGCCGGTGCCCGGACGTTGATCGTGCGGCCGTCCGCGGCTTGCGCCGTATCCGTGCCGAACTGCTTGTTGATGGCGGTAACGATGTTCTGCACGGTGCCGAAATCCGTCGTGCCGGTATCGAGCTGGATGCTGCCGGCCTCGCCCACCGAGGCCTGCACGGCGCGCTCCACCGTGGCGCCATTGGCGATGCGGCCGGCGCCAAGCTGGTTGATCTGCACCTTGCTGCCGTTGGCCGATGCGCCTGCGCCGCCAATCACCACGTTGCCCTGTGCCAATGCGTAGAGCTGGCCGTCCACGCCCTTGAGCGGCGTGAGCAGCAGCGTGCCGCCACGCAGGCTCTTGGCGTTACCGATGGACGACACCGTCACGTCGATGGTCTGGCCCGGCCGCACAAAGGCGGGCAGCGTGGCCGTCACCACCACGGCGGCGGTGTTTTTCAGCTGGATGCTCGCGCCGGCCGGCACATTGATGCCGAACTGCGTGAGCATGTTGTTGAAGCTCTGGACCGTGAACGGGGTTTGCGTGGTCTGGTCGCCGCTACCGTCAAGGCCCACGACCAGGCCGTAGCCGATCAGCGCGTTGTCGCGCACGCCGGCAACGGTGGTCAGATCCTTGATGCGGTCAGCGTGTGCCGTGCTCGGAACAACCGCCGAAATTGCGCTCAGTGCCACCAGGGCCGCGCCGATGATGCGATGCAAAGTCATGGCAGATCCCTCAGAACGGTGACACGGTCAGGAAGAACCGCGACAGCCAGCCCATCTGCTGCGACTCGGCAACGTAGCCCGTGCCGCGGTATTCCATGCGTGCGTCCGCCACCTGGGTAGACAACACGGTGTTTTGATTGTTGACGGTGGTCGGGTTGACCACGCCAGAGAACTTGATCGACTCGGTGCCCTGGCCCACGGCCATCTGCTTCTCGCCGCTCACCACCAGGTTGCCGTTGCCCAGCACTTCCACCACCGTCACCGTAATCGTGGCCGTGAAGTTGTTCTGTGCACCGTTGGCGCCCTTGCTGTCGAATTTGTTGGCGTCGCTGGCCGACACACCCAGCAGAGAGAGCACGCCCGCGTTCATGCCGGCGAAGGTCGGCACCGAAGCGCTCATGCTGCCCGTGCGGTTGACGCTGCCGGAGGTCTGCTTGCTGGCCGCCGTGTTCTCGGTGATCACGATCGTGATCGTGTCGCCCACCATGTGTGCGCGGCGGTCTTCGAACATGCCGCGGAAACCACCGCTGCCCGATGCCACTTCCTGGTAGATCGCCCCGTTCTGGCGCGGCGCCATCACCGGCATCGGTGGGCGCGCGGTTGTCGGACCCTGCACGATCGGGGCCGGCGGCGGCAGCATGCCGCACGCCGTAGCGAGCAAGGCGGCCGTGCCAAGCACGGCCAATCGAACGACTCGAACAGCCGGCACAGCGCGGCCGCTGTGCTTGCCATTCTGGAGCGAGTAAACCGGGGGGGTATGCATCGCACTACATCCTCAAAAACTGCGCCGTCAGCTCAAAGCTGAGACAGCTTCTCCAGCATCTGGTCCGACGTCTGGACCGACTTGCTGTTGATCTCGTACGCACGCTGCGTCTGGATCATGTTGACCATTTCTTCCACCACGTTCACGTTGGACGTTTCAACGTAGTTCTGATTGAGCGCGCCCACGCCGTTCGAGCCCGGGTTGGCCAGGTTGGCCGTGCCCGACGCTTCGGTTTCGGCGTACAGGTTTTCGCCCATGCTGCGCAGGCCGGCCGGGTTGATGAAGTTGGCCAGTTGGAACGTGCCCACCTGCGTGTTGTTGACCGTGCCCGGCGTGGTGACCGTCACAACGCCGTCCTTGCCGATGGTCAGGCTGGTGGCGTTCTGCGGCACCGTCACGGCCGGCTGGACCGGGTAACCGCTCGAGGTCACAAGCTGGCCCTGCGCGTTGATCTGGAAGCTGCCGTCACGCGTGTAGGCCAGCGTGCCGTCGGGCATCTGCACCTGGAAGAAGCCGTTGCCGTTGATGGCCACGTCGGTCGAGTTGCCGGTCTGCTGCAGGTTGCCCTGCGTGTGCAGACGCTCGGTGGCGACGATGCGCGTACCGGTACCGATCTGCATGCCCGAAGGCAGCGTGGTCTGTTGCGACGACTGCGCACCCGGCTCGCGCACGTTCTGGTACAGCAAGTCTTCGAACACGGCGCGCGAGCGCTTGAAGCCCGTCGTGTTGACGTTCGCCAGGTTGTTCGAGATGACATCCAGCTGCGATTGCTGGGCGTCCATCCCGGTCTTGGAAATCCACAGGGAGCGAATCATGTTCGAGTCCTTGGTTGATTCAATTCAATGCGCCGGCCGTTCAGGCGTGGCGCAGCAGTTCATTGGCCGACTGGGCGTTCGTGTCGCTCGTGTGCAGCGACTTCATCTGCATTTCCAGTTGGCGCGAGATTTCGATCATGTTGACCAGCGAGTCGGTCAGGTTGACGTTGCTGCCTTCCAGCGCCCCGCCGGTCACACGAACTTTTTCATCCACGTCGGCGTCCTGGCCGTCGCGCTGGCGGAACAGGCCGTCTGCGCCGCGGTCGATGTTCGACGGGTCGATGCTCACCAGCTTCAGGCGGCCCAGCGACACGGGCGGCGTACGGCTGTCGGCGCTGATCGCGTTGACCGTACCGTCCTTGGCAAACTGCACCGTAGTGTCGGGCGGCAGCGTGATCGGGCCGCCATCACCCAGCACGGGCTGGCCGGAGAGCGTCTGGATCGTGCCGTCAGGGCCGAGCTGGAACGTACCGGCGCGGGTGTAAGCCTCGCTGCCATCGGGCGTCTGCACGGCAAAGAAGCCTTGCCCGTCGATGGCCACGTCCAGGCTGCGGCCGGTGGTCTCGATCGGGCCGGGCGCGAGGTCCGTCCCGATGGCCGAGGCCATCACGTAGCTGCGCGTGGGCGAGCCATCGCCTTGCACACCCACCGTATGGAACGCATCGATCTGCGCCTTGAAGCCGGTGGTGCTGGCGTTGGCGAGGTTGTTGGCGCTGGCAGCCTGTTGGTCGAACAGGTGCTTTACGCCAGTCATCGACACGTAGATCGAGCGGTCCATGCGAGTGTCCTTGGTGTGCGGTCAGTCAGCTTCGGGCAACGACGATTACATCGTCACCAGGGTCTGCAGGATGGTGTCCTGCGTCTTGATGGTCTGCGCGTTGGCCTGATACGAGCGCTGGGCAATGATCATGTTGACCAGCTCGGCAGACAGGTCCACGTTGGATTGCTCCACCGCCGACGACTGCAGCAGGCCGAACGAACCCATGCCCGGCGTACCCAGGTTGGGGGCGCCCGAGTTGGACGTTTCCACCCACTGGTTGCCACCGATGTTCTGCAGGCCTTCCGGTGCCTTGAAATTGGCCATGGCGACTTGGCCCAGCGTTGCCGTGCGGCCGTTGGAGTAGCGCGCGGTGACAGTGCCATCGGTACCGACCGAGTAGCTGGCCAGGCGGCCGGTGGCGTAACCGTCTTGGGTCACGCCCGGAGCGGTGTCGTTGTAGCCGCCGCCGTACTGCGTGGTGCCCGTGAAATCCATGCTCGCGATGCTCATCCCGGGGAAGGCCGTGGCGATCTTGCTTGGCGTCGAGGTGAGCTGGCCGCTGCTGTTGAACGTGAGCGACGTCACCGGGTTGCCGCCGGTCGGGTTGTTGCCGTCAACTTGCGAGTACACATCCCAGCCCGAAGCGGTGCGCACGTAGTAATTGGTCAGCATGTGGGCCGTGCCCGTGCCGTCGTACACCTGTTCCGAAACGGAGTGGTTGAACGTTGCCGAGTTGGTGGGCGAGAACGGCGTGGTGGTCGGCACCGTGGCGGCGGCGTCCAGGTTCACGCCGAACGCCGTGTTGGTGGTGGCCAGCGGCGCCAGGTCGTTGACGGGAATCTTCAGGTTGGTCAGCACGGCGGTGTTGACCTTGCCGGTGGAATCCACGCCGTAGCCGGTCAGGTTCTGGCCGGTGGCCGAGATGATGAAGCCGTTCTTGTCGGTCTGGAACTGGCCGTTACGCGTGTACGACACCTGGCCGCTGGACGGGTCGACCATGCGGTAGAAGCCCGTGCCGTTGATGGCGATGTCCAGCGGGTTGCCGGTGTTGGTCACGTTGCCCTGCGTGAACGACTGCGACACCTTGGTCACGCTCACGCCCTGGCCGATCTGGTTGTCGGACGCACCCACCAGCGAGCGTGCGTACACGTCGCCAAACTCGGCGGTCGATTTCTTGTAGCCGACAGTGTTGGCGTTTGCCACGTTGCTGCCGATCACGTCGAGGTTTGCAGAGGCGGCGTCGAGACCGCTGAGGCCTTGCTGGAATCCCATAATGTTCTCCCGTAGATAAAAAAGCGGGTTCGACCCGTTACTGAATGGTGGTGACGTCCGACAGCTTGGCCGTGTTGCCCGAGGCCAGTTGCAGCTGCGTCGTTCCGTTGGTGATGGTCACGCCCGTTACCTTGTCGGCGCCGGTGGCGTTGGCCGTTGTGATCTTGCCGCCAAGCGTGGCGGAAACCGAGATGGAGTAAGAGCCGTCGGCCACCGTGGTGCCGCTGTCGTTCTTGCCGTTCCAGGTGTAGTTGCCGCTGCCGGCGGACATCTGGCCCAGATCGACCGAACGCACGGTGTTGCCGTTGGCATCCTTGATGGTCACGACCACATCGTCGGCGCCGTTGGGTACCGAGATGCCGAAGTTGGCCGTGCCGGAGGCCAGCGTCAGGTTGGACGACGGCACCTGCACGGTACGGCCGATCAGTGACGAAGCCTGCGTGGCCGCGCTCTGCGTCGCCATGCTCGACATGGTGGTGTTCAGTTGCTGGATACCGTTCACAGTGTTGATCTGCGCAAGCTGCGAGGTCATCTGCGAGTTGTCCATCGGGTTGAGCGGATCCTGGTTCTGCAACTGCGCGACCAGCAACTGCATGAACGTGTTCTGCAGATCGGTGCCGCTGGTGATGGCAAGCTGGTTGCCGGAGGTCGTGCTCGAGGTGCCGGTGGTGTTGCTGGTTGAGCTGACGGTCATGTTCGTGTCTCGCTAGGAATGTGCCGCTTACTGGCCCAGGGTCAGAGCCTTGGAGGCCATCGTCTTGGTGGTGTTGGCGACTTCCACGTTGGCCTGGTACGAGCGCGACGCAGAAATCATGTTGACCATTTCGTCCACCACATCGACGTTCGGCATGGTCACGTAGCCGTCGGCATCGGCCAGCGGGTTGCCCGGCTGGTGCATGCGCTTCATGGGGGTGACGGTGTCTTCGACCACGCGGTCGACCGACACGCCCGTGGCGTAGTCGTCAGACTCCTGCACGGGCGAGAACACCACCTGCTTGGCGCGGTACGCCTTGCCGTCCGGGCCCGTCACGCTTTCGGCGTTGGCCAGGTTGGAGGCGACCACGTTCATGCGCTTGGACTGCGCGGTGAGCGCGCTGCCAGCTACATCCATCACCTTGAATAGCGACATGTTGATTCCGATGTCTTCAAATACTGTTGCCGGCATGGCTGCCGGACCGATCCGGTTGTTCTGTATGGCGGCTTGCTCCGGACCAATTTTTCCCGGCCCGGAGCGCCACACAGTTCCCGCCCCTCTTTCGCCGCGCGTGACTGCTGCGCGGTCGTCTTAATGCCTGTCTGCTGCTCTTGATGCTCTTGCTGCTGTTGCTACATCGCGCGCTAGCTGTTCTGAATGGCCGCCAGCATCGACTTGATCTTCTGCGTCACGATGCTCAGATCGGCCTCGTAGCGCACGGTGTTATCGGCAAAGCGCATGCGCTCGCCATCCATGTCGACCGTGTTGCCGTCGATGGACGGCTGCTGCGACGTGCGGTACTGCACTTCACCCTGCAGCGCCTTGGTTTGCTGCGACAGCGACGCCTGCATCAGCGACACATCGCCAGCCGGTGCGCCATCCACTGTCAGGTGCCCCGCAGCCGTTGCCGTCATCGGCAGGCTGTTTCCGCTTTGCTGGCCGACCGCCTTCTGCAGCGCCGACTGAAAATCGAAGTCGCGCGCCTTGTAGTTGGGCGTATCGGCGTTGGCGATGTTCGAGGCCAGGATCTGGTGACGCTGCGAGCGCAAGTGCAGCGCCTGCTCCTGAAAACCGAACAACTGATCCAGCTTGTCGACCATGTCTGTCATTCCTTGCGTGTGGCGTCCTGGTGATTGCTGCCACCCGCCGGGGTTGCGTTCTGTATTGCGTTTGTGTGTTGCGCGTTCCCTTCGGCTGGAGAACTCGGCATCAGCGGCCCCTTCAAAACCGCCGATGCCGTCTCCAAAACCGCTGAACCGCTTGTCATGCTGAGTTGCCGTCATGCAACCTCAGTGGAAAAGACCTGTCTGCGAATCCAGAGATTGGCCGGGAAACCCTCCCCCGGGGCAGGCTGTACGGCCAGGAACCGCACAACGCCAGGGACTTCACCACGTTGCAAAGTCTAGGGGCGGGTGTGCAAGACCATTCGTCCGAATAAGGGGGGGATTGGCCGACATTTCCGCATTTGGCGCTCGCGCACGCGTGGCTAAACTTCACCGGACTTTTGATGAAGGGGCTCTCCATGTCCACGCGGTTTGCACGCAGCGCGCACCACCCGACCCAACCTGCCGCCACGGCCACGCCGCTGGCTGGGCGCCAGCGCAAGCTGTTGTTGATGCTGGCGCTGGGCCTGCTGGCCAGCGCCGTGCACCCGATCCTGGCGCACGCACAGGGCATGGTGCGCGTCGGGTATCCGCCCGCCCAAGCCGTACAGCAACCCATGCAGCCCACCACCATCCAGGGGCCGAACGCCATTCAGATGCAGATTCAGCAGCAACTGCAGTCGCAACTGGACATCCTGGGCGGCACAAATGAGACGGGAGCGCCACGTGCGTCGGTGGAGGTCGGCCCGGTAGATGCCCGCGTGGCCAACCAGCCCTGCGACCAGATCGACTTGATGCTGCCGGCGGCCAACCGCCTGCGCGGCCGTATACAAGTGGGCGTGCGCTGCCGCTCGCCGCACGCCTGGGCGGCTTGGGTACCGGCCACGATTCAGATTACGGGGACGTATTACGTCGCTTCGCACCAGCTCTCGCCGGGCAAGACGCTCGATATGGGCGATCTGGAAGCCCGCACGGGCGACCTGTCGATGCTCCCGGCCTCGGTCGTGCAACAGCCGGCCGATGTGGTGGGGCGTGTACTGCTCACGAGCGTGGCCGCCAATCAGCCGCTGCGCGCCGAAAGCCTGCGCCTGCCAATTGCCGTGCAAGCCGGCCAGACCGTCAAGCTCATCGCCGAGGGCGGCGGCTTCCAGGTCAGCAGCGACGGCCGGGCCTTGAACCAGGCCGCCGTGGGGCAGGTGGCGCAGGTGCGCACCGCCAACGGCAATGTCGTCTCGGGCATCGCGCAGTCTGCCGGCGTCGTGGCAATCCAGTTCTAAGATCAGATTGATAACGGCAGATCACTTTTCGACTGTGATGCTTGATCGATACCTGCCGCTAAAGTTTGGGCCGGGGTTGGCCGATATGGGTGATAGGATGAACGCGCTCTTCGGAGACACCCGTGAAAATCAACCATATCGTGAACAACACGCCGGCCGTTGCGCCGACCAAGGACGCTGCGTCCGGGTCGACGCGCGCGACCGGTTCGTCCCCGGCCGCTACGACGGCTTCGGGCACCACGCGCCACACCGGCGATGCACCGTCGCTGTCGGTCCAACAAGTCTCGCGCCAAGTGGGCAGCGGCGACTTCGACGCCGCACGGGTCGAGCAGATCCGCAGTGCCATCCAGAACGGCACGCTCAAGATGGACGCCGGCAAGATCGCCGATGCGGCGCTTTCCGACGCGCAATCGCTGCTCTCCACGCGCTCCAAGAAGGTCTGACGGGGGTTTCCCGTCGTCCGTCCCCTGTATTTTCTGACGCCGCCGGTCCGAGAGTTTCCGACTCTCGACCGATCGCGGCGGGGCGGTGTGCCAGCCGGCGGCTGCCCAAGCTTCCAAGCCTGAGCCTGAGGTAGTCACCATGGACAACACACTGCTGATCCGCACCCTTGCCGACGAGCAGGAACTGCTGCGCGCAGCCACCCTCACCCTGGATGCCGAAGCGCAGGCGTTGCGCGATGGCGACATGGTCGAACTCGAGCGCATCACCCAGACCAAGCAGAAACAGCTCGCCGCGCTGGGCGAAGCCGACCGGGACCGCCGCCTTTGGTGGGCCCAGCACGGCGGCGCCGATCCGTACGGGCTGGTCAAATACCTGCGCACCGATGAGACTGCCAGCCGCCTGTTCGACGAGAACCTGGCCCTGGCCCGCCTGCTGCGCCAGCGCAACATCGACAACGGCACCCTGATCGACCTGCGGCTGCGTGCCACGCAGAACGCGCTGTCTGTCCTGCATGCTGCCAACAACGGCGGCGGTACACCCTACGGCCGCGATGGCAAACAACCGCTGTCGATGCCACGCTTCTCGGTCGTCGCGCAATAAGCCACCACAACACGTTTTTTGGGTACAAAAGCCCCGCTTTACGCTTACGTCAATGGGCGTGAAGTGGGGCTAGCTGCTGCTGCCTGATCCTGCTATGTATAGAGGGGTCTAGCACACCACCGATCGGGGTAAACAAAAAGGTTTACATCCCATTGATGGGTGCAACAAGCATGCTGGGGATTTATTCTGCGATTTTGGCGGGGTTAATCCTCCGCGCCTGGCGACATAAACAAGAAAAACCGGAAGGATTTGCGCCTGAATGGCGTGCCAAGGTTTCGGCCCGGTGGCACCGCACTGCGGTGACTGCCGGTTGAACGGGGAAATATACCGAGACCGCACGTCAGAAGCATTTCCACACGCACGCCCGTGTTGATTTTCGACCGGCTGGTCCAAATAGACGCGGCAACGAGCTGATTCCGGAAATGGGCAAACAAACCATAACCAGACAGGCGGCGCAGTGAAATCAATCGTAGTGGAGGCACACCCTTTGGTGCGTGCCGGCGCGACCCATGTGTTGCAATCCTTGCCGGCCATCACCGAAGTGGTCAGCGTCGAGCCGGACGAAGCTCTCTTTGAAAACCTCGCGGCGCATGCGGACGCCGAACTGGCCCTGATCGGCCTGCCCTTGCCTGGCATCGACGATCTGCCAGCGCTCTCCCGGCTGCTGCAACAGCCGCATCCCCGACATGTCGCCGTACTGGGCGAAACCGATTCCGCTGCGCACGTGCGCACGCTGATGCAATTGAATGTGTCGGCCTATCTGCTGAAAAGCTATTCCGGCAAATTGATTGCAGCGGCATTGGAATTGGTGCTGGCGGGCGGCCGTTATGTGCCGGCATCGATCGTGCTGACACGGCCTGAAGCGATTGCGGCAGGTTCGGCCAACGGTAATGACGATGGCGCGTTACTCGGCCTGACGCAGCGTCAATATGAAATTCTCGTCTTGCTCTCGCGCGGGCATCCGGTCAAAACCATCAGCCGCATGCTGAGTATTTCCGAGGCGACAACCAAGGCGCATATCAACGCGCTGTATCGCCGGCTGGAAGTGCGCAGCCGTACCGAGGCTGTGTTCGTGGCCACGCAGCGCGGCGCCATGCTGCTGAATCAGCCGAACATTGGAGCCGAGGCCCCGGCGCCGCTATCGCCGCCGTTGCGCCTGGCGCGCACCGGCTGACACCGCCGCCCTTTCGGCTTTTCCGCATAACAAAAAACGGCGCCCGGAATCCGGACGCCGTTGCAAATATCCGCCCACGCTGTCGAGACGCGGGCGGTGACAAGGAAAAGCAGAACGCGAAGGCTTAGAACTTTGCGCGGATGCCTACACCGAAGGTGTCAGCCGTCGAGAGATCCGACACCTTGTCGCGGAAGTAAGCCGCATACACATCGGTGCGCTTGGACAGCGAATAGTCGTAGCCCACCGCCCACGTGTTGCGCTTCACGTCAGCCGCACCCGAGGTCTTCGTATAGGCATACGATGCCAGCACGGCGCCCGGGCCCACCGGAATCGACACGCCCAGCTGACCGCCGTTGCTCTTGGCGTCGCCGGTGCTGATCGTGTTCTTGATGTACTGGTATTGGCCGTACAGCTTGACCACGCCAAAGTCGTACGTGGCACCCAACTGCCCCGCCGTCTGGCGCGCAAAGCCAGCCACCAGGCTGTTCAGGTCGCCAGGCGCGCCGTCGTAGCGCACCTGCTGGAACGCCGCCGTGGCCGCAAAGTTGCCACGGAAATACAGCAGGCTGCCGCCCCACTTGTTCTGACCGTTGTGGCCGGCTTGCTCGCCCGCGCCGTAGATCAGGTTGGCCGTCAGGCCGCCCATGTCCGGCGTGGAGTACATGATCGAGTTGTCCCAGCCCGAATCGCCCACCAGGCCCGAGATGCCCGCGGCGCCCGTACGGCCGTTGCCGAGGTAGGTGTGGAACACCATCGGCGAGAACGTGTACGAATCGATGAACGGGTTAAACAGGATCGTCGAAACGAAGTACGGCGGGGTGTTACGGCCGAGCTTGATCGAGCCCCAGCTGTTCGACTGCAGACCGACAAACGAATTACGTGCGAAGAAGTGGTCGCCATCAAAGCGGCCAGACTTGCCCGTGTCGGGGCGGAAGAACGCTTCCAGCGTGAAGATGGCCTTCAGGCCGTTGCCCAGGTCTTCGCTGCCCTTCATGCCCCAGTACGACGTCGACATGCCGCCCGAGTTGACACCCCAGGCGCGGTCCTGGCCCAGGTTCTTGGTGGCGCCCGCCCAGGCATCCACCTGGCCATACAGCGTCACAGACGATTGGGCCTGCGCCGCGCCTGCAGTCAGGGCCGCCGCGGCAGCCAGTGCGGCCAGCGAAAAACGTCGCTTGAGTTGCATTGTTGATTTCTCCCTCTTGTGGTTCCGGTGTGTTGAATCGACTGAATCAGCGTTGAGGCGGCGGGTGGCTCAACCCGCCGCCGCTGAGATGGGGCCGTGAATGCAACTGCCGTGCCAATACGTTGTCGGCAAAGCGTCGCTTCACAAATAAATACGTTTTCTGGGGAAGGGGCGCAGACTAGCTTGAATACTTTAGGCGGACAAGTCCCCATCGCGGGGTGTGTGGCGCCGTTTCTGCACCGGTCTGGCGCAGTGCGCTTTCAGTCGTTTTGGAGCACGCGGATGTCGACTTCGCGTGTGTAGCGCTCGGGGGAAAAATCGCAGTACGTGAGGGAGATCGGCACGTCGGCCACGCTGTAGCCAATGCGGCGCACGCGCACGAGCGGCACACCCGCTTGCACGCCGAGCTGGGCGGCCTGGTGTGCATCGGCCACACAGGCAAGCGGCGCCTCGCGTGAGCGCGCGATGGTCAGGTTGGCGCGCTGGAAGACCTGCACGAACAGGCGATCTTCAAAGTCGCGCGCCTCCAGCATCGCCGCCAGCCGCGTCGTCAGCCACGTGCGCAGCAGCATGATCGGCTGCCCCTCCACCTGGGCGCGCCGCTCGACAAACGCCACCTGCGCGCCCGCCGCCAGGTCGAGCGCGGCGGCCACGGTCTCGTCGGCCGCCTCCAGTCGAAAAGCACTGACCGTATAGACCGCGCCGGGCACGTATTCGAGCGCCGCATCTGACTGGCCCGGCGCATACAGCACCGGCCGATGCGGCCCCACGCGATCGAGCACCACGCTGCGCTGCCCCCGCGAGCGCTTGAGCAACCCGCGGGCCGCCAGCTCATTCAGCGTGCGGCGCGCCGTCAAGCGCGAGACGCCATAGCGCTGGGCGACTTCGTTCTCGCTGGGCGCGATGCTGCCCGCCGGCAGCGTTCCGTGCAGGATGTCGAGCCGAATGCGGTCGGCCAGTTCGAGGTATTTGGGCAGGCGGGGCGTCATGCCGTCGTTATACAGGAACGACCATCGGGCGCAGCAATGCAAATGGCCCACCGGACAGGTGGGCCATTTGCATTGCGCGCTTGCGTACGCGTCAGGCGGAGCCTGGCAGATCAGGCGATCAGGAATTTATCGCGGTTCTTGCCGATCCAGGCCGGAGCACGGCCGCGACCGGACCACGTTGCGCCCGTCTTCGGGTCACGGTACTTGGCCGGCACCGGCGCTTTCGCACCGGCACGGCGGCCGCGTCGCTGAGCCAGGCCCAGGTCTTCAGCCGTCAGGCCATATTCGGCAACCGTCTGGCGCACTTGCTGGATCACCGCTTCCAGCTCCTTGGCACGCGCAGTTTCGATCTGCTCTTCCAGTTTGGCCTTTTGTGCAATCAATTCCTTGTATGTCGCCATATGCGCTCCCAATAAATTCTGGTGTGAAGTCTGGTGTGGATCAGATATTAGATCAATTGTATTCATAACTGAAATCAAATTTCAACGTTTTTGATCCTGCCCCTTCAAACCGCGCCACTAAGCCGGGAATCAACTCGTGACACACCGGATGCTCAGTTTCAACCGGAAAGTCGGATTGACGTATCGGATTAGCGTACGCGATCATGCAAGGCCACAAACTGGTATCGCGCTGCATTTCAGTGCCACCACCATAGCAAGCGCCGCCGGGTCCCGCAATTCCGGCTTTTGCCGCAAGCGGCAATCCGCAGCATCGCAGCAGTACAGCAAACGCAATATCAATTCATATGCAAGTCGCCGGCCAGGTGTGCCATTGCACCGCGATGGCGCTCGCCAAGGCATGCCCATTTGGCGTGGCCGTAAAACGATTCAAAGCACCACCTTCCAGGTTGCAGTTGGATGAGACAACGATGAATTCGCTCTTGCCACGTCGTTTTTACTATCTGCTTTTGGTCTTTGGCGCGCTGGTCGGCTCCCTGTTTGTTGCCGCGACGTTTTTCTTTCCCGAACGTTCAGCCGAACGAATCAGCGCCTACTTCATCCTGACAATGGGAACATGCGTTTTGATGTGTGCAATCGGGGGAGCACTGACGCATCGCTGGATCGATCAGCATTTCGCCGCGCCAGAACGTGGGAATGGCGCGGATACCGAAATAGAACCGGCCCCCCCGACCGAGCCGCAGCAAACCGTTTTGAAACCCGTAACCCAAAAGAGCCACAGCGAGGTCGACAAAGCGCGCTCGGAATGTGTTGTATCGACCACAAACTAGACTTTGCGCCGCGCACGACTTTTGCGCATGATGAAGAGCATTGCCCCCGGCTTCCAGTAGCCGGCGTTCTCGTGGCCAGCGTCGCCCGAGGTCCATGCTGAGTGAGATATTGGGCAATACCTCAGGTTGGAGCGTGGGATGCCAGACGAAATTTCCTACCCGTTGTCGGCGCAAAGCCTTCCGGTTCCGCTCTATGTGGTGCTCGAAGGCCGCATCGTCTTTGCCAATGCAGCCGGCGTTTGCATGGTGCGGGCGCTTTCGTCCGACCAACTGCTCGGCGAGCCCTTTTCGCGCTTCTTCCAGGACGTGCCTGCGTGGCTCGAGACCCATGCCGGCGGCGACACCGATGCAAGCCCGCCCGATGCTGGGGCCACGTCGGCAGCGCAACTTGTCTCCGCCCTTTGCGCAGGCGACTCCATCGAGGTGGTCAGCGTTCGACTGACGGTCACGCCAACCCGCTTTGACGGGCTGCCGGCACAGCAGGTGGTGGTGCACGGATTGCCGCTGCCGCTCGATGCGCAACTGCCCGGCAAGGCCGGCGAACGCGTGCTCAGCGCCGAAGCGATTGGCGCAGCGCTGCCGCACGAGCATCTCGATCATCTGCTTTCCACGCTGCCGTCCTCCGCGTCGCTGGGCGAGCGGCTGCATGCTGCGTTGCGGGCGCTGGAGGCAGCGTTGCCCTCGACGCTGTGCGTAGTGGTGCGTGTCGTCTCCGGGCGCGCACGGCTCTATGGCACGCAGCGCGCGCGTGCGAAGCTGGCGTTGCGCGACGATCGTGCAGCGCACCAGCCTCCCACAGCGCACGGTGAATTCGATATCGAACTCGCCCGCATCGCGCCGCTGCTCAATGAGCTGGCGCCCATCGAGCTGATTCGCGAAACCAATGCGCCCACGGCTGTGCGCGAAGCGCTCGTGCGCGTGCTGGAGACCGCGCAGCCGACATGGCTATGCCGCATCCCGGCCCAGCATGGCGGCATGGCCGTCGCCGATGATCTGCTCTGCCTCTTCTTCCCCACGGCCAACCCGACCGACGACGCAACGTTGCGCGCAGTGTGCGGCCGCTACATCGCCGCGTTGGTCAAGCTGCTGCGCCTGGAGAATGAATATCGCCAGTCCCGCGAGTTGCGCGATCAGTACCGGCTGGTCGTCAACCATCTGAGCGAGGGCGTGCTGACGCTGTCCACCGATGGCCGCGTGCTGTCGTACAACCGCAGCGCGGCCGAGATCCTTCGCATGTCGGGCGCGTCATGGAAAGGCCGCCCGCGTGTGGCACTGAACGACATGATGCTGGGCGAAGACGGCGCCATCCTGCCCCGCGCGGCATGGCCGTCTACACTGGCGGCCCGCACGGGACGCGCGATCAGCAACGTCGTTGTGGGAGTGCCGGCCGGCAATGGGCAGATCGTGTGGCTGCGTGAGTCGGTGCTGCCGATGTTCTCGCCGGACAGCGCGTCACCGCACGCGGTGCTGGTCATCTTTACCGACATCACCGCCGAGCGTTCCGCCTACGAGCAGTTGCGCCTGCTGGAGACCAAGGATTCGCTCACCGGTCTGCCCAATCGCGCGGCATTCATCGAGCGGCTCGATGCGCGGCTGGCCCTGCCGTCCACGGGGGAATCCGCACTGCTGTATATCGGGCTGGACCACTTCAAGACCGTGAACGAGGCGATGGGGCACCACGTGGGCAACCAGGTGCTCAACATGGCGGCGCAGCGCATCCGCAGTCAGGCGGGCCAACGCGCGTTGCTGGCACGATTGGGGGGCGATCAGTTCTGCGTGGCCATCGATGACCCGAAGGCCGCCGACACACTCGCCCAACAGGTGCTCGACGCGCTGGCCCGCCCCTTCACCGGCGGCGAGCGCGAGGTGCATCTGTCCGCCAGCATTGGCGTGGCGGCCTACCCCGAAGACGGCGGTGACGCGGCCACGCTGGTCAGTCACGCTGAAGCCGCCATGTACCGCGCCAAGGAAAACGGCCGTAACCGCATCACCCGGTATTCGCGCACGCTGGAAACCCAGATGCTGCGCCGCTTCACGCTCAACGAGCGCATGCGGCGTGCGCTGGGGCGTGGTCAGGTGCGGCTGGTGTATCAACCCAAGTACGCACTCGACTCGGGTGAACTGGTGGCGGTTGAGGCGCTGATGCGGTGGTCGGACCCCGAGTTGGGCGCGGTGTCACCCAGCGAGTTCATCGACGTGGCGGAGGAGTCGGGCTACATCCTCGAACTCGGCCGCTGGGCGCTCATGCAGGCCTGCGCGCAAGGCGAGGCATGGGCGCGAAAGTTCGGCTTCACGGGTCGCATGGCGGTCAACGTGTCCGCACGGCAGTGCGATGCCGGCGTGATCGAGCGCGACGTCGACGAGGCACTCAAGGCCTCGGGCATGGCGCCGGGCCGGCTGGAGCTTGAATTGACCGAAAGCGTGCTGCTGGCCGACAGGCAATCGACACAGCGTCTGCTGATGAGCCTGGCCGCGCGGGGCGTGCGCATCTCGCTCGATGATTTCGGCATCGGGTTCTCGTCCCTGTCGTATCTGCGCAGCTTGCCGATCCACAACATCAAGATCGATCGATCGTTCATCAGCGGCGTACCTGGGGTGGCCGACTGCGTGGCACTCACCAAGACCATCATCGCAATGGCCCGCGCGCTGAACATGACGGTCACGGCCGAAGGTGTGGAAACCCCCGAGCAATCGGCCTTTTTGTCTGCGCATGCATGCGACGAGGTGCAGGGCTTCCTGTTTGGGCGGCCCCTTGAAGTGTCTGCACTGGAAGAGTTGCTGCGCACCCGAAGCCGCGCGCAGGCATAAAAAACGGACCCGAGGTTCAGCCTCGGGTCCGTTTCTTTTCAGGTCGACGCCAAGGTCGAAACGAAATCAACGCGTCGATACGTTGCCCACCAGGCCGCCCAGCGCGGCGCCGCCCAGCGTAGCACCGGGGCCGCCAATCAGCGCAGCGCCGGCCAACCCGCCCACACCCGCGCCAATGGCGGTATTGCGTTGACGTGCCGTCATGTCGGCACAGCCGGTTGCAGTTAGCAGCGTGGCACCGGCCAGCAGAATCGTCAGTACCCGAACCATGTTCTTCTCCTTGAATGCGTCGGTCGCGATCAAGCCATCGCGTATCGGAAGTCTGGCCAACGGGCGCCCGATATGCTGTTTCAAGTTGTAATCAATCGTTGCAATGTGCAGACCGGCGTCTTCCGACAAGCGCTTGCCACATTCGCGAGCAGCGCCGATCAAAACCCGTCACCACGCGGGTCGGATGATGTTTCCCACAGACTTATCCACATGTTCTGTGCATAACCTGCCCAAACGGCGAAGACCCAAGTCACAAAAGGGCTTGACGGGTTTGTGCAAACGTGCAGATCACGTAAAACGTGTGCGTGCAGCGCAAGTTATCCACATCGGCAGGGGCCGTTACATCGTGCAACAAACCCTTGTGCGTCAAGCGCTTGCGATGGGTTCTGCAAGCAGTGTGCGCGCTACTGTGGACAAGTTGTGCCGGCCGGAAGCGCCGGGCCGGTTTGCCGACCGCCGCAGGAACCGCACGCCCACGGGCGGGCGTCGGCCTAAAACACCCGTCCACGAGCGTTCGACGCTCGAACACGCGCGCTCGACTGTCGGCGTCGAACCTCTGCGAGCGGAAGACGACCCTCAAACAGTCGCATTCGGATGTTTGAGCTCGAAATTTTCGACCTCTGACAACCGGCTCCCACCCTCGGACAGTGGCGCTTCAGCCTGAACGAGTCGACGTCGAGTCTTTGATGGCGAAGCTCGGCTCTCGGAGGTCCAATGGGTCGGATGTTTTTGGGCCGAGTCCGGGCCCCTGAGGGCCGTGCACCACTGTTTAACGGTGACGGGCCGGTGTCGGACTATCGCAATCGAATGTTTGAGATCGGCACACGCACCCAACACAGCGGCGCTGGGCAAGCGGCAGTCAACCGGCGGGGCGCGTAGCGCTGGATCTGCTTGGCCGATGGCCGATCGCCGCCTGCATCGGACGGACATACGCCCAGCGTGATCGGGTTCCGGAGCATTTCGGGCCAATCCGATCATGACGATCTCACCGGTCAGCAGATCGTGATCTGCGGCGGCGCCTCGTTGTGAGTCAATCCCGTTAGATCACGGGGTCAGATCGGCCGGCGTATCGACATCGCGCAAGATGCCGGCGTCATCGGTCTCGATGCGGATGAGCTTGTGGGGATCGATCAGTCGCCGCGCGCCCTCGTCGCCGTCGAGCGATGTCAGCCCTGCGAAGAAGTCGGCGCCGAAGCCGATGGGGTGGCCCCGCTGCCCGGCGTGAAAGGGCGCAACGCAAGAGTGCGAGTCGAGTGCGTTGGCAACTTGAGTGATGGTCTCGGGTGCAATCCACGGCATATCGGCCAGCGCGATGACCCACCCGCCGGCTTGCGGGCGCGCGGCCACACCGGCAGCCAGGCTGGCACCCATGCCACGTGCGGCCTCGGCATACCGCAGGACTTCACAGCCTGCTTCGCGCAAGAGCGCTACCAATTGCTCGACCTGCGCGCCATGCGTGGCAGCGGCGGGCACCACTGCCACCACGTCGCCCAATGCCTGCTTCAGATGGCGCGCGGCTTGGACTGCCACGGGGGTGCCATCGGGCAGCAGGGCAAGCAGCTTGTTGGCCACGCCCGCCGCATCAAACCGGCTGCCGCGGCCTGCGGCCAGCAACACACCAACAACAGGCCGCTGCGGCATCAGACCACCTCGGTCTTGAGCGTGACTTCCACGTTGTTACGCGTGGCGTTCGAATAGGGGCAGACCTGATGCGCCTGGGCCACCAGCTTCTCGGCATCGGCTTGCGACAGGCCGCTGATCCGCGCGGTCAGCCCCACCTTCAGGCCGAAACCGCCCTCCTCACGCGTGCCGATACCCACGTCGCAGTGGATCTCGATGTTGCTCGGATTGAGTTTGAGCATGCTCTTGGCGACAAAGTCGCACGCCGAGCCAAAGCAAGCGGCATAGCCGGCGGCAAAGAGGTCTTCGGGCGTGGTGGTGTTGGGCTTGCCGGGGCCGCCCATGGCCTTGGGCACCGACAGGTCGTGCGAGACCTGGCCGTCTTCGGTTTGCGTGTGGCCGTTGCGGCCGCCTGTGGCCTTGGCGTGGGCGGTGTACAGAATATTCAATGCCATGACATGCTCCTCCGGGGGTGAACAACGCAACCGCGGACGCAAGAATCGGTCCGCAATACTGGGGGATACGAGGCTGCAAGAACAAGAAAGCCGGCACACATCACTGCATGCCGGCTTCTATCTCATCACGCGATGATGACAATCACACCGTATCGAACGGCAGCTTGCGCTGACGCTTGCCGGTCAGGGTGAACAGCGCGTTGGCCACCGCCGGTGCAATCGGCGGCGTGCCAGGCTCGCCCAGTCCGGTCGGGTTGTCTTCCGACGACACGAAGAACACGTTCACCGGCGGCGCGTCCGGCATGCGCACGGGCGGGAAGTCGGTGAAGTTGCTGTTCTTGGTGGCACCGTTTTCGATGTCGATGGCAAAGCCGGGCTGGATCATCGCCAGGCCGAACACGCAAGCGCCCTGGATCTGCGCTTCCGCACCCATCGGGTTGACCACGCGGTTGGCATGCACGCCTGCGGTGACACGATGCACGCGCGGCTTGCCCTGGTCGACCGACACCTCCACCACATACGCCACCACCGACTCGAACGACGCATGCACCGCTACGCCCCAGGCCTGGCCCTTGGGCAGCTTGCGCTTGCCGTAGCCGGACTTGTCGACGGCGAGTTGCAGTGCGGCGCGATGGCGCTCATGTTCCTTGCCGGTAAAGCGCGCGAGACGGAAAGCGACCGGGTCCTGCTTGGCTGCATGCGCAACCTCGTCGACCATCGTTTCCATCACGTACGCCGTATGCGTGTGGCCCACGGAACGCCACCACAGCACCGGCACGTTCACGTCCGGATGGTGCACCGTCAGCTGCATCGGGAAGCCGTAGTCGTTTTCGACCACGCCCTCGACCATGGTCTCGTCCACACCGTTCTTGACCATGAAGGCTTCGAACGGCGTGCCCTTGAGGATCGACTGACCGACGATCACGTGGTCCCAGCCGACGACCTTGCCGCTGTTGTCCACGCCCACGTTGACGCGATGCAGATGCATCGGGCGGTAGTAGCCGCCGCGGATGTCGTCTTCGCGGCTCCAGATCACCTTGACGGGGCCGTTATGCCCGGCCGCCGCATAGGCCTTCGCCACGTTGGCGGCTTCCACTACGTAGTCCGACGTGGTGATCGCGCGCCGGCCAAAGCCGCCGCCCGCCATCATCGTGTTCAGCTCGATCTTCTCGGGCGATACGCCGAGTACCTTGGCGATGGCTCCCTGGTCGATGGTCTGGAATTGCGAGCCGACCCACACCTTCGCGCCCGTGGTCTTGCCACCGTCTTTCTGCAGATCGATCGTGCAGTTCAGCGGCTCCATTGGAGCGTGCGCGAGGTACGGAAATTCGTAGTCGGCCTGGATGCGCGTTGCGGCGGATTGGATGGCGCCCATGTCGGCGGCCTTGGCCACCGTGCCGGGCTGGCCGGCGAGCTTCTTGTACTCCGCCATCAACGCCGGCGTGGACACCGTCGAGCCGGCGTCTTCCCACGTGACCTGCAGCGCGTCGCGGCCCTGCTTGGCCGGCCAGTATCCGTCGGCGATGACGGCCACGCCCGTGCCGCCACGGTCGGTCGGGATCTGCAGCACATCGACCACGCCCTTCACCGCCTTGGCCGCAGCCGCGTCGTACTTGGCCACCTTGCCGCCAAAGCGCGGCGGGCGCGCCAGCACGGCGACCTTCATGTTGGGCAGGCGCGTGTCGAGGCCAAACTTGAGCGAGCTGTCGAGCTTTGCGCGCGCATCCAGGCGCGGCGTCGGCTTGCCGACAATGCGGAACTGCGACGGGTTCTTCAGCGTGACCTGGGCCGGCACCGGCAGCGCCATCGCGGATTGTGCAAGCTCGCCGTACGTAGCGCGGTGGCTGCCCGACGTAACCACGCCGTTGGCCGTGCGGCATGTGGACGGATCGACCTTCCAGCGCTCGGCCGCCGCCGAGATCAACATGGCACGCGCGCGACCGCCCAGCTCGCGGTATTGCTGGAACGAGTGGTTCAGCGCGGTCGAGCCGCCCGTCATCTGGATACCGAAGCCCGGGTCCTTGTACGGGTCGCCCGCGGGCGCGAGCATGCCACGCACGTTGCGCCAATCCACGTCGAGTTCTTCGGCCAGCGCCATCGGCAATGCCGTGTGCACGCCCTGACCGAACTCGAGCCGGTTGACCGCCACGGTGACAGTGTTGTCCGGCGCAATGATGATGAACGCCTGCGGCGGCGAGGGCGGCTTGGCCTTGGCGTCCTGCGCTCCGGCCAGCATCGGCGCCACACCCAGCGCCAGACCGCCGCCCGCCAGCGTCGTGAGTTTCAGAAAGCTGCGGCGATCAAACGTGGCCGACCCGGTATCCGCAGACGCCGGTTGATGTTGCGCGCCGCCACCGGCCAGCGCTTCAAGATTTCGAATACGCATCGTGAATTCTCCGGTGGGGTTCAGGCCAGCGATTTCGCTGCGTCGTGAATGGCCGCGCGAATGCGTTGGTACGTTGCGCAACGGCACAGGTTGCCGGCCATCGCGCTGTCGATATCGGCGTCGGTCGGCTTCTTCTTGGTGCGCAGCAAACCCACCGCGCTCATCATCTGGCCGCTCTGGCAGTAGCCGCATTGCGCCACGTCGTGCTTGACCCAGGCGTCGAGCACGGCCTTGCCGACCTTGTCATCGGCGATGTGTTCAGACGTGGTGATCTGCTGGCCGGCCACCGCAGAGATCGGCAGCACGCAGCTGCGCGTGGGCTGGCCGTTCAGGTGCACCGTGCAGGCGCCGCACGATGCAACACCGCAACCGAATTTCGTGCCAGTCAGACCGAGGTTGTCGCGCAGCGCCCAGAGCAGCGGCGTCGACGGATCAGCATCAACTTCCACCGGTTTGCCGTTGATGTTCAACGTGACCATTGGGGGATTCTCCTTGTGGGGCGTGAGGGGGTCTTGCCGTTATAAAGCCCTTGACATAGCGGGCTGGCGGCATGGACGGGGTGTATTAAAGCAGGTTCGGATGGGTTCTGCTGGCGCCCACGTCACATGGCTTCTGGCGGGTAGCACACGTTTTCGTTGGCTTTGGATCTGGTGTTTCATCTGCCCCAAAAAACCGACCTCTATCCGCCAAAGCAACTTGACAGCCCCCGGCCTTCCCCATCACTATCGCCAAATGCATTCTCAGCAGACCACCCTCCAAACCGCTCCTGCCCGCACCCTCTTGTGCGTGCGCGGTCTGCTATCCGCTTCTCTACTACGCGTGTAAGCGCGTAGACCTCTCTTTCCCCCTCGTTCCGGTGTTTGACCGGTCCGTGCCCTAAGCGGCGACGGGCCTTGTGTGTGGCGCAGTCCGTGCGCCGAATCGTTGGAGCCTCTCATGCCCGCCTCGATCCCGCTTTCGCTACGACTACCGACCGGTTGCCAGACCACGCGCCCGTGGCTGTCTGGCCGCCACATGCCGAACCCGATTCCGGCCACCCCGGACGCCGCCCGCGCGGCCGACCCCGTTGTACGAAACCGATCTCGATCTCACAAGACGCACTCACCATGTTGAAGAACCCCTCCACCAAGTACCGCCCCTTCCCCGCTATCGCCCTCGCCGATCGCACTTGGCCCAACAAGACGATCACCCGTGCCCCGATCTGGATGAGCACGGACCTGCGCGATGGCAATCAGGCCTTGTTCGAGCCCATGAACGCCGAGCGCAAGATGCGCATGTTCAAGATGCTCGTGCAGATCGGCTTCAAGGAAATCGAAGCCGCTTTCCCCGCCGCCTCTCAAACCGATTTTGATTTTGTGCGCGAGCTGATCGAGGGTGGACACATCCCCGACGGCGTGGCCATCGAAGTGCTCACGCAGGCGCGCGAAGACCTCATCCGCCGCACGATGGAATCGCTGCGCGGTGCCAAACGCGCCATCATCCACGTCTACAACGCAACCGCGCCGGTGTTCCGCCGCACGGTGTTCAACACCGACCGCGAGGGCGTCAAGCGCATTGCCGTGCAAAGCGCCAAGCTGATCCGCGAGATTGCTCAGACGATGCCCGAGACGCAGTGGACGTACCAATACAGCCCCGAAGTCTTCAGCGGCACCGAACTGGATTTCGCGCTGGAGGTGTGCAACGCGGTGACCGAGGTCTGGGAGCCGACGCCCGAGCACAAGATCATCTTCAACCTGCCGGCCACGGTGGAGATGGCCACGCCAAACATCTACGCAGACCAGATCGAATGGATGCATCGCAACCTGGCGCGCCGCGATTCGATCATCCTCTCCGTGCATCCGCACAATGACCGCGGCACGGCCGTGGCAGCCGCTGAACTGGCCGTGATGGCCGGCGCCGACCGCGTGGAAGGCTGCCTGTTCGGCAATGGCGAGCGCACGGGCAACGTGGATCTCGTCACGCTGGCGCTGAACCTGTATTCGCAGGGCGTGGATCCGGAGCTGGATTTCTCGCACATCAATGACGTGGCACGGACCTGCGAAGACTGCACGCAACTGCCGGTGCATCCGCGTCACCCGTACGTGGGCGACCTGGTGTTCACGGCGTTCTCGGGCTCGCACCAGGATGCGATCAAGAAGGGCTTTGCGGTGCAGAAGCCCGATGCGCTGTGGGAAATGCCCTACCTGCCGATCGACCCGGCCGACGTGGGCCGCACGTATGACTCGATCATTCGCGTGAACAGCCAGTCGGGCAAGGGCGGCATCGCCTATCTGCTGGAATCCGGCTACGGCGTGGCCATGCCGCGCCGCCTGCAGGTGGAATTCAGCAGCACCGTGCAGCAGTTGACCGATGAGAGCGGCCGCGAAGCCACGGGTGCCGACATCTGGGCACTGTTCCAGCAGACCTATCTGCGTGGCGACGGCGCGATCGGCTACGTATCGCACCGGCTGACCGAGCGCGATGACGGCAGCCAGCACATCCGCCTGGTGGTCAACATCGCCGACCGCGAGCACATCTGCGAAGGTACCGGCAACGGGCCGCTGGATGCGCTGGTGCATGCGCTGTCGCACGTGCTGGCGTCCCCCGTGTCGATCCATCATTACGAAGAACGTGCGCTGGGCCAGGGCGCCAATGCCGATGCCATCGCATTTGCAGAAATGGCTGCACCGGACGTGGCGGGCAGCGTATTCGGCGTGGGCGTGGATGCCAACCTGACAACCGCGTCGATTCGCGCCGTGGTGGGCGGGGTCAATCGCCTGATCGCACGCGCCGGTAGCGGCATGCTGCGCAGCGGCAAAAGCGAGGCGCACGCGGTGTAACGCACAAGTCGGGCTCACACAGTGGAGCGCGAGTTGCTAAATTGGAAAGATGAGTCTCGGGCCGCGCCCGGGCTCATCCCTTTCCAAGCGCGCCCGCGTGCACATCCACTGCCACAGGAGAACCGACATGACCACTCGTCCGACCGCGAAAGAGAATGCCAAGCGTTTTGCCAGTGTGATCCAGGCGCTGCAGGCATGCGAGGCCGCTTGCACTCATTGCGCGACGGAATGCGGCAAGAATGGCCACGCCGAAGCCATGGCCCGCTGCATCAGCGTGTGCACGGATTGCGCGGAATACTGTGCCCTCACGCGCAAATTCCTGGAGCGCAACAGCGAATTCGCAGACCTGCTTCTCGAAGACTGCGCCGAGATCTGCTCCCAATGCGCGGAAGAATGCGATCATCACGGCCAAGGCCATTGCAGCGCCTGCGCAACGGCCTGCCGCGCCTGCATGGACGCCTGCCTGAAAGTCGCTGGCGTCGAAGCGGTCACCGCGGAGCCGACTGTTTTCTGATTCTTTTTTCAACGCGTATGAAAATTGGCGAACTCGCCCAGCGTACGGGCATCAGCATCGAGACCATCCGCTTCTATGAAGCGCAGGGCCTGCTGCCTCCGGCTGCGCGCGCCGCCAACAACTACCGCGTCTACACACCCGAGCATGTCGAGCAGTTGGCCTTCATTGCGAAGTGCCGGTCGCTCGACATGGCGCATACGGAAATCCGCCGCCTGCTCGAACTGCAGGCCAACCCGCAGGCGTCGTGCGAAGAGATCAACAACCTGCTGGACGAACACCTGCGTCACGTTGAAGCGCGCATTGCCGAGCTGACCGACCTCAAAGGCCAGATCGAGGCGATCGGGCAGCGCTGCACGACGGCCGCTTCGGTGGCTGAGTGCGGCGTGCTGCAATCGCTGCACGAAGAGCCCGTCGCCGCCAATCATCACGGCCACAGCCATGAACATGGCGAGGGCGAACACGCGCATCGGCATATTCGCGGCGTGCATCGCTGAGCTGTCTTTCCCCTGCCTGGCACGTCACTTTGACGTGCGCCTTGACGTGCGATACTCGCCGCATTTCACGACACGTGGGTGAGGCGGATGAAGACGAAACCGGCTACGGCAGCACGATTCCAGCATCAACAACGCGTGGCATGCGCAGCGCTTGGCGCCATCGCGTCTGCCGCGGCTGTCACGGCGCAGGCAGCGACGCCTTCGCGCATCACCGATGTCACGTTGTATCCGGATAGCGCCACCGTCGTGCGCACGGCCACGGTGGCCGCAGGCGCCCGCAGCGTAGAACTGACCTGCCTGCCAATGACGTTCGACGCAGATAGCCTGCGCGTGGAAGGCGACAGCAGCATCCGCGTGGGCGATGTGCGTGTGGAAAGCGTTCCCAGCGAAGGCAGCGGCTGCGCCAGAACAGCGCTGGACACACAGATCCGCACGCTGGAAGACCAGCGCGCCGCACTTGGCGTGCAGATCCAGGCGAATGCGCTGTCGGCCAGCTACCTGAAGGCCGTGAGCGAGCGCACGGGCGGCGATGGCCGCGCACCGGCCACCGATTTTTCAACGCTGGGCCGCGCGACCGACGCGCTGGCACGTAACGCGCAAGACGTCTTTACCCGCCAGGAACAACTGAAGAAGCGCGACGCTGAATTGAAGGCGCAACTCGACGCGCTGCAACGCACGCACGGCTCGGCGTCCAGCACGCTGCGCTCCGTGCGCATTGCCGTGGCGGCACCGCGCGGCGGTGAGTTGCGCGTGAGCTATCAGACATCGCGTGCGGGCTGGCGGCCGGCCTATCAGGCGAGTGTCGATTCAGTGCGTTCGAATGTCGTTGTGGAACGGCAAGCCACGCTTGCGCAATCCACCGGCGAGGACTGGCGGGGCGTGCATCTGCGCCTATCGACCGGCCAGCCGCGCAACACGCCGCGCGGGCCGGAACCGTATGCGTGGCAACTGGATATTCAGCCGCCACCGCAGGCAATGCCCTATCCCGCCGCACCCGCAGCGGCGATGGCGCCAGCGCCCAAGGCTCAGCGTTGGGGGTTGCGCGAAACGGCCGACAGCGAACCGCTGTTCGAAGTGAACGCCGTCCAGACTGCGTTTGCCACCGAGTTCGACGTGCAAGGCGCAACCGAACTGCCCTCCGACGCGCAGAAGGTCACCCTTACGTTGGCGAGCGAAACGCTGCCCGCAAAACTTGCTGCGCGCAGTACGCCGCGCATGGACGCCAACGCCTACCTGGTCGCCACGGTGGACCGCCCCCAAGGCATTTGGCCCGCCGGCAACATGCAGTTGCGCCGTGATGGCGCAGTGGTTGGCAGCACGCAGTGGAATCCGGCCGGCGAAGATCAGAAGGTCACGCTGCCCTTTGGCCGCGATGATCTCGTCAGCGTGGTGGTGGAAACGCCGAAGACGTTCCAGCGCAGCGTGGGCCTGTTGGACAACCGCAACGAGCGCCAGTTGGCGGCGCTCTACACCGTACGCAACCGCCACCGGGACGCCATCGACGTGCAGATTTTGGAAGCCTCGCCGGTCAGCCAGTCTGACGATATCAAGGTGCGCTCGACCTTCTCGCCGGAACCTGCCAAGCGCAACTGGGAACGCCGCGCCGGCGTGATCGCGTGGGAGCAGACGATTCCAGCCGGCGAGAGCGCGCGCTTCTCGGCTGACTACCTCATCACCTATCCGAAGGACGCGCGCATCACAGGCCTGCGCTGATCGCGTCGGCCCCGCACGCGCGCCGACAGATCAGGCGCGCGTGCGCATCACCCGCAGCCCGTTGAACACCACCAGCAGGCTCGCGCCCACGTCGGCAAAGATCGCCATCCACAACGTGGCGTCGCCCATCACGGCCAATGCGAGAAACACTGCCTTGATGCCCAGCGCCAGCGCGATGTTCTGACGCAGCACGGCCACCGTGCGACGGCTGATGCGGATGAAGCTGGCGAGCTTGCGCGGGTCGTCGTCCATGATGGCCACGTCGGCGGCTTCCAGCGCGGTGGCCGTACCGGCCGCGCCCATCGCGAAACCGATGTCGGCGCGCGCCAGCGCCGGGGCGTCGTTGATGCCGTCGCCGACCATGCCGACAAAGCCATGCTGTGCGGCCAGCTCGCCCACCACGCGTTGCTTATCGGCGGGTAGCTGTTCTGCGTGCACGTTGTCGATGCCGACCGTCTTGGCGATGGCCTGCGCAGCGCGGCGGTCGTCGCCGGTGAGCATGACGGGCGTCACGTCCAGTGCGCGCAAAGCAGCGATGGCTTCGGCGCTTTCGGGGCGCTCGCGATCTCGCACGCCAAAGAGCGCAACTGCGCCGTTCGCATCGCACAGCGTGACGGCAGACATGCCCTCCGCTTGCAGCGACTCGGCAGCGGCGCGCCAGTCGGACGTGTCGAAGCCACGCTCTGCAACAAGCGCCGCGTTGCCCAGATGCCAACGCACGCCATTGAGCGTGCCCGCCACACCACGGCCCGGCAGGACCGACAGGTCTTCCACCGAATTCGCATCGACCGCGCCATGCGCCGCAGCGGCCTGCACGATGGCCACGGCAATCGGGTGCGTGGTGTTGGCATCGAGCGCCGCGGCCACTGCCAATGCTTGCAACTGCGTCGCATCGGTTGCGGCGTTCAAATCCGCGACGGCGCGGCGTGCGCCGTCGGGCAGCATCACCGTATCCAGCACCGGGCGGCCGGCAGTGAGCGTACCGGTCTTGTCCAGCGCCAACGCGCGCAGGCGCCGGCCGCTTTCCAGATACACACCGCCCTTCACGACGATGCCGCGGCGCGCGGCGGCGGCCAGGCCGCTGACGACCGTGACGGGCGTGGAGATCACCAGCGCGCACGGGCACGCGATCACCAGCAGCACCAGCGCGCGATACGTCCACGCCAGCCAACCGTCGGCCGTGACCAGCGGGCCGATGACGGCCACCGCGAGCGCCAGCAACATCATCGCGGGCGTGTAGATGGAAGAGAACTTGTCGACAAAGCGCTGCGTGGGCGCGCGCTGCGATTGCGCTTGCTGGATAGCCCCGGCGATACGCGCCAGCGTGCTGTCCGCAGCCACCGCCGTGGCTTGCGCCTCGACAACGCCGTCGGTGACGATGGTGCCGGCGAGGATGGAGTCGCCAACGGCTTTTTCCACCGGCAGGCTTTCGCCCGTGACGGGCGATTCGTCCAGCGCGGCGCGGCCGCTCACGATGCGCGCGTCGACAGGCACGCGGCTGCCGGTGCGCACACGCAGGCGCGCGCCAACGGCAACGCTGTCGACCGCCACATCGCGCCAGCCGCCCGCCCCATCGGCTAACTCGGCGGTGTCCGGCGCGATGGCCGTCAGCGCGCGCACGGCATCGCGGGCACGCACCAGCGCGCGCGCTTCGATGGCTTCTGCCACGGCAAACAGGAAGATCACCATGGCCGCTTCGGCCCACTTGCCGATCAGCAGCGCGCCGATGACGGCCACCGCCATCAGGAAGTTGATGTTGAACGTGAGTGCGCGCACGGCGATCCAGCCCTTGCGCAGCGTCGGGCCGCCGGCCAGTGCAATAGAAGCAAGCGCCAGCGCCAGTACCGGCCATGCGTGATCACCGAGCGACCAGGCGATGGCCTCGGCGCCGAATGCGGTCACGCCACCGATGCCGAGCAGCCAGGTGCGGCGCGAGATGCGCGTCGGCTCAACAGGTGTTGCAGCCAGGCGATCGCGCTGCTCAAGCACCTCGCCGTCCATGCCGATGGCGCGCAGCGCTCCCAGGAAGGGCGCGACATCGTCAATGGTGTGGTGGATGGTGAGATGACGCTCCAGCAAATTGAAATCCAGCGCGACAACGCCCTCCGCATTGCCCAGCTTGGCGCGGATCATGCGCTCTTCGGTTGGGCAATCCATCTGCTCGATGCGCAGGACGGTGCGGCCGGTGGCGGCTGCGCGCGCTTCGGCATCGACGGGGGCAGCGGCTTCGGGCGCGTGGCCGTGGTCATGATCGTGGTGGTCGTGCTCATGATCATGCGCATGTTGAGCGGTGTCCCTTGCGACCGGTTGCGCATGACCGCAGCAACCGCCACAGCCGGAGGCTTCCGGCTTGGCGTGGTCGTGGACAGGCAGGGTGGAGGCGAGATCGGGTTTCATGCCTCCATTCAAAACCCTGAAGAAGCTTCAGGGTCAAGCCCCATGTTCCCGTGGCGTCAGATGAGGTCTTTCATCCACTTGGTGACGATGGCACGGGCTTCCGGCCAATCGCCCAGCCCCGATTCGGCATTGATATGGCCGCGCGCGCCGAGGTTGACGGGCTCGGCTCCCCACACTTCGGCCTGGCCATCGCTCCAGGCTGCGTCACTGAACGGGTCATCGGTGCTGAAGACGAGCACAGCGGGAAATGGCAAACGCTGTTGCGGAATGGGCCGGAAGTCGGCCAGCTCCGGCGGCATGTCGGCGCGATCAATCTGCGGCGGTGCGACCAGCAAGGCGCCGCGCACGCGCACCGCACGAGCTGAAGTGGCCGCCCAATGTGCCGTCAGCACGCAGCCGAGGCTGTGCGCCACCAATACGACATCGCCAGGCGCCGCGCTGACTTCGGCTTCCAGCGCGGCCACCCAATCCGCACGCTTCGGGGCAAACCAGTCGCGCTGTTGAACACGGCGGTCACCATGCAGGCGTTCCCAGCGCGATTGCCAATGCTCGGGGCCGGAGTTCTGCCAGCCGGGGAGGATCAGGACGGTGGGGGTAGCGCTCACGGGGGGCTCCGGCGTTGGATAGGCAGATGGGGAATGCGAGACATTCTGCCGCGATTTGGCAGGCGGCGTAGGCACCACTCATCGGCAAGTCCGCACAATCGATCCAAATATTCTGTTTCACAGGCAGATCGCCAACTTCTACAGTCGCTCCTAAATCCCGCCAACAGGGGTTCCGAATCCAAAAAACTCGGAGGAGACCATGCTCGCACTGCTCGGGCTGCTGACCATCGTGGCGCTGTTTGTCGTCATCCTGACGAAGCGCATGTCGCCGCTGGTCGCGCTCATTGCCATTCCCGTCATCGCCGCGATTGTGGGCGGCTTCGGGCTCAACACCAGCAAGTTCATCATCGGCGGCATCAAGGACGTCGCGCCCGTGGCGGGGATGTTCATCTTCGCCATCCTGTACTTCGGCATCGTCACTGACGCCGGCATGCTGGACCCGATCATCGACCGCATCCTGCGCACTGTGGGCAGCCGCCCGCCGCGCATCGTGGTGGGCTCGGCGTTGCTGGCCCTGCTGATTCACCTGGACGGCTCGGGCGCGGTGGCGTTTCTGATCACCATTCCGGCAATGCTGCCGCTGTATGACCGGCTCGGCATGGACCGCCGCATCCTGGCGTGCGTGACGTCAATGGCCTGCGGCGTGAACTTCCTTCCGTGGACCGGGCCAATGATTCGCGCATCCGCATCCCTGCACATGCCCGTCACGGACATCTTCAACCCGCTGATCCCGGTGCAGATTGCGGGGCTCATCTTCGTGTTCGCGTGCGCATGGCTGCTGGGCAAGCGTGAAGAAAAACGCCTGGGCCTCACCAACCACGCTGGTGGCGCGCAAGTCGTCGCCCGCCCGCTGTCAGATGCGGAACAAGCGCTGCGCCGCCCCCGCAATTTCTGGATCAACATCATCCTCACCGTCGTCGTGATGGGCGTGATGGTGAGCGGCAAGGTCGACCCGGTGGTGATGTTCATGCTGGGCGTGGTGGCCGCGCTGCTCCTCAACTACCCGAATGTCGATCAGCAACGCCAGCGCGTGGACGCCCACGCCAAGGCCGCGTTGATGATGGCGAGCATTCTGCTGGCGGCAGGCGTGTTCACCGGCATCATGAGCAAGTCCGGCATGCTCACGGCGATGGCGAAGACGGCGGTCGACTTCATTCCGCCCGGCATGGCACACCACATTCCGGTGGTGCTGGGCGTGCTGTCGATGCCGCTGTCGCTGTTGTTCGATCCGGATTCGTTCTACTTCGGTGTGCTGCCGGTTGTGGCAGAAGCCTCGAAGATGCTGGGGGTTGCACCGGTGCATGTGGCGCAGGCCGCCGTGCTTGGCCAGATGACTACCGGCTTCCCGGTCAGCCCGCTCACGCCGGCGACCTTCCTCGTGGTGGGCCTGTGCGGCATCGAGCTGGCCGACCACCAAAAATTCTCGATCCCCTTCCTGTTCGGTGCCTCGCTGCTGATGACCGCAGTGGCCGTGGTGCTGGGCGTGCTTCCGTGGTGATGGCATGCAGACCGCGTTGAAAACATTCCGCATCGGCGGCGGCGCCGGTTATTCCGGCGACCGCATCGAACCGGCGCTGGAACTCGCAGAGTACGGCGACATCGACGTGCTGATGTTCGAGTGCCTGGCCGAGCGCACCATCGCGCTGGCGCAGCAGGTGCGCCGCAAAGACCCATCGCACGGCTACGACCCGCTGCTCGAAGCGCGCATGCGCGCCGTGCTGCCGGCATGCGCGGCACGCGGTATCCGCATCGTCACCAACATGGGCGCGGCCAACCCGCAGGCGGCGGCGGAGCGCACGCGCGACATCGCCCGCGAGCTGGGCCTGAAGCTGCGCGTGGCGGCCGTGACCGGCGACGACGTGTTCGACCTGCTGCAAACCCGCGGCCAGGACTTCACGTTGATGGATGGCGGCGCACCGGTCACATCGCTGCACGCGCGCATGGTGTCAGCCAATGCGTATCTCGGTGCGCAAGGCATTGTCGATGCGCTGGCGCAAGGCGCGGACGTCGTCATCACCGGGCGCGTGGCCGATCCGGCGCTCGCGCTCGGGCCGCTCATCCACGCCTTTGGATGGCGCATGGACGATTGGCACCGCCTGGGCTGCGGCACGCTTGCCGGGCATTTGCTCGAATGCGCGGGGCAAATCACCGGCGGCTACTTTGCCGACCCCGGCATCAAGGACGTACCCGACCTCGCACGACTGGGCTTTCCCATTGGCGAAGTGGGCGAAGACGGCTCGGTGCTGATCACCAAGGTCGCCTCGGCCGGCGGCCTCGTCACCGAAGCCACGTGCAAGGAGCAGTTGCTGTACGAGATCCATGACCCTGCGCGGTACCTCACGCCTGACGTGGTCGCGGACTTCTCCAACGTGCGCATGCACAGCGGCGGCAAAAACCGCGTCGTCATTGAAGGCGCCACCGGCACACCGCGCACGGGCCAGTTGAAGGTTTCGATCGGCTATCTCGACAGCTATATCGGCGAAGGCCAAATCAGCTATGCCGGCCCCAACGCGGTGGCCCGCGGCAAGCTGGCGCTCGACATCGTGCGCGAGCGGTTGGCGCTGACCGGCGTGCAGATGACGGAAACGCGCTTCGAGCTGATCGGAGTGGATGCGCTGCACGGTGCAGCCCTCTCTCGCACCGGTGCCGAACCGTACGAAGTGCGCGTGCGCGTGGCCGCGCGCACCGAGTCGATGGCCGAAGCCGTGCGCATCGGCAACGAAGTCGAAACCCTGCTGACGTGCGGCCCGTCCGGCGGCGGCGGCGCAACGAAGAGTGCGCGCGAGATCATCGCGGTCGCCTCGACTTTGATTCCCGCTGAACTCGCCCCGCACGCCGTAGACATTCTGGAGAGCTGATATGCCCCGCACCCTCCGCGACCTCGCCCACACACGCGCCGGCGACAAGGGCGACATCTCCTGCATCTCCGTCATCGCACTTCGTCCGGAATGCGCCGAAGACTTCGCCATGCTCGAACAACACGTGACGGCCGAGCGCGTGCGCGCGCATTTCGCTGAACTCGTCCGCGGCGATGTCGAGCGCTACGTGCTGCCCCAGCTCGGCGCGCTCAACTTTGTGCTGCACGGTGCGTTGGCCGGTGGCGTGACGCGCTCGCTGGCGCTGGATGCGCATGGCAAATCGCTCGCAAGCGCGCTGCTCACGCTGGAGATTCCGGGCTAAGCTGGCGCACCACGCCCGCCATCGCCATGAACCTTTCCGTCAAGCAGCTCCGCGCCTTTGCCGCGCTACGCGAGCACAAGAACTTCACGCAGGCGGCACAGACGTGCCACTTGTCGCAATCGGCCTTCAGCGCGCTGATCCAGAACCTGGAGGCCGATGCCGGCGTGCGCCTGTTCGACCGCAATACGCGCCATGTTGAACTGACGCCCGAGGGCGAAGCCTTTGCGGAATCTGCGCTGCGGCTGCTGGCCGATTTCGAGGCGACGTTTTCCGAGCTGCGCGATCGCGCCGCAGCCCGCACGGGGCGCGTAACGGTGGCCGCCTTGCCGTCAATCGCGGCGGGCATTCTGCCGGGCGTACTGGCCGCATTCTCTGCACAGCATCCGGGCATTCAACTGGCGCTGCACGATCAACTGTCGGACCCGTGCATCGACATGGTCCGGCGCGGGTCAGCGGACTTCGCCATTGCGGCCATGGGCGCCGACATGGCGGGCCTGACCGCGCAACCGTTCTGCACCGACGACTTCCACCTCGTCTGCCACCAGGATCACCCGCTGGCGCGCAAGCCGGCGCTGGCCGTGGGCGACCTCGTCGATACGCCGTTCATCCACCTCGCGCGCAACACTAGCATCCGCCAATACCTCGATGCGGCGCTGCACCCGACCAAGCTGCGCAGCGGCATGGAAGTCGAGCACCTGGCCACGGCGGCGGCGCTTGTGGCGGCCAACCTGGGCATCACCGTCATTCCTGCGCTGGCGCTGTTCCAGTTCCGCCTGCCGGAGTTGGTGGTGCGGCCGCTGCCGCTGCCTGGGCTCGTGCGTACGCTGTATGTCATCCGACGCGACGGGCGCAGCCTGTCGGTGGCGGCGCAAGGGCTGCTCGACTTGCTGCTGGCGCACCCAGCGCACACGACGGCGTCTGTTTGATGCGGCGCAACCCGGGCACATCCGGGTGCAGCATCGCCCACCTGCGCTGCTACAGTGAGGCATTCCCATTCCGATTCTGCGGAGCGCCCCAATGCATCAACGCATTCTTGCTGCCTTCGACGGCACCCATGAATCCCACCTGGCGGTGGAGGAAGCCGCCGCCCTTGCTCGCGCATTCAACGGCCGAGTCCGGGTCGTCTGGGCGATCGGCTCGCCGGCCATGCCGGAGTCGCGCGAAATCTACAGCGTCGACAAGTTGCGCGACGAGGCGCACCGCACGGCCAGCGCATCGCTGGTCGAATTGCAGCGCCTGTTCGACGCTGACGGCACCGCTGCTGAAACTGGCGTGCTGATGCTTGACTCCACCGACGACGACATCGGCCTCGCGCTCGAGCACGAGGCCGAGCGGTGGCAGGCCGACACCATCGTGGTGGGCTCGCACGGCAAGCACGGGCTCGCGCGCCTTCTGCTGGGCAGTGTGGCCGAGCGCACGGCGCGCCTGTCGCACCGCACCGTCATCGTGGTACGTGCACCGCACCCCCAGAACGCTGCCGGCTGACAACGACTGAAGTCGAAGGGCCCCACTATGCAACTTGTTGCATAGAGAAAGTTGGCTGTGCTATGTTGCGTCCCACATTGATGCAATCCGTTGCACTTTCTGCCCAGGAGCCAGCATGCCGCAGCCGATTCCCCAGACATTGAACGCCCCCGCGCAAGCCACGCTCGAGGCGTGGCACGCCATGCTCGACAGCGGCAACATGGACGATCTCGACCGGCTGTTCGCCGACGAAGTGGTTTTCCGCTCGCCCGTGGCGCACACGCCTTACCCGGGCCGCACTGCAACCACGCTGGTCCTGCGCACCGTCAACACCGTCTTTGAAGACTTCAAATACCACCGCAGCTTCGCCACCGACGATGGCGCCAGTGTGGTGCTGGAATTCAGCGCCAACGTGAGCGGCAAGGCCCTCAAGGGCATCGACATGGTGCGCTTCAACGCTGAAGGCAAGATCGTCGAATTTGAAGTCATGGTCCGTCCGGCCACCGGCTTGCAGGCACTCGGCGCAGCCATGGGCGCCAAGCTGGGCGCCAAGCTCGCACTGCTCAAGGCTGAAGCCTGAGACCCGCTCGCCCCCTTTCCCTCATTCCATAACGATTCCAACGGAGACTGCCATGTCGCTGCCCCCGATCCTGCAAAACCGCCTGTCCGTGCCCGTGGTGGGCTCGCCGCTGTTCATCATTTCCAACCCCGATCTCGTGATCGCGCAGTGCAAGGCGGGCGTGGTCGGCTCGTTCCCGGCGCTCAATGCGCGACCCGCCGAGCTGCTGGAGACCTGGCTGCAGCGCATTACCACGGAGCTGGCCGAGTACGACGCGCAGCACCCCGACAAGCCGTCGGCGCCGTTTGCCGTCAACCAGATCGTGCACAAGTCGAACGACCGCCTGGAGCACGACCTGGAGCTGTGCGTGAAGTACAAGGTGCCCATCGTCATCACCTCGCTGGGCGCGCGTGAAGACGTGAACCAGGCGGTGCACAGCTACGGTGGCATCGTGCTGCACGATGTCATCAACAACAAATTTGCCAAGAAGGCGATCGAGAAAGGCGCGGATGGCCTGATCGCGGTGGCGGCGGGCGCGGGCGGCCACGCGGGCACGACCTCGCCGTTTGCGCTGATCCACGAAATTCGCGAATGGTTTGACGGCCCGCTGCTGCTGTCGGGCGCCATCGCCAACGGCAATGCGATCCTGGCGGCGTTGGCAGCGGGCGCGGACCTGGCCTACGTCGGATCCGCATTCATCGCCACCGAAGAAGCCAACGCGATCGAGGGCTACAAGCAAGCGATCGTGGAAAGCACCGCCAGCGATATCGTCTACACGAACCTGTTCACCGGCGTGCACGGCAACTACCTGCGCAAGAGCATCGAAGGCGCCGGCCTGGACCCAGACGCGCTTCCGGAATCGGACCCGAGCAAGATGAACTTCGGCTCGGGCGGCGGCGCCAAGGCCAAGGCATGGAAAGACATCTGGGGCGCCGGCCAGGGCGTGGGCGCGGTCAAGCGCGTCGTGCCGGCAGCGGAACTCGTCAAGCGCTTTGCCGAGGAGTTCGAAGTGGCGCGCCGTCGCCTGAACAACATCGAAGCGCTGCGCGCTCCGGCCGGTAGCAAGGCGACGGCTTGAGTTTTAAGCGGTGACTGAGGCTGGCTCCAGCAACGGCAGCACATCGTCTGCCCATGCGAGCCAGCCTTCTTCGTAAACGATGCCGCGCTGAAGCACCGCGTGCTGCAACCGCTGCGCACGTGTGAGATCAGCCCGCGAAAAATCGCGCTGCTCGATCTCGCGGAAGGTGTTCAGGCGCGTGCGGTGCTGCTCGATCAGGCGCTGCATCTCGTCGGCAAAACCGAGCGGGCCGATCACGGCCTCGGCACGCAGCTTCACCAGCACTTCTTCTCGATTGTCCGACGACACGGTCGGCTCCAGCACCCAGCGGGCGAGTTCGTCCCGGCCCGGCGGCAGTACGGTGTACGTCTTCTTGCGGCTGTCTTCCTCTTCTTCCACGCTCACCCAGCCTGCTTCGGCCATACGGCCGAGCTCGCGGTAGATCTGCTGATGCGTGGCGCTCCAGAAATAGCCCATCGACTTGTCAAAGCGTCGGGCAAGCTCGTAGCCCGACGAGGGCTTTTCCAGCAGGGATGTCAGCAGTGCGTGTTGGATGGACATGGTGGAATTTTTTTTGTAAGCCGTTGATTCTAAATGCAGAGCGCTCCTCAAGTGGAGGATTTTTTCCCACCAGATCAAGGTTTTCCTTGGTAATAAAATCAATGACTTGCCAGGGGGTTTTGAACAGTAATTTCCCCCTTCGGCTCGCGCCGGTAGCCACCTTCACCACCGGTTGCAAGCAGAGCGCTAGGTGATCAAGGGCGCATTCGCCACGCAGTGGCCTTCCCTCCACGTCTGCATTGTCTACATTGACGCGTAGCATCCGGCCCACGATACTGTATATCTATACAGTATTTGCGCCATGCCCTACCCCCTCCGCATCCAATACCCCGCGCTCAGCACCGAGCAACTGACAGCCATCGGCGACCGCTATGGCCACGACCCCGTCGTGCGGCGGCTGGTCATGGAAGTGCAGGCGCTGCGCAACCTCGTCTTCCGCGTGCACCAGGTCGCTCAGTCCGCCGGCCCCGGCGGACGAACAGACGCGTTCGGTATTGCCGTCGCAGCTCTGCACGAAGAGCTCGCGGCAGAGACATGGTTCCACGAGGACGTTGCGCGCAATGAGGCATACCGCACGTCCCTCCCCGCCGAGCCCGCGCCCCATGACCGCCGGGCCATGCGCAACGCTCGCAAATGGTGACGGTGTACCCATGGCGAAATACATCCGCGAGCGCTTTCCCGCGCTCACTCTGGGCGAGCTGCACAAGCTGGCCGAAGAGCACCGCGACAACGAAACCGTCATGCGGCTCCTCTGGGAGATCCGCGCGCTCCACAACGTCGGCTACCACGCCTGGCGCGTAGAAACGGAAGAGTATTTTGTCTACCCCGACAACCCGCTCGGCGCCGCGCTTTTGGCCCTGCGGGCGGTGCTGCAGCGAGAGGGCTGGCTGTCAGAGATGATCGACAAGACCAGAGGTGGGCGGCCACCAGGCGGCCGAAGGTGAGCCACGCTCCATGTTGAGTGACTGCTACCGGACAGCAGAGCTGCTGGCTTCGCATGCCGCGTGCCCCGCCGCTGGAGCACATGTTCAAGAACTAAGCCTGCAACCGGTCTTGACCCATGTCGGGCCGGGAGCGCTAGACAGTCCTTTCCCCCATCAGTACGGTACCTATTCGAGGGATACACCACCATCGAGCGGCGCCCATCTCATCCGGGGGATGTTATCGAGAAGAAAAATGCACACAACAGTCAATGCAATACACGGGCGCGTCGAAATCCAGGCAATGCGCAGAGACGACCAACGGTGGCAGAGCGAGTTTCGATATCTCCCCAATGACGGACCGCCCACCGATTGGATGCCGGCATATCCGGCCGAAGGCTTTGTCAGCGAGGGCATGGCTTTGGGCGCGGCGATATTGCTCGGCAAACAGATCGCCGAAAGTTTCGCGACACCACTATCGCCGGAGCACACGCAGCGCTGACGTTGGGGTCCACGTCATCGCGCAATGACTTCCGATTGGTAGGTATCGATGCGGGTAAACCGCCGCGCTGACGCACCGGCGCGCACAGTATGATCAGACACCCCACCGCCTGGGTGTGCCTCCATGTGCTACTCCGCCCAAATCGAAGCCGATTATCGACGGTTCGTACACGAGTACGGCGCCATCATGTCGCTCGACGATTTCACGCGGATGGTGATGGAGTACTTCGCCAACCCGAAGATGCGCGTGCCCAGGGCGATGACCGCGCACTTCCTCGAATCGCCCGAGACCGACGAAGAGAAGAAGATCGCCGAGGTCATCCGCGCGCGCATGGCCGCAGACGAGATCGCGCTGCTGCAGGAGCTGGCCAAGCAGACCGAACGGCTGGAGAAAGCCCAGCAATCCCTCGCCGCGAAGGCCACCAAGAAAGCCGCTGAAGACGTCCGCATCGCCACCAACAAGATCGCGGCGGCCAAGGGCAAACTCGAAGAACTCAAGAGCACCGAACTCAAGCCGCGCGACTCGCGCATCTACCCCGGCTGGTATGCGCCCGTGATGGTGATGGAGAACGGCCGGCGCGTCGTCAAGCCGATGCGCTACCAGTGCCGCCCCGCCGGCAAGCCGGCCTTCTACGACGAACAGTACCCCGGCACCTACAACGCCCGCCGCGACAACCTGCGCGGCTTCTGGAAAGGCCAATACGGCCACACGCACGGCCTGGTCTTGGTCGACGCGTTCTATGAGAACGTGACCGGGCCAGATGGCAAAAACGTCATCCTCGAATTCCGCCCCGACCCGCCGCAGACGCTGCTCGTCGCCTGCGTGTGGTCACACTGGCGCGCGACCAAGCCCGGCGAAAAGGATCTGCTGTCGTTCGCGATCATCACCGACGATCCGCCGCCGGAGATTGCCGAGGCCGGGCACGACCGCTGCCCGGTTCCGATCAAGCCGGAAAACATTGATGCGTGGCTTGCGCCCGATCCGACGAACATGGACGCCATTGACTTGCTGCTCGAAGACAGCATGCGCCCGCGCTACACTTACAAATCAAGCAATTAATAATTCGTGTCGCGAGGGGGCTTTATGGCGATAAAAGAAATTGCAGATGCGATTGGAATGATCCCCAAAGAAATAGTGACGGGGGTTCTCTCCGCTATTGGTGCGTGGGTTGTGGCCGACCAGACTAGCCGTCGCAACAACAAGCACGCAGAGCGAATGCTCGAACTGAAGCAGTCCCATGACGAGAAACAAGCCAACGTCGAAAGACAGCTCAAGATGCGGCTGGACATCTATATCCCTGCGATCAAAGCCGCAAGCCAAATTCCGCTAGTCCTCGGGAACCAGTTGAACCCGGCAATCGCGGATCAAGAATGTATGGCTGGCCTCGCGGAAATAGGCAAAGAATTTGCTGCGGCGGCAGCGGTCGCTGGCAGCAAATCAACTAAGAGCATTACAAAGCTCTCCCACAAAGTCGGCGAAATTACTGGGAAAAACAGTGTCCTTCGAATGCAACTTCAGGAAAAGCACGCCGCATATATGTCCGCTTCTGATCTTGTTAATCAGCAAATAACCGCCGGAAAGGCCATCGCTGAGCTTATGAAAAACGCGAACCTAAACCGCGCCAATGCGGAACAATGGGATCCGATACGTCAGCAATGGGAGATACACGAGGAACTGCTAGCTGAATTTTCCAAGAAACGCGATGCGGCAGGCGCCGTCTATAAGGCCGCAATCGCAGAGGCACTCCAAACCTTTTCCGCTCAGGTGCAGCAGCTATTCACGCTGCAGGATGCGGCGCTTTCAGATCTCCGCTCCGACCTAGGACTGCCCGCGAACTCCGCTGAGCGGGCGGAAATGCGAGAGGAGTCGTTGACTGCGTTTCAGGATGCAACCGCCGCCATCATTGCGGCTGGGAACGGCGCCACGTAGGCTAGCTCCTCTTAACAACGACTCCCTCGCCCGACGGCCCTCACAATGAAATTACCCATCGCATCGCTGATTCTCATTGCGGCCCTTTGCATGCCGACAGCGTCATCGGCATACGAAAAGCCCACCAACGGGGTCGATCTATCTTTCGCGCCCGGCTCTGCACAACTGGCGATGGCCGAGCGGGTCAAGCTTGTCCGCCTGCTCGAGATGATCAAAGAAAAGTGGTGCCCGCTCGAGGGCGTAGGCGTGTCAGCCCATATCGATGAATCGGAAGCGGCCACCGCACCGGCGCGAGTAGCACTCGCCAAGAGGCGTGCCGACGAGGTTGTCAGCGGGCTGAAGGCGTTCGGGGTGCCGCCGGAGATCATCTACTCCGTGTCCGACAAGTACGTCTCAAGACCGCTGCCTTGGACAGGCATCGTGGAAGTTGAAGCGGTGGGAGGCAGTTACCAAATGCCGTGTCCCAGTCCGGAAAACGAGTACGGGTTCCACGTGCGCGCTCGGCGCTGAACCGCTATTCCTTCGCCACTACTGGCGGTAGGACGTCCGCTTGATGAAGGAGTTAGAGCGCATCGCGGCTACGCAGCAGAATAAGTGTGGCGTCCAGCCGACGCCTCAGATCAATGCACTCTCGGAAAGCAGCAGCAGCAAGAAAAAACGCTGCGCCAGCGACCGCACCGATGAACAAAGCGCCGTGTGTTGCCCACGCAGCAGTGGACCCACCCCAAACGAAGCCCACGACCAGCCAAAGGAAGTACTGCCATTTCGCGATAGGTGCCCGAAACTTGGCCAAGGTCGCCTCTGCTTCTACCCGCTGCGCGACTTGCTTGGCGATGATCTCGCCCTCAACCTGTGTAGCTGGACTCATTGGAACTTCTCCTCGGGATCGATTCGGGCTCGGCATACTCGGAGCCTAGCGCAGCGAAGCTGCCACCTGCGCTCTAACAGATATTAAGCGGACTAGTCGGGCCCTGAGGCCGGCGGTTTTTCGCAGAGGTGCAAAACCGGTCGCGTAACAACCTAGGAAGGAAGGCCATGCAATTCCCCATCGCGATTCACAAAGACGAGGGGAGCGTCTATGGCGTCACCGTGCCGGATATTCCCGGCGTGCACTCGTGGGGCGATACCGTCGATGAAGCCATCCGCAACACGCGGGCGGCCATCGCGGGTCATCTGCAGACACTGGCAGAGCTCGGCGAAGACGTAGACGTAACCTGCTCGACAATTGAAGACCTGACCAAGCAAGACGAGTACGCGGGTGCCATCTGGGCGATCGTTGAAATCGACGACGAGGAGCTTGACCGCACCCCGGAACGCATCAACGTCTCACTCCCCCGCTTCGTGCTCAGAAAGCTGGATCGGTTTGCCGAGAAACGGCATGAAACACGCAGCGGGCTTTTGGCTCGCGCGGCCATGGAGCTGATGGCGCATGGGTAGGACGGGCGGCCGGTTGGTCGCGTCGGCAGCCTACCGCCCCTCAAACTGCCGCCTAGTGGCCTTAATTCCCTCGCGGCAGGCTGCCGCCATTCTTCGCTGCTCTCCGGTCGACGCTTGAGCGAGGGCGCGATCGAGGCGGTCAAGGTATGCACCGATCCCGCCTTCAGGCAGCTTGGACTCGAAAGTGAAGGTGCAAAGCTGCCTTGCGGTTCTACCAGTGCTTTCCGCTAGCAGAGGCAAAACATTGAAGGGCCGTTTGGGAACTGCCGCGTAGATCGCGTCCCCAAGGTCCTCGCCGGCTCCCGCATCTGCCGCCTGCCGCAAAGCCGTATATACATTCAGCCAATCGCTGTCACCCGAGGCGATACCTCGAACAACGTGGTCCCACTGCGGGGTTTCGTAGTAGTCCAATACGGCCTGGTTGGCACCCACGTCCGAAACGTGCGAAAGCGCAGCAGCTGGTGTCAGGCCGTGCGCGCTGGTGGAGGCCACACTCCCAAGGGCGTAGATGAAGAGCCACCGCAAGCGTTTCATTGTTTGCTTGTTCCTGACAGCACACCGTGAACCATAAGGGCATAGATCTCTGCCACCCGTTCAACGGAAATGCCGGTTCTTTGCTCAACGGCCAACGGATGGTCGGTTGGCTCGAGCTCGATGTAAGGCCGAATACCATCGTCGCGCAAGTGAACCCGCGTCTTCAGGTTTATGGTGTCGGCATATGGCTTCAAGGCTGCATTGAGCCAGCCAAAGAACGGCCCAACATGCGAGCGGGACGGCTCCTCAAAGTACTTCAGCCACTCAATGAAGCTGGTTCGGCTGAGCGACACCCAAACGCCCCACGAGAACGGCTCGGGGTGACCATGAACCGGGATCTCGATGCAGCCGCGAATGAAGAAATACTCTCCATCGATCACGCAGTCGTCGCTCCCCATGTCGCAACGCGCTTCTCTCTCGGCTGCTGGAATTTCGTAGTAACTCACCGGAGCAGCCGCGACAAAACTGGGCATGCCTTCGTGAGTGTTTCCGCACGTGGCGCATTCAAAGGCGAAGGTCATAGGGATGGAGGTGGATAGTTTCCAAGATGTTCTTACCCAAGCGTAACCGATGGCCTTCCGCTGGCTGCACGAGCGGTCCGCCACGGCATTACTATTGTCCGCTGTAGATCTCAGTCTTCCATTCGAGCAGCAATTGGGCGACACGCATGGAATGCTCTGGCCTCGCTTCCAGGCCCATTCTCGTCGTCGCCACCTCGTCCAGGTATGCAGCGACGGGCGGCGCCCCTACGTCCTCCTGCAACAGGGCAAACACCTTTGGCAGATACCTCTGGTATTCATCACGGGCGGCGGGACACCATGAGACTCCAATTGGGTCCCAAACATAGTACAGAACCTCATCTACTCTTCTGTATAGCTCTAGCTCGAGGGCGGCAGCATTCTGCTCCATGACGCGTCACTCCTTTTCGCTGTCGTTTGGCGACCACCCCGCCGCGACACCATTCATAGCCACAACAACAAAGCCACGGAACTCCCTATCGCAAATGCGAATGACCCTCAGCTCAACTGAGGGTCATTCGCCTCCCCACCCACCGTGTAATGGATCAGCCCTCGGCGACCTCATAGGGCTCGTAGCCCAGCTGGCGCCATCGGACAATCGTTTCACGCACTAGGTCGCTCGTGCCTCCAACATGGGCGTCTGCTTCATGGCACAACGTAAGTTCAAAGTCGTGAGATTTGACGAAGATGTCGCCCCGCCCGACTTCGACAATTCCGGACTGTTCTGCTTGGATGACGCTCTCAAGAAGCGCATCCACCCTTACGGACTGCTCTTGCCACATGTCGTCGATGTCAAGATTGCAATCCCATCCGAAGCTAAGCTGAACCTCGGCGACCCCAGCCGCAGCCAGCTTGGCCATCACGAAGTCTAGTTCTTGCAGTAGCAGTGCCCGATTCAGTGGCCTTGTCCTGTTCTCGATCATTCTCGACCTCGACCATCACTGTGAAGACAGGCGTAGGTGTTGACGGCAACACTTACGGTTTAGCAAAGAGCGCAAGGAGCGCCGCCTCGAGAGAACCGTGAAGTTCCCAATTGCGCAGAAGCCCACCTTCAGGAACATGTGCGATTGCATATTCCTCTTCCACGTCGTCATATACCAGGGCCTTCTCATTTACCCGAACGATCACGAATAGGCGCTCGGCGTTTCCCTTCGTTCTCTCGCAATACAAAGCAGCCAGAGGCCGAGACAACATTGGGACCAGCGATCGCGCGGCTGGCGACAGCCTCAGAATGTCAGCCTGAAGCCGAGTCCACAGCCCTGCTTCTTCAATTGGTTGCCACATGGTGTCTTACCAGGATTTCGTCGGATACTGCGATGCCGCTGGGCTATTGGCGTGCCTGACACGGCGGTGGTTTGCAATAACGCCTACGAGCGCAATCCGTCAGCAACCGAAAGCTTAATCGGCGTCCCCTCAGGGAGGTCCGCAATCTGCCGAGCTATGTCGCCAGAGAAGCGTATCAACTCCTCCATCGAGATTGTTCCGAGGTTATCGCCGCCATACTCGCCGCCGAGCACTCCGGGGATCTTGAGACAGAACTTCCGCCCTGCTGAAAGTGCACCAAGCCGTTGCGTTGCTTGATCCACCAAAACACTCATCTGCCAGTCCACCGAAAACTCACTATCGGCCGCCAGCGCCTCAAACGCTGGTTGATCTGCCGCGACGACCTCGCAATAGCAGTCTTCCGGGCAGAGTCGCCAGTACTGCTCGTGCACGTCCTTGATTATGAGATTGCCGAAGTCGTTCTCATCTACCAGTTCCACTGGCTCGATGCCGGTCCAACCCCAGGCGCTCTGGACTGCTTCGAGAATTTGCATCTGCCGGCCTCCCGCCGCAATGAATCCGTTCGATGTCAGCCTGCTGACGTGGATGCCGTCAACCTTCGTCGAATGGCCGATGCTGACCGATCGCAATCATCGTTATGCGCTACACATCCGCGTCGCTACGCGGCACCTCGCCGTCTGGACCGTAAACGTCGAATCCAATTTCGATTTGCCGCACCCCTAGGGCATGCAGAGAGCTAGGTGACAGCGACAACCCCTCGTTACCGGTCTTCATGAACAAGCCACAGAACAAGTCGACCTTGTAGCGCTGACCAATACTGCGCCAGATCTCCGGGTCATAGGAGAGCTGCCCGAGAATTTCCGAGATCTGCCCGTCAATGTCTTCGGGCTCCCGCGGCGCTGCCTCGAGGCGCCACTGACCAAACAAAGCGATACGCGTGTGGCCAGTTTCGCGATGGACAATTGCCTCGCCTTTGCGCTGAGCAGTTGTGGGCTTACAGCCAAGCTGGCGGCTGATCTCTTCCGGGTCAAGGTCGTCCCCGACGATGCGTAGGGTGACTCTAGAGCGGGACAAATGTGCCATGGTGATCGGTCGCGAGGCGGGTCGATGGGCCGTTACTGAACTGGCAAATATACCCGTTCAGCACACTGGGCCGCTATTGGGGCGAGCGCCGGCGATTTGACCTTAGAAAGCGCGAGTAATGTCTTCTGCTCATAGGCTTCAGCGACCCCTGGCGCCGGCTCAATAAAGGGCGACGTGCAGATGCGTTGCAAAGCGAATCCGCGCCCGACCAAACCTAAGACCCGCTCCGGTGCACGTGGGAGCGCACGGGCCACCGCGTAGTCCAGCGACAACGAGCCACCAGCATCCGAAAATGGCCGAAGTGCGGATGCCACCCCTAACCAAGTGGCGTCGCCAGACTCGACACCAGCCAACACACGCTCAAAATCCGGCTCGTGCTCCCATAAATCCCTGAGCACCGCATGGCCGCCCTCATTTCCGATGCGCACAAGGAGGGCTTCCGCAGTCGTCACCGAGGGGCCGGCCGCGAAGGCGAATCCAGACGCCAATGTGACAAGAAGCACCATCGAGAGCGATCGCATAGAACGGACCTCCACATCAAGCCGGAGAGCTAATCCTTATTGCCATACCTTTGATTAGTGGGCCACCCGCATTTCCTGCATTGTTTGGGAAAGCCCGCCGGGACGATGACCAGCCCCTTGACCACGTAGAGATACGGAGTACCGCATTTCCGGCAAGAGAATGCGAGGTTCCAAAGTGCATAGACCAATGCAGCGGCGAGCGCGGGCAGTATAAAAATCGAGACTGCGTAACGTAGCCGAGAAGACCACACGCCCCCATTGCCAGGAGTAAAGCGGCCATCGCCACGTAGTGTTCCTGCTTGGGGCTCATCTGGCGCCTCCGTTAATAGCAGAAGCAGTCGTATTGAACCGCACTCGGCTTCGATGACATTGGCCCCGGTCTTTGCTTCAGGGTGCCGAACATCCCCCTGTCAAGGCAGAACTTTCTGCATTGGTCGGACCGCGCCTGATACCAAGGCTCCATGCACGAAGACGTGAGCATGGCGGCAGCCACAACGCATATCGCGGAGAGCCGCCGCGGAATCCATATCGTTTGCTCGCTGTTCATCTGGCACCCCGGCGTCTACGTTGTTGAACATAGCCCGGGCAACCTCCAACGCCATTGAGCCGTTTTCTCTATCCGGTCGCGGAATTTCGGCGATGCATGGGGAGCCATGGCCGCAGGCAGCCGCATTTGCGTACCACTGTCACACAGCATTGCACCCTCCCCCCGCCCGCCGTATACTCGGCCGGTCGCCGGAAACACCGGCACACGGGATTGGCGTCCCGGTATACTTCGGCGCATACGAGCCGCGCCTGCACATTGGTCGCGGCTTTTTGTTTGCGCAGCATGGTTCTCCCTCGGGCGGGCTGTGCGGGAGGGCTTCGGCCCTGCCGGTTCCGAAGTACCGGTACGCCAACCTGCACAGTTCCGCCCACCCGATTGGCGTCGGGTTGGCGGTTCGCACACCGCTACTTCGGAGTCATGCCATGACTGGTACGTCTGTTGGCGCGTCCGCGCTCGCCCCTACCCCCAACACCTTCAATTTCGAATCCCATGCGGTCCGCGTTGTCATGCGTGACGACGAGCCGTGGTTTGTCGCAGCCGACGTGTGCCGCGCCTTGCACCTCACGAATCCGACCAAGGCGCTTCTTTCTCTCGATGCCGACGAGAAAGCCCTAACTTCAATTCAGGGCTTATCCCGGGGAAACGATCAGGCCAACGTCATCAGCGAATCCGGCATGTACACTTTAGTCCTGCGTTGCCGCGACGCAGTGAAGCCCGGCACCGTCCCGCACCGCTTCCGCAAGTGGGTCACGTCCATCGTCCTGTCGGCCATCCGCAAGACCGGCCAGTTCACGGCACAACCGTGCATCGACGACGCGCCCGCCGCCGCCCGCACACCCGCCGACCTCGCCAGCCTCTACCCCGCCGACGTCGAGCGCGCGCTGCAACTGCTTAACAAACACATCTACCAGGCAGACCGCTACACCGGCATGCTCATCGTCCTGCAGGATGACGAAACCAAAGAGCCCGTCGTCATCTCCGCCGGCAGCTATCGGCACAAGCGCGCCCGCGCGCTGACTGACTTTGCGCGGGCGTCGGTGCAGATTTCGGATTTGATTGAGGCGGGGGTTTAGGGATTGAGCTTGGGGCTCGCAACGCTGGGCGCGTGGGCGGCGATGTCGGTCGTGGGGGCCGGCCGCGACTGGCCGATATTGGACGCAGGAGCATCCGGCCACTTGCTATTTATTGTTCGTCCTCTGGCCGAAGGGCGGAATACGACCAATTGAAGCGTGTTAGCACAGCCCTCGCCGCCTCGTCATACTCTGCTCGGTAGTGATGTTGATGGGGAAAATCGACGCCGATTTTTCCTGTCCCAAAACCAAGTTGGATCAAGGCAGATTCAAAGCTTCCAATTGGTCCGTACGCGTAAATGACATTGTGCCGTTCCCAGACTAACGTCGCGCTCCCTTCCGGAGAATGGACCCAGACATCGTGGCGGGCGTCTGACCCGAGCAGGCCGGCGAACTCCGCCAAGAAGCTCAATACCTCGTGCTCGCCCAAGGCCGGGCTTTGATATCTGCCGGGATCCCCCTCACCTCTGGGGGTATGCAAAACATAGAGCAGGTACAAGGGCGGCTTCATGCAGGCCAGCAATCGCCGCAAGACCTCGCTGTCTCCTGCGGGCACGCCTACAGCCAGCCGCACAACGTTACCTTCAATCGATTGCCGACAAAAAACGGCCGGGTGCGAGTGCTCGACCCAATCGTTGCCTTCTTGTACGGATAGTTTGTGCATAGATGACAGAAGCTTAGCGATCTTTGCGGCGTTGCTTAGGCTGATGGAGGAAGACGTGGACTCCACCCCAGGCTCGTCTGCGAATCAGCCCCCGTACTGCGCTCGACCGCCCAAACGACGCCAAGCTCGTGCAGATCTTCGAGAATGTCAGCGATGTATTCCGTCGCGGTACGTCCGCCGACGATCAGCCAGTCGTCGTAGTAGAAATCTTCAGATGTCGCGAGCCAGTTACAGACTGGCGTCGAGCGTTGCCGGTTTACCTTCAGCGTTCAGAACGTGAAGCGCCTTCAGCACGCCAACTGCCACGCTTCCGGAGCGTGATTTACTTTCAATCATTGATCACTGTGATTCAAAGGGGCGCCGACGAGACCGTATAAGTTCTTTGCAACGGGCTGCCACGCGGACGTTTTTCTCCGCGAGATGGGAAAGTACCCGGTCCATCTCTTCGTCGTCAATGAAGGGGAAGACCTCAAGGTGGAGTGCAATTAGCAACTTTCTATTGTCCAGGCCCTCGCGCAGCCAAGCCTCAATAGTCCTGGTCACGCCGGCACCATTGTCGTTTGTGCTCCATGCAAGCAGGTTGAACAGTTCGGCAACAAGCTCGAACGGCACTGTTCTCGGAATTTCGGAGAAGAGGATATTGGCTAAATCCCGCTCACCAAACTCTCTGACTACGGCGGCCACGGCATCGAAGGAGGCCGAATACTTTTGGTCGTCGCGCTCCAAGCAGATTGCATCCAAGGCAGCAGAGATAACAGGGTGCATAGGAAGACAGATTACAAAGCATCGGGGAATGGCGGCTTTTGGCCGGGAGCGGACGATTGGCTCCCGTCGGCCGATCGGAGCCGCCCTCATCGGTGCTGTTCCAACAGCCGGTCGGGATTCCGTCCGCAATTCTGAATTCCGAAAGTCTGTTCTTTCATCAATGAAAAGTTGATGATGAAGGGAACATTTTGGAATGTTGTATTGCTGGTCTGCTCGGCAGTAAGGTGAAAATTAGATGACTCGATAAGTTTTCTTTCACCACTGAGCCCAAACGTCAAATTAGCTCGCAAGCGCCTAACAGGGATTCGTTCCAATGGGACCTGCTCCCAGACACCAACAAAACGAAACAATAGATAGGGAGGGTTAGGGCAATGTCGGCGCTCCACACCGTCAAAATTTGGCCTAACCAAAAGCATGGGTACCTTTGCATCCATGAACAAAGCCAGCGGATCTAAATCCCGGTCGCTTTGCCAGCGGACAACCTGCCCCGTGTCTGGATGCTTGAACTCGAACCAGTAGTCGCTCACGGTCGGGGTATTGCCCCACTCGTGCGGCCCCTTGAATTCCTGATAGCGGGTCAACGTGACAATCCGACCGTCGGGCAGGCGTACATCTTCTATCCATCTCAATGGTGAGCTGGCGTTATCGCATGCCGCTAACACGACGGTTAGAACCAACGTGCTTGCGACGCGTATGATTTTGTTCAACATACCTCCATGCCATGTGGGATTCCGGGACGTCCGCTTCTGGCCGAAAGCGGGCGTTGACCGCTCGACCTTTGAACCGAGGTTGCCACTGTTAAAACAGCCGGACATTAGGCCTCTGTTTCACGGTGGTGCTTTTGAAACTGCCGTTCGGAGAAATGCCAAATGACAAAACCGAACAAGGCACCCCCTGTCGCCCAAATTAGAAGCTGCGATACGAAGTAGCCAAGCGACGGTTGCACCCGATGGAGAAACACCGGAACAACTGACATTCCGAAGAACATTGGTGAGCCCCAGCCCAATAAGCCGCGAACCACTACGAAGTGCCACTTCCCTTTCTGTCTTGTAGTGGCCCATGCGTCCATTCGTCTCGATGTAACGGCGTTCGCCTCCGCCTTTGCCTCGGCTTCCCGATACCATGTGTTGGGAACCTGAGAATGAAGAAACGCGTCGCGTACCATCTTCGCGGGCCAGCGAAAGACGACTCGTGCGATAAGTGCATTTGCTAACCAGCCAAGCGTGGCTCCAGCCAACATGAGTACCACCATCGTCGCCAGGAACAGCGTTACCCAAAGCCAACCATTAGCCTGTTCCTTTATGGGAGCACCGTGCGGTATCCCCATGGCCCGCTCCAGTGGTTCGACCAATAGAAGAAGCGGGATGAATGCTGAAAACATGAGGCCGATTGGGAGCACGCTCAGCGCACAAGAAATCTTTGGTCGCAGAAGCTGCCAGATAATGAAATTGGTCGCGAGTGGCTGCACTTGAGAGTCCTAACACGCTAGCTCAGTGGATTGCTGCGCGTAAGAGTTTGAGGAGGGAAATCAAGGTGAGTGCTCCGCGGGTCCGCTGGAAGCTAAGGTGTCCGTTTCGATTGACCGCTTAAGCCTAAGCACGCCGCCCCCCGCCGCCGATTAGGTTCGGGAGCTTGCCGCCACGCGCGCCTTGAAGAAGCGCATATGCTTCATCTGAGCACCTTTCGCGCGGGACGTGTACGAGCACCAGGCGGGCAAACTCGGGCAGGCCCATCAACATGGTCGAAATGCGCGCGACATATCCGGAGCCGAGCTCAAGTTTGAACCACCCCATGTCTCGCGAGTAGCGCACGGTCCTCACTTCAGACCAAGCAAAGGTGCGGCGCGCCCCGAACATTTCCCCGTAGTCCATGCCGGAGTGGGAAACACGGTGGCGGCTCAAGTAGAAGCCCAAAATCAAGGGCATCGAAGCGATGGCAAATGCGCAAAAGAGCAGCGTCGTTCCGAGAGTGCTTGTGCTGTTCTTTCCTACTGTAATGGAGACGACCGCAAGGCCAAAAAAGAAGACGGCAGACACAACCCCGATAATAAGGATTGAAGTTGGTTGAACGAGAACGCCTGCTTGATATGGCGGGCGCGCACGGGAGCGGCTGCGAGATACCCAGCCCATCACCAAAGCCATGCCCACGACCCAAACGAGCCACTTGATGGCGGAAGCCAAAACGTGAGTTGACACTAGACCTCCTCCTGAAGCCTCAATGCAGCGCTGTGTGGGAGAGTGCGGCCGAGACGCGCGCGATCGGCTTCACCGTAGCATCGGACCGTGGCGGATGCCACACTTGCGAAGTGGGGTGCAGTACTCAAACATGGAGCCTTAGGTGATATGGCAGGCTGGAAGCACTTCGCGATACTCGTCTCGTTGTTGACGTTTGGGTTCGCAAATATCTTCATTCTGTTTGGGGGGCTGGTGTACGGATACGCCCTTCGAAACGTGCTCTTTCTCGGCTCCGCCGGATTCTTTCTGGGTGCAATCGGCGCGCCAGAAATTGAGCCAAAGTTGTTTCGATTCCCACGGCTTTGGCAGATTTTCTTCTCGATGCTTGGCTGCGTTCTTGTCGCAGTACATCTTCAGGCAGGTGCGCTCGGCTATTCCATTGCCGTGGTTGTGGGCCTGGCGCTTCGCTACCTGGCGCCTTTTTGGGTTGGTCACGTTCACCTCCCATGACTCATATCGGGGCGCCGAGCGTCCGCTACTGGCCGGAAACGGACGATGGAGGTTTCGCTATCCACCGGTTGCTGTCGACTCGCAGCGGCACTAGCCGCAATGGAAAGCGGACAGTCAGAAACTAGGTAAGTGGACTGCCACACCCAAGCGGCGGAGGAAGCTGAGGTGGGTGTTCGGCAGGTTCGCCTAAGTGGATTGTTGGGCAGATTTTGCCGTCGAGCTATTTTGCGCATTATCTTGCACTGAAGATAAGCAATCCAGTGAGGATGACTAAAATTGTTACGGCTATTTTGAAGCCCAGGCTCCACGCGCCGCGAAATCCCTGAGTCGTTGTGGAAATAGTTACGGCTTTCCGAGGGATTAGCTTCCCGGTGGACTGACTAATAAAGCATACAGAAAAAAATAAAACAAATAGCGCTGAAAATAAAACCATATGATTGTAGCGCGCGGCCCATGCGAGCAATATAACAATAGCAATCAAAAGTGTCGTGACGCCAATTAAAAATCTTCTCGGAATTTTCACGAAACATAGGCCGCCGCATGCGGGGCAGCAAATGCGAGCAGGCATGAGGAGGCGGCGAAAGTAATGAATAGATTCACCGCAATGAGGACAAGCGCTCGGATTCGATGGCATCACTTTGGGGCGCAGAAGAATTTTGAAGTGGGGAAATTTCTATCTGGCGGGCATCGTGCCGCAATTCAATTTGAATAGCAAGCGAGCCATTTTTCTAATGGAAACTGAGTGCTAACAGTTATTAGATGGACGCCGGGAAATCGCCTGGGACGTCCGCTATCGCGACCAATCATCAATGGCCGGTTGTGGCCGGTAGTGGCCAGTCAAACTTCTACGAAACAACCATTCGCGCCGACTATGAGGCAGTTCGACTAGCGCGGATGGTTACAGCTCCAGCACCCAGAGGCTATCCAGTACGGCCGCTTCTCGGGGCAAGGCCGCGAATGATATCGAGGCGGTTCGCAGGGGCATCCTCCGCAAGGAAAGCAGGAATAGTGTGTGGGTCACGCTTCGGTCTCCGTAGAAAGGCGACCGGCCACTCGGTGATGCGCTCCTCACGAACATGTACGTACTTTCCAGGTTCGGGCTCGTCGATATATTCTCGTTGCAGAACGAGGGCCAGCGGCTCTTCCGCGCCGACGCTTGTGCGAAAAAACGCTTCCGCGTCTTCATAACTACCGAAAGCGTAGTAGTAATCCGACCCATCCGCCTCGTCTGGCGCACCACGTTCCGGATGACACCACACCCGATATTCAAGGACGGCGTCCCAAACGAATCCACCGCCGGCCTTGGCCCCGGCAGGATATTCGCCGACCTTTGACAAATTCAGTACAGGCGGAAAATTCACGATAGAGGTCTCGCGCAAT